>NZ_WTZA01000001.1:0-1495000 GCF_009827495.1 Tsuneonella aeria
GCTGAAGGACTGCGCGATCGAGGTCATCATCCGTCCCGACCAGCCGGAAGATTTCCCACACATCGCGGAGCTTGCCCTGTCACATCGCGTCGTTTCGCGGATCGCCCGCAGGTGCATCGCCGGGCGTCGCGGCGGCGGCAGGCGGGCTGGCATCAGTCGCGGCAGTCGACGTCGAAGTGGAAGCCGCGGTCGTCGGTGCCCCTGCCGCCTCATCAAAACTCGGCGCAATGGGTTCGCCGCGCGCTTCCATGTCGGCCTGTTCGACCTGGGTGCGGGTGCTGACGCTGGTTTCGCTGTCGGCGCCATCGTCCTGGACCAGTGCGCCGGTCGTCCAGATCACGGTCAGAGCGATCACCGCCAGCAGTAGCCCGATGATCAGAACCCAGCGGACGACGCCTTCCTTCGAACCGGCGCTCGCCTCGGTCTCGCTCCTGTGAACTTCGTCGCCCCGGCGTTCCATCTCGATAGCCTCCCTCAATTTGCGGCCCGTTGTCGTGCCCGAACTACGAATGGCTGTGCAGGCGGTTCCTAATCGCGCAGCAACTCGTTGATCCCCGTCTTCGACCGGGTCTGCGCGTCGACCGTCTTCACGATAACCGCGCAATAGAGGCTGGGCCCCGGGCTGCCGTCGGGTAAGGCCTTGCCTGGCAGCGCGCCCGGAACGACCACGGCGTAAGGCGGGACGGCGCCCATGTGGATTTCGCCCGTCGCCCGGTCGACGATCCTGGTGGAGGCGCCAAGGTAAACGCCCATCGACAGCACCGCCCCTTCGCCAACCCGCACCCCTTCGGCCACTTCGCTGCGCGCGCCGATGAACGCACCGTCGCCGATGATGACCGGATCGGCCTGGATAGGTTCCAGCACCCCGCCGATGCCCGCGCCGCCCGAGATATGCACATTGGCGCCGATCTGCGCGCAGCTTCCGACGGTGGCCCAGGTGTCGATCATCGTGCCTTCGCCGACGTAGGCGCCGATGTTGACGAAGCTGGGCATGAGCACCGCGCCCTTGCCGATATGCGCGCCGCGGCGGACCACCGCGCCGGGCACCACCCGGAAACCGGCGTCACGGAAGCGGTTTTCGCCCCAACCGGCGAACTTGCTGGGCACCTTGTCAAACGCGGGGGCCCCGGCGCTGCCGCCGTCCATCACCGCGTTATCGTTGAGCCGGAAGCTGAGAAGCACGGCTTTCTTGAGCCACTGGTTCACCCGCCAGCCGCCGTTTCCGTCGGGCTCCGCCACGCGCGCCGCGCCGGAATCCAGCAGCTCCAGCGCGGCCGCTACGCTGCGGCCGACGTCGTGGCTGCCCGGCGTGACCGACGCGCGGTCCTCCCAGGCCTGGTCGATGGCGGCGGCAAGGTCTGCGGACATGGTAGGCTCCCTGTAGGCGTGCGCGACGGCGCTAGCTGTGCCATGGCCTAGCGGCAAGGCCGCGGCGACCCGGCCATGTGCGCGTTCAGCGAGCCGTTATTCTTTTGGCCTTATGCCGGGCGGCTGTTTCGGGGACGCACATGGACATGATGATGGGGTTGCGCCGTCTGTCGCGGTATCGATCGGGTTGCGCGGTGGCGGCGATGGCGCTGCTGTCGGCTTGCGGCGGAGGCGGGGGTGGCGGCCCGATCAGCGGGCCGCCCCCTGCACCGGCGCCAAGCCCCACGCCGTCGCCAAGCCCGACGCCCACGCCTATCGCAACGCCGGTATCCACCTTCGACACGGCGGAGCTTCGCCGCTCGGACGGGCCCTCGTACCACAATGCGCCCACTGCCTGGGCGCAGGGAGCGAGCGGGGCCGGGGTCAAGATCGGCATCGTCGATACCGGGATCGATACCGACAGCCCGGAATTCGCCGGCCGGATCGACAGCGCCAGCGCCGATGTCGCCGGCAACGGCAGCGTGGAGGCGGTCGACGACCACGGCACGAACGTCGCCATGATCGCGGCGGCGGCACGCAACAATGCCGGGATCGTCGGCATCGCCTACAGCGCCACGATCGTCGCCTTGCGCGCGGATCGTCCGGGCAGCTGTGCGTCCGAAGACGACTGCGCATTTTCGGACCGCGACATTGCCGCGGGTATCGACCGGGCGGTGGCGGCGGGCGCCACGGTCGTCAATCTCAGCCTGGGCGGCGACTCTGCCTCCACGGTTCTGCTCGATGCCGTGCGCCGCGCGTCGGCCGCGGGGACGGTGATCGTGGTGTCTGCCGGCAACGAAGGCGACGGCAGCGATCCGGCCATCGATCCGAACCAGCCCAACCCGTTCGCCGCCGGGGTGCGCAGCGCGGGCGGCGCCAACGTGATCATCGTGGGGTCGGTCAACGAGCAGAATCAGTTCTCCGCCTTCAGCAACCGCGCGGGCGGCCAGGCGCAATACTTCCTGTCGGCGCTGGGTGAGCGGATCTGCTGCGTTTACGAAAACGGCGTGCTGAAGACGACGACCGACGCCAGCGGCACTTTCGTCACGCTGATTTCGGGAACGAGCTTTTCCGCGCCGCAGGTTTCCGGTGCGGTGGCGCTGTTGAAGCAGGCGTTCCCGAACCTGACCGGCGCCCAGATGGTCGATATCCTGCTGTCTAGCGCGCGCGATGCCGGTGCTGCGGGAACGGACGCGACGTACGGGCGCGGAATCCTGGACATCGCGGCCGCGTTCGCGCCGCAGGGTGCGACGACGCTGGCCGGGTCCACCGCCGTCGTCAAACTTGGTGACGACGTCGCGGTCGGGTCGTCGGCCATGGGCGACGGGATGCAGGGCGGGCTCAACGCGGTCGTGCTCGACAGTTACGGCCGCGCCTACGGATACGATATCGGCCAGGGGATGCGCGCGGCGAGCGTGCGGCCGCGCCTGCACGGCGCGCTCGCCAGTGGATCGCACCAGGTTGGCGGCGATACCGGCGGCGTGGCGATGGCATTCACCCTGAACCAGCGCCCCGCCGGCCACAGCGAATGGATCGCCCCGCTTCGGCTGAGCCGGGAGGAGGCGGAGGGCGCGCGGGTGCTGGCGGCGCGTGTCGCGCTGGCCATCGACCCGCAGCGCAAGGCCGCGTTCGGTTTCCGGGAGGGCGCGGACGGGCTCGTCGCGCAGCTACAGGGCCAGGCGCGCCCGGCCTTCCTGATCGCGACCGATGCGCGCGGCGATGGCGGCTTTGCCCGCACGTCGGACGTGTCGCTGACCTATCGCCAGCAGTTCGGGCGCTGGGGGATCACCGCGAGTGCGGAGCAGGGCAAGGCATGGCTCGGAAACCTGCGGATCGAGGACGGTCGCCACGAACGGGTCCGGGAACGCCGCGGCCTGCATTCGTTCTCGATAGCCGCGGACCGCACGTTCGGCGCGCTCGACACGGCGCTGGGCGTCACCTGGATGCACGAACGCGAGACGGTGCTGGGCGCCCACTTCGCTGACGCCTTGGGGGCGGCGGGCGCGCGAACCCTGTTCCTCGATGCGAACGCGGGATGGTCGCCGGTGCCGGGCTGGCGGCTGGGGGCTGGCCTTCGGCAAGGCTGGACCCGGGCGGACCAGGCCGGTGCCATCGGCGCGGGATCCCGCTTCGTCAGCCGCGCCTGGTCGGCCGACCTTGCCCGGCACGGGGTGTTCGGCCCATCCGATTCGCTCGGCCTGCGCGTTTCGCAGCCGCTGCGCGTGGCGGGCGGCGGGTTGAACCTGACGCTGCCGGTCGGATACGATTACGCGACCCTGCGCCCGCTTTATGCGACGCGGACAATGGCGCTGACCCCCAGCGGGCGCGAGATCGACGGCGAGCTTGCCTGGCGTGGGCCGTTGCTGGGCGGAGACGCGGCGGCGAGCCTGTTTTATCGCGCCGATCCCGGGCACATCGGCGGCCTGCCTGACGACAGGGGCGTGGCGGTCAAGTGGTCGCGGCGCTTCTGAGCTAGCGCGCCCCGGCCTTCAGCGCGAACTCCCAGGCCTTGTCGGCGAGCGGGGCGACCCGGTCCGACTGTGCCTTGGCGTGGGCGGAGCTGGCCGTCCCGTCGATCACCCGTTTCTTGATGCCCTGGAGAATGCCGGCCAGGCGGAAAAAGTTGTAGGCGAAGAACCAGTTCATGTCGGGAACGTCCGCCCGGCCGGTTGCCGCGCAATAGCGTTCGACCAGTTCCTCCAGTTCCGGAATGCCCAGTGCCGCCCGGTCGCTATCCATCACGCCCGACCGGCCGCCGTTTTCCGTCACGTATGCCATGCAGAAATAGGTAAAGTCCGCCAGCGGATCGCCCAGCGTCGACAGTTCCCAGTCGAGCACGGCGCGCACGTCTGCCCGGTCGTGGGCGAAGATCATGTTGTCGATCCGGTAATCGCCATGGACCACGCTGGTGCGGGTCTGTTCGGGGAGACTTGCCGGGAGGAATGCGATGAGCTTTTCCATCGAGGACAGGCGCTCGGTTTCGGACAGGCGATATTGCTTGGTCCAGCGATCGACCTGCCGGCCGAAGTAGTTGCCGGGCCGGCCGTAATCCGCCAGCCCCGCCGCGGCGAGATCGACCGAATGGAGCGCGGCCAGGGTGTCGACCATCTCGAGATAGACCGCGCGGCGTTCCGCGGGCGCGGCACCGGGGATCGCGCCGTCCCAGATCGTGCGCCCGTCCACCAGGTCCATCACGTAGAACCAGGCGCCGATCACGCTGTCGTCGGTGCACAGGCCGTACTGGCGCGCCACCGGGAAACCCACGGAATGCAGGCCGGACTGCACCTTGAATTCACGGTCCACCGCGTGCGCGCTCGGCAGCAGCTTGCCGAAGGGCTTGCGGCGGAGCACGTAGGTGCCGCTGGGGGATGTCAGCTTGTACGTTGGGTTCGATTGCCCGCCCTTGAACTTGCCCTGCGTCAGCGGCCCGCGAAAGCCTTCGATGTGCGCTTCCATCCAGGCGGCCAGGCGGGTTTCGTCGAGACGATCGGCCGCGTCGGGCGTCACCGTGCCGGTGAAGGCCGTCTGCGCGTCGATGCCGGGGACGGCCAGGCTCATTGATCGAACACGATCACGCTGCGGGCGCTGTCTGCTCCCTTCATCTTCTCGAACCCCTGGTTCACCGCGGCGAGCGGGATGCGTTCGGCGATGATCGTGTCGAGATCGAGCAGCCCGCGCATGTAGAAATCCACGAGGCGCGGCAGGTCCACGGGGAACCGGTTGCCGCCCATGATCGATCCTTGCAATTTCTTGCCGGAGAGCAGGTCCATCGCGCTGAGGCCGACCTTGCAGTCCAGCGGCATCATGCCGAGAATCGTCGCCGTTCCGCCGCGGCGCAGCACCTTGCAGGCAAGCTCTGCCGAAGCCGGGCGGCCGACCGCCTCGATCGCGTGATCGACACCGCCCCTGGTCAGGGCGATGACCTGCTCGGCCGCGTCTTCGGCCAGAGCATCGACGACATCGGTCGCGCCGAGGACCCTGGCGAGTTCGCGCTTGGCGGGCACGGGGTCGCAGGCGATGACGCGCCCCGCGCCGGCGATCCTGGCGGCGTTGACCGCGGCAAGGCCGACCCCGCCGCATCCGATCACCGCCACCGTTTCGCCCGGCACCAGCTTGGCGGCGTTGAACACAGCGCCTGCACCGGTCGTCACCGCGCACCCGATGACGGCTGCCCGGTCGAGCGGCATGTCGCGGTCGATGGCCACGCAGGCGTGTTCGTGGATCAACATCTGTTCGGCGAAGGCCGACAGGTTGAGCATCTGGTTGACCATGCTGCCGTCGGGCCGGGTGATGCGCGGCGCTTCGCCCGCACCGCGGCGGGTATCGGCGCCCAGGCACAGCGACATGCGGCCGGTCACGCAGAATTCGCAGTGACCGCAAAAGGCGCTGAGGCACGACACGACGTGATCGCCCGGCTTGACCGTGCGGACTTCGCTGCCGACCGCCTCGACCACGCCCGCCGCCTCGTGCCCCGGCACGGCGGGCAGTGCGTGGGGATAGCTGCCTTCGATGAAGTGCAGGTCCGAATGGCACAGCCCGCAGGCCGCGGTGCGGATCAGCACTTCGTGCGGTCCGGGCTTGGCGATCGACAGTTCCTCGATCTCGAGCGGTTGGTTCGGCTGGACGAGTACGGCTGCTTTCACGGTATTATCCTCCACGTCCCGTTCGATTCGTGCGCAGCGGCAGGCACCTGCTCTGCCGTCACGCCTGACAAAGGGTTATTCCTGGCTGGCGTTGTCAGCGGGCGACCCCCACGTCGCCGGAACTGAACCCCGGATCGTCGGTGCCCGCGTTGGGCGCGTGGCGCGCGAATTCGATCCGGGCGATGGCGCGCTGGTGCACTTCGTCCGGGCCGTCCGCCAGCCGCAGCGTGCGCTGGTGGGCATAGGCATTGGCGAGCCCGAAATCGTCGCTGACGCCGGCCGCACCGTGTGCCTGGATGGCATCGTCGATGATCCGCAGGGCCATGGTGGGGGCCTGCACCTTGATCATCGCGATCTCCTGGGCCGCGGCCTTGTTGCCGACCTTGTCCATCATGTCCGCCGCCTTCAGGCAGAGGAGGCGGGTCATCTCGATATCGATGCGCGCGCGGGCGACCCGTTCTTCCCACACCGAATGCTTGTAGATCGGCTTGCCGAACGCTTCGCGCACCTGGAGCCGGCGGCACATCTTCGCCAGCGCTTCTTCCGCCACGCCGATTGTCCGCATGCAGTGATGGATACGGCCGGGCCCCAGGCGTCCCTGCGCGATTTCGAACCCGCGCCCTTCGCCCAGGATCATGTTGGTGGCCGGCACGCGCACGTCCTTCAGCACGATCTCCATGTGGCCGTGCGGGGAATCGTCATAGCCGAACACCGGGAGAAAGCGCTTGATATGCACGCCTTCGGCATCGAGCGGCACAAGGACCTGCGACTGCTGCTGGTGGCGCTTCGCTTCGAAATCGGTCTTGCCCATGCAGATGGCGATCTTGCACCGCGGATCGCCCGCGCCGCTCGACCACCACTTAGTGCCGTTGATGACGTAGTGATCGCCGTCGCGCACGATGCGGGTTTCGATGTTGGTGGCATCAGACGACGCGACCTGCGGCTCCGTCATCAGGAAGGCGCTGCGGATTTCGCCGTCCATCAACGGCTTCAGCCATTCTTCCTTCTGTTCGCGCGTTCCGTAGCGATGGAACACCTCCATGTTTCCGGTGTCCGGCGCGGAGCAGTTGAACACCTCGCTCGCCCAGCCGACACGGCCCATTTCCTCGGCGCAGAGCGCGTATTCGAGGTTCGTGAGGCCGGGGCCGTCGAATTCGAACGTATCGTCGACGTGCGCCCGCCCGCTCTGCGGCGGCATGAACAGGTTCCAGATACCCTGCGCCTTGGCGCGCGCCTTTTCTTCCTCGATCACCGGGTTCACGCCCCAACGATCCTTCTGGTGCGCTTCGCGGAACTCGTCGGCGCGCGGGCGGACATGGTTGTCGATGAAATGGCGAACCCGGTCGCGCCAATGCCTTTGCCGTTCGGTCGGTTCGAAATCCATCAGTCCAGTCCTCTCATGCAATCGTTCGATTGGTGGCAGAGCCGGCGTCCGCCGCCAAGCCCTGCCGGGTTCAGGGGTGTACGGTTCGCGCCTGGGGGTCGCCGCGCGCGGCGGCGGAGAGCAGTTCGACCCGCGCTTCGTGGTCTGCCCGGCTGATCGGGAAACGGCGCACGATCACCGCCAGCGCGATGGCCAGCAGAGCGACGCAACCGACATACGTCATCGCCAGGGTGTCTATCACGTCGGGCGCAACCTGGCCGGGGCGGGCGTTGGCCGGCACGCCGGCAAAGCTGAGCAGCAGGCCCGTGATGAAGATGCCGACCCCGGTGGAGCACTTCGACGCGAAGAATGCGCCCGCCGCGAAAGTCCCTTCCGACCGGCGGCCGGTCTCCACTTCCGACGCCTCGACCACGTCGGCCACCATCGAAGACAGCGAGATTCCGGTGATCACGCTGAACATGTTGGAAAGGAACGTGGAGACGAACATGCCCGCCAGAGACGGGGTGGACCCGTCAGGCCACCACAGCCCGAAATGGCGCAGCGTCAGGGGAATAACCCAGAACACCATCCCCAGCAGCGCGGCGTAGATCGCCGTCTCGCGCTTGCCGAACCGGCGCTGGAGCGGGGCGACCAGGACGAAGCTGCCGATCACGCTTGCGAACAACAGGAGGGGATAGAGCTGGAGCGCCAGCGGCGTGAAGCGCCAGACGAACAGATAGAGGTAGTTGGAGATGGAGAACGTGATCCCCTGGCTTACGATCGCAGCGGCGATGCCCATCATCAGCACGACGAACGCCGGGTGCCCCAGGCATTCGCGGATTTCCCGGAAGGCGCCGCCGATTCCGGCCCGTTCTGCAGGAGCGCGCACAACGGAAGGGTGGGCGATCCAGCGGTGTTGCAGGAAGGCTGACGCCAGCACCGCCGCCACCATCAGGCCCGCCCCGACATATCCGTACGTGCGGTACCCTTCGCGCGCCAGCATGGCGTTGGGCAGGAACACCCCGTACGCGAGCAGGAGCATGAGCAGACCGCCACCCCAGGCGAACAGGTAACGCAGGCGGGTGAGGCGGGTGCGTTCGTCGTAATCGCGCGTGATCTCCGCCACCAGGGCGGCAGACGGGACTTCGCAGAACGCCACTGCGGCGCGCACCGCCATGGCGGACAGCAGCAGCACCGGAAAGCTGGCCGCGCCGACCGGCGACCATAACAGGATCCACGCCATGCCGAGCGGGATGGGCGCGAAGTAAAGATAGGGCAGTCGCCGTCCCCAGCGCGTCGAAGTCCGGTCGCTGATGTGGCCCACCACCGGGTCGATCAGCCCGTCGAACACCAGGGCGATCAGCAGCGCCAGGCTGACCAGCCGCGCATCCATGCCCAGCACCTGGTTGTAGAACAGCAGCAGGAAGGTGGAAAAGCCGTTGTCCTTGATTCCGTAAGCGGCGCTGCCAAGCCCGTTGCCGATCGCCAGCCGCGCGGGAACGCGGCCCGTGACGGGCGTCACGCCCCGGCCCGTTTAGGAATGTGGGTATTGCTGATTCGCATTCCTCTGCCCGCACCTTATCGTATCGGCGGTATGGTAATGGACTGCGCCGGTCCGTCAACGCCGGGGACGTGACGCTACGGCATGCGGGCCCCATTCACACGGACCTTGCGGTGCGCGCCGATTGGGCCCTACGTTGCCGTCAACGAGAGGAGATCCGTGATGGCCGATCTGGACCAATTCCGCAGCGAAACGCGCGCCTGGCTGGAGGCGAACTGCCCGCCCGAGATGCGCAAGCCGGCGGAAGGCGAAGACGATGTCTACTGGGGCGGGCGCAATGCCACCTTCAAGAACGATGCGCAGCGCGCCTGGTTCGAGGCGTGCCGCGACAAGGGCTACACCGTCCCCGCTTGGCCCAGGGAATACGGCGGCGCGGGCCTGTCGCCTGCGGAAGCGAAAGTCCTGCGCGAGGAAATGGCCCGCATCGGCGCTCGCCCCCCACTCTCCAGCTTCGGCATCTGGATGCTCGGCCCGGCGCTGCTGCATTTTGGCACCGAGGGGCAGAAGAGGCATTTCCTCAACCAGATCGCCCGCGGCGAAATCCGCTGGTGCCAGGGTTATTCGGAACCGGGCTCCGGCAGCGATCTCGTGTCGCTTCAGACATTCGGCGAAGACAAGGGCGATCACTGGATCGTGAACGGCCAGAAGATCTGGACCAGCTATGCCGACAAGGCGGACTGGATCTTCTGCCTGGTCCGCACGGACAAGGCGAACAAGTACCAGGGCATCACCTTCATGCTCTATGACATGGACACCGCCGGTGTCTCCACGAAGCCCATCAAGCTCATCAGCGGAAACAGCCCGTTCTGCGAAACCTTCTTCGACGACGTGAAGGTGCCGAAGTCCTATGGCGAGGACATCCCCGCCTATGTCGGCGAGATCAATCGTGGGTGGGATGTCGCGAAGTACCTGCTGGGGCACGAGCGCGAGATGATCTCGGGCGCGGACAGTTCGGAACGCGGCGCCGGCATCGGCGCGACGCTGAGCCGGCAGGCAGGCGGGGTGGACCCGGTGCTGCGCGCGGAACTTGCCATGTTCGATGTCGATGCGCTCGCCTTCAGCGCGATGGGCGAGAAGTTCCTCGACGAGGTCAAGGTGGGCAAGGCACACCCCGCGCAGCCCAACATGATGAAATACGCCGGGACAGAGCTCAACAAGCGCCGCCACGAATTGATGATGGCGGCCGGTGGTTCGACCGCGCTCGAATGGGACAGCGCGGAAACCCGCGGCGGCGCCGCGCCGCGCAACTGGTTGCGGACGAAGGCCAACTCCATCGAAGGCGGCACCAGCGAAGTCATGCTGGGCGTGATCGCCAAGCGTATCCTGGAGCTGCCGGGGGCGTGATCCCCATCCTTTCCCGGCGGAGCCGCAGGCGTGCGGACCGCGACGCCGGGACCGCCGGGCGCGAAGCCCGATCTGGATCAACGAGATCCCAGCGTTCTCTGGGATGACGGGAAACGAAGACATGCCGCTCTATCACACCGACGACCAGGCGATGCTCGCCGAGACCGCCCAGCAGTTCATGGCCGAGGAAGGCGCGATCGCGAAGCAGCTGCGCCACTGGCGCGACCGCGATTGCAAGGATGGTTTCGGCCACGGCCTGTGGAAGCAGATGGCCGAAATGGGCTTCACCGGCCTGCTGGTGCCTGAAACCGACGGCGGCCTGGGCATGGGCCATGTCGAAGCCGGCATCGTGCTTGAGGAGATCGGCCGCAACCTCACCCCGTCGCCGTTCCTGACCAGCTCGGTGATGGCGGCGACCGCGCTTGCTGTCGCCAGTGACGAGGCGCGCGGGCGCTGGTTGCCCGGGCTCGTCGCGGGCGAGAGCGTGTTTGCCGTCGCGATCGACGAAGGACCCAAGCACCGGCCCGAAACGATCGCGACCCGGGCGGAGCGTTCCGGCAACGGCTTCAGGCTGTCGGGCACGAAGGACTTCGTCGTCTATGGTGCCAGCGCCGACATGATCGTCGTCGCCGCGCGCACCTCCGGGGCAGACGACGATGCGGATGGGGTGACCCTCTTCGCCGTGCCGAAGGATGCCGCCGGTCTCGGCCACAATTCGGTGCGGCTGGTGGACAGTTCGATGGCCAGCCACCTGACGCTCGACGGGGTGGAGCTCGATGGCGACGCCGTGATCGGCGAGGTCGACGGCGGACGCGACGTGCTGAACCGCGTGCTCGATGCCGGGCGCGTCGGCGCGGCGGCGGAGGGGGTCGGCGTCGCGCGCGGCGCGATGGACCTGACCGTCGACTACCTCAAGCAGCGCAAGCAGTTCGGCAGGCTCATCGGCGAATTCCAGGCGCTGCAGCACCGGGCCGCGCACCTCTATTCCGAAATCGAGATCGCCCGCGCGGCCACCACCAAGGCGCAGCAGCTGCTCGATGCCGATGCGCCGAGCGCGTCGCTGATGGCGTCCGTGGCCAAGGCCAAGGCCAGCCGCACCGCCGGCCTCGCCGTGCGCGAAGGCGTGCAGATGCACGGCGGCATCGGCATGACGGACGAATACGACATCGGCCTCTACATGAAGCGCGACCGCGCGCTCGCCGAATTCATGGGCGATGCCTTCTACCATGCCGATCGCGTTGCGCGGTTGAGCGGCTACTGACCCGGGAGAAACACGCATGACGCTGGAGGAAATGTTCGGTCTCAAGGGCCGTGTCGCGCTGGTCACCGGGGGCAGCCGGGGCATCGGCCGGATGATCGTGGAAGGCTTCCTGGGCGCGGGAATCGAGCGCGTCTACATCACCGCGCGCAAGGGCGGCGAACTGTCCGATGCCGCCGCGCAGCTGGGGGATAAGGTCGTGCCGATCCAGGGCGATATCTCCACCATGGCGGGGATCGAGGAACTGGCCGGCGAAATCGCCGCGCGCGAGGGCAAGCTGGACATCCTGGTGAACAATGCAGGCGCCGCATGGGGCGCGGAATTCGCGGAGTTTCCGGAAGACGGTTGGAACAAGGTCATGGACCTCAACGTCAAGACGCCGTTCTTCCTCACGCAGAAGCTCCACGGCCTGCTCAAGGCCGCGGCCAGTGCGGACCGTCCCGCCAAGGTGATCAACATCACATCGGTGGACGGGCAGCGGATCAACCCCTGGGAAACCTACAGCTACCAGGCCAGCAAGGCCGCGCTGATCCACCTGACCCGCCGCATGGCCGCGCGCCTGGTTAAGGATCACATCTACATGACCAGCCTTGCGCCGGGCGCGTTCCCGTCGAACATGAACAAGGTGGCGCGCGACCAGGCCGAGCGGAGCGCACAGGGCATTCCCAGCAAGCGCGTTGGCGACAAGTGGGACATGGGCGGTTCGGCCGTCTATCTCGCCAGCCGCGCCGGGGACTATACCGTCGGCGAGACGCTGACCGTAGACGGCGGCATCGTCAACGCGCACCTGCCGACACACTTCGCCGATCCGGCCGGCGGCCTGTAACCCCGCCAGGGACCCCGTCGCGGACGCTGCGCCGGCGGGTCATGGCGCGCGCGTAATGTTGCGTGCCTCACCGGCGGCCGCTCGCTTCGTCGCCACGCGGCGCAATCCCTTCGTCCGTCACTAAAATCGAACAATTCGCCACCGACATGGACAGTGTAGCCACGCACTGTTGCTTATCGGCATCGTCAGCGACGGTATCGTGCAGCCCGAAACCTCGCTCGACGAGGGAGATACCGGGAGGGAAATGCATGACCGTTCACCTGAGGACGATACTTGTCGGCAGCGCTTCATTGCTGGCGCTTATTCCTGCTGCCGCATTCGGGCAGGACACCGCCCCGACAACCGCCGCCGCGGACGAGTACCCGTCGGACGGCGCCATCGTGGTGACGGCGCAGCGGCGCGAGGAGCGGCTGGTGGACGTGCCGATCTCCGTCTCCGCGGTGAGCGAGGCGACGCTTGAGCGCGCGCAGGTGCGCACGGTCGCCGACATCAACGTCGTGGTCCCCAACATCCAGATCAACGAAACCGTCGGGAACACCTATGGCCCGCTGATCACCATCCGCGGCCTTTCGCCGTCGGCGGATACGAGCCTTGCGCGGGACCAGCCGGTTGGCCTCTACCTGGATGGCGTTCCCATCGGGAAATCCACCGGCGCCGCGTTCGACACGGTCGACCTGGAGCGGGTCGAAGTGCTGCGGGGCCCGCAAGGGACGCTGTACGGCAAGAACACGATCGGCGGCGCGGTCAATCTGATCACGCGCAAACCCAGCGGCGAATTCGGAGGGCAGGTGCTGGTCGGATACGGCAGCTACGATCAGTTCGTCGGCAAGGCCGTGGTGGACCTGCCCGAAATAGCCGGGTTCAGCCTCAAGCTGAGCGGGGTCACCAAACAGAACGGCGGATATTTCCGCAATTCGGCGACCGGCAGGAATTTCGGGGAGCAGGACTTGTGGGCGGGCCGCGTCGACCTGAAGTGGCAGGCCGCGCCCAGCTTCTCCGCGCTGTACAGTTACGATATCACCGACAGCGTTGGCACGCCCAGCCAGCTTGCGCTGCTCGCGGTGACGGGATCGGGCGCGACGGCGTTCCTCAACCCGATGCTGGCCCCCTATGTCATTTCCGGCCGCACGCGCACCACGGGATCGCAAGCCGCGCTGCGCAGCGATTTCCGGACGACGGGCCACGCACTGACCCTGGAATGGGAGCCGGGGCTGGGCGACCTCGTGCTCAAGTCCATCACCGCACGGCGCACCGCGCGGACCCGTTCCATGAGCGATTTCGACGGATCGCCGCTCGATATCCTGCGCTTCACGCTGGATAACGATTACGAACAGTTCACGCAGGAACTGCAGGCGATCGGATCGGCCGGGGATTTCCGTTACACCGTCGGCGGGTTCTTCCTCGACGACAAGTACGATGTGTGGAACCCGCGCTGGAACTTCCAGTTCGGCAACAATGCCGTGTTCGACGTGTCCCAGCGTGGCGGCGAGTCGCGTTCATGGGCGGGCTACGGCCAGATCGCTTGGACGCCGGCATCGCTCCAGGATCGCCTGACCGTATCCGTCGGCGCGCGCTACAGCCACGAACGCAAATCCGCGTACGAGCTGCTGCTGGCGAACACCAACTATCGCCTCAATCCGTCGAGCCCGACTTCCGGTGTCTTCCAGCGCGATGCGACGGGCGCACCGATCACCCGGAGCGGCGGCCCCGCGGCAGGTGCGAGGCCGGGTGCCGGCGGCATCGGCTATACCGACCTCATACCCCTTACCAACAGCGGCGTGTGGAAGCGTTTCACGCCCGAATTCAACATCTTGTACAAGATTCAGCCGGACTTTTCGGTTTACGCGCGCTATGCCACGGGCTTCAAGAGTGGCGGCATCAACGACACTGCGGCCACGAATTCGGCATTCCTGACGCCTTACGATCCTGAAAAGCTCACCTCGTTCGAAGTGGGCATGAAATATGCGGGCTTCAACAACAGGGTGTCCCTGAACGGCGCCGTGTTCCATTCGATCTACAAGGATTTCCAGGCCGGGGTCTTCGTGCCGGCACTGGTGACGACGAACATCATCAACGCGGGCGAGGCGAAGTTCACAGGCGTCGAAGTGGACGGATCGGTCCGCCCCACCGACGCGCTGACGATCAACTTCGGCGGCGGCTATATCGACGCCCACTATACCGACTTCGTCCTGCCCGACGGCACCGACGTGACCGACACCTATGTTCTTTCCCGCGTACCGGAATGGAACTGGCAGCTGGGTGCGGTGCACCGGGCAGACATCGGGTTCGCCACATTGGAGACGAGCGCGAACTATAGCTGGCGGTCGTCCCAATACACCAACATCGTGGCCGATCCGCTTGCCCAATTGCCTTCGTATGGCCTTCTCAGCGCGCGCCTGGCGCTGACCGATATCGCGCTTGGCAACGGGTCGAACCTCGAACTGGCGTTGTGGGGCAAGAACCTGACCGACAAGGAATATATGGTGAGCGCGATCAACCTGGCGGTGCTGACGGTCGGCCAGTACGGCGACCCGCGCACCTTCGGGGCGGAAGCGCGGATCAAGTTCTGATCTGTTCCCGGGCCCGGCCGATCGATCCGGCCGGGCCCGGGGCTGCCGCGCCATTGTCTTTGGCAAGCGATAATGCGTTTGCGCGCGGGCGCTTTTTCGCCCGTATCGAACACGGGTAATCCACGATCGTCAGCACCAGCCGGCACGCGCCGCATGTGCGAACCCTGGAGACATGCAGATGGACCGCTACCTTGTCATTTCGTCGGACGGCCACGCCGGCCTGCCGCCCGAGCGGTACCGCGACTATCTCGAGGCGCGCCACCACGCGCTGTTCGACGAGACGGTGCAGAAGGAGATCAAGGCGCGCGAGGAACACGAGAAGCGCTTCCTGATCGACGACTTCAACACCAAGTGGCGCGCCAGGGTCGGCGACGGCCTGGAAGGCGCGTGGGACGGCACGATCCGCAACCGCGTGATGGACGGTGACGGGGTGGCGGCCGAAGTCCTGTTTCCCGACGGGATTACCGAACGCAACGCGCCGCCCTTCGGCGCCGACATCGGACTGCGCCCCAATGCCGAGCGCGCCGAGCTCCAGTGGGCGGGCGCACGGGCACACAACCGGTGGCTTGCCGAATTCTGCCGCGACGATCCGCACCGCCGCATCGGCCTGGCCGTGATCCCGGCGCTGTACGATCTCGACGAGACGATGAAGGAAATCCGCTGGGCGGCGGACAACGGGCTGAAAGGCGTCTTCTTTCCCGCGCTTACCGACGGTTATGACATGTATAACCACACCAAGTATCACAAGGTGTGGGCCATGCTGCAGGAAGCGAACCTGCCGCTGCATTTCCATTCGGGCGCGGCGCCCGCCTACGACACGACGCAGCCGGGCTGGATCGGCACCTATTTGTGCGAATTCGCCTTCTGGATGACACGGCCGCTGTGGGGCCTGACGTTCGGCGGCGTGTTCGAGGAATTTCCGAGGCTCAAGGTGTGCTTCACCGAAGCGGGTGGGGAATTCTGGTTCCCGTGGATCAAGCAGCTGATGGATATCCGCGCTTCGGCCAAGCACACCAGCGGCAAGCTGGGCGACTATTATGCCAACATGAGCATGAAGCCGAGCGAGTACTTCGCGCGCAACGTGTGGATCGGCTGTTCGGCCCTGCCGGACGAGGAAACCACGCAGTCCTATTACGATATCGGCATCGACCGCATCCTCTGGGGCACGGACTATCCGCATCCCGAGGGGACCTGGCCGAACACTGCCGAAAAGATGTTCGACAGCCTCGGCGGCCTGCCGGAAGACGATATCCAGCGGATGCTCGGCACCAACGCGCTCGAGGTTTACGACCTGGACGAGAAAGCCCTGTGGGACATCGCTGCCCGCATCGGACCCAAGCGTGAAAGCCTTGTGAAACAGGCGGCGGAGTAACCCGGCCGCCCCTGCCGGCGACGGATCGGTGCGGAAGGGTGCGGATTGTCTTACCGGGCTGCGGTGACTATCCCGGCCGCTCGGGAGGACGAATGCCCAGCTGGCGGGGAATAGAAGAGTTTCTGGCTGTCGTGCGGCACGGCAGCTTCACTGCAGCGGGCGAGAAGCTCGGTGTGTCGAAGTCGTTCGTCAGCAAGACCGTCCAGGAACTGGAGCACAGGCTCGGTGTGCAGCTTCTCGTGCGCACGACACGCCGGCTTTCGCTGACCGGCGCGGGAAAGTGCTTTCATGCCCAGTGCTCCGAAATCCAGGAGCAGCTGGCCCAGCTCGAACGCAGCATCGGGCGATACAGTTCGGAACCGATCGGGCGGCTCAAGGTGGGCCTCAGCGACATTTTCGGGTCCGACTTCATGTCGATGATGCTCGCCGAGTTCAGCCGCGAGAATCCGGCCGTGGTGATCGAGGTCGTCGCATATCTCGACGAAGGGGAAATCGCGCAGGAGCGATACGACGTCGTGATCCGTTACGGCGAGCTTCCGAGTTCCAGCCTGCGGGCGCGGTTGTTCGGCTATCTGTCGCACGGCCTGTGCGCCTCGCCCGATTACGTCGCGCGCAAGGGATGGCCCGCCGGGCCGGACGATTTGCGCGAACACGACTGCCTGACCGACTTGTCCGGTATCATCCGCTTCAACGGCGGCGCGGAGGTCAAGGTCTCTCCCCGCTGGCGCAGCAACAGCGGAACTTCGCTGCGCGGGGCCGTGCGCCAGGGCCTCGGCATCGCCAGCCTCCCGCTCACCGTCGTCCGGCACGGGTTGGCCGACGGCTCTGTCATCGCGCTCGAGGAGGAATGGTCGTTCTACGACCGGGAGTGCTGGGTGGTCTATTCACCCGGGATCATGGCGGCCTCGACCCGGGCGTTCATCGATTTCCTCGTACGCTATGTGAACCGCGAGAAAGTCCGGCCTGCGCGCGCGAAGGTTCTCGCCAGCCGCTACTGAGCGGTCGATTGTTCGCCACCGTGCACGAACTATGCGCGGGAGAGGCCTTTCCGCGCCCGACCGAGCGTCTATCGTGCGTGCTGCGACACGTGCGGAATGGAATTCGCGCATTGTCGTCGCAATGGAGAGAGGAACCCGACCCGTGCCCGAGATCGCGCGCTTTCCCATGCCTATCCCGTTCGGCTGGTTCGGGATCGGCTACTCCACCGATCTGGCGCCCGGCGACGTGCGCCCGCTGCATTACTTCGGCCGCGATCTGGTGCTGTTCCGCAACGAACAGGGCGAGGCCGGGCTGCTCGACGCGTATTGCCCGCATCTCGGCGCGCACCTGGGCATCGGCGGAACGGTGGAAGGGGATTCCATTCGCTGCCCGTTCCATGCCTGGGCCTTCCGCCCCGACGGGTTCTGTTCCAGCATCCCTTACGCCAAGGCGTTTCCGCCGCGCGCCAGGCGCGAGCCGCTGGCGCGCCCCTATCCGCTGACGGAAAAGGCGGGCGTGATCTGGGCCTGGTACCACCCGGACGGGATCGCGCCCCAGTTCGACGTGATCGATTACCCCGAGTTCACCGATCCGCAATGGGCCGAGCCGGTGAAGCGCGAATGGCGCTTTGCCAGCAACCCGCAGGAAATCGCGGAGAACGGCGTCGATGTCGCGCATTTCGCCTATGTCCACTCGATGGACGCGGTGCCTGAAGGGGAAACCAGCTACGAAGGCGTTATCCGCCGGTCGGCCGCGCGCGGGCACCGCACGATCGCGCTGCCTTCGGGCGAGACCAGGCAGATGCCCTATTCCGTCGATACCGTGCAGAACGGGGCGGGGCAGAAATTCACCCGCCTCAAGGGCCTGGTCGAGCTGAGCCTGCTGGTCATCGCGACGCCGGTCGAGGCGGACGATGTGGAGCTGCGGTTCTGCTTCACACACCCGCGGGTGGCGCCGGGATCGCCCGAGGAAAAGGCGATCCAGGAAGCGATCGCCAGCACCTGCGGCCAAAAGGGCGTCGAAGGCGACATCCCGATCTGGGAGAACAAGATCCATCGCACCCGCCCGTTCCTGTGCGACGGCGACGGCCCGATCCTGCGCTTCCGGCGCTATTTCGAACAGTTCTATGCCGAAGGGCCGGAAGGCGGCCGGATCTCCATCGCCGCCGAATAAGCCGCCCGACAGAATATCGGCGAAAGATCGCCAGCGCCGGGCGCGGGGCCCGGTCGAAGACAAGGGAGAATTGCTATGTCCAGGCTTCGTTACCTCGAAGGGCCGGAAACCCGTGCCCCCGGCATGCTGCGCAATACCGTCTATGGCGTGCGCGCGACCTATGAGACCGATCGCGAGGTGATCGACGCGCTTCTCCCGCGCCCGCTCGAGGCGATCGAGCGGCCTGAAATCTGGCTGCAGATGGTCCATGTCGCGATGCACCGGTCGGAAGATGAAACGATCGAGATCGGCGCACTGACAGTGACCGTTCCGTGCACGCACGAAGGCGCGCCGGGCGCATATTGCTTCCACATGGCGATGGAGGGCGAAAGCGTCGTGACCTCGGGTCGCGAACGGTACGGCGAGCCCAAGAAGATCGCCGAGACCCGTTTCGAGCGCGAAGGCGATACCATCCGGGCGACCTGCACCCGCCACGGCATCGCCTATTTCGAGATCGAGGGCACTGTCGGCGAGAAGAACGACCGCCCGCTCGAATTCGAAGAGCACCTTTTCTGCTACAAGGGGATGCCGTCCATCGAAACGCCCGGCGAATTCGACGGCGACGTGTTTCTCACCCGGCTCAACTGGCAGCGCAAATACACCGATCGGCGCGACATGACCGGACAGATCACGCTACGCGAATCGGCATGGGATCCGCTCGCCGACATCCCCGTGCGCCGGCTGACCGGCATGGAATATGTCGAAGGCGGCACGGCCACCGGCGGACAGATCCTGCGCACCGTGCCCGGCGAATGGATCGCCGCGCATTGGGTCGGCCGGATGGACGATCCGCGCAACGTGGGCGTGGACCTCAAGCAGCGCATCGCCGCCTGATGCAGGTCTTCGAAGGGCGCGTCGCCGTCGTGACCGGCGGCGCGAGCGGGGTGGGGCGGTGCCTGTGCACCCGCCTTGCAGAGCAGGGCGCCCACGTCGTGGTCGTCGATATCGACCAGTCTCGCATCGATGCCACGTGCGCGGCGATCGCACCGTCAGCAGCGGGCGAGATCGTCGGCATCGCGTGCGATGTCACGCAGGAGGCCGACGTCCGGCGCCTGGCGGACGCGGTCTTCGCGCGGTTCCCCGCGGTCCACCTGTTGTTCAACAACGCGGGTGTCGGCCTGGGCGAAGCGGCGAAGAAAATGTGGGACATTCCCCTGAGCGACTGGCGCTGGGGACTCGACGTCAATGTCCTGGGTGTCGTGCACGGCATCGCGGCATTCGTGCCGCGCATGCTGGCGAGCGGCGAGGAAGGCGTCGTCATCAACACTTCGTCCACCAACGGCGGCCTTCGTTCGCTTCCCAACACGCCCATCTACGCAGCCACGAAGGCGGCGGTGACCAGCATTTCGGAAGTGCTGCACCAGCAGTTGCAGCGCGAAGGCGGCAAGCTGCGCGCGGCGGTGCTGTTTCCGGGCCCGCATACCGTCAACACCGGCATCCTTGCCTCTGGCGAAGTGCGGCCGGCCCAGTATGTGGAGCACGAAGACCAGAAAAAGGTGGCCTACCGCTCGATGGAAGATCTGCTGAAGACCACCGGGCTCAAGATGAAACTTACCGAGCCAGAGGAAGTCGCCGATTTCGCTCTCGACGGGGTCCGTTCGGGACGATTCTGGCTTATCCCGCCAAGCGAGGACAACGACCGGCTGATCGCTGCCCGCACCGACCAGATTCTCGCCCGCCAGGATCCGCCATCCGCATGGTAGCCGGGGCCGCAGGCGCCACGGCGCCCATCGACCAGGGCGACACGCGCGCATCCCGCGGCGCCTACCCGTGGTTCGTCGTCGCGATCCTGTTCGTCGGCTACTGCTTCAGCGCGATCGATGCCCGCGTCCTGACGCTGATGGTCGCGCCGATCCAGGCCGACCTCGACCTCAGCGATTTCCAGATGGGGCTGCTGCAGGGCTTTGCCTTCTCGATCCTCTATTCGATCGCCGCGCTGCCGATCGGCCGCTTCGTCGATCGCACCCGCCGGCGATCCACGCTGATTGTGTGGGGTGTGCTGTTCTGGTCCCTGATGACGGCCGCCTGCGGGTTTTCCGCGACATTCATCGGGCTGTTTCTCGCCCGCGTGGGCGTTGGCGTGGGCGAGGCGACCCTGAGCCCGACCGCATATTCGCTGATCAGCGACTATTTCGAACGACGGCGCCGGGCACTCGCCATCAGCTTCTATGCGATCGGCTATCCGATCGGCGGAGGGCTGGCGTTGCTCATCGGCGGATGGCTGCTCACCCATTTCACGCGGGAAGGTGGGCTGACCTTGCCGGTGCTGGGCGATTTTGCGCCGTGGCAAGCGGTATTCCTGTGCGTGGCCGCGCCGGGAATTCTGGTCGCGGGTCTGATGATGCTGATCAAGGAGCCGCCGCGGCGCGAGGTGGCGACCACCATCGCGCAGCGCAGCTCCCTGCGCGAAGCGTTCGCGTACGTGATGGAACGCAAGGTCGTGTTCGGCTCGCTCATCGGATCGCTGGGCCTCATCGCGCTGCTCGCGATCGGGACCACATTGTGGTTCCCGACTTTCCTGATGCGCACGTACGGCATGACTCCGGGTGAAGTCGGGCTGTATTACGGCATGGTCATGCTCATCTGCGGAACCGTCGGCACGCTGTTCGGCGGATGGCTTTCGGGACGCCTGATGCGCACCGGGCGGAGCGACGCGAACATGCGTATCGTGCTGGTCTCCACGGTGCTCAAGGGCGTGCCGCTCATCATCGCTCCGCTGATGCCCACGGCGACCCTGGCGTTGACGATGATGGCGATCGGCACCCTGATCGGGCAGGCGTCGCAGGGCGTCATGCTCGCCGCCATCCAGGACGTGACGCCCAATCAGCTGCGCGGCCAGGTGACGGCGATCGCGTTGCTGGCGGTGAACCTGCTGGGGATGGGGCTGGGCGCGGCCGTGATCGCGGCGATCACCGATTTCGGGTTCGGGGATCAGGGCGCGCTGCGGTATTCGATCGCGATAACCGGCGCGGTCACGCTGCCGCTGATCGTGGTGATGCTGGTGACGGCCCTGCCGCACTACCGGCGCGAAATCGCCCTGCTTTCCCACGGGTGATGGCGCGGCGACCGCGCGGCGGGGGCGCCGGGCCGGCGGCGGAACCGCCTGACCATGCAATCGAGCCCGCAAAGGCGTTGGCTGGCGCCGGGCGCGGTTGACGGGCCGGCCCGTGTCGGCTTGCGTGGACGGGCCGACTGAAAAAGGGATCGTCCATGCCTGTCGCCGTCCTGTCCTCGCTGATCCGCCCGCTGGTGGAAGGCCGCCTGCCAACGGAGATCGAACCGCGTTTCTTCGCTTCGGTGGACGAACTGCACGCGCTTGCGGCCGAGGCGGACATCGGGTGGTTCGATCTCGACAGGAAGGAACCGATGATCGAGGCGGTGCGGCGTGCGGAGCGGATGCAGTGGCTCAATTCGATCTACGCCGGGCTCGACTTCCTGCCTCTCGACCTGCTGGCGCAGCGCCGCGTCACTATCACCAACGGCGCCGGCATCAACGCGCTGACGATCGCCGAATATGTCGTCATGCTCATGCTGGTTCACGCCAAGGGCTATCGCGAGGTGGTCCGCGCGCAGGATCGGCGGGAATGGCTGATGGATTCCCCGGGAAAGCAGGAACTGGCGGGCAGCCGCGCGCTGCTGCTGGGCGTCGGCGCGATCGGCAGCCTGGTGAAGACCCGGCTGGAGGCGTTCGAGGTGGAGGTGGTGCCGGTGCGCCGTTCGGGCGGCGGCGGCGCGCTGGGGCCGGAAGAGTGGCGGGGCCGCCTGGGACAGTTCGACTGGGTGATCCTGGCCGTGCCCGCCACTGCCGAGACGGACGGGATGATCGGCGCGGCGGAACTTGCCGCGATGAAGGACAGCGCCGTGCTGGTGAACATTGCGCGGGGCGCGGTGGTGGATCAGCCGGCACTCGTCAGCGCATTGCAGCAGCGCACGATCGGCGGCGCGCTGCTCGATGTCACGACGCCTGAACCGCTGCCGGCCGAAGACCCCCTGTGGTCGCTCGACAACGCGCACGTCACCATGCACTTGTCCGGCCGGGCGCAGACGAAGATGTTCGTGCGTTCGGCGGAGCGGTTCCTGGAGAACTGCCGGCGGTTCGTGGCGGGGGAACCGCTGGCGCCGGTGTTCGACCCGGCGCGCGGGTACTGACCTCAGGCGTCTTTCAGCAGCAGCAGCTCGCAGGTCGCATCCAGCACGGGTTCGGGGATAAGGCGGTGATCGGCTGCCGACACGGTCGCTTCGGCCACGATATGGCCGGGTATGGCGAATTCGTGATCGGGCAGGGCGGCGATCAGCCGCTCGCCGGCCTCGACCGCGGCCGCGCCTGCGAACCGCATCGCGACGGTGTGCCGCGCGCCTTCGAACGTGATGCTGGCCCAGGGGGTTTCGCCGTGCCGCGTCACCTCTCCCAGCCCGTCCGCCAGCGCGACCAGTGCATGGCGCAGGTGCGTGGTCGGGCCGGCGCACCTCCGGCGGATTCGGGCGGGGGCCAGTTCAGCCAGCATCGATGTTCCCCTGGTAGGTGTTCATGAAATGTTCCACACGCCGCGTTACCGTCGGCCGGGGTTCGCGGCCCATCCGCAGGTCGAGCACGAAGCGGGGATCGCGCGCGGCAAGGCGGCCGAAGCGGGTGGGCGCCATTTTGTGCGTCCGCAGGAATTTCTCGATGGAGCGAATGAGCATGGATGGACCTTGAGCGACTCGGCGGGTGTTCAATGACCCCTAGCCACCACGCGAAATCCTACTTGTCTAGGAAAATTCCTACGTGTAGGAAGGAAAAATGACGTCTTCGTCCAACTCGCCTCAGCCGGCGGACGCCCGCGCTCGCTTGCTGGAACTGGCGCAAGAGCGGGGCGTCAGCCTCGCCGGGCTGTCGGAGATGATCGGGCGGAATGCCAGCTATCTCCAACAGTTTATCCGCAAGGGAAGCCCGCGCAAACTGGAGGAGGGAGACAGGCGCAAGCTCGCGCAGTTCTTTGCGATAAGCGAGAGAGAGCTTGGCGGGGCGAAAGAGAATTCTCTTTCGCAGCCTTCGCGCGGGAAATGGATCGAGGTGCCGCGGCTGGCGATCGGCGCGGCGGCAGGCGCCGGTGCGATGGTGGGGGACGAACGGCCGGTCGATTCTTTCCGGTTCTCCCAGGCCTGGCTCCGCGAACAGGGCCTCGTCAACGCGCAGCTTTCGGCGATCCGGGTGCAGGGGGATTCGATGGTGCCGCTGCTCCACGATGGCGACGAAATCCTCGTCGACCGCGCCCAGCGCACCTTGCGCGACGGCATCCACGTCGTGCGGATCGGCGACGCCCTGATGGTCAAGCGCCTCGCCGCCTCGGGCCGCGGGCAGGCGACTCTGCTGAGCGAAAACGCCGCCTACCCTCCCATCGCCGTCGCGCTGGGCGAACTCGACATCATCGGCCGCGTGGTGTGGAAGAGCGGGCGATTGTAATCGGCCCGCGCCTCCTCCATTTTCCGCGCCATGACCGGAACATCGTCCCCCATGCGCGCCGCGATCATCCCGGTGACGCCGCTGCAGCAGAACTGCTCGCTGATCTGGTGCACCCGCACGATGCGCGGCGCGCTGGTCGATCCGGGCGGCGACCTCGACCGGCTCAAAGCCGGCGTCGCCAAGGCCGGCGTCACGCTGGAGAAACTGCTCATCACGCACGGCCACCTCGATCACTGCGGCCAGGCCGGCATACTCGCGCGGGAGCTCGGCCTGCCGATCGAAGGCCCGCACGAAGCCGACCGCTTCTGGATCAGCCGCCTGGACGAAGATGGCGGCCGCTACGGCATGCAGGCCGAAGTCTTCGAACCGGACCGCTGGCTGGAGGGCGGCGACACCGTGACGATTGGCGATCTCACCCTCGAGGTCATCCACTGTCCCGGCCATACCCCCGGCCACGTGGTCTTCTTCCACCCGCCGTCCCGGTTCGCGATAGTCGGCGATGTCCTGTTCCAGGGCTCCATCGGGCGGACCGATTTCCCGATGGGCAATCACCAGGACCTGATCGACGCGATCACCCAGAAGCTATGGCCGCTGGGCAACGACGTGACCTTCATCCCCGGCCACGGCCCGACCAGCACTTTCGGCCGTGAGCGCCAGACGAACGCCTTCGTCAGCGATTACGCACTGGGCTGAGGCCCGCGACGATCGGCAAGATCGCGTCGCAGCGCCTCGATCTCGGTGCGCAGCGCGGAAAGGTCCATGCTTCCCACGATCGGCCCGGCGGGCGCCTGGGCATCGCGGCCGACGAAGAAACTGGCGAAGATCGCGGTCACGTAGCCGAACACCGCCAATCCGTAGAGCGACAGCAGCATGGTGAGGATTCTGCCTTCCAGCGTGACAGGCCAATAATCGCTCCCGATGCTCGCAAGCAGCATGCCGGTCCACCAAAGCGCATGCGGATAGGATTCGAAACCGCCGGACACTTCGCCCGCCGGTTCGAAGCTCAGCATCCCGCCGGCGCCCAGCAGCGCCACGGTCATCGTCAGCGCAAGCACATAGCCCACCCGGCGACGCCGCAGCGACACGCGCAGGGCGTTCATGCTGCGATTGGCGGTGCCGACGATCCGCACGAGCCGAAGTCCGCGAAGAGCCCGCGCAGCCCGTAGCACCGCGAGCGCGCGCACCATCCGTAGCGCAGGCACGATCAGCGCGAGCACCGTGAGCCAGTTGCTTCGAAGAAACGCGAGTTTCCCGTCGGCGAGGGCGAAGCGCACCGCAAACTCGATCAGGAATACGATCCAGATCGCAACGCCGATCGTTTCGAGCAGCGCGCTCCCGCCGCTGGCCAGCTCGATCAGCACGATTGCCAGCCAGGCGATGCTGAGCGCCAGCATCGGCATGCGCAGCCACTCGTCAAGATTTTCGAGGATGCGATTGGGTTCGCTGTCGGCGGTCACGGCACACTCCCGGGAAGATTGGGTTCTGCCCGCTAAACGCCCCCGCGCCGCTTGCGCTCCGCCGTGTGCTGGATCAGATCACGCCCAGCACGATCAGCACGGCGGCGATCGCCAGGCCGAGCAGCGTCACCATCGTGATGAGCGTTCCGATCATCCGTCCCTTGCCCAGCGCGCCGCCATCCATCCCCAGGCCATGCGCCAGCCTACCGAGCATGTAGATAGCCGCAACCCAGGCGAGCCACGGGCCGGCCCGACCGGACAGTTCGATTGCCGCGATCAGGACCAGGACGAACGCGGTATTTTCCACGAAATTGAGCTGCGCACGCATCCGCGCCGTCAGCGGGCCGCCAGCATCGTCGCCGATCGATATCTTGTGCGCCATGCGAAGCTGGCCGATACGAATCGACAGCCAGATGTTGATGATCGCGGCGGCCGCGGCCGACGTGAGCGTAACGGTCAGAATCATGTGCCCCACTCCCCACTTGCCATCCGGCCGACCGGCCGTACACGGGCGCCAGCGCTAGCACGCCCGGCCCGGCTTGCAACGGGAGAGAATTCCGCTATAGGCGGCGCCTTCCCGCCAAGGCTGGGTTCCACGCTGCCGCGCAACCGGTTCCAACGGGTTGTGCGCAACGGGGCCTTCCCCTAGGGCGAACCCGCAACATGACGTTTTTGATACGGAACAGGTGCCGACATGGCTGTCCCAAAAAGAAAGACTTCGCCCTCCCGCCGGGGCATGCGCCGCTCGCACGACGCGCTCAAGGTCGAGGCGTTCGTCGAATGCTCGAACTGCGGCGAACTGAAGCGCCCGCATAACCTGTGCATTCCGTGCGGGCACTATAACGGCCGCGAAATCATCGCCGTCGGCCGCTGACGGCCGGATTACGGGTCGTATCGCCATGAGTTTGCCGCGTATCGCCGTCGATGCGATGGGCGGCGACGAAGGCGTGCAGACGATGATCTCCGGTGCGGCACTTGCCCGCCGGCGGCACGACAAGTTCAAGTTCCTTCTGGTTGGTGACGAGACGCGGATCAAGGCCGCGCTCGATGCCCACCCGAACCTGCGCGGCGCGTCCGAGATTCTCCACGCCGAAGATGTGGTGTCAGGGGACGAGAAGCCGACCGCCGCCCTTCGCCGCGCTCGCAAGACCAGCATGGGGCTGGCGGTCGACGCCGTAAAGCGCGGCCAGGCGGGTGCCGCGGTCAGCGCCGGAAACACCGGCGCGCTCATGGCGATGAGCAAGCTGGCGCTTCGCACGATGCCCGGAATCGATCGGCCGGCGCTCGCCGCCTTGCTGCCGAGCCTGGGCGACAACGATGTCATCATGCTCGACCTGGGCGCGAACACCGAATGCGACGCGCGCAACCTTATTCAGTTCGCGATCATGGGCGCGGCATATTCCCGCATCGTCACCGGGCGCGACGCGCCGCGGGTGCGCCTGCTGAACATCGGGACCGAGGAAACCAAGGGCACTGACGAGCTTCAGCAAGCTGCCCAGCGGCTGCGCGCAGCGACCGGGCTGGCGATGAGTTTTGACGGGTACATCGAAGCGGACAAGATCAACCGCGGAACGTGCGACGTCGTGGTGACCGATGGCTTTTCCGGCAACATCGCGCTGAAGGCGATCGAAGGCGCGGCCCGCTTTGTCACGGATCTTCTGCGCACGGCGTTCACCAGTTCACTCCGGTCGAAAGTGGGGTTCCTGGTTTCGCGCCCGGCCACTGAACTGCTCAAGCATCATCTCGACCCCAACAACCACAATGGCGCCGTCTTTCTCGGCCTCAACGGCGTGATCGTGAAAAGCCACGGCAGCGCGAACGCCGCCGGGGTGGCCAATGCGGTGGACGTGGCCGCCCGACTGCTGGAAGATGACCTGACCAAGCGGATCGCCGCCGACTTGTCGGAACTTGGCGAAATCCGCGTGCGCGGCCGGGCTCGCGCGCGGGCGGAAGGCGAGTCGGCGTGATCCGATCCGTCGTGCTGGGATCGGGCTCTGCCCTGCCACACCGTGCGGTGAGCAACGCCGAGCTTGCGGAGCAGGTCGACACGACCGACGAATGGATCGTGGAACGAACGGGAATCCGCAATCGCCATATCGCGGGGGAGGGGGAAACGACCGCCTCACTCGCCGCGGATGCCAGCCGCCGCGCGCTGGAGGCAGCGGGCCTCGAACCTGGCGATATCGGCCTGATCGTCCTCGCCACCGCGACCCCGGACCAGACATTTCCCGCCACCGCCACCAAGGTGCAGGATCTCCTGGGCTGCCACGGCGGCATTGCGTTCGATGTGGCGGCGGTTTGCTCCGGCTTCCTCTACGCGCTCGCCACCGCTGATTCGATGCTGCGCGCCGGCATGGCGAAGCGGGCGCTGGTGATCGGGTCCGAAACGTTCAGCCGGATTCTCGACTGGGAAGACCGGACGACCTGCGTGTTGTTCGGCGACGGCGCGGGGGCGATCGTGCTGGAGGCACGGGACGTACCCGAAGACGGCCCCGGCATCCTCTTCACCCAGCTTCACGCCGATGGTGCGCACAACGAACTGCTTTACGTCGACGGCGGCCCCTCGACCACGGGCACGGTGGGCAAGCTGCGCATGAAAGGGCGCGAGGTGTTCCGCCACGCGGTCGTGAACCTTGCCACAGTGCTCGAAGCCGTGCTGCGCGAAACCGCCTTCACGCCGACCGACGTGGACTGGGTTGTGCCCCATCAGGCCAACGCCCGCATACTCGATGCCACGGCGCGCAAGCTTGGGCTCCCGCCGGAGAAGGTCGTGGTCACGGTTGACCGGCACGCGAACACTTCGGCCGCGTCGGTGCCTCTGGCGTTCGACGTCGCCGTGCGCGACGGCCGGATCAAGCCGGGCGACCTCGTGGTGTTCGAGGCTATGGGCGGCGGCTTCACCTGGGGGGCAAGCCTCGTCCGCATGTGACTTTGCGACAAGTTGCGCCGATAAAGCGTTGCGGCTACGCGCAAAATGCATAGTGTGCGATACGCATTCGGGTCGCGCCAGAACACAGGAGTAAGGCGCCATGATGCGTTCGGTGGGTACGCTGACACGCGCTGACCTTGCGGACACGATCAACCGCAAGTTGGGATATTCGCGCGCAGAGGCGCTCGATCTGGTCGAAGCCATCCTGCGCCACATGTGCCAGGCAATGGCGAACGGCGAGAACGTGAAGATTTCCGGGTTCGGCACCTTCGTGCTGCGCGACAAGAAGGAACGGGTCGGACGCAATCCCAAGACCGGGGTGGAAGTGCCGATCACGCCGCGGCGGGTGATGACCTTCCGCGCCAGCCAACTGCTGAAAGAGCGGGTGGCCAACGGGTAGGAACGGGGCTGTGGCGGCATTCGACGACGGCAAGGACAGCGGCGCGCTCCGCACGATCGGGGAACTGAGCGCTGCGCTCGGCATCAAGCCGCACGTGCTGCGCTATTGGGAAGACCAGTTCCCCATGCTCAAGCCGCTGAAGCGTAGCGGTGCCCGCCGTTACTACCGGGCCGCGGACGTTGCCCTGGTGCAGGAAATCGACCGGCTCGTGAACCGTGAAGGCTACACGCTGCGGGGCGCGCGGACGGCTTTGAAGGACTTCCGGGCCGGGGCGGCCCCGAGCGGGGCCACGTCTGCCGAACCCTTGGAACACGCCTCCCTGTTCGATACGCCGCGTGCGCCATCGCCCCCATCCGGGGTGCCAAGCGATATCGAGACCAGGCTGCGCGCCATTCGCCAGAAATTGTCCGACGCGATGGCACAGTAGCCGCCGCGCGCGATCGATCTCGACGCGCGCTATTCCGCGGCCATGAGGGCCGCTTCGCCAAGGTCCACACTGACCAATCGGCTGACCCCGCGTTCCACCATCGTCACCCCGAACAATCGGTGCATCCGGCTCATCGTTACCGCATTGTGCGTTACGATGAGGTAACGGGTGTCGGTTTCGGCGACCATCGAATCGAGCAGGTCGCAGAAACGGTCGATATTGGCATCGTCGAGCGGCGCATCGACTTCGTCCAGCACGCAAATCGGCGCAGGATTTGTGAGGAACAGCGCGAAGATAAGGGCGATGGCGGTGAGAGCCTGCTCGCCCCCGGACAGCAAGGTCAGCGATTGCAGGCGCTTTCCCGGCGGCTGGACGAAAATCTCCAGTCCGGCCTCTAGCGGATCGTCGCTGTCGACAAGCGCCAGGTGTGCCTGTCCGCCTTCGAACAGCCGCGTGAACAGGCGGCGGAAGTGCGTGTCCACCTGCTCGAACGCCGCGCGGAGCCGTTCCCGCCCCTCGCGATTGAGATTGCCGATCGAGCCGCGCAGTCGGTTGACCGCCTCGGAAAGCTCCGCCTGCTCGGCTGCATTGCTCCCGTGTTCGGCCTCAATCCGTGACAGTTCCTCCGAGGCGACGAGGTTGACCGGTCCGATCCGTTCGCGGTTGGCGACCAGGCGGTCCATCTCCTCGCTTTCCGCATCGGCGGCGCCCACCGCTTCGGCTGCAAAGCCCAGCCGCCCGGGCAGGAGCGGGGGCGGGCACTGGAACCGCTCGCCCGATACGCGCGCCGTCTCCTCGCGCCGCTGCGCCTCGCTCTCTGCCCGCGCCGCAAGGCCCGCGCGTGCTTCGCGGGCCTGCGCTAGGTCCTCGGTCGCCTTGGCAAGCGCACGGTCGGCAGCGTCGGCATTCGATTGGCTCTCCGTGACCGCCGCTTCCGCCTGCGCGAGCTCTTCGCCGATCCGGGTGCGGACGGTATCGCCTCGTTCGATTTCGCGCATCAGGCCGGCGGGCTTGGCGGCCACGATCGCCCGCTCCTCCTCGATCTCGTCGAACCGCGCGCCCATGCTTGCGAGCCGGCGCGCCGCCTCGCCCGAGCGCGCCTGCCATCCGGCAATGTCGGCCCGCTGCGACGCAGTGCGCTCGCGCGCGACGGCGAGCGCCTGATCGTGGGCCGCAAGCGCTGCGGTGGCCGCCTGCATCGCCGTGCGCGCTGTTTCGTGGCGCGTCTGTGCCGCAGCGAGCGCGGCGCGGCCGCTGTCAGGCGAGGGGAGCTTCCCGCGCAGCCCGGTCGCGGCGTCCAGGTCCCTGTCGGCCGCGGCGCGCTGCTTTTCGAGCTCGTCAGCGGCCGTCGCGAGCTCGGCAAGACGGGCGGCATGGCGCTCCATAGCCCCCTCCGCCTGGTCGAGGGCCCGCAAGGCATCGCGCTCGTCTTCGGACGCAGCCTGCACTGCGCGCTCGGCTGCAACCAGCGCGCGCTGGAGCGTGGCGAGTTCACCCTGCGTTGCCGCCGCCGCTGACTCAGCCTCCGCCAGTGCGGCGCGGCGGGGCGCAATCAGGGATTCCAGTTCGACCAGGCGATTTTCCGCCTCCAAGCGGGCCGCCTCGGCCGCGCCTTCGCCGCGTGCGACGAAACCGTCCCACCTGCGCAGCGCGCCGGCGGTCGTGACCAGCCATTCGCCCGGGCCCAGCTTGCGGCCATCGTCGCGATCCGCGACATGGACGAGCGCCAGGCGCGCCGCGAGCTGCGGCGGGCACCTGGTAACATGGCGTGCGAGCGCGTCCGGCACGGCGACGGGGGCATCGGAGCCTGTCCAGAAGCGTCCTTCACCACCATCCGTCGGCGCGCCCAGCGGTGCTTTCGCGTCGCGTCCCAGCACCGCAGCGAGCGCGCGTTCGTAACCAGGTGCCACGCGGACCGCATCGAGCGCCGCCGGCATCCCCTTCCGCCCAGCCGCCTGCCGGGCGCGGGCCTGCCGGTCTCGGTCGAGAGCGGAATGCTCGCGTTCCAACCCCGCAAGATCGGCGCGGGTGGCGGCGAGCGCTGTGGCAGCCTCGTCGCGCGCCGACTGCAGCGACTCCTTGCGGCTGCGCATCGATTCCAGCTGCGCCTGCGCGTCGACTAGCCGGGCTGAGGCTGACGCTGCGCGGTCCTTCGCCGCCTTCACAGCGATCTTCGGATCGTCCGACTGCATGAGAGCCGCTTTCGCGTCGGCCTGGCGCTTTATCTCGACCGCTATACGCGCCAAGCGCGCTTCGGCCTGAGTGACTTCCGCCTCGGCGACCCGCCATTCAGCCTCCACCCCCGCCTGGTCGGCAGTGGCCTTGGCGAGACCCAGTTCCGCCGTGCGCGATGCGCGGTCCGCATCCTCGAGCCGTGCGGCGAGTGCGGGCCGGCGTGTTTCGTCGGCTTGCAGTGCGGCGGACCCTGCGGCGAGGTCCTTCTCCAGCCGGACGAGCGCTTCGGCGGCATCGCGGGTAAGCCGATCAGCCTCGCCGCGATCCTCTTCGAGCCGGGTGCGCTGACGGTCAAGATCGGCAAGGCGCTGCTCGGCCGCCTCCAGTTGCGTGGTAAGCGCTGCCATTCGGTGGCCGTGTGCGGTCGCGTCGTCGCGCCGGTCGGCGCGTTCCTCGCGCGCCGTCGCCAGCGCTTGTGCGGCGAGCGCCTGGGCTTTCTGCGCCGCGCTGGCAGCCTCGGTCGCGGCGGTCACGCGGTCGGCTGCCTGACGCGCGTCTTCCTGCGCCGCATCGGCGGCGGCAGCAGCATCCCGCCACCGTGCAAAGACCACGCGCCCTTCCGCGTTGCGAATCTGGTCCGACAGCGCGGTGTATCGTTCGGCCTGGCGCGCCTGCCGCCGCAGCGTGGCAATCTGGCTGTCGAGGCCTGCCATGAGGTCTTCGAGCCGCGCCAGGTTGGCTTCGGTCTGGCGGAGCTTGCCTTCCGCATCGCGGCGGCGAACGTGAAGGCCCGCAATGCCGGCCGCTTCTTCAAGCATCATGCGGCGTTCGGCCGGCTTGGCCGCGATGACCTGCGCGATCTTGCCCTGGCTGACGAGCGCGGGCGAGTGGGCGCCGGTCGCCGCATCGGCAAAGGTCAGTGCCACATCCTTCGCGCGCACGTCCCGCCCGTTCACGCGATAGGCGCTGCCCGATCCCCGCTCGATTCGGCGAACAACCTCAAGTTCGCGGCCCTCGCTGTCGAGACCGGCCAGCACCACTTCGGCGAAGTTGCGCGGCGGGCGGCTGGCGGTCCCGGCGAAGATGACATCGTCCATCCCACCCGACCGCATGGACTTGGGCGAATTTTCGCCCATCACCCAGCGGATCGCTTCCAGGAGGTTGGACTTGCCGCAGCCGTTCGGCCCGACGATCCCCGTCAGCCCAGGTTCGATACGCAGTTCGCTGGGTTCGACGAAGCTCTTGAACCCGCTGAGCTTGAGACGCCGCAGCAGCATCCGCTTACCGCCTGTCGCCCCCCGCCCGGGCCTTACCGGGCGCCGGCGCGTTGCAGCATTGGCTCCAGCGTGGCCCAGGTCTGCGTGCCGACATTGGTGCCGTTGATGAAGAAGGTGGGCGTGCCCGTCACGTTGAGTTCGGTGGACTGGGTTTCCGAATTCTTGGCAATTTGCGTGGCGGTTTCCTCTTTGGCCAGGCAGGCGCGCGCCTGATCGCGCGAAACGCCCCGCTGGGCGAAGAAGTCGTAAAGGCCAGCGGCATTGGCCACGCCATCGAAACGCGCGGCGCCCTGCGCCTGGGTGGCAGCTTCCAGCGCCGCCTGGTTCGTCTGAATCTGCGCGAACATGCCCTCCATGTTGGCCCATCCCTGTTCGGCGAACGCGTGGAATGCCTGCGGGCCCGCACACCGCGCCAACACGGCGAAGGTCAGGTCGATCGGATCGTGGATCTGGTTGCGAAGCTCAAAGCTGACGCGGCCGGATTCGATATATTTCGACCGCAAGGGCTCCGCCGCGGCCTTCGAGAATTCGGCGCAGGGGTTGCAGGTATGACTGGCGTACTCGATCAGCTTGATGGGCGCGTTGGGGTTGCCTTCGACCACGCCGCCTTCGGGAGTGACGGACGCGACTTCCGACCAGCTTTGCCCGGCGGGCGGCGGAACGACCGCGACGGCGGCGCTTTCGGCCACGGTACCGTCGGGCGCGGCCTCTTCCGAATTGCAGGCGGCGAGCGCCAGCGAAGCGGTGAGTGCAAGGGTCGCGGTGCGAAGCTCGATCATGAAGGGCCTTTCGAATTGTGGCGGTATGCTAGCCCACCATGACCGGTCGGTGAAGCGGGCGGCCGCGATTGTTCACATCCGCGCATCGATCTGTGCGCGAAGGGTCTGCCAGTCGCTCGTTCCAGCGAGAAGCAAGCCGTCGAGCGCGAAGCTGGGGGTGGACGTAATGTTCCACTTCGCATCGTCGCTCGCGGTCTGCTCAGCCAGGCGCCGGGCGAGCGCTTCGTCCGACAGGCAGCGGTCGATCGCAATCCGCTCATATCCGCGGGTGGCCATCACGTCATACAGTTTCAAGTCCGAGGCAATCGCACGTCGGCGGGCAGAGCCGGGCCCGTTCGACCAACGCGATTTTTGGGCCGACGTGGCGCTGCGGGCGGCCGCGAGCCAGCGCGGCTGGCTGTTCATCAGGGCGGTGTGGTTGCGGTAGAACTTGATGGCCGGCCCGCAGTTGGCGAGCATGGCTGCGGTCAGGTCCACCGGATCCCGCACCACGTGGCGAATATCGACCCGCACTTTTCCAGTGGCGACATAGACCTCCATAGGATTGGAGGATTCGCGGGCGAAAGTGCCGCAGTGGGGGCACGTATAGCTGACGAATTCGGTCAGCTTTACCTTGGCGGCAGGGTTGCCGATGTTGTGTCCGCCGCCTGCGGTCTCGACCGTCGTCACCCAGTTGGTATTGGCGGAGACGGCCGAGGTGGCGGCAAGAGCCGCGGCGAATGCCACCGCGATCGTTGCGGATTTCACGTCTTGTCCTCCTGTTCGCCGAGCGTGCGGGCGAGCGATTCCAGCACCGCCCGCAATTCGGGATCGCCCACATCGCGAAGGCCTTCCCCCAGATCGAACGGCACCGGCTTCAGCGATGGGGGCCCGGCGCCGCGTTCCCTGGCCGGCAGCGGGTTAACCGTGCCTTGCCGGAGCTTGACCCGGGCCACAGCCTTGTAACCGAAGAAACGGTTCACCCGCTCGATGATCTCGGGAATCACGTGCTGGATCAGCGGCGCGTGGGCCGGCAGCACCACCAGTTGCAGGATGCCGTCCGCCTTTTCCCCGGGCGCGAAGCGGATCGCTTCCGGCGTGCAGACTTTCGCGTGATGCGCGCCGACGATCTCGGGCCAGCGCGTGACGACGCTCGACTGGACGAAACCGAAGCGGCGGAAGGCAGTGCGTCCGACCTGCGGCGTGAGGTCCGCGATAGCGCGTGCTGGACCGCCCCGCGGCCGTTCGTAACGGCGCGGCTCCATGGTCTTGCGCTTGGAAGGTGTGTCCCGTTCCATCGTCGGCGACGCCATGCCATAGGGCGCCGGTGACCGCCAGCCCGCGCGCCTCCCCCGCCGACCTTCTCGTGGACAGCCCATGCCACCCTGAAGAGAGGGAGGCACGCCGCTTGCTGGCATGGTACGATCTCAACGCGCGCAGGCTACCGTGGCGCAGCCCGCCGGGCACGCCGCCGCCGGAGCCCTACCGCGTCTGGCTGTCCGAAGTGATGCTGCAGCAGACGACCACCGCAGCGGTCGCGCCCTATTTCGCCCGCTTCATCGACCGCTGGCCGACGATAGGGGAGCTGGCCGCGGCGGACGAGGCCGACGTGATGGCTGCCTGGGCGGGGCTGGGCTATTACTCGCGGGCGCGCAACCTGGTGGCGGCGGCGCGGTTCGTAGCCCGGCGGGGCGGTTTCCCGAACAGCGAGGCAGGCCTGCGCGAATTGCCGGGAGTGGGCGCCTACATCGCCGCGGCGGTGGCGGCCATCGCGTTCGGGCGCCGCGCTGTCGTGGTCGACGCCAACGTGGAGCGGGTCGTCAGCCGCCTGTTCGCGATTGCCGAACCGCTTCCCGCTGCGCGCAAGGCGATCCGAACGGCGACCGACAGCATAACGCCGGCCGAGAGTTCCGGCGATTTCGCCCAGGCGATGATGGATTTGGGCGCGACGATCTGCACGCCGCGTGCCCCGCGCTGCCTGCTGTGTCCGCTTGCCCCCGATTGCGCGGCGCGGGCCGAGGGGGATCCGGCGCGATATCCGGTAAAGGCCGCGAAGAAGACGAAACCGTTGCGGCGCGGAAGGGCGTTGTGGATTGCGCGAAACGGTGCCGTCTGGCTCGTCCGCCGCGATGGCGAAACGCTGCTTGGCGGCATGCGCGCCCTGCCGGGGGACGGCTGGTCGGCACAGGCGGACGGAGAGGGCACACCGCCAGGTGACTGGAGAGATGGCGGCACGGTGCGCCATGGGTTCACACATTTTGATCTGGAGCTGACCGTCCTCGTCGCGCCGGAGGACGCTACGCCTGAGGGCGCGGGCGAGTGGTGGCCGATCGACCGGCTGGGCGAGGCAGGCCTGCCTACCGTCTTTGCAAAGGCGGCGCGCCGGGCGCTTACCTAGATGATTCCGCCGCCCAACATCAGTCGCAGCGCGGCGATGACCAGCACCACCAGGCAGAAATTGCGGCCGTGGTTGGACCGCGACAGTGCACCGACGCCCGCGCCGATGATCGCGATGGGCAGCACCACCCAGTTGCCCCATCCGAGGAAGGGTATGGCCGATGGGATCGCCAGCAGCAGCGCCACCAGGCCGATAACGATCGAAAGCACGTTCAGCATGTGTCCTACATGGCTAGCACACCCCGCCATTGCAAGGCCGATTGACCGCGCCGCCGCCATGCCGCACATCCTGAAATGAAACCGAATTCGGAGACGACGATGGCATTCAGGGATTCCGGCTCGCCGCAAATGTCGCGGCGCGGGCTGCTGCGTTCGGGCGCGCTGCTGGGTGCGGGCGCGGCACTGGGCGGTGCATCGTTCACGCGAGCCGCGTTCGCCCAGGATCCCGCCAGGTGGGCGCACGTCGCCCGGCTCGCCCGGCAGTATGTCGATGCGCGCAAGCTCGCCAGCGTTGTCGCTACACTCGGCTGGTGGCAAATGGCACCCGATACCGTCGCCTTCGGCAGCCTCACGCTGGGGCAGGATGCGCCCGCCACGATCGACAGCCTGTTCCGCATCTATTCCATGACCAAGCCGATCACCGGCATGGCGACGATGATGCTGATCGACGAAGGCAAGCTCGGGCTGGACCAGCCGCTCGCCGAAGTGCTCCCTAAGTTCGCCGACATGAAGGTTCAGAAGACTTACGACGGTTCGATCACCGATCTGGAGCCGTCTGCACGCCCGATCACGATCCGCCACTTGCTGACGCACACGGCCGGCCTCGGCTATTCGGTTGTCCAGAAGGGGCCGATCGCCGCGGCATATATCGCGGCGGGCCTCGTTCCTGGCCAGGTTTCGAAGCTGCCGCTCCCCGCCGCTTTCGGCCGAGGCACTTCGGTCCGCAGCCTGGAGGCGTTCGCGGACGGGCTGGCGAAGATGCCGCTGGTCGCGCAGCCGGGCACGCGCTGGGTCTATTCGGTGTCGCTCGATCTTCTTGGCCGCGTGATCGAGGTCGTATCCGGGCTGCCGTTCGACACGTTCCTGAAGGAACGCATATTCGATCCGGCGGGGATGGGCAGCACGTTCTTCCAGGTCCCCGCCAGCGACCTGGCGCGGCTGACGACGAACTATGGCGTTCTGGGCGGAACGCTCCTGCCGATCGATCCTGCGCGCCAGTCGGTTTATGCCGATCCGCCGGCGTTTCCCTTCGGGGGCGCGGGCCTGGTCTCGAGCGCGCGCGATTACGACCGGTTCCTGCGCATGCTGGCGGGATACGGCGCGATCGACGGCAAGCGTGTCATGAGTGAGGCGGCGGTGCGGCTCGGAACGTCCGACCTGCTGCCCGCCGGCGCGGACACCAGGGGCACGTTCGCCGACGGTTCGGGCTTCGGCGCGGGGGGCCGCGTGGGCCGGGGCGAGCAGGCCGGCATTTATGGCTGGGCCGGCGCGGCCGGGACGGTCGGCTTTGTGGACATGAAGCGCGGCCTGCGCGCCACCCTGATGACCCAGTACATGCCGGCCGAAGTCTATCCGCTGACGCAGGAGTTCTCGCGCGCCGTGCTGGCCGATGTCGCCGCGATGGCGGGGCAGCAGGCCGCGGCGTGATCGCCTTCAGCGGTTCGCCGATCGACCGGGCGGACAACCTCCGCTGCGATCCGGCGGCGCTCGCCGGCCTCATGGACTGGCGCGCCCGGCTGCTGCGGCTGGACGGACTGATGCCGGCCCTGGACGAACACGGCGGCCTGCTGTGGGGAACGCTGGCCGACTGCCCTCCGGAGGCGGAACTCGTGTTCCTGGGCCTTCTCGATGGCCGCCCCTGCTTCGCGCCGGTGCCCATGCACGGGGCGGACGGTCCGGCTTATGCCCAGCCGCAGGTGTGGCAGGCGATGCAGACGCTCTCCCCGGCCGATCTTGCGATCTATGGCGGCGCGCGGAGCCTGGTTGACTGGCACGCGCGCCACCGTTTCTGCGCGCGTTGTGGCGGGGGCACGTCGCTTGTCAAAGGGGGCTGGCAGCGGGACTGCGACGGATGCGGGGCGCAGCATTTCCCGCGGACCGATCCCGTCACGATCATGCTGGTGGAGCACGCAGACCGGCTGCTGCTCGGCCGCCAGCCGCGTTTTCCGCCGCGCATGTTCTCCGCGCTCGCGGGCTTCGTGGAACCGGGGGAGACGATCGAGGAGGCCGTCGCGCGCGAGGTGCTGGAGGAGGCCGGCGTACGGGTGCGCAGGGTCAGATACCTATCCAGTCAACCATGGCCCTTTCCCAGCCAGTTGATGATCGGTTGCCACGCCATCGCGCAAGACGATGCGCTGACAATCGATACCACCGAACTGGAAGAAGCGCGCTGGTTCACCCGCGCCGAGTTGCTGGAGGCGCGAGCGGCCGGACCGGAGGGAACGGGCGATCTCATCTTCCCGCGTTCCTTCGCCATCGCGCACCATCTCGTCACATGGTGGTTGGACCGATGATCGCGCGGGTCGATATCGCCATCTGGTCGGACGTGATGTGTCCATGGTGCGTGGTCGGCTACAAAAACCTCGAGCGTGCGCTCGCCATGCCGGACGGTGAAATCGTGGCCGAGGTGTGCTGGCTGCCCTTCGAGCTGAATCCGGACATGCCGGCCGAAGGTGAGGAGAGCCGCGCCCATATTGCCCGCAAGTACGGCCGCACGCCCGAACAGGCAGAGGCCAGCCGGACGATGCTGGCGGACCGGGCGCGCGCGGCCGGCTTCCCGTTCGATTACACCGACGAAGGCGATCCGCCGCCGTTGATGATGTGGAACACTTTCGGGGCGCACAAACTGATGTACTGGGCGCTGGAGAAATATGGGGCCGAGGCGCAGACGCGGCTCCAACTTGCGTTGTTTGCGGCGCATTTCCAGCGGCGCCAGAACGTATCCGATCACCGCATTTTGGTGGAGATCGCGCGGTCCGTGGGATTCGATCCCGGCGCAGCAAAGGCTGCGCTGAACGTTTCTTCGCTCGGCGACAAAGTGCGCGCGGAACAGCAGCGCGCATTCGAGCAGGGCATCACCGCAGTGCCGGCGGTCGAGATCGACAGTCAGTTCCTGGTCCCCGGCGCGCAGGAGCCGAACACCTACGTGAACGTGCTGCGCAAGGTGGTTGCGCGCCGGACTTAAGATCAATCGGGCGAGGTCGGCATCGCGTCGATCGTCTTGTCACCCTTTAACTCGTTTTGAGTCGGGTTGTCGGAGCCGGTTGCACGGTCGACCTCGTCGCCTTCCAGCGTGCCTTCGACCGACATCTGCTCGGCGCGGCTTCCGACATCGCGGGCAAGGTTGCCGCCGCCGGCGGAGCCCTGGGCGGTCGACCCGCCGGTCGCCTCTTCCTGAAGCGCGTCGATCAGGTCGTTATCGGGGTGGGGGTCGCGTTTGGTCATGATCTCTCTCCTGTGCGAAGGAAACGGGCCCCGCCGCGCGAATGTTCCGCGGCGCGCGGCTAGATGAGGCCCAGCTTCGCCAGACGCCCGGCCAGCCGCACGGGGATCGCGTCGCCGGCCACTTCGCCGGGGGCAAGGTCGCGCGGAGCCTTCGTTTCTTCCAGGTACCGCCAGCCTTGGTGCGCGCGCCGGGGGATCGGATCGACCAGGACCAGGCGGCCGGCCAAGCGAATGGTCCAATGTCCGTCCGGCCGCTCGTCAAAGCCGAGTATCTCGCACCGGGCGACGAGTGCATGATCCATGATCCAGTACAGCGATCCGCCAATCATCTCGGCGTGGCGCGTGGGTCGGTACCGGGTGCGCATATGCGCCTCTTCGTCCGCTTCTACCCACTGGCGCAGGTCCTCGATGGTTCGAGAGGTATAGGCGATCTTGGTCATGCTGAGCGGCATCGCCGTAACATAGGGGCTCGCCGCGGCGCATCCTACCCGCGCCCCTTCCTGCCCCGCGCGGCCGGGCTCTCCTGCAAGGCGGGCGCCGGGCTAGCTCGATCGATTCATGCGCGGTTCTCCGGAAGAAACCTGCCGCGCCGTGGTGGCCGTGGAACGCGCCTCAGAGGCTCAACCCCTGTCTTCAACCTCCCAGGCCGGCCGCCACCGCCAGCCCCAGAAAGGCAAGAAATCCCATCGAATCCGTGATCATGGTCACGAACACGCTCGACGCCACGGCTGGATCCTGGTCGAGCCGTTCGAAGAGCACCGGCACCACCACACCCGCAAGTCCGGCAACGACGATGTTGATCATCATCGCCGCCGCGATCACCCCGCCGAGCTGTGTCGTAAACAGCACCGCGACCGCGAGCCCGATCAGCACGGCCACCGTGGCCCCGTTCAGCAGCGCCACCCGCATCTCGCGCCACAACATCCGCCGGGTGTTGGCACGGGTCAGCTGGTTCATCGCAATGGCGCGCACGGTCACCGCCATCGTCTGGGTGCCGGCGTTTCCGCCGATGCTCGCCACGATCGGCATCAGCACGGCCAGCGCCACCAGTTCCTCGATCGCCGCGCCAAACATCGCGATGATCGCGCTGGCCACGACCGCGGTGCCAAGGTTGGCGATCAGCCAGCGCACGCGCGCGGTATAGGCGTCGCGGATCGGTTCGTTGATGTCGCCGTCGCCTGCGCCCGAAAGCAACAGCACGTCCTCCCCGGCTTCTTCGGAGATGATGTGGACCACGTCGTCCACCGTCATCTGGCCGACCAGCCGGCCGCTCTCGTCGACGACCGCGGCGGAGATCAGCGCATATTTCTGGAACATGTTGCCGACCTCTTCCTGGTCCATCGTCACAGGGATCAGGGTCTGATCGCGCTTCATCACGTCCGACAGCGCGATGTTGCGCGGGGTGCGAAGGATCCAGCTGAGCTGACAAGTGCCGACCGGATGGTGGGCCGGGTCGACCACGAACACCTCCCAGAACTCGGTCGGAAGGTGGACGGCGTTCGCATCGCGCAGGTAATCGATGAGGTCCCCGACGGTCAGGTGTTCGGGGACAGCAACGAATTCGCGGCTCATCAGGCGGCCGGCGGTCTCTTCAGGATAGGCGAGCGCGCTTTCGATAGCGGCCCGGTCCTCGGGCTCCATCTCGGCCAGGATGGCCGCCTGTTCAGCGGGTTCGAGGTCCTCGATCAGCTGGACCGCGTCGTCGGTTTCGAGCTGTTCAACGATCTCGGCCACGGCCTCGGGCGCGAGCGCCTCGATCATGTCATCGCGAACGTGATCGTTCAATTCGGCGATCACATCGCCGCTCATGAGGTCGGTGATGGCGGCAGCAAGCAGAGGGCGCTGCTCGGCGTCGAGCAGTTCGAACAGGTCGGCGACGTCCGCCGGGTGCAGCGGTTCGACCAGCGCGTAGGCCCGGGCCCTTTCGCCGCCCTCGATCGCCTCCACGACCGCGCGGACGTAGGCGGGCTTCAGGCGGTTGTCGGCATCGTGGCGTTCGTCATCCACGCGGTCGTCGGGCCGCCCGGCGTCGTCGTCGGCGCGCGGGCCGTCGCGCGGATCGTCGATCAGGGCCTCATCGTCCGCCATGGTCGCGGCATTAGGGAGGCGAGAGGGAAACGCAAGCGACGGGTGACTTTGGCCGCTCCGGCCCTATATCGGCGCGCGACAGCCAAGCAGGAGACTTGAAGATGGCCGCCGAAACGCTGACTTTCACCCTCGACACCGGGAACGGGGAGGGCGGCGACGTCGTCATCCGTCTTCGCTCCGACCTGGCGCCTGGCCACGTCGAACGGATCACCGAACTCGCCCAGGAAGGCTTCTATGACGGGGTGGTGTTCCACCGGGTCATTCCCGGCTTCATGGCCCAGGGCGGCGATCCGACCGGTACCGGCATGAGCGGCAGCAGCAAGCCCAACCTCGCGCAGGAATTCAGCGCAGAACCGCACGTGCGAGGCACCTGCTCGATGGCGCGCACGAACGATCCCAACAGCGCCAACAGCCAGTTCTTCATCTGCTTCGACGACGCCCGGTTCCTCGACAAGCAGTACACCGTGTGGGGCCAGGTGGAGAGCGGCATGGAGCATGTCGACGCCCTGCCGAAGGGCGAGCCGCCGCGCGCCCCCGGCAAGATCGTCAAGGCAACCGTCGCCTGACGATGGCCTTCCTACCCGGCGGCTGCCTTCAGTCGCCGGGCCTGGAATGCGAACCGTGCGGCCTTCGAGACGTCTTCCTGGAAGGACCGGTTGACCATCAGACCCACGGCAGACCCGGCGACGGGCACCAGCATGCCCATCCTCCGCCGGAATGAGGCGAGGGCGAGGGCGCGCGAAATCCGTTCCACCGCGGCATCCACCATCGGCGTGGACGCGTCGCCCTCGACAGGCTTCAGCACGCCGCCATCGCCAATGGCGCGTTCGATCCCCTCGATCCGCTGGCGCCGCTCCTCCGGCTCATTGAGTGACGCCAACTCGAGGATCTGCAGGCGGAAGAGCTTCTCCGCTTCACCCGCGCCGTCGTAGCCATAGGCCCGGCCGGTATCGCGAATATTGCGCATCGCGATGGCGATTGTGGCCGGGATATCCATACCGGCCGATATCGCGCCGCCGAAGCCCGCCGCGGCGCCCGTGGCGCCGTTGACGTTCTTTGCCAGCCGCTCGATCTTCAGAGCCGCCGCGCGGCTCGCCTCCAGGTCAGCAGGATCGTGACGAATTGGGCCCAGCGACCGGGCACCGGCAGCGCTGTCGATCGCCTTCACGGCCTGTTCGACGATGGCGTTGGGCACCACGCTCGCCAAAGCCTTGCCGAACGGGTTCGTCAGCCGCTCGATGCCTCGACCAAGCCGCGACGGCTTGGCATTGCGGTACGCGTCCTGTTCCTTGCGAATGTCCACTGTGTTCTTGCTCCCTGATTGCCAACCGCGAACACGCGAAGGCAGGCAAACGTTCCGTCAGAGCCCGGCGGCGACGAGCCAGTCGTGGAACAGCCGCACCTGCCGCTGTTCGAGGTCGCGCGGGCGGCACACGAACCAGTAGGAATAGGGGCTGGGCACGTCGATGTTGAACAGCCGCGCCAGCCGCTTGTCCCCGGCGCGATTGAAGTGCTCGTCATGCATGATCGCGATGCCGAGGCCCTGCGCCGCCGCTTCGAGGAGCAATTGCCCCGAATCGTAGTGATCGATGGCCGCCGGCTCGAACCGCAACAGACCCATCGCTTCGCGCCAGGCAATGAAGCTGTCCGGCAGTTCATTATGGACCAGGAACGTCTGCTTCGACAGCAGTTTGGGATCCGGCATATCGCCAAGTTCGGCGGCAAGCTCGCGCGAGGCGATCGCGTATACCTGGTTGTGATCGAGGCGCACGGAATGCAGGTTCGCATCGGGCTGCTGCGCCAGGACGATCGCGGCATCCAGGGTATCGCCCACCCGATCGAGCAGGTGGGGGCCGGTGTCGATGTCGATGTGGAGGCGCGGGTGCAGGCGGCGCAGTTCGCCGAGCCGCGGGAACAGGCGCTGGCTCCCGAACAAGGGCAGCACCCCGAGATGCAGGCGCATGACCCCGACATTGTCCGATTGGGACTCGACTGCGGCGGCCAGCGCTTCGATCAGTGGGGCGACCGCGTCGTAGAAGGACCGGCCCTCGTCGGTCATCTGCATGGTCTGGTGCGCGCGAGTGAACAGCTTGCGCCCGACGAATTCTTCCAGTGTGCCGATGCGCCTCGAAAGCGCCGACGGGCTGAGCCCGAGTTCGGCCGCGGCCGCGCGCGCGGAACCCAGCCGAACCACGCGCAGGAACGCTTCAAGGGCGCGAAGAGGCGGGAGACGGCGGCTCATGCGAGCGAGGGAATGATGGGGCCGGGCGGGGTTGTCGAGAGGCAATATTCGCGGGCGCGCCGCGGGCGCAGCGATTATTCTTCCGGTTCCACCTTCGGCCGCGGCGGGTGGAGGCGAAGCCGCTTCACATGGGTGTCATCCGCGTCGGTCACTTCCATCTGCCAACCGCTGGGATGGGTCACGACCGCGCCCACCTCGGGCACGGATTCCGCGAGGATGAAGGCCAGTCCGCCGAGCGTATCGATGGCTTCCTCCACTTCGGCAAGGCGGGGGTCGATCCGCTCCGCTACGTCGTCGAGCTCCGCGCGCGCGTCGCAATCCCACATGTTCGCGCCGAGGGGGACGATCATCTCCTCGGCCTCTTCGTCGTGCTCATCCTCGATATTACCAACGATTTCCTCGACGAGATCCTCGATCGTGATGATGCCGTCGGTGCCTGAGTATTCGTCGAGCACCACGGCGAGATGGGTGCGATGCTGGCGCATGTCCGCCAGTACGTCGAGGGCGTTTCTGGCCTGGGGCACGTAGAGGGGCTGGCGCATCAGGCTGGTCCAGTCGCTCGGCGGAGCCGCCCCGGTCGCGATGATCGGGAACACATCCTTGATGTGGATCATCCCGATAACCTCGTCGAGGGTCTCGCGATATACGGGCAGGCGCGAATGGCCGTTTTCGGCAAAGGCCCTGACAACTTCGTCCCACGGCGCGTCCGCCTTCAGCGCGATGATCTGCCCGCGCGGGATTGCGACGTCGTCGGCATCGTGCTCGCTGAAATGGAGCAGGTTCTTGAGCATCTGACGCTCAACCGGGGACAAATCCCCGGTGACGCCGGTCGGCCCGTCCGGGGCGTCATGTGCGGCGGTATGTTCGTCGATCGCGTCTTCGAGCTGTGCGCGGAGCGAGCGTGAGCCGTCGTCGGTGTCGAAGAACCTGCGGATCGCATGCCACAGGCTGCGGTTACTGTCCGGCTCTCCGGACTGCGAATCGTTGTCGGGCATCGCCCAATGCATTCCCCGTTATGGATCAACCGGTCCCGTATGGGTCGGCGATGCCCATGAGCGCAAGAGCCCTTCGCTCCAGACCTTCCATCCTTTCGGCGTCCGCATCCTCCCCGTGGTCGTGGCCGGCCAGGTGCAACAGTCCGTGGATCAGCAGATGAGCGGTGTGATCGGGCACGGTGATGCCTTTTTCCTCGGCCTCGCGCGCGCAGACACCCCATGCCAGCGCGATATCCCCCAGCATCTCCGGGCCACCTTCCGTGGGGAGAGCGAGAAGCTGCGTGCGCCCGATCATCGGAAAGGACAGGACGTTGGTGGGCACGTCCTTCGCACGCCATTCCCGGTTGAGGGCGCGGACCTCGGCATCAACGGTAAAAAGGACGCTGGCGGAGAGACGCGGGTTTGCGAGCTCGGCTGCGATCGCCGTCGCCGCGTCCAGCGCCCGTTCTGCAAGGTCGGCCCAATCGACCCCGTCGGGCCAGCCATCGATATCGATATCGAGGATCATGGGACTACGCTGACGGACCCTCGTATGCTTCGACGATCCGTCCCACGATGGGATGGCGCACGACATCGGCCGCGGTAAAGCGGCTGACGGCGATCCCCTCGACACCTTCCAGCTTCTCCACCGCGTCGGCGAGGCCGCTCATGCGTTCACCGCCCGGAATGTCGATCTGCCGCGGATCCCCGCACACGACCATGCGGCTGTTCTGACCGAACCGGGTGAGGAACATCTTCATCTGTTCGCGGGTGGTGTTCTGCGCTTCGTCCAGGATGACGAACGCATCAGCCAGCGTACGGCCGCGCATGAAGGCGATCGGAGCGACCTCGATCACGCCGCTCGCGATGTGCCGTTCCACCTGTTCCGGCGGGAGGCAGTCATACAGGGCGTCGTACAGCGGGCGAAGGTAGGGATCGACCTTCTCCTTCATGTCCCCGGGGAGGAAGCCGAGCTTTTCGCCGGCTTCGACCGCAGGGCGGCTGAGGATCAGCCGCTGCACGCTGCCGGTTATGAGTTGGCTGACCGCCTGGGCAACCGCCAGGTACGTCTTCCCGGTGCCGGCCGGACCGAGCGCGAAGACGATATCCTGGCATGCCAGTTGCTGCATGTACGGGATTTGTCCCGCGCTGCGCGGCACGATGGTCTTGCGGCGGGTGCGAATCATGATCGGCGGCGCATCGTCACCGCCGCGCACGATGCCTTCGAGCGTGGGCTCGACCGACATTGCGATCAGCGCTTCGATTGCACCGGAATCGAGTTCCTGGCCCATGGCCAGGCGTTCGTACATGGCCTTCAGGGTATCGCGTGCGCGGGCGACCGCGTCCTCCGCTCCTTCGATCTGCACCCGGTCTCCACGGGCAGAGATGAACACGCCGAGCCGATTTTCCACCTGCACCAGGTTCGCGTCGAATTGCCCGAACAGGGGGCCGAGCAGGCGCTGTTCCGCAAAGGCGATCTCGCTGCGCGCACGCCGCGGGGCGTGAGCGGGCGCGTTCTGGGACGATAGCGCCGTGTCGGCGCGGACAGGTTTGCGGGCCATGCGCTCCTTTCGTGTTCGAGTCGGAAAGGTAAGCGCACGCGGGCCTTAGACAAGCCAGGCGTAAAGGCGCGATGGTGGATAAATGGGATCAGGCGGCACTCGCCGCCGGCCTGTCAGCGCCCGACGGTTCGAAGAACACGGCCTGCGAGCGAGTTGTCGCCAGCCTCGACCAGTTCGACTTCCACGAAGTCGCCAACCGCGTAATCGCCATCGAAATGGACCGATTGCAGCCAGGGCGACTTGCCCAGCCACTGGCCTGGCCGTTTGCCGCGCCGCTCGACCATGACGTCGCAGGTTTTCCCGACACTCGCCCGATTGAATGCGCGTTGGTGCCGATTGAGCGCGGACTGGAGCCTCTGCAGGCGATCGTCCATCACTTCGGCCGGAACCTGCCCATCCATCGATGCCGCCGGAGTGCCGGGCCGGGGGGAGTACTTGAAGCTGAAGCACTGCGCATAACCAACCGCGTCCACCAAATTCAGTGTCTCGGCGAAGTCCGCTTCGGTCTCGCTCGGGAAGCCGACAATGAAATCGCCCGAAAGCGCGATATCGGGGCGCGCTTCGCGAAATCGCTCGAGCAGGCGCAAATACCCGTCCGCGGTATGGCTGCGATTCATGGCGCGTAGGATGCGGTCCGATCCAGCCTGAACCGGAAGGTGCAGGAACGGCATCAGCTTGTCGATCTCACCATGCGCGGCGATCAGGCCGTCCGTCACATCGGCAGGGTGGCTGGTCGTGTAGCGGATCCGCTTCAAGTCGGGCAGGCGGGCGATCACGCGGATCAGGCCGTCGAGACCGACCGGGCGTCCGCCGTCATCGGTTCCCGACCAGGCGTTCACGTTCTGGCCGAGAAGCGTGATTTCGCGGGCGCCAGCCTCAACGAGCGCCTGTGCTTCGGTGACAAGATCGCGGTACGGCCGCGAAATCTCCGCACCGCGCGTGTAGGGCACCACGCAGTACGTGCAGAACTTGTCGCAACCCTCCTGCACGGTCAGGAACGCGCCGGGTGCGGAGCGACGACGCGCGGGCAGGGCATCGAACTTCGCAATCGGCGGCATATCGGTATCGGTGGATCGCTCTCCCTGCAGCGCGCTGTCGAGCATCGCCGGCAGCCGGTGATAGGCCTGCGGGCCGACGACCATGCTGACCGCGGGCGCGCGTGCCATGATCTCCTCGCCCTCCGCCTGCGCGACGCACCCTGCGACGGCGATGAGCGGGGTGCGGCCGGACTTCCGCCCGGCCTTGGAGAGCCGGCCAATGTCCGAATAGACCTTTTCCGCGGCCTTTTCGCGAATATGGCAGGTGTTGAGGACGACCAGATCGGCCTCTTCACCGTCCGCCGCGCGCGTGATGCCCTGTTCCCTCAGCAAGTCGGCCATGCGCTCGCCGTCATAGACGTTCATCTGGCAGCCGAAGCTCTTGATGCGGAAGGTAGATGGGCGCGCGATCACGGTCATGGCGGCGGCGCCCTAGCCGATCCGGGCGGCGAGTGCCACCCAGCGACCTAGGTGACGAACGCCCGAAGCAATGCCGACTGCGCCGCAGCGGAGATGGCCTTCCGCCCGGCAAGGTCGGCTCCCTCCAGCGTCGGCAGGAAGCGTAGCGACAGGTGTATCGGCCGCGTGCGTGCAAGAATGCGCAGGAAATTGTCCATCCCGGGTTCGTCGCCGACCCACGCGATGCGCGCGGATTCGCTGTAATGGAGCAGGACGGGCTGTACACTCGCCCCCGCGGGCAGGGGCTCGGTGGCGGACAGCAGCGAGGACTTGAACGGCAGCAGGCCGGAGCCGTCGCTTGTCGTCCCTTCGGGAAAGAGTGTCAGGCTGCCACGTGCGGCCATGGCTTGCCGCACCTGTTCCACCTGCGCGGCGATGCTGGCGCGATCATGACGCGCGATGAAGACCGTGTCGTTCATTTCGCAAAGCCATTTCAGGAACGGGAACTGGGCAAGTCCGTCGTGCGCCACGAACGCGGTTCCGGTCGCGTTCGCCAGGGCCGGAATGTCGAGCCAGCTGACGTGATTGGCGAGCAGCAGCGCGCCTCGTGCGGGTCGCCCTTCGACATGCACGCGCAAGCCAGCAATCGCACCGATCGACGAGAGAAAAACCCGCGGCCACCAGCGCCCGGCGCCGACAAGCCGCCACAGGATGTGGAGGGGCGCGCAAATGACAAGCGAAAGCAGCATCAGGAACAGCCGAATGCCGACAAGCGCCCAGCCAAGTGGATGGATGCGCTGTACTGACAGGGTCTGCGGCATCAGCCCTCGCGGTCTTGCCGGACCCCGAATAATTCCATGCGGTGATCGACCAGTCGGTAGCCCAATTTGGCGGCGATCTGTCGCTGCAGGGCTTCGAGCTCCGGATCGACGAATTCGACCACCTTGCCCGTTTCCACGTCGATCAGGTGGTCGTGGTGGGCCTCCGGCGCCGCTTCGTAGCGGGCGCGGCCATCGCCGAAATCGTGCCGGTCGAGGATGCCGGCTTCTTCGAACAAGCGCACCGTCCGATAGACCGTGGCGATCGAGATGCGGGGATCGATTGCCGATGCGCGCTTGTGCACCTGTTCGACATCCGGGTGATCGTCACTTTCGGACAGGACGCGCGCTATCACGCGGCGCTGGTCCGTGATGCGCAGCCCGCGTTCGGCGCAGAGCTGCTCGATGTCGATCGTCTGGTGCAAACCCTTGCCTGTCGCTCAATCGGTTGACGGTCTCCCCGAAGCCTACCGCCCCGGGGCACCATTCTCAAGGGTCAGGCCGTTTTCTTGCGGCGTCCGCGCGTCTGGCCCGGCTTGCGACCGAGGCCGATCTTGTGCGCCAGGTCGCGCCGTGTCTCCGCGTATTCGGGCGCAACCATCGGATAGTCCGCGCCAAGGCCCCAGCGCTGGCGGTATTCGTCAGGCGTCATGCCGTGTTCGGTCATCAGGTGACGCTTCAGCATCTTCATCTTCTTGCCGTCTTCAAGGCAAACGAGATGATCCCTCTTCACCGAACTGCGCACGGAGACGGCGGGTTCAGGCCGAGTTTCGGCGACCTCGGTCGGCTGCCCTAGATTTGACAGCGCGCTGTAAACTGCGCCGATCAGGGTCGGCACGTCTTCTATCGACAGCGTATTGTTGCTGACGTGCGCTGCCACGATGTCGGATGTCAACGTGATCAACGTCTCCGACATATCGTTTTCGATTGTGTCCATGAAATGCCTCGCAGAATCGATACTTGGGCGAATGGCCCATTAATTCACTTCCTGTCCTGGAACAGTAATCCTGACGCAGGGCGAATTCAAGCCGGAGCGCTTGCACTTCACCGCGAAATGCCGGTGGCCGCTGGAAGTGCCTGTTTCAGATCGCAAGCAAATGTAATTGCATCGATAGTTTCGCCGCCCGGGGTGTGATAATAGGCCGGGCGCCGCCCGATTGGTTCAAAACCGGACAGGCGATAGAATCGTTCGGCTGGATTGTTGGCCCTCATTTCCAGGAACACGCGCGATGCCTCGCGGCCCCGGGCATCCGCAAGCACCCGGCCAAGCAGGCGCCGTCCCAGGCCGGCACCACGGTGGGCGGGGGCAACGGCGACGAGCAACAATTCTTCCTCATCCGCCATGGCGCGCACCAGCGTGAACCCGGCGGCGCGGCCCGTCGCCGGCTCTCCATCGGGGCCGATCAGCCGGTAATGCGTGTGGGGAAAGGCGAGCGAATCGCTGACCTGGCGGTGGGTCCACGCTTCGCCCCAGCGGGGGTCGAACGCCGCGTCCATGACCTCCATGATCCGGTCGATATCGTCCATCATGCCGGGATTTTTGCGTCGGGCTTGCGGCCATAGACCGCCCGGGGGGTGTCAAAGAGAATTCTCTTTTCGAGCAATTGGGCGCGAGAAGCGTCTGGTAACATGTCGACTGCATCGAATGGCGAGCGCGACAGCCCTTTCAGCGCCGTTGCCTGCGACCCGGCGACCGGGCGGTCCGCCGGCAACGACGCGGCTTGATCGGGAGCGAGAGACAATGGGGGTGCGGACGGCTGACCCGAAAGGTCGAATTCCTGGACGAACCATTCCCCATGCCCGCCACTCATGCAAACCCGGACGGCGCCCCACTGGTTGTCCTCCCGGGCCATCGCGGCGACCAGCGCGAGGGCGGGGTATCCCACCACTTGCGCCTGCCACGCGATGCCGAGCGCGCGGGCGGTGGCGAGGCCGATGCGCACGCCGGTGAAGCTGCCGGGGCCGACCGAGACACGTATTTGCGCCGCCTTGCCACGATCGGGCAGTGCGGCGATCATCGGAACCAGCATTTCGGCATGACCGCGGCCCAGCACCCGGTGGTCGGAGGCGATGACCGCGCCGCCTTCGAACAGGGCGACGGAACATGCCTCGGTGGCGCAGTCGATCGCCAGCGTGCGCATATCAGTCATCGTGTTCCATCTCGTGGCCGATGCCATGCCCGCGCAGTGGCTGGCAAGCCGCGGCCGTCAGACGTTCAGACGATCGCGTTGAAGGTTTCGAAGTCGGGGCGGGGGCTGCGTTCGAAGATCGTCGAGGGATCGCCGTATCCGACGGAGCAGATGAAGTTGGACCGCACCCGCGGCTGATCGGCAAAGAACGCCGCGTCCACCGCGGCATTGTCGAACCCCGACATCGGCCCCGTGTCGAGACCGAGCGCACGGGCCGCCAGGATGAAATACCCACCCTGGAGCGACGAATTGCGCATCGCGGCGACCTTGCGGCCTTCCTCGTCCCCTTCGAACCAGCTTCGGGCGTCGGTATGGGGGAAGAGCCAGGGAAGCTGTTCGTGAAAGTCGATGTCGTAGCCGATGATCGCGGTCACCGGCGCCTGGCGTATCTTGTCACCGTTCGTGCCCGAGGACAGGCTGGCGAGTCGTTCCTTCGCCTGCTCGGACTTCACCCACACGATGCGGGCCGGCAGCATGTTGGCCGATGTCGGGCCCATCCTGACAAGGTCCCAGATCGCGCGCAGCTGATCGTCGCTGACCGGCCGGTCGAGCCATCCGTTGTAGCTGCGCGCCTTGCGGAAAATCTGGTCGAGCGAAGCGTCGGGGAGCGCCATGTTGTCCTGCCGGCCGGTCATGCAGCGCGCACCTCGGTGATTTCGGGAATGTAGTGCTTCAGCAGCCCTTCGATGCCATGCTTCAGCGTGGCGGTGGAGCTCGGGCAGCCGGCGCATGCGCCCTGCATCTGCAAGTGCACGATCCCGTCCCGATATCCGCGATAGACGATGTCGCCGCCGTCATTGGCCACCGCCGGGCGGATGCGGGTTTCGAGCAGTTCGTTGATCTGGTCGACGATGTCCGCGTCTTCCGGATCGCTTTCGACGACAAGTTCGCTTTCGGGCGGGACAGCGATGCCGCTGGCCCCGCCGCCCGCGAACAGCGGAGCGCCCGAGATGAAGTGATCGAGAAGGACCGAGACGACCTGCGGTTTCAGCATCGTCCAGTCCGCCCCGGGCCCCGCCGTCACCGAGATGAAATCACCCCCGAAGAACACGCCGGTCACTTCCCCCGTGTCGAACAGGGCCTGCGCCAAGGGGCTTGCCTCCGCAGCTTCGGGGTCGGCGAATTCGCGCGTTCCGGCGGGCATCACCTGGCGTCCCGGCAGGAACTTCATGCTCGCCGGGTTGGGCGTCGTTTCGGTTTCGATGAACATGCCGGCGATGTAGGATGTCGGCGCTGGGGTCGCAAGCGCACCGCGGGCCCCTACCGGTAATTCATTGCCGCCATTCACTATCCCTTCACGCGACGCGCGCTTATAGCCGGGTGATGATCCTTTCCCGGCGTGCCCTGCGGCATCTTGCACCCCTGCTTCCCCTGGCCATGCTGGCATCGCCCCTGCCGGCCCAGGTGCGCCCCCAGGCACCGGCCGCCGCGCCGCTTCCAGCGCCTGCGCCGAAGTATCTGCAAACCGGCAACACGACACCGTGGATCTACCGCGGGAGCGACGTGCCGCGCGATACCGAATGGCTGTTCGGAGAAATGCCCAACGGGCTGCGTTATGCGGTGCGCAGGAACGGTGTGCCGCCCGATCAGGTTTCGATCCGCGTCCGCATCGATGCCGGATCGATTCACGAAAACGACAACGAACAGGGTTTCGCGCACCTGCTCGAACACATGACGTTCCGGGAAAGCAAGCACCTGGCGGACGGCGCGGCCATCGCTACGTTCCAGCGGCTCGGCGCGACATTCGGCAGCGACACGAATGCCGAAACCTCCCCCACGCACACGGTGTACAAGCTGGACGTGCCGGAAGCGGACCCGGCCAAACTGGACGAAGTTTTCAAGCTGCTTTCCGGCATGATCCGCGAACCGGCGCTTTCGGCCAAGGGCCTGGCGGGAGACCTGCCCATCGTCTTGGCGGAAAAGCGCGAACGCGCCGCAGCCGCGCAGCGCGTGGCGGAAGAAAGCCGCCGCACGCTGTTCGCCGGGCAGCGCCTCGCCAACCGGCTTCCCATCGGCACCGATGCCGCGCTTCGTGCGGCCACGCCGGCCAGCGTGCGCGCCTTCCACCAGCGGTGGTACCGGCCGGAAAACGCGGTGATCGTGGTCGCCGGTGATGCCGATCCGCGTGCACTGGCTGTTCTGGTCGAAAATTATTTCGCCGACTGGAAAGGCATCGGCAAGCACACGCCTGCCCCCGATTTCGGCGATCCCAAGGCGCCCCCCGGAGCGGACAAGGCAAACCCCGTGGGGGAAACGGCCGTCCTGGTGGAACCGGACCTGCCCCGCAGCCTGACCTACGCCGTGATGCGGCCATGGCGCCCGGTGAACGATACGATTGTCTATAACGAAGGGTTGCTGCTCGACACCCTGGCACAGTCGATCATCAACCGCCGGCTGGAAGCGCGCGCGCGGGCGGGCGGGTCCTATCTCTACGCCCAGGTCAACCAGGAGGACGTAAGCCGCACGGCGGATGCCACATTCGTCACGTTTGCGCCGCTGACGGAAGACTGGCGTTCGGCGCTCGACGATGTTCGCGCCGTCATCGCCGACGCGCTCGCCAGCCCGCCCAGCCAGGAGGAGATCGACCGAGAGCTGGCGGAATTCGACGTCGCCTTCGCAAGCTCCGTCGAACAGCGGGCGGTGCTTGCCGGTTCGAAGCTCGCGGACGATGTCGTCCAGGCGGTCGATATTCGCGAAACGGTCGCCGCCCCTGAAACGGTCCTGACCGTGTTCCGCGGCATGAAGGACAAGTTCACGCCTGCGAACGTCCAGGCGCACACCCGGTCGCTGTTCACGGGTGATGTGATCCGTTCGGTCTATGTCACGCCCGACGCGAAGGAGGCGGATGCCGCATCGCTGCGCGCCGCGCTGCTCGCCCCGGTGGAGCCGGACGGCAGCTCTCGATTGTCGGCGAGCACGCTGTCGTTCGCCGACCTGCCCGCCATCGGCATGTCCAGCGTGCCGAGCGTGGTGGCGCCCATCGGGGTGCTCGACATCGGACGCGTGCAGTTTCCCAACGGCACCAACGCGCTGCTGTGGTCCAACGACGCGGAGCCGGGCCGGGTGACGGTCAAGGTCCGCTTCGGGTCGGGCTGGCGCGCGTTCCGGCCTGAAGACGCGGTCTATGCCAAGCTGGGCGAAAGCGCCCTGGTCGGATCGGGCCTGGGCGAACTCGGCCAGGAGGAACTGGACCGGATCACCACCGGGCGGCGCATGGGCTTCGATTTCAAGATCGAGGAAGGGGTGTTCACCTTCACCGGCCAGACGCGTTCGGCCGACCTTGCCGACCAGCTTTACCTGTTCGCCGCAAAGCTGGGCATGCCGCGCTGGGACGAGAACCCGGTCCTGCGCGCCAAGGCGGCATCGCGCCTCGCCTACGAAAGTTTCGCGACGAGCCCGGCGGGCGTGCTTGAGCGCGACTTGCGTTACGAGAAGTATTCGCGCGACCCGCGCTTCGCCACGCCTGACCGCGCCGCGCTGGAAGCGGCGACCCCTGCGGGTTTCCGCGCGGTGTGGGAACCCCTGTTGAAGCAGGGCCCGATCGAAGTGCTCATCTTCGGTGATTTCGACCGGCAGCAAGCGATCGACGCGCTCGGCCGCACGTTCGGCGCCTTGCCGGCCCGCGTCCCCATTCCCGCTGATGCCGCCAATCGCCGCGTGACGGTGGCCAGCGGGGGCGAACCGCGCGTGCTGTTCCACCGGGGCGACGCCAACCAGGCCGCCGCCGTGGTGACCTGGGCCACGGGTGGGGGCGCTGCCGCCCTGCCGGAATCGCGCCAGCTCCAGATCCTGAGCGAACTGTTCAACAATCGCCTGCTGGAGGAAATGCGCGAACGGACGGGGGCGAGTTATGCCCCGCAAGTGGGCAACGAATGGCCCGTCGATGTGCCCACGGGCGGCGCGATATCGGCGATGGCGATGATGCGCCCCGCCGACGTGCCGGCGTTCTTCGCCGCGGCGGACGAGATCGCGCGCGATCTTGTCGCCAGCCCGCCTTCCGTGGACGAGCTTGCGCGGGTGACCGAGCCCCTGAAGCAGTCGATCAGCCGGGCATCCACCGGCAACGCGTTCTGGCTCTGGCAGCTCGAAGGGGCCACTACCGACCCGCAGCGCATCCGCCACCTGCGCACCTTGCTGGCCGATTACAGCGAGACGACGCCCCAGGCGATGCAGGCCCTGGCGGCGAAATACCTTGCCGGAAATGCGCCGATGCGGCTCGCGGTCATTCCGCAGGGCCAGGCTCTGGCGCAGCGATCCGCGGCCGGGTCTGCGGCTTCCCGCTAACGCCGGCTTGGCCGCCGCCAAGATTATCCCCCTTGGCCGGGCCGGCGCTTTGCGCTTCGGATGACACGGGCGTAGATTGCGCCCGGCAAGCAACGGACGAGCGTTTCAAAGTGGCGAACAACTGGAATCCCGCAAGCTGGCAGTCGCACGAGGCGCGGCACCTGCCGGTCTATGGCGACAGTGCCGCCCTGGCGGAGGCGGAAGCGACCCTGTCGAACTACCCCCCGCTCGTCTTCGCGGGGGAGGCACGCGCGCTGAAGGCCGATCTGGCCGAAGTGGCAAGCGGGCGCGGGTTCCTGTTGCAGGGCGGCGACTGCGCCGAAAGTTTCGCCGAGTTTCACCCCAACACCATCCGCGACACGTTCCGCGTGCTGTTGCAGATGGCGGTCGTGCTCACGTTCGCCAGCAAGCAGCCTGTGGTGAAGGTGGGGCGCATGGCGGGCCAGTTCGCCAAGCCGCGCAGTTCCCCCACCGAAACGCAGGGCGCGGTCACGCTGCCCAGCTACCTTGGCGACAACGTCAACGGCATCGAGTTCGACGCCGCCACCCGCGCCAACGATCCGCAGCGCATGGTGCGCGCCTATTCGCAGGCGGCCGCCACGCTCAACCTGTTGCGCGCTTTCGCCGGCGGCGGATATGCCAACTTGCGCCAGGTGCACCGCTGGACGCTTGACTTCATGGGCCGCAGCCCGTGGGCCGACAAGTTCCGCGACATCGCCGACCGGATCGGGGAATCGCTCGATTTCATGCAGGCCTGCGGCATCGATGCCGAAACCATGCCGCAGCTCCAGCGGACCAGCTTCTACACCAGCCACGAAGCCCTGCTGCTGCCGTACGAACAGGCGCTGACCCGGCAGGATTCGCTGACGGGCGAATGGTACGATTGTTCGGCGCACATGGTCTGGATCGGCGATCGCACCCGTTTCCCCGGCAGCGCGCACGTGGAATTCTGCCGCGGCATCGGCAACCCCATTGGCATCAAGTGCGGGCCGAGCCTGGCGCCGGACGACCTCAGCCGCCTGCTCGACACGCTGAACCCGGCGCGCGAGCCCGGCCGGATCACGCTCATCAGCCGCTTCGGCGACGACAAGGTGGAAGCCGGCCTGCCGCCGCTGGTCCGCGCCGTCGCGCGCGAAGGCCACCCCGTCGTGTGGAGCTGCGATCCCATGCACGGCAACGTCATCAAGGCGGAAAGCGGGTTCAAGACCCGGCCCTTCGACCGCATCCTGCGCGAAGTGAAGGGCTTCTTCGCCGTGCACCGTGCCGAAGGCAGCCACGCCGGCGGCATCCATATCGAGATGACCGGGCAGGACGTGACCGAATGTGTCGGCGGCGCCGTGGCCATTCGGGACGAGGCGCTGGGCGACCGTTACCACACGCACTGCGATCCGCGGCTCAACGCCGCCCAGTCGCTGGAGCTTGCCTTCCTGCTCGCCGAGATGCTGAACCTGGAAAAGAACGAGCGGACGGCGGACGCCGCCTGACGGGGAACGCCCGCGGCGATGGAACCGAACGGGCAAGCAAACTTTCCACATTAGTGGACCCCTGCCGCCGGGGCAGGGGCTACTCGAACGGGAGGGGTTGCCGTGTCCGGCGCCAGTGGACTTGCCGTCACGCCGTCGCCGGCCATCGCCGCCGAGTATCAGCGCACGCGCGCGCTGACGGAAGCCCTCGCGGCGCCGCTTTCCGATGCCGACGCGACGATCCAGTCGATGGACGATGCAAGCCCGGCAAAGTGGCATCTGGCGCATACGACCTGGTTTTGGGAGACGTTCCTCCTGCGCGATCACCTGCCGGGTTATCGGCTGTACCGCGAGGACTGGCCCTATCTTTTCAATTCCTATTACGAGGCGGAAGGCGCCCGCCTGGCGCGTGGACGACGCGGGATGCTGTCGCGCCCTTCGGTTGGCGAAATCCTGGCGTGGCGCGCGGTGGTGGACGAGGCGATCTCGCCCTTGCTCGCACGCGGCGACCTCGCGCCGCTGATCACGCTCGGCTGCGCGCACGAACAGCAGCACCAGGAACTGCTGCTCACCGATATCAAGCACGCGCTGTTCCAGAACCCGGCAGGCCCACCGATGTGGGACTTGCAGACGCCCGCCGCGACGCGTCCGGGCGCGGTCGCCTGGCATAGGCACCCGGGCGGCATTGCGCTGATCGGGGCGGAGGATGGCGCCGGGTTCGCGTTCGACAACGAAGGCCCGCGCCACCGTGTCCTCCTCGAACCGTTCGCCCTTGCCGACCGCCTGGTGACGAATGGCGAATGGCAGGACTTCATCGACGACGGCGGATACCGAACCGCTGCGCTGTGGCTTTCGGACGGCTGGGCCTGGGTCAATGCCGAAGGCGTGAGCGCGCCGCTTTACTGGCGGGACGAAAAGCATTTCACCCACTCCGGCTGGCGGGACCGCGATCCACACGCGCCGGTCACGCATATATCGAGCTTCGAAGCCGACGCTTTCGCCACCTGGGCCGGCGCCCGGCTGCCGACAGAGTTCGAATGGGAAGCGATTGCGCAAGGGCACGACGCCCTGGCCGGCAATCAGCTCGATGCCGCGGCGCCGCCATTGCCGAAGGGTGGGACGGACCTGTTCGGCGATTGCTGGCAATTCACGCGGTCCGCTTATCTTCCCTATCCCCGCTTCCGCGCGGCGCCGGGTGCGGTGGGCGAATACAACGGCAAGTTCATGAGCGGGCAGGTGGTCCTGCGTGGGGGTAGCTGCGCGACCCCGCGGGGCCATGTCAGGGCAAGCTATCGCAATTTCTTCTACCCGCACCAGCGCTGGCAATTCACCGGCCTCCGCCTGGCGAAGGACATCTGATGGTCGCAAGGGAAGGGATCACCCTCGTCAACCTCGACGCCGAAGGTGTCGACGTGCAGTTCCGCCGTGATGTGCTGCGCGGGCTGGGCGAGGCGCAGAAAGCCGTTCCGGCCCGCTGGCTCTACGACGATCGCGGTTCGGAGCTGTTCGAGGACATCACCGGCCTGCCCGAATATTATCCCACGCGGGCCGAAACCGAAATCCTGCGCGGGCGGCAGGCGGAGTTCCGCGATCTCATCGGTGCCGGCCGTGCCGTGGTGGAGTTCGGCTCCGGCAGCTCGACGAAGACGCCGCTCCTGCTCGAAAGCATAGCGCCGGCGGCCTATGTCCCGCTGGACATTTCCGGGGACTTCCTGCGGGCTGCGGCGGACGACCTTGCCGCGCGGTTTCCCGGCCTGCCGGTCTATCCGGTGGAAGCGGATTTCATGCGGGCGGTCGAGCTGCCCGAAGCTGTGACTGACCTGCCCAAGCTCGGCTTCTTTCCCGGCTCCACCATCGGCAACATGATCGCTCCGACCGCGGTGGACCTGCTGCGATCCATGCGCTCCACCTTGGGGGAGGGGAGCCAGCTGCTGATCGGGATGGACATGATCAAGGACGTCGCCACGATGACGGCCGCCTACGATGATTCCGCCGGCGTCACGGCCGCGTTCAACCGCAACCTGGCGGAACGCATCAACCGCGAACTGGACGGCACGATTCCCGTGGACGCCCTGCGTCACGTCGCCTGCTGGAATGACGACCACGCGCGCATCGAAATGCACCTGGAGGCGACGCGGCCGATAGAGTTTACGGTATCCGGCCAGGCGTTCACGATGCGCGCGGGCGAAACGATCCACACCGAAAACAGCCACAAGTTTTCCCGCCGCAGCGCGCACCTGCTGCTGTTCGCGGGTGGCTGGAGCACGCGCCACTGGTGGCACGATTCCGAGGGCCGGTTCTCGCTCGTCCTCGCCGACGCAACCCGCCCCCGCAGCGCGCCCTAGCCGGTCATGGCGGCGCAAGCTGGAATGGTTTAAGGTAGCCCGATGGACTTGCAGTCGATCTGGCAAACCGCAACCGACATTATCCGGGACGTGCCGCGATCCGGACTGCTGATCGCGACGGTCGCGGCTGTCCTTGGCAGCGTTATCGGCAGCGCGATTGCCCGGCGGCATGGCATCGGCCGCTTCATCGCCACCACCAGCACGATCGCACTGGCGGCGATCCTCGTGGTGGTCATGTTGCAGGTTTCACGCTTCGACCCGCGCCTCGATATCGCCGTTCCCGAACTGGGCCTGCCGCGCCAGACGGTCGAAGGGGGCGAGACGCGCGTGCCCTTGGCCGCGGACGGCCACTTCTGGATCGACGCCACCGTGAACGGTCACCGCGCGGCGTTTCTTGTCGATACCGGCGCCACGTTGACCGCGGTGTCGGCGCCCCTTGCGGCGGAGGCGGGCCTCGAACCCCGGCAGGGCGGGGTGCCGGTGCGAATCTCGACCGCGAACGGCACGGTTTCGGCGGAGCTCACGACGATCGACACGCTCGCCTTCGGCAACATCTCGGCGACCGGGCTCGACGCGGTGATCGCGCCGAATATCGGGCGCACCAACGTGATCGGGATGAACCTGCTCTCCCGCCTCGGCGGCTGGCGGGTGGAAGACAACACGCTGGTCCTCTCTCCGCGCCCGTCCGGTGCGGGCGAGGGCGGCGCGCGATAACTTGCCGCGGCCACCCGCCGCTGGCAGGGCCGCGCGATGATCGAAACAGGCCCACCTACCTTCGAAGGCATCCACAATTTCCGCGATTACGGCGGCTATCGTGCCGAAGGCGGCCATGTGCGGCGCGGGCTATTGTACCGATCGGGCCAACACGTCGCGGCAACCGACGCGGATCTTGCGGGCCTGGCCCGTCTTGGAATTCGGACGGTCATCGACCTGCGCGGTATCAGGGAGCGGGAAATCAACCCCTGCCGCCGGCACGAAGGGTGGGCGGGCGAGGTTATCGCACACGCCGGGGAAACAAGCTCCAGCCCGCCGCACATGGATATCGGGCCGGATGTCACCACGGCGCGCTATGCCAGGGACCGGATGCTGGCCGTCTATACCCGGATGCCGCAAAATCCCGCGATGCAGGCGATGTTCGGGCGCTATCTCAACGCGCTGGCGGATCGCCCGGGCGCCAGCCTGGTGCATTGCTTCGCAGGCAAGGACCGCACCGGCGTCGCCGCCATGCTGCTGCTCCACATCCTGGGTGTGTCGCGTGAGGACCAGTTTGCCGAATTCCTGCTGACGAACAAGGCGCCGACGCTGGGCGTGCTGCGCGCGCAGTCCGTTCCCGGGATCGAGGCGCGGCTGGGCCGGACGCTTGACGAGGATGCGATCCGCGCACTGCTGGAAGTGCACGAAGACTACCTGGCGCGCTTCCTGGAGACTGCCGAATCGCTGGAAGGTTCGATCGATGGATGGCTCGACCGGTCCGTCGGCGTGACCGACGACCTGCGGGATCGGCTGCGCAGGCAACTGGTCGACTGACGGGGATAGCCTCGGCCCGGCGACTCGATTTATGCGCCCCGCGGCCCTATCTCGCGCGCCAGACGGAGAAACACGCATGGCCACTCACACCACCCGCATGCTCATCATCGGTTCCGGCCCCGCCGGCCTCAGCGCCGCGATCTATGGCGCGCGGGCGATGATGAAGCCGATCGTGGTGCAGGGATTGCAGCCCGGCGGGCAGCTTACCATCACCACCGATGTCGAGAACTATCCCGGCTTCAAGGACGTGATCCAGGGCCCGTGGCTGATGCAGGAGATGCAGGCCCAGGCCGAGCACGTCGGCACGCGGATGATGTGGGACACGATCGTCGAGGTCGACCTTTCGGGCCCTCCGTTCCGCGCCATCGGCGACAGCGGGGATGTGTACGAAGGCGACACGCTGGTGATCGCGACCGGTGCGCAGGCCAAGTGGCTCGGCGTCCCCGGTGAAATGGAGCTTGGCGGCAAGGGCGTTTCGGCCTGCGCGACGTGCGACGGGTTCTTCTACCGCGGCAAGAAAGTGGCGGTGATCGGCGGCGGCAACACCGCGGTGGAGGAGGCGCTCTACCTCACCAACCATTCCGATGACGTGACCCTGATCCATCGCCGCGACAGCTTGCGGGCGGAACGAATCCTGCAGGACCGGCTGTTCGCGCATCCGAAGATCACTGTTCTCTGGAACAAGGCGGTCGAACGCTTCGCCGGCGATCCGCTGGCGGGCGGGCTGACCCATCTGGAACTGCGCGACACCGTGACGGGTGAAGCGAGCGACCTCAACTGCGACGGGGCTTTCGTCGCCATCGGCCATGCCCCAGCGACCGAGCTGTTCAAGGGCAAGCTGCCGACTGACGACGGCGGCTACCTGATCGTGGAGCCCGGCACGCCCAAGACGGCGATTCCCGGCGTGTTCGCCTGCGGCGACGTGATGGACCACACCTATCGCCAGGCGGTAACCGCGGCCGGCACCGGGTGCATGGCCGCGCTCGATGCCGAACGGTTCGTCTCGGGCCTGTCGATCGCCCTCGATGGCCACGCGGAGGCGGTTGCGGCGGAGTAGCGCCGACCCCTCTCGGCGAGCCCCGTCAGAACACCGCGATCGCGGCGTGCACAACCAGCATGACCAGCACGATCGCTGACAGCGCGAACAGGGCGAACCGCACCAGCACCCGGTTCACCGTCGCCTGCCACAGCGAATGGGCCACGCGCAGCGCGACGTAAATCCACGCCAGCGCCGCATTCATCCCGTCGCCCTGGCCGGTGATCGCCAGCACCAGCGCAGCCGCGTAGAACACCGTCGGCGCTTCGTGCAGGTGGTTGTAGTTGTGCGCGACCCACTGGACCCGTTCGGGCAGGATATCGTCGAGCTGCCGGCCGGTGCCGCCCACTTTCGTCATCGGGTCCACGTCGGCGGATCGCCGCATGGCCGGGATACGGGTCGCATACATCCACACCCACATGACCATTGTCCACGCGAGCAGGGCGACGACCGGCTGCAGGATGCCCATGCCGATCATGACACCACGCCCGGGTTGGCGAACAGCGTGAGCGCGAGGGCGCGGATGGCCAGCACCACCAGAGCGATGGTCGACAGCAGGAACAGCGTGAACCGCACGGAAACCACGTTGACCGTCGCCTGCCAGATCGAATGCACGATGCGGATCGCGACGTAGACCCAGGCGAGCAGCACGTCGGTGGGCCCCGCGCCAAGCAGGGCCACGATCACCGAGACCGCGTAGAACAGGGTCGGCTGCTCGACGAGGTGGGCGTAGTTATGCGCCTTCCAGTTGATGCGGTCGTCCAGCACCCCTTCCAGGTTCTGCCCCCGGCCGCCGGGCTTCGCGTTCTTGAGGCCGCCGGTCACCTTGCTCAGGGCGGGCAGCCGGACGGCGCCCAACCACACCAGCATCACCAGCGTCCATGCGACCAGCACGGCCGCCGGCGCGAGCATCTGAGCCTGCATTTCCAATCTCCCCCTTCAAATCTGCCCGCGTGCAAGGCCGTGACACTGTCGTGGCGCAAGACCCGCACGCGGGGCAATAGCGCTATTCGCCGGCGCTGAGCGTGGCGGCGAACGCTTCGGGATCGGTGTTGCCGCCCGTCAGGGTGATCACCGTTCCTTCGTCGAGCGGCACCTTGCCGGCCAGGGCCGCGGCCAGCGCAGCCGCCCCGCCGGGTTCCGCCACCAGCCGCAACTGCGCAAAGGCGAAACGCTGCGCCGCGCGCACTTCATCGTCGGTCACGGCAATGCCCGGCTCGGCCCGGCCGTGAAGGACCGCGAAGTTGACGGGCGCCGTTGAAGGCGTCTGGATCGCATCGCAGATGGTGGGCGGAGCATCGGGGCCGACGCGGACGATGCGTCCCAGTTCCAGGCTCCGGGCCAGATCGTCCCAGCCGGCGGGCTCCACCGGGTGGACGGCGCTGTCCGGGCAGGCGAGCGCGAGCCCCGCCGCCAGCCCGCCGCCACCGCAGCAGACCACGATACGGCTCGGCGCGCGGCCTAGCTGCGCGGCGATCTCAATGCCCATGCTGCCCTGTCCCTCGATCACCCAGGGATCGGCATAGGCATGGACGAGGACGCGGCCCCGTTCGTCGCACAAGGCATTGGCGATGGCGTCGCGATCCTCGCCGCCGGGCCGGTCATAGAGGATCACTTCGGCCCCAAGGGCGCGGGTCGCCGCGATCTTCACTCGGGGTGCGTCCACCGGCATGACGATGGCCGCCTCGATCCCCAGCGCGCGTGCCGCCCAGGCGACGCCCTGCGCATGGTTGCCGCTCGATACGGCGATCACCCCCGCGGCCCGTTCCGCATCCGTAAGGTCCGTCAGCCGGTGCCACGCGCCGCGTATCTTGAACGCGCCGATCGGCTGCAGGCTGTCGCACTTCACGTGCACCCGCACGCCGCCGATCTCTACCGGCAGCAGCGGGGTGGGCGGAAGGATCGCGGCGATCTTCCCGGCGGCTGCAAGGACGCCCTGGCGGGTGGGTGTGCGGGGGCTTTCGCGAAACATCCTGCCGGACTAGTGCGTTCGCCGTTAAGCGCCAATCGGCGATCAGCATCTTTTTCGGAGTTATCATGTCGACAGTCCTGGTTATCGGTGCGGGCGGGGTCAGCTCGGTCTGCGTCCACAAGATGGCGATGAACGCGGATATCTTTTCCGACATCCACCTCGCCAGCCGCACGAAGTCGAAATGCGATGCGATCGCCGCATCGGTGAAGGCGCGCACCGGGCAGGACGTGGCGACCTATTCCATCGACGCGGAAGAAGTGCCGGCGATGGTCAACCTGATCCGCCAGGTGAAGCCCAGCCTCGTGGTGAACCTGGCGCTGCCGTACCAGGATCTGCCGATCATGGACGCCTGCCTGGAAGCCGGCGTCGATTACCTCGACACCGCCAACTACGAACCGAAGGACGAGGCGAAGTTCGAATACAAGTGGCAGTGGGCCTATCACGACCGCTTCAAGGAAGCCGGGCTGATGGCGCTGCTCGGCTCGGGCTTCGATCCGGGCGTGACCAGCGTGTTCACGATGTGGCTCAAGAAACACAAGCTGAAGACGATCCGCCAGCTGGACATTCTCGACTGCAACGGGGGCGATCACGGCCAGCACTTTGCGACGAACTTCAATCCGGAGATCAACATTCGCGAAGTCACCGCGCCGGCGCGCCATTGGGAAAACGGCGAATGGGTTGAAACGCCGGCGATGTCGAACAGGGTCAACTTCGACTTCGAGGCGGTGGGCCCGAAGAACATGTACCTGATGTATCACGAAGAGCTGGAAAGCCTGGCGCGTTTCGTGCCCGAAATGGAGCGGGCGCGGTTCTGGATGACGTTCGGCGATGCCTACATCAACCACCTCACCGTGCTGCAGAATGTCGGCATGACGAGCATCGAGCCCATCCGGTACCAGGGCAAGGAAATCATCCCCCTGCAGTTCCTCGCCGCCGTCCTGCCCAAGCCGGAAACGCTGGGGGAAAAGACCAAGGGCAACACCAACATCGGCGTCATCGCTACCGGCGAGGCGCTCGACGGCAGCGGCGAAAAGACGTTCTACATCAAGAACATCTGCAGCCACGAGGCGGCCTACGAGGAAACCGGCAACCAGGCCGTGAGCTATACCACCGGCGTGCCGGCCATGATCGGCAGCGCGATGATGCTGACCGGCAAATGGCGCGGGGAGGGCGTGTTCAACATGGAACAGATGGACCCCGACCCGTTCATGGACATGCTCAATTCCGACGGCCTGCCATGGACGGTCGAGGAATTGCCGGGACCGGTGCAGTTCTGAGGCAAACCGGGCTCACACGAAGGCACGAAGACACAAAGTTAAAGGATGCGGAACCTGGACCGGATCGAGGAGCTCGGGCGCATCGTGATCGACTGCGGCTACCGACTTCATCGAAACTTGGGTCCTGGCCTGCTCGAAAGCGCGTACGAGTTAATCCTTTTTGAGTCGCCGCGGCAGCGCGGGGTCCCGGTGCGACGTCAGGTGCCTGTTCCGATCAGCTGGGACGGCATTGTCATAGACAATGCATTCAAGGTGGACATCCTCGTTGAAGATGTCCTGCTGATCGAATTGAAATCGACCGAGCGCGTCGCTGCTGTACACGCGAAGCAGGTCCTGACCTACCTGAGGTTAATGGGGCTCCCGCTTGGGTTTCTCATGAATTTCGGCCAAGCGACGTTCAAGGAGGGCCTCAAGCGAGTGGCCAACGATTACTACGGAGTGATCCCCACCAGCTGACCCCTTCATGTCTTAGTGTCTTCGTGTGACAAAATCAGAGGCTCGACAAAGTCATGGAAACCAGAGCTGGCGATCCCGGCGCCTTTGCCCGCTTCGACCTGGGGCGTGTCGATTCCCCGGCGTTCGTCGTCGATGCGGCGAAATTGCGGGCGAACCTGCAAGTGCTCGCCGACATTCGCGATGCGGCGGACGTCAAGGTGCTCGCCGCGCTCAAGGCGTTCAGCATGTGGTCGGTCGCGCCGATCATCGGTGAGTATCTCGACGGGGTTTGCACCAGTGGCCTGTGGGAAGCACGGCTGGCGAGCGAGTTCTATGACGGCGAGATCGCGACGTACTGCGCCGCCTACAAGCCGGATGAGCTGGCCGAGGTGTGCCGCCTGTCCGACCACGTGATCTTCAACTCCCCCGGCCAGCTCGAACGCTATCGCCCCATCCTCGACGCCGCGCGGGCGGCAGGGCAGGATTTCGACGTGGGCCTCCGGATCAATCCCCTGTGCCCATGCGGCGAAGTGCCGCGCTACGATCCATCCAGCCCCGGCAGCCGGCTCGGCTTCCCGATCGACCAGCTGACGCCGGAAATCATGGAGCAGGTGGACGGCATCCACTTCCACAACTTGTGCGAACAGGATTTCGAACCGCTGCGGCGGACCTGGGACACGGTGTTCGACACGATCGAGCCGTGGTTCGGCCAGCTCAAGTGGATCAACATGGGCGGCGGTCACCATATCACCCGCGCGGATTACCAGCGCGAGGAACTGGTCGAATTCTTGCGCGATGCGAAGGACGATACCGGCGCGGAGATCTACCTGGAGCCGGGGGAGGCCGTGGCACTCGACGCCGGTATCCTCGTCGGCACGATCCTCGATTCCCACTGGAACGGTCAGCCCGTGGCGATCACCGACATTTCCGCGACCTGCCATATGCCCGACGTGATCGAGGCGCCCTATCGCCCGGCGATGCTGCACGAGGTAAACGGAGGCGAAGGCGGGGACGAGCCGATCCGGCTGGGCGGCCCGTCGTGTCTCGCAGGGGATGTGATCGGCGACTATCACCTTCCCGTGCCGAACGAGCCGGGGCAGCGATTCGCCTTCCTCGACCAGGCGCATTATTCGATGGTGAAGACGAACACCTTCAACGGCGTCCAGCTCCCGTCGATCTGGCTGTGGGACAGCGATACCGATGCGCTCGATCAGATAAAATCGTTCGATTACACCGATTTCCGCGATCGGCTCAGCTAGGCCGGGGCAGGGCACGGCACGCCGCGCCGGGGGTTGCGGCGGCGGGGCTCGATTTTCACTTGCGGTTCACCGAACGCGCGATATACGCGCACCCCGCAGCCCCAAGGGGACTTCCTTAACCGCAAGGCTGCCTCGTTCAAACGAACCGTTTGGGGGTCCCTTGAGTTGCACATCCATCCTGACGCCCGGTCTGTAGTTCGCGCCCTCGCGCCTGACGAACCGGTTATTCTCAATCGCCCGCACGCTGCTGCGCGCGCTGCCCGATTCTTTACCGAGAAGTTTCCGGGCAAGTCGCTCTACGCCGTAAAGGCCAATCCCTCGCCAGCCCTCCTGCAGATTCTGTGGGACAGCGGCATCACCCATTACGATGTCGCCTCGATCGCGGAAGTCCGCCTGGTGCGCGAGACGTTGCCGGAAGCCGAGCTGTGCTTCATGCACCCGGTGAAGACGGCGCGCGCGATCCGCGAGGCCTATTTCGAACACGGCGTGAAAACCTTCAGCCTCGACACGATCGAGGAGCTGGAGAAGATCGTGGAGAACACGTCGGCCGAAGATGGCACCGCCGCGTCCGATCTGCGCCTGCTGGTGCGGATGCGCGTCAGCTCGGAATATTCGGAGCTCAGCCTCGCCGCCAAGTTCGGGGTCGATCTTGCCGATGCGGCGGACCTGCTGCGGACGACCCGCCAGCACTGCGACTGGCTGGGCGTGTGCTTCCACGTCGGCAGCCAGGCGATGACGCCGTTCGCCTATGTCCAGGCGCTGGAGCGCGTGCGCGCCGCGGTGGCCGAAGCGTCGGTGGTGATCGACGTGGTCGATGTGGGCGGGGGCTTCCCCAGCGACTACCCGGGGATGGAGCCGCCGCCGCTGGAAGATTACTTCGCGATCATCCACCGCCACTTCGAAGCCTTGCCGATCGCCTACAACGCCGAACTGTGGTGCGAACCCGGCCGCGCGCTGTGCGCCGAATATTCGAGCCTGATCGTGCGGGTGGAAAAGCGCCGCGGGGATGAACTCTACATCAACGACGGTGCATACGGCGCGCTGTTCGATGCCGCGCACGTGGCCTGGCGTTTTCCGGTCAAGGCGCTGGAGGACGATCTTACCCAGCCGCTCGCGGAATTCGCGTTCTACGGTCCGACCTGCGACGATGCCGATTACATGAAGGGTCCGTTCCTGTTGCCGGCTGATATCCAGGCGGGCGACTATATCGAGATCGGCATGCTGGGCGCATACGGCGCGGCGATGAAGACCGGCTTCAACGGCTTCGGCAATGCGGAACAGATCGTCGTGGAGGACGAGCCGATGGCCAGCCTCTATCGCGGCGACCGGGTGGACCCGCGCGCCACCGACAACGTGGTGAGCCTCCGCTGACCTGACGTGATCGGCCCCCGCAGCGTCCGTTTCGCTGCGGGGGCCGGCCGGGCACGCACCCGGCGTCTCGACTGCCCCGGCGCGCTCGCTGTGATAAGGGGGACCGGGCGGGGCGAGGCAGGCGAGTACAGCTTAGCGTGGCTTCTTCTTGTCGCCGGTGGTCGCCTTCGTGCGGTCCACCGTCGTGGTCCTGGCGCCCATGGCGTCGATCTCGCGTGTCACGGTTGTCGTGTTGCCGCTGGGTGTGGTAACGGCGTGCTGATGGGCGGTCGCGGTCACGGTGCTGTTCGTGCCGTCCGCGTTCGGCATCGTCGTCGTGCTGGTGGTTTCCGTGTTCGTGACCGCCGCGCCGTTCCCGTTGGCCGTGGGCGTGGCGGTCGTCACCGTGGTTTGGGTTACGGGGGTTTCAGTTACGGGGGCGGTGGGGAGTTCCTGGGCGGACGCCGTGCCGGCGATCGTCAGGAGCGCCGCGCCGGCGCCGATGAAGGCTGCTTTCATATCTCGTCTCCAATGCCGCGCGGTGGCCTGTCCGGGCCTGTTCCGCGCTGGGGACGAAGCGGTTCGGGCCGGCCGTCTTTCGCCCGGATGAACGGCCCTTCAGGCGGTCGCACGGGCGCAACCGTTGACGGTCCAGTCAGTCCGGAAAACCGACGAAGCGGGTCTTCCGGCCAGCGGCATTCGGTTGGAGACGAACACTTTCGCCAGGGATTCGCGCGTGTTCGCGCACCCCCGGTCCTGTCGCCCTATCCGCCGCTGCCGACCTGGACCTGGAGGAACTGCGGCGCGCTGCCCGGGCCCGGCGCGTGGCCGAGTTGCGACTGGCCCTGCTGCAGGCTGGACAACGGCATCCCTGCCGCGGCGAGGGCATATGGACTGACGCGGTGCCGGGTGCACAGGCCGCCGGCGCCGTCGCTCACCAGCGGTGTTTCGAATTCCACGCCGAGCTGCGCCCCTTCGGACCGCATGACCTGGCTCACGACCAGTTGTCCGTTGCCGAGATCGAGCACGAACACGGTATTCAGCGGCACGCCCACCAGGCCTTCGATGAAGGCGCCGGTCTTGCTGAGATCGCGGATCACCGCGTCATAGCGGTGGTCGCCGTGGATTACGCCCACGCGCCGGAACATCGACCGGCGATCGGGCCGGTGCTTGTCGGGTCCGCTCGGCTCGATCAGGAACGCGCCGTCGTGGATGTTCTGGAGGACCATCGCCTGGGGCATGGCCTTTGCGAAGATCCATCCCTGGACGAGTTCGCCCCCGCGCGCCTTCACGACCTCGAGCTGGTCGAAGGCCTCCACGCCCTCGACGGTGGTTTCCATCCCCAGCGCCTTCGACAGGCCGATGATCGCGGTGATGATCTTGGCGCTGTTCTGGTCTTTCTGGGTGCAGGTATCGACGAAGCTCTTGTCCACCTTCAGCTTGTCGAACGGCGCGGAGCGCAAGTAGCTGAGCGACGAATAGCCGGTCCCGAAATCGTCGAGCGCGAGCCGGACGCCGAGTTGCTTGAGCGCGTGGAACGTGGCGTCGGTGGCGTCGCTGTCGCCCATGAAGACGCTTTCGGTCAGCTCGAGCTCCAGCCGGTCGGGCGCAAGGCCGCTCGCCTGCAGCGCATCCGCCACGACATCGACAAAGCCTGCCGCGGTGAACTGGCGGGCGGACACGTTCACGGCCACCCGCACCGTCGCCGGCCACTGCGCGGCGTCCTGGCAGGCCCGATGGAGCGCCCAGTCGCCGAGCGGGGCGATGAGGCTGGAATCCTCCGCCACTGGGATGAACAGGCCGGGGCTGACCCAGCCGCGTTCCTCGTGCTCCCAGCGCATGAGCGCTTCCATCCCGACCACGCGGTTGTCCGCCACCCGCACCACCGGCTGGTAATGCAGTTCGAGCTGGTCGCTCTCCAGGGCCTGGCGCAGATCGTCGAGCAGGAGCTGGCGCTCCTCCTCCTCGTCCTTGAGGTCGGCCGAATAGAAGCGGAACTGGCCGCGCCCGCCGTTCTTCGCGGCATAGAGCGCCAGGTCGGATGCCCGGATCAGCTCTTCGGTTTCCAGCCCGTCGTAGGGGGCGATGGCGATCCCCACCGACGTGCCGATGATGGCCCGCTTGTCATCGATGGGATAAGGCTGCGAGATGATCTGGATGACCTTTTCCGCCAGGTCGCCCAGCTTGCCGCGATCGTCGACGTCGGGGATGATGACCTGGAACTCGTCGCCGCCCAGGCGTCCGATTTCGCCGCGGTCGCCGATGATGTTGCGCAGTCGTTCCGCCACCTGCTGAAGCAGGTTGTCGCCCGCCGGGTGGCCCATGGTGTCGTTGACCTGCTTGAACCGGTCGAGGTCCAGCATCATCAGCGCGCAGGTGCGCTTGGCCGCGCGATAGGCCGCCAGCAGCCCGTCGAGCCGGCGGTTCATGCGATGGCGGTTGTAGAGCCCGGTCAGGGAATCGAATTCCGCCAGGCGCGAATCTTCGATCTTGCGCTGGTATTCGACCGATATGTCCTTGGCCCAGCCGCGATAGCCGTGGAACCGTCCCGTGGAATCGATCTTGGGCTGGCCCGACAGCAGCAGCCATACCGGTTTGCCGGTGCGCGCTTCGGGCAGGGCGCAGCGGACGGTCACGTCGGAAATGCGGTTGCGGGCCTTGATCTGGAAGCCGAGCGGGCGGCCCGACCGGTTGTCCGGATCGTCGGGATCGGTTTCGAACAGGCCCGTCAGCGGGTGGCCCAGCAGGGCATGAAGCGGGATCCCGAGCGCATCGGCAGCCGCCGGGGAGAGGTAGTTCAGGATACCTTCGGCATCGGACGACCAGATCCACGCAAGGCCGGTCTGTTCGAAATCCTCGAGCACGGCGTGGCGCAATCCATCGCTGGTCAGATCGACCTGAGCGGGGGCGCCGGAAAACCCTCTCCAGAGATTGCTGACTGCCATGGCCCCATCAAATCCCGATTGCCGGACGCGCCGGTTGCTTGCGGAATGTGTAGCGGGGCAATGGTTACCACTGCCCTAAGACTCTTGGGTGGCGGCTGTCAGGCAGCCCTGGCGAGATCCAGTTCCAGCCGGTCCCACACCTCGACCAGCGCGGCGGTGAGTTCCATCATCATTGCTTCGCTGTGCGACGGTCCCGGGGTGAAGCGCAGCCGCTCCGTCCCCCGAGGGACGGTGGGGAAATTGATCGGTTGCACATACATGCCGTATTCGGCGAGCAGGATGTCGCTGATCTTCTTGGCGCGCACCGGATCGCCGACCATCAGCGGCACGATGTGCGTGGTGCTGTCCATCACCGGCAGGCCCGCGTCGCGCATCATGCCCTTGAGGCGCGCGGCGGCCGCCTGCTGGCCGTCACGTTCCTCGCTGGAAGCCTTGAGATGGCGGACGGATGCGAGGACCCCGGCGACAAGCACGGGCGAAAGCGAGGTCGTGAAGATGAAGCCCGGCGCGTAGGAGCGGATGCAGTCCACCACCTTGCGGTCCGCGGCGATGTAGCCACCCATCACGCCGAACGCCTTGCCCAGCGTCCCCTCGATGATGTCGATCCGGTGCGCCGCTTCGTCACGTTCGGAAATGCCGCCGCCGTGCTTGCCGTACATGCCGACTGCGTGCACCTCGTCGATATAGGTCAGCGCGTTATAGCGTTCGGCAAGGTCGCAGATCGCGTGGATCGGGGCGATGTCGCCGTCCATCGAATAGACGCTCTCGAACGCGATCAGCTTGGGCGCGTCAGGGTCTTCGGCCGCGAGCAGTTCTTCCAGGTGCGCCACGTCGTTGTGGCGGAATACGCGCTTTTCGGCGCCGGAATTTCGGATGCCGGCGATCATGCTTGCGTGATTGAGCTCGTCGGAGAAGATCACGCATCCCGGAAGCAGCTTGGCAAGCGTCGACAGCGTCGCATCGTTGGAGACATAGCCGCTGGTGAAGATCAGCGCCGCTTCCTTGCCGTGGAGGTCCGCCAATTCCTCTTCCAGCTGAATGTGATAGTGCGTGTTGCCGCCGATGTTGCGCGTGCCGCCGCTGCCTGCGCCCACATCGTGCAGCGCCTCTTCCATCGCGGCGATCACCTTGGGGTGCTGGCCCATCGCGAGATAATCGTTGGAGCACCACACGGTAATCGGCTTGGGGCCATTGTGGCCGTGGAAGCAGCGCGCGTTGGGGAAAGCGCCCTTGTTGCGGAGGATGTCGATGAACACGCGGTAGCGACCTTCGGCGTGCAGGCGGTCGATCGCCTGGTCGAAGATATGGTCGTAGTTCACTGGCCTGATCCGTCCACTGCCACTGTCCATCGCCTCCGCCGGAAATGCGCCGGCCAGACGGGCCGCGCATACGCCTCGGCACGCAACTTTGCCACCGCGATCTTTGCGAATCGTTCGCGATTGGGCGGCGGCCCCGGGGCCCGTTGAGCCATATCAAAAACGGCATGGCCCCGCCCGGCAAGCCCCGCGTCAGATCGCCTCGATCCGGTCAAGGCCATGGGCGCCGAGCACGGGCTGGAGGAGGGCGAATTCGGCCAAGTCCCCCGTGGTCAGCGCCAAGTCCGGCCCCCCGCGCGCGAAGTCCTGTCCCGCGGTAAGGCTGGCGATCCGGCGGGCGATCCCCGCTGCCCCGTCCACGAACCGCACGCCGGGCCCCATCGCGGCGGCGAGGTCATCCGCGACCAGCGGGAAATGCGTGCAGGCGAGCACGACGGTGTCGATATCCGCGCCGCCGGGCTGGGCGCGAAGTCCGCGCGCCGCTTCGGCGAAAACGGCCGGATCGGCGGGCGCACCGCGAAGGCGCGCCTCGGCCGCGGCCACAAGGGCCGGCGCGGCGTGCCGGATCAGGCGCGTGCCGCCGGCGTGTTCCGCCTCCAGCCGGTCGACATAACCCTGGCGGATCGTCGCCTCGGTGCCCAGGAGCCCGATCGTGCCCGTGCGGGTGAGGGCGGCGGCCGGCTTGATCGCGGGCACGGTGCCGACGATCGGGATCCGCAGCACGTCGCGCACCATGCCGAGCGCGATCGTGCTGGCCGTGTTGCACGCGATCGTCGCTAGGCGTGGGCGATAGCGTTCGCTCAGCACGCCGAGCAACCCGGCGACGCGCGCCGCGATCTCCGCTTCCGTTTTCGTGCCATAGGGGAGGCCGGCCGTATCGGCGGCGTAGATCACCGGCGCCTGCGGCAGCAGCTTGCGCACTTCAGCGAGCACGGTGAGCCCGCCCACGCCCGAATCAAACAACAGGATGGGGGCGGCGGGATTCACGCGATAACTCCAGACCCGTGCGAAAAGGGTGGCCGGAGCGCTTGTCGAACGCCCGCCTTTTCTTCTAGCGTCGCTTAGGGGCAACAACGGCCCCCCGACAAGATCAGGCCGAACGGGAACCATGGAAACCGCTTACGTATTCGCCGCGATCGCCGGATACCTGCTCGGTTCGATCCCGTTCGGGCTGCTGCTCGCGCGCGCGGCTGGCCTTGGCGACGTGCGCAAGATCGGCAGCGGCAACATCGGCGCCACCAACGTGCTGCGCACCGGCAACAAGGGGGTGGCCGCCGCCACCTTGCTCCTCGACCTCGCCAAGGGCCTTGGCGCGGTCTTGCTGGCAAAGGCGCTGTGGCCCGGCACGGAAGGCGTGGCGGCGGTGGCGGCGGTCCTCGGTCACTGCTTCCCCGTCTGGCTCGGCTTCAAGGGCGGCAAGGGAGTGGCCACGAACGCGGGCGTCTGCTTCGGCCTCGCCTGGCCGATCGGCCTGGCCTATGCGCTGGTGTGGATCGGCATGCTGGCGGTGCTGCGGGTCAGCTCGCTGGCGGGCATGACCGCGGTCGTCGCCGCGGCCATTGTCGCTGCGGTTCTGGGATATGGCGAATATGCCGTCCCGCTCGCGGTGATTGCCGTGATCGTCATCTGGCTGCACCGCGAAAACATCGGCCGCATCCGGCGCGGCGAGGAACCCCGGGTCGGCCGCGCCAGGTGATGCTTTCGCAGGAAGAGGCTTTCGCGCGCATCCGCCTCCTGCGCTCGCCCAATATCGGCCCGGTCAGCTACCGCCAGTTGCTGGCGCGCTTCGCCACGGCGGAGGCGGCGATCGCCGCGCTGCCGGACCTGGCCCAGCGCGGCGGGCGTGCCTACCGTGCCGCGGCGCCGGAGACGATTGCAGAGGAAATCTCGCAAGTCCGCCGGGCCAGGGCGCGCTATCTGTTCCACGATCAGCCCGGCTATCCGCCCCTCTTGAAAGAGATCGCGGCCGCCCCGCCGATCCTGGTCGTGCGCGGGGATCAGTCGCTGGCGGCGCGGTCGTGCCTGGCGATGGTGGGCGCCCGCAACGCGTCGGCCGCGGCGGTGAAGATCGCGCGCGAATTCGCGGCGGCGCTTGCGGACGCAGGGTTCACCGTGGTCTCCGGCCTGGCGCGCGGGATTGACGGCGCGGCGCACGAAGGGGCGCTGCCCGCGACCATCGGCGTGATCGCCAGCGGCATCGACGTGCCCTATCCGCCCCAGCACGCCGCGTTGCAGGAACAGATTGCCGACGAAGGCCTGCTGATCGCCGAACAGCCGCCCGGCACGGAACCGCGGGGCAGCCACTTTCCCAGCCGAAACCGGATCATCGCGGGACTCGCCATGGGTACGCTGGTGGTGGAGGCGGCGCCCAAGTCCGGCAGCCTGATCACCGCGCGGCTGGCGGCGGAGGCGGGGCGCGAGGTCATGGCGATCCCCGGCAGCCCGCTGGATGCGCGGGCAACGGGGTGCAACCAGCTCATCCGCGACGGCGCCGTCCTCGTCCAGACGCCGGAGGATGTCATCGAACTGATGAACGGCTTCGACGGGCATGCGCGCTCCACCTTTCGCGAGGCCGCGCCGGCGTATGTCTATGCCGACGACGAACTGGCCGATGCCGAGCCCGCCGACGTTGCCGCGCTGCTCACCACCGCGCCCGTGGCGGTGGACGAACTGATCCGCCAGTCGGGGGAACCGGCCGCGGCCGTCCAGCTCTCCCTGCTGGAGCTGGAGATCGCCGGCCGCCTCGTCCGCCACGCAGGCGGGCGGGTGAGCCTCGGCGCCTGATCTCACCGGACAGCGTTCGCGATTGCCCGCTTGACCTCGCTCCGCCGGTCGCTGCACCCTCGCGCGTACGTATACGCGTAGGGACACCGACACACTCTCATGCAACTCGTCATCGTAGAATCGCCCGCCAAGGCGAAGACCATTGAGAAATATCTCGGCAAGGACTACAAGGTCCTGGCCTCCTACGGTCATGTGCGCGACCTGCCGCCCAAGGATGGAAGCGTACGCCCGGATGACGATTTCGCGATGGATTGGGAGGTCTACCGCGACAAGACCGGCCGGGTGAAGGACATCGCGGACCTGGCCAAGAAAGCCGATCGCCTGATCCTGGCGACCGACCCCGACCGCGAGGGGGAGGCGATTTCCTGGCACGTGCGCGATCTTCTGGCGAAGAAGAAGGCGCTGCCGGCGGAGGTGGAGCGGGTCACCTTCAACGCCATCACCAGGAACGCCGTGACCGAGGCGATGGCCCGCCCGCGCGCGCTCGACCAGGACCTGATCGACGCTTACCTGGCGCGCCGCGCGCTCGATTACCTCTATGGTTTCACCCTGTCGCCGGTGCTGTGGCGCCGCCTGCCGGGTGCCAAGAGCGCGGGCCGGGTGCAGTCGGTCGCCCTGCGCCTTATCGTCGAGCGCGAACGCGAGATCGAGGCGTTCGTCGCGCAGGAATACTGGTCGGTCGTCGCCCACCTGCAACACGACGGCACGGCCTTCGATGCGCGCCTGGTCACCTACGACGGGCAGAAGCTGGAGCGCCTGTCGATCGGCGAGGAAGGGACCGCGCTTGCCGCCAGGAAGGCGGTCGAGGATGCGCCCTTCACGGTCGAGGAGGTCGAGACCCGGCCCCTGAAGCGCAATCCGGCGCCGCCGTTCACCACCTCCACCCTGCAGCAGGAGGCCGCGCGCAAGCTCGGCTTTTCGGCGAGCCACACCATGCGGCTGGCGCAGAACCTCTACGAAGCCGGCGCGATCACCTACATGCGCACCGACGGCGTGCAGATGGACTCCAGCGCGATCAGCGCGGCGCGGAAGGCGATCAGCGACCGGTTCAGCGGGCACTATCTCCCCGAAAAGCCGCGCATCTACCAGACCAAGGCCAAGAACGCGCAAGAAGCCCACGAAGCGATCCGGCCGACCGATTTCGCGCGCGACAAGGCCGGGCAGGGCGACGAGGCGCGGCTTTACGACCTCATCTTCAAGCGGGCGATGGCCAGCCAGATGGCGGCCGCCAGCCTGGAGCGGACGACCGTCACCCTGCGCGATCCCACGGGCCGCCACGAACTGCGCGCCACGGGCCAGGTGGTGAAGTTCCCCGGCTTTCTTGCCGTGTACGAGGAAGGCCTGGACCAGCGCGGCGAGGATGACGAGGAAGGTCTGCTGCCGCTGATGCGCAAGGGCGACAGCCCGCACAAGCAGGGGGTCGATGCCGCGCAGCATTTCACCCAGCCGCCACCGCGGTTTTCGGAGGCCAGCCTGGTGAAGCGGCTGGAGGAGCTCGGCATCGGGCGGCCATCGACCTACGCCTCCACCATCCAGACGATCCGCGACCGCGCCTACGTGCGGATGGAAAAGAACCGTTTCTTCGCCGAAGAAAGCGGGCGGCTGCTGACGGCGTTCCTGGAACGGTTCTTCGAACGCTATGTCGGCTACGATTTTACCGCCGGCATGGAGGACGAACTCGACGAGGTGTCCGCCGGCAAGGAAGAATGGAAGGCGCTGCTCCGCGCCTTCTGGGTCGATTTCAAGCCCAAGACCGACGAGGTCATGGACAAGAAACCGTCCGAAGTGACGGAGGAGCTCGACGGTTACCTGTCCGACTTCCTGTTCCCCCCGCGCGCCGACGGCGGCGATCCGCGGCAGTGCCAGGTCTGCATCGCGGAAGGGCGCGAAGGCGGCCGGCTCGCGCTGCGCGGCGGGAAGTTCGGCGCATTCGTTGCCTGTTCCAACTATCCCGAATGCAAGTACACGCGCCGCTTCGCCCAACCCGGCGGGGAGGGCGAGGGCGACGGTGCCGATGGAGCAATGGGCAAGGATCCGGAAACCGGCCTTGAGGTCATGCGCAAGACGGGGCGCTTCGGGCCTTACGTGGAATTGGGCGAAGGCAAGGATGCCAGGCGCGCCTCGATCCCCAAGGACTTGCCCGATTTCGACCTGGAATGGGCGCTGAAACTGCTGGCCCTGCCGCGCATCGTCGGCACCCATCCGGAAACCGGAAACGAGATCGAAGCGAATATCGGACGTTATGGCCCGTATCTCCGCCATGACGGCAAGTATGGAAAGCTGGCCAACACGCGCGAGGTGTTCGAGGTCGGCATGAACCGGGCGGTCGATATCCTGGCACAGGCCGGCCAGCGTGGCGGCGGACGCGTGGCGGCGGCGCCGCTCAAGACGTTCGGCGCGCACCCGACCAGCGGCGGGGAGATGAAGGTGATGGCAGGGCGGTATGGTCCCTACGTCACGGATGGCGCCACCAACGCGACCCTCCCCCGCGATGCCAAACCCGAAGACCTGACCGAAGCGCAGGCCATCGAACTCATCGATGCCCGCGCCGCCAAGGGCCCCCCGAAGAAGAAGGGCCGCAAGGCGCCCGCCAAAAAGGCGCCTGCGAAAAAAACGGCTGCCAAGAAGCCAGCAGCGAAGAAGGCCGGGCCGAACAAGAACTCCGCCCCCAAAGCCGCGAAGAAGGCAGAGGCAGGCTGATGGCGAAGGAGCATTTCGAGCGCCACAAGCAGCCGTGGAAGGCCGACGAGGCCGGCCAGCTCCGCATGCTGGCCGGCAAGGGCAAGGGGCTGAAAGAGATCGCCAAGGCGATCAATCGCAGCGAGGAATCCACGAAAGACTTCGCCAAGAAGAACGGCATAGAGATTGTGAAGAAGCGCTGACCGCGCGCTTCCTCAATTTCACTGGTGCTGCAATGCGGCCCAGGCCGTGCCCTGCACGATGGCGCGCGCGCGCAGCGCGGCGTCGAGATAGGGCGTCGGCTTGCGCAGGAAACGCATGGGCGCCTTGCCCAGGAAGCGCTTGGCATCTTTCGTGAAGTGGGAATGATCGTGGTAGTTGGAATCGATCAACGAGAGGTCGAAGGGCGGCCCGGCGAGCTTCAGCGCCACGATCGATCGTAACAGGCGCGTCCTGCGCAGCAGCAGTTTGGGCGTAAACCCGAAGAAGCGCTTCGCCAGCCGTTCCAGCCGCCGCTGGTTCATGCCCAGATGGTCGCACGCGTCCTGCACGGTATGGCGGCCGGGCGCGGCGAGCAGGTTCGCGATGCGCTGGATATCGGCCTCCATCGGGTGAGGCTGGGCCAGCAGCGGCGGGAGCGCGCGGTCGAGTATCGCCTTGACCGACGGTCCCTGATCGCTGGCGCGCAGCTCGTCCACCAGGTCGCGGACCGGTTCGGCCGGCAGCACTGCGGAGAGCGGGACCACCCGGTCGCGCAGGCTGTCCGCCGGGATCGCGGTGAGGCGCGCCATGCCGACCGCGGTCATCGTCACGCCGATCGTGACCCCGCCGCGCCCCACGGCCATCTCCGCCGCATGGCTGGTGCTGCCGTAGAGCGCCGCCGGCGGAATGGTTTGCGCCGTCCCGTCACCGATGGTCAGGTTCATCGCGTGCGGTGCGATGATGAACCGGATCGCCGGCACTCTCGGCAGAATGGTTTCCGTCGAAAAAGTGCACGCCGCCTGGTCGGAATCGAACACGTGATAGTCGCTGACACACGGCGCCAGGGCGCCGGCGGGGAGTTCGAAACGCATGGACGTTCCCGGCGGCAGGCCGAACAGCGCCGGGTCGACGCCGTGTACGTGACTGCCGCTCTCGATCAGTGCGCGCCCCATCCTTCCCGCAGCCGTCAGCGCACCCAGTCGAGGCCGATCTCTTCGAAGATCTCGCGGCTTTCGTCCCAGTTCTCTTCCACTTTCACGTGCAGGAACAGGTGGACCTTCACGCCCAGCAGCTCGCTCAGCTCCTTGCGCGCCGCCTCGCCGATGGCCTTGATGCGCGCTCCGCCCTTGCCCAGCACGATCGCGCGCTGGGTGTCGCGGCCGACGATGATCTGCTGGTGGATCTCAACGCTGCCATCCTTGCGCTCGATATACTGTTCGGGCCGCACGGCGCTGTCGTAAGGAAGTTCCTCGTGGAGCTGCTTGTAGAGCTGCTCGCGCGTGATCTCGGCCGCCATCAGGCGTTCGCTGGCGTCCGACACCTGATCTTCGGGATAGATCCATTCGCCCTGGGGCATCATCCCGGCCAGCGCGGCCTTGAGTTCGGGCACCCCGTCACCGGTCTGGGCCGAGACGAAAAATATCTCGGCGAAATCGGCCTTCGCAGCGAATTCCTGTGCAAGGACCAGCAGGGGTTCCTTCTTCGCGATATCGACTTTGTTGAGCACCAGGATCTTGCGTTCCGGGCGCAGGCGCAGGGCCTCGATCAGCGGGTCCAGTTCGTGACGGCGCTGCTTGACCGGATCGACCACCAGCAGGATCGCATCGGCCGCCTGCGTGCCTTCCCACGCGGCGCTGACCATCGCGCGGTCGAGCCGTCGCCGCGGCGCGAAGATGCCGGGCGTGTCGACCAGCACCATCTGCGTTTCTTCTTCCAGTGCAATGCCGAGCAGCCGCGCCCGCGTGGTCTGCGCCTTGGCCGAAACGATGGCGACCTTCTGGCCGACGAGCGCATTGACCAGGGTGGACTTGCCGGCGTTGGGCGCCCCGATCACCGCCACGAAACCGCATCGGGCGTTGGGCTGGATCGTCATCCGAATCTCTCCATGAATGCAGCCGCGGCGGCGGTTTCGGCCTGCTGCTTGCTGCCGGCGGTGGCCTCGACCTCGCCCACGTTGTGCACTTTCACCCGCACCGTGAAGCGCGCCTGGTGGTCGGGCCCGCTGCGTTCGACAAGGGTGTATTCGGGCGGCTTGCGGCGATTGCCCGCGGCCCATTCCTGCAACGCAGACTTGGGATGCTTGGACCGGCCGCGCCGCCCTTCGATCGCGCCCTTCCACAACTGCTGCACCAGGTCGCGCGTGGCATCGAACCCGGCCTGGAGGAAGTTCGCGCCGATCAGTGCTTCCATCACGTCGCCCAGAACGTTGTCGCTGTCGTGCGCCCCGTCATCGCGCGCCTGCTTGCCCAGGCGGACGTGATCGGGCACCCCGATCTCGCGCGCGATGCAGGCGCATGTGTCGCGGCTGACCAGCGCGTTGAGGCGCTGCGCCAGTTCCCCCTCCGCTGCGTCGGAATCGGCGTAGAGCCATTGCGAGATCGAGAGGCCGAGGACACGGTCGCCCAGCCATTCGAGCCGTTCGTAATTGTCTTCGTCGCCCGTGCTGCCGTGGGTGAGTGCGGCGCGATAGCGTTCGGCATCGCCCACGGTGAAACCGACCCCTTCCAGCCAGGCGCGGGTTTTGTCCGGCAGCGCGGTCATATCCCCTGGCCCATCCGGTCGCCGCGCGTGGCGCCGAACCATGTCCACGGTTTCGTCCACTCGGCCGATCCGTCGGTCGACCAGACCATGCCGCTGGCGCGGGCGACTAGCAGTTCCTGCGGCACCATGCCGACACCGCCGCCGGGGGTGGCGGGAAAGCGGCTGTCCTGCGAATTGTCGCGGTTGTCGCCCATCGCGAACACCGCGCCTTCGGGCACGATCACGGGGCCGAAATCGTCCTGCGGCGTCCGCCCGAAATCGAGGGTATCGTAGCTGACGCCGTTGGGCAGCGTTTCGCGGAACCGGGTGTAGCTGCACGTTCCCGCGCCCGCGCGGCCGCCCCACGCGCAGCTCGTATTGGGCGATATGGGGACCACGAAATCGGCGGCCTGCCGGCGTGGAACGGGCGTGCCGTTGAGGATCACCTGCCCGGCGCGCATCGCCACGCTGTCGCCCGGCAGGCCGATCACCCGCTTGATGTAGTCGACCTTGTCCACCGGGTGCTTGAACACCGCGACATCGCCCCGTTCGGGCGCATCGCTGAAGATCTGTCCGGGGATCAGCGGCAGGTTGAACGGCAGCGACCAGCGGGAATAGCCATATGGCCACTTCGCCGCGACGAAGTAATCGCCGTTCCACAGGCGCGGCATCATCGATTCACTCGGGATCGAATAGAACGAGAAGAAGAAGCTGCGGAATATGAACACCGCCAGCGCCAGTTTCACCACAAACCAGGCGAAGCTTCCGAGCGTTTCCTCGTCCTTGCCAGTGGATGTCGTTCGGTCGATCGATTCAGTCATGGACAGTATGTCCGCCAAGGCTGCCGGCCGGTGCTGTGGGAACGCTTGCAAACATTGCCGCTTCCCCTAGGCGGACAGCCGCGCTCTAGGAAAGGATTTTCGCGTGACCCAGGCAGTCGAGGCCGCATGGCAGGCGATCGAACGGTGCGAGCGACGCACGCTGGACCAGCTGTTCGCCGGCGATGCGGAGCGGGTTGCCAAGCTGTCCGGGCGGATCGGGTGGGGCGAGGGTGACGATACCGGCGGCATCCTGTTCGACTGGTCGAAGACTCACCTGGACGACGACCTGCTTTGCGCGTTCGAGGCGCTGGCGAAGGCGCGCGACTTTACCGGTCGGCGCGCCGCGCTGCTCTCCGGGGAGCGGGTGAACACCAGCGAAGACCGTGCGGCCGAACACACCGCCCAGCGCGGCATCGGCTCCGAGGCGGCAGTGGAGGAGGCCGAGGCCCTGCACCAGCGCATGAACATGCTGGTGGAGGCGATCCACGGCGGCGCGTTCGGCGACATGCGCCACCTGATCCATATCGGCATCGGCGGTTCGGCGCTGGGCCCCCGGCTGGCGATCGACGCGCTGGCCCGCGACGGCGCGGAGGTTCAGGTCCACGTCGTCTCCAATATCGACGGGCTGGCGCTGGAAGCGGCGTTCGCGCGGTGCGATCCGGCCACGACGCTGATCGCCGTCGCTAGCAAGACCTTCACGACCGCCGAGACGATGACCAACGCGGTGAGCGCACTCGCCTGGCTGCGCGAGAACGGCGTCGCCGATCCTTATGGCCGGGTCATCGCGCTGACCGCCGCGCCTGAAAAGGCCGTGGAATGGGGTGTTGACGAAACCCGCGTGCTGCCGTTTTCGGAAAGCGTCGGGGGCCGCTATTCCCTTTGGTCCAGCATCGGCTTCCCCATCGCGCTGGCGCTGGGCTGGGCGGACTTCGATGCCATGCTCGCGGGCGCGCGCATGTTGGACGAACACTTTCGCGATACGGAGGGCCGGGCGAACCTGCCGCTGCGCGCCGCCTTCGCCGACCAGTATTACACGCGCGTCCGCGGCTGCCAGACCCGCGGGGTTTTCGCCTATGACGAACGCCTCGCGCTGTTTCCCGACTACCTCCAGCAACTGGAGATGGAATCGAATGGCAAGCGCGTGGATGCCGTCGGCGCACCCGTATCGGGGCCGACAGCGCCGGTGACATGGGGCGGGGTGGGGACGGACGCGCAGCACGCGGTGTTCCAGTTGCTGCACCAGGGCACCGTGGAGGTTCCCGTCGATTTCATCGCCAGCGTGCTGCCCGGCGACATGCTCGACCCCGCGCATCACCGCATCCTGCTGATGAACTGCTTTGCCCAGGGTGCCGCGCTGATGGCCGGCGCCGACGGCAAGGACCCTGCGCGGGAATACCCCGGCGACCGGCCGAGCGCGACGATCCTGTGCGACGACATCGATCCCGCCACCCTGGGGGCGCTCATCGCGTTCCACGAACATCGCACGTTCGCCAACGCGGTGCTGATGGGCATCAATCCGTTCGACCAGTTCGGCGTGGAGCTGGGCAAGTCCATCGCCAACAAGATCGATGCCGGCGGCGCGACGTTCGATGCCAGCACCCAGGCCTTGCTGGAAGTCGCAGGCTTTGACTGATTGCTGCATTGCAGCGATCGATTGACTTGATTGGGCGAAGCGCCCATATGCGCGGGCATCGAGACGCCTCGGCAGCGTGAACAGGCGGGCAACCGCCCCGGCCGCATCTCGGTTCCATTCCCAGACTTCCCAATTCACGCGGGTCGTTAACGGGGCTTCACGGCAGGCCCCATAACCCGCTGCATCCGCGCGCCCGCCATGGGCCCGCGCGCTGCCGCACAGGCTATGAGTTTATCCATGTCTTTCGAAAACCTCGGGCTGTCGCAGCCCGTGCTCCAGGCTCTGGAGCAGAAGAACTATACCGTCGCCACCCCGATCCAGCAGCAGGCGATCCCGCTCGTGCTGGAAGGGCGCGACCTGTTGGGCATCGCCCAGACCGGCACCGGCAAGACCGCGGCATTCATGCTGCCGAGCATCGACCGGCTGCGCGAGGCTGGCCGGCAGACGCCGTTCAAGTCCGCCCGCATGCTTGTCCTCGCGCCCACGCGTGAACTCGCCGGCCAGATCGCCAAGAGCGCCGAGGATTACGGCGGTTTCACCGGCCTCAAGGTCTCGGTCGTCGTCGGCGGCACGTCCGTCGGCAAGGACCGCAACAAGCTGCATCGCGGCACCGATGTGCTGGTGGCCACCCCTGGCCGCCTGCTCGATCTGGTGGACCAGAAGGCTTTCCGCCTCGACGGCGTCGAAATCCTCGTGCTCGACGAAGCGGACCAGATGCTCGACCTCGGCTTCATCCACGCGCTGCGCAAGCTGGTCGCGCTGATGCCGGCCAAGCGCCAGACGCTGCTGTTCAGCGCCACGATGCCGGGTTCGATCAAGGAACTGAGCAAGCAGTACCTGACCAATCCGGCCCATGTCTCGGTCGCCCCGGCGGCCACGACGGCGGAACGTGTCGAACAGTTCGTCACCCTGGTCAGCCAGAGCGAGAAGCAAGCGCTCCTGGAACTGATCCTCCGGCGGCAGTATCCGCAGACGCAGGGCATGGACCGCGTGCTCATCTTCACGCGCACCAAGCATGGCGCGGACCGCGTGGTGAAGAAGCTGGCACAGGCCGGCATCACCGCGGACGCGATCCACGGCAACAAGAGCCAGCCGCAGCGCGAACGCGCCTTGGCGAACTTCAAGTCCGGCCGCGTGCCGATCCTGGTGGCGACCGATATCGCGGCGCGCGGGATCGACGTGTCGGGCGTGAGCCACGTCATCAACTTCGAGCTGCCCAATGTGGCCGAGCAATATGTCCACCGCATCGGCCGCACCGCGCGCGCCGGGGCGGACGGCATCGCGCTGACCCTGTGTGCCGAGGATGAACGCGCCTACCTGCGCGATATCCAGAAGCTGACGGGCGTGACCTGCACCCGCCTGCCGCTGCCTGACAATTTCCGCGCCTTCATCGAAGACGCGCCGATCGTCCGGCCCAAGGGCAACCCGGGCCAGGTGCAGCAGCCGCGCGCGAAAAAGGTGCAGGCCAAGCCCGTCGGCGGCGAACGGCGGGGCGATGGCGGGCCCTGGCAGGAAAGCCGCCAGGGCGAACGGCAGCAGGGCGAGCGTCAGCAGGAACGCGGCGGCAAGCCCGCCCAGGGCCAGCAGCGCCGCCGCCGGTTCGGCAAGGGACCGGGCGGTGGCGGCGGGGGCACCGTTCAGCGCCGCTCGCGCGGGTGATTTCGAAGCCCTCCCGTCGCCCACTCTTGTTGGGCGGGGGGAGGGTTTCGTTGCAACCCCATGCTCCGCCCGGCATATGCGCGCCCCTGACAGGAGACGCGCATGGCCGAGCAGAGTTACGACTACGACCTTTTCGTGATCGGCGCAGGGTCCGGCGGCGTGCGCGCCAGCCGGATCGCGGCGGGCTACGGCGCGAAAGTGGCCGTGGCGGAGGAACACCGCGTCGGCGGCACCTGCGTGATCCGCGGGTGCGTGCCCAAGAAGATGCTCGTTTACGGCGCGCACTTTGCCGAGGACCTGGAAGACGCGAAGGCGTTCGGCTGGTCGATCGAGGCGCCGAAGTTCGACTGGACCGTCCTGCGCGATAACGTTCTGAACGATGTCACGCGGCTCGAAGGGCTCTATACCCAGACGCTCGACAACAACAACGTCACCATCCTTGCCGAACGCGCGACCCTGGTGGGGAATCATGAAATCGCGCTCGCCAGCGGCAGGGTCGTCACCGCGAAATATATCCTCATCGCCACCGGCGCCCGGCCGCACGTGCCCGATTGTCCCGGCAGCGAGCTTGGCATCACCAGCAACGAGGCATTCCACCTCGATGCGATTCCGGGGCGCATCCTGATCGCGGGCGGCGGCTACATCGCCAACGAATTTGCGGGCATCTTCCACCAGTTCGGCAGCAAGGTCACGATCATGAACCGATCGGACCAGCTGCTGCGCGGCTATGACGAGTCGTTGCGCGACCGGCTGCTGCAGATCAGCGTCATGAAGGGCATCGATTTCCGCTTCAACGCGAAGTTCCGCGGTATCGAGAAGGACGGCGATGCGCTGAAGGTCTCGATGACCGGTCACGACGATATCATCGTCGATTGCGTCATGTTCGCGACCGGACGCCTGCCGAACACGGAGGGCCTCGGCCTGGAGGCCGCAGGCGTGGTGCTGGGCGACCATGGCGAGATCGTGGTCGACCGTTTTAGCAAGACGAACGTCGATCACATCTACGCCGTGGGCGACGTGACGGGCCGCGTGCAGTTGACGCCGGTGGCCATCCGCGAAGGGCACGCCTTTGCGGACACCGTGTTCGGCAACAACCCGCGCGCGATCGATCACGAATGCATTCCCAGCGCCGTATTCAGCCACCCGCCGATCGCGGCTGTGGGTCTGACCGAAGGGCAGGCGCGCAACACGCATGGCGCGGTCAAGGTGTACGAAAGCGATTTCCGCCCGATGAAGAATGTATTGGCCGGGCGCAACGAACGCTGTCTCTACAAGATGGTCTGCGACGAGGGGACGGACCGCATACTGGGCATCCACATGATCGGGCCGGATGCGCCTGAAATCATGCAGGCGGCAGCGGTCGCGGTGAAGGCGGGCCTCACCAAGGCGCAGTTCGACGCGACTACCGCGATCCACCCGACGATGGCGGAGGAACTCGTCCTGCTGCGTTGACGCCTCCGCCCCGGCGCGGCAAGGCGACGGCGTAAATGCAGGAAGGGGCCGGGATGTCCGCCAATATCGCCGAACTCGAACGTCGCCGCGCCGCCGCGCGCAGGGGCGGAGGCGAGAAACGCATCGCCGCGCAGCACGCCAAGGGCAAGCTGACCGCGCGCGAGCGGCTCGACGTGCTGCTCGACGAAGGCAGCTTCGAAGAGCTCGACATGTACGTCGAGCATGATTGCAGCGACTTCGGCATGGAAAACCAGCGCATTCCGGGCGACGGCGTCGTCACCGGCAGCGGCACGATCAATGGCCGGCTGGTGTTCGTGTTCAGCCAGGACTTCACCGTGTTCGGCGGCTCATTGAGCAAGCGCCACGCGGAGAAGATCTGCAAGGTGATGGACATGGCGCTGAAGGTCGGCGCGCCGGTCATCGGCCTCAACGACAGCGGCGGCGCGCGCATCCAGGAAGGCGTCGCCAGCCTCGGCGGATATGCCGAGGTGTTCCAGCGCAACGTGCTGGCCAGCGGGGTGGTGCCGCAGATCAGCCTCATCATGGGCCCGTGCGCGGGCGGGGCGGTTTACAGCCCGGCGATGACCGACTTCATCTTCATGGTGAAGGATTCGAGTTACATGTTCGTCACTGGTCCTGACGTGGTGAAGACCGTCACCAACGAGGTCGTCACGCAGGAGGAACTCGGCGGCGCGATCACCCACACCACCAAGACCAGCGTCGCCGATCTCGCGTTCGAGAACGATATCGAGACGCTGCTGCAGACCCGCCGGTTATTCGACTTCCTCCCGTTGTCGAACCGCGAAAGCGTGCCCGAGCGGCCGACCGCCGATGCGTGGGACCGCGTCGAGGACAGCCTCGACACGCTGATCCCGGCAAACGCCAGCCAACCTTACGACATGCACGAAGTGGTCCGCAAAGTGCTCGACGAAGGCGACTTCTTTGAGGTGCAGCCGGCGCACGCGGGCAATGTGCTCACCGGCTTCGGCCGGGTGGAAGGGCGCACCGTAGGCGTGGTCGCCAACCAGCCGATGGTGCTCGCCGGCGTGCTCGACATCAACTCGAGCAAGAAGGCCGCGCGCTTCGTGCGCTTCTGCGACGCGTTCGAGATCCCGATCCTGACTTTCGTCGACGTGCCCGGCTTCCTCCCCGGCACCGCGCAGGAGCACAACGGCATCATCAAGCACGGCGCCAAGCTGCTGTTCGCCTATGCCGAGGCGACCGTGCCCAAGATCACCGTGATCACCCGCAAGGCCTACGGCGGCGCCTACGACGTCATGGCGTCGAAACACCTGCGCGGCGACCTCAACTACGCCTGGCCCACCGCCGAGATCGCCGTGATGGGCGCCAAGGGCGCGGTCGAAATCATCTTCCGCGGCCTGCCGGCGGAGCAACAGGCGGAGAAGACTCGCGAGTACGAGGAACGCTTCGCCAACCCGTTCGTCGCGGCGCAAAGGGGGTACATCGACGAGGTGATCTACCCGCACTCGACGAGGCGACGGATCGCGCTGGGCTTGCGCAAGCTACGCGGGAAGGTGCTCGAGAACCCCTGGAAAAAGCATGATAATATTCCGTTGTGAGTAGCGCTCGCGAACCGATCGACGGCACGTTTTTCGGCCTTGAGTTCTCAATTCCGCACTTCGCAGGAATTGCGTGCGTCGCACTCTGCGGTGTTTATGCGTTCTGGGTATTCTACCGCGCGATGAAAACCGGTATTCATGATTTTCGACACCGAACAGTGCGTTCGGAAGAGCCCCACATGTTCGCCTTCCAAGTTGGCCTGACAGCGTTCCTCGGTGCTGTTGCCGTTGCAGGTGCAATTGTATGGGCACTCGATTTGGGGATGAAACCATGAAACTCGGCCGTCTCAATCACATCGGCGTCGCGACGCCCTCGATCGCGGATAGCGTGGTCTATTACCGCGAGGTGATGGGTGCGACGCGGATCACCGAACCGTTCGATATGCCCCAGCAGGGGGTGAAGGTCTGCTTCGTCGACACGCCGACGGATACCGGCCTGAACGGCACGCAGATCGAGCTGATCGAGCCGCTGGGCGAGGGCTCGGCCATCCGTGGGTTCCTGGAAAAGAACCCGCTCGGGGGGCAGCATCACCTTTGCTACGAGGTACCCGATATCGAAGAGGCCCGCGCGTGGTTTGAAGGGCTGGGCAAGCGCGTGCTCGGCCCCACCCGCATCGGCGCGCACGGGACGCCGATCTTCTTCCTCCACCCCAAGGACATGATGGGTCAGCTGACCGAGATCATGGAGACGCCCAAGAGCGACCAGCATTGGTCGAACTGAACCGCGACGGACGGCATCAGCCTCCCTCTCCGTGACCTCTATCGAGGCTGTTCTTCCGGCGATCGGGTGGAAAAGGAAAAGCCTTGGCCCGGATCAAGTGCGGGCCGACGATGGTGGGTTGTGCAGCGCGAAATCCCGCGCCACACCGATTGCGAAACGAACCGCATTGGAAGGCATTTGGGGGAGGGCGCCGACGTGGCCGAATACGAAACGATCCTGACCGAGCGCACGGGCGGCGTGCTCAAGATCACGCTCAACCGGCCGGACCGCCTCAACGCCGCATCGATCGAACTGGCCGACGAATTCACCGCTGCCCTTTACGATCTGGGCGATGCGCGCAGCGTGCTGATCACCGGCGCGGGAAAGGGCTTCTGCTCGGGCGCCGATCTGGCGGCGCGGGGCGAGTCGAGCGCAATCACCGGCACGGGCGGCAGCCACCGTGCGCTGCAGAACCACTACAACCCGCTCATCACCCAGATCATGCGCTGCCCTGTTCCGGTGGTGACCGCGGTGAACGGCGCGGCGGCCGGCGTAGGCTGCTCGATCGCGCTTGCCGGAGACTTTGTGCTCGCCGGGCGTAGCGCCTATTTTCTCCAGGCGTTCGTCAACATCGGGCTTGTCCCCGACGGCGGCTCGACCTGGCTGCTGGCCCGCGCGATCGGCCGCGCGCGCGCCACCCGCATGATGATGCTGGGCGAGAAGATAGGCGCGGACCAGGCCGAGGAATGGGGCCTGATCTACAGGGCCGTAGACGATGCCGCGCTGATGGACGAGGCCGCGGGGCTGGCCGCGCGCCTGGCCGATGGCCCGACCCTGTCCTACTCCACGATGAAGGCGAACATCCTGACCGCGCTCGACGGCACGCTGCCGCAGGTTTTCCTGGCAGAGGCGGAAGGCCAGCGCACCGCCGGCGCCAGCGCCGATGCCATGGAAGGCGCCATGGCCTTCCTGGAAAAGCGCAAGCCCCGCTTCCAGGGGCGCTAACCCGCCGCGCAGCCGCGCGCGGATGGCACGGGGGCAAGATTTGCTTTCGTTGACCCCGCCGCGCGAAATCGTCAGTGCGGAAGCGCAAAAATCGGCATCGCGCGCGCCCGGCCTTCATCACGGGCGCGGGGGGGGCCTGCGCGGGCGTGTCTTGCACATCGCTCGCCGCGAACGGTTAGGGATTTGAGAATGACGGGTAAGAGCAGGACGGACTGGCAGGCCCTCGCCGACAAGGAAGTGAAGGGGCGCGATCTCGCCTGGCACACGCCCGAAGGTTTCGCGATCCAGCCGCTCTACACCGCCGAGGATGCGTCCGGCGACGAGGGCCTGCCCGGCTTCGCGCCGTTCACGCGCGGCGTGAAGGCGAGCATGTACGCCGGTCGCCCGTGGACGATCCGCCAGTATGCCGGCTTTTCGACCGCCGAGGAATCGAACGCGTTCTACCGCCGCAACCTGGCGATGGGGCAGAAGGGTCTATCGGTCGCGTTCGATCTTGCCACCCACCGCGGCTACGACAGCGACCATCCTCGCGTGGTCGGCGATGTCGGCAAGGCGGGCGTGGCGATCGACACCGTGCGCGACATGGAGATCCTGTTCGAGGGCATCCCGCTCGACCAGATGAGCGTTTCCATGACGATGAACGGCGCGGTGATCCCGGTGCTGGCGTTCTTCATCGTCGCGGCGGAGCGGCAGGGGGTGAGCCAGGACAAGCTCGACGGGACCATCCAGAACGACATCCTGAAGGAGTTCATGGTCCGCAATACCTATATCTATCCGCCCGAACCGAGCATGCGGATCGTTTCGGACATCATCGCATATACGTCCGCCAACATGCCGAAATTCAACAGCATTTCGATTTCCGGCTATCACATGCACGAAGCCGGGGCGACGGCGGTGCAGGAACTGGCGTTCACCATCGCTGACGGCAAGGAATATGTCCGACGCGCCGTCGCCAGCGGGCTGGATATCGATGCCTTCGCCGGACGATTGAGCTTCTTCTTCGGCATCGGCATGAACTTCTTCATGGAGATCGCCAAGCTGCGCGCCGCCCGCACGCTGTGGTGGCGCACGATGGACGGGCTCGGCGCGAAGAGCGAACGCAGCAAGATGCTGCGCACCCATTGCCAGACCAGCGGCGTCTCGCTGCAGGAGCAGGATCCCTACAACAACGTCATCCGCACCACGGTGGAGGCAATGGCGGCGGTGCTCGGCGGTACGCAGTCGCTGCACACCAACGCGCTCGACGAAGCAATCGCGCTGCCGACTGATTTCTCCGCCCGCATCGCCCGCAACACGCAGCTCGTGCTGCAGGAAGAAAGCGGGATCACCCAGGTGGTCGATCCGCTGGGTGGTTCATATTACATCGAAGCATTGACCGCCAAGTTGGTGGAAGAAGCCGAAAAATTGATCGCTGAAGCCGATGCGGCGGGCGGCATGACCGCCTATGTCGCGACCGGCCGCCCCAAGGCCGCGATCGAGGAAGCGGCTGCCGCCAAGCAGGCGGGCATCGACAAGGGCGATACCGTGATCGTCGGCGTTAACAAGTATCGCAAGGCGCAGGAGGATCATCTCGAAACGCTCGAGGTGGACAATCACGTGGTGCGCGAAGGCCAGATCGCGCGGCTGAAGGCCGTGCGGACCGGGCGGGACGAAGCGGCGTGCCAGGCCGCGCTCGAGGCGCTGACCGCGGGATGCTCGGCTGGCGGCAATCTCCTGGCGCTGGCAGTTGAAGCGGCGCGCCACGATGCGACGCTGGGTGAAATCTCTGCCGCGATGGAACAGGCGTTCGGTCGCTACGGCACCAGCCCGGCGCCTGTTACGGGTATCTACTCCGCCGCCTACGAAGGCGACAGTCGCTACGCGCAGGTCGTGGAAGGGGTGCAGGCCGTAGCTCGGCGGTTGGGACGCGCGCCCAGGGTCATGGTCGCAAAGATGGGGCAGGACGGGCACGACCGCGGCGCCAACGTGATCGCATCGGCGTTCGCCGACATGGGCTTCGACGTGACCAGCGGGCCGCTGTTCCAGACCCCTGCGGAGACGCGCGACATGGCGCTGGAGCGCGATGTCGATGCGATCGGGGCATCCAGCCTTGCCGCCGGGCACAAGACGCTGATCCCCGAACTGATCCAGCTCCTGCGCGAGGCAGGGCGGGCAGACATCAAGGTCGTCGCGGGCGGGGTGATCCCGCCGCAGGATTATGACTTCCTGCGCGAAGCCGGGGTGCAGGGCATCTACGGCCCCGGATCGAACGTGGTCGAATGCGCGGCCGATATGCTGCGCCTGCTCGGCCACAACATGCCGCCGCTGGGCGAGACGCTGGAGGCGGCCGAATGACCCTCGTTCTCGCCCGGATGATGGACGCCCGCGGATGAATTCCTCCCAGGCCGCCTTCCTGCCCATCGCCGCGATGATGTTCGCCGCGGGGCTGGGCATTCCCATCTTCGCCTCGCTCAACGCGGGGCTCGGCCAGCAGCTGGGCGGGCCGGTGGCGGCCACGGCGGTCACATTCGGGGTGGGGTTGGCCATCGCGCTGGCGGTGCTGGCGTTGACCGGCGTGCCGGACCGCGCGGCCTTCACCTTCGAGCGGCCATGGCTGTGGATCGGCGCGGTCTTCATGCTGTTCTATGCCACATCGGTCGCCTACGCCGCGCCCCGCATCGGGCTGGGCAACGCGATCTTCTTCGTGCTGCTGGGCCAGATCGTGGCAGCCGCCGCCATAGACCACTTCGGCTGGCTTGGCGCGATCCAGAGCGCGCTTACGCCAAGGCGCCTGGTGGGCATCGCGGTGATGGCCCTTGGCCTCTACCTCGCAAGGAGACCCGCTTGACCGTTCGCACCGACTGGACGCGCGAGGAAATCGCCGCGCTGTTCGACCTGCCGTTCACCGAACTGCTGTTCCAGGCGGCGAGCGTGCACCGCGAGAACCACCCGCCTGCGGAGGTTCAGCTTTGCACGCTGCTCTCCATCAAGACGGGCGGCTGCCCGGAGGATTGCGGCTATTGCTCGCAGTCGGTGAAGGCCGATAGCGGCGTTCCGGCCAGCAAGCTGATGGACGTGCAGGCGGTGCTCCAGTCCGCCGCGCAGGCGAAGGACCACGGCAGCCAGCGGTTCTGCATGGGCGCCGCGTGGCGCAATCCCAAGGACCGCGACATGCCCGCGATCGTCGAGATCGTGAAAGGCGTGCGGGCGATGGGGCTGGAAACCTGCATGACGCTGGGCATGCTGACGCCGGGGCAGGCCGGGATGCTCGCGGAAGCGGGGCTCGACTACTACAACCACAACATCGACAGCAGCCCGGAATACTATGAGCGGGTCATCACCACCCGCACGATGGGCGAGCGGCTCGACACGCTGGCAAACGTCCGCGCGGCGGGCATCAACGTGTGCAGCGGCGGGATCGTCGGCATGGGCGAGACGCGCGCCGACCGGGTTGGCTTCATCCACACGCTCGCCACCCTGCCGCAGCATCCGGAAAGCGTGCCGGTCAACGCGCTGGTGCCGGTCAAGGGCACGGTGCTGGGCGACATGCTGGCCGACACCCCGCTCGCCAAGATCGACGATATCGAGTTCGTCCGCACGGTGGCGGCGGCGCGGATCACGATGCCGATGAGCATGGTGCGCCTCTCCGCCGGCCGCGAGTCGATGAGCGAGGCGACCCAGGCGCTGTGCTTCCTCGCCGGCGCGAATTCGATCTTCACCGGCGACAAGCTGCTCACCGCGCCGAATGCCGGCGACGACAGCGACGCCGCGTTGTTCGCCAAGCTGGGCCTCACCGCGCTGCAAGGCGAGGAGCCGTTGCACGCCGCCGCTTGCCGCCAGCCCGAGCCCGCGGAATGAGGAACCGGACATGAGCCAACGCCGCGAAACCCTGACCATTCACGCCGGGACCCAGCCCGATCCGACCACGAAGGCGCGGATCACCCCGATCTACCAGACGTCGTCCTATGTCTTCGACGATGTCGAGCACGCCGCGGCGCTGTTCAACCTCGAACAGTTCGGCAACATCTACACTCGCCTGATGAACCCCACGACCGGCGCGCTGGAAGGCAAGGTGGCCGCGCTGGAGGGTGGCGCGGCGGCGCTGGCGGTGTCGTCGGGCCACGCGGCGCAGTTCCTGGCGTTCCACACGCTGATGGAACCGGGGTGCGAGATAGTCGCCGCGAACAAGCTCTACGGCGGGTCGCTCAACCAGATCGGCCATTCGTTCCGCAAGATGGACTGGCAGTCGCGCTTCGTCGATGCCGACGACCCGGCAAATGTCGCCGCGGCGATCACCGACCGGACCCGGGCCGTGTTCATCGAAAGCCTCGCCAACCCTGGCGGCGTGGTCCAGAATATCGCGGCGATCGCGGACGTGGCGCACAAGGCGGGCGTGCCGCTGATCGTCGATAACACGATGGCGACGCCGATGCTGTGCCGCCCGATCGAGCACGGCGCGGACATCGTCATTCACTCGGCGACCAAGTTCCTCAACGGCCACGGCAATTCGCTCGCCGGCGTGATCGTCGATTCCGGAACGTTCGACTGGGCTGCCGGCGGCAAGTACCCGTACCTGTCGCAGCCGAATGCGAGCTACCACGGCAAGGTCTTCACCGAGGCGTTCGGCAACGTCGCCTTCATCCTCGCCTGCCGCGCGCTGGGCCTGCGCGATCTCGGCATGGCGCTATCGCCGCAGAACGCGTTCTACACGCTGACCGGCATGGAGACGCTGGCGCTGCGGATGGAGCGGCACTGCGCGAACGCGCTGGCGCTCGCCAAGTGGCTGCAGAAACATCCGAAGGTCACGTGGGTCAGCTACGCCGGCCTGCCCGACAGCCCGTATCACGCGCTGGCCGGCAAGTACCTCGACGGCAAGGGCGGGGCGGTGTTCACCTTCGGCCTGTCGGGCGGATACGAGGCCGGCGTCCGGCTGGTCCAGTCTGTCGAGCTGTTCAGCCATCTCGCCAACCTCGGCGACACGCGCTCGCTGATCATTCACCCCAGCTCCACGACGCACCGCCAGCTTGACGAAGCCGCCCAGGTGGAAGCCGGCGCCGGCCCCGACGTGGTCCGCGTGGCCGTGGGCATCGAACATATCGACGATATCATCGCCGATATCGAACAGGCGTTGGAAAAGGTGTGAGGGTGCGCGCCGCATCGCTTGCCCTGGCCCTTGCATTCGGAGCAGCGGCGCCCGCCGCGGCCGGACCGACCGCCACCAGCGATCCATCTTCGATGTCCATCGTCCTCGGACGGAGCTATACGTTGCCCGCGCCATCGCTCGGCGACCAGCGCACGATCAATGTCGCCCTGCCGGCCGGTTACGACCAGCATCCCGAGCGCCGCTATCCGGTGCTCTACCTGATCGACGGCGGGGTCGATCAGGACTTCGTGCACATCGTCGGCACCGTGAAACTTGGCGCGATCTGGGGGCGTAATGCGGAACCGATCGTGGTCGGCATCGCATCGAAGGACCGGCGGCGCGAGCTGGTAGGCCGGACTGCCGATCCCAAGCTGGTCGCCCGCTATCCCACCGCCGGGGACTCGGCGAAGTTCCGGGAGTTCGTGCGCGATCAGGTGAAGCCGTTCGTCGCCGCTCATTTCCGCACTGACGGTTACAGCGGGGTGATCGGCGAGTCTCTGGCGGGATTGTTCATCGCCGAAACGTGGCTGCGCGAACCTTCGCTGTTCGACACCTACGCCGCCATCAGCCCGAGCCTGTGGTGGGACAACGGCGCACTTTCCAACGCCGCTGCAACACTCGTCGGCCCGGCCCAGCAGGGCAAGCGCCTCTATCTGGCGTCGGAGGATGAAGGGGCGCAGTACCAAGCCCCGATCAATCGCTTCGTCGCGGCATTGGGCAAGGCTGCCGGCTGGTGCTACGCGAAGCCGGCAAACGTGACCCACGCCACGATCTACCACACGATGGCGCCGGTCGCGATCCAGTTCCTGTTTCCTCCGGCCCAAGCGCCGGACCCGCAATTCGGTTTCGAGGTTCCATGTTCAAGAAAATCCTGATTGCCAATCGCGGCGAAATCGCCTGCCGCGTCATCAAGACAGCGCGGCGCATGGGTATCGCGACGGTCGCGGTTTACTCGGACGCCGACGCACGCGCGCCGTTCGTGCGGATGGCGGACGAGGCGGTGCATATCGGGCCTTCGCCTGCCGCTGAGTCCTACCTGATCGCTAACAAGATCATCGCCGCCTGCAAGCAGACCGGGGCGGACGCCGTGCATCCCGGTTACGGCTTCCTGTCGGAGCGAACCAGCTTCGCCGAAGCGCTCGCGGCGGAAGGGATCGAATTCGTCGGCCCGCCGGTCAATGCGATCGCGGCGATGGGCGACAAGATCGAATCGAAGAAGCTCGCGAAGGAAGCGGGGGTCAACGTGGTTCCCGGTTTCGTCGGTGAGATCGAGGATACCGAGCACGCGGTGCGGATCGCGGGCGAGATCGGCTATCCGGTGATGATGAAGGCCAGCGCCGGCGGCGGGGGCAAGGGAATGCGCCTTGCCTACAACGAAACCGACGTGCGCGAAGGCTTCGAGAGCGTGAAGCGCGAAGGGCTCAACTCCTTCGGCGACGACCGCGTGTTCATCGAGAAGTTCATCCTCAACCCGCGCCACATCGAGATCCAGGTGCTCGGCGACAAACACGGCAACGTGGTTTACCTGAACGAGCGCGAGTGCTCCATCCAGCGCCGGCATCAGAAGGTGGTCGAGGAAGCGCCGTCGCCGTTCGTCACGCCGAAGATGCGGCAGGCGATGGGCGAACAGTGCGTCGCGCTGGCGAAGGCAGTGGGCTATTACAGCGCGGGGACGGTCGAACTGATCGTCAGCGGCGCGGACCCCAGTGGCGAGAGCTTCTACTTCCTCGAAATGAACACCCGCCTCCAGGTTGAACACCCGGTGACCGAGGCGATCACCGGGATCGACCTTGTCGAGCAGATGATCCGCGTGGCGGCGGGCGAGGCGCTGCCGTTCCAGCAAAGCGATATCGGCATCGATGGCTGGTCGATCGAGAACCGCGTCTATGCCGAAGACCCATATCGCGGGTTCCTGCCCAGCACCGGGCGGCTCGTGCGCTATGCGCCGCCGGTCAAGGGCTGGACTGACGACGGCGATGCCAACGGCCGCCGCGGTGTGGACGGCGTGCGGGTGGACGACGGCGTCTACGAAGGCGGCGAAGTGTCAATGTTCTACGACCCGATGATCGCCAAGCTGATCACCTGGGCGCCGACTCGCGACGAGGCGGCGGACCTGCAGGTGCAGGCGCTCGATTCCTTCCAGATCGAAGGGCTCGGCCACAACGTCGATTTCCTGTCCGCGATCATGCAGCACCCGCGCTTCCGCTCGGGCGAGCTGACCACCGGGTTCATCGCCGGGGAATATCCCGACGGCTTCCATGGCGCGGAGGCTGACGAAGGTCTGAAGCGCACGCTGGCCGCGCTCGCGGCGGCGCTCGCCACGGCCGATGCCGACCGCGCGCGCCGGATCGATGGCCAGCTCGCCGAGGCGGAACCCGCGACCGGCGACTGGCAGGTCCGCATCGGGGGCACCGACTACGATGTCAGCCTGGAGGAGGACGCGATCACGGTCGATGGCCAGCCGGTCGCGATTGCGCTGGAATACACGCCCGGGGACCGCCTGGTGGCGGTCGACCTCTACGGCGAGGACGCCGACGATGACGAGGCCGAACCCGTCGCCTCCTACGGCGTCCTGGTGGAGCCGGCCCGGATGGGCTTCCGCATGACCACGCGCGGCGCGAAGCACGATGTGCGGGTCCTCCCGGCGCATATCGCGCCGCTGGCGGCCCACATGATCGAGAAGATACCGCCGGATCTTTCGAAGTTCCTCATCTGCCCGATGCCGGGACTGCTCGTGTCGCTGCACGTGGCTGAAGGCGACGCGGTGCAGCCCGGCCAGCCGCTTGCGACGGTCGAAGCGATGAAGATGGAGAACATCCTCCGGGCGGAGAAGGCGGCGACGGTGGCCAGGATCAACGCAAAGCAAGGCGACAGCCTTGCCGTGGACGAGATCATCCTCGAGCTCGAGTGATGCACCTCGATCGCGATCCCTCGGCCCCGCTGGCACCCGAGCGCGCATGTGCGATCGGCACGATCGTTGCGGCGAAGGTTTCCGCCTACAGCGTTCCGCCGACGCCAGGCAAGAAAGGGGCGCACATGTTAGAGAAAAGCGATCGCCAGGCTAGGCTAACATCGATCCTGCGAACCAGAGCATGATGATGAAAAGTCCAATCGTACTTACCAGATTAGCGGTAGGCGTGACTCTGGTGCGAGCCCATTCCTTGTCCGCGGGCGTCGCCGTCAGATGCCCGACAATTATGAGCATCACCACCAGCATTGCAATCTGAACATGGAAGCGATCCCCTTGTTCGCAATGCATAAACGGCGCATTTCCATGCGCCAGGTCGCCGGCGCGGTCAACGTTCCCCCGCGCCAGATCGGCAGGGTCGTGTCCCGTTCGCTGACGCTTGGTTTCGCCGGCAAGCTCGGGAATGTCGTGCTGTTCGCGCCCGACACACCGGTGCCCAACGGTTCGCGCCTGTTCTGATGCCCACGATCTGGACGATCGGATATGAACAGGCGACGCAGGCGGCGGTGGTTGCGGCGCTGACGGCGGCCGGGGTCGAACTCCTGGCCGATATCCGCTATCTGCCGCTGTCGCGGCGCCCGGGTTTCTCGAAGAACGGTCTCAAGGCCGGGGTCGAGGAAGCGGGCATTGCCTACCGGCATTTCCGCCAGCTCGGCACTCCGCCGGAAGGACGCGCGGCGGCGCGGCGCGGCGATCATGCGGAACTGGAACGCGTCTATGCCGGGCAGTTGACCTTGCCCGAGGCGCTCGCCCAGATGGCGGAGCTTCACGCCCTGGCGGAGGAAAAACGCGCTACGAACGTGACTCTGCCGAATGCCACCGCAGCCTGCTCTACGATGCATTGTTCGCGGGGTTCGATCGGGTCGATCTCGAGCCGGAACTAGTGCGCGCGTAACTCCTCGTCGAGGAACGCGGCGACATCGGCCAGCGCGACGTCGCGGGCGAGGAACGCCTGTCCTATCCCCCGCAGCAGGACGAACGGGAGCGTGCCGCCCTCCATCTTCTTGTCGTGGCGCATGTGATCGACCAGGCGCTGGCCGTCTGCGCTGAGGCCAAGCGCCGCGATTTCCGCCGGGAGACCGGCCGCATCGACCGCGGCCGTCACCGCCTCCGCTTCATCGTCGCCCATCAAGCCGAGCCGCGCCGAGTAGCGCGCCGCCAGCACCATGCCGAGTGCGACCGCCTCTCCGTGCAGCAGGCGATCGGAGAACCCGGCCTCCGCCTCCAGCGCGTGGCCGAACGTGTGTCCGAGGTTCAGCAGGGCCCGTGCGCCGGTGGTTTCGCGTTCGTCCTGCGCGACGATCCAGGCCTTGGCGGCAACGCTGGTGGCGACGGCATGGGCGGTCGCGGACGGATCGCCGCCCGTCACCGCCCCGCCGTTATCCGCCAGCCACTCGAAGAACGCGGCATCCCCCAGCACGCCGTACTTCAGCACCTCGGCATAGCCGGCGCGCAGTTCCCGGGGCGGCAGCGTGCGCAAGGTGTCGAGGTCCGCCAGAACGAGCGAAGGCTGGTGGAACGCGCCGACAAGATTCTTGCCCGCGGCAGTGTTGATCGCGGTCTTGCCGCCGACCGAGCTGTCGACTTGCGCGAGCAGCGTGGTTGGCACCTGCACGAAACCGCAGCCCCGCTTGAGGATCGCGCAGGCGAACCCGGTGAGATCGCCGACCACGCCGCCGCCGAATGCCACGACATGGTCGCCGCGCTCGACCCCCTGGGCGAGTAACCAGTCGGTGAGGCGGGCGAGGCTGTCCCAGCTTTTCGACGATTCACCCGGCTCCACCAGGTAAACCGCCGCGCTGCGGCCGCTTGCCGCGAGACCGGCCTCCAGACGCGCGCCATGCAGCGCCCATGCGTTGCGATCGGCGACCAAAGAGAATTCTCTTTGACGCAGAAACGGCCCCACAATCGTGTCTGCCTGCTCCAGCAAGTTGGCATCGACGATCACGTCGTAGCTGCGCCCGGCAAGGGCGACGGGGATCACAGCCATCGGTCGATCGCCTCGATTATGGCAACTGCCGTGTCGCGGTGGGGCATCTGGTCGCTGGTCACATGAACCGGCGCTTCGGCATAGACCGGCGCCCGCTCGCGGTGCAGGCGTGCGAGAATTTCGGCAGGATCGCCGCCGCGCAGCAGGGGCCGGCTGTCGCGCCGTCCGGTCCGCGCCACCAGCGTGTCGATGGCGCAGTCGATCCACACCGCGATGCCGGCCGCGTTCACCAGCGCGCGGGTTTCGGGATTGACGTAAGCGCCCCCGCCGGTGGCGATCACGCCGTAGCCTTCGTGCATCAACCGGCCGATGACGCGGCGTTCCCCGTCGCGAAAGTGATCCTCGCCGAACCGTTCGAAGATTTCGGAAACGCTCATCGCAGCGGCCCGTTCGATCTCCTCGTCCGCATCGACGAAACTGGTATCGAGAAGTTCGGCAAGCTTGCGGCCGACCGTGGATTTGCCCACCCCCATCAAGCCCACCAGCACGATCGGACGATCGAGCCGACGGCCGATCACGCCAATTTCGGCGGCGGAAAGGTTCCGGGTTGTAACGCGCATTGCCGCTGCGACTATAGATGCGCTAGGGCGCGTGCAACCATGCACGCCGGGACACATGAGCCCGCTCTTTTCGGGTTTGCTTTTTTGGGGTTCGCCTTTTGCCGATGATGGACAAGCGGGTCGGTTGGATCGCTGCGGCGCTGTGCCTGGCGCTGCTGACCTATGCCTGGATCGACGGCGGGGAAGAGCCGATCCGGCCGATTGTCGAACCGATCGCAGTGCCGGAAAAGGCGCGATGAAGCGGGGTATCCTGTTGGCGCTGGGCGCGTCGGCACTCGTTCTCGGGTCCGGGCTGGCGATGGCGCAAGGCGCGCCGCAATCGATCCTGCCGCCCGATTTCCGGGATCCGGCGCCAACGCCGAGCCCCACCGCGCGGCCGCCTGCTCCCGCCCAGACCGATGCGCCGGCGGCGACGACGACGTCTGTCCCAGTCATCCAGCCGATTCCAAAGGGAGCAAACAGCGGTAGCAGCAGCGCGCCCGCGCCCGCGCCCCTGCCCGATTTCGCCGGCACCCTGCCGTCTCTGGCGGAGCTGGAGCGTATGTCGACGGACGAGCTCGACGAGCTGCTCGGCCTGAAGCCCAAAGTGGACATTCCGCCCGCCGCACGCAGGGCGACCACGCGGGTGGGGGTGCTCGCGCCGTCGGAAGGCGGGCTTCCGGTGCTGTCGCTTGCCAACCAGCCCGCGTCCCTGGTGCGCGCCGCGCTCAGCGCGTCCGATGGCCCGGTCGTCTCGCGCTGGGGCCATATCCTGCTGCGGCGCGGCCTTGCGAGCCGGCTTGCGGCGCCTTCGGGCATGGATCCGATCGAATTTGCCGCGTTGCGCACCCGTACTCTCAACGCGATGGGCGAATTCGCCGCCGCCCGCGCCGTGGCTCAGGACGTGGACACGGCCAACTGGAACCCCGCGCTGACGGCCGCCGCACTCGACGCTTATATCGGCACAGCGGACCTCGTGGGCGCCTGCCCGGTGGTGCGGCTCCAGGGCAATGTGCGCGAAGACGCCAACTGGCGCCTGTTCCAGGGCATCTGCAACGCGTTCGCCGGGGAGGGCGCTCGCGCGAAGGCCGACCTCAACCGCGTACGCAGCCGGGGCCAGGCGGCGGCGATCGACGCGCTGCTGGCCCAGCGCTTCGCCGGCGCGGCGGGGCAGGGCCGGGGCGCGGTGACCATCGAATGGAACGGGGTGGATGAACTCACCCCGATGCGTTTCGCGCTGGCCAATGCGGTGGGCGAGCCGGTGCCCGATAACCTGCTGGACGATGCGGGCCCCTATTACAGCCGGGCCGCCGCGACGGCGCCCATGCTGACGCTGTCCCAACGGATAGACGCCGCCAATCTCGCCGCGCGCGAAGGGATTCTTTCGTCTACCGCCCTGGTCGATCTGTACGCGCAGGCATTCGTCGAGGAAGACCTCGACGGCCCGATCGCGACTCTCGCCGCGCGCCTGCGTCAGGCCTACGTCGGCGCGGATGCGGCGGCGCGTCTGGCGGCGATACGCGAGATCTGGGCCGGTCCCCGATCGGACGGGGAAGACGCCGCCGCGCCCGGCACGATCGACTATGCGCGGCTGATCCTTACCGCCAACGCCGCCGCGCGGGTCGAGCCTGACGAGGAATTCCTGGACGATGCCGGCAACCTGATCGCGGCCATGCTCTCAGCCGGTTTCGAGCGTGACGCGCTGCGGTGGGCGGCGCTCGTCCCCGACGGCAGCGCAGCGTGGGCGCAACTCACGTTCGCGGCACCCGGGCGACGCGATCCGGTGTCGTCCGGCGCGATCGACGATTTCATCGACGATGACGACAGCCAGGACCAACGCAAATCCCAGTTCCTGGTTGCTGGACTCGCCGGCCTCGGCCGGATGGACGCCGACGATGTGGGCGGCTATTCGAGCGACCTCAAAATGAACCTCGGCAGCGCGACACGCTGGACCCGTGCGATCGACGCGGCAGCGGCGGTGGACAACCAGGCACTCGTGGTCTTGCTGGCGGGCCTGGGCATGCAGGGTTCCGGGTGGGACCGGATGACGGCCCGGCATCTCTATCACATCGTGGCCGCGCTCAACCGAGTCGGTCTCGAAGCGGAAGCCCGGATGATCGCGGCGGAGGCCGTGGCCCGCGGGTGAGCGCGGCGATCGACGATTTCCTGGCGATGCTCGCGGCCGAACGCGGCGCTGCGGCCAACACGATCGCTGCATATCGCCGGGATCTGGTCGCGAGCGAAGCGGTGATCGGCGAGCTCGCGGCGGCGGACAAGGCCGGGATCGAATCGCTCGCCCGGCACTGGTCCGCGCTCGCCCCGGCATCGGTCGCACGCAAGGCATCGGCCTTGCGGCAGTTCTTCGGTTTCATGGTGGACGAAGGCCGCCGACCTGACGATCCGAGCGTAGCCTTGCCTCGTCCGGCGACCCGGCGTCCGCTGCCGCGAATCCTGGATCACCGTGAAATCGAACTGCTTTTCGTGCAGGCCGAACGCGAGGCGGAAGCGGAACAGCCCGCACCCGTTCGCATGCTGACGCTGGTGGAGATGCTTTATGGTTCGGGATTGCGCGCGACCGAGCTGGTTTCGCTGCCGCTGGCGTCCGTGCCCAGGGACGCCCCCTTCCTGACCGTCATGGGGAAGGGGGGCCAGGCGCGGATGGTGCCCGTGGGTGGGCGAGCGAAGGCGGCATTGTCCCGCTGGCTGGCGGTGCGGCCCCAGGGCAAGTTCCTGTTTCCCTCGCGCGGGGGGCACCTCACCCGCATACGCCTGTTCCAGTTGTTGAAAGGCCTGGCAACGCGTGCGGGAATCGCACCGGAAAAGGTCAGCCCCCATGTGCTGCGTCATGCCTTCGCGACGCACCTGCTGGAAGGCGGGGCGGACTTGCGCGTCTTGCAGACCCTGCTCGGCCACGCGGACATAGCCACGACGCAAATCTATACCCACGTCGACTCGGCGCGATTGGTTGCGCTGGTCAACGAACGCCACCCGCTTGCGCGGGCGGGCCGGGGCGACTAGCTGCGCACGATGCAATCCTATCTCGAATTCGAGAAGCCTGTCGCCGAGCTCGACAAGCGCATCGCCGAACTGCGGGCGGCTGCCGCGGGCGATGATGTCGACATCTCGGCGGAGCTCGCGCGGCTCGAGGCGAAGAGCCGCGAATTGCTCGGAACCACGTATGGCGCGCTGACGCCGTGGCAGAAGACGCAGGTAGCGCGCCATCCGCAGCGCCCGCACTTTCGCGATTACGTGGCCCACGCTTTCGACGAATTCATTCCGCTCGGCGGGGACCGGCTCTACGGTGACGACCAAGCGATCATGGGCGGGCTGGCCTCGCTGGGTGGGCGCAAGGTGGTGCTGATCGGCCATGAAAAGGGCAACGACACCGAAAGCCGCATCCGGCACAACTTCGGGATGGGCAAGCCGGAAGGATATCGCAAGGCGATCCGGCTGATGGAACTGGCGGGCCGCTTCGGGCTGCCCGTGGTTACCCTGGTCGACACGTCCGGCGCGTTCCCGGGGATCGAGGCGGAGGAGCGCGGCCAGGCCGAAGCGATCGCACGCTCGACCGAGGCGTGCCTGGCGCTGCCAGTGCCGATGGTCGCCGCCATCGTGGGCGAAGGCGGATCGGGCGGCGCGGTGGCCCTGGCGAGTGCCGAACGCGTATTGATGATGGAACACGCGGTCTATTCGGTGATCAGCCCGGAAGGCTGCGCTTCGATCCTGTGGCGCACGGCTGAAAAGGCGCCCGATGCGGCCGAGGCCATGAAGGTGACGGCGCAGCACCTGGAAAAGCTGGGCGTGATCGATCGTATCGTCCCCGAGCCTTTCGGCGGTGCGCAGCGCGATCCGGCGGGCGCGGCACAGGCCCTGGGCGCCGCCATCGGGGAAGAGCTCGACGCGCTTTCCGCGCTCGACCCGGCGACCCTGCGCCGCAAACGGGAAGATCGTTTTCTAGCCATCGGCAGTAACTGACCGCCGGCGAGCAGGGGAACCAAGCCCCGGCCGTGCGTGTTCCAAGGTGCGTATCGCAAACCGCGGCGGGGGTGGATCGCCGCACACCTTGGAGATTACCGATGTTCCATTCCCGACTGCCGTGGCGGCACGCGGCCCTATACGTGAGTGTCGCGGGTCTCGCATTGAGTGGTTGCGCCACCACGGCTGAAGCGCAGAGCGGCGGGGCAACGACGATCACTCAGGCAGAGGCACGCCAAGGCGCACAGGCGCATCCGCAGCTCCTGCAGGAATTCGGCGGCGCGATGACCGGGCCCCAGGCCCAGTATGTCGAGCAGGTCGGGAAGAACATCGCGGTGCGATCCAGCCTTTCGAACGCGCGCGACGCGTTCACGGTTTCCCTCCTGAACAGCTCGGTGAACAACGCGTTCGCCATCCCGGGTGGCTACATCTACACGACGCGCCAGCTTGTCGCGCTTATGAACAACGAGGCGGAGCTTGCCGGCGTCCTCGGGCACGAAGTCGGCCACGTGGCCGCACGGCATTCGCAGCGCCGCCAGCAGACGTCGACGCGCAACTCGATCCTTGGCGTGCTCGGGTCGGTCCTCGCCGGTGCGGTGCTGGGTAATAGCCAGGCCGGCCAGCTGCTGACGCAGGGAATCCAGCAGGGTACGCAAATGCTCACGCTGAGCTTCTCCCGCAACCAGGAAATTGAGGCGGACCGGCTCGGTATCCAGTACCTCCGCGCCGCCGGTTACGATCCGCGCGCGATGGGCACCGTGTTGCAGAGCCTGGCTGCACAGAACGCGCTGGATGCCTCGCTCCAGGGGCGCCGAGACGCGACTATCCCCCAATGGGCCTCGACTCACCCGGATCCGGCAAGCCGCGTGCGTTCCGCGCTGCAACTTGCCGGTAATGCGACGGGCATTACCAATCGCGACACTTTCCTGGCCCGTATCGACGGGCTGACTTACGGCGACGATCCGGCCCAGGGCGTGATCGAAGGCAATCAGTTCATCCATCCCCAGCTTCGCTTCGCCTTCGCCGCGCCGAACGGGTTCTACATGGTGAACGGGACTCGGGCGGTTTCGATCAACGGGCAGAGCGGCCAGGCGCAGCTCACCACCGCCGCCTACAACGGCAATCTGGAAACATACGTCCGGCAGGCCTTTGCCGGCCTGAGCCAGAACCAGCAGATTGCGCCGCAGACCTTGCAGCGCACGACCGTTAACGGGCTGCCGGCCATGTATGGCCTGACCCGGGTCAATTCCGGCAACGGACAGGTGGATGTTACCGTGTTCGCCTATGAATTCGCGCCCAACCAGGCGTACCATTTCGTAGGGATCACGCAGGCTGGGCGATCGGGCGTGTTCACGCCGATGTTCAATTCAATGCGGCGTATCAACGCGAACGAGGCGGCGGGGGTGGTGCCCCGGGTCATCGATGTTGTAACCGTGGGGCCCCGCGACACCGTGCAAACGCTCGCTGGCCGGATGGCCTATACCAGTGCGCAGGAGCAGCGCTTCCGGGTGCTGAACGGTCTTTCATCCAGTGCGACCGTCGTCCCAGGGCAGAAGGTGAAGCTGGTGGTGCGGGGGCGCTAGGGTCCCTGCCAGCTATCCGACACAAACGAAAAGTGCGGCGGGATCGCTCCCGCCGCACCTCGTATCTCCGGTCGGAGGAAAGGCTTAGTTGCCCTTCGCCATCTCGGTGCTGACCTTCTTGAAGGTCGTGCTGAGCTGGTTGCCCAGGCCCTGCATCGCGACGATCGCGGCGATGGCGATCAGAGCAGCAATGAGGCCGTATTCGATTGCGGTCGCGCCTTCTTCGTCGCGAACGAGATTCTTGATGAACTGCATTTGACGTCTCCTGGTTCAGTCTTCGCTACCCGGCCCATGCCGCACCCAATTAACGGCCTGGACATTTCGGGAAGATACGGATTTGAAGTTGATAAATTACTAACCGATCCACCCTGTTTACTTGCTCGCTTCGGCCATCTTGCTGCTGACACTGTTCCACATCGTGATCGTGGCGGTCCCGAAGTTCTGAACTGCGGTCAGCATGGCAATGAAAATCAAAGCGAGGATCAGGCCATATTCGACGGCTGTTGCCCCCGACGTATCGCTGGCAATCTGTCTTAGAAGTATGCGCATCGGCGTTCTTCTGCTCCATGGCCTGCGGCCTGATCGCCGTCGCTTCTGCGCGCTGGCGAGTTAAGAAAGGGTTTCCTTGCGTGTCCGAACTGGAAAATTCTCCGACACGCATGGCGGTGGTTGCGGGCGCGCTCAGGCGACCGGACGGCCGCTGGCTCCTGGGGAAGCGGCCCGCGGGCAAGCATCACGCGGGCCTGTGGGAATTTCCCGGCGGGAAGGTCGAAGCGGGGGAATCGCCGGAACACGCCCTGATACGGGAGCTCGCGGAGGAGCTGGGAATCCGGGTCGATTCTGCGGCAATTTCCCATCTGGCCGTCGCGGAGGCAGCCGCGGACGGCGATCATCCCGCGGTTGTCATCACGCTTTACACCGTCGCCCGCTGGGGAGGCGTCCCCACGGCGCATGACGGGGCGGAAATCGCCTGGTTCGGACCTGCGGCAATGGTGGAACTACCGATGCCGCCGCTCGATGTCGTGCTGCGAACCCACTTGCCCGGTTGAACGGGAAAAGGCGCCGGATAAGGGATTGCCAACCCTGGGCAGCCTGCCTATGTGGCGCCCTCCAATGCGCGCCCGTAGCTCAGCTGGATAGAGCATCAGACTACGAATCTGAGGGTCGGACGTTCGAATCGTTCCGGGCGCGCCATTCATTCCAGGCCGTCTTCCCGATTGGGGAGGCGGCCTGAATTGTTTTGCTCGCCCGCCCGCGGGCCGGCGCGCCCCAAGGGCAGCCCCGTCCACCCGGGCCCTTCCACCCGGGCGCTCCACGCGCTAGCCACTCCCCGCGTCATCGCCTGACAGAAGGGGGCAAGCAGGTTTTGGACGAAACTGGACAACCCGCCGCAGAGTGTACGTTCAACGACAAATCCGCCGAACCGGGCGTATGGCGCTATGCGAAGGCCGCGCGGGCGAGCGTGATCGTCGATGCCGAAAACTATTTCGGCTTCATGCAGACCGCGATGCTCCAGGCCCGCCGCAGGATCATGCTGGTCGGCTGGGACTTCGATACGCGGATTCACCTCGCTGTAGGCCGCCGCTGGTTCAGCCGCCCGTTCCGCCGTGAATACCCCCGCCGCCTGGGTAGCTTTCTCGTCTGGCTGGCGCGGCATCATCGCGGGCTGGAGATTTGCATTCTCAAGTGGGGGCTGGGTGTTTTCCAGTTCCTCACCCGCGGATACATGATCGTGGATGTGCTTCGGATGGCGCGCGTCGACGGCATCACGTTCAACTTCGACAGCCATCACCCGGTGGGATGTTCACATCATCAGAAGATCGTCGTGATCGATGATCAACTGGCGGTCTGCGGCGGAATCGACATGACCCAGGATCGCTGGGACACCCGGGATCATCGCGAAAAGGATCGTCGGCGCCGCCGGCCGCACGGCCGCAGGTATGGGCCGTGGCACGATGCGACGATGATGATGGAAGGCGATATCGCCCATCAGCTTGGTGTGTTGAGCCGCGAACGGTGGGCAACGGCAGGCGGGTCCCAATTGGAAGCGGCGGAAGCAAGCGGCGAAAGCCTGTGGCCCGAGAAACTGCCTGTCCAGTTCGAGAACGTCGAAATCGGCATCGCACGCACACGCGCCGAATACGATGGGTGCCCCGAAATCCGCGAGATCGAGGATCTGCTGGTCGCCCAGATCGGGCAGGCGAAACGATTCATCTATTCGGAGAACCAGTATTTCACCTCCCCCCGGGTCGCCGAAGCGATCACCGCGCGGCTGAAGGAGGAAAACCCGCCCGAGATCGTCATGGTGCAGCCCGATGCCGCCGATGGGTGGCTGGAGCAGCAGGCCATGGACCACGCGCGCAACTGCCTGCTCCATGCCATCCACGAAGTCGACAGCAAGGGCCGCTTCGCCATGTTCGTGCCTTACACGGGCGAGACGAAGATCTACGTCCACGCCAAGCTGACGATCATCGACGACCGCATCCTCCGGATCGGCTCGGCCAACTGGAACAACCGGTCCATGGGCCTCGATAGCGAATGCGATGTGTTCATCGATTGCGACCGTCCCGGTAACGATCACGCCTGCGACGCGATCACCGCTCTGCGTTGCTCCTTGCTGGCGGAGCATTGCGGACTGGAGGAGGCGGATGTCGCCCGACTGCTCGAGGCCGATCCATCGATGCTGAACCTCATCAACACGCATGGGCAGCTCAATTCCCGCCAACTCCGCCGGTTCGAGCCTCCGCCGGTCGGCGAGATCGAAGGGGCGCTGGCCGAATCGCAGATCCTTGATCCCGAACACCCCGACCTGATGCTGGAACCGTTTGCCAAGGGAGGACTGATGAAGCAGGGCAGCCTGGTCCGGCGCGCCTACGACCGCGCAAAACGAGGATTCGGGAAATGAGCAGCCTGGTAGGGCCCGATGAAGACGATCCGCGCGGCAAGCCGCTAGTGCCCGATGACGTGCAGGATGCAATCCGAACGCTGATCCGCTGGGCGGGAGACGATCCGGCGCGCGAAGGACTTCTCGATACGCCGAGCCGCGTCGCCCGGGCGTGGAAGGAATACTGCCTCGGCTATGGCGAAGACCCGTCCGTGCACCTGTCGCGTGTGTTCGAGGAAGTGGGCGGATACAACGAGATCGTCCTGCTCAAGGACATTCCGTTCCAGAGCCACTGCGAACACCACATGGCCCCGATCATCGGCAAGGCGGCGATCGCCTATTTACCGACCGACCGCGTGGTCGGGATCAGCAAGCTCGCCCGTGTGCTCCACGGCTTCGCGCGGCGCCTGCAGGTGCAGGAACGGCTGACGGCGGAAGTCGCCGATTGCATCTGGAGCCATCTCAGGCCGCAGGGCGTCGCCGTGGTGATCGAAGCTGCGCACAGCTGCATGACCGCGCGCGGCGTGCGGACACCCGGCGTCGGCATGATCACCAGCCGCATGATGGGGACCTTCCTCGACGACCCGCGCAGCCGCGAGGAAGTGCTCAGGCTGATGGGGTACTGACGCGCCGGGCGACCGTTACGGCCCCAGCCCAGATCGCGAATCCCGCGACAAGGTCGATGACATAATGACCGCCAATCGGAATCGTCGAGACGATGACCGCGGCGGCCCATGCGACCCCCAGCCACCGCAGGCGCGTCCTGGCGACCGCCTGTAGCGCGACGAGGGCGAGGACGGTGTGGAACGAAGGGAACGTGACCAGCCCGCTCATGTCGTCCAGCCGCAGCACCGTGTCGGTGCCCGCGCGGAAATGATGGAACGCTTCCAGGTGATAGATGCCGGCCCCGGCGGGCAGGCCTGCCCCTTGAAGGTCGAGCATCGCGAGGTGCGCCATCGCCCCAACCGCCGGCGCGACGATCGAGACCAGCGCCACGACCTGCATGGCCAGGACGATCGTCATGACAAGTTCCCAGGCTTCCGCGCGCCGATTGGCGAGGAGCCGCAACCCGATGAGAGCGACCGCGATGGCGCCGGACGCGTTGTAGATCACTGCCAGCGCATCGATCGTCGCTGGCTGCGCCGCAAAGGCACGGACGACTTGCGCGACGTCGATGCCCACCAGGCCGTCGATCCCTGCCAGCAGGCCATCGACGGGCGACGCGCCCAGGCGCAGGCCGGCGTTCGAGACCACCCCGCAGGCCATCAGCGCGAGGATGCCCACTCCGACGATCGCGGCGGCATCGCCGAGGCGCGGGTCGAGATGGCGCACGCGACACCAGGCCGACAGGGCAAACATTGCCGCCGCCAGGAAAAGGAAACGGACGAACGGCCCTGCCTGGACCGTCATCCCGGCGGAGGCGACAACCGCACCGGCGGCCAGCGCCGCAATTCCCAGGACAACCGACAGTAAAAGGACGACGGGCCGGAATCGCGCTGGCGCGGGGAACAGGCGAAGGCCGGCAGCACCATCGGCGGCCTCGTTCGCGGACAGGGGAAGGGCGGGAAGCGCGTTCACGCCCCCGCCCTAGAATGCGAATGGTTTATTTCGCGTTGTCAGAGCTGGCCGAGCATATGCTCCGCACTGGAAACCGAAAAATCGCCGGGCTGTTCGACGTTGAGCTGGGTCACGGTTCCGTCGTCCACGATCATCGAGAAACGCTGGCCGCGCTTGCCCAGTCCGAAGCCCGAGCCGTCCATCGTCAAGCCCAGCGCCTCGGCGAATTCGCCGTTGCCGTCCGCCAGCATCGTGATGTCCTCGCTGCCGGCAGACTTGTTCCAGGCGCCCATGACGAAGGCATCGTTCACGGCTGTCGCGGCGATCTCGTCGATGCCTTTGGCCTTCAGTTCCGCGGCCTTTTCCACGTAACCGGGAAGGTGACGGGCGGAACAGGTCGGGGTGAAGGCACCCGGAACGGAGAACAGCGCAACCTTGCGACCGGCGAAATAGTCGGCGCTCTGAACCGCTTCGGGGCCATTGTCGGTCGCCCTGACCAGCTTCACGTCGGGCAGCTTGTCACCCACCTTGATCGTCATCGCTATTTTCCTTTTTGCAGTGTCCATGTCCGTCGGCACACCGAAATAGCGATGCCCAACCCGCGCGCAAGCCGGGGCGGTGGATTCGACATATAAAGGAAGCTTTATATTTGCCATGAAACGCGCGCCCCGCTAGGGCGCGCCGATTCTGCGAATTGGAGATTTCTAAGTGGCCACTTCCGCCCCGACCGCCGTACGCGACTATGTCATCCAGGATATCAACCTCGCCGCATATGGGCGCGACGAGATCGCGATCGCGGAAACCGAGATGCCGGGTCTCATGGCCTTGCGGGAGGAATACGGCGCCTCACAGCCGCTGAAAGGCGCGCGGATCACCGGTTCGCTGCACATGACGATCCAGACGGCGGTGCTGATCGAAACGCTGACAGCCCTTGGCGCCGAAGTGCGCTGGGCGACCTGCAACATCTATTCCACGCAGGACCACGCCGCCGCCGCCATCGCCGCCAGCGGCGTGCCGGTCTTCGCGGTCAAGGGCGAGAGCCTGGCCGATTACTGGGATTATGTCGGCCGCATCTTCGACTGGTCGAAGGACGGCGACGACACGACCTGCAACATGATCCTCGACGATGGCGGGGACGCGACGATGTTCGCACTCTGGGGCGCGCGGATCGAAGCGGGCGAGACGATGCCCGAGCCGACGAACGCGGAAGAGGTCGAGATGCAGCGCGCGCTGAAGGCATTCCTGAAGGCGAAGCCGGGCTATCTCACCGCCACGGTCAAGGCGATCAAGGGCGTGTCGGAAGAAACCACCACCGGCGTTCACCGGCTTTATCACATTGCCAAGCAGGGCAAGCTGCCGTTCCCCGCGATCAACGTGAACGACAGCGTGACCAAGTCGAAGTTCGACAACCTCTATGGCTGCAAGGAATCGCTGGTGGACGCGATCCGCCGCGCGACCGACGTGATGCTGGCAGGCAAGGTCGCCTGCGTGGCCGGCTTCGGCGACGTGGGCAAGGGCAGCGCGGATTCGCTGCGCAACGGCGGCGCGCGCGTCATGGTGACCGAAATCGACCCCATCTGCGCCCTTCAGGCGGCGATGGAAGGGTTCGAGGTCGTGACCATGGAAGAAGCGACCAAGCGCTGCGACATCTTCGTCACCACCACGGGCAATGAAGACGTAATCACCGCCGAACACATGAAGGCGATGAAGCCGATGGCGATCGTCTGCAACATCGGCCACTTCGACAGCGAGATCCAGATAAGCGCGCTCGACAATTACGAATGGAAGGAGATCAAGCCCGGCACCGATCTCGTCACCTTCCCCGATGGCAAGCAGATCATCGTCCTCGCCAAGGGGCGCCTGGTGAACCTGGGCTGCGCCACGGGTCACCCGAGCTTCGTCATGAGCTGCTCGTTCACCAACCAGACGCTGGCGCAGATCGAACTGTTCACGAAGTCGGACGAGTACGAGAACGAGGTTTATGTGCTTCCCAAGCACCTCGACGAGAAGGTCGCCGCACTGCACCTCGAAAAGCTGGGCGTTCAGCTGACCCGCCTGACGCAGCGGCAGGCCGATTACATCGGCGTGCCGGTGGAGGGCCCGTTCAAGCCCGATCACTACCGTTACTGATCGCGCCCCTTACGGAGTTGCTTTGGGCGGTCGGCGCGCATAGCTGACCGCCCATGCAATTGTCCCCCACCGCGCTGGTCCTGCTCGGCCTGCTGATGGCCGCCTGGGTGGCGGTCGCAGCCGGGCTGATGATCGCTGCCGGTGCTAAAACGAAGGCGGCAGAGAACGCGCGCAAGGCGTCGCGGCGCATGGCGCGGATGATCGAGGAAGCGCCGGCGATCCCGCTGCTTGTGCGGACTGACGGGCGGATCGAGGCTAGCGAGCGCCTCGCCGGCTGGCTGGGCCTGTCGCGGCTCCCGCAGTATCTCGGCGATCTGGCCGGCAGCGAAGGCGGCAGGGGCATCGGCGCCGAACAATTGGCGCAGCTGGCCGCCCTGGTGTCGCGCACGCAGAAGACCGCGGCGCCGTTCCGCATGGCGATCACCCCCGCGGGCTCGCAGCGCAGCCTTGCCGTTCGGGGCACGCTGGCCGATCCGCAAGTGGCACCTGGCGGGGCGGCCTTGCTGTGGATCTTCGATTTCTCCGAAAGCGAGAACGAGCTTGCCAATCTCCGGGCCGAGGCTTCGCGCGCCCGCGCTGATTTTGCCGCGCTCGTCGGCCTCATCGAAGCGGCGCCCATGCCGATGTGGTTCCGCGGGACCGACGCGCGGCTGAAGCTGGTCAATCGGGCCTACGTCGCTGCCGTCGGCGCGGAATCGGCCGACGCCGCCGTGGCCGCGCAGGCGGAATTGATCGAGGCCGTCGACGGTCTGTCCGCCGCGCAGATCGCCGCACAGGCGTCGCAGCGGAAGGCGCCGATCGAACGGATCGTCGCCGCCACGATTGGCGGCCAGCGCCGCAGCTTGCGTGTCAGCGACCTGCCACTGGGGGACGACGGGGTCGCCGGGTACGCCATCGACATTGAGGAGATGGAGGAGCTTTCCCGCGTGTTCCGTGCATGGCGCGATGCGCAGCGCGACATGCTGGACCAGTTGCCGGTCGGCGTCGCGCAGTTCGGCGCGGACCGCAGGCTGTCCTCCGCCAATCAGCCGTTCCGGCGCGCGTTCGCGATGCGCCCCGGTGCGAGCCAGGGGCTGGAGTTCGAACGCTTCCTGCGGGAAGCGCGTGAAGCGGGCCGCACCCCCGAAGTGCGCGACTTCCCGGCATGGCGTGCGGAGCGGCTCGAATGGTTCCTGGCCGACGAACCGGTGGAGGAGAACTGGCCGCTCAGCGATGGGACGCACCTCAGGATCGTGGCGCAGCCGATGCCCGATGGCGGGCTGGTTCTGATCGCTGAGGACCGGACAGAGAGCCTGGCCCTGTCGGCCACGCGCGACACCCTGCTGCGCACCCGCACCGCGACGTTCGACAGCCTGTTCGAAGCTCTGGCCGTATTCGCGCCTGACGGCCACATGCAGCTGTGGAACCGCCGGTTTGCGGGGGCGTGGGGCCTCGATGACGAGGCGCTGGGCGGGCATCCGAGTGCGGACGAGCTTGTCCGGCAGATCGCGCCCCTGCTCGACCGGCCCCAGCAGGCGAAGGGGATCGGCGAGATCGTCCGCGGCGCGACGCTCGATCGCAAGCAGACCGCCGGGCGTGTCTCCCTGGCAGATGGACGAACGCTCGAGATTGCAGGGGTCCCGCTCCCCGACGGCAATGGTCTGCTTACCGTTCTCGACATCACGGCCTCGCAGCTTGCGGAAGACGCGCTGCGCGAACGCAACCAGGCGCTGGAGGCGGCCGACGAGGTCAAGACCCGGTTCCTCGCCAACATGAGTTACGAACTGCGGGTCCCGCTCACCTCGATCGGCGGGTTCGCCGAACTGCTCAAGGCCGGGGTCGCCGGCGAGCTGAGCGAGCAGGCGCGCGAGTACGTTGCTGCCATTCTCGAGTCCGTCCAGAAACTCACCGACCAGGTGGAGAACGTGCTCGATCTGTCGCAGAGCGAGGCAGGACTTCTTCCCCTGTCGCGCACGCGCTTCGATGTCATGCCATTCGTCACGCGGGTCGTGCGCGAACGCGAAACGGCGATCGTGAGCGGCGGCCTTTCGCTCGACCTGCGCGGCAGCAAGGCGCTGAAGGTCGATGCGGACGAGCGGCAACTGGGCCGGGCGATCGGCCAGCTGCTCGACAACGCGATCGCCGCGACCCCGAGAGGGGGCAAGATACTCGTCGATCTTTCGCGCAAGGCCGACGGGTTGCGGATCGTGGTATCCGACAACGGCAAGGGTATGACCGCGGCCGAACTGCGCCGCGCGCTGGAGGGCCTGCGGACCGGGCCCGATGGCAAGCCTGAGCGCCGGCAGGGCCTCGGCATTCCGCTCGCGCGGCAACTGGTGGAGGCGCACGGCGGCACGCTTGAGATCGTCTCGCGGCCCCACGAGGGAACTTTCGCCACGATCACGCTGCCGTGACGGTCGATCTGCCCGACCTTGCCGCCATGGACGCGTTCGGCGCGCGCATTGCCCGCAAGCTGAGGCCGGGCGACGTGGTGGCGCTTACCGGGGGACTGGGCGCTGGCAAGACAACCCTTGCGCGCGCCGTCGTCGCCGCCCTGGGCCACCGCGGCGAGGTACCGTCCCCGACTTTCACGATCATCGAGACGTACGACGCGCTCGATCCGCCGCTTGTGCACGCCGACTTCTATCGCCTGGAGACACCCGGCGAAGCGGAAGAGATCGGACTCGATGATTATCGGCACGGATCCGCGTTGCTGGCGGAATGGCCGGACCGCGCCGGCGGCTTCGCGCATGAGGCGGGCTGCCTTTCCGTCACGCTCGAAATCGCGGGAAACGGCCGCGTGGCCGTTGTCGATCCGGGTGCTGATTGGCTAGGGCGCATGCCATGAACGCGTTGCCAGACGGCCTCGGCCGATTCCTTGATTCGGCAGGCTGGTCCGGGGCGGTGATCGACCCGATCCCGGGCGATGCCTCCTTCCGCCGGTATTTCCGCATTCGCCACGGCGCGCGCCACGCGATGCTGATGCATGCGCCTCCGCCGCACGAGGACCCACAGCCGTTCCTCGACGTCGCCGCATGGCTAACCGACAACGGGCTGCGCGCGCCCGCGATCCACGCGGCCGATCCGCAGCAGGGCTGGGTGCTGCTGGAAGATTTCGGCGACGATCGCATGCGTGACTGGCTCGACCTTCACCCGCAGGGCGAGGGCGCGGCGTATGGCGCGGCAATCGACGCGCTGGTCGCGCTGCACGCGTGTCCGCCCGGGCCCTTCCCGGCGTACGACATGGCGACCTACCAGCGGGAAGCGGCGTTGCTGGTCGAATGGTATTGCCCGGCAGTGGGGATCGAGGTGGATGTGCCCGGTTATGCCGGGGCATGGGAGCAGGTGCTTTCCCCGCTCCTGGCGCGCCAGTCTCCGGGCGTGACGGTGCTGCGGGATTATCACGCGGAAAATATCATGCTGCTGGAGCCCGGCGCACGGGGCGGCGGCGGGCAGGGCCTCATCGATTTCCAGGACGCGCTGGTCGGTCACCCGGCATACGATCTCGTCAGCCTGTTGCAGGATGCCCGGCGCGATGTTTCGCCCGAGCTGGAGCAGTCCATGCTCGACCGGTACCTCTCGCAGGTGGACGCGGGCGACAAATTCATGGCGGACTACGCCCGCCTCGGCGCGCACCGTAACGCAAAGATCGTCGGGATCTTTGCGCGCCTCCACAAGCGCGACGGCAAACCGCGTTATCTTTCGATGATCCCGCGTGTCTGGGCAGCGATGGAACGCGATCTGGCGCACCCTGCGCTGGGCCCGGTCGCGGCGTGGTTCGATCGCAACATCCCGCGCCGTCTGCGCGACAAATTCGGCGGTGCGATCGCATGACGAAGCTCGCCAGCGATACGGCGATGGTCATGGCGGCCGGGCTCGGCAAGCGGATGCGGCCGCTCACCGCCACGCAGCCCAAACCCATGGTGCGCGTCGCGGGCAAGCCGCTCATCGATCACGCGCTTGACCGGCTGGCGGAATGCGGCGTCGCGCGCGCGGTCGTGAATGTCCATTACCTGCCCGACGCGCTGGAGAGCCATCTCGGGTCACGCGAGGCGCCCCGCGTGACAATCTCGGACGAACGCGACGGATTGCTCGAGACTGGCGGGGGAATGGTGAAGGCGTTCCGGGAAGGCCTGCTGCCCGATCCCTTCTTCTGCCTCAACGCCGACAACATCTGGCTGGACGGACCGCGCGATGCGTTCACGGACCTTTCCCACCACTGGAATCCGGCTACAATGGATGCGCTGCTGCTGGTTGTCCCGCACGCACGCGCGATGAACTTCCGCGGGCCCGGCGATTTTCATATGGACCCGCTCGGCCGGCTATCGCGTCGCAGGCCTGGGCGGATCGCGCCCTATATCTATACCGGCATCCAGATCGTCAGCCACCGGCTGCTTCGCGATGCGCCGCAGGGCGCGTTCGGCACGATGACCTTGTGGGAACGGGCGATCGGGGAAGGGCGGCTGTACGGCGCGCTGTTCACCGGCCAGTGGTTCGAAGTGGGCACGCCGCAAGCCATTCGCCCGACCGAGGATGCGCTGGCGAGTGTCTGAGGGGCGGGGGCCGCAGATCTATTCGATTGCCGCGCACCGCGGCTTTGCAGATGCGCTCGTCGCAGGGCTTATCCCGCGCTATTCCGAGCCGGACGTCGGCCTTGCCCGCCTGACCTTGCTGCTCCCGTCCAGCCGCGCGATGCGCACCGTGCAGGAAGCATTCGTCCGGGCGAGCGGAGGCGGCCTCCTGATGCCGCGCATGGCGGCAGTGGGCGATCTCGATCTCGACGAGACGCTGGGTGCGCTGCTCGATCCGCTGGGTGCTGCTGACATTCCGCCGGCGATGTCGCCCACGCGCCGCTGGCTGCGCATCGCGGAGTTGCTGCGCGAGGAGATGGGCCCCGACGCGCCGCGCGGCGCCGCACTGCTGCGCCTGGCGCAAGATGTCGCCCGCACCATGGACCGGCTGCTGATCGAGGATATCGGCCCCGAAGAGCTCCAGGGCGACCACGTCATCGAGATCGTTGGTGACCTGGCGGTCCATTGGCAGCGTTCGGTCCGGCTGTTCGCCCGCGTGCAGGCGCGGTGGCTGGCGGAACTCGGGACGATCGGTGCCCTCGATTCGGCCGCCCGGCGCAATCGGCTGTTCGACCATGCGGCGCGGCGGTGGCGCGCGGTGCCGCCCGTGACGCCGGTGGTCGCTGCCGGTGTCACGAGCGCTTCCCCGGCGTTGGCGAACCTGTTGCGGGTCGTCAGCACGCTCCCGGCCGGCGCGGTGATCCTGCCGGACCTCGATCTCGCGATGCCGGCCGCGGTGTGGGATGAGCTTGGCGCGGCGGGCAAAGGGGTGAACCCCGGCGACCCGCCCTTCGCGGAATCCGACGCCGTCACGCATCCACAGTACCACCTAAAGCTGCTGCTGAACCGGATGGGCGTAAACCGGGAAGAGGTTCAGCCGTGGCACCGCCGCGGGATCGGAGCCGCTCCGCCGGAGCGCAGCCACGCCATTTCGAACCTTTTCCTCCCGCCGGAAGCGAGCACGGCATGGGTGGGCCTTTCCGCCGACAAGCGCCGGCTTGCGGGCGTCCGGCTGATGGAGAGCGACAACCCGGAGGCGGAGGCCCAGGCCATCGCCCTGCTGATCCGCCAGGCCGTCGCCGCGCCTGAAAAGCGGGTGGCGCTGGTGACGCCCGACCGCGCGCTCGCCCGGCGGGTGGTGCAGCACTTGCGCCGCTGGCACATCGAAGCGGACGATTCCGCAGGCCGCCCGCTGTCGATCACGGCGGCGGGCCGGCTGATGCTGCAATTGGCGCAAGTGGCGGCGGAGCAGGCGGCGCCGGTGCCGCTGATCGCCGCGCTCGCCAATCCGCTCGTTCGCTTCGGCGACGCGCGGCGGGACTGGCTGGCCGCACTCCGCAAGTTTGAGCTCCAGCTACGGGGGCCACGCCCCGAAGGAGGACTCGAACCGCTCGGGCCGATGGCGGCCCAGGCGGGTGTTGCCGAATGGTGGGCACCGACCGCGGCGATCCTTGCACCGTTGCTGGAAGGCGGGGAACTATTGCTGGCCGACTGGCTCGACCGCCTTGCCGCCGCCGGTGAATTGCTGGCGGGCGACGCGTTGTGGGCGCGCGAGGACGGCCGTGCGCTTGCTTCCCTCGTTGAGGACTTGCGCCTGCACGCGCGCGAGATCGGGACCGTGATTGCAGCCGAAGACCTGCACGTCGCGCTGCGGGATGCGATGGAGGCGGAGGCGGTCCGGCCGCCGTTCGGTGGCCATCCGCGGGTGAGCATCTACGGCCTCATCGAATCGCGCATGGCGCGCGCGGACCTGGTAATCGCTGCCGGTCTGAACGAGGGGACATGGCCCGCGCGTTCCGCCACCGATCCGCTGCTGGCACCGGCCGTGCTGCGCGGGCTGGGCGTGCCGGGCGCCGATTTCCGCATCGGACTGTCGGCCCACGACCTGGCCGCAGCGATGGGCGCGCCGGAGGTCGTGCTGAGCCGCGCGCGTCGGGACGAAAGCGGGCCGGCAATCGCGTCGCGCTTCCTGCTGCGGGTGCAGGCGCTGCTTGGCGAGCTCCGGCCGGCGCACCGGGAGGATCGGGCGCCGGCACTCGCCGCGGCGATCGACGATGCGCCGGCGGCGGCGCCCTATCCGCGCCCGCAGCCCATGCCCGATGCGGCGCAGCGCAAGGTCGCGCTGAGCGTCACCGGGCTCGACCGCCTGCGGGCCGATCCCTACCAGTTCTATGCCTCCTCGATCCTCTCCTTGTCGGAGCTGGACGCGCTCGACGCCGATCCGGGGCCGGCGTGGCAAGGGGAACTGGCGCACCTCATCCTCGAAGACTGGCACCGCACGGGCCAGCCGATGCAGGCGCTGGCCGACGCGCGGCTGGAGGCGATGCACGCGCATCCGCTGACCCGCGCGCTGTGGCGGCCGCGGCTGATGAAGGCGCTGGAATGGGTGGAGATGGAGGTTGCCGCCGATCCCCAGCGAACGCCCGCCCTGTGGGAAGAGCGCGGCCGGATGGATTATCGCGGCGTGACCCTGCACGGGCGGATCGACCGGCTCGATCGGCTGGCGGATGGCAGTTTCGCCGTCGTCGACTACAAGACCGGGCGGCCGCCCTCGGGCGCGCAGGTGGAGGCGGGGTACGCGCTGCAGCTCGGCACGCTGGGGCTGATGGTGGAAGGCGGCGCGTTCGACAAGCTGGCGGACGCCCGGGCGACACGCTTCGAATACTGGTCCCTGGGGCGCAACGACAAGAGCGTGACGGGCTTCGGGTACATCACGACTCCCATCAAGGAGGGGAACAAGCGTAGCGGAATCGCGCAAAGAGAATTCTTACCGCAGGCGAAAGTGTTTCTCGATGCGGCGCTCGATGCGTGGATTCTCGGCGAGGCCCCGTTCACCGCGCGGCTGAACCCCGATGCGCCGGGTTACGCGACGTATGACCAGCTGATGCGGCTCGACGAATGGGCGGGGCAGACGGAATGAGCGGCAAGGTCCATCCCTTGCAGGGCCAACAGGAGGACGCGGTCGCGCCCGATCGCAGCGTGTGGCTGAGCGCGTCGGCCGGCACCGGCAAGACCCAGGTGCTTTCGGCGCGGGTCCTGCGCCTGTTGCTGCGGCCGGGGGTGAAGCCGTCCCAGATCCTGTGCCTGACGTTCACCAAGGCCGGCGCCGCGGAAATGGCGGAGCGGGTCAACGCCGTGCTGGCCGGATGGGTGCGGATGCCCGACACCGCGCTGGCAAAGGACCTCATCGCGATCGGCGCTTCCCCCGATCCGGACACGCTCGCCCGGGCGCGGACGCGCTTTGCCGCCGTGCTCGATTGTCCGGGCGGCGGCCTCCGGATCGACACGATCCACGCGTTTTCGCAGTGGCTGCTCGCCGCGTTCCCGGACGAGGCGGGGCTGGTCCCCGGCACCCGCCCGATGGAGGACCGCGACCGCGAGGTCCTGGCGCATGGTGTCCTCGCCTCCATGGTGAGCGCCGCGGAAGAGGCCGGGGATCAGGGCGTGCTGGGTCCGCTGGCCATGCTGAGCGAGCGCATGGGCCCCGACGGCGCGCGATCGTGGCTGCTGCGCTGCGCCGCCGCGCGCGAGGTGTGGCAGGCCCCCGGCGACTGGCAGCCGCCGATGCGCGAACGCGTGCTGCCGCTCCTGGGCCTGGAAGCCGATGCAGGCGAGGCGTCGCTGGCGCAGCTGTGCGCCGATGGCGTGTTCGACTGCGCCGCGCTGGGCGAGGTGCTCGCCGCAAACCAGGCATGGGGCACGGCGACCGCGGACAAGTCGATCGCCGCGATCGGCGACTTCCTGGGCGCCAGCGGGCTCGGCCGGGTCAGCGCGGCCGAAGCGCTGGAGACGGCGCTGTTCACCCAGAAAGGCGAGGTTCGCTCTCTCAAGAGCCTCGAGAAATGCGACCCGGGCTATGCCGATGCCGCCGCCGCCGTGGCAGCGTCGCTTCTGGCGCTGCGCGAACACCGGGCGCTGCTGGCGCTGGCGGATTTCCTCACCCCAGCGCTGGAGATCGGGCGCCGCTTCGCGATCGCGTGGGAAGAGGCCAAGGCGCGCGAGGGCCTGATCGACTTCGACGACCAGATCCGCCGCGCCGCCGCCTTGCTGACGCGGTCCGATATTGCCGACTGGATACGCTACAAGCTCGACCGGCGCTTCGATCATATCCTGGTGGACGAGGCGCAGGATACGAACGCCGCGCAGTGGGATATCATCCGCGCGCTGACCGGCGATTTCTTCGCCGGGGCGGGGCAGCGCGACCAGGTGATGCGCACCCTGTTCGTGGTGGGGGATTACAAGCAGGCGATCTTCCGTTTCCAGGGGACCAGCCCCGAAAACTTCGCCGCCGCGCGGCGCTATTACGAACAGGTCATCGGCGCGCTGGCGGACGATGACCGGCGCGCGCAAGGGCTGCTCAGGCTCGGCCTGGGACGAAGCTATCGCACCGCGCAGCCCGTGCTCGCGTTCGTGGACCGGGCGATAGAGGCGATCGCACCCGCGAGCTTCGGCCTGGACCAGCCGGCCGAACCGCACATCGGCGATAACCGCCCAGGCCTCGTCACCCTGTGGCAACCGGTCGCGGCGCGCGATGAGGATGCGGGGGGCGACGGGGGCGCCGACGGGGGCGACGAGGGGCCGGAGGAGTGGCTCTCCGAGCCCGAGCGCGCGATGGCCAGCCGCATCGCCGGCCAGATCAGGGCCTGGCTGCGGGACGGCTTCCCGCTGGTGAAGGGCACCCCGCGCAACGCCGGGCCGGGCGATATCATGGTGCTGGTGCGCAAGCGCCGCGAGCTGGCCGGGTTGATCGTCGCGCGCCTGCACGCGGCGGGCGTGCCCGTTGCGGGGGTCGACCGGCTGCGCCTGGGCGCGCCGCTGGGCGTGAAGGACCTGATGGCCGCCCTGCGGTTCGCGGCCCAGCCGCTCGACGACCTCAGCCTCGCCAACCTGCTCGTCAGCCCGCTGATCGGCTGGAGCCAGGACGATCTGCTGCGATGCGGATACCGCCCGCGCGGCACCCGGCTGTGGCATCACTTGCGCGATGGCGCGGACCCGCTGCAGCGTGAGACGGTTGCGCGCCTGCGCGATCTGCTTCGGATCGCGGACTTCGATCCGCCGCAGGCGCTGCTCCACTGGATGCTGGTCGGCCCGTGGCAGGGGCGCAAGGCGCTCGTCGCGCGGCTGGGGCGGGAGGTGAACGATCCGATCGACGAACTGCTGAACGCCGCCAACGCCTATGCCGGCACCGCCACGCCGAGCCTGGCGGGTTTCATCGCCTGGTTCGACGCGGGCGAGGGCGAGCTGAAGCGCGAAGCCGACGGCGGCGGCGGCCTGGTGCGGGTGATGACCGTCCACGGCGCCAAGGGGCTTCAGGCCCCGATCGTCATCCTGGCCGACGCTGCCGGCAATCCCGACGCCAGCCCAGTGCGCGACCTGTCGTTGCAGGAGGACCGCATCGGGGGCGAGCCGGGCAAGGTCGTGCCGATCCCGCCGCTGCGCACCGCCGAGAAGGCGGGGCCCATCGCGATTGCCGAAGCCGCGGCGAAGAAGGCAGAGCGGGAGGAGCACTGGCGGCTGCTCTACGTGGCGATGACGCGGGCGGAGGAAGCGTTGTTCATCGGCGGCGCGCTGGCCAAGCGCGAGAAGGAGCCCGCGCCCGATTCCTGGCACGCCCGGCTGAAGCCGCTGTTCGAGGCCGATCCGCTCGACGATCCCCTGTGGGGCGCGCGTTACGAATGGGGCGCGCTGGCCGCGCCCATCGAACGGTCCGAGGGGGTTGGCGCGATTGAACGCCCGGTTCTGCCGGATTGGGCCACCACCCCGGTCGGCCCCGAACCGCGCCCGCCGCGCCCGCTGGCGCCCTCGTCCGCCGGGGCCGAACGCGCGCCCGATCCGCCCCTGCCGCCCGATGTGGCGCGCGTCGCGGCGCGGCGCGGGGTCCTGATCCACCGCCTGCTCGAACGACTGCCCGATATCGCGGCGGGGGAACGGGACGCGGCGGCCCGGCGCTGGATCGCGCGGCAGGCGGGCGACCTTTCCGAAGCGGAGCGCGCGGAGATCGTCGCCTCCGCCATCGCGGTGCTGGCCGATCCGTCGTTCGCGCACGTATTCGCACCCGGCGCCCTTGCGGAAGTGCCGCTGGCCGCGACGGTCGACGGGCAGGTCATCGCAGGCACGGCCGACCGCCTGCTGATCGAGCCGGAGCGTGTCACCGTGGTCGACTTCAAGACCGCGCGCCGTCCGCCCGCTTCGCTGGAGGACATGCCGGGCAGCACGATCGCGCAGATGGCCGCCTATGCCGCAGCGCTTTCGGCCATCTACCCCGGGCGGGAGATCTGCGCGGCGGTGCTGTACACGAAGGCGCCGCGGCTGATTGCCGTGCCGGGCCACGTCCTTGCCGCGCGCAAGGGCGCGTTGGGGGCCGCGTCGGAAAGCTTTCCGCCCTCACCGGTTGAGTGAGCGTGCCCAGCGCCTAGATTGGCGTTCACTTCAGGAGACAAGACAATGCCGACGATTGCCGTGACCGATGCCAGCTTCCAGTCCGACGTGCTCGACAGCGACAAGCCTGTGCTGGTCGATTTCTGGGCCGAATGGTGCGGGCCGTGCAAGATGATCGGCCCGGCGCTGGAGGAAATCGCGGACGAACTGGGCGACAAGGTGACCATCGCCAAGATGGACATCATGGAAAATACCGGCGTGCCCGGCCAGATCGGCGTGCAATCGATCCCGCTGATGGTCCTGTTCAAGGACGGCAAGCCGGTGGCGCAGAAGCTGGGCGCCGCGCCCAAGAGCCAGCTGAAGGGCTGGCTGGAAAGCGAACTCGCCTAGAGCCTGGCGTAAAGCCCTGCGAGCCTGTCCCACAGGGCCGGGCTCGCGGCGCCGATCATGCCGGTGCGGTCGGGTTCGTCCACCCGGTATGCGGAGCCATCGGGCCGGGCCACGCGCCCGCCCGCTTCGTTGAGCCACAGCGCGCCCGCGGCATGATCCCACGCCAGAGTGCGTTCGAAGAACGACACGTCGTTCTGGCCCAGCGCCAGGCGCGGATACTGTTCGGCCGCGCATCGGGGCGTTTCCACCACGCGGAAGTGCGGCGCGACGTGCGCGTTCACCGCTTCGCGCCGGGCGGCGTCGAGGAAAATGGTCGAGATGGCCGCGACCGGCGGATCTTCGCCGGTGGCGCGGGCGGCGATTCGTTCCCCATCGACGAACGCGCCTTCGCCGCGGCGCGCGCTGCACAGCCGGTTGTTCAGTGGATCGTATATCCAGCCCGCCACCGCCTCGCCCCCATCGGCCAGCGCGACCATGATGCCGAACGGCGCGCGGCCATGGGCATAATTGTGCGTGCCGTCGATCGGGTCGACGATCCAGCACGCGCCGGACAGCGCGGCGAGGACGGCCGGGTCGGCATGGGCGGCCTCCTCACCCACCACCGGCACATCGGGGGCGAGCCTGGTCAGGGCTTCCGTGAGGAACGCCTCCGTCTCGCGGTCGGCGATGGTGACGAGATCGTCCTGCGCCTTTTCCTCGATCTCGCTGGCCGCCAGGCGTTTCCAGCGGGGCAGGATCGTCCGTTCGGAAACGAAGCGGAACAGCGCGCGCAGTTCGGCATCGAGCGCGTTCATGTCAGCTCCGGTAATCGGCGTTGATCGCGATGTATCCGCTGGTGAGATCGCAGGTCCACACCGTGGCGCGGCCATCTCCGATGCCCAGGTCCACCTCGATATCGACTTCGCGCCCTTGCAGGTGTGCGGCGACCGGCGTTTCGTCGTAATCGGGCAGGGGCTGGCCGTCCCGCGCGGCCCAGGTCCCGCCGAAACCGATCGACAGGCGGTCGCGGTCGGCGGGTTCCCCGGCCTTGCCCACCGCCATGACCACGCGCCCCCAGTTGGCGTCACCGCCGGCGACGGCGGTCTTCACCAGCGGAGAATTGGCGACGGCCATCCCGATGCGGCGCGCGCTTTCGTCGCTCTGGGCGCCGGTGACCGTCACAGTGATGAATTTCTGCGCGCCTTCCCCGTCGCGGACGACCAGGTGCGCCAGTTGCCGGCAGACGTCGTGGAGCGCGGCGGCAAATGCGTCGGCCCCCGCATCGTCGAACCCCGCCAGCGGGGCATTGCCCGCCGCGCCGGTGGCGAATGCCAGCACCGTGTCGCTCGTGGAGGTGTCGCTGTCCACCGTGATGCAGTTGAACGTCGTGTCGCTGGCGGCCGACAGGATCGCTTGCAGGAAGGCAGGCTCCACCGCCGCGTCGGTGAAGATGTAGCCGAGCATGGTCGCCATGTCGGGCGCGATCATGCCGCTGCCCTTGACGATCCCGATCACGCTCACCGCCGTGCCGCCCACCACTGCGGAGGCGACCGCGCCCTTGGCGAACGTGTCCGTCGTGCCGATCGTGGCCGCCGCGTCCTCCCACGCGCATGGCTGGGCGGCGAAGACCGCCTCCAGCCCGGCGCGCGCCTTGTCCTGCGGCAGGGGCACGCCGATCACGCCGGTGGAGGAAACGAACACCTCGCTGGGCGGGCAGCCGAGGTGCTGGGCGACCTGGGCCATGATCGCCTCCACCGCCTCGCGCCCGCGGTATCCGGTAAAGGCGTTGGAATTGCCCGCGTTCACCACCAGTGCGCGCGCCTGGCCCAGGCGGGCCTGCTCCCGCCCCAGTTCCACTTCGCTCGAACAGCAGACGTTGCGGGTGAACACGCCCGCGACCGCCGTGCCCGGCGCAAGCTCGACATAGGTGAGGTCGCAGCGCCCCCAGTCCTTGTAGCCCGCGCGCGCGATCCGCGGCACCGCGCCCGCGATGGGCGGCATGGGGGGGAAGGGGACGGCCAGTGGCGATGGGGCGGGTGTCATGCGCGCCGCCTTAGGTAGCCGATCCGCCGGCGACAATCGTTTCGGTGGGCAAGCGTGCCGCGCGAACGCGCGAAAAGCTAGACGCGCGGCGCGATGCGCCCTATCTGTGGGCGGCAATGTTGCGCCGTATTCTCACCTGCCTCGCGCTCATCACCGGGCTCGCCGCCTTCGGCACCCCGGCGGAAGCGCGCATGATGCTCGACAGCGGGCAGCAGGTCGAAAACACGATGGCCGGGGCACAAGGCGCGCCGACGGCGTCGTGCGTTCCCGCCTCGCAGAAGGCGAGCAGCCAGCTCAAGAGCCGGCCGAGCGGCGACTGCAAGCGGCGCAAGCCGGTCGTGATCTTCATCCCGACCGTGCAGTTCGGGCCCGACCGCGCGCTGGAATAGCGCGCCCCTTTTTCGCATCCCACCGATTGCAGTCGCGGGCGCCAGCATGCGCCGCGGCTTCCTGTTTACAGTTCCAGCCGCAGGGCTTTTCCCATGATCCAGAATTTCGCCAAGGCTCTCTTCGGGTCGTCCAACGACCGTTACGTGCGGTCGATCGACAAGGTCGTCCGCCAGATCGCCGCGCTCGAGCCGCAGATCCAGGCGCTCAGCGACGCGGAGCTTGCCGGGCAGACGCAGAAGTTCCGCGACCAGATCGCCGGGGGCAGCACGCTCGACGATATCCTGCCCGAAGCTTTCGCCACCGTGCGCGAAGCGGGCGTGCGCGTGCTGGGCATGCGCCACTTCGACGTGCAGATGGTGGGCGGCATCGTCCTTCACCGGGGCGAGATCGCGGAAATGCGGACGGGCGAGGGCAAGACGCTGGTCGCCACGCTGGCGACCTATCTCAACGCGATCGAGGGCAAGGGCGTCCACGTCGTCACGGTGAACGACTACCTCGCCCGGCGCGACGCGGACTGGATGGGGCGCATCCACCAGTTCCTCGGCCTCACGGTCGGGGTCATCGTTCCCAACCTCAGCGAGCACGAGCGGCGCGAGGCCTATGCCAGCGACATCACGTATGGCACGAACAACGAATTCGGCTTCGACTACCTGCGCGACAACATGAAGCACGAACGCGCCCAGATGGTGCAGCGCCCCTTCAACTACGCCATCGTCGACGAGGTGGATTCGATCCTGATCGACGAGGCGCGCACCCCGCTGATCATCTCCGGCCCGACCGAGGACAAGCAGGATCTCTACATCGCGATCGACGCCATCGTGAAGGGCATCGATCCCAGCTTCTACGAAGCCGACGAGAAGTCGAAGAACATTTCCTGGACCGAGGACGGCGCCGAGAAGATCGAAGCGCTGCTGGCCGACAGCGGCCTGATGGCGACGCCGAACCTCTACGACGTGGAAAACACGCAGGTCGTCCACCACCTCGACCAGGCGCTGCGCGCGAACGTGATGTTCAAGCGCGACATCGACTACATCGTGAAGGACGAAAAGATCGTCATCATCGATGAATTCACCGGCCGCATGATGGATGGCCGGCGCTGGTCGAACGGCCTGCACCAGGCGGTCGAGGCGAAGGAAGGCGTGCGGATCGAGCCCGAGAACCAGACGATGGCCTCGATCACCTTCCAGAACTACTTCCGCATGTATCCCAAGCTGTCCGGCATGACCGGCACCGCCGCGACCGAGGCGGCCGAGTTCTGGGACATCTACAAGATGAACGTCGTCGAGATCCCGACCAACAAGCCGGTCGCGCGGATCGACGAGGAAGACGAATTCTACAAGAACACGCAGGACAAGTTCAAGGCGATCGCCAAGGCCATCGCCGAGAAATCCAAGATCGGCCAGCCCACCCTGGTCGGCACCGTCTCCATCGAGAAAAGCGAGCTCCTCAGCAAGTTCCTGGAGGAGGAGGGCGTCAAGCACTCCGTCCTCAACGCGCGCTTCCACGAAATGGAAGCGCACATCGTGGCGCAGGCCGGACGCCTGGGCGCGGTCACGATCGCCACCAACATGGCCGGCCGCGGCACCGACATCCAGCTGGGCGGCAACGTCGAGTTCCGGGTGGAGGACGAGCTGCGCGACATGCCCGAAGGGCCGGAGCGGGACGCCGCCGTCGCGCGCATCAAGCAGGAAGTCGCCGCCGAGCGCGAGCAGGTGCTGGCGGCCGGCGGCCTGTTCGTGCTGGGCACGGAACGGCACGAATCGCGGCGCATCGACAACCAGCTTCGCGGCCGTTCGGGCCGCCAGGGCGATCCCGGCCTCAGCCGGTTCTACTTGTGCCTGGAGGATGACCTTCTGCGCATCTTCGGGCCGGACACGCTGTTCGCCCGGATGATGAATTCCAACCTCGAAGATGGCGAGGCGATCGGCAGCAAGTGGCTGTCGAAGGCGATCGAGACCGCCCAGAAGAAGGTGGAAGCGCGCAACTACGACGTTCGCAAGCAGGTGGTCGAATACGACGACGTGATGAACGACCAGCGCAAGGTCATCTACGAACAGCGCGCCGACATCATGGATGCCGATACGGTGGACGACGTGGTGTTCGACATGCGCCGGGACACCGTGAACACCCTGATCGGCGACGCGTGCCCGCCCGAGTCCTATCCGGAACAGTGGGACATCGCCGGGCTGAAGCAGCGCGTGCAGGACGTGCTGGGCATCGACGCCCCGTTCGATGAATGGGTCAACGAAGATCACGTCGAGCCCGAGCTTTTCGAAGAGCGCCTCCAGAAGCTGACCGACGACCTGATGGAGCGCAAGATCGCCGAGGTCGAGCCCGACATGTGGAGACGGCTGGAAAAGCAGATACTGCTGGAACGGCTGGACCACCACTGGAAGGAACACCTCGCCACGCTCGACGCGCTGCGCCAGGTGATCTTCCTGCGCGCCTATGCGCAGAAGCAGCCGATCAACGAATACAAGCGCGAGGCGTTCATGCTGTTCGAGCGGATGCTCGAAACCCTGCGCGAAGACGTGACCTCGATCCTCATGCGCAGCGAATTCCGCTTCAACGCACCGCAGGCGCCCCTTTCGCTGCCGGAGCTTCCGGATTTCCTGACCGGCCATATCGATCCGCTGACAGGGTTCGAGAATTCTGACGACGGCGACGGTTCGCGCGCGATGGGCGCGATGTTCGGGTCGCTCGCCGGATCGCCGATGGCGGCCGCCGGGCCGGGCGGCGTTGCCGATAATCCGTGGGCAGGACAGGACATCAGCCGCAATGCGCCGTGCCCGTGCGGGTCGGGCAACAAGTACAAACACTGCCACGGCGCGGTGGGCGCAGGCGCGAACGCCGCGGCGGCGGGCTGATCCGCTCCCTCCGGCGGAGACAGGCGCGTCGACGCTTCCTGCCGCCGCTTACGCGCTGACCGCGCTGCTGCGCGCTTTGGTGCGAATAGCCTGCTGCGCCGGTGGTTACAGGCACTTCGCCTTGGATAGGCAGGCTGACGCCGCCGCGCGGCGCACTGGGCTTGACCGCAGTGCGCGCTTAATCGGGGTTTCGGGGCGGTCTGCCCGCCGTCCGCTACGTGATTCGTCGGCTCACATCGGCGCTGACAATCCGGGTCGGGGCCCGCTTGATGGCAAGCTGACCGGCGCCGGCTCAGTCGAAGGGCGCTTCATCCGCATGGACGACTTTTGCCCGGTCGCTGAGGGGGCCGCCCGCGAGCCCTTCGATATCGTCATCCTCCTGGGCCGGCGGCGCGTCGAAAGCCCCGGACCCCTGGAGATACTTGTATCCGGCGTAACCGAGCGCGCCGAGAGCTGCCAGCCTGAGAAACATCGCATAATCCCTGTGTATCAGAACCCGTTAAACGGGGCGGCGCGGCAAAAGGTCCGTCGCACGGTGATCGGCATCGGGCAAAGGATCGTGGACCGGTGCTTCGTGATGGATGACATCGCCCAGCCGGCGCCGGTCAACACGCTGGCCGCAGACGGGGCATATGTGAAATTGTCCTGGTTGCCCGGGCGCCGGCTCCAGGACCCTGGCGCGGTTGGCGGTTTCGCGCTCGCGGGGCGGGATCGGCACCATGGCCGAATCAACCGGAACGCTTGTGGACGGTTCCGGGACCCGCGGGATTCGCCCTGGCGCGAAACCGATTCGGTTCGCCGCTGAACGTGGAACGGCCGATTCGCCGCGGGCTTTGACCGGGCATGCCCGTCCAGGAATTACGTTCTTCATCGGCAATCGACCGCGCGGCCTACAGCCCGGCGAAGCGGGAGCTGAGCATCTGGTTCACCGGCGGGCGGCGCTATATCTATTCCGACGTCCCCCCGGAATTGTACGACGCGCTGTGCGCGGCGCGATCGGCCGGCCGGTTCGTGAACGACGCGGTCAGGGGTCGCTTCGCCAGCCGCACCGACCCGCCGCGCCGGCGTTACTTCGACTGACGGTCAGGCAGCGCGGCGCGCGCCGTTTACTGGCCCAGCCCTTCGGCCGGCAGTTCAAGGCCGGACAGCTTCCAGCCGAGACCATCGCGCTCGAACACGAGGCTGGGGGCAGGCCCCCCGTCCGGTGTGACAGGCGTCGCGGTAAAGCGATCGAAGCCGTCGCGATCGACCGTCCAGTCGACGGGCTGGCGGTCCGCCGCGCCATCCGCCGGTGCCGGTGCCGGTGACTGGCCGGGACGCTGCATCCGGCCTTCCGCGATCATCGCCGACATGCCTTCGGGGGTTACGAAGCCTTCCACCATCCCGTAGACCATGCCCATGGCCAGCATCGCCCCCAATGCACCGAAGGGGTTGTCCTTCATCTCGGGCCTGGCGAGTTCGGTGGCCATCGCTGCGCGGAGCTGCGTCTTCAGCGATTCGCGAACCTTGGGAAAATCGATCCGATCCTCCAGCGCGGCGGCGTCCCCGCTTTCCGCGGCGGATTTGAGCTGGCTCATCGCATAGGCGGGCGAGGCGAAATACCACGCGACGCCGGCAAGCACGATGGCCACCACGGCCACGGCGGCCAGCAACTTGTTTCGGTTCATCGGTTCCCCCCTGACAATCGCGTCACGGTAACAGGAACGGGGTGGGCTGCGCTACTCCCCGCCGCACCATCCAGCGCGGCGGGGCGCAAGCCGAAACTCAGACCAGCGGGTTGAGGGGCCAGTGAACGGGGGCAGCGGCCAACGCCCTGTCCCTATCCCGCGCTAAGTCGCTGGTTTTAAATGGCTCCCCGAGTTGGATTCGAACCAACGACCAAGTGATTAACAGTCACCTACTCTACCGCTGAGCTATCGGGGAGCAGCCGGATCGGCAGGAGCGCGCCTATATGGGGGCGCATGGGCCTTGGCAAGCCTATACCGCGAACTGTTCAGCGACGATCCGGTCGTCCAGCGCGTGACCGGGATCGAACAGCAGCATGAGCTGGTCTTCGCGGGCGATTTCGATGTGGACTTCGGCCACGTCGCGGAATTCGCGCTGGTCGGCGACGACTGAAACGGGGCGCTTTGCAGGCTCCTTCACCCTGAATGTCACCCGGCTGCGTTCGGGCAGAACCGCGCCCGACCAGCGGCGCGGGCGGAAGGGGCTGATCGGCGTCAGCGCTAGGAGCTGCGAATCGAGCGGCAGGATCGGGCCGTTGGCCGAGAGGTTGTAGGCGGTGGAGCCGGCCGGTGTCGCCAGCAGCACGCCGTCGCACACCAGCTCTTTCAGGCGCACCTTGCCGTCGAGGGCGATCTCGATCTTGGCCGTCTGGCGGGTTTCGCGCAGCAGCGACACTTCGTTGATGGCGCAGGCCACGTGGCGCGTGCCGTCCTGCGCGATCGCTTCCATCCGCAGGGGCGCGATGGCGAACGGCCTGGCCTTGAGCAGCCGTTCGGCCACTTTTGCCGCGGGGCGGTGGCGGTTCATCAGGAAGCCCACGGTGCCGCAGTTCATGCCGTATGTCGGGATGACCCGCCCGGCATCGAGCATATGGTGCAGCGTCTGCAGCATGAACCCGTCGCCGCCCAGGACGATGGCCGCTTCGGCATGGTCGAACGATACGAAATCGAAATGGGCGCGCAGGTCGGCCGCCGCTTCCTGCGCCCGGTCCGTCGGCGAGACGAGCATGGCGAGGCGTGTGACATCGATGCCGCTCACGCGCGTCCTTCCCACATTGCGACGGTCGCGCACTGGCTAGAGGCGCGTGTCCCATTTGGCAACGCGGGCGTTCGTCCCGGGTGTGCCGGGCGCGGATCGCGGCTAGCGCGCGGGTTATGCCGAGCTTCCCCCAGACGATCGAGATACGCCGCGACGCGCTGACGGGACTTGCCGATGGGGCGACGCTGACCGACACGCTCGATGGATGGAGCGTCGCGCCGGGCGAACGATCGTCCGGGGTGCACGCCATGCTGATCGGGCTCAGCCGGTTCGACAGCGTCAATCTCGCTTATGGCGAGGCGGCGGGCGATGGCGCGCTGGTCGAGGTTGCCCGGCGCCTGCTGCATCTCGCCACCGACGAGCTGGAGCGGCGCGACTGGGTCGCCGCACGGATCGGCGGTGGCACCTTTGCGCTTGTCGCGCGCCAGTCGATGAGCCGGGAGCGGTGGCACTGGCTTGGCGAGGCACTGGCCGAGGCGGTCGCGGCGCCGATCCCGGCGGTGGATGGCGCCGGGACGGTGCGGCTGTGGCCGCGCGTGGCGCTGGTGCGGGTCCTTCCGGGTGAGCGGGCCGGCCACGTGCTCGACAGCCTCGCCGCGACGTTGGAGCGGGCGCAGGACCGCGCGGGTGCGCGCCTGGCCTGGGCGGATCGCGCCCCGTGCCCGCCTGGTGTGCGCGCCGCGCAGCTCGACGCGGATCTCCTCGCGGCGATCGACCGCGACGAGATCGAGATCGTGTTCCAGCCCCAGTTCGCGCTGCCCGGCGGCGGGCTGATCGGGGCCGAGGCACTGGCGCGCTGGCGGCATCCCACCCTTGGTACGATGGGGGCAAGCGCGCTGTTTTCCATCGCGCGGCGGGCGGATCATGTCGCGGCCCTGTCGCGCCACATCGCCGAACGCGCGCTGTCCGCGGCGGCCGCCTGGCCCGGGGGCTTGCGCCTGTCGCTCAACATCACGCCGGACGATCTGGCCGCGAACGGGTTCGCCGCGCAGTTCGCCGCGATCGTGAGCCGTAGCGGCTTCGATCCGGCACGGCTGACGCTCGAGATCACCGAACAGGTGCTGCTCGGCAACCTGGAGGATGTCGGCGCCACGCTGGGCGCGCTGAAGGGCGCCGGGATGCAGATCGCGCTCGACGACTTCGGCGGCGGCTTCTGCAATTTTCGCTACCTCAAGCTGCTTCCGCTCGACCGGATCAAGCTCGACCGGTCGATGATCGACGGGATCGAAGTCGACCAGCGCGACCGGGCGGTGCTGCGCGCCATTGTCGCGCTGGCAACCACGCTGGGGCTGGAAGTGGTTGCCGAGGGGATCGAAACGGAGGCGCAGCGGCGGGCCGTGGCGGACGAAGGTTGCACCGCGTTCCAGGGCTTCCTTGCAGCTAGGCCCCTGTCCCCGGGCGATTTCCTCGCATTCGCGCGGTGATGCGCGCACCCCGTGACGGCGGCATCCGAGTGGGCTAGAGCACGGGGGCATGCTCGCGCGCCTGTCCATCCGCAATATCGTGCTGATCGAGGCACTCGACCTCGATTTCTCGAACGGCCTGGGCGTGCTCACGGGGGAGACGGGCGCGGGCAAGTCGATCCTGCTGGACGCGCTCGGTCTCGTGCTGGGCAACCGTGCCGACGCCGGCCTGGTCCGGGCGGGCGAGGAAAAGGCGAGCGTTTCCGCCACGTTCGATTTCCCCGTCCTTCCGCGGGCCGTGACCGAGGCGCTGTCGGATGCCGATATCGAGATCGAGACGGGCGAACCGCTGATCCTGCGCCGCGCGCTGAAGGCGGACGGCGGCAGCAAGGCGTTCGTCAACGACCAGCCCGTCGGGGTGGCCCTGCTGCGCGAGTTGGCACCGGCGCTGGTGGAACTGCACGGCCAGCATGACGATCGCGGACTTGCCAATCCGCGCGGGCACCGGGCCTTGCTCGACCGCTTTGCCGGAGGGGATGCCGCCGGGGTCGCCGATGCCTGGACCGCCTGGCGCGCGGCGGAGGATCGGCTCGCGGAGGCGCGGGCGAGCGTCGCGGCGGCCCAGGCCGACCAGGACCTGCTGATCGCCCACCTCGCCGAACTGACCGCGCTTGAGCCGCAAGCGGGGGAAGAAGCGCGCCTGGCTGAGGCGCGGGCCGGGATGCAGAAGGGGGAACGCCTGTCGGGCGATCTCGCGGAACTGCGCCACATCTGGGAAGGTTCGGACTCACCCCTTGCCGCCCTGCGCGTCGCGGCCCGCCGGCTCGACCGGATCGCGCCGGAACATCCGTTGCTGGCAGAGGCCCTCGCCGCCCTCGACCGCGCCGTGATCGAAGCGGGGGAGGCGGAGGACAAGCTGGCCGCCGCGGGCGAGGCGCTGGTCCACGATCCGCTGGCGCTGGAACGCGCGGAGACACGACTGTTCGACCTGCGCGCCATCGCCCGCAAGCACCGCTGCGAAGTGGACGAACTGCCCGACCGGATGCGCGCGTTCCGCAGCCAGCTCGACGCGATCGAGGGCGGCGAGGCTGAGCTCGATTCGTTGCAGGCCGCCGCCCGCACCGCCGGCGACCGGTATCGCGAACGCGCGCGTGCACTGCATGGCCTGCGCGCTGAGGCCGCGGCGCGCCTTGATGCGGCAGTGAAGGGGGAACTGGCGCCGCTCAAGCTGGACGCCGCCCGTTTCCGCACCGCGGTCACCGAACTTTCCGAAGAACGCTGGGGCCCGCACGGTATCGATTCGGTCGAATTCCTGATCGCCACCAATCCCGGCGCCGATTTCGCGCCGCTCAACAAGATCGCCAGCGGCGGCGAGCTCAGCCGGTTCATCCTGGCGCTGAAGGTGGCGCTGGCGGAAAGCGGCGGGGCGGCGACGATGATCTTCGACGAGATCGACCGCGGCGTCGGCGGCGCGGTGGCAAGCGCGATCGGCGAGCGGCTGGCGCGCCTGGCCGGCCAAGAATCGGGCCATGAAGCGGGCGGGGGCGGGCAGGTGCTGGTCGTAACCCACAGCCCCCAGGTCGCGGCACGCGGGCGCGCGCACTACGTCATTCACAAGTCGAGCGACGGCACCGTCACGCGCACCTCGGTGGCCCTGCTCGACGCGGCGGCCCGGCAGGAGGAGATCGCCCGCATGCTGTCCGGCGCGGAAGTGACGCCCGAGGCACGCGCCCAGGCCGACCGGCTGCTGGAAGGCGTGTAATGGGTGATGGCGTGCGGTCGGTTCTCAGGGGAATGGTGGCGGCGGGCGCGGCGCTTTGCCTGGCGGGTTGCGCGATGAACGAAAGACCGGACGCCCCGCGCCCCGCGCCGCTGGGCATGTACGGCACGGACGCCAACCTTGCGCCTTCGCCGCCAGATGCCGTGCTGCGCTATGCCAGCCATCCGCGCGGGATCGCCGAACTGCGCGTTCCGGCCGGAGAGGGCCCCTTTCCGATGGCGGTGATATTCCACGGCGGCTGCTGGAAGACCGGCATCGCGGATCAGAACTACATGGCGCCGCTGGCCACACGCTGGCAGCAGCAGGGGATCGCCACGCTCAACGTCGATTACCGCGAAGTGGGGGACGGGGGCGGATGGCCGGGCTCGTTCGCCGACTGGCGCGACGCGGCGGGCCTGATCGACCAGGTGGCAAGGCGCCACCCGATCGACCGTGCACGGGTGACGCTGGTCGGCCATTCGGCCGGTGCGCTGCCGGCGCTATGGCTGCCGGGCCCGGAAGGCGAAGGCGGGCCGCTGCCGGGGCGGAACGCCCTCACCGCGCGGGCGGCGATCGTGCTGGACGGACCGGCCAGCGTCGGCCGTGAACAGCCGGCGTTCGATGCCTTGTGCGAATTCTCTTCGGTCGGGCCGTTCCTCGGCGATGACGGTCGCGGGAACGCGATCGCGCCGCGCCCGATGCTGCGCGAGATACTCTTCGTCCAGGCCAGGCTCCCCGCGCCGCCCGCTGCTTCGCTGGCCGAAGCGGGCGCCGGCGGCGCGCGCGTCGTCGTGCGGACGAATCCGGGCGTGAGCCACTTTGCGATCATCACGCCGGGCGACCCGGCCTACGCCGCCAACGAAGCGGCCATCATTGCGGTACTGCAGGGACGATGACCACAACCAGCGAAGCGGATGCCGCCAACGAACTGATGCGGCTGGCCAGGGCGATCGCCCGCCACAACCGGCTCTATCATGCCGAGGACACGCCCGAGATCACCGACGCCGAATACGACGCGCTGGTCCGCCGCAATGCGGAGCTGGAGGCGGCTTACCCCCATCTCGTTCGCGCGGATTCGCCGTCGCAGGCCGTCGGGCACGAGATCGCCGCCTCGCCGCTGTCGAAAGTGCCGCACGAAGTCCGCATGATGAGCCTCGACAATGCCTTTTCGGACGAGGAAGTCGCCGATTTCGTAGCCCGCGTGCGGCGGTTCCTGGCGCTGGCGCCGGACGCCCCGCTTGCCTTTACGGCCGAGGACAAGATCGACGGGCTGTCCTGTTCGCTGCGCTACGAAAAGGGGCGCCTGGTGCGCGCGGCGACGCGCGGCGACGGGACGGTGGGCGAGGATGTCACGCCCAACGTCGCACACATCGCCGACATCCCGCAGGTGCTGACCGGCAGCGAGGGCGAGATTCTTCCAGACGTGTTCGAAATTCGCGGCGAGGTGTACATGTCCAAGGCGGATTTCGCCGCGCTCAACGCCGCGCAGGCCGAAGCGGGCGGAAAGATCTTCGCCACGCCCCGCAACGCCGCCGCTGGCTCGCTGCGCCAGAAGGACGCGGGCGTCACCGCGCAGCGCAAGTTGCGCTTCCTGGCGCATGGCTGGGGCGCGGCGAGCGCGGTGCCGGAGACGAGCCAGCTGGCCATGATGCAGCGGATCGCCGCCTGGGGCGTGCCGGTCAGCCCCGACCTCACGATCTGCGATACGCCCGGGGCCATGCTGGCGCACTACCGCGGCATCGGGGAACGGCGCGAGGCCTTGCCGTACGATATCGACGGCGTGGTCTATAAAGTGAACGATCTCGCCCTCCAGCAGCGGCTCGGCTTCGTCGCCAAGGCACCGCGCTGGGCGCTGGCGCACAAGTTTCCCGCCGAGCGGGCGGAAACCACGCTGGAGGCGATCGACATCCAGGTCGGCCGCACCGGCAAGCTGACGCCGGTCGGCCGGCTGGCGCCCGTGCTGGTGGGCGGCGTCACCGTTACCAACGTCACGCTCCACAACCGGGACGAGATCGTGCGGCTGGGCGCGCGGCCCGGCGACCGCGTGGTCATCCAGCGCGCCGGGGACGTGATTCCGCAGGTGGTGGAAAACCTCACGCGCGCGGAAGAGCGCCCGGCTTACCCCTTTCCCGATCACTGCCCGGTGTGCGGCAGCGAAGCGGTGGCGGAAGAAGGCGAGGTCGACGTCCGCTGCACCGGGGGGCTGGTGTGCCGCGCGCAGCAGTTCGAACGGTTGCGCCACTTCGTCAGCCGCGCGGCGCTGGATATCGAAGGGCTGGGCGAAAAGACGATCGCGGAATTCCTCGACCTCGGCTGGCTGGCGGCCGGCCCGGGCGACATCTTCCGCCTCCACCGGCATCGGGCCGATCTTGTCGGACGCGAAGGCTGGCAGGAAAAATCGGTCGCGAGCTTGCTCGCGGCGATCGAGGCGAAGCGGAACCCCGATGCCGCGCGGCTGCTGTTCGCCCTCGGCATCCGTCACGTCGGCGCGGTGACCGCGCGCGACCTGATGAAGCGCTTTTACGAACTGCCCGCCCTGCGCGCCGCCGCGGAACGGGCGCACGCCGGCGACGCCGAAGCCGCGGCGGAACTCACCGCGGTGGAGGGCGTGGGGCCTGTCGTGGTCGAGGCGCTGGGCGACTTCTTCCACGAACCGCACAACCGCACGGTCTGGGACGATCTTCTCGGCGAAGTCGCTCCGCCGCGTTACGAGATCGAGACCCGGGCGAGCGCGGTCAGCGGCAAGACCGTGGTGTTCACCGGCAAGCTGGAGACCATGAGCCGTGACGAGGCGAAGGCGCAGGCCGAGCGCCTGGGTGCCCGCGCCGCCGGAACCGTGAGCCCGAAGACGGACCTCATCGTCGCCGGCCCGGGCGCGGGCAGCAAGCTCAAGAAGGCGGCCGAGCTGGGCATCGAAGTGATCGACGAGGCGGCCTGGGCCGAAATCGTCAGGACTGCGGGCTAGGCACCCATTTCATCACCCCGCCCGCGAAGGGCGACCAGCGGCCGACGCGGACCCCCGCGGCGGCGAGGGCGTCCGCGGTCCACTGGTTGCAGGTGTTGCGCCAGTCGTACCGGCCCCGCGCGGTGTAGAACACGTCCCAGTCCGCGTATCCGGGATAGTGTCGCCGCGCTTCGGGCGGGACCATCTGGCGTTCGATATGCGCGACCAGCCGGGCATATTCGGCCGGGCGCAGGGTCAGCGTGCGCGTGGCATCGCCGGGGGCGGGGCGGACGTAGTGGGCCACGTGCAGCAATCCCTCGCTCCCCGTGGCGGCGCGCAGCGTGGAGGCCGGAGAAAGGTCGGCCCAGGTCGGGGTGTCGAGGAACACGGCGCGCTCCCCCCAGCTGACCGATACATGGGTGTAGTCGGGATCCGGTCCGGCGAGGTCGCTTGCCGGAAAGTCGCCGCGCCAGTCCTTCTGCGGCGTCACCAGCGGCATGACGATCGCGGTGTGGATGCCGTTCGTTTCCACCATGATCCGGATGCCGCCGGCCGGCTCGGTCCAATCGGCGTTCCGCGGCAGGCTGCTGCCGATCCACGCGGTGAGCAGGAACAGCAGCACGGCGGCCGCCAGTCCGCCGCCCAGCAGGATCAGCGCGCGCTTCGCCGCCGCAGCCACAGGATCGACCAGTCGCCTTTGACGATGCGCGCGGCGAGGCGGAAGCCGGCACGGCGGTATGCGGCGCGCACGCCGGCCTCCTGAGTCGTCAGCAGCCCGGCGAGGAGCACGTGTCCGCCCGGCACCACAGATTTCGCGAAGTCGCGCGAAAGCGCCTCGAGCGGCCCCGCGAGGATGTTGGCGATGAGGAGATCGTAAGGCCCGCGCGCCCGGAGCAGCGGGTCCGCCATGCCGTCGGCCACCACCATCGTCACCGCGCCCGGCCCGGCGCCCAGCGTCACCCCGTTGGCGGCCGCGTTCGCTTCCACCACGCTGGTGCAGATCGGATCGATATCGCTCGCGGTCGCGATGGCGCGGGGCCACAGGGCGAGGGCGGCGAAAGCGAGCAGGCCAGTGCCCGTGCCAATGTCCGCGAGGTTGCGGGCATGCACCCCGCGCCGCTTCATCGCCGCCAGCATGGTGAGGCAGCCGGCGGTGGTGGCGTGATGGCCGGTGCCGAACGCCTGGCTTGCCGGGATCGCGAAGTCGATCGTCCCGGCCTCGGCCGCGAAGTCCGGCGTGCGGACGCGGAACGGCCCGGCGACGATCGGCTCCAGCCCGGCCTGGCTCAGGGTCAGCCAGTCCTGCTGTTCCAGCTTGGTCACGGCGAATTTCGGCGGTTTCCGGCTGAACAGTGCGGCGATACGCTCCATGTCCGCTTTGGAAGGAGGGCGGGGGAGGTACGCCTCGATGAACCAGTCCTCCGGCCGGTCGTCGGCGATCTCCATGCCGACCAGCCCCCAGTCCAAGGGCCAGCTCGCGTCATCCTCGTGCGCCAGCAAGGCCGCGCGCGCGATCTCGCGCGGGACTTCGGCGCGCACGGTCCAGCAATCAGCCACCGGCACCTTCCTTCGCCAGTCGCGCGTCGAGCCGGGCAGCTGCGGTCGCGGCGTAGGCGCGGCACCCGGCGGGATCGACCAGCGGCTTCGCGCCGAGCAGCCGATCGCGCATCGCGGCGGCCGAAGGGTGCGGGGCCAGCACCACGTCGCACGGCGCGGCGGCGACGCTGGCGATGCCGGCGCGAAATGCGGAAACCAGCGCGGGATGATCGCTGAAGCGATAGGTTTCATCGCTGATGGGATTGAGGCTGTCGACGTAGACGATCGTCTGGCAGACGCCGTCAGCGCACGATTGCCACGACCAGCTCGTCGCGCCGAGCGTATGGCCGGGCGTCATCATCGGGGTGAAGGCCATGCCGGCGAAGGTCCGCGGACGTTCGTCGCGCACCTCCGAGATGGGGCCTGACACGGGAGCGAATGGCGGGTGGCCGGATCCCGCCTGCGGGTCGGCCGCCGCCGTCTTGCCGGTGCGCAGGACTTTCGCGGCGTCCGGCGTGGCCACTACGGTCGCGCCGGTCGCCGCCTGGATGCGCGCCATGCCGCCGACGTGATCGAAATGTTCGTGACTGATCAGCACGGCCTTCACGTCGCGCGGATCGAAGCCCAGCGCGCGGATGTTGGCCAGCACGACGTCCGCGCCCTTGTCGGTCCCGCTGTCGATCAGGACGTGGCCCTGTGGCCCCGTGACGAGCAGCGCGGTGATCCCGCATGTGCCGACGTAATATGTGTTCCCGTAGACACGGAACGGCGGGCCGGGCTTGTCCCAATCGTCCATCTCTGTGCAGGCCGCCGCCCACGCTCGCGGGTCCGGTGTCGGGCCTGCTGAATTTGGCAGACCAACGAGGGGCGCGCACGCGGCGGTTGCCGCCGCGGCAAGGCCAGCCAACAGGATCCTAGCGGACATAGCTTGCTCCGTTGGCGTCGAGCGTCGCGCCGGTCATGCTGGGCGGGGCGTCGAGCGCGCAGAACACGATCATCGCGGCGATCTCGCCCGGGGTCGCGACCCGGCCCAGGGGAATGTCGGCGAGCAGGCCCGGACCGCCGCGGCTGGCGAGGTAATCGCCCGCCATGTCGGTGTCGGTGAACCCTGGCGCGATGGCGAAGCTCAGCACGCCGTCGCGCGCGTATTGCCGCGCGATCGTCTTGTGCAGCGCCAGCATGCCGCCCTTGGCCGCCGCGTAGTGCCAGTGCGCAGGCGAATCGCCGCGGTGCCCGGCGCGGCTGGCGACGTGGACGATGCGCCCGCCCACGCCCCGTTCCTGCCAGTGCCGCACGGCGAACCGGCTGAGCTGGGCCGCGCTGGTGAGGTTGATCCGCAGCGTATCTTCCCACGCGTCGAGCCAGCCGATGTCGGAGGCATCGAGCGCGTTCGCCGCGAACAGGCCGGCGTTGTTGACCAGCACGTCGATCGTGCCGCCCGCTTCGTCCAGCGCCTGTTCCCACAGGCCGTGCGGCGCCTGGGGATCGGCGAAATCGGCGGCGATGAGGCCGGGCCCGGCGCGCGTGGCCTGGCCGACCACCCGGACCCCGCGCGCCTCGAGCGCGGTGCGCGTCGCGGCGCCGATTCCGCGCGAGGCACCGGTGAGGAGGATCGTCTTCATCCACGCCCTATCGGGCACAAGCGCGCGCAAGTCGAGCGGCCCGCTTGCACGGGCGCGGCAAGGCGTTAAGGGGATGGCGCAATCGCAACCGGGATCACTCGATGGCCAATCGCCCCCTCTCTCCGCACCTGCAAATCTGGAAATGGGGCCCGCACATGGCGGTTTCCATCCTCCACCGCGCCTCGGGATCGATCCTCGCGTTTGTGGGCCTGCCGCTGATGCTGTGGTGGATCGGCGCGCTGGCCGCGGGGCCGGAAGCCTACGCCAGTTTCGCCAGCTGGATCTGGACCGGCGAGGGCGATGGGTTGCAGGGCATCGTCAGCATCCTGGCGCGGATCGCGCTGGTGGTGACCACCTGGGCCCTGTTCGAACACACCCTGTCCGGCCTGCGCCACTTCGTGCTGGATGCCGGCGCGGGGTACGAACTTGACACCAACAAGTTCTGGTCGCGCGCGGTGCTGATCGGTGCGCCGGTGCTGACGGCGGCGTTCTGGGCCGCGCTGCTGCTTCGTTGAGGATTGAACGCGATGGGTAACGGAACTCCAATCGGACGCGTACGCGGGCTCGGCTCCGCGCACAGCGGCGCGCATCACTGGTGGCTCGAACGGATCAGCGGCGCATTCGTGCTGATCCCCACCGTGTTCCTGCTGGTGTCGATCCTGCTGCTGCCGGACCTGCAATACGCCACGGTGCGCGAATGGATCGCGGGGCCGCTGCCGGCGATCGCCCTGGCCGCGTTCCTGCTCGGCACGCTGTGGCACAACCGGCTGGGCCTGCGCGTCTTCATCGAAGACTACGCGCACGTGCCGTCGAACAGGATCGCGATCATGCTGCTGCTCGACATCGTGACCTACGCGGCGGCATTCTTTACGATCTACTGCCTCGTCCGCCTCGTCCTTTCCACGGGAGCCGCCTGATGGCCGCCGACGCCTACAAGATTATCGACCACACGTACGATGTCGTCGTCGTAGGGGCGGGCGGCTCCGGCCTGCGCGCCACGATGGGCGCCGCGGAATCGGGCCTGCGCACAGCGTGCATCACCAAGGTGTTCCCCACCCGCAGCCACACCGTGGCGGCACAGGGCGGCATCGCGGCGAGCCTGGGCAACAACAGCCCGGATCACTGGACCTGGCACATGTACGACACCGTCAAGGGATCGGACTGGCTGGGCGACCAGGACGCGATCGAATACATGGTGCGCGAGGCACCGGCCGCGGTTTACGAGCTGGAGCACGCCGGCGTGCCGTTCAGTCGTAACGAAAACGGCACGATCTACCAGCGCCCGTTCGGCGGGCACATGCAGAACATGGGCGAAGGCCCGCCGGTGCAGCGCACCGCCGCAGCGGCCGACCGCACCGGCCACGCGATGCTCCACGCGCTCTACCAGCAGAGCCTGAAGTACGACGCGGACTTCTTCATCGAATACTTCGCCATCGACCTCATCATGGAAAACGGCGCCTGCCGCGGCGTGATCGCCATGTGCCTCGATGACGGATCGATCCACCGGTTCCGCGCCAAGGCGGTGGTGCTGGCGACCGGCGGGTACGGCCGATGCTACTTCACCGCGACCAGCGCGCACACCTGCACGGGTGACGGCGGCGGCATGGTCCTGCGCGCGGGATTGCCGCTGCAGGACATGGAGTTCGTCCAGTTCCACCCCACCGGCATCTACGGCGCGGGCGTGCTGATAACCGAAGGCGCGCGGGGCGAAGGCGGATACCTGACCAATTCCGAAGGCGAGCGGTTCATGGAACGCTACGCCCCTTCGGCCAAGGACCTCGCCAGCCGCGACGTCGTCAGCCGGTCGATGGCGCTGGAAATCCGCGAAGGGCGCGGTGTCGGCCCGAACAAGGACCATATTTACCTGCACCTCGATCACATCGATCCCAAGGTGCTGGCCGAACGGCTGCCGGGCATCACCGAAAGCGGCAAGATCTTCGCCAACGTGGACCTGACGCGCCAGCCGCTGCCGGTCTCGCCCACGGTCCATTACAACATGGGCGGCATTCCCTGTAACTACCACGGCGAAGTCGTCACCATCGGTGCGGACGGCAATCCCGAAACCGTGGTTCCGGGCCTGTTCGCTGTGGGCGAGGCCGCGTGCGTTTCCGTCCACGGCGCCAATCGCCTGGGCTCGAACTCTCTGATCGACCTCGTGGTGTTCGGCCGCGCGACCGGGCACCGGCTGAAGGAACTGATCACGCCGGGCACCGCGCACGAGGAATTGCCGAGCGGCAGCGCCGACCTTGCGCTCGGGCGGCTCGATCACTTCCGCAACGCGAAGGGCGGCACGCCCACCGCCGTCATCCGCAAGTCGATGCAGCAGGCGATGACGCAGCACGCCGCGGTGTTCCGCAACGACGAGCTGATGCGCGAAGGCGTGGACAAGCTGGCGACGGTGTACCAGTCGATGACCGATATCTCGGTCGCCGACCGATCGCTCATCTGGAACAGCGATCTGATCGAGACGCTTGAGCTCGACAACCTCATCGCGCAGGCCAGCGTCACGATGACCAGCGCCTTCAACCGCAAGGAAAGCCGCGGTGCCCACGCGCACGAGGATTTCCCCGAGCGCGACGATGCGAACTGGATGAAGCATACCGCGACATGGTTCGACGGCTGGGGCGGGCAGGGCGGCACGATGCGCATCGATTATCGCCCGGTGCACGAATACACCCTCACCGACGACGTGCAGTACATCCAGCCCAAGAAGCGGGTGTACTGATCGGCAGGCGGGCGCACCGCGCGCCCGCCGTCCGCTCACATCGCTGTCAGGCCTGCGCCTTGGCGGCGATCTCGTCCGCCGCGCGGGCGAACAGGCGCGACGACAGCAACCACAGCGAAGCGAAGAACAGGTCTATCACGGCGGTGAAGTGCCCCTGCACAAGGTGCGCCGCCGTGAACAGCAGCTGCACCGCCAGCACCACGATCATCGCCCGGGCCATGCCGCGCGCCTTGCCCGCCGCGACGGAGGCGGCGGCGATCGCCACCAACACGACGACGAAGTAGGTGGCGTTCGCCGGGTTGTCCTCGCTGCCGATGATCCCGACGGCCAGGTTGATCCAGATCTGCAGGAACGCGCACGCGACCGCCAGCACCACCGCGGCGCGGTAGGCCAGGTTCGCGCTTGCCCGGGCGGCAAGTTCGAACAGCCCGCCCACCACGCCGAACATCACACCTGCGAAAATGAAATCGCCCGCGCTCCAGTTCACGCCATCGGCGCCGGCCAGCATGGCGATGGCCGGCGTGGCCAGCAGCAGCGCGGCCGCCGACCAGCCGAGCATGCGCAAGTGGCGCGTTGTCCGGGGGCTCATGTCAGTGGTCGTCATCGGCGTATCTCCTCGATGGTCTGGATGCCGCCAACGTGCGCCACCTGTTCCATGAGCGTCATGATCGCCCGGTGAGATCGCCGTGAAATCGCCAGTCAGCGTGCGGGGCCCAGGCGCCGCGCGACAACCAGCGCGGCGACAACGCCGGTCACGAACAGCGCGCATTCGGCCGCCGTCACCAGCGCCAGCCATTGGGTCGCGACGCCATCGATCCGCAAGCGGGACTGCGCAAACCGGTCAGCGAGCGCGGCCAGGCTGCCGATCATCAGCCTTCCCCCGGCGAGAGCGATGATGGCCCCCGCCGCCGCGCCGAGGACCGGCGCAGGGGCGATCCGGGCGAACACGGTGCCGCTTTCGCCCCGGGCCGCAATCCACGCCGCGATGCCCGATGCGGCGCCGATGATTGCCCCTTCGGCTGCCCCCGTCATGGCGACAGGCGCCTGGCCGAAGAACAGGGTGAGGAGGTCGGTGCCGATCATCCGCGCAATCGCCCCCACCAGCAGCCCGCCGGCCGCTCCCCCAGCGGCAAGCCAGGCAACGGAGCGCCCGCCCCATGCCGCGCCCGCCGCAATTCCGCCGCCGACGAACGCGCCCGCCGCGAAGCCGAGGACGAGGTTGACCGTCACCAGCGTCAGCATAGTCGATGCCGCGCCGACCCCCGGGGCGACCAGGCCCGCCATGACGTATCCTATCGCGCCGACGATACCAGCGATCGCCCCGCCGAACGCCGCCGCCAATACTTCCCGCGCGGCGCCGGGCCAGGCGGCTGGCAGCTGGACCACGGGCACCGGCCCGTTCGCCGCCGGAATCGCACCGGACTGGGCCTCCGTCACCGGCGCGATGAAGCGGTAGCCATGCCGCGGAACCGTCTCGATGTAGGCCGGGTTCGCCGCATCATCGTCGAGCGCCTTGCGCAGCGAACGGATGCACTGGGTCAGCGCCTCGTCCGTCACGGGGATGCCGCGCCAGACCTCCGCGTGGAAACGGTCCTTGCTGACCAGCCGGCCGTTTTCCGACGCCAGCAGGATCAGCGCGTCGAGATAGCGCGCCGAAACCTCCACCGGCGCGCCATCCCTCAGCAGGCGGCGGTCGGCGGGATCGAGATGAAACGGCCCGAAAGCGTAGGCGGTGTGCGGCATCGCCCGCGTGATGGCGGCTTTTGGTGCCGCTCGCCAGAGCGATCTCGCGCTGCCCGCCGTTCGACCGACGGCACATTCCGGCCGACCAACGTGCGCGGCCAACGCTGCGATGTTCATCCACGCTTCAGGTTTACAACTGTAATCACTGCCGGCATAAACAACCCGGGGAGGTTGACCATGACCGAGGAAACCGACGGCAAGGCAGAACGCATCAGCGATGCCGAACAGGCAGTGATGGAGGCGTTGTGGGAAGAAAGCCCGCTGACCGCCGCCGAAGTCTGCGACCGCGTCAGCGCCGCGCGCGACTGGTCGATGCCCACCGTCAAGACCTTGCTCGGCCGGCTGGTGGGCAAGGGCGCGGTGGAGACGGAGCCCGATGGCCGCCGGTTCCTCTATAGTCCGACCATCGAACGGGCCGAATTCGTCGACAGGGAATCGCGCCGCCTGGTGGACCGGCTGTTCGGCGGCCGGGCCGCGCCGCTGATCGCGCACCTTGCGGAAAGCGAAGCCCTGAGTGACGAGGATCTCGCCGAGATCGAGGCGTTGCTGAAGGAGCTGCGCCGATGACCTGGCTTCTCGAAACGCTCGTCTGGACGGGGGCGCTGATCGCGTTCGTCCTGCTGGTCCGCCGCCCGGTCGCCCGCCATTTCGGCGCGCGCGCCGCGTATGGGCTGTGGCTGCTGCCTGTCCTGCGGCTCGCGATGCCGCCCATCGAGCTGCCTGCCTGGCTCGCGACTCGAGGGGCTGCCCCCGCGCCGGCGCCGGTGGCCGCGGCGCCCGATAACAGCGCGATGTTGCTTGCGCCGATACCGTCAGGCCAGCCCGCCATTGCGATGGAGACCGCCGCGCCGATCGACTGGATGGCGCTGGGCATCACGGTGTGGCTTGCGGGCGCGGCGATCTATGTCGTCAGCCGCCTCCACTCCTACGCGTCCCTGCGCCGCGAGCTGCTGGCGGAGGCTCGCACCGTTGGATGGGCGGGGCGGATTCGCCTCGTGGAAACGCCGGCGACCGCGTCCCCGCTGGCCTTCGGGGTCATCGACAAGGTGGTGGCCTTGCCGCCGGAATTCATGGCGCTGCCCGACCGGCAGGCGCGCAATCTGGCGCTGGCGCACGAGCTGGCGCACCACCGGGCGCACGACCTTGCGGCGAATTTCATCGCCCTGCCGCTATTCGCGCTGCACTGGTTCAATCCGCTGGCGCAACTGGGATGGCAGGCGATGCGCCGCGACCAGGAGGCTGCCTGCGATTCCCGCGTGGTGGATGGCTGCGACCGGTCGGCCCGGGCAGCCTATGCCGCGCTCATCGCCCATGCCGTTGCCGGGCCACGTGGCGCGCTGGCGGCGCCGATGGCCTGCCCGGTCCTGGGCGACAAATCGATCGTTCACCGTTTGAGGAACCTGACCATGCAAGACATTTCCACGCGCCGCCGCCGGGCAGGCGCGATGATGGTGGGCGCCGCGGCGCTGTTGCTGCCGCTGACCGCTTCAATCACTTACGCCCAGGACGAGGCGCCTCCCGCCCCCGAAGCGCCCCTGCCGCCGCCCGCCGCGCCTGCCGCGCCGGAATCACCCGCTGCGATTCCCGCGCCGGCCGCGCCCGTCGCCCCGGCCGCGCCTGCCGCCCCGCAAGCCGCGCCCGATAGCCCGGCGGAAGGCGTGCGCAAGGTCCGCCGCGTGGTCGTGGTCCGCGACAAGGATGGCGAGACCCGGACCGAAGTCACCGAAACCGCTCCGCGCGTGGTCCAACTCCGTCACGGCGAGAAGTTCGATGAAAAGGCCTTCGAGGAAGAAATGGCCCGGTTCGGCAAGGACATGGAGAAGTTCGGCGAGGAAATGGGCCGCCAGGGTGTCGCGATCGAACGCCGCGCCATGGCCGACGCCAGGGTGGCGGAAGCCCGGGCGCACGCCGGCGCAGCCCGTGCGCTCGCCATCGCGCCGCGTATCGAGTTCTCCTGCGCAGCGGGCGAGGGCTGGCACGAATCCAAGGCGGCCGATGGCAAGCGCGTGATCAGGGTCTGCAATCGCGCGGCCACGACCGCGCCGCTGGCCGGACTGCGGCGCGCCCGGGCACAAATCGCCGAGAATCACGGAATGAGCGAGGCGACCCGGGCCGAAGTCCTGAACTCGCTCGACCGCGAGATCGCCCGGCTCGAAAAGCACGACTGACCGCCCGGGCCAGTCCCCGACCCGGCGGTTATTGCTGACGGAGGCGGGCAACCGCCTCCGTTTCGCGTTCTCAGCCCTGCATGTACCGATCGCACACGCTGTCGTCTGCTGATTGCATCCCAGCCCGAAGCGCCTCGGCCCGCTGGGCGCTGGTGCCGTGGGTGAAGTTTTCCGCGCTCACCCGGCCCCCCGTCAGGGCATCGTCCCCGATGGCGCTGGCGGCGGTCATGCCTTCCTCGAAGTCGCCGGGCTCGATCAGGTTGCGGTTCTTGCCTGCCCACACCCCGGCGTAGCAATCGGCCTGCAATTCCATGCGCACCTGCAACTGGTTGGCTGCACGGGGATTCTGGCTCTGGATGCTGCGAATCTGGTTGGCGACGCCGGTGAGGTGCTGGATGTGGTGCCCGTATTCGTGCGCCATCACGTAATAGCGGGCAAAGTCACCGCCCGCGCCCAGCTGCCGGGCCATCTGGTCGTAGAAGCTGGTGTCGATGTAAATCCCCTCGTCCGCCGGGCAGTAAAACGGCCCCATCGATGCCGACGCGCCGCCGCAGCCGGAATTCGCGCCGCCGGTGTAGAATACCAGCGTGGGCTGGCGAAACTCGATGCCAGCCTGGCGGAACGCGGGCGCCCATGTCTGATCGAGCGACTGCAAGGCGTTGCAGGATTCGGTGGCGTAGGCGTTGGAGGTGCAGAGTTGTTCCACCGATTGCTGCGAACCGTCGCCCTGGGTGACGGGGCTCTGCCCGGTGCCGCCTTGCATACCGCCCAGCATCGACGCCGGATCGACCCCGAAGACCAGCGCCGCCACCAGCGCGATCACCAGGCTTCCGCAGCCGATGCCGCCGCCGGCCCCGCCGGGGAAGCCGCCGCCCCCGCCGCGGACATTGATGCTGGAAGGATCGAACCTGTTGAGCCGCATTGCGAACTTCCCCCCGATATTGCCGGCACTCCGGCCGCGAATGTTCTAGACAGCCGCGGCCCGCTTCGCAAAGGCGGCGATCGACTGTTACCCGGCCAATCATCGAAGGAGTGGAAATGTTCCTGAACGGCAAGCGCGCACTCGTAACGGGCTCCACTTCGGGCATAGGCCTCGCGATCGCGCGGGCGCTGCGGGCGGAAGGGGCCGAAGTCGTGCTGAACGGGTTCGGCGATGAAGGCGCGATCGCCGCACTGAAGGACGAGCTTGGCGCACAACACGTCGATGCGGACCTTACCACGGCCGCCGGCTGTCAGGCGCTGATGGACGGGGCCGGACCGGTCGATATCCTGGTCAATAACGCCGGGATGCAATTCGTCGCCCCGGTCGAGGAGTTCCCGGTCGATCGGTGGGACGGGATCATGGCGCTCAACCTCACGGCCGCGTTCCACACCATCCGCCTCGCCGTGCCGCACATGAAGCAGGCGGGCTGGGGCCGCATCATCAACACCGCCAGCGCCCATTCCAAGGTCGCCTCCCCCTTCAAGGCGGCCTACAACGCGGCCAAGCACGGGCTCGACGGGCTGACCAAGACGGTGGCCCTGGAACTGGCGCCGTACGGGATCACCGCCAACTGCGTGAGCCCGGGGTATGTCTGGACACCGCTGGTCGAGAACCAGATCCCCGACACGATGGAGGCGCGCGGCCTTTCGCGCGACCAGGTGATAAACGATGTCCTGCTGGCCAAGCAGGCCACGAAGAAGTTCGTCCAGCCGGAGGAGATCGGCGCGGTGGCGGTGTTCCTGTGCCGGGACGAAGCGCAGAATGTGACCGGCGCGAACTGGAGCGTGGACGGCGGCTGGACCGCCGAGTAACGTCCCCGGTACGATTCCACCCGGGGGCATTCGATGCGGGGCGCATTCCTGATGGCGACGGCGCTGCTCGCCGGGTGCGCGGCGCCCGGTCCCCGCTCCGCGCCCGTGCCGCGCGACCGGGCGGCGGTGGAAGCGGCGCTGATGCGCCATATCGAGATTCTCGCCAGCGACGAATTCGGCGGACGCCAGCCCGGGACGGCGGGCGAGGCGAAGACGCTGCGCTACCTGGCGCGGGAATGGCAGGCGGCGGGCCTCGAATCGGGCACCAACGATCCGGCCAACCCATGGTTCGCGCCGGTCGAACTGTCGCTGACCGTGCCCGACCGCAGCGAAGCCCGTTTCTATCGCGGGGGACGGCCGGTCGCATTGCCGGATGGCGCGGCGACCGTGTTCACGAGCAGCTCCCGCGGCCTGGTGGAACGAGCACCGGTGGTGTTCGTGAGCGGTGCGGCCACGCAGCCCGAACGGGCCGAGCTTGCCGGGCGGGTCGTCATCACCCCGATGGACCACGCGCGCGTGGCCGAACAACGCGAAGCGCTGGTTCGCGCCGGTGCCGCGGCGGTGCTCACGGTGGTGGAAGGCGATAGGGAGCGCGCCGGATTGACGGCGCAGCGCCGGCGGGGCGGCTACCGCCTTGCGGGCAGCGAGAACCCGGGCGCGCTCGACGGTTATCTCTCGCCCGCCGGGTTCGCCGCGCTGATCGGCGGCGACCGTGCGCGCGAACTGCTGGCAGCGGATAGCCCTGCCGTGACCCGGCTCGATCTTGCCGCATCGCTGGAAGCGACCGCCTCCGCCAGCACGGTGCGGACGTATAATCTCATCGCGCGCCTGCCCGGCCGGCGCCCGGCGGCAGGGGCAGTGCTGCTGCTGGCGCATTGGGACCATTTCGGAACCTGCGCCGAGGAACCCGCGCCCGACCTCGTCTGCAACGGCGCGGTGGACAATGCGAGCGGGCTTGCCGTGCTCACCGAGCTGGCCCGGCGCATTGCCGCCGGCCCGCGGCTGGAGCGCGATGTCTATTTCCTCGCCACCACGGCGGAGGAATGGGGCCTGCTGGGGGCGCAGGCCTTTGCGGAAAATCCCCCGGTTCCGCTGAACACGATCGTCGCCGCGTTCAACCTCGATACCGTCGCCGTTGCGCCCGCGGGCAGCCCGGTGGCCATCGTGGGCAAGGGGCTGACGCCGCTCGATCCCGGCATCGCGCAAGTGCTGAAGCAGGCCGGCCGGCGCGAAGGGGATGAACGCATGGCGCAAGGGTACGTGCGGCGGCAGGACGGCTGGGCCCTCATCCAGCGGGACGTGCCGGCGGTGGCCATCTCCAGCGCCTTCGCCCAGGCGGGGCCGCTCGATCGCTACATGACCGAACATTACCACCAGGCGAGTGACGAGGCCGCCGGGATCGAGCTGGGCGGCGCGGCGGAGGACATGGTCCTGCACATTGCGCTGGTGCGCCATTTCTCCGATCCGGCGCGCTGGCCGGCGTCTGCGGGAAAAAGCCCGCCCGCCCCCTAGCCGCCGGGCCGCACTCTCGTTAGATGGGCCGCCACGAATCTTCCGGTGAAAGCGCACCTGTGGCCCATCTCGATATCCCTCTCGCCCTGACATTCGACGACGTGCTGCTGCGTCCGGGGGAAAGCGACATACTGCCCGGCATGGCGGACACGCGCACCCGGTTGACCCGGTCGATCGCGCTCAACATCCCGGTGATCTCCGCCGCGATGGACACCGTGACCGAAGCGGACATGGCGATCGTCATGGCGCAGCTGGGCGGCATCGGCGTCCTCCACCGCAACCTCGAGATCGAGCAGCAGGTCGCCGCCGTGCGGGCGGTGAAGCGGTTCGAAAGCGGAATGGTGGTGAACCCGATCACCATCGGCCCGGATGCCACCCTGGGCGAAGCGCAGGCCCTGATGGCCGACAACCGCATCAGCGGCATCCCGGTCACGGACGCGAGTGGGCGGCTGTGCGGCATCCTCACCAACCGGGACGTGCGCTTCGCCGAAAATCCCGGCCAGCCGGTGCGCGAGCTGATGACCAGCGAGAACCTGGCGACCGTGCCGCTGGGGACGGGCCAGGACGAGGCGCGGCGCCTGCTCCACCAGCGACGGATCGAAAAGCTGCTGGTGGTGGACGGCGATTACCGCTGCGTCGGCCTCATCACCGTCAAGGACATCGAAAAGTCCGTCAGCTATCCCGACGCCACCAAGGACGAAGGCGGCCGCCTGCGCGTGGCGGCGGCGACCACGGTGGGCGACAAGGGCTTCGCGCGGACGGAAGCGCTGATCGCGGCCGAGTGCGACGTGATCATCATCGATACCGCCCACGGCCACAACGTGGAGGTCGCCCGCGCGGTCGAACGGGCGAAGACGCTGTCCAATTCCGTGCAGGTGATCGCCGGCAACGTCGCGACGGCGGAGGCGACCCGTGCGCTCGTCGATGCGGGCGCGGATGCCGTGAAGGTCGGCATCGGACCGGGATCGATCTGCACCACCCGCGTGGTCGCCGGCGTCGGCGTGCCGCAGCTCACCGCGGTGCTTGAATGCGCGGCGGAAGCGGCGAGGGCGGGCGTGCCGATCATCGCCGATGGCGGCCTGCGCACCAGCGGCGATGCGGCCAAGGCGCTCGCCGCCGGGGCCGCGACCGTGATGATCGGATCCATGCTGGCAGGCACTGCGGAAAGCCCGGGTGAGACGTTCCTCTACCAGGGCCGCAGCTACAAGGCGTACCGGGGCATGGGCAGTGTGGGCGCGATGGCGCGGGGCAGCGCGGACCGCTACTTCCAGCAGGATGTCTCCGCGCTCAAGCTCGTGCCCGAAGGGATCGAAGGCCAGGTGCCTTACAAGGGCCCTGCGAAGGACGTGGTCCACCAGCTCGTCGGCGGGATCAAGGCCGCGATGGGCTATACCGGCAGCGCGACCCTGGCGGACTTGCGCGAACGGGCTCGCTTCGTCCGGATCACCGGTGCCGGTCTTGCGGAAAGCCACGTTCACGACGTCGCCATCACGCGCGAGGCGCCGAATTACCCCACCCGATGATCGCCGTTCGCACGCGCACGGGAGGGTGCTGACATGACCCCCGCCGCGCGGGTCCAGGCGGCTATCGAGCTTCTCGATGCGGTGATCGCCGCGGCGCGCGACCGCGGCGCGCCCGCCGATCGACTGATTTCCGACTACTTCCGCCAGCGCCGCTACGCCGGTTCGAAGGACCGACGCGCGGTGCGGGAACTGGTCTATGACGCCGTGCGCCTGTGCGGCCCGGTCCCCCCGAGCGGACGGGCGGCGATGCTGGCGGTGGCGGAGCGCGATCCCGCTGTCCGGGGGCTGTTCGACGGGTCGGTGCACGGGCCCGCGCCTGTCGGAGATGGTGAGGGGCCAGCACCGGTGGGCCTCGCGCCGGAATGGCTGGTGGCGGAACTGGCGCGCTCGGACATCGAAGGTGCGGAGGCTACCGCGCTGCTCGACCGGGCGCCGCTCGACCTCAGGGTCAACACGCTGAAGGCGGACCGCGCCACGATCTCGCTGCCCGCCGAACCGCAGCCGACCGCCGCGCCGCAGGGTCTGCGCCTCCCCCCCGGCACCGCGGTCGAGCAGTGGCATGCCTATCGCGAAGGTCTGGTCGAGGTGCAGGACACCGGTTCCCAGCTGGCCTGCCTCGCCGTCGGTGCACGGCCGGGCGAGACGGTCATCGATCTCTGCGCGGGCGCCGGCGGCAAGACGCTGGCGCTCGCGGCGGCGATGGAGAATCGCGGCGTCCTGCTGGCCTGCGATACCGACCGGGGCCGCCTGTCGCGCCTGCCGCCGCGTGCGGCGCGCGCCGGGGCCGGCATTATCGAAAGTCGCCTGATCGACCCGGGCCGGGAGCCCGAGATGCTCACCGACTTTGCCGGCGCGGCCGACGCGGTGCTGGTCGACGCGCCCTGTTCGGGCACCGGTACGTGGCGCCGCAATCCGGAAGCGCGCTGGCGGCTGACGCCCGCACAGCTTGCCGCCTATGCCGACACGCAGGCGCGCCTGCTGGGCATCGCCGCGCCGCTGGTGAAGCCGGGCGGGCGGTTGATCTTCGTCACCTGCTCCGTCCTCGATGCCGAAGGGGCGGGGCAAGTCGATCGCTTCCTGGCCGAGAACGCCGGCTGGACGTCGGACAGGCTCGACCTCCCGCTCGGGAAGCCGCGCGGGAAAGGTTGGCGGCTTTCACCGTTTCATGACGGCACGGACGGGTTTTTCATCGCCCGTCTATCTCGCGCGTGATATCGGGTGCGGCCATGGCGAAGCCTGCCCACGCACCGACGCCCCGATGGAAGGAACTGCTGATGCGCTTCGCCGCCCCTGCCGCTGCACTTGCCGCCGTCCTGGCGATCACCGCCAGCGTGGGGCAGGGCGCCGACCATGTGACCGACCCGCGCGCCGCCGCCCTGGTGGCCGAAGGGCGCACGGCGCTGGCGACCGGCGATGTGGAACGCGCGGTCGACGCATTCGAAGCCGCGCTGACGGTCGATCCGGCGGCGACCGCGATCTACGTCGAACTGGGGCAGGCGGCGCGCGCCAATGGCTTGCAAGGCAAGGCGATCCGTTACTACCGCGCGGCGCTGGAGCGGGAGCCGGGCAATCTCGCCGCGCTGACCGGCGAAGGGCAGGCCCTGCTGGAAAAGGGCGCGGTGGAAAAGGCGCGCCGCAATCTCGCCCGGCTGCAATCGGTGTGCGGCGCGAACTGCGCCGAAACGCAGGCGCTTGCCGCCGCGATCGCGCGCGGTCCGCAGCCCCGTGTCCTTACTGCGGAGGCCGTGATGCCCGATGCCGTGGTGACCCAGAAGAACTGAGGCGGAGGTCTCGGAAGCGCGTTCAGACCAGCGCGCGGAAACCTTCCACGACGACGCTGTAAACCCGTTTCTTGAACGGCACGATCAGGTTCGGCAACTCGTCCGGATCGACCCACCGCCATTCGCAGAATTCGGGCGGTTCATGCGCGTCTAGCCGCACGTCCGCATCGGTCCCAGAGAAGCGCAGCAGGAACCAGGTCTGCTCCTGTCCGCGATACCGGCCTTCCCACAATTTGCCGACGAGTTCGCTCGGCAGGTCGTACCGCACGGTTTCGTCCAGCCGTCCGATCACCGCCACCTTGTCGGACGCGATGCCGGTTTCCTCGTAGAGTTCGCGCAGCACCGCAACGTCCGGGTCCTCTCCCGGATCGATGCCGCCCTGGGGCATCTGCCACCAGTCGCCTTCGCGGTTGTCGATCCGCCGGCCGACGAAGACCTTGCCGTCGGCATTGACGAGCATGAGCCCCACGCAGGGCCGGTATGCGAGTTCGCTCAAGCGAGAAATTCCCTATCCGTGACGCGCGAGCATCAGTTTTATGGCGTCGGTCAGCGCGGTCACATCCCGCTGCGCGCTGGGCACCGCCTTGCGTATATTCACGAAGCCGTGGATGTTTCCGCGCGCCTCCAGGTAAATCACGTCGACCCCCGCTTGGACGAGGTGCGCGGCATAGTCGCGCCCGGAATCGCGCAACGGATCGAGGCCGGCGGTCAGCAGCACCGTGGGTGGCGCGGCGGCGTGATCGTCGTGCAGGATGGGGTAGTTGCGTTTGTCCGCCGGATCAGCGGCATAGTTGCTGCTGAAGAAGCCCATCGTCCGCGCGGTCAGCAGGAACCCTTCGCTGAAGGTCTTGAAGCTGAACGTCTCCTCCACCGGCCCGGCGACGGGGTATATCGGGGCCTGCAGCACCACCGGCACAGCGGCCGGTTCGTCGCTCAATGCCTGCGCGGTCACGATGGCGAGGTTGCCGCCCGCGCTGTCACCCGTGGTGATGATGCCGGTGACCTGGAAGCCCAGCGCCGCGGGGCTTTCGGCGACCCAGCGGCTCGCCGCTTCGCAATCGTCGGGCGCGGCCGGGAACGGCGCTTCGGGCGCCAGGCGATAGTGGACGGCGATAACCGGCAGGTCGAGCTGGTGCGCCAGCTCGGTGCAGAACGCGTTGTGCGTTTCCAGGTCGCCGATCACGAAGCCGCCGCCGTGGAAGAACATCACCGCCGGGCCGGCTTCGCGGCTGGTGCGCGGGTCGTAGAGGCGCAAGGGGATTTCCCCCGCCGGGCCCGGGCAGGTGAGATCGCGCACGACGGCCAGATCGTGCGCGTCCGCTTCGGCAAGCTGGCCCATCGTGGCGAACGCGGCGCGCGCTTCGGCCAGCGGCACTTCGTCCATCTGCGGGCCGTTCATGGCCGCCAGCATGTCGAGGAAGCCCTTCACGTCGTCGCGCACGTACAGTTCGGTGTCGGCCATCCTCGATCTCCCGTTTCGGTTGTGTATCCGAACGAATAGTGGCGCGCCGGGTGCTTTTCCACTCGACATTTTCGCCGCCGGGGAGAAAAACTTGGTTGTGGGACAGGCGGCAGCGCCATAGCTGCCCCTTGACACTGCGCCGCCCCGGCGCGCGACAAGGATACCCGATGGCGACCGATCCCCTCACGCTAGAGGACGCCGACACGCCGCGCGATGCGGCCCGTTCCAGCGACCGGGCGAGCAACCCGGCCAGCAACCCCGAGGCCGTCGTGGTCCGCTTCGCCGGCGATTCGGGCGATGGCATGCAGCTGACCGGCGGGCAGTTCACCCTGTCGACCGCGCTGGCCGGCAACGACCTGGCGACGTTCCCCGATTTTCCGGCGGAAATCCGCGCGCCGCAGGGCACGCTGTTCGGCGTCAGCGCGTTCCAGATCAACTTCGGCTCCACCGCGATCGAAACCGCTGGCGACGCGCCTGACGTGCTGGTGGCGATGAACCCCGCCGCGCTGAAGACGAACCTCGCCGCGCTGAAGCCGGGCGGGCTGATCATCGCCGACACCGGCGAATTCACGAAGCGCAATCTCGAAAAGGCGAAGTACACGGTCAATCCGCTGGAGGATGGCGGCCTCGACAAGTGGCAGGTGCTGGCCTTCGACATCAGCGCCCAGACGGTGGAGGCGGTAAAGCCGTTCGGCCTGGGCAACAAGGACGCGCTCCGCTGCAAGAACATGTGGACGCTGGGCCTGGCGCTGTGGATGTTCGACCGTCCGCGCGGGCCCATCCACGACTGGCTCAATGCCAAGTTCAAGACCCGGCCGGAACTGGCCGCCGCCAACATCGCCGCGCTCGACGCGGGACATGCCTATGGCGAGACGGCGGAACTCGCCGGGCCGCTCAGGCAGGTGCACGTGGATGCGGTGGCGAGCGCGCCCGGCCTCTACCGCACGATCACCGGGGCCGAAGCGGTGAGCCTCGGCCTCGTCGCGGGCGCGCAGCTGGCGCATCTGCCGATGTTCTTCGGCGGTTATCCGATCACGCCGGCAAGCTCGATCTTGCACCACCTGGCGCGACTCAAGGAATTCGGCGTGACGACCTTCCAGGCGGAGGACGAGATCGCCGCGATCTGCGCCTCCATCGGGGCGAGCTATGCCGGCAGCCTCGGCGTCACGTCATCCAGCGGGCCCGGCATCGCCTTGAAGACCGAGGCCATGGGCCTTGCCATCATGACCGAACTTCCGCTGGTCATCGTCAACTCGCAGCGCGGCGGCCCTTCGACCGGCCTGCCGACCAAGACGGAACAGAGCGATCTCTACCAGGCGGTCTATGGCCGTAACGGCGACGCGCCCCTGCCGGTTATCGCCGCGCGCAGCCCCGGCGACGCGTTCGATTGCGCGATAGAGGCGTGCCGCATCGCGGTGGAATACATGACCCCGGTCATGCTGCTGACCGACGGCTATATCGCCAATGCTGCGGAGCCGTGGCAAGTGCCCGATCCGGCGAGTTACACCGCGTTCCCCGCCACGTTCCTCGAACAGAAGAACGATGGCGACAACCTGCTGCCCTACAAGCGCGATGGCAAGGGCGCGCGGCCGTGGATCCGGCCCGGCACGCCCGGCCTGATGCACCGCATCGGCGGCATCGAGAAAGCGGTCGATACCGGCCACATCGACTATTCGCCCAGCAATCACCAGGCGATGACCGACGCCCGCAAGGCGAAGATCGACGGCATCGCGGTGCCCGATCAGGACGTATGTCTCGGCGAAACCCGCGGCACGCTCGCCGTGGTCGGCTGGGGCAGCACGTTCGGCCCGATCCACCAGGCGGTGCGCCGCGCCCGCGCCCGGGGGATGGACGTGAGCCACGTCCACGTCCGCCACATCTGGCCGCTCCCCGCCAACCTCGGCGACCTGCTCCGCGGGTTCGACAACGTGCTGGTGCCGGAAATGAACACCGGCCAGTTCAAGACCGTGCTGCGCGACCAGTACCTCGTCGATGCCCGCCCGCTGACCAAGACCAGCGGCCAGCCGTTCCAGATCGCGGAGCTGGAGGCGGCGATCGCGAAGTATTTCGACGGCATCGCGGGCAACGAGGGCGGGGAGGTCGACGCCAACCTCCAGCAGCTGCCCACGCCAGAAAGCGGCCACGACGATGGTTCGCTGCGCCCGCAATTCAAGTCGCCGCAGAGCGAGTACGACGCATGAACGACATGACCCCCTTCGCTACCACGCTCAAGGACTGGGAAACCGACCAGGAGGTGCGCTGGTGCCCCGGCTGCGGCGACTACGCGATCCTGAAGGCGGTGCAGCGCACGCTGCCGCAGTTGGGCGCCAACCCCGCGAACACGGTGTTCATCAGCGGCATCGGCTGTTCCAGCCGGTTCCCGTACTACATGGAAAGCTACGGCTTCCACACGATCCACGGCCGCGCGCCGGCGATCGCCACCGGGGTGAAGCTCGCCAATCCCGATCTCGACATCTGGCTGGTGACGGGTGACGGCGACGGATTGTCCATTGGCGGCAATCACTTGATGCACGTTCTTCGCAGGAACGTGAACATGCAGATCATGCTGTTCAACAACGAGATCTACGGCCTCACCAAAGGGCAGTACTCACCCACCAGTCGCGAAGGGACGAAGAGCCCGACCACGCCGCTCGGTTCATACGACCACCCCGCGCGGCCGGCGGCGTTCGCGCTGGGCGCGGGCGCGCGGTTCGTGGCGCGCGGGTTCGACGTGTCGAAGAAGCTGCCCGAAGTCCTGATGGCGGCGCATGCCCACCAGGGCGCGGCCTTCGTGGAGATTTTCCAGAACTGCGTCGTCTACAACAAGGACGTGTTCGACGATTTCGCCCAGCCCAAGGGGGCGGAGGACCGGCAACTGTGGCTCGAGAACGGGCAGCCGATGCTGTTCGCTGGCGGCACGCAAGGCATCGCGCTCGACCGCCATCTGCTGCGGCCGATGGTCGTGTCGGTGGAAAACGGCGACTGGGAAGCGGCCGGCGTGCTGGTGCACGACGTGTCGAACCGCACGGTCGCGCACATGCTTGTCGAAATGCCGTTCGGCCCGTTCCCGATGGCGCTGGGCGTCCTCTACGACGATCCGCGCCCGACGTTCGAAGCGGCGGTGGCGCAGGAACGCGCGCAGTCCAGCGCCGGCAAGGAGCCCGACCTCGCGCGCCTGCTGTCGAAGGGGCAGACCTGGACCGTTGGCGATAACGCCGCCGACCCGGTCAGCACCCGCCCGCCCGGCCAGGGCGCGCCCAATGCGGACGAGCCGCTGACGTAAGATTTCCTGCCCAGCGACGGTGCGATCCCACGTCGGCCATGGGAACGACCCGCTACCCCACCGCGCCGAAACGGGCCGGCCGGGGTGGCGGGTTTTTCACGCCTGTAACACATGCCGGCCGCAACGGGGGAAAGCTGAACGATGGACAATCTGACGCACAGCCTCGTCGGCGCGCTGATGGGGCAGGCGGGGCTCAAGCGCAGGACCGGCCTCGCGATGCCGGCGCTGATCATCGGCGCGAACATTCCGGATATCGACGCGGCGTGTTTCCTGTGGCTCCAGGGGGTGCAGCACCTCGCGTTCCGCCGCGGGATCACGCACGGGCCCATCGCCTGGGTCCTGCTGCCCCTGCTGCTGGCGGGCGGGCTGTGGTGGTTCGACCGCTGGCAGGCGCGGCGCGGCAAACGGCCGGCGGGGCGGCTGCCGGTGCGCTTCGGCTGGCTCTATGCGCTGAGCCTGATCGGCACCCTCTCGCACCCGCTGTTCGACTGGTTCAACAGTTACGGCATCCGGCTGCTGGAGCCGTTTTCCAGCCGATGGTTCTATGGCGACATATTGTTCATCATCGATCCGTGGCTCCTGCTGATGCTGGGCGCGGGGGTGTGGGCTTCGCTGCGGCGGGAGAAGCGGGGCGGCGCGTGGCGGCACCCGGCATGGCTCGCGATGGTGGCGATCACGCTCTACATCTGCATGAACTGGGCCATCACGCGCGATGCGGCACGGCTTGCCTCGCTCGACATGGATATCACCCACACCATCGCGAACCCGGCCATGCTCGATCCCCGCAAGCGCGACCTGATCTGGGTGGGGCGCGAAGGGCGTCATGTCGCGATCCCCGGATTCGCCGGCCCGACCGAAGACCGGCTGGTCACGCAGCCCATGGGAGATGCCTGGCTGCCGTCCTGCGATCTTGCCGAGGCGGCGCGGCGTGATAGCCAGGTCGCGGCATTCCTGTTCTGGTCGCGCGTGCCGTTCGTGGCGCGCGACGGGGACGGCAGTTTGTTCCTGCGCGACGCACGCTTTGCGGACCCGCGCGCCGTTTCGCGCTTCCAGGTGGAGCTGCCGCCCGGCACCTGCACCCAGTTCTTCGGTCAGTGAACCGTCGGGGCGTCGCCCCCGGCACTCTCCGCCGCGGCCTTGGCCGGCTTGTAGAGCAGGGCGGCGCCGGTAAACGCCCAGGCCGCTCCGCCGAGCCAGCCGGCGGTCACGTCGCTCGGGAAATGCACACCCAGCATGACCCGGCTCCACGCGATCATCGCGGACAGGACCATGGCGCTGGCGATCAGGGTATAGCGCACCGAATGCCGCGAACTCATCGCGGCGAAGGCCAGCGCCATCGCGATATAGACCACCGCCGCGTTGAAGCTGTGGCCGCTCGGGAAGCTCTCGCCGCCGGCCTCCATCAGGTGCGGTACGATCTGCGGCCGCTCCCGCCCGACGAGAACCTTCAGCAATGTGTTGGCGATCCAGCCGCCCGCCACGGTCATGGCGAACAGCACCGCCTCGCGCCGCAGCCTGAGGAACAGCAGCGCGACGACGGCGGCGACCGCGAACAGGTTGCGCAGGAACACGCCGCCCATCGCGGTCACGTCGCGCACGATCTCCAGCATGAGGTGCGACCCGGCAAAGTCGCGCGCCTCCCCCGTGCGGGCGGCGAGCAGGCCCGTTTCATCGAACGCGCCTGTCTGTCCCCTGAGGACCAGCCAGACCATGAGCGCGAACCCCGCCCACAGCACGGCTGCCGCCACCAGCGCCTTGCGCCGGTCGATGGTAAAGCCGCGCCGGGGCAGGCGGATTTCCTCTGCCGGGATCGGCGGGCTTTCAGGCTGGACGATGTCGGAAGCGTTCATGGTAGCAGGAACCAGCGCGCGCGGCTTTGTGTTCCGGCGGCCCCGCGTCACAGCGATGCGCAGGCAGGGCATATGCCTTCGCGTCGCATGGCGCGCGAACGGTTGCCCGGCGCCACGTTGCGGTTCATAGCGCGGCGCATGAGGGCAGAGGGGCTGAACCGGGGTACATCCCTTCTTTCCGCGGGCGCGCGTTTCGAACGCAGTCCGGGGGCGCTGGCGCGCATCCTGGCGCCCGGATTCCACAAGCTGCTCGACCGGATCGACAACGGCGTGGCGAAAGGCACCCTGACCGGCCGCCTGCCGGATGGAACGACGCGACTGCTGGGCGGACGCGCGCCGGGGTTCGAGGCGGAAGTCGATCTCAAGGACTGGCGCGCGCTGGTGCGGCTGGCCACCAACGGTTCGATCGGCTGGTACCAGGCATGGGCGGCTGGGGAATGGGACAGCCCCGATCCGGTCGCCGTGTTCGCGCTGTTCATCGCCAATGGCGAAACGCTGGGCAATACGGGCCGGGCGAAGGGGCCGTTCCAGTGGGCGGCGCGCTTCACCCACTGGCTCAATCGCAACACCCCCGCCGGGGCGCAGCGCAACATCCACGCGCACTATGATCTCGGCAATGATTTCTACGCCGCCTGGCTGGGCGGCAGCATGTGCTATTCCAGCGCGCTGTTCGTCGGTTCGAACGAGCCGTCGATGGCGCAGCAGATGCTGTCGCAGCTGGACTACGGCCAGCTCGCCAAGGTCACCGCGATCATCAACCGGGTCCGGGCGCACGAGGTGGAAAGCCTGCTGGACATCGGCTGCGGATGGGGGATGCTGGCATGGGTGGCGGCATCGGCAGGCGCGCGTGTAGACGCGATCAGCCTTTCGGATCAGCAACTGGCATACTGCCGTTCGAAGGGGGGCGGTAAAGGAACGCCCCCGCGCTTCATGAAGCAGGATTACCGCGACGTTGCCGGTCAATACGATGCGATCGTCAGCGTCGAGATGGTGGAGGCGCTGGGCCGCGAATACTGGCCCGCGTTCATGGACTGCCTCGCCCGCAACCTGAAGCCCAGCGGTCGTGCGGCGATCCAGTACATCTCGATGCGCGAGGAACTGTTCGACGCCTATGCCGCGAGCGCGGACTTCATCCAGGCCTATGTCTTTCCGGGCGGCTTGCTGATCCGCACGTCCGAATTTCGCCGCTTGGCCGAAGAGCGCGGCCTGCAATGGACCGACCAGACCGACTTCGGTCTCGATTACGCGGAAACGCTGCGCATGTGGCGCGCGAACTTCGATCGTGCCGTGGCGGAAGGCCGCTTGCCCGCCGGCTTCGACGAACGGTTCGTGGCGCTGTGGCGTTATTACCTGATGTACTGCGAAGGCGGCTTTCGCGGCGGCGGGATCGACGTTCACCAGGTGACACTGGTCAAGGCGGGATGAGGGGAACTACGATGAAGCGGGCTGCCATTCTTGCGCTGGGGCTGATGCTGGGCGCCTGCGCCACGGTGCCGGCGGATCGGGGCGTCCGCCTGACGCAGCCCACCGTCCAGGTACCGGTGGCGGAGAACCAGGTTCTGTTCTGGGACGACGCCGCCCGGGCAGAGCGGTTCCGCAGGATGGAGGACCGGTTCGCGGGCCACGAAATCGCGGCTGCCCCCAGGCCCCGCATCCTGCCGGCTGGCACGCCCTTCGATGCGGCGACCATCGCTGCGCTGGACAGCTATCTCGCCACGTCGAACGCGGCCGGGATCATGGTCTTGCAGGATGGCCGGGTCCGTTACGAGAAATACGGGCTGGGCTTCGCACCCGAAGGGCGCTGGACCAGCTTCTCCGTCGCCAAGAGTTTCACCTCCACCCTGCTGGGCGCGGCGGTGAACGACGGCTTCATCGCCACCCTCGACGATCCGGTCACGCGCTACCTGCCGGGCCTCGCCGGCACCGCCTACGACGGCGTCAGCGTGGAGCAGCTCGCCACGATGACCTCGGGCGTGAAGTGGAACGAAGATTACACCGATCCCGCGAGCGACGTCGCGCGCATGCTGCTGGTGCCGCCGGTGGCGGGCGAATCGCAGGCGATCACTTATGCCCGCGGCCTGACGCGGGAAGCGCCGGCTGGGCAGAAATGGGTCTACAAGACATTGGAGACCAACCTGCTGGGCGATCTGGTGGCCGCGGCCACCGGGCAGAACCTTGCGACTTACGCGAAGAAGAAGATCGTCGATCCGGCGGGCTTTGCCGGGCCGATGTTCTGGATGACGGACCTCACCGGCGGCAACATCGGCGGCTGCTGCCTTTCGCTGCGCCTGTCGGATTATGCCCGCATGGGCCAGTTCGCGCTGGAAGGCGGGCAGCCGTCCGTGCCGGCGGGCTGGTTCGACCGCGCCGGGGCGGCCCAGGTCGATCTGGGCGCCGGCTTCGGCTACGGCTACCAGTGGTGGACATATCCGGGCGCGATGTACGGCGCGCAAGGGATCTTCGGCCAGTCGATCACGATCGTGCCCGAACGCCGGCTGGTGATCGCCGTGGTCTCCAGCTGGCCTCAGGCGACTGGCAAGCCGCTGTCCGATGCGCGCCGCGCGCTGGTCGACCGGGTGGTCGCCGCCAGCGGGCGCTAGGCCGGCGGGGTCAGGCGATCGGGCGGAACACGCCGCCGCTGGAATAGCGGGCCAGGATGTTGTCGTGGACGATCGGGCTCAGCAGTTCGTTGAACGCGCAGCCCGCGATGCAGTTGTCCCACCAGATGACTTCGGCCTGGAGCGATTCGAGGCCGGGCAGGGTGAGCCAGCACAGCTGGCCCATGTGCATCCGGTTGATCGCGGCGGCGGAGAAGCCCGAGATCGACAGGTCGTGGACGACGGTGCGGAACGGCCGCCCGCCCGAAGCGCGAAGCTGGGCCGGAATGCTGAGCTTTGTGCGGGGCGAGCAGCGATCTTCCTGCGCCGCCTGGGAATAGCGATCGTGCGTGTTGATCATGGTGGGCCCGGCCCCTTCCGTTGCGTCTGCCTTGCCCGCCGCGCGCGTGCACGGGGGGCTTCGGCAGAAGTGCAGCAGGCTGGTTTACGGCTCGTCACCGGAAGTGGTTAATCGATACTAACCGATACGCTCCCGGTGGCGTGTAGGGAATTCGCCTTGCACCAGTTCGACGATGCGGCGGGCCACGTCTTGGGGCGGTTTCACGCTCGCCGGGTCTTCTCCGGGATAGGCCTTGGCCCGCATCGCCGTGCGCGTGGCGCCGGGATCGAGCACGGCAACGCGCACCTTTGAAAGCTTCTCCACCTCGGCGGCATAGCAATCGAGGAGGACTTCGAACGCCGCCTTGCTGGCCCCGTACGCCGCCCAGTAAGCCCTCGGCGCGGAACCGACCGAGCTGGTGAGGCCGATGACTTTCGCGGCAGGCGCGCGCTTAAGCAGCGGATCGAACGCCGCCAGCAGCGCCTGCGTCGCCAGCACGTTGACGGTCAGTGCCTGACCGAATTGCTTCGGCTCGATCTGCGTGACCGGCGTGAGGGCGGGCATGTGCGCGGCGTTGATCACCAGCACGTCGAGCTTGTCCCAGCGCTGCGCCAGCGCGGCGGCGAGGCGCGGCACGCCGTCGGGCTCGACAAGGTCGAGAGGGGCGATCGTGGAGCTGCCGCCGCCTGCGTGGATGGCGTCCTCCACCGCCTCGAGGCCCTTCACGTCGCGCGCGGTCAGGATCACATGCGCGCCGGCCCCGGCGAGCGCGATGGCGGTCGCCGCGCCGATGCCCTTGCTGGCGCCGGTAACGAGCGCAACTTGCCCGGAAAGTGCTGTTTCTCCCGTCACTTAAGCGACCTTGTTGACAGGAAGGTTGAGCTGCGCATCGGCCGTTTCGCGTGCGTTGAGATCGGTCAGCGCGGTGGGGTAATCGCCGGTGAAGCAGGCATCGCAGAACTGCGGCCGCGCCGGATTGCGACTTGTCTCCCCGACGGCACGATAGAGCCCGTCGATCGACACGAAGGCCAGGCTGTCGGCCTTGATGAATTCGCGCATCGGTTCGACATCCATCCGCGCGGCGAGCAGCTTCGAGCGTTCCGGCGTGTCCACCCCGTAGAAGCACGAATGCGCGGTCGGCGGGCTGGCGACACGGAAGTGAACCTCCGTCGCGCCGGCTTCGCGCATCATCTCCACGATCTTCAGGCTGGTGGTGCCGCGTACGATCGAATCGTCGATCAACACGATCCGCTTGCCCGCCACTAGGCCGCGGTTGGCATTATGCTTGCGCTTCACGCTGGAGTGGCGCGCGCTGTCGCCCGGCTGGATGAACGTGCGGCCGACATAGTGGGAGCGGATGATGCCGAGCTCGAACGGCACGCCGGACTGCTGGGCATAGCCGATCGCCGCGGGAACGCCGCTGTCGGGCACGGCCACCACCAGGTCCACGTCCACCGGCGCCTCCAGCGCCAGCTCGCGGCCGATCGCCTTGCGCGCTTCGTAAACCGAACGACCGTCGAAGATCGAATCGGGCCGGCTGAAATAGACGTGCTCGAAAATGCACGGGCGCGCATGATGCGTGCCGAAGGGGCGGAGCGAGCGGATGTTGCCGTCGAAATCGACCTGGACCAGTTCGCCAGGCTCCACCTGCCGGACGAACTCCGCGCCGACCACGTCGAAGGCCACGGTTTCGCTGGCGAATACCGTGGCGTCGCCCAGCTTGCCCATGACCAGCGGGCGGATGCCCAGCGGATCGCGGCACGCCACCATGCCTTCCGGCGTCATCACGATCAGCGAATAGGCGCCCTCCACCAGTCGCAGCGCATCGACCAGGCGATCGATCGTGGTGGGATAGCGGCTGGTGGCGACGAGGTGGATGATCACCTCGGTATCGGAAGTCGACTGGAAGATGGCGCCCTTGCCGACCAGTTCCTGGCGCAGCGTGCCGGCGTTGGAGATATTGCCGTTGTGCGCCACCGCGAATCCGCCGGCGGCGAGATCGGCATAAAGCGGCTGCACGTTACGCAGGCCGGAGCCGCCGGTCGTCGAATAGCGGACGTGACCGGACGCCATGATGCCGGGAAGCGAAGCGATCGCGTCCTGCGCGGAGAAATTCTCCGCAACATGACCCGTTCCGCGCAGCGAATAGAATTCTCTTCCGTCGAAGCTGGTGATGCCGGCCGCTTCCTGCCCGCGGTGCTGAAGCGCATGGAGACCGAGCGCGGTCAACGCCGCTGCATCGGGCGAACCGATCGCGCCGAAGACGCCGCACTCCTCGCGGAGCTTGTCGCCGTCCGCAGTTTCGAACGGATGGAATATTGTCATGGGTGGCCCGGCCTTGCTGCTCGCGGCTGCTCGCGCAGGGGCTCAATGGCGATCTTGCGCCGCGATGACAAGGGGCGGTTCCCGCCATTTGGGACAGGCCGGGCATGAGACAATCCGTTACCGGGCCCCCCATTGCGCGCCAGCCCTGCGCTCCCTAAACCGCCCGCGCAATGTCATCCGCCATCTTTTCGGGATAAACCGCCCCCTTGCTGCTTTCTCCATTCGAATGGACCGTCGCCAAGCGCTACATGCTGCCCGGCAAGGGCGAAGGGTTCATCGCCCTCGTCGCAGGGATCAGCGTGGGCGTGGTCATGCTGTCGGTCGCGCTGCTCGTCGTGGTGATGAGCGTGATGAACGGCTTTCGCGCAGAGCTGCTGGACAAGATCGTGGGCCTCAACGGCCATGCTATCATCCAGGCGTACGGCGGGCGGCTGGATGACTGGCAGGATGTGCTGCAGGAGGTGCGCCAGACGCCGGGCGTCACCCGTGCCAGCCCGCTGATCGAACAGCCGCTCCTGGTCACATACAACGGCCGGGTCGAAGGGGTGCTGGTGCGGGGCAATACCGGGGAGGATATCCGCCGATTGCAGCCCAACGTCGTCGCCGGCAATCTCGCCGCACTGACGCCCGATGCCGCGCAAGTGGCGATTGGCGCACGGCTTGCGGAAAATCTCGGCATTCAGGTGGGCGAGACGATCACGGTCATCAATCCCGCGGGCCGGTCCACGCCGTTCGGCACGGTGCCGCGCCAGGTCGGCTACCGCGTTGCCGCGATCTTCGAGATCGGGGTCTACGACTACGACGAGAAGTTCGTCGTCATGCCAATTGCCGACGCGCAGACTCTCATGCTGATCGGCGACACGATCGGCATGATCGAGGTGAAGACCGACGATGCCGACAAGGTGGGCGAATACCTCGCCCCGCTGGCGCGCAAGCTTCAGGGAAGGGCGGTCGTCAACGACTGGAAGACGATCAATGCATCCTTGTTCGAAGCGCTGGAAGTCGAACGGGTGGCGATGTTCTTCGCGCTGTCGATGATCGTGCTGGTGGCTGCCTTCAACATCCTGTCCAGCCTGGTCATGCTGGTCCGTGCCAAGACCCGCGATATAGCGATCATGCGCACGATGGGGGCGACACGGCGCAGCCTGCTGAAGATATTCGTCACCACCGGCTTCACGATCGGCGCGGTCGGAACGCTGGCGGGTTTGGCGCTGGGCTTCATCGTGCTGTTTTTCCGCCAGAACATCGTCAACGCGATCCAGATCGTCACAGGGCAGAATCTCTGGGACCCGTCGGTCCGCTTCCTGTCGACCCTGCCGGCGCGTTCCGACCCGGTCGAAATCTTCGGCATCGCGGCGCTGGCCCTGACCTTGAGTTTCCTCGCCACGCTCTACCCCTCGTTCAAGGCGGCGAGCACCGATCCCGTGCAGGTGCTGCGCTATGAATGAAGAAGAAGCGGTTGTCCGCCTGACCAACCTCACCCGCTCGTTCGAGCAGGGCGGCGTGCGCATTGATGTACTGCGCGGGGTGAACCTTGCCATCCGGCCGGGTGAAATCGTCGCGCTGCTCGGGCCGTCCGGTTCCGGCAAGTCGACCATGCTGCAGGCCGTGGGGCTGCTGGAAGGCGGCTTCGGCGGCAAGATCGAGATCGCGGGCATCGACGCCAGCGCGCTGCCCACCGACGGCCGTACCAGGGTCCGCCGCGAGAACCTGGGCTTCGTGTACCAATTCCACCATTTGCTGCCGGACTTCAACGCGACCGAGAACGTCGTCATGCCCCAGCTCGTTTCCGGCCGCCACCGGTCCGAGGCGGAGACGCGTGCGCATGAAATCCTGACAGCGCTCGGCCTCGGCCACCGACTGACTCATCGTCCCAGCCAGCTTTCCGGCGGGGAGCAGCAGCGCGTGGCCGTCGCCCGCGCCCTGGCAAACCGGCCGCGGCTGGTCCTGGCGGACGAACCCACGGGCAACCTCGACGAACACACCGCCGACAAGGTCTTCGCCGAATTCCTCGACCTGGTGCGCGGCGAAGGGAGCGCGGCGCTGGTGGCCACGCATAACGAGCGGTTGGCCGCGCGCATGGACCGTGTGGTCCGCCTGCACGAAGGAGTGCTCGAATGACCACTATTGCCGACTTCACGGTCCGGAAGCCTGACGGCTCACCGCTCGACCTGCAGGATAAGCTCGGCAAGGTGCTGCTGGTCGTCAACGTGGCCAGCAAGTGCGGCTTCACCCCCCAGTACGAAGGGCTCGAAGCGCTGCAGCGCAAGTACGCTGACCAGGGATTCGAGGTGCTCGGCTTCCCGTGCAACCAGTTCGGCGCGCAGGAACCGGGCGACGCGGCGGAAATCGCCAGCTTCTGCAAGCTGACTTACGACGTGACTTTTCCCGTGCTCCAGAAAATCGACGTCAATGGCGAAAATGCCAGTCCTTTGTACGACTGGATGAAGGGCCAGGCGCCCGGCCTGATGGGATCGAAATCGATCAAATGGAACTTCACCAAGTTCCTGATCGGCCGGGATGGGAAGGTGGTGCGCCGCTACGCCCCGACCGATACGCCCGCGCGCGTCGAAAAGGACATTGAGCGGTTGCTCTGAACTGTCGTCCCACGGGTTGTGCACAGCTCGGCACAACAGCCTCTTTCCAATCGCGCCCGCACCCCTAACTTGCCGCCGATGCCTTACGCCCCCTTCGTCCCTTTGCGTGTCATGTCGAGCTATTCGATGCTCGAAGGGGCGATCGACCCGAAAGCCATTGCCGAGATGGCGGCGGAACGCGGTTTCCCCGCGGTCGCAATCTGTGACCGGAACGGTCTGTATGGCGCGATACCCTTCGCCGCCGCGTGTTTCGCCAAGGGCGTTCAGCCGATCGTCGGGGCGCTTCTCGGGGTATGCCGCGCGCCGGGCAGCGAGGTCATCGATCACATCCCGTTGTTCGCGCAGGACGAGGCGGGGTACGATAACCTGTGTCACCTCGTCAGCAGGGCCCACCTCGAACGGCCGCTCGAGATGGCGGCGCATGTTCATCTCTCCGATCTCGAAGGCCGCACGGAAGGCCTGATTGCCCTGACTGGGGCGGGCGAGGGCGGCGTGACCCGCCTCCTCGCCGAAGGCCGAGCGGACGAGGCGGAGGCACTGTGCGAGCGGTTGGAGGGCCTGTTTCCGGACCGCCTCTACGTCGAGCTTGCGCGAAGCAGCAGCGCCGTGAGCGATGCGGCTGAAGAAGGGCTGATCACGCTCGCGTATGCGCGCGACCTGCCGCTCGTCGCGACGAACCCGGCGCAATTCGCCGAACCGCATTTCCATGGCGCCCACGATGCCATGCTGTGCATTGCCCATTCGACGCACGTCGATGCGGCCGAGCGCCCCCGGTCCAATCCGGAAGCGTTCGTGAAGTCAGCACCGATGATGGCGGAGCTTTTTGCCGACGTTCCCGAAGCGATCGCCAACACGCTGGTGGTCGCGCAGCGCTGTGCCTACGCGCCGCCCACCCGGGCCCCGATCCTGCCCAGTCTTGCGGGCGACCTTGAGGGTGAGGCGCGGATGCTGGCCGAGGATTCCCGCCGGGGTCTCGCCGCGCGGCTGGAGAAGTACGGCGAGATCCCCGAAGAGGAACGCCGCGTCTATGCCGACCGGCTGCAGTTCGAAATCGACGTCATCAACCAGATGGGGTTTCCGGGCTATTTCCTGATCGTTGCCGACTTCATCAAGTGGGCCAAGGACAACGGCATCCCCGTGGGCCCGGGGCGCGGCTCGGGCGCGGGTAGCCTGGTGGCCTGGTCCCTCACCATCACCGACCTCGATCCGATCAAGCTCGGCCTGCTGTTCGAACGGTTTCTCAACCCCGAGCGCGTGTCGATGCCGGACTTCGACATCGACTTCTGCGAAACGCGCCGGGGCGAAGTGATCCGGTATGTCCAGGCCAAATACGGGCACGACCACGTCGCCCAGATCATCACCTTCGGCAAGCTGAAGGCCCGCGCCGTGCTGCGCGATTGTGGCCGCATCCTGCAGATGAGCTACGGCCACGTCGACCGGTTGTGCAAGATGGTGCCCAACCACCCGACCGATCCGTGGACACTGTCCCGCGCGCTCAACGGGGTGAGCGAGTTTCGGCGCGAGTATGAGACGCAGGACGAGGTGAAGCGCCTGCTCGACCTCGCGATGCAGCTCGAAGGGCTGCCACGCAACAGCAGCACACACGCGGCCGGGGTCGTGATCGGCGACCGTCCCCTCGCCAAGCTGGTGCCCCTCTACCGCGATCCCCGGTCGGACATGCCAGTGACCCAGTTCGACATGAAGCATGTCGAAAGCGCGGGCCTCGTGAAGTTCGATTTCCTCGGGCTCAAGACGCTGTCCGTGCTTCAGAAGGCGATCGAACTGCTCGCCATGCGCGGCATCGCAATCGATCTGAGCGCGTTGCCGCTCGACGATCCGGCCGTTTACGACCTGATGAAGAGCGGCAACACGGTGGGCGTGTTCCAGCTGGAATCCGAAGGGATGCGCCGCACGCTGACGGCAGTGAAGCCCACCAATTTCGGTGATATCATCGCGCTCGTGTCGCTCTATCGGCCCGGTCCGATGGATAACATCCCCTTGTTCGGGAAGCGCAAGGCGGGCGAGGTTGCGATCGAGTACCCGCACGAAAAGCTGGAAGGCATTCTCTCCGAAACCTACGGCATCTTCGTCTATCAGGAACAGGTCATGCAGGCCGCGCAGATCCTGGCCGGTTATTCGCTGGGCGATGCCGACCTTCTGCGCCGCGCCATGGGCAAGAAGGTGCAGGCCGAGATGGACGCGCAGCGCGAGCGTTTCGTGGATGGCTGCGCCGAAGTATCACAAATCCCGGCCCGCCGCGCCAACGAGCTGTTCGACCTCATCGACAAGTTCGCCGGGTATGGTTTTAACAAGAGCCACGCCGCGGCTTACGCTTTGCTGGCTTACCAGACAGGTTGGCTGAAGGCGCACTACCCCGAAGAATTCTATGCTGCATCGATGTGCTTCGACATGCACCAGTCCGAAAAGCTGGCGGTGTTCGTAGATGATGCTCGCCGCGCCGGGATCGAGATCGCGCCGCCTGACGTGAACCGCTCCGAAGCGGAATTCACCGTGGAGCGGACCGACGATGGCTACGCGGTGCGCTACGCCCTCGCGGGCATCCGCAACGTGGGCGAGAAGGCGATGGAAGCCCTCGTCGCCGAGCGCGAGGCGAACGGCTGGTTCGAAACGTTGGAGGACCTGTTCGGCCGCTTGCCCAAGGGTTCGATGAATTCCCGCCAGCTTGAGGGGCTGATCGCATCGGGCGCGCTTGACGGGCTGGAACCGAACCGGGCGAAGCTGTTCGCCAATGCCGACCTGCTGCTCGCGGTGACGGAGGCTGCCAATCGCGAGCGGGAAAGCGGCCAGGCGGGGCTCTTCGGCGGCGAGGCGCAAGTCGATACCGCGCTGCGGCTGAAGGATGCCGAGGACTGGCCCCGCGCCGAGCGCATGGCGCGGGAACGGGACAACTTCGGGTTCTATTTCTCAGCCCACCCGGTGGAACAGTATCGCGCCATCGCCTCCGCGAACGGGGCACGCAGCTTCGCCTCTTTGATGGGCGGCGGCGCGCCGTCTGGCGGGCGCGGGCCGGCGGTGATGGCGGCCATGGTGGAAAAGGTGAACCGAGGCCGCACCCGCAAGGGCAAGGACTTCGTCCGCGCCGACTTTTCGGACAGCAGCGGCCAGTTCTCAGCCGCGTGCTTCGAGGAAGCGCTGGTAGCCAGTTTCGCAAAGTGGGCCGACGAGAGCACTTGCGTGCTCCTCAATGTGGAGCTCGACAGCCCCAGTCCGGACGAACCGCCCCGGATCACGGTGCGCGGGGCCCGCCCGCTGAACGAGGTCAAGGCAGGGGCCCGGATGCGCCTCTCGCTCGATGTCACCGCGCCAGAGGCTCTGGCGGCGTTGCGCGATGCGCTGGCGCCAGGGCCTGAAGGGCGGGGCGAAGTGACCGTGCGGCTGCGCACCGGCGGTGCACGCGAACCGCTGATGTTGCTGGGCCGCAGTTTCCAGGTCGACGGCGATCTCGCCGAACGCTTGGCAAGCCTCGAGGGACTTGCCAATGTGCAGCTTACAACCCAGCGCGGGCCGAACCTGCGACTGGTCGCCTGATCCCGCTCTTTTCCGGCGGACAGGCCGGGAGAGGGAGACATTACGAATGCTGGGAGTCATGCAGGACTGGGACCTGGTGGTCACGCACCTGATCGACCACGCGGCCAGCGGGTATGGGTCACGCGAACACGTGACGCATTGGGCCGACGGCAGCGAAACGCGCACGACCTGGGCCGGGGTCCGCCGTGACGCGCTGAAGATGACGCAGGCCCTGCGCGCCGCTGGCGTGGGCAAGGGCGACCGCGTCGCCACGCTGGCGATGAACCACGCGCGCCATCTCGTCACCTGGTATGGCGCGGTTGGCGTCGGCGGCGTGCTCCACACGATCAACCCGCGTCTGTTCGACGAGCAGCTGGAATATATCGTCAACCACGCGGAGGACCGCGTGCTCCTATACGACGCGGCGTTCCAGCCGATCGTGGACCGCATGCGCGACCGCTGGCCGAGCGTGACGACCTACGTCTGCTTCGACCCGCCAGCCGGCAGCCAGGCGCTGGCCTTCGAAGACTGGATCGGTGCTTTCGACGGCAACACTACGTGGGAAAAGGTCGACGAGCGCGACCCGTGCATGCTCTGCTACACCAGCGGCACCACGGGCCATCCAAAGGGCGTGCTCTACGAACACCGCTCCACGATGCTTCACGCCATGGCCGGGGTGCAGCCCAATATCTTCGACCTCGACAGCCGGGCGGTGATGCTGCCGATCGTGCCGATGTTCCACGCGGCGAGTTGGGGCTTGCCGTGGTCGGGTGCGATCTCCGGCATCAAATTCGTCTATTCGGCGGTCAACGACCCCACGGTGCTGTGCGACTTGTTCGAGCGAGAGAAAGTCACGCATTCCGCCGGGGTGCCCACCGTGTGGTTGGCGATGTTCCAGTGCCTGGATGCGCAAGGGCGTGACGTGCGCGACCTTGGCGCTCTGCAGACGGCGGTGATCGGCGGCTCGGCTGCCCCGCGTTTCATGATCGAGCGGCTCATGAAGAACGGCGTAAGGGTGGCGCATGCCTGGGGGATGACCGAAACCTCGCCGATCGGCACCACGGGCGCCTATCCGTGGAACTGGGACGAGATGAGCTTCGCCGAACAGGTGGCCCTGGTCCAGAAACAGGGGCGCCCCGCCTTCGGCGTGGAGCTGCGCTGCGTAAGCCTGGACGACCCGAACGAGGTGCTGCCGCGCGACGGAGTGACGTCGGGAGCGCTCCAGGTGCGGGGTCCGTGGGTCATCAAGCGCTATTTCAAGGCGGAAGAAGACGCGGTCGATGCCGACCAGTGGTTCGATACCGGCGACGTGGGCGTGCTCCATCCCGATGGAACGCTGCAACTGACCGACCGGACGAAGGACGTGATCAAGTCCGGCGGGGAATGGATCAGTTCGGTCGAGCTTGAAAACGCCGCCGTCGGCCACCCGGCCATCGCCGAGGCCGCGGCCATCGGCATCGCCCATCCCAAGTGGGATGAACGGCCGATCCTCGTCTGCGTCGCCAAGGAAGGTCACAGCGTGACCCCCGGCGAAGTGCTCGACCACCTGGGCGACAAGGTTGCCAAGTGGTGGCTGCCCGACGCGGTGGAGTTCGTGGACGAAATCCCACACACCGGCACCGGCAAGATCAGCAAGAAAGACCTGCGCGAACGCTTCCGGGAATATCGCCTGGCCGGGGAAGAGGCGGGGTGAGCAGGTCCTGTCCGAAGTGCAATCGCCGCATGGAAGAAGGCTTCGTCATCGATGCCGGCGATTACAGCATGCCGCTGGTCGGCCACTGGCATCCGGGCAGCCCGCAGAAAACCTGGCTCGGCCTGCGGGTCGAGAAGAAGGCTAAGCGCGAAATCGTCTCGTGGCGTTGCACCGGCTGCGGGCTGCTGGAGAACTACGCGCCCTGACGGGGCGTTGCGCGATCCGCCAGCAACCCCACGAGCCTCAGGTTTCGGGCAGGAAGTCCGGCACCGACAGGTAACGTTCGCCCGTGTCGTAGTTGAAGCCAAGGATGCGGGACCCCGGCGCAAGTTCAGGCAGCTTCTGGGCGATCGCGGCCAGCGTCGCACCGCTCGAAATGCCGACGAGCAGGCCTTCCTCACGCGCGGAGCGGCGCGCCATTTCCTTGGCGTCCTCCGGCTCCACCTGGATGGCGCCGTCGATCGACTGGGTGTGCAGGTTGCCCGGGATAAATCCGGCGCCGATACCCTGGATCGGGTGAGGGCCAGGCTGCCCGCCGCTGATCACGGGCGAGAGGGTGGGTTCCACCGCGAAGGCCTTCAAATTGCTCCACGTTTGCTTCAGCACTTCTGCACAACCGGTCAGGTGGCCGCCGGTACCAACCCCGGTGATCAGCACGTCCACCGGGCTGTCGGCGAAATCGGCGAGAATTTCCTGCGCGGTGGTGCGCGCGTGAATCGCGACGTTGGCCGGGTTTTCGAACTGCTGGGGCATCCAGGCGCCATCGGTCTGCGCGACCAGTTCGGCTGCGCGGGCGAGGGCGCCGTTCATCCCCTTTTCCTTCGGCGTCAGGTCGAAGCTGGCACCATAGGCGAGCATGAGGCGGCGCCGTTCGATGCTCATGCTTTCGGGCATGACCAGGACCAGCTTGTATCCCTTGACCGCCGCCACCATGGCGAGGCCGATACCGGTGTTGCCGCTGGTCGGTTCGATGATGGTCCCGCCGGGCTTCAGCGCGCCGGAGCGTTCCGCATCCTCGATCATGGCGAGCGCGATGCGATCCTTGACCGAACCAGCGGGGTTGCTCCGCTCGCTCTTCACCCACACTTCGTGATCGGGAAACAGCCGCGACAGGCGAATATGCGGCGTGTTACCGATGGTATCGAGGACGCTGGCGGCTTTCATGTCGATCTCTCCTGCTCGGTTGGCGCCATATGTGGGGGCGCGTCGAAGGTCTTTGCAAGTCTGAGTTCCGGATAGAGGCGGGCCCACGCGAGCGTGATGCCGATTGCCGCCACCCCGCCGAACAGTACGGCACCCACGGGCCCCAGGATCGCCGCGAGCAGGCCGGATTCCGCTTCGCCCAGTTCGTTCGAGGCCGAAATGGTGAGCGCGGAAACGGCGCCGACGCGTCCGCGCATTTCGTCGGGTGTATGAAGCTGGATCAACGACTGGCGAACGTAAACGGACACCATGTCGGCGGCGCCCGCCACCATCAGGGCGGCGAAGCTGAGCCAGAACAGCTTGGACAGACCGAACACGATGATCGCTACTGCGAAGATCATGACGGCGCCCAGCATCTTGTTGCCGACGTTCGTCTTCATCGGGCGGAACCCGAACCATAGCGATCCCGCCGTGGCGCCGATCCCCATTCCGGCGGCAAGGATGCCGAACCCATCGGCGCCCACGTGCAGGATGTCGCGCGCGAAGACGGGCAGCAGCGCGCTTGCGCCCGCCAGCAGCACCACGAACAGGTCCAGCGTGATCGCCGCCAGCACCAGGCGGTTGTTGCGGACGTAGGCGAATCCGTCGATCATCCGCCGTAAGGGCCGGCGGTCCTTCTGCGCGGCAGGTTGGGGGACCCTGGAGACCAGGAAAAGGCCGGCAAGCGCCAAGCCCAGCATTCCCGATACCGATCCGTAGGCCACGTCAGGGTGGATTGCGTAAAGCACGCCGCCCAGGCTGGGCCCCGCGATGGTTCCGAGCTGCCAGGCCGTCGCGCTCACCGCGATGGCGGTCGGCAGGCTTTCACGCGGCACCAGATTGGGAGCGAGAGCGGAGAAAGCCGGGCCGGAAAATGCCCGCGCAAGGCCGATGAACACCGCCGCGACGAACAGCCACGGCAACGTCAGCTGATCGCTCCAGGTAAGGACGCCGAGCACCGCGGCATTGACCATCAGCAGCGCCGTGGTGCCGCGCACGATCCAGCGCCGGTCGAACGTGTCTGCGACAAGCCCCACGACCGGCGTCAGCAGGAACAGGGGCACGAACTGGGCAAGGCCGATCATGCCGAGCAGGAATGCCGACTGGTTGATGTCCATCGTCTGCCGGGCGATGTTGTACACCTGCCAGCCGATGATCATGCCTTGCGCGCTGATCGCGATGGTGGCGAACAGGCGCGACACGAAGTAGGCCCGAAAGTTCGCGATCCGCAGTGGGTGAGGAGTGGCGCTCACGGCCCGGCCATGACAGCCGCCACGCGGATTGCCAAGCAAGCCGTGCGTGTCAGCCGTTCAGCAAATCTTGACGTCTATCAGCGCGCGCGGCGCAGGCGCGGGTTGGGCTGCAAGGCTTCGATAATGCGGCCGAAATCGTCGAGCCGGATGATCCGTTCGAACTGGAACCCGGCGCGCGCGTCGCGAATCCAGATCACATAGGCTTCGATCCGCCCGATTTCCGGCAGGCGCACGATCACGCGGTCGCCGCGCTCCAGATCCTGCGCATCATCGACCATGAAACCGTGGGCCGAGAGGTTGGCGATATGCAGCTTGATATCGCCGCGCTGGTAATGCTCGGCGATGACGGGAAAATCGACCGGATGCCGCGCCGCCCGGCGCAAGTCCGTTACCGAAAGCTGAGCACCGACAGACACTGTAACACGACCCTCCCGTTCAGGTGAGGGTCCGGACTAGCGGGCAATCGCTGACATTGGGTTAAACGAGCACGCCGTGGCGCTTCTTGCCGAGACTGATGCGGCCGGGCCGGGCAGGGGCGAGCACATCGGCCACCGTCTCCCCGTCGAGCTTCACCGCGCCTTCGCTGCCCTTGCGTTTCGCCTCGCCATTGGAGGCCGTGAAGCCCAGCGCGGTAAGAGCGGCAGCGAAGGTCATTCCCGGCTCCAGCGCCAGGGTCGGCAGGTCCTCCCCGGTGCCGCCGTCGGCAAAAGTATGCGCGGCGGTCGCCTCCGCGGAGCGGGCGGCATCCTTCCCGCGGACCAGCGCGGTCACCTCGTTCGCGAGCACGACCTTGGCCGCGTTGATCTCCGCGCCCTCGAGCGCTTCGAGTCGAGCGATCTCATCCAGCGGAAGGTCGGTGAAGAGCTTCAGGAAACGGCCCACGTCGCGGTCATCCACGTTGCGCCAGAACTGCCAGAAGTCGTAGCTCGGTAGCTGTGCCTCGTTCAGCCAAACCGCGCCGGCGGCGGTCTTGCCCATCTTGGCACCGTCCGCGGTGGTCAGCAGCGGTGTCGTGAGGCCGTAGAGTTCCGCCCCGTCCATCCGCCGGCCGAGTTCCACCCCGTTGACGATGTTGCCCCACTGGTCGCTGCCGCCCATCTGCAGCCGCGCGCCCAGCGTGCGGCTGAGATGGCGGAAGTCGTAGCCCTGCAGGATCATGTAATTGAATTCCAGGAACGTCATCGGCTGTTCGCGTTCCAGCCGCAAGCGCACGGAATCGAACGTCAGCATACGGTTGACGGTGAAATGCGTGCCGACTTCCTGCAGCAGTTCGATGTATCCGAGCTTGCCCAGCCAGTCGTGGTTGTCGACCATGACCGCGTCGGTCGGATCGTCGCCGAAGGTCAGCAGCTTGCCGAACACGGTGAAGATGCCTGCGATATTCTCGGCGATCGCCGCGTCTGTCAGCATCCGGCGGCTCTCGTCGCGGCCGGTGGGATCGCCGATGCGCGTGGTTCCGCCGCCCATCAGCACGATCGGCTTGTGGCCCGTCTGTTGCAGCCGGCGGAGCATCATGATCTGGACCAGGCTGCCGATATGGAGCGAAGGCGCGGTGGCGTCGAAGCCGATGTAACCCGGCACGACCTGCCGCGCGGCAAGGGCGTCCAGCCCCGCCGCGTCGGTCATCTGGTGGACATAGCCGCGCTCGTCGAGCAGGCGCAGGAGGTCGGATTTGTAGGCGCTCATATGGGGCGGCCGGTTAGCACGGGGGCGGTTTCATGCAAGCGCATCGGTTGTTGGCGCACCCCGCGCACCCGCCCGCGCGGGTCACTGGGATCGAAGCGCGGGTAATCGGATTCGACGCCGACTGGCTGCGCGTGCGCTGGCGGATCGAGGGGGCGCAGGCTCTGGTCATTCCCCCGTTTGCCGGGCGCGGCCGGGCGGACGAGCTGTGGCGCACGACCTGCTTCGAACTGTTCCTGCGGCCCAATGGCGGGGACCGTTACGTCGAGTTCAACCTGTCGCCGTCCGAACGATGGGCGGCTTACGATTTCTCCTCCTACCGCGACGGCATGGCGGATCGCCCGGCCTCCAGGGAACCGGATTGCACGATGCGCCAGGGCAGCACGTTCGCCATCTTCGACGCGGCCATTCCCGCGGACGCCCTGCCGCAGCTTCCCGCAGACGCGAACTTCGCGGCGGTGATCGAGGAGCAGGGCGCGGTCGTGTCCTACTGGGCGCTCGCCCACCCAGCGGCCAGGGCCGATTTCCATGACCCGGCTTGCTTCACGGCGAGGGTTGCGCCACCGCGCGGGGCATGAACTTCGGTATCGACCGGCTCCTTGCGGAGCCAGAGCTCCTGCGAGAACTTTCCGGCCGGCGCGTAGCGCTCGTCGCGCATCCGGCTTCGGTGACGGCCGACCTGACCCACAGCCTCGACGCCCTGATTGCCGCCGGCGTCAATGTCACGAGCGCATTCGGCCCGCAGCACGGGCTGAAAGGCGACAAGCAGGACAACATGGTCGAAACCGGCGACGAGGTCGATCCCGCCCTCGGCATCCCGGTGTTCAGCCTCTATGGCGAAGTGCGCCGGCCCACCGGCCAGATGATGAGCACGGCCGATGTGTTCCTGTTCGACCTGCAGGACCTCGGCTGCCGTATCTACACGTTCGTCACCACGCTGCTCTACCTGCTGCAGGCGGCGTCGAAGCAGGGCAAGACCGTCTGGGTGCTCGATCGGCCAAACCCCGCCGGGCGGCCGGTGGAAGGCACGCTGCTGGTGCCGGGACAGGAAAGCTTCGTCGGCGCTGCGGAAATGCCCATGCGGCACGGGCTGACCATGGGCGAAATGGGGCACTGGTTCATCCGCCGGTTCAACCTAGACGTCGATTACCGCGTGATCGCGATGGAAGGCTGGCAGCCCGACACCGGGCCGGGTTTCGGCTGGCCGGAAGACCGCGTGTGGATCAACCCCAGCCCGAATGCCGCCAGTCTCAACATGGCGCGCGCCTATGCCGGCACGGTGATGCTGGAGGGGACGACGCTGTCAGAAGGGCGCGGCACCACCCGCCCGCTCGAGGTGCTGTTCGGCGCGCCCGACGTGGATACCAGCGCGGTCCTTGCCGAGATGCGCCGGATCGGGCGCGGCTGGCTGGATGGTTGCGCGCTGCGGCCGTGCTGGTTCGAGCCCACGTTCCACAAGCACGCAAAGACGCTGTGCAACGGGTTGATGATCCACGCCGAACACGGCTTCTACGATCACGAGGCTTTCCGCCCGTGGCGGCTGCAGGCCCTTGCGTTCAAGGCGATCCGCCGGCTGTACCCCGATTACGAACTGTGGCGCGACTTCGCTTACGAATACGAATTCAAGCGGTTGGCGATCGATGTCATCAACGGCGGCCCATCCTTGCGCGAATGGGTCGACGATCGCTGCGCAGAGCCGTTCGACCTCGACACCATGGCCGGGGCGGACGAAGCGCGCTGGAGCGACGAAATCGCGCCGCTGCTGCTTTACTGAACGGCAGCGAGCGCGCGCGCATCGCCCCAGATGGCAGATGTCATCGACAGGGCGCCGTCGATGCTATCGTTGAACAGCGCCACCTCGTCGTCCGCCTGCCGCGCGCCGAGGGCGTAGAGCAGCGGGATGAAGTGCTCGCGCGAACTGAGCGCCATGGCGGCATGGCTGTCGCCGGGCGCGAAGTCGGTCAGAGCAGCCTCATCGCCAGACAGGATCGCGGCATTGGTGCGCGCACGAAACTCGCTCGCCCATTCGGGCAGCGTGCCGATCGACTGACGCCAGAGCGCCAGATTGTGGATCACGTTGCCGCTTCCCAGCACCAGCACGCCTTCGTCGCGCAGGGGCGCGAGCCGGCGGCCGACTGCAAGGTGTTCCGCGAACGTGAGCGACATGTCGACGCTCATCGCGACGACAGGAATGTCGGCATCGGGAAAGATCGGCAGCAGCGTGCCCCAGACCCCGTGGTCGAACCCGTGATCAGGATCGATCACCGCGCGGTCCCCGATGAGCCCTGCCACGCGCGCCGCGAGTTCGGGCGAACCCGGCGCGGGATAGCGCATGGCGTAGAGCGCTTCGGGAAAGCCGCGGAAATCGTGGATCGTGCCCGGCCGCTCGCCGCCGGTCAGCCGGGTTTCGCCATGGGTTTCCCAATGGGCCGTGATGGCCAGGATCGCGCGGGGACGGGCGAGGCGCGCGCCCATCGCTTCCATCGTGCGGCGTTCCGGGTTGTCGGTAATCATGGTCATCGGCGAACCGTGACCGACGAACATGGCAGGCTGTCTGGACATGCCACATAGATAAGCATGCCGGCTCGACGGCCAAGGGGCACCATACCCCGTTGCCGGGCAGCCACCCCGATTGTTCAAAATACGCTTGACGCGCGGCCATGCGTGCCCGACCCTTTCTTCAAGATGGCGTTTCGAGCGCTGCGATCGAGAGGAATCCGAATGGCAAGCGTGCCGGCAGAAGCAGCCGGGCGGCGCGGGGTCACGGCTACGCTGTGGATCCTGCTGATCGTCTACATCTTCAATTTCCTCGATCGCCAGATCGTCAACATCCTGGCCGAACCGATCGCGCGTGACCTGCAATTGAGCGACACACAGATCGGCTTGATGACGGGGCTCGCCTTCGCCCTGTTCTACACGGTCCTCGGCCTGCCGATCGCCCGCTACGCCGATCGCCCGGGGACCAGCCGGCCGCGCCTGATTGCCCTCGCGCTCGCCGTGTGGTCCGCCATGACCGCGCTGTGCGGCTTGGCGCAGAACTTCATCCAGCTTCTGCTTGCCCGTATCGGCGTCGGGGTAGGGGAAGCCGGCTGCACCCCGGCGGCGCACTCGCTGATAAGCGACCTGGTGCCTAAGGAACGGCGGAGCTCTGCCCTCGCGTTCTACGCCCTGGGCATCCCGATCGGCTCCCTGCTTGGAATGATCATCGGCGGGCTGCTGGCCGATACCATCGGGTGGCGGCAGGCGTTCATCGTGGTCGGACTTCCGGGCGTGTTCCTCGCGATCATCGTGTTGATGGTGCTGAAGGATCCGCGCCACCGCGTGCAGGAGAACGGGACCACGCCGCCGCCCCGGATGGCAATGGGCACGACCTTGAAGGCGATCTTCGGGTCGAGGGCGCTCATGCTGCTGCTGGCCGCGGCATCGTTCGCGGCGTTCCTCAGTTACGGCAAGACCACCTGGGCGACGATCTTCTTCCAACGCACCCACGACCTTTCGCCGGGGGAGGTCGGCCTCTACTTCGGTATCGTCAACGGCATTGCCGGCATCCTCGGCACATGGTTCGGGGGCAAGATCGCCGACCGCTGGGGCGCGACGAACCGGCGCCACGTGCTGACCGCGCCTGCGCTGGGCATGCTGATAGCCGCGCCGCTCGCCTGGGTCGGCTACAACGCGGCGGACTGGCGCGCGGCGCTGTTCATCCTGTTCGTGCCGACCCTGCTGAATTCGCTCTATTACGGCCCGACGTATTCGGCGGTGCAGGGCCTCGTCGCCCCGCAGGCGCGGGCGATGGCGGCGGCGGTGCTGCTGTTCTTCCAGAACCTCATCGGCCTCGGCCTCGGTCCGCTCGCGTTCGGGATGCTGTCGGACGCGATCAAGCCGACGTTCGGCGAGGACAGCGTGCAGTGGGTGCTCTATTTCGCGGCGTTCCTGGGGCTGATCCCGGCGCTGTTTTTCTGGCGGTGCAGCCTGCGCCTCGACGCGGAGCTTGACCGTCAGACGTGAACCGCGATCCAGGCGATCAGGATTGCGGCCGGGAGCAGGACCGCCTGTGCCAGGATCGTTCCGGCCAGGCGGCTGAACGAGATCCACACGATGGTGCGACGGAATAGCGATTCCTCGATCCGGCCTTCCACCACGTCGTCCGTCATCACGGAAAGCTGCGGGTCGATGAGGGCGAACAGCAGGATGGTGGCAAGCCCGTTGATCACCGCGGACAGCTGGCTGGCAGTCACGCGGAACTCCGGCGCCAGATATCCGGCGTAGAGGGAGGCGACCACGCCCACGGTAAGCAGGCCCTGCGCCAGCACGTTCGCCAGCAGCACACCCCACGATACGCCGCGCGGCTTGGCAAGCGCGGCGAGATGGCCGCGCGCCGGCAGCGACACTTCCTCGCGCACCGTACGCAGGCCCGCCGGGGTGGCCGATCGCAGGATCAGCTTGCCGGTGGAGCGGTGGCGCTGGAAATGGCCGATGGCGCGCGCGAACAGGCGCTGGCCGGTCGGCACAAGCACGATGCCGACGAGCACGGCCGCCGCCGCGCTGGCGAGCACGATGCGGAAATCGCCGAGCAACGCCTCGCCCCCACCTTCCAGCAGACGCCGCTCGATCCGCTTGGCGAGAAAAGGTCCGAGGAATGCCGAATGTCAGCGCGCAGATGACGAAGAGCTGGGTGTCCATCGGGCGCGGGCTCTAGGCGCGTTTCCGGCCCTCCGCCATGCCAATCGTCAGCGGATCATCGCGCAGGTTGGAGCAGCGGGGCGGAAGGGTTCGCCGGCGGGATCGGCCTTACGTCGTTGATGTCCCCGTGCATCTGCAGGACCGCGCAATCGTCGATCCGCTTGTCCACCGCCGCGATCATGAGCGGGCGTTCGGGGCTGGCAGGCGTGCGGTCCAGCCTGGGCTGGCCGGCGACGTCCCGCACCCGCTCGATCCGGTCGGCGCAGCGCACCTGGTCCGCCACTTCGTCCACGCTCGTCCAGCGAGCAGGCGGCTCGGTATAGCCGGGTAGCATCCGCGCGGGCGAAGGGGCGGGCAGGGCTGCGGCGGCAGCGCCGGCGGCTACAAGAAGAGGCAGGATGATCACCCGGATGACGCTGGCTCCTTCCTCGCCATGATACGTCAACCCTGCTTGCGGCTCAATTCCCGCATGGCATCGTCCAGCCCGTCCAGGGTCAGCGGATACATCCGGTCGTTGACAAGCTGCTTGATCAGCTTGGTCGACTGCGAATAACCCCACTGCTGTTCAGGCACCGGGTTCAGCCACACCGTGGCGGGGTAAGTGTTGGTGACCCGGTTCATCCAGGTAACGCCTGATTCCTCGTTCATGTGTTCAACGCTGCCGCCGGGATGCGTGATCTCGTAAGGGCTCATCGCAGCGTCGCCGACGAACACGATCTTGTAATCGTGGCCGTACTTATGAAGCACGTCCCAGGTTTTCGTGCGTTCGGCCCAGCGGCGGCGGTTGTCCTTCCACACCCCTTCATACAGGCAGTTGTGGAAATAGAAGAACTCCAGGTTCTTGAATTCGGCCGTGGCGGCGCTGAACAGCTCTTCCACCAGCTTGATGAACGGGTCCATCGATCCGCCCACGTCCAGGAACAGCAGCAGCTTTACCGCATTGCGCCGTTCGGCCTGCATGTGGATGTCGAGCCATCCCTGCTTCGCAGTCCCTTCGATCGTGGCCTCGAGGTCGAGCTGGTCCGCCGCCCCCTCGCGCGCGAAACGGCGCAGGCGGCGCAGCGCCATCTTGATGTTGCGCGTGCCCAGTTCGCGCGTGTTATCGAGATTGCGGAACTCGCGCTTTTCCCACACCTTGAGTGCGCGCTTGTGCTTGCTTTCGCCGCCGATCCGCACGCCTTCGGGATTGTAGCCGCCGTTTCCGAACGGGCTGGTGCCGCCAGTGCCGAGCCACTTGTTGCCGCCCTGGTGGCGCTTCTCCTGTTCCTCGAGCCGCTTCTTCAGCGTTTCCATGATCTCGTCCCAGGTCCCCAGGGACTTGATGGCCTCCATCTCTTCGGGCGTGAGGAATTTTTCCGCCACCGCCTTCAGCCAGTCTTCCGGGATGTCGACCTTCGCCTGACCGTAATCGGTCAGGACCCCGCGGAAGACCTTCTGGAACACCTGGTCGAACCGGTCGATCAGCCCTTCGTCCTTCACGAAAGTCGCCCGGCTCAGGTAATAGAACGCCTCCGGCGTCTGGTCGATCACGTCCCGGTCCAGCGCCTCGAGCAGCGTCAGGTGTTCCTTGAAGCTGGCGGGGATACCCGCCGCGCGCAGCTCGTCGACGAAGTTGAAGAACATGGGCCGATCATACCGGCTGTGCGGCATGACCGCCAGCGGTGATGTCCGCGCGCGCCCTTAAACCTTCGCTAACCATGGCCCGGTAAAGCCAGTCCAAGTCACTCGGACGGGTAGCAGGGGCACCATGGAACACACCGTAATCGACCAGGCGTCGGCACACGCCATCGACCGCATCTCGGCAAGCTGCGGCGACGTGACGGTGGGCTGCACCGATGTTGCCGGGATCATCAACGCCGTGCTCCTGTCGTCCGAAAAGCTGCGGGCCGAGCACACGGCGCTGCAATCGACCGTCTCCGGGCTGGAGCGGGACCAGATGAAAGTTGCCGAGGCGAGCGACGAGGCCCGGCTCCTGTCCGAGCGCGCGATCGAGCGGTTGAGCGACGGCGCCGCCATGATCCAGTCCTCCCTCGACCAGATCACCGGGCTTCTCGAGCTGGTGGAGACCCTCAGCGTCCATGTCACCGGCTTCGCCGCCGCGATGAACCAGGTCCGCCGCAGCGCGCAGGAAATCGACCAGATTGCCGAGACGACCAACATCCTCGCGCTTAACGCCACGATCGAGGCGATGCGTGCGGGCGACGCTGGGCGGACCTTTGCGGTGGTCGCAAACGAGGTGAAGAGCCTCGCCAGCGACACCCGCCGCGCCACGGAGGAAATCGGCCGCACGATCGATACGCTGGGCAAGGAAGCTGACGAAGTGATCGCCAAGATCGAGCACGGCGCGCGCGAAAGCGGCGCTGCCAAGGTATCGGTCGGGCAAATCCAGCACACGATGCGATCGGCCAACGAACTGATCGTCGAGGTCGACGGCCAGAACGACCAGATCACCCGCGCCACCGCGACGATCAGCCACCACGTGCAGGCCGTGCAGACAGTGCTCGAATCGTTCGACCGCGCGGCGATAGACAACGAAGGCAAGCTGACCGCCGCGCAGAGCCGCATCGAGGACCTGGAACTGACCGCCAGCGCCATGTTCGATGAAATGGTGAAAGCCGGCCTCTCGCCCGCCGACAGCGCCATGGTGGACAAGGCGCAGTCCTTCGCGCGTGAGATCGTGGCGCGCGCGGAAGAGGCGCTGGGGCAGGGCACGCTGACCGCCGCCAGCCTGTTCGACCAGTCCTATGTCGAGATCCCCGGCAGCAACCCGCCGCGCTTTCGCACGACGCTGACGGACTGGGCGGACGCCAACTGGCGCCCTGTCAACGACCGCGTGATCGCCGAAGGCGGGCCGATCAAGATGTGCAGCCAGGCCGACATGCGCGGTTTCCTCCCGACGCATGTCACCGACCGCTCGCGACCGCCGACCGGAGACCTGGCGCATGACACCAAGTACTGCCGCAATGGGCGCATCCTGCTGTGGGCGATCGATCGCAAGGCGAAGGAAAGCACCGCGCCCTACATGATGGCGGTCTATCGCCAGGAGGGCGACGGCCAAACTTACGAGATCGTCCGCAACGTCTATGTGCCGCTGGTCATCAACGGCCGCCGCTGGGGCGATTTCGAACTGGCTTACGTGCTGTAAGGCGGCCCAGTCGGGGCGTCAGGCCCCCTGGCGGCGGGACATGAACGCCAGCCGTTCGAACAGCATCACGTCCTGTTCGTTCTTCAACAGCGCGCCGTGGAGCGGGGGGATCGCCCTGCCCGGATCGCGTGTCTGCAACACGTCAAGCGGCATGTCTTCGTTGAGGAGCAGCTTCAGCCAGTCGAGCAGTTCGCTGGTCGAAGGCTTCTTCTTGAGGCCCGGCACTTCGCGGATTTCGTAGAAGACGTCCATCGCCTTGCTCACCAGGGTCTTCTGGATCCCGGGATAGTGGACCTCGATGATCTCGCGCATCGTTTCGCGTTCGGGGAAGCGGATGTAGTGGAAGAAGCAGCGGCGCAGGAATGCGTCGGGCAGTTCCTTTTCGTTGTTCGAGGTGATCACCACGATCGGCCGCTCCCGCGCGGCGATGGTTTCCTGCGTCTCGTACACGTCGAACCGCATCCGATCGAGTTCCTGGAGCAGGTCGTTGGGAAACTCGATGTCCGCCTTGTCGATCTCGTCGATCAGCAGGACGGGAAGTTCGGGCGAGGTGAACGCGTCCCACAGCTTGCCGCGCTTGATGTAGTTGCGGATGTCGTGGACCCGTTCGTCGCCGAGCTGCCCGTCGCGCAGGCGAGCGACCGCGTCGTATTCATAAAGACCCTGGTGCGCTTTCGTGGTGGACTTCACGTTCCACTCGATCAGCGGCGCGCCCACCGCCTTGGCGATCTCGTAGGCCAGCACGGTCTTGCCGGTGCCGGGTTCGCCCTTCACCAGCAGGGGGCGGCGGAGCGTGACGGCGGCGTTGACCGCGACCTTCAGGTCTTCGGTGGCGATGTAGCTGCTGGTGCCTTCGAAACGCGACAGGTCGGCCATGCGTATTTCCCTTGCGACTTTACGTTTGCGTTAGGGGCAAGCGGGCAGCGGGGCAAGCAGAGTGCGCAATCGGCATGTCAAAGAGAATTCTCTTTTGCGCCGCGGGCACGGAGAAAACCTTCTCTCCGATCGTTCAGGCGGGCGTGGCCTCTCGCAGCGATGAGCGATTGAGCGGGACGGTGAAGCAATACGTGACGCCGCGATCGCTCGGCACGCGATCGACAGCCGTTCCGAGGCCGCGGGCAACGGCGCCGACAATGCGCATTCCGAGGCCGGTTCCCGACGGCGCCTGTCCTTCGGTGATCCCGCGACCATCGTCGGATACGCACACGATGACGTCGCCATCTCCGCGCCGTTCCAGGCGAATGCGGATCGTGCCGCCGGTCCCGTCCGGGAAGGCATACTTGGCCGCGTTCCCGACCAGTTCGTTGACGATCACGCCGACGGCCACTGCCGCATCGGGGGGGACTTCGACATGGTCGGCGTCAACCTCCAGCGCGATCTTGCCGCCGGACTGGGCGATCATCTGGCGCAGTTCGTCGGCCAGGGTGACGAGGTACGCGTCAAGGTCGATGGTGGTGAGATCGTCGCGGGTGTAGAGCCGCTGGTGCACCTTGGCGATGGCCCGGATGCGGTTCTGAATGTCCTCCAGCACCTGGCGCACCGGTTCCTGCCTGGACTGATTTGCCTGCATCGCCACGAAGCTGAGCACCATCTGCAGGCTGTTCGAAACGCGGTGGTGCACCTCGCGCACCAGCATCTCCAGCCGGTCGTTGGCGATCCGGAGCTCCGCCTCGGCGCGGCGCTTGTCCCGTTCCAGCCTGTCGCGCGACAAGGCCTGGCGGAAGCGTCCGTCGAGCACGTCGAAGAAGCTGTCGCCCACGGTCTTCACGACGAAGTCGAGCGCGCCGGCGCGCAATGCGTCGACCGCCACCGCGGTATCGTCGTTCCCGGTCACGAACACGACCGGGGGATGATCTTCGAGCGCGACGATCTCGTCGAGCATCTGGCGCCCGCTCTTGCCCGGCATGTGATTGTCGATCGCGACGAGATCGAAGGTTTCGGCGCGGATGAGGGCGAGCCCCGCGTCAGCGTTGGACGCGGTGGACACGACGAAACCTCGCCTGCCGAGCGCACGCTCGGTCAGACGGCACATGCCGTCGTCGTCATCGACATAAAGAATGCGCGGCGAGGCTATTGGTCGTCGACCTCGGGCACCTGGATCACCGAAAGAAACAGGCCAAGCTGACGAATGGCGTCGGCGAAGCTTTCGTAGTTCACCGGCTTCGTGATGTAGACGTTGCAGCCGAGGTCGTAGCAGCGCTGGATCTCGATCTTGTCGTCGGTGGTGGTGAGGACGACCACGGGCGTGCGATGCAGCTTGGCGTCGCCCTTGATCCGTTCCAGGATGCTCGTCCCGCTCATGTCCGGCAGATTAAGGTCCAGCAGCACCATCGCCGGCCCATTATGCAAGGGGCCCTCGGGTGCATTGAACAAGTAGTCCAGCGCGCTCGTCCCGTCGGTGAAATGGCGGATTTCGTTGGAGATCCCGGCCCGGCGAATGTTCTTCTCGATGAGACGCGCGTGGCCCTCATCATCCTCGATCATCACGATGCCGACAGGCTGATGTGCATTCATGTCACGGATTCCACTGGGATAAATGTCTCTGGCAACGAAAGAATGAACGTTGCGCCTTCGTCAAGCTGCGATTTGACCGTGATGTTGCCGCCGAGCCGATAGGCGAGTGCGCGCACGTTGGCGAGTCCGATCCCTTCGCCCGGCTGGTCCTGCGTTCCGGCCCGCCGGAACAGTTCGAATATCCGCTCCTGATCGTTCGGGTCGATCCCGCGCCCGTTGTCGCGTACGATGACTTCGACCATGCGGCCATCCCGCCGGCCGCTGACGGTGACCTCGCCCGGCCGCTTGGGGTCGAGGTACTTCAGCGCATTTTCGACGAGGTTGGACACGATCTGCTCGACCGCGATGCGATCGCTGCGGACGTCCGGAACAGGCTCCACGGTGACCCCCGCCCCGGCATCTTCCGCCAGCTGGTACAGCGACGCGACCACCCCGTCGACCAGGGCGTTCATGTCGAGCGTCTCCGGAGCGAGCTGGCGCCGCCCCTGGCGCGACAGTTCCAGGATCGAATTGATCAGCCGGTCCATCTTCTCCGTGGACTTGCGGATGAATTCCAGCGCTTCGGGCAAGTCCTCGTCAGCGGCGAGCCAGGCGGCTTCGTCGCGCAGATCGGGGTGTTCCGTAAACAGGGTGTCCATGAAGGCCCGGATTGTCTTGCGCGCGGTATCGAGTTCCGACGTGAAGCCGAGCACGTTGACCAGCGGCGAACGCAAATCGTGGCTGACGATATAGGCAAAGCGCTGGATTTCCGCATTGGCGCGCGTCAGTTCGGCCGTCCGTGCGGCGACCGCTTCTTCCAGCCCTTCGTTGCTGCGCTGCAAAGCCAGCTGCGTGCGCGTAAGATCGCGATTGTAGCGAAGAACCAGGAAAACGGCGGAGCCGAGGAAGACCACCAGGAGCGCGGTCGTCAGGCCGCCGATGAGATAGAACAGGTTGGAGGCGCTCTGCTGGGCGACGTTGCGGGAAAACAGCAGTTCCTGTTCCGTATCCATCATCGCGCTGGTGATTTGCCGGATTGCGCGGACGATCTGGACCCCGCGTTCGCGCTCGATGCCCATCTCCCGGACCTGCGCAGTGGCGCCAGCCGGAGACAGAATGGCTTCGCGCACCACGGCTTCGCGTTCCGCATGAAGCGCGCGCACGCTTTCCACCCGTTCCAGCTGGACCGCGTTGTCCTGCACCAGTTCTTCGAGACTGGCCAGTTCCGCGGCGAACCCGGTTTCGGTCTCCCGGAGAATCCGCACGAAGTCGGAACTGGGCACGACCATCTGGCCGCGCCGGGCGGTTTCGAGCTGTTCGTTGATCGCCGCCAGCCGGCTGATCGTTCCTTCGACGCGCAGCGTGTGTTCGACCGCGCGCGTCCGGTCGTTGACCTGCCTGACGGAAATCACCGCCGCAACCAGGGCAATGGCAAGGAGAACGGCGCTGAGCGCCAGCAGGATGCCCACCGGTCTGCTGCCGGAAAACCGCAGCAGACCGAGCGGCGTGCGTAGCTTCTGGTCAGGCATCGATCTTCTCGCGGTCGAATTCGGCTGCGTTGTTCTGGATGAAGTTGAAGCGGTGTTCCGGGTTGCGGCCCATCAACTGGTCCACCAGTTCCTTGATCGCGTGGCGCTGTTCGTGCTCGGGGGGCAGGGTGATGCGGACCAGGCTGCGCGATTGCGGCGACATCGTCGTTTCGCGAAGCTGCTGGGGATTCATTTCGCCCAGGCCCTTGAACCGCGAAACTTCCACCTTGCGGCCCTTGAACTGGGTGGCTTCCAGTTCCGCCCGGTGCGCGTCGTCGCGGGCATAGGCGCTCTCCTTCCCGGCGGTCAGGCGATAGAGCGGCGGCTGGGCCAGGAACAGGTGCCCGCGGCGCACGATGTCGGGCATTTCCTGGAAGAAGAACGTCATCAGCAAGGTTGCGATATGCGCGCCGTCGACATCGGCGTCGGTCATGATGACGATCCGGTCATACCGCAATGCGTCGGCGTTGCAGTCCTTGCGGCTGCCGCAGCCCAGCGCCAGGATCAGGTCGGCGATTTCCGTGTTGGCGCGGATCTTGTCGCTGCTGGCGCTAGCCACGTTCAGGATCTTGCCGCGGATCGGGAGGATCGCCTGCGTCTTGCGGTCACGCGCCTGCTTGGCGCTGCCGCCGGCGCTGTCCCCTTCCACGATGAACAGCTCGGTCTCTCCGCTCCCTTCGCCGGAGCAATCGGTCAGCTTGCCGGGCAGGCGGACCTTGCGCGCATTGGTGGCGGTCTTGCGCTTGATCTCGCGGTCGGCCTTGCGCTTCAACCGCTCGTCCATCCGCTCCATGACGGCGCCGAGCAGGGCGCGGCCACGCTCCATGTTGTCGGTCAGGTAGTGATCGAAGTGGTCGCGCACCGCGTTCTCGACCAGGCGCGCGGCTTCCGGGCTGGTGAGCCGGTCCTTCGTCTGGCTCTGGAACTGCGGGTCGCGGATGAATACGCTCAGCATGACCTCCGCGCCGGTCATCACGTCGTCGGCGGTCAATTCCCGCGCCTTCTTCTGCCCGGTCAGCTCCCCGAATGCGCGCAGCCCTCTGGTCAGCGCCGAACGGAGCCCCTGTTCGTGCGTGCCGCCATCGGGCGTGGGCACGGTGTTGCAGTACCAGCTGAACGATCCGTCGGACCACAGCGGCCAGGCGATGGCCCATTCCGCGCGCCCCTGTTCGTCGGGAAAATCCTGCGTGCCGGTGAACGGCTGGCTGGTCACGCACTCCCGCCCGGCGACCTGTTCCGCCAGATGGTCCGCCAGGCCGCCGGGAAACTTGAACACCGCTTCGGCCGGCACGTCTTCGCTGCTGAGCGACGGCGCGCATTTCCAGCGGATTTCGACGCCGGCGTAAAGGTATGCCTTCGACCGGGCGAGCGTGAACAACCGCTTTGGCGCGAACTGCCGGTCACCGAAGATTTCGGTGTCGGGGGTGAAGCTCACCGTGGTGCCGCGCCGGTTGGGCGTGGGGCCGAGGGTCTGGATCGGCCCCAGCGTGACGCCGCGGGCGAAGTCCTGCGCGTAGAGCTGGCGATCCCGCGCCACCTCCACCCGCGTGTGGCTGGACAGCGCGTTGACCACCGACACGCCGACCCCGTGGAGGCCGCCGCTGGTGGCATAGGCCTTGCCGGAGAACTTGCCGCCGGAATGCAGCGTGGAAAGGATCACCTCCAGCGTGGACTTGCCGGGGAATTTCGGATGTTCGGCAACCGGGATGCCGCGGCCGTTGTCGGCAACGGTCAGGCGGTTGCCTTCGTCGAGGCTGACCTCGATCCGCGTGGCATGGCCCGCGACCGCTTCGTCCATCGCGTTGTCGATGACTTCGGCGGCCAGGTGGTGCAGCGCACGGTCGTCCGTCCCGCCGATATACATGCCGGGCCGGCGCCGGACAGGCTCCAGCCCCTCCAGCACCTCGATCGACGAAGCGTCGTAGTCCCCACTGGAGGCCGGGGTGTCGGCGAAGAGATCGTCTGGCATCGCGGCGCGATATAGGTCGGCGCGGGGCCGGCCATCAACGGCTGGCGAAAGTTATCGTCAGTCGGCGAACGAAGCCGGCGCGGGCGAGACGATGACGACCTGCCCGTCGCGCACCTCGCGCACCTCCATCGCCCGTTCGACGACGCCGCTCCTGCCGAAACGGAACACGCCGTCGAGGCCCAGGAACCCGTCCTCGTCGCGCAGCCGGGCGACGGGGAAGGGCTGGCCCGGCTGCCAGCCGTCGCCCGCGATTCGCAGGGCCAGCAGCACCGCGTCGTACCCCAGCGTCGATACGCGATAGGGCTGGCTGCCGAAGCGGGTCCGGTAGCTTTCGGAAAAGCGCCGGAAACGGCCGTCGGACATCGCGGAGAACCATGCCCCGCGCAGCGCGGGCGTGCGCGGCACGTCGCTCTCGCCGCTCCACAGTTCGGTGCCCAGCAGCCTGACCGATCCCGTGGTCCGCGGGCGCAGGATGCCGGCCGCCTGTGTCGCCAGCCGCGATCCGTCGGCGATCAGCACCGCGTCGTACCCCCCTTTCTGCGACAGGCGGGTGGCCGCGCTGACGATCGAGGTGTTCCCGCGCGAATAGCTTTCGATCCCGCTGACCGTGCCGCCGTTCCCGGCCACGGCCGTGCGGAAAGCGGCGGCGGCACGGTCGCCGTATTCGCCTTCGGGCACGATGGCCGCGAACCGGGCCGAGCCCGCGCGCCGGGCGTAGGCGATCGTGCGCTCCACCGACTGTTCCGGCGCCTGGCCCATGACGAAGACGTCGGGCGCGGCGACCTGGCTGTCGTTGGAGAAGGTGATCATTGGCACGTCGGCCGGGCGCGCAGCGGCGAGTGCCTGGCTCACGTCGGCCGAAAGCAGGGGGCCGAGGATCAGGGCGTTGCCGTCGGCGATCGCCCGCTGCGCCGCGCCGCGCGCGCCGGTGGCGGTATCGTAAGTGGTGATGCGGATCGTGTCGGCATTGGTATCGAGCAGCGCCATCGTCGTCGCGTTCGCGATGGACCGCCCCACCGCGCCGTTATCGCCCGACATGGGGACCAGCAGCGCGACCCTGTGCCGTGTCTCGTCGACCGGCAGGCCGGGCGTCGCCACCGGGGCGGGGGTGGGGGTGGGCAGGGGGTCCGGGCCCGGCACGGGCGCGCCGCCGCCGGGGATCACCTTGCATCCGGCCAGCAACAGGCCCAGGCCCGCCACCATCAGCGTGCGCCGGTTCAGACCACCCATGTTCATGCTTGCCGCTCCCCGCGTACCTGGTTCATGAGGCCGCCTGTGTCCCACCAAACATCTGCGACCGCGCCAAAATCCCTGGCACCCGGCCTCTACATCGTCGCGACGCCGATTGGCAATCTCGGTGACATCACGCTGCGCGCCGCCGATACCCTGCGCGCCTGCGACGCGGTGGCGTGCGAGGATACGCGGGTGACGGGCAAGCTGATGAAGCACCTTGGCGCGTCCAAACCGCTCTGGCGCTATGACGACCATGCGAGCGCGCAGGACCGTGCGCGGCTGATCGGCGCGATGCGGACGCAGGCGGTGGCGTTGGTCAGCGATGCCGGCACGCCGCTGGTGTCCGATCCCGGCTTCCGCCTGGTGCGCGAGGCGCGCGCGGCGGGGGTGCCGGTCGTGACCCTGCCGGGCCCCTGTGCGGCCGTCGCGGGCCTGACGCTGTCGGGCCTGCCGAACGACCGTTTCCTGTTCGCCGGTTTCCTGCCGGCAAAGGAGAAGGCCCGCGCCGACATGCTGGCCGCGCTGGGGGATATACCGGCCACGCTGATCTTCTACGAAACCGCACCGCGGCTGGCGAAGTCCCTGGCGGCGATTTCCGCGGTCCTGCCGGGCCGCGAGGTGGCGGTGGCGCGCGAGCTGACCAAGCTTCACGAGGAATGCCGCACGGGCGCCCCGGATGCACTGCTGGCGCATTATGCGGCGCACCCGCCGAGGGGGGAGATCGTGCTGCTCATCGCCCCGCCTGCCGAGGCAGCCCCCGATGCGGGTGATGCGGAGGCGCAGCTGGCGGCGGCGCTCGAGACGATGAAGCCTTCGCAGGCCGCCGGGCTCGTGGCGAAGGCGACGGGGCTCGACCGCAAGGCGCTCTACGCCCGCGCGCTCGAACTGCGCGACCGGTGACGGGCGGTGTGCGGCGCCAGCGGGCCGAACGGCACGGCCGCAAGGGCGAGCTTGCGGCGGAGCTGTTCCTGCGCGCCAAGGGCTGGTCGATCCTAGACCGGCGGCGCAAGACGCCCGTCGGCGAGATCGACCTTGTCGCCCGGCGCGGCAGGCTGGTCGCCTTCGTGGAAGTGAAGTGGCGCGCGCGGGCCGACGATCTGGGCATCGCGGTGGACCTTTACCGCCTGCGCCGCGTGGCTGCTGCCGCCGAGGCGGTCGCGCACGAATACGCGAAAGAGGGCGAGTATCTGCGGATCGACGTGATCCTGCTTGCGCCGGGCCGGATGCCGCATCACATCGTCAACGCCTGGCAGCCCTGAAGGATACCGAATGACCTTGCGCGTCGCAGTCCAGATGGACCCGCTGGAATCGATCAACATCGCCGGCGATTCCAGCTTCGCCCTGATGATGAGCGCGCAGGCGCGCGGGCACACCCTGTTCCACTACGACGCGGGCGACCTGACCCTGGATGCCGCCGACCGGCTGACTGCGCAGGCCCGGCCCGTGCGCGTGCAGCCCGTCCAGGGCAGCCACTTCACCGCGGGCGATCCCGTGCGGATGGACCTTGGCCGCGATATCGACGTGGTGCTGATGCGGCAGGACCCGCCGTTTCACATGGGCTACATCACGGCGACGCACCTGCTGGAGCGGATCGAGAGCGAGACGCTGGTGGTCAACAACCCGGTCAGCGTGCGCAACGCGCCGGAAAAGGTGATGGTGCTGGATTACCGACGCTTCATGCCGCCGACCCTGGTCACCCGCTCGGCAGACGAAGTCCGCGCGTTCCAGCGCGAACACGGGGCGGTGGTGGTGAAGCCGATCCACGGCAATGGCGGCAAGGCGATCTTTCGCGTGCCGGCCGATGGCGACAATCTTGGCGCCTTGTTCGAGGTGTTCAACCAGACCTGGCCCGAACCGCACATGGTACAGCCGTTCCTGCCTGACGTGGCGAACGGCGACAAGCGCATCGTCCTGGTCGATGGCGAAGTGGCCGGCGCGATCAACCGCAAGCCGGGCGAGGGGGAGTTTCGTTCTAACCTGGCGGTCGGCGGTAGCGCCGAGGCGACCGACCTCACCGACCGGGAACAGGAAATCTGCGCGGCGATGGGCCCCCGGCTGAAGGCGCTGGGCCTGATCTTCGTGGGCATCGACGTGATCGGCGGGCAGTGGCTGACCGAAATCAACGTCACCAGCCCCACCGGCATCGTGGCCATCGACCGCTTCAACGGCACCGATACGGCGGGTCGCATCTGGGACGCGATCGAAAGCCGCCTGGCGCGCTGAACCAATCGCCGGCCGCGCCGTTGGGGATTCCATGCACGGGTTCATCATCGAGGCGATCGCCCGCGGGGGATATGTCGGCATTTTCCTGCTGATGGTGCTGGAGAACGTTTTCCCGCCTGTCCCCAGCGAAGTCATCATGGGCGTGGGCGGCGTGCTGGTGACGCGCGGCGACATGGCGTTCTGGCCTTTGCTGACCGTCGGCACGCTGGGCACGGTTGCCGGCAATTACGCCTGGTTCTGGATCGGCAACCGCTGGGGATACGAACGCACGCGTCCATTCATCGAACGCTGGGGACGCTGGCTGACAATCGACTGGCAACACATGGAATCGGCCAGCCGGTTCTTCCGCCGGCACGGGCAGTGGGTGGTCTTCTTCCTCCGCTTCAGCCCGTTCATGCGGACGATGATCTCGCTCCCCGCCGGGCTTGCCCACATGCCGGTCGGGCGGTTCCTGGTGTTCACGGCGGCCGGGTCGGCGATCTGGAATGCCCTGCTGATCCTGGGCGGGACGGTGCTGGCCCGTTTCCTCGGCGAGTATGAAGCGGTGATGGGCTGGGGCATCCTCGCGCTTATCGGCCTCGCGATCGCCGGCTACATTTGGCGCGTCGTCACATGGAAGCCGCGCACCGGCGACTAACGCCCGCGCGGATGGGCCGTGCGATAGGTTTCCAGCATCGTGGCCGCATCCACCCGGGTGTAGATCTGCGTGGAGCCGAGACTGGCGTGGCCAAGCAGTTCCTGCAGGCTGCGCAAGTCGGCCCCCGCCCCCAGCAGATGCGTGGCGAAGCTGTGGCGGAGCGCGTGCGGCGTGGCCGTGGTGGGTAGCCCCAGCGCGGCGCGGGCGCGGGCCATGGCTTTCTGCACCATGCCTTGGCCAAGCGGCCCGCCCTTTGCGCCCCGGAACAGGGGTTCTTGGTCTGCCAGCGGATAAGGACAGCGGGCCACGTACAGTTCCACCGCGTCGCGCACCGCGGGAATGATCGGCACCACGCGCTGCTTGCCGCCCTTGCCGGTCACCACCAGCGTTTGCCCGAGCGGCGCGTCCCCCGCGGTCAGCGACAGCGCCTCGGCAATGCGCAGGCCCGCGCCGTACATCAGGAACAGGACGGCGCGGTCACGCGATCCGATCCAGTCCTCCGCCGCGCCGGCTGCCACCAGTTCGGCCACGTTCACCGCGTCGTCCGGGGTCACAGGGCGGGGCAGGCCCTTCTTCATCCGCGGCCCCCGCAGTCGAGGAGATACGGCATCCCCGCCGGACTGGCTGCGCGCAAAGGCAATGAACCCCTTTAGCGCGGAAAGCTCCCGCGCGGCGGAAGCGTTGCCGATGCCATCCGCCCGCCGTGCCGCAAGCTGCCGTCGCAGGGCAGGCGCTTCGAGCGCGGCCACGCCATGCCAGTCACCGATCCCGGTTTCGCGCAGAAGCCGCGCGGCCGCCGCCACATAAGCGCGCACGGTGTGCGGACTGCGCCGCCGCCCGAGCGCGAGGTGGGCGCCCCACGCCTCCAGCATGTCCGCAGCGTTCATGCGGTGACCAGCCCCGGCGCGACCAGTTCGCCCAGCAGCGCGTCGAGCAACGGCATGCCGGCTTCCGTCACGCTGACCCGCCAGCCTTCCTGGCGAACGAGCCCGAGCGAGACGTGGAAGGCCAGCCGGTCGAAATCGACCATCTCGTTGAGCGGCAGGACGAAGCGGCGCGCCATTGCGGCCAGATCGACGCCCTCCGCCAGGCGAAGGCCCATCAGCAACGCTTCCGCCGCCTGTTCACGCGTGCCCAGCGCCCGTTCTTCCGCGATGCCGTGCCCGGCGTCCGCGATGGCTGCGAGCCAGTTTTCAGGCTTCTTGTGGCGGACGGTCGCCATCTCGCCGCGCCGCCCGTGAGCGCCCGGTCCGATGCCGACGTAATCCTGGTAACGCCAATAGGCCAGGTTGTGCCGGCTCTCATGGCCGGGCCGCGCGTGGTTCGACACCTCGTAGGCAGGAAGGCCGGCCGCCGCCGTCATTTCCCGCGTCATCGCGAACAGATCGGCGGCCGGGTCGTCGTGAAGCGGCGCAAAGGCGCCCTGGCGCACGTCGGTCGCGAACCGCGTGCCGGGCTCTATCGTCAGCTGGTAAAGCGACAGGTGATCGGTGCCGAGGTCGATCGCGCGCGCCAGCTCGTTCCGCCAGGCCGCGGCACCCTGTTCGGGCCGGGCGTAGATGAAATCGGCATTGACCCGGGCAAACACGCGCTGCGCGATCCGGAGCGCGGCCACGCCTTCCTCCGCGCCGTGGAGCCGGCCGAGGAAACGGAGCGCCGCGTCGTCGAGCGACTGGAGGCCCAGCGACACCCGGTTGACGCCCGCGGCGGCAATGCCGGCGAACTTGTCCGCTTCCACCGAAGAGGGGTTGGCTTCGAGCGTGATCTCGATCCCGGGCGCAAAGCCCCACAGGCGTTCGGCCTCCGCCAGCAGGTCGGCGACCAGCGCCGGCGGCATCAGGCTGGGCGTGCCGCCGCCGAAGAACACGCTGTCCAGCGCCTCGCCCCCGGCGCGCGCGGCCTCGTGGCGCATGTCGGCGATCAGCGCCCCGCGCCATAGTGTGTGGTCCACGCCTTCGCGCACATGGCTGTTGAAGTCGCAATAGGGGCATTTGCGCGCGCAGAAGGGCCAGTGGATATAGAGCGCGCGCGCCATGGTGCCTTTTTTCAGAATCGCTTAACCGATTTCGCTATAGCGTAGATCGGATGGGAATGCGGGGTTTCGTCTTTTCTGCCGTGGCGGGCGCGGCAATCGCCGTGTCGGGCGTGCCCGTGGGCGCGTCGGGCTCGGTCGACAGCGCGGCGTCCTTCGCCGGACGGCTGCTCAATGCGCACAATGTCGAACGGGATCGCGCGCAGGTGCCGCGCCTGCGCTGGTCGCGCGAACTTGCACGGGATGCCGATGCCTGGGCGCAGTCGCTCGCCCGCAAGGGACGGCTGGAACATGCGCGTGCAGACCAGCGGCGCACCATGGGGGAAAACCTCTGGATGGGGTCCGCCGGTTACTACAGCGCCGAAGACATGATCGGCGGGTTCCTGGCGGAACGGGCGCACTTCCGCCCCGGCGCCTTCCCCCAGGTCTCGCGCACCGGCAACTGGGCCGACGTCGGCCACTACACGCAAGTGATCTGGCCCAGCACGCAGGAAATCGGCTGCGCGGTCGCGCGGGGCGGGCAGCACGATTTTCTCGTCTGCCGGTACTACCCGGCCGGAAACATGATCGGCCAGACGGTCGGCTAGCGCCCGAACTGGTCCGCGACCAACCGGGCGAATGCATCGGCGCGGTGGCTGATGCGGTGCTTTTCGTCGGGATCGAGCTCGGCAAAGGTTTCGGAGCGTCCGGCCGGTACGAACACCGGATCGTATCCGAAACCCAGAGTGCCGCGCGGGGGCCAGGTGAGGGTGCCCTCCGCCCGCCCTTCGTACACGCAGCTTTCCCCGTCGGGCCAGGCGATCGCGAGCACGCAGGTGAACCACGCATCGCGCGGGGTGCCCGGGCCGAGCTGTTGCAGCATGCCTTCGACTTTGCCCATGGCCATGAACCAGTCGCGGCCCGGAGCCCCTTCGAACCACTGCCGTTCGGCCCAGTCCGCGGTATAGACACCCGGCCGGCCGTCCAGCGCCGCCACCGAAAGGCCGCTGTCATCCGCCAGCGCGGCCATGCCCGATCCCTCGGCCGCCGCGCGCGCCTTAAGCATGGCGTTCTGCACGAATGTCGTGCCGGTTTCCTTTGGTTCCGGCAGGCCGAGCGAGCCTGCGCTGATGCATTTGACGCCATAGGGATCGAGCAGTGCGCCAAGCTCCTTCAGCTTCCCGGCGTTGTGCGTGGCGATCACCAGGGTGCTCGAACCGATCCGGCGCGCGGCCCCCCCGTTCACCGCGTGGCGCTTTCCTGCGCGCGGAACACCTGTGCGCACCCGATCTGGGCGAGGCGCAGAAGGCGCAGCAGGCCTTCCTCGTCGTATGTCGCGCCTTCTGCGGTGGCCTGCACTTCGGCGATCCGGCCGCCTTCGATCAGCACGAAGTTCGCGTCGGCGTCGGCGGCGGAATCCTCGATGTAGTCGAGGTCGAGCACGGGCGTGCCGTTGCAGATGCCGCAGCTGATCGCGGCCACTTTCGCCTCGATCGGATCGGCGGTGATCGCGCCCGATGCCAGCAGCTTGTCGACCGCCAGGCGCAAGGCGACCCAAGCGCCGCTGATCGCCGCCGTCCGGGTGCCCCCGTCGGCCTGAATCACGTCGCAATCGAGCACGATCTGCCGTTCGCCGAGCTTTTTGAGGTCCACCACAGCGCGCAGCGAACGGCCGATCAGCCGCTGGATTTCCTGCGTCCGCCCGCTCTGCTTGCCCTTGGCCGCCTCGCGCTGGCCGCGCGTGTGCGTGGCGCGCGGCAGCATCGAATACTCGGCCGTGACCCAGCCTTCGCCCTTGCCGCGCAGCCATGGCGGAATGCGTTCTTCCACGCTGGCGGTCACGAGGACGCGGGTATCGCCGAAGCTGACGAGGCAGCTGCCCTCGGCATGTTTCGTGAAACCGGTTTCGATAGCGATGGCGCGCATCTCGTCGGGCGCGCGGCCGGATGGTCGCATGAGGTGTCCTTTATGAATCGAAAGCCGCGCCTACGCGCTTGGCCCTTGTGGCGGCAAGAGCAGGCTCTAGATTGGCCGGGTATGCCCACACCGCCCGTCACCGAGCTCAGCAGCCGCGCGCGCGATATCTTCCGGCTTGTCGTGGAAGGTTATCTCGAAAGCGGACAGCCGGTGGGATCGAAGACGCTGTCGGGCGACGCCGGGCTGAACCTGTCGCCAGCGTCGATCCGGTCCGTCCTTGCGGAGCTGGAGGCGCTGGGCCTGCTGGCGGCACCCCACACCAGCGCGGGCCGGATGCCGACGACCAGTGGCCTGCGCCTGTTCGTGGACGGCATGATGCAGGTCGCCGAACCGACCCGGCAGGAACGCCGGGCGATCGAACACCGTCTTGCTGCGCCCGGCCCCATAGAAGCGGCGCTGGAGGCGACGAGCGCGCTGCTGTCAGACATATCGGGCGCTGCCGGCATGGTCATGGTGCCGCGCCGGGAACCGCGGCTGGTGCAGCTTTCGCTGGTCCCACTCTCCGCAACGCGCGCGCTCGCGGTGCTGGTGGGGGAAGACGGCGGTATAGAAAACCGTGTCATCGATCTTGCTCATCACACCAGCCCATCCGCGCTGGAACAGGCGAGCAATTACGTCACCGCGCGGCTCGCCGGGCGGACCCTGGGTGAAGCCGCGGCGGCCATGCGGGCCGAGCTTGCTGCGGGCAAAACCCAGCTCGACGATGTCAGCCGCGACCTGGTGGAACGCGGGCTTGCCGTCTGGAGCGAAGACGCCGCGCGCCGCCCGGTCCTGATCGTCCGGGGGGCGGCGAACCTGCTGGACGAAACCGCGCTGGGCGATATCGAGCGTGTGCGCCAGCTGCTCGACGATCTCGAAAACAAGCAGACGGTCGCCGAACTGCTCGATTCGGCGCGCGACGCGGACGCGACCCGCATCTTCATCGGCAGCGAGAACCGCCTGTTCGCGCTCAGCGGATCGTCGGTGATCGCCTCCCCCTATCGCGATCGGCAGGGCCGGGTGGTGGGCGTGCTGGGCGTGATCGGACCGACGCGGTTGAATTATGCGCGGGTGGTCCCCATGGTGGATTTCACGGCCCGATCCCTGGGCAAACGCATCGGATGAGCGACAAAAAACCAATGATCGACGAAGACAAGCGAGCAGCCGACGACGCTGTGGCGAAGGAACTCGACGGTGTGCCGGCCGACATGATCGACGAGGCTGGCGACGCGGCGGACGCATCCGGCGAAAACCTGTCCGAGGCTTTGGCCATGATGAAGTCGGAACTCGACGCGGCGAAGCAGGAAGTGCTTTATGCCCGCGCCGAGACGGAGAACGTGCGCCGCCGGATGGAAAAGGACGCGGCCGACGCGCGCGCCTATGCCGCGACCGGCTTCGCCCGCGACGTGCTGTCGGTCAGCGACAACCTGTCCCGCGCGATCGAGGCTGTGCCTGCCGATTTGCAGGACGATGAACGCCTGAAGGGGCTCGTCGCGGGAATCGCGGCGACCCAGCGCGAGCTGGAGAAAGTCTTCGGCCAGCACGGCATCACCCGCGTCGCCTCGATCGGCCTGCCGCTCGATCCCAATCAGCATCAGGCGATGCTGGAGGTTCCCTCGGACAGCCACGAGCCCGGCACCGTGGTGCAGGAAATGCAGAGCGGCTGGATGATCAAGGACCGCCTGCTGCGGCCGGCGATGGTGGCGGTGGCGAAGAAGCCTTGACCGTTGCCTTGATGGCGCTTTTCGGCGGCGAAGCGGGCTGTTAATCGAAGACCGTTGGGCTGAACTCTTTAGCCACGGCTTTCAGATCAGCTTCGCATTGTCTGAGGTCCGCGAGCGTAAGTAATAATCCCTGCCGTCCGAGCCGAGCCTGGTTCTGGACGTTAGAGAACATCGCCTTCGGACTGTTCTCTACGTCCAGGATTTCCATCTGACTATGGATTACATCGCACCGGATTCGCTGGAACTTCCGTAGCGTCTGAAGTTGCTCGTCCACGCGCTTTTTCGCCATCTTCGAATACTGTGGACTCGCAGGAACCTTTGCAATCGCTTCAATATTCTGGCTCATCAATTGATTCTGTGTGAGCCTCATCGCGCGCATTCGTCCCCGCAGCGCAAGATCGGCGGCATTGTAGGCGTCAATAAGAAGACTTCGCGCCACGTGCATTTCAAGGACGACGTCAGGAGTGGTTGCACTCATTGAACTTAGGTAGCGCGAAATCCCGGCCGTAATCTAAAGCACACTGCCGGGGCTCCAATGGGACGCGTACCCTCTTGAACGCATTCTGTCCGGCGGGTCGCGGCACTTATTCCTTGGGCCTGCCCGCGTGCTCAGGCCCCCGCAAACCGCACCAGCATATCGTATGCGCGCGGATCCGCGACGCCCGCGACCTGCACGCCGTTCCGCAGCCAGAAAGCGTGTTTCACGATCTGGGCCTGTTGCTCGATCCCGTATCGTTCGAGGCTCCAGCCCGGCTTGAGGCTGTAATCGTAGCGGCAGAACGGGTGGCGGTGGAGCAGCAGGTACCATTCGCCGCGCGCCTGTGTCTGCCACACGTGCGTCATCTCGTGGATGAACAATCCTTGCGCGATCGGGCCGGCTCGGGCGAAGTCGTCGCAATATCCCTGTCCATGGGGATGGAAATGCAGGTGGCCGCGCGGCGCCATCGTGACGGCGCGCGGCTGGAAGGGAAAGAACTTGCGCCGGCGAATGGTCACCTGGTCGTAATCGATCGCGGTTCCGAAGACGCCGCGCGCAAGGGCGATTTCGCCTTCGGTCAGCCGCCGCTCTCCGCCGACCGGGCAGGCCGGCGCGAGCTGTCCCTCCTGCGTCTCGATTCCGAGCGTATCGATCCGTTCCGTCAGCGTTCGTCCCCGGCGGCACGGATTTCGACGGGGAAGGTATGACGCGCGCCGCCCGATACGATGACCGTCGCTTCGGTGGTTCCGCCCGGCTTCAGCGACGCATCCGGCTCCATCGCCATCATGTGCTTGCCGCCTGGTTCGAAGGTGACCCTGGTCCCTTTCTGCAGCGGAACGGGCAGCATTTCCATCATCTGCACCTTGAAGTCGTATTCCCCGTAATCGTGGAACATCGCGCTCTTCGCGCCTTTCACTTCTGCCCGGTTGAGGGCCAGGCTCCGGTCGCCGTCATAGGCGAGATCGAAGTAGATCGCCGCCGGATTGCCGCTGACCGGGGCAAGCACCATCCGCGCGTTGGAGATCGTCATGCCGGGTATGGTATTTTCCGGGGCGGCCGGCGCCTCGGCAGGCGTTTCGCCGCAGCCCGAAAGCGGCAGGGCGGCAGCGGCGAGGGCGAATGCGAATAGCGACCGGTTCATGCGATTTTTCCCCTGGTTGTCCTGCTGTGGGCGTAGCGCGCCAGATATCTTGTGCCAAGCCAAAGCACACCTATATCGCCACTCGCAAACCGAGCCGCCGAAGTGCCTTGCCGCAGAATGCGGGAGGCCGGCAGGCGGTGTCCAACAATCGGCCTGCAACGGGCTCAAGTGAATAGGGAAGACATGGCCAAAGTTATCGGTATCGACCTCGGCACCACCAATTCCTGTGTTGCCGTCATGGACGGGGGCAAGCCCAAGGTCATAGAGAATTCCGAAGGCGCGCGCACCACGCCCTCGATCGTCGCATTCACCAAGGATGGCGAGCGGCTGATCGGGCAGCCGGCCAAGCGCCAGGCGGTGACGAACGGCGACAACACGATTTTCGCGGTCAAGCGCCTCATCGGCCGCCGCTTCGACGATCCGGTGACGAAGAAGGACACCGAACTCGTCCCCTATGACATCGTCAAGGGCAAGAACGGCGACGCCTGGGTGCGCGCCGGCGGCGAAGACTATTCGCCCAGCCAGATCAGTGCCTTCATCCTGCAGAAGATGAAGGAAACCGCGGAAAGCTATCTCGGCGAGAACGTGACCCAGGCGGTCATCACAGTGCCGGCATACTTCAACGACGCGCAGCGCCAGGCGACCAAGGACGCCGGCCAGATCGCCGGCCTCGAAGTGCTGCGCATCATCAACGAACCGACCGCGGCGGCGCTCGCCTACGGGCTCGACAAGGAAGACGGCAAGACCATCGCCGTCTATGACCTTGGCGGCGGCACCTTCGACGTCTCGATCCTGGAAATCGGCGACGGCGTGTTCGAGGTGAAGAGCACCAACGGCGACACCTTCCTGGGCGGCGAGGATTTCGACGCCGCGATCGTCGAGCACCTGGCGGCCAAGTTCAAGTCCAAGGAAAACATGGACCTGAAGACCGACAAGCTCGCCCTCCAGCGGCTGAAGGAAGCGGCCGAGAAGGCGAAGATCGAGCTGTCGAGCGCGCAGACGACCGAGATCAACCTGCCCTTCATCACCGCCCGCATGGAAGGTGGCAGCACCACCCCGCTGCACCTGGTGGAAACCATCAGCCGGTCGGAGCTGGAAAAGCTGGTAGGCGGCCTGATCGAACGCACCAAGGAACCGATGAAGAAGGCCCTGGCCGATGCCGGCCTCAAGGCTTCCGATATCGACGACGTTGTGCTGGTCGGCGGCATGACCCGCATGCCCCGCGTGCGCGAAGTGGTGAAGGAGTTCTTCGGCAAGGAACCGCACACCGGCGTGAACCCGGATGAAGTCGTGGCCATGGGTGCCGCGATCCAGGCCGGCGTGCTGCAAGGCGACGTCAAGGACGTGCTGCTGCTCGACGTGACGCCGCTTTCGCTCGGCATCGAAACGCTGGGCGGCATCATGACCCGCATGATCGACCGCAACACGACGATCCCCACGAAGAAGAGCCAGACCTATTCGACCGCGGAGGACAACCAGAACGCGGTGACGATCCGGGTCTTCCAGGGCGAACGCGAAATGGCGGGCGACAACAAGCTGCTCGGCCAGTTTGACCTCGTCGGGATTCCCCCCGCGCCGCGCGGGGTGCCGCAGATCGAGGTCACGTTCGACATCGACGCCAACGGCATCGTCAACGTCAGCGCCAAGGACAAGGGCACGGGCAAGGAACAGCAGATCCGCATCCAGGCCTCCGGCGGTCTCAGCGACAGCGACATCGACCAGATGGTCAAGGATGCCGAGAAGTTCGCGGATGAAGACAAGAAGCGCCGCGCCTCGGCCGAAGCGCGCAACCAGGCCGACAGCCTAGTGCACGCGACCGAAAAGCAGCTCGAAGAGCATGGCGACAAGATCGACGCCGGGCTGAAGAGTGAAGTCGAGGCCGCGATTGCCGAGGCCAAGACAGCGCTCGAAAGCGACGATGTCGATGCCATCAACACCAAGTCGCAGGCGCTGACAGAGGTCGCGATGAAGATGGGCCAGGCGATCTACAGCCAGGAACAGGCTTCGGCAGCGTCCGCGGACGAGGCTCCGGCCGGCGAGGCAAAGGCTGACGACGACGTCGTCGATGCCGAGTTCTCCGAAGTCGACGAAGACAACAAGGGCTGATCAGCCTGATGAACAGCCAGCCCGCCACCGGTGCCCCGCGCATCGGTGGCGGCTGAGCATGCGGCCGGGATCGTCATGTCCACCACCGAAATCGATTTCTACCAGGTGCTCGGCGTAAGCCGCGATGCCGATGGCGCGACGATCAAGTCCGCCTATCGCCGGCTTGCCATGCAATACCATCCGGACCGCAATGCCGGGTGCAAGGAGAACGAGGACAAGTTCAAGGCCGTGTCCGCGGCCTACGAATGCCTGAAGGATCCGCAGAAGCGCGCCGCGTACGACCGGTTCGGCCATGCCGCGTTCCAGCAGGGCATGGGCGGTGGCCAACCGGGCGCCGACTTCGGCGACATCGGCGACATATTCGAAACGATCTTCGGCAGCGCGTTCGGCGGCGGCGGACGCGGTCCGGCACGGCGCGGCGCGGACTTGCGCTACGACATGGAGATCACGCTCGACGCGGCATTCCATGGGGAACACCGCGAGATCTCCATCGAAGTCAGCCAATCGTGCGACACCTGCCACGGGTCCGGCGCCACGCCGGGAACCGACGTGCGACGCTGCAACTTGTGCGGCGGCCACGGCAAGGTGCGGGCCAAGCAGGGGTTCTTCGTGGTCGAGCGGCCGTGCCCGAGCTGTCACGGGCGGGGCGAAGTCGTCGAGGAGCCGTGCCGGTCATGCAGCGGCGAAGGCCGCGTGGACCGGCCGCAGGTGCTGGACGTCGAAATCCCGCCGGGGGTCGATACCGGCACCCGCATCCGCCTGTCCGGCAAAGGGGAAGCGGGCCCGCGCGGCGCGCCCCCGGGCGACCTGTACATATTCGTCCACGTGCGTCCGCACCCGGTGTTCGAACGCGAAGGCACCACGCTGGCCACGCGCGTCCCGATCAGCTTCACGATGGCGGCGCTGGGCGACACGATCGAGATCCCCGATCTTGGCGGCGAGAGTCATTCGGTGTCGATCCCGGCCGGCATCCAGTCGGGCAAGCAGCTCCGCGTGCGCGGTGGCGGCATGCCCGTGCTTCAGGGTCGCGGGCGCGGGGACCTTGTGGTCGAGATCGTCGTGGAAACGCCGACCAGGCTCAGCCGCGCGCAGCGCGACCTGCTGCAGCAATTTCGCGACACGGAGACCGGGGACGAGTGCCCGGAGAGCCGCGGATTCTTCAACAAGTTGAAGAGCGCATTCGGCGGTTAGGGAACGTTTCGTCGGCTGGCGCGGCCGTCACTTTCCCAGAATCTCCTGCCGGATGCCGTCGACCAGCGAACCATCCGCCGTCAGCCGCCCGTCCTCTTCCTCGAGGATCGCGAGGAAGGCGCGGCGCTTGAAGGCGGCAAGGGCGCCTTCGTCGAATCCTTCGACGGTGGAGGCTACCAGGTCGATCATCCGTTCTGCGCCGTGCAGCCGGCCCCACAGATAGTCGTTCTCGCGATAGGCGCGGCTGAAGAAGGCGCCGAAGTTGTAGAATTCGGTCCCCCGCAGCGTCGCGCTGGTCCCGCCCGCGCGGATGGAGCGCGCGTCTTCCGGGCTGATCCGGTCGACTTTCACCGCGTCGAACTCCGTCAGCCCTTCGTTCTGCACCAGCGGCAGCGTCGCCGCGTCGTAGAACGGGAAGCCGAGGTAGGCGAGCAGCACCCGCCGGCGGAGCCCGCGCGGCATCGCCTCCAGCGCCTCGGCCAGCATCCGTTCTGCCTCCACATCGACTTCGGGAAGCAGGCGCCGCTCGGCCAGCGCATCGAGCACGGCGCCCGGGTCTTCCATTACGCGGCCGGCCATGACGGCGAAGTCATCACCCAGCCGGGCACCGCTTTCCTCGTCGAAGTAGAGCGCGAGGATCGCGTAGATCGCCTCGCGCGCATCGTCGAGCGCGTGATCGGGGATATCGGGATCGGCCTCCCATTCGCGCGAAAGACGCCGGGCGATCAGCCGAAGGCGGCGCACGCGAAAGGCAAGGTCGTGGGCACGCAGGAACGCCACGGCGTCATCGCTCAGGCCACCATTGCTTCCCGCCAGCGAGAACAGTCCGCGATCGTCGAGTTCCCGCCGGAGCCGCAGGGCAACAGGGGCCGGCCCCTGCGCCATCAACCCCGGCGCGGAATCGGCCACGATCCGCGCGAGCGTGTCGACGATGCCTGCGACCTTCGCCTGTGCGTAGGGTTGAAAGGCATAACCGGCGCTGCTGGCCGCGGCTTCTTGCGCCTTGCGCCGCCAGTTCGCCAGCCGGCGCGGGGTCGGCTTGTCGAGGAACAGGGTGAGGCCGAACAGCTTCTCGACCGTCGCCTCGACCTCCGGCCGCAACGCCGCGACGATGCGCGCCAGACGCACTGCGTCGTGGGACTGGCGCTCCAGCGCGTCGAGGTTGTCGCGAATGGGCTGTTCGCGCGGAATGCTCGACAGAGAGCCGACAATCGCCTCGAAGAAGCCGACGGGCTGGCTGCGCGCATGGTCCGCGCTGCCGAACCGGTCAGGCCGGGGGTCGATATAGACGAACCGCCGGTCCACCTCCCGCTGCGCCGGGCGCGCGGGCAGCGCGGCGCGGGCAGCCGCGAACGGCGCGTTGATGAGAACCGATCCATCGATCAGCGAGACATGCTCGGCCCCGCCCTGGCGCATGTGCACCGGCATGATCCGTTCCAGGAACGTCGTGCGGCCGCTCCATGGCCGGCCGCTTTCCGCCGCCAGCTGGTCGATCTCGGCGAGGCGCAGGGGCGGGAATGCACCCGGGAAGCTGGCGGTGGCACGTGCGGCCAGCGTCAGCTCCAGCGGTTCGGCCAGGCTCTCGCCGCCATGGGGCGGGGCCTTGCTGCGGAAGGTGATCGGCAGGCGGTGCTCGCTCTCCTCCACGGTCGGCGGGCTGTTGAGCCGCAGCAGCGAAAGGTAACCGCGAAAGTCCGTCGCGGTCACCATCAGGTCGAGCGGATGGCCCGCCGGCAACAGCGGCGCCTCCGCCGATCCCCGGCCCACCGCTTGCAGCGCGTCGAGCAGGAGCCGCGCAAACCCCACGCCGGAAAACGGCGGTTCGAACCAGCGCCCGCGCACGAGGTGGGACACCTTGCTGCGGACTTCGGCGCGGGTTTCTGGCGCGACGCTTTCGCTGACGACGTTGCCTGGCCGGCGCAGCAGCCACCACACCAGCGGCATGGCCCATAGCTTCGCCGCCCGGGACCATGGGCGCGCGCGGGGATCGAGCAGCCGGTCGACGTCGGCGTTGGCCAGCCACAGTTCCGTGAGCGGCTCCAGGCTGTGCCCGGAATGGATTGCCTGGGCCAGGAACACCGCATTGATGCCGCCCGCGCTGGCCCCGGTGACGATATCGGGCAGCACGCGCAGGCGCAGGTCATGATGCGCGTGAATATGCGCCAGAACATCGTGATAAACGTCGCGCACGCCGCCAGTTCGCGCGCCGGTGCTGTGAAAGTCGCGGCTGGCGCGGGCGAGGTGCCAGACCTCCTTGGTCACCCCGTGCATGTACACCGCCAGGCTCACGCCGCCGTAGCAGACCAGGGCGATGCGAAGTTCCTTCTGACGCATGGCTGCGTGTGTGGCAGCTTGATCGTTCCATTGCCACCCGCCGAATTGCGGCTTGCCGCGCGCGATTGTTCCACTAATGTTCCGTCACGATCATGGAGGTGGGTATGCTGGCTGGAAGTTGCTGCTGCGGCACGGTTCGTTTCGAAGTTTCCCAGTCTCCCACCATGATGGGGACGTGCCATTGCACCCGCTGCCGCAAGGTGGGCGCCAGCACCTTCGTGTTTGTCGATCGGGCCGCGTTCGAACTGGTCGCGGGGCAGCCTGCGCTTGCGACGTACCAGCCGGAAGACGGGTACAAGTACGCGCGGGACTTCTGCAGCCGCTGCGGGACCGCGCTTGGCGAAATCAGCGGCGATGGGGACAGTTTCCCCATACCGGCGAACTGCTTCGACGATCCGCTTGATCTGGCGGTCAAGTTCCACGAATTCGTGGCCGAGAAACCGGGATGGCTGCCGATCTGCGACGACGCGCGCCAATTCGCGGGCCATCCCCACAAGGATTGAAATCGATGGTGAAGACCAAGCGCCGCTACGTCTGCCAGGCCTGCGGTTCGGTCTCGAGCCGCTGGCAGGGACAGTGCGCCGATTGCGCCGAATGGAACACGCTGGCCGAGGACGCGCCGGCGACCGTGTTTTCGATGAGGCACGACTTGTCGAGCGGGGGCCGGGCGATCGCGTTCGAAGCGCTGGATGCACCGTCGGAGCCACTGGTGCGCCTGCCGACCGGTCTCGCGGAATTCGACCGCGCGCTGGGCGGGGGCCTGGTCCCGGGCAGTGCCGTGCTGATGGGCGGCGACCCTGGCATCGGCAAGTCCACGCTCCTGCTCCAGTCCGCCGGCGCTGTGGCGAAGCGGGGCCTCGGCGTTGTGTACGTCAGTGGCGAGGAAGCGGCCGGTCAGGTGCGGATGCGCGCCGGACGGCTGGGCCTTTCCGACGCGCCCATCCGCCTCGCGTCTGCCACCGGGGTGCGCGATATCATCACCACGCTGTCGCAAGGCCAGCCCCCCGCGTTGCTGGTCATCGATTCCATCCAGACCATGCATTCCGACACCATCGAAGGCGCGCCGGGAACCGTCAGCCAGGTGCGCGGATGCGCGTTCGAGCTGATCCGTTACGCCAAGGAAAACGGCGTGGCTCTGGTGCTGGTGGGGCACGTCACCAAGGACGGCACCATCGCCGGCCCCCGCGTGCTGGAACACATGGTCGATGTGGTGATGAGCTTCGAAGGGGAGCGCAGCCACCAGTACCGCATATTGCGCGCGCTCAAGAACCGTTTCGGCGCGGTGGACGAGATCGGCGTGTTCGCCATGGAGGGCGCCGGGCTGGCCGAAGTGGGCAACCCTTCGCTCCTGTTCCTTTCAGGCCGGACCGAGCCTCTGGCGGGCAGCGCGGTGTTTCCCGCGCTGGAGGGGACGCGTCCCGTGCTGGTGGAAATCCAGGCGCTGATCGTGCGGCTGCAATCGGGCGCCACGCCGCGCCGCGCGGTGGTGGGGTGGGATTCGGGCCGCCTCGCGATGCTGCTTGCGGTGCTGGAATCGCGCTGCGGGCTGAATTTTTCCTCGGCCGAAGTTTATCTCAACGTGGCCGGCGGATACCGTCTTTCCGACCCGGCTGCCGATGTCGCCGTTGCGGCGGCGCTGGTTTCCGCGCTGGCGGACAAGCCGCTGGAAACGCACGCGGTATGGTTCGGCGAAGTGTCGCTGGCAGGCGAAATCCGGCAGGTCGCGCACGCGGGGCTGCGCCTGCGCGAAGCGGCGAAGCTTGGATTTGCTTCGGGCTACGGCCCCGCCGAGGTGGACACTGGTTCATCCGGACTTAACTATCGCGGGCTAGGCCGGCTCTCCAATCTCGTTGACCAGGTTGTGGCTCAGGCATAATTGCACGCAAGATCGCATGACGGGCTTCGACATCATCGTACTCATTGTCGTCGGGATAGCGGCGGCCGGCGGTTTCATGCGCGGCTTCGTGCAGGAAGCGCTGTCGCTGGCGGCATGGGCCCTGGCGATCCTTGCCATCCATTACTTGCACACGCCGCTCTACGACTGGCTGGTCGGGCAGATCGGCAATCCAACCGGCGCGGCGATCCTCGCGTTCGCGCTGCTTTTGCTCATCCCCTATGCCGGCATGAAGCTGATCGCGGGGCGCCTGGGGGAAACGACACGGACATCGCTGCTCGGCCCGATCGACCGGGTGCTGGGCTTCGGCCTCGGCGCGATCAAGGGCGCCGTCGTGGTGACATGCGGCTTTGCCCTGCTGGTGCTGGGATACGATGCGGCATGGGGTATCGGCGGCCGGCCCGACTGGATCACCCAGGCGCGGACCTACACGCTCGTCAACGCCAGCGCCGATGCGCTGGTGCAGATGATCGAGGAGCGGAATTCGGCGGCCGAATCGCAGGATGCGGCCATCCGTGACTTCGGCCCATGACGGCCGGCGCCGGCGGAGCGCTCTATACCCCTGAATTGCTGGCGCTGGCGGTCTCCTTGGGAAAGGTGCCGCTGCGCACCGACCTGCCGCTGCGCGGTGACGCACGCTCGGCCACGTGCGGCAGCACGGTCACGGTCGGCTGTGCAGTGGATGGGGACGGCCGGATAGAGCACGTCGGCGTGCAGGCGGCTTCCTGCGCGGTCGGCCAGGCGGCGACGGCGCTGTTCGTCCAGGGCGCGATGGGCCTGGACCGTGCGGCGATCGCAGGGGCTCGGGATGAACTGGCCGCATGGCTGGCCGGGACCGGACCCGCGCCGCGGTGGCCGGGCATCGACGCGCTGGACCGGGCGCGCGCCTATCCCGCCCGTCACGGTGCGATAATGCTGGCGTGGAATGCCGCTCTCGCCGCGCTTCCAAAGGACCAGGTGGATCGCTAGTGGAAGCGGCTCAAGGGCAGGGGAGCCGGGCCGTCATGAACGCCACCACGATCGAAGGGGATGTGCCGCACGCCCCTAGCGCGAGCGACATCCGCCTGGTCATCGCCGCATCGTCCGCCGGCACGATCTTCGAATGGTATGATTTCTTCATCTACGGCACGCTCGCCGCGCTGATCGGCCAGGCGTTCTTTCCCGCTGGGAACGAAACGCTCCAGATATTGCTGGTATGGGCCGGCTTCGCCGTCGGCTTCGGCTTCCGGCCTTTGGGGGCGATCCTGTTCGGCTACCTCGGTGACCGGCTGGGCCGCAAGTACACGTTCCTCGTCACCGTGACGCTGATGGGCGTGGCGACCGCGGGCGTGGGCCTGGTGCCCAGTGCCGCGACCATCGGCCTCGCGGCCCCGGCCATCGTGATCCTGTTCCGGATCATGCAGGGCCTGGCGCTGGGCGGAGAATACGGCGGGGCAGCGGTCTACGTGGCGGAACACGCACCGCCCGAAAAGCGCGGTTTCTATACCAGCTTCATCCAGGCCAGCGTGGTCGGCGGCTTCGTGTTGTCGATCCTGGTCGTACTCGTTTGCCGCGCGGTCATTCCCGCCGCCGAGTTCGAGGCATGGGGCTGGCGCGTTCCCTTTCTCCTCAGCCTGATCCTGCTCGCGATCAGCTTGTGGATGCGGCTCAAGCTGTCGGAAAGCCCGGTGTTCAAGGCGATGAAGGAATCGGGGGAAATGGCGCGCAATCCCTTCGTCGAAAGCTTTACCTACCCCGGCAACAAGAAGCGCATATTCGTCGCCCTTTTCGGCATCACCGGCGTGCTCACGACGATCTGGTACACCGCGTTCTTTTCGGGGATGAGCTTCCTGCGCGGGCCGATGCGGGTCGAACCGGGCATTGTCGAATGGGTCATGCTGGCCGCAGGCGTGATCTCGATGGGGCTCTACCTGGTGGTGGGCAAGTGGTCAGACCGGGTGGGCCGCAAGCGCCCGATCATCATCGGCGCGGCCGCGACTCTGGCCCTGATGTTCCCGATCTTCTGGGGCATCGGCGCGCTCGCCAATCCGGGCCTGGGGGCGAGCGCCCAGGCGGCACCGGTAGTCGTGCACGGGACGGACTGCACGTACGATCCCTTCGCCAGCAGGCAGGCGTCCGCGTGCGGGCGAATGCTCGCCGACCTGACGGCGCTCGGCATACATTACGAGGTCGATGCACGGCCGTGCGCGCCGACGGCGGAGTGCGCGGCGAATGCGATCACCGTCGGCGAACGGCTGCACGTCTATTCCGGGATGGAGGACGACGCGCGCAAGGCCGCGCTGCAAGGCTGGCTGGAACAGGCGGGATATGATTTCACGCCTCAGTCGCCGCCCCTGGGTGCCCTCGTCGGCATTGTCGCACTGCTGAGCGCGATGGGGCTGCTCTCGGCCTTGACCTACGGTTCGGTCGCGGCGCTGCTGGCCGAGATGTTTCCGCCGCAGATCCGCTACAGCTCGATGTCCATCCCGTACCATATCGGCGCCGGATACCTTGGCGGCTTTCTGCCGCTGATCGCTGCCTACATCGTGGCGACGACGGGAGATCCCTACGCCGGGTTGTGGTACACTTGGGTGGCCGTGGCGTTCGGCCTGGCGGTGGCATGGTGGGGCCTTGACGGCGGTCCCCCGCGCGATTTCATCATCCAGTCGGCCGAAGCCCCGCCCGTATCGCCGGCGCGCCCGTGACCGACTTGCCGCCGCCGACCCTGCGGCTCGATCTCGATACGGCGGCGCTTGCGGGCAACTGGCGCGCGCTCGATCGGCTTTCCGGCGCGGCCACGGCGGGCGCTGCCGTGAAGGCAGACGCATATGGCCTGGGGGTGGATCGTACGGTGCCCGTTCTGGCCGCTGCGGGCGCCCGCGATTTCTTCGTCGCGCACTGGAGCGAAGTGCCCGCAGTCATCGCGCATGTCCCCGCCACGCAGGTATCCGTGTTGCATGGGCCGGCGAGCGAGGCGGACTGCGCATTTGCCCGGTCGACCGGCGTACGTCCCGTGCTGAACAGCGCGGAACAGGTGGCGCGATGGCGAAACACCGGCGGCGGTGCGTGCGACGTGATGATCGACACCGGCATCAACCGCCTGGGCCTGCCGCATGGCGCCGCGGCCCTGGATGCGCTCGACGGCCTGGCGATCGACACGCTGCTCTCCCACCTCGCATCGGCCGACGAGGATTCAGCGCAGAACACCCGGCAACTCGAACGCTTCCGCGAAGCCTGCGCTCGCATCCCGGCGCGGCGCCGCAGCCTGGCTAACAGCGCGGGTATCGCGCTCGGCGCCGCTTACGCATTCGACCTCACGCGGCCCGGCCTCGCGCTCTACGGCGGAATCCCGCGCGCCGATATGGCGGCCGTCATCCGCCAGGTGGCCTATCCGCGCACGTCGATCCTGCAGGTCCGCCGCCTGGAGCCGGGCGACGCCGTTGGCTATAACGCCACGTTCGTCGCCGACGCACCCATCCGCGCTGGCGTCGTCTCGCTTGGATATGCAGACGGCTTCCTGCGGTGCTGGGGCGCAAGGGGCGCGCTGGCGAACGAAGAGCGCCGCCTGCCGCTGCTCGGCAAGGTGTCGATGGACATGGTCATCGTGGACCTGTCGAACGCTCCCGAACTGCGCGAAGGCGACTGGCTGGACGTGCCCTACGCGCTGCCGGAGGCAGAGGCAGCGAGCGGCCTTTCGCAATACGAACTGCTCACCAGCCTCGGCCGCAGGTTTCGCCGCTGATTTTGCTGCGCACAAAAATCCGCAGCATTTATTGCGCTGCAATAACTGCGAATGCTAAGTCCGGGCCGAAGGCAGCAGAGCGGGAAGCATGGAATGGCAAGGCGGACGGAAAGCTCCGACGGCGTGACGATCATCAAGAAGTACGCCAACCGGCGGCTCTATAACACGGCGTCTTCCAGCTACATCACGCTCGACGATCTTGCGAAGATGACGCGCGACGGGGTGGAGTTCCGGGTCCTCGACGCCAAGACGGGCGAGGAAATCACCCATTCCATCCTTACCCAGATCATCATGGAAGAAGAAGCGAGCGGGGAGCAGATGCTGCCGGTCAGCTTTTTGCGCCAGCTCATTTCGATGTACGGCAATTCGATGCAGGCGATGATGCCGGGCTACCTCGACGCGATGATGGCAAACTTCCGCGACAACCAGACGAAGTTGCAGGATGCATTCCAAGGGGGGGGCGGGGCCAATCCGCTGGCCCGCATTGCCGAAACGAACCTTGCCATGATGCGCGCGGCCACCGAAGCGCTCGTGCCGCGCCGGGGGGATGCAGCGGGAACAGCCTCCACCGCGAAACCGGTTGAGCCCGAAGCGCCCGCTGGAGACGATGGCCGCGACGAACTGGCCGAACTGCGCGCGCAGATGGCCGCCATGCAGAAAAAGCTCGACGCGCTTGGCAAATGATCGGCCCGGCCGGTAGGGCGCGCGCCGCGACAAAAATAGACGACAACCGAAAGACCGATTCCAGTGTCCCAGATTCGCCATGCCTTGTCGGTCAAACGCGCCGACGACTTCGCCCAATGGTACCAGGAGGTGATCTCCGCCGCGGACATGGCCGAGGAATCGGGCGTGCGCGGATGCATGGTCATCAAGCCATGGGGTTACGGCATCTGGGAACGGATCCAGCGCCTGCTTGACGACCGGATCAAGGCGGCGGGACACGACAACGCCTATTTCCCCCTGTTCATCCCCTTGCGGAATTTCGAACGCGAGGCGGAACATGTCGAAGGCTTCGCCAAGGAGATGGCGGTCGTCACCCATCACCGCCTGATCGCGGATGGCAATGGCGGGCTGGTGCCGGATCCCGATGCCAGGCTGGAAGAACCGCTGGTCGTGCGCCCGACATCGGAAACCATCATCGGCGATGCCATGGCGCGCTGGGTGCAGTCCTGGCGGGACCTGCCACTCAAGCTCAACCAGTGGGCCAACGTCGTGCGCTGGGAGATGCGCACGCGGATGTTCCTGCGCACCAGCGAATTCCTCTGGCAGGAAGGGCACACGGCGCACGAAACTGCCGAACAGGCGCGAGAGCACACGCTCCGCATGCTGGAAGTCTATCGCGCCTGCGCGGAAGACGATCTTGCGCTGCCTGTGATCGCTGGCGAGAAGCCCGAGAACGAACGCTTCCCCGGCGCTGTCGAGACCTGGTCGATCGAGGCGATGATGCAGGATGGCAAGGCGCTTCAGGCCGGCACCAGCCACTACCTGGGCACCAATTTCGCAAAGGCCAGCGGAATCCGCTTCCAGAATCGCGAGGGTACGCAGCAGCTGGCGCACACCACCAGCTGGGGCGTCTCCACGCGCATGATCGGCGGCGTGATCATGGTGCACGGCGATGACGACGGGCTGAAAGTGCCGCCCGCCATCGCCCCGTGGCAGGTCGTGATCGTGCCCATGTTGCGCGAAGACGACGGCGACGCCGCGCTGCTGGCGTATTGCGATGATCTGCGCGCCCGGCTCGTCGCCTCGCGCGCGCTGGGCGAACCCGTCCGCGCCCTGCTGGACGACAAGCCGGGGAAAGCGGCTGCCAAAAGGTGGGACTGGGTCCGCAAGGGCGCGCCGCTGATCGTGGAGGTCGGCCCCCGCGACATGGCGGACGGCAAGGTCAGCCTGCTGCGCCGCGATGCGCTGTGGGCCGATAACGGCAAGCCGGCATTCGAGGCACCGTCCGTGGACGAGGTCGTCTCGTCGATCCCGGGAATGCTCGAAACGATGCAGTCCTCGCTGCTGGCCCATGCCGCGGCGGAGCGCGATGCCCGGATCACCCGCGGTGTTGCCGACTGGTCCCAGGTCGAAGCGGCATTTGCCGACGGCGTGAAGAACCCCGGCTGGATCGAGATTCAATGGTCGAAGCCAACCGGAGCCACGCTCGATGGGATCGTCGAACGTCTGAAGGCGCTGAAGCTGACGCTGCGCAATGTCCCGCAAGGCAGCGCGGCGGCGGACGGTACGTGCATCTTCACAGGCGACCCCGCCGTGGAAAGGGTCCTGGTCGCGCGCGCTTACTGACGGCTGGGCGCGTCAACGGTAGCTGAGGTTTCCCCGCGAGCCGTGCCGGGATCGGCGTTCGCGCCGCTCACCAAAGGCGAAGGGTGACAAGCCCCTGGGCGCGCCCCATATCTCCTCCCATGAATTCACGTCACCAGAACGGTATGCCCAGCCGGGCGCAGATCCTCGAATTTTTGCAGACCAGCGAATCGACTGCCGGCAAGCGGGAGATCGCCAAGGCCTTCGGCCTGAAGGGGCACGAGAAGATCGCGCTCAAGGCGCTGCTCAAGGACATGGCGGAAGAAGGTCTGATCGATGGCCGCAAGACCGCTTATCACCGCATGGGCGGCGTGCCGAAGGTCACAGTTCTGCGTGTCGCGGAGATCGAGGATGGGGAAGCCTATGCCATTCCCGACGCCTGGAGCCCGGACGACGCGACGCCGCCGCCGCGGCTGCGCGTGGTTGAAGGCAAGAAGGGGAAGAACGGCAATCGGCTCCCCGCACTGAAGGTTGGCGACCGCATCCTGGCCCGGACGGAGGAAACCGGGCGCGGATGGCGGGCGCATCCGATGAAGAAGCTGGCCGCCCGTACCGAGGGGTTGATGGGGGTGGTGGAGATCGACGGCGCGGGCAAGGGCTGGCTCGCCCCCGTGGACAAGCGGGTGCGCACGTCCTCGCCCATTGCCGACATGGGCGGGGCCGCAGAAGGGCAACTCGTGATTGCCGAACCCGCGGGCAAGTCGCCCCGCGCCGGGGTGAACGTGGTGGAGGTGATCGGCGACCCGCTGGCGCCCAAGGCATTCAGCCTGATCGCCATCGCCAAGCACGGCATCCCGCACGTGTTCCCCGACGCCGCGATAGAGGAAGCGGAACGGGCGGCCGCCTTGCCCCTTTCGGCCGATCACCGCGAGGACCTGCGCGCCGTGCCCATCGTCGCCATCGATCCTGCCGACGCGCGTGACCATGACGACGCGATCTGGGCGGAGCCTGACGGCAACGGCGGCTACCGCGCGATCGTCGCCATCGCCGACGTCAGCTTCTACGTCCGGCCGGGCGGCCAGCTCGACCGCGAGGCGCGCAAACGCGGCAATTCGGTCTACTTCCCCGACCGGGTCGTGCCGATGCTTCCCGAAGTGTTGAGCGCCGACGTCTGCAGCCTGAAGGAAGGCGTGGACCGCGCCGCGATGGCCTGCCACTTGCGCATTTCGCCCGAAGGCAAGGTGACGAGTTGGCGCTTTACCCGGGCGCTGGTACGCATCGCGCACAATATCGCGTATGAAGACGCGCAGGCCGCCATCGATGCGGGCGATGCGCCGGAACACCTGGCGAACCTGTGGGGGGCATGGGCGCTGCTCGCGGCCGCGCGCGCCGCGCGCGATCCGCTGGAGCTGGAGCTACCGGAGCGCCAGGTCCGGCTGGACGAGGAGGGGAAGATCTCCGAAATCCGCGTGCGTGAACGGCTGGATGCGCACCGCGTCGTGGAAGATTTCATGATCGCCGCCAACGTGGCCGCGGCCAAGGCGCTGGAGGCCAAGACCGCGCCGGTCGTCTATCGCGTGCACGAAGTTCCCGGGCGCGAGAAGCTCGTCGCACTGCGCGAATACATGAAAACGTTCGGCCACAGCCTCGCGCTGGGTCAGGTGGTGACGCCGGGCCTGTTCAACCGAATGCTGAAGGACATCGCTGACGAAAGCGAGAAGGCTCAGGTGATGGAGGCGGTGCTTCGCAGCCAGACACAGGCCTATTATGGGCCCGAGAACGCCGGGCACTTCGGTCTCGCGCTCGGCTCTTACGCGCATTTCACCTCGCCGATCCGCCGCTATGCCGACCTGCTGGTCCACCGCGCGCTGGTCGACGCCTACAAGCTGGAGCAGCCGGCACCGACGGGCGGCCTCCCCGACAGCAGCGGCCTCGCCGACCGCGACCGCGCCGATCTGTCCAAGGTGTCGGACGCCATCAGCAAGGCGGAGCGCCGGGCGATGGAAGCGGAGCGCGAGACGATCGACCGCTACGTCGCGGCATGGCTCGCCAGCCGGGTGGGCGAAGTGTTCGAAACCCGCATCACCGGGGTGCAGAGCTTCGGCTTCTTCGCCACCATCGTCGGCCTGGGCGGCGACGGGTTGGTGCCCGTCTCGACGCTGGGGCAGGAGTATTTCTCCTACGACGAAGGCGCGCAGCGGCTGGTCGGCGGCGACAGCGGCACGACCTATGCGCCGGGCGATCGGCTGGAACTGCGGCTGGCGGAGGCCAATCCCCTCACCGGGGCGCTGAAGTTCGAGCTGCCGGGCGGCGAAGGCCGGATCGAACCGCGCGGCGCGCGCCCGGCGCCCAAGGTGCGGGCGAAACCCGCCAGCGGCCCCATGCAGGGCAAGCGCGGCAGGCCGGGCAACATCCGCCACCAGGGCCGCAAGCGCTAGGCGCCGCGGCCGGTCAGCTCAGCCGGTCGATGTCCTCGTCGCTCAAGCCGCCGGGGACGACGAACAGAGGGCAGGGCAAGTGCCCGGCATGGGCGGAAAAGTGGTTGACCAGCGGACCTGGCCCGCCATCGGCAGCGGCGCCAAGGACAAGCGCGGCCACCTCCGCGTGGTCGGCCAGGTAATCGCGGATCACGCCCTGCGCGTCGCCCGTGCGCACCGCGATCACGGGCATCTTGCCGCTTTCGGCGAAGATCGATCCGGCCGCGCTGCTGGCGACCATCTCGGCCCGGTCGTATGCCTCCTGCTCTATCGTGGCCTGGACGCCGCCGAACGCATTGAAGTTTTCGCGTGGGACCAGGGCAAGGATGTGCACCGTCCCCCCGGTCTTCATCGCGCGGCGGCTGGCAAAGCGCAGCGCGCGCCGCGCCTCGTCCGTTTCGTCCATGATCACCAGATAGACGCGCATCGATCCCAACCCCCTGCGCTTGCGGGCGCGGGCGGAATATCGGCGCAAATCGTTATCAGGGCAAGCGGCTTGCCCGGACGCTACGGCTTTGCCAAAGCGGGCATCGATCCCGCCTGAGTGAAGGACAGCCATGCCCACCCCGATCAAGATGCCCGCCCTTTCGCCGACGATGGAAGAAGGCACGCTTGCCCGCTGGCTGGTGAAGGAAGGCGACACGGTCAGCGCGGGCGATGTCATGGCCGAAATCGAGACAGACAAGGCGACGATGGAATTCGAAGCGGTGGACGAAGGGACCATCGCCAAGATCGAGGTGCCCGAAGGCACCGAGGGCGTGAAGGTCGGCACCGTCATCGCGATGCTTGCGGGCGAAGGCGAGGATGCGTCGGCCCCTGCACCCGAGGCCGCGAAGCCGTCTCCCCCTCAGGAGAAGGAGCTGGACGAGGGGAACGCGGCACGCTCTCCCACGCCCGCGCCGGCCCCCTCTCCTTCCGTCGGCAAGCCGGCTCCCGCCTCCCCCCCTTCCGGTGGAGAAGGCAAGGCCCGCATCATCGCATCCCCGCTCGCCAGGCGGATCGCCGAGCAGAATGGCGTCGACCTCGCGAGTGTGCAGGGCACCGGCCCTAACGGCCGTATCGTAAGAGCCGACGTTGAAGGCGCGAAACCGGCTGGCGCGCTGACCGCTCCGGCCCCGGCAGCGCAGGCTTCGGCCGCTTCGACACCGGCGCCGGCCGCCACGCCGGCGCCCGACTTCGGCATTCCGTTCGAGGCGGAGAAGCTCAACAACGTCCGCAAGACGATCGCGCGCCGCCTGGTGGAAGCCAAGCAAACCGTCCCGCACTTCTACCTCACCATGGACGTGCGGCTCGATGCCTTGCTCAAGCTGCGCGCAGAGCTGAACGCGGCGCTGGAACCGCAAGGTGTCAAGCTCTCGGTCAACGACATGCTGATCAAGGCGCTTGCCAAGGCGCTACTGCTGACGCCCAAGGCCAACGTCAGCTTCGCCGGTGATGAACTGCGCAAATATTCCCGCGCCGACATCTCGGTCGCGGTCGCCGCGCCGTCCGGCCTCATCACCCCGATCGTGATCGACGCGGGCAGCAAGTCCATCAGCGCCATCGCCGCCGAGATGAAGGGGCTGGTGGACAAGGCGCGCGAGGGCAAGCTGCAGCCGCACGAATATCAGGGCGGCACGGCCAGCCTCTCCAACCTGGGCATGTATGGGATCAAGCAGTTCGACGCGGTGATCAACCCGCCGCAAGGCATGATCATGGCGATCGGCGCGGGCGAGAAGCGCCCCTATGTAGTCGACGACGCGCTCGCCATCGCCACCGTGATGAGCGCCACCGGCAGCTTCGACCACCGCGCAATCGACGGCGCCGACGGGGCTGAACTGATGAGCGCGTTCAAGGCGCTGGTGGAGGCGCCGCTGGGATTGGTGGCTTGATGGCGCCGAGCAATTGGCAGGAATGGGTCGCTTGGGCGGGCATTGTCATTCCGCTTGCTGTACTCGCTTGGACGGCTTGGAAGTTCACGGCTGACCGATCAGAGCAGCGCAAGCATCGGCGGTGCGAGCATTTTTTCTCGGTCACCGACAAAATAGCCCAATCCGAAGGGAGTTTACTCTCAAGGGTTGCAGCACTCTACGAGTTACGCCGGTTTCCTGAGTATTCCGAAGTCATCGTTCGGATGACCGAGGCTCCCGAAATCGTTGGGGGTGGTAGAGCGAAAGCTGTTCTCCAGCAGGAGTTTCGCCTTACCCAAGAGGCGATGAAGAAGGATGCCTGACCGCGACCCCCTCATCCGCGTCACCGCCATGCCGGCGGATACCAATCCCTATGGTGGGGTGTTCGGCGGGTGGCTGATGAGCCAGATGGCGCTCGGCGCCGGATCGCTGGCGAGCAGGGTGGGGAAGGGCAAGGCAGTGGTCGTCTCGGCGACCGACTTCGCGTTTCCCGGCGCGATGGCGGTGGGGGACGAGCTCAGCGTTTATTGCGAGATCGCCGCGACTGGCACTACCTCGCTGACCATCACCGCCGAGGGCATCGCGCGCGAGCGCAACGGCGAGGCGACGGTCAAGGTGGCGCAAGGCACGTTCAAGTTCGTGCTGCTCGATGAGAATGACCGACCGCGCGAGGTGGCGCTGTGACGCGGCCCCCTCTCCCCAACCCCTCTCCCGCAAGCGGAGAGAGGCTTTTAGGAAAGACCCATGGCTGACACTCAATACGACGTCATCGTGCTCGGCAGCGGGCCGGGCGGCTATGTCGCGGCGATCCGCTGCGCGCAGCTCGGTCTGAAAACCGCCATTGTCGAGCGGGAGCTGCTCGGCGGCATCTGCCTCAACTGGGGCTGCATCCCGACCAAGGCGCTGCTGCGATCGGCCGAGATCAAGCACTATATGGACCACGCCGCTGATTACGGCCTCAAGGTCGCCGGCGCGATCGAGGCTGACCTGGGCGCAGTCGTCAAGCGCAGCCGGGGAGTCGCCAAGCAGCTCAATGCCGGCGTCACCCACCTGATGAAGAAGAACAAGATCACAGTGCACATGGGCGAAGGCACTCTGACCGGCCCGACCTCGCTGACCGTGAAAGCCGAGAAGGGCGAGGAGAAACTCACGGCCAAGCACGTGATCGTCGCCACCGGGGCCCGCGCGCGCGAATTGCCCTTCGCCAAGGCGGACGGCAAGCGCGTGTGGACCTATCGCCATGCGATGACCCCAGGCGAGATGCCGACCAAGCTGCTGGTCATCGGCAGCGGCGCGATCGGGATCGAATTCGCCAGCTTCTACAATGACATGGGTGCCCACGTGACCGTGGTCGAGATGCTCGACCGGATCGTGCCGGTGGAGGATGCCGACATCTCGGCCTTTCTCGAGAAGAGCCTGACCAAGCAGGGCATGACGATCATGACCGGCGCCGGTGTGGAGTCGCTCGAGGTCGGGGCGGACGGCGTGAAAGCGAAGATCAAGGCGAGGGACGGCAATGTCTCTGAAGGCGAGTTCAGCCACGTCATCGTCGCGGTCGGCATCGTGCCGAACACCGAGAACATCGGGCTGGAAAAGCTCGCAGAGATGGACCGCGGGTTCATCCAGATCGATCCCTATGGCCGCACGAAGTCGAAGGGTCTGTGGGCCATCGGCGACTGCACGCCGGGCCCATGGCTAGCACACAAGGCCAGCCACGAAGGCGTCACCGCGGCAGAGGCGATCGCTCAGGAACTGGGCAACAAGGACGTCAACCCGCACCCGCTGGACCGCAACAACATCCCCGGCTGCACTTATTGCCACCCCCAAGTGGCATCGGTGGGCATGACGGAGGCCAAGGCCAGGGAGGCCGGCCATGAGGTGAAGGCGGGGACCTTCCCCTTTATCGGCAACGGCAAGGCCATCGCGCTCGGCGAGGCGGAGGGCTTCATCAAGACCGTCTTCGACGCCCGGACCGGCGAACTTCTGGGTGCGCACATGATCGGTGCGGAAGTGACCGAGCTCATCCAGGGCTACGTCGTAGGCAAGACGCTGGAGACAACCGAAAGCGAGCTGATGCAGAGCGTTTTCCCGCACCCGACGCTGAGCGAGATGATGCACGAAAGCGTTCTCGCAGCGTACGGCCGGGCGCTGCATATCTGATCCGCCGCCGTTCGTCGCATAGCGCGGCAGATCGTCGCAAATTCCAGGAACGCCGGCGCATACGGAGCGCTTTGGTGTCGAGGAGCGACGACGATGGAATTCGAACTGGACGAACGCTTGTTTGAACCTGTCGAGCCGCTCATCGAGCAGGACAAGGATGCGGCGCACCCTATGCAGGAGAGCTACCGCGCGCCGCGCGTGGCGGACACGGCGATCGACATTCCAGAACAGGAAGCATGCTCCTGACCCTCGCGGGTCAGAGGCTGGCGAAAAACGCGCGAAGCGTGGCGAGAAGCGGTTCCCGCTGCGTCCAACTGTCCTCCCCCATCGGCTCGAGGCCGGGGGTCAGAACCAGCCGTTCCAGGTCGTTATCGGTCCAGGCGACGTGAATGCCGGGACGGTCTTCGAACGCCCGGGCCGTGGCCATCTGGTGATCGTTTCGGTGCTCGTTCAAGGCGAATTGGCGGGGGAACAGGATCAGGGGTATGCGGCTCCGCGCCGCGGCGAAGATCGTGCCGATTCCCGCGTGGCCGATCAGGACCGACGCTTCAGATAGCAAAGCGTCAAAGCGCGCAGGTTCGATAAAGGCGTGCTGTTCGAGATGCGGGTAGGGGCCGGGCGCCTGGCATATTTGCGCGACTATATGGAGCCCGCTCCGCCCCGCGATCCGGTCGAGCGATTCAAGCAGGCGCGGGAAGGGCAGCTGCGTGCCGACGGTTGCCAGGATCACAGCACCGCGCCCGAATAGGTCGCGCCCGTTTGTTGGGCGATCGCGGGCCATTGCGTCAACCACAGATCCGCGTGGCGCCGCGCCTTCTGGCCCGCAAGGGACATCTCATCGGCATTGGCCACGCTGTCGATCCAGACCGTTCGCACGCCCATCTTGCGCGCGATGGCGATAGCGAGCAGGCCGGGGAGCGCGCCGGTTGTCACCACCACGGTCGGCTGGACGATCACGAGCAGGGCTGTCAGCGCGAACGCACAGCGCAGCGCTCGCAGCGGCTGTTTGCGATTGCAATCGGGGATCACGTGCGCGCGAATGCCGGCACGGTCGGCGAGACCGGGGAGTGTCGTGGCGTAATGGACCGTCGTGTCCTGGAACGCCCCGCGAAGCTGCAGGAGTTCGTCCCAATGCCCCCCGCCCGAGGCAATGGCCAGCACGACTCTCGTTTCTTTCGAACTCCGGTTCACGCTGCCCCAACTCACTCCGCCATCCGCCTAATGGCAGTTAACGTCTGTAAGGCCATTGCGTTCATCGAGAAAGCCACAGAATCAACGCCTTCCCGCGCAGACTGCTGAGGGACAGGGCATCGGCCTGGTTTGTTGGAACGGGGAAGCGGATCAGTCAGCGCGTCGACGTGTCACGATGCCAGACCCCCGCACGCCCGGTCATTACGTTGATCGCATAACGAACGCGCCCGAGCAGCTTTATGCAGAGATAGATGATCCGGTCGATCGGCGAGACCCCTCCCCCGAGATGGGCGCGCGTAGGGCCGGGGCCGGCTTTCAGCTTGCGTAGCTGGACGTTTCCCGCGTGCCAGCGCGCCTCGCACGCAACGAGCTGGGTCACGGTCCGGGGTGCCTCGACGACGGATTTGACGGGGATTTCGCCGAACGCGGACACGCGCCGCTGCTGTGAGAGCGGGAACGACCAGCGCACATACGTGTCGTCGGCAATGACCGGCGGCAGCGAACCCAGCATGGCCGCGCCTTCCTTAGAAAGGCCGTACACGCCGCTGCCGCCGACGCCTTCCGCCCGGTATCCGTGACGGGACCAGACGCGGTAATAGGCCCGCGTCCAGCGATCGGAATTCTCGGTGACGACATGCGGTGCGGGCGAAGCGACCATGACACCCGGTTCCCGCAATGCTTCGGCCAAACCCAGGAGCGCCGGATACTCGATCCCGATATCGGCATCGACGACAAGGACGGGAAACATCTTGGTCCTGCGCAACCCTTCGTTGATGGCGGCCGATTTGGATCCTTGAGCGATCTCGATCACCTCGGCGGCCGGATCTGCGCGGCGGGCGGCGTCCGCGGTGTCGTCGGTGCATCCGTTCGGCACTACGATGACGTGAAAGTGATCGCGTGCGCCTGCCCCGCGCCGCATCGACTGCAAGGTCCGTCCGATGACTCGCGCCTCGTCATGCGCCGGCACGATCACGGTGAAGCCCGCCTGGCCCGTCATGTTCCGCCCGATCCTCCGACAAGCGCCTCTCGCGCCGGTCGCGGGAACATCGCCGGTCCCGCTGGTTCATCCAGTGGACGGCCGATTTGACGCTTCAATATGGAAGAACGCGCCATGGTCCGGATCCTCATGCTCTATCATTGGTCCTATGGCCGCATCGAGGCGATGGCGGAAGTCATGGCAGACGGCACCCAGTCGGTCCAAGGAACGCGAGGTCGACATACGCCGCGTGCCGGAACTCGTCCCCGACGATGTCGCGCGGCAATCGGGATACATAGGGGATCAAGGAGCCCCGCTAGCCAAGCGTCCGAAAAGGTGGGGGAGTGGTGGACGCACTAGGGCTCGAACCTAGGACCCGCTGATTAAGAGTCAGCTGCTCTACCAACTGAGCTATGCGTCCACGCCGTCGTTCATCCGGCCCGATGGGGCCCGCGAATCGCCGGGAGAGGCGCATATAGCGGCTCGTTCGCGATTGCCAAGAGCCTCTCGCCGCCAATCAAGCTAGCGACTGGCGACCGCCGCGCATGTTCCACCGGTTGATCATCATCAGCGTGCCCAGACAGATCATGTTGGTCATCATCGAACTGCCCCCGTGGCTCATGAAGGGCAGGGGAATGCCGACAACCGGCGCCAGGCCCATGACCATCGACAGGTTGATGGCGACGTAGAAGAATATCGTCGCGACCATCCCGCCGCCCAGCAGGCGCGCGAACCGATCGTTCGACGCCATGGCGACGCGCCAGCCCCAACGCAGGATCAGGAAGAACACGCCGAGCACGAACACCCCGCCCAAGAGGCCCCATTCCTCAGCCATGGTGGCGAAGACGAAGTCGGTATGCGGTTCCGGAAGGTAGTTGAGGTGGCTCTGCGATCCTTGGCCGAAACCCTTGCCAGTCAGCCCGCCCGATCCGATCGCGATCTTTGACTGGGTGATGTGGTATCCGGTCCCAAGCGGATCGCTCTCCGGATCGAGGAACGTGAACACCCTGTTCCGCTGGTAATCGTGCAGCAGGAAGAAGAACGAGAACGGCGCCGCGACGACCAGCACCCCGGCACCGGCCATGAACCACCACAGCGGCAGGCCGGCGAGGAACATGACGCAGACTCCGCCAAACGCGATTGCCGTGGCGGTCCCGAGATCGGGTTGCAACAGAACCAGCAGCACCGGCATCCCGATGATCACGGCCGCCGGAACGAGCGATCGCCAGGTGGGGATCATGCCAGAAGGCAAGTCGGCGTAAAAACGCGCAAGGGCCAGCACGATGGCCGGCTTCATGAGCTCCGACGGTTGCAGCACGATGAAGCCGAGATCGATCCAACGCTGGCTGCCGCCGCCCACGAAACCCAGCAATTCCACCGCGAGCAGAAGCAGCAGAATGACGACGTACGCGGGGTACGCCACCAGGCGCACGATATCCTTGCTGAACAAGGTCATCACGCTCGCCATGACTAGGAACACCGCAAAGCGCACCAGGTGTGACGCAGCGAACGTGCTGAACGTCCCGCCGGCGGCGGAATCGAGCACGGCCGCGCCGAACGCGATCAACAGGATGAGCGGCAGGAGCATCTGCCACGGCTGGCGGGCGATGGGGGCCGGGATGACGGAATTCATCGCGGATCACCCCCGGCGGCGGGGGCTGCGCGGCCCACCGGCTCGGGCGGCGGGTTTACGGCGGCTGTTTCAAGAGGTTGCGGCGCGCGGGATTCGGCATCCACCCGCGCAAACACGTCCTCGACGCGGCGGGGCGCCGGTCCGATCCGCTCGCCGGCAGCGCTGGCATACGAACGATAGCGCGCTTCCAGGCGCTGCTGCGGCGTACCGCCCCACTGTTTCTCCAGCGCGTCGAGCGCCTCCAGCCCCTTCTTCGGGTCGAACATGAAGGTCATGACATCCCGCGCAATCGGGTAGGCAGAGGCCGATCCGCCGCCATGCTCGATGACCACGGCACCGGCGTAGCGTGGATTATCGAATGGCGCGAAGAATATGAACAGGCCGTGGTCGCGATACTTCCACAACCCGCCTTTGCCGCTGGAGATGTTGAGGCCGACAACTTGCGCGGTCCCGGTCTTGCCGGCCATTAGCACGTCGGGGATGGGCAGCTTGGCCCGGCCCGCGGTTCCAGGCCCGTTGACCACGTCGCTCATCGCCTGTTGCATCACCTGCACGTGATCGCCGTGGAAATTCATCGACGCGGGCTGCGGCAAGGACGGGTCCAGCAGCAGGCGCGGCATCAGCTTGCGGCCTGTGGCGAGGCGCCCCGCCATAACCGCGAGCTGCAGCGGATTGGCCAGCATGTAACCCTGGCCGATGGTCGCGTTCACGGTGTCGTAGGGTTGCCAAGCCTGGCCATATTTCTTCAGCTTCCACGCCGGGTCGGGCACGGTGCCATAGAACTGGCTGAGGACAGGCAGCGGGAATTCTTCGCCCATGCCGCAACGCCGCGCCATCGGCGCGATGACATCCATGCCGAGACGCTGGGCGAAGTAATAGAAATAGACGTCGCATGACTGGTACACGGCCTTGGCCATGTCCACGGTGCCGTGGCCGCCGCGGTCCCAGCAATGGAACGTGCGATTGCCGACCCGCAGGCCGCCGCGGCACGAAACGGTTGCGTTCGGATCAAGCCCAGCCTCGAGAAAGGCCATCGCGACCATCGGCTTGACGGTGGACCCCGGCGGATAGAGCCCCTTCAATACCTTGTTGCGAAGGGGCACCCGCTCGTCCTGGCTGAGCATCGAATATTCGATACGGCCGATGCCGTCGGAAAAGCTGTTGGGATCGAAGCTGGGCATCGACGCCATGCACAGCAGGTCACCGGATTGGCAGTCCATGACCACGACCGAGCCCGACTCCAGCCCGATGCGGCGGGCTGCATAATCCTGCAACGGCCCATCGATCGTCAGCGTGAGAGGCTTGCCCTGGATGTCCTCGCGCGTTTCGAGGTCGCGGACGAGGCGGCCGGACGCCGTCACCTCGACCCGCCGTGCGCCGGGCACCCCCCGGAGGCGCTTCTCGAATTGCTTTTCCAGGCCGTCCTTGCCGATCTTGTAGCCTGGGGTGATCAGGATCGGGTTGCGGTCCTTCTCGTACTCTTCGGCGCTCGCCGGGCCGACGAACCCGATTAGGTGCCCGACCGAAGGGCCGGTGGGATAGAAGCGCGAAAAGCCGCGCTGCGGCACAACGCCCGGTAGGTCGGGAAGACGCACGCTGACGGCCGCGAACTGTTCGTAGTCGAGCCCGCTTGCCACCTCGATCGGCGCAAAGCCGCGCGCCTCATCGATCTTGTCGTGAAGATCCTGCACCTTTTCGGCGTCTAGGCCCAGGATGGGGGCGAGGGCAGCCACTTCGCCCTTCGGGTCCCGCATGCGTTCCGGAATGATGTCGACGCGAAAGTCCGCCTTGTTCGAGGCGAGCGGCGCGCCGTTCCGGTCGAGTATCCAGCCACGCCGGGGAGGGATCAACGACAGGTTGACCCGATTGCTTTCCGCCTCGGTACGATACTTCTCGTTCTCGAAGATGGAGAGGTAGGCCATCCGCCCAGTGAGCAGCAGCCCCAATCCGCCCTGTAGCGCCCCTATCACAAAGCTGCGCCGCTCGAATGTCGTCGCCAGTGTCGCCGGGCTCACGAACGGCTTGGCGCGCCTCCGGCGCCGTCGCGCGATCATCCGAGGACTCGCACGCGGGACAGGCGGAAACGATCAAGCCCGGCCACCAGGCGGGAAAGCAGCGGGATGATGCTCACCGACAGGACGATTTGCGGCAACAGGACGAGCAGCATCGTGCCGTCGACCCGGCCGCCCGAGAAAAGGGCGGCGATAACCAGATACCAAGTCACTATGACCCCTGCCACCAGCCAGTCCTGAAAGAATCCGCGCCAGGGGAACCGTGCTTCGAACAGTTCCATGCCCAGCATGGTCACGGACCACAGCGCTATCGCGCTTCCGAATGGCTGGCCGCTGAACAGGTCGTCGAACAGCCCGAGCGGGAAACCCGCCCACACCGGCAGGAGACCAGGTCGCACGAAGCGCCAGGACAGCAGGAGGAGGTAGCCGAGCGGCGGCATGAGCGGGACCGCGCTGGCGATGGGAAGCTGCGGGATCAACGATCCCAGCATGATCGAAAGGACCGGGACCGCGTAGGCAAGCAGCGGCGAGTGAGTCCGGTTGATCTTGCTGCCGTAGCGATCGCGCCGGGCTCGGGCGGAAATTTCGCCGATCACGCGCCTTCAGCCTCGCCCACCGTTTCGGCCACGGGCGTCGCGGCCGCTTCCAGCGCGCGCTGCTGCCAGATCGGCTCCACCGCCACGAAATCCGTCGCGGCGGGATCGCTGATCACCGCGGCCACGCCGCCGTCTTCGGTGACTTCCTGCAGGATCGCCACGGCGATGCCCGGGCGATAGTAGCCTCCGGCCCCGCTGGTGACGAACACGTCCCCCTTCTTCAGCGGATTGATGCCCAGATTGATCAGGCGAATGCGGAGGCGTCCGTCGCCGCGCCCTTCGGCGAACGCCACGATCTCATCCCGGGAGCGCCGGACCGGAATCACGCTTTCGCTATCGGCCAGCAACAGCACGCGCGAACTGTCCGGTGCGACTTCCAGTATGCGGCCCACGACCCCCCGGGGGGAGCGCACGGGCATCCCCACGGCCACGCCCTGGTTGCTCCCCGCCCCGAGATAGGCAAACCGCCGCGTGCTGGACGCGGTGGACCCGATAAGGCGCGCGATGGCGACCGGCTTCACCGCGCCCTCCCGAAAGCCGAGCAGGGCCTTGAGGCGCGCGTTTTCTCCCCGCACCGCCTCTGCTTCCTTCAAGCGGATGCGTGCGATTTCCACCTCGCGCTTCAGTGCCGCGTTCTGGCTGCCCGCGGCGAGATAGCCCGAGATCGTGTCGAACAGGTCCTGGCTTCCTGCACGTGTCGCGGCGCTTGCCCTGCCCACCGGGGTGACGGCTTCAGACGCCGTTCCGCGCAGGCCGTTGAACGTCGACGGCCGCCATAACGAGATGGCGAGCAGCGCGGCCCCGACGGCAGCGCCGATCGCGGCGAGCACATAGCCCGTGAACAGTCCGTATTGCGCCCTGCGTGAATGCCCGGAGCGCCGTGAGGTATGCGGCGCCATGTCAGATCATCCTGTCAGGCGGTCATCAAGACGCCGCGATAGACGGGATCTTCCATGGCCCGGCCGGTGCCGAGAGCGACGCAACTCAGAGGATCTTCGGCAATGGAGACCGGCAAGCCGGTTTCTTCGCGCAAGTGTTCGTCCAGGCCCTGGATCAAGGCGCCGCCCCCCGTGAGGACGATACCCTGGTCCACGATATCCGCTGCCAGTTCGGGAGCGGTGTTCTCGAGCGCGATGCGAACACCTTCGACAATTGCCCCGATGGGCTCCGATAGCGCTTCGGCAATGTTCGCCTGATTGATCGTGATTTCCTTCGGCACGCCGTTCACCAGATCGCGGCCCTTCAAGGTGATCTGTTCGCCGATCCCGTCTTCGGGGTGGCGGGCAATCCCGTAGTCCTTCTTGATCCGCTCAGCCGTCGATTCACCGATCAGCAGGTTGTGATGTCGGCGGACGTAGCTGACGATCGCCTCGTCCATCTTGTCGCCGCCGGTGCGGACGGACGTGGTGTAGGCAAGGCCGCGCAGGCTGAGCACCGCGACTTCCGTCGTGCCGCCGCCGATATCCACGACCATGCTGCCGACGGGTTCCGTCACGGGCATATCCGCGCCGATCGCGGCGGCCATCGGCTCCAGGATCAGGAAGACCTGGCTTGCGCCGGCGTTGCTCGCCGCATCGCGAATGGCGCGGCGTTCCACCGATGTCGAGCCACTGGGGACGCAGATGACGATTTCCGGATATCGAAGCAGGCTCTTCTTCCCGTGCACCTTGCGGATGAAGTGCTTGATCATCTCCTCGGCGATTTCGATGTCCGCGATCACGCCGTCGCGCAGGGGACGGATCGCTTCGATGCTGTCAGGCGTCTTGCCCATCATCATCTTCGCATCTTCGCCCACGGCCTTGACCCGCTTGATGCCGTTCAGGGTCTCGATCGCGACCACCGAAGGTTCGTTCAGGATGATTCCCTGACCTTCGACATATACCAGCGTGTTTGCCGTACCGAGGTCGATCGCCATGTTCTGCGATCCGAATTTGAGGAGATTCGAAAAGAAACCCATTGGTGGCCTGTAATCCGTGTGATTGCGGGCCTTTGCCGCGGCGTTCGCGGCAACAGCGACCCGGGAGGTGGCGGGAAGTGCCGGTGCTTTAGCCAAAGGCCCCGGAAAACGCCAAAGGATTGTGCGGCCGTCCCCGGGAAATCCCACAGGCCGGCTCGAAATTGTGACGCTTGGTCGCTAGGGGCCGGGCATGGCTGATATTCGCCGCCTGCCGGAGCATCTGGTAAACCGCATCGCGGCGGGCGAAGTGGTGGAGCGCCCGGCGGCGGCCCTCAAGGAACTGATCGAAAACGCGATCGACGCGGGCGCAAGTTCGATATCAGTGCTGCTGGAGGAAGGCGGCCTCGACCGGATCGAGGTAACCGACGATGGCTGCGGCATGACGGCCCCTGAGATGGCGCTCGCCCTGGAACGGCATGCGACGTCCAAGCTGCCGGAAAGCCTGATCGGAGCCGACGGTGCGATCGAACAGGTCGTCACGCTCGGTTTCCGGGGCGAGGCGCTGCCCAGCATCGCAAGCGTAGCGCGGCTGACGATCGAGAGCCGCCCGCGCGGCAGCGAGGCGGGTTGGCGCTACGTGGTCGATCACGGCATGCTGGCGGGAGAAGGGCCCGCCGCCCTGCCGCCGGGCACGCGCGTGCGGGTGGAACAGCTCTTCGCCCGGGTGCCGGCGCGCCGCAAGTTCCTGCGCAGTGCGCGCAGCGAATATGCCGCCTGCCTCGACGTCGTGAAGCGTCTGGCCATGGCCCGGCCTGACATCGGCGTGACTCTCGAGCATGGCAGCCGGCGGATCCTGTCGCTGCAAGCCGGGCAGGCGCTGGCTGACCGGGTTGCGCAGATTGTCGCGCGCGAGTTGAAGGACAATGGCGTCGCGATCGAGCTGGAGCGGCCGTCGCCGTCGGGCACGATGCGCCTTGGCGGAATTGCCGGTCTGCCGACCTACAACCGGGGCGTTGCAGACCACCAGTACCTGTTCGTCAACGGCCGACCGGTGAAGGACCGCCTCCTCGTTGGGGCCGTGCGGGGCGCCTATGCCGATATGCTGGCGAAAGACCGGCATGCAGTGCTCTCGCTGTTCCTGACCATCCCGCCCGAAGACGTCGACGTGAACGTCCACCCCGCCAAGACGGAGGTCCGTTTTCGGGATGCGGCAGGGGTGCGCGGGTTCATAGTTTCAGGCCTGCGCCAGGCGCTCTCCACCGGCGACCGGCGCAGCGCGCAAACACCCGACGCCGCGGCCATGCGCAGGTGGACGACAGAGCCTGCCCCGGCGGCGGACACGCTCGGTTCGATTTTTTCCACCCGCGCGTGGTCGGTCGCGTCCGCAGGGGTGCATGAGCCTGCATCGGCGTGGCGGGCCCATGAGGATGCGACGCTGGCCGTCCCGCTCGGCCGGGCGGAAGAGGCCGCGCCCATGCCTGCCGATGCGGCCGACTACCCGCTCGGCGTCGCACGCGGACAAGTTGCGCAGACGTACATCGTGGCAGAGGCATCCGACGGGCTGATCCTGGTTGACCAGCACGCTGCGCACGAGCGTCTGGTGCTTGAACGCCTGCGTGCCGCAGGCGCCGGCGTTGCAACGGCGCGCGCGCAGGCACTGCTCATCCCCGAAGTGGTGGAGCTGGACGAGGTGGATTGCGACCGCCTGGAAACCGCGGCGGACAGCCTTGGCGCGGTCGGGCTTTCGATCGAGCGCTTCGGCCCCGGCGCCATGCTTGTGCGCAGTCTGCCGCACGCGCTGGCCAACGCCGATCCGCACGCGTTGCTGCGCGACATCGCCGACGACATCGCACAGCACGGACCGACCGCGGACGGTGGCTCGCTGCTGCTCACTGAGAAGCTCGAGCTGGTGCTGGCAACCATGGCCTGTCACGGATCGGTCCGCGCGGGCCGTGCGCTGTCCGTGGCTGAGATGAATGCCCTGCTTCGGGAGATGGAACGCACGCCGCGTTCGGGCCAATGCAACCATGGACGGCCAACGTGGGTTAAGCTTTCGATGACGGACGTCGAAAAACTGTTCGGGAGACATTGATGACCTCACGGTTCCACGCCGCCGCGCTGTCGGTCACGCTGCTGATGCTGTCCGCCTGCGCCGAGGAAGAGGGCCCTAGCCCTGCCGAGAAAGCCCGCATGAACGAGGCCGCCGTGGCCGAGGTCAAGGCCGCGCAAGTCCCACCGCCGACGCCGGTGACGCCCGACACGATCGGCTTTGCCGACGTCGAACAGTACGATCTTTTCGGCGCGGGCTGCAACTTTGCGCTCGCCGACAGCGGAACGCCCGTCGCGCTGCTTCAGCCGGAACGGGGCTACATGAAGATCGACGGGAAGCTGGTGCCTTTCGCCCCCGACGCGGGAAGCGACGTGCTGCCGCTGGGCACCCGATCGCGCTACACCGGCGCGGCGTGGTCGCTCATCCTCGATCTGTCATCCGCAGAAGGCAAACAATCGGGGATGGAGACGGTCGATTATCCCGCGCGTTTCGTGCTGCGTAACGATCGGGACCAGATCGTCTATCAGGCCAGCGGGATCGCGCAGTGCGGTAGTTAGGTTTCGATCGCCGCATCCGGGTCACGAACCTGGATCAGGCCGTTCGAAACCATGGACATGACCGGTTCGTCGTTCTGGTTGAAGACGGTGAGCCGGGACTTGAAAATGCCCATCTCGGGCCGCGACTCGCTGCGCCGCTTCTCGAGGACAGTTGATTCCACCCGCAGCGTGTCGCCAGGGTACACGGGCTTGATCCACCGCAACTCGTCGATCCCGGGCGAACCGAGGCCGGCCTGGCGGTTTTCTTCCATGTTGCGGACCAGCATCGACATCGTCATCGCGCAAGTGTGCCAGCCGCTTGCGGAGAGCCGGCCGAAATGCGTCTTCGCGGCTGCATCGTCGTTGAGGTGGAAGGCTTGCGGATCGTATTTTTTCGCGAACTCGACCACTTCCTCTCGCGTGACCTCGTACCGGCCAAACCGCGCCTTGCGGCCGACTTCGATGTCTTCAAAATAATCCATGCGCCTTAGTCCCCCAGGCTGAATCGTGCGAACACAGTGTAGCTGAAAGGACTGCGCCCATAATAGGGGTCGAGCGCCGCGGGCTTGGCATACGTTGCCGCCGATCCGCCAAGTGCGAGGTTCAATGGACCGAGAGGGACGCGATAGGCGTAGCCGGCCTGGAACTTCGTCACGCGAAACGGTTGATCGTGGAGCGGGTCGTGGTGATCGGGAAAAAGTTCGTCGTTCTTCACGTTCTCGATCCTGCCGAACACCGTATGCCTGTCCGTCAGGTCGTAGTTCACTTCACCAAGCCACGCCGTCAGCGTTTTGCCGGGTTCGCGATCCTTGGCGCTGAATGCCGCCATCGCCGACAGCCCGCGAGCGTTGTTGTACTGGGCGGACAGGGTCGTCCGATGTTCGTCCTCCCCCGGATGCAGTTCTTCCGGCTGCTCGATTCGGCCGTGGCTTGCCTGCAGCAACCAGGCTGGCGAGGGCGCATAGCTCGCGCGCACGCTCCACGAATCCAGCCGGGGCTTTTCGATGTTCCAGCGATATTCGTCCGGCTCGCGCCCACGGAAGGTGCTGGCCTCAAGCTGCCAGCGCGGCGCCGCGACCCCGGCAGAGATCACGCCATAGGTGATGTGGGTGGAGTCGAACCAGTGGTGGGTGATGGGGGCTTCCGGATTATAGCGCGCGCTGGCCCGATGCATGAACGTGCTCGGCCCCAATGCCGGTTCCCCGACCGGCCCGCCGTAGATGAACGCGGTCGTCCCGTCCGCGATGTCGATATCGAGCCGGCCGACCAACTCCATGAACAGGTCGTGGGGATGCTGCCGATCGACGAGCGCTTCGCCATACGCGACCTCACCCGTAGCAAAGAGGTTGGGATAGCCATCATGGCGCATCAGCGGCTCCAGGCTCAACATCGTCCGGGCGGTGAACTTCCCGCCCTCGAACGGCGCCGAGATCGTCGCCATCGCCATGGACTGGACGTAGAACTTGTCGTCGCCGCGAACCCCGCCCTGGTCGGTGTAGACCGGCCAGAGGAAACCGTGTAGCATCAGGCTGGCATCGCCTCCCAATCCAACCATGGCGCCATGGCTCATCGTCTCGTTGGCGGGCACGCGCGCGGTGCCCGAACCCTCTCCGGAATGCGTGATACCGCCGTGTCCCGCACCGCGGTGAGACATCGCTGAATGGTCCATCCCCGAATGGTCCATCCCCGCATGACCTTTCCCGGAATGGTCCATGTGGACGTGATCCGTCGGGGAGGCGGTCGGTGCGGCCGGTTCCGTCGCGGGCGTGTCATGGCCCGCGTGGCGGTCCTGGGCGAAAAGTGGGACGGGCTGGGCCAGGACGGCCGCGCCGAGAATCCATCGCGTTATCATCGGTCGAAATTTCCACGAATATCAATGGTAGAAGATCATCCAGACCGCCATCGCGATCATGGCAAGGTTCTCGCTCAGTGACACGAACCCCAGGGGCACGTTGCTCGATCCGCCCACACAGGCGCACTTGATCGAGCGCTTTTGCACGTAGACGGCGTAGAAGACGCTCACGGCCCCGATCGTGCCGATTACGAGCGCAACCGGAATCGACACCCAGTCGAGCGCCTGCGCGGCCATCAGCGTGCCGGCCAGGAACTCGAGGTACGGGTACGCATAGCTGTAAGGCACCCATCGTCTGGCGAGCAGGTCGTAGCCCAGGAACATGCTCGAGAACTTCTCGACATCCTGCAGCTTGAGCATGGCGAGAATGACCATCGCGAAGCTGACAAACCATTCGCCGGCGCGCACGGTGAACGGGTTGCCGAACACCGCGTAGCTTACGGCGAGCGCCAGCGCCCCGGCCGCCGCGAAAACCGCCAGTACCGGGACGTAGCGTGTCGATCCGTCAGCCGGAAGCGGCTTGCCGAAGAACGCGCGAAGGTCGGTGTAGCCGCCGATTCGCCGCCCATCGATCGATCGTCCACCGTGTAGCCATGACGTTCGAGCAGCCATTTGGCCTTGATGCCATACGGACATGTATGGTCCGGCAGCGCCATGCGGGTGAGGCTTGCGGTCTTGGAACCTGTCATGCGCATGCTTATAACCTCCGTACCAAGGTACGGAGTCAAGCGTGAAAGCGATGCGCATATCCGATCTGGCCGCTTCGGCCGGCGTCGGCGTGGAAACGGTGCGATTCTACCAGCGGAAAGGTCTGATGCCGGCGCCGCGGGGCGAAGCCCGGGGCGGCCGTCGTTATGGCGCGGAGGACGCGCGGCGGCTGCGCTTCGTGCGGCGGGCGCAGGCGGCGGGATTTACCCTTTCCCAGATCGCGGAACTCATAAACCTGGACCGCAGTGACGATCGCACGCGCGCGCGTACGATGGCGCAGGATAGAATCGCCGCGCTCGAGGCGGAAATCGCGCGGCTCGAGGATGCACGCCGCGCGTTGGGCAAGCTGGCCCACGACTGCGCCCGCGGCGGGGCGGGACCATGTCCCATCCTCGCCGCCTTCGATTGACGTTACAGCCGAGGCTTCAGGTTGTCTTTGCGGATGTCAGGTATGATCCGGTACCGCGCGATGATCAGGCTGAACACGCCGAACAGGATCAGGCCGAGAGCGACCAGAGGATAAATCACTCCATTATCGCTCAAGGCGACCAGCGCTTCGCCGAGGCCCTTTATCTCGCCTGACCGGGAGAACCATGCGCCCTTGATCAGCGACCACCCGATGAGCGCGAAGACGACCGCCCGCGAGGCATGGCCGGCGCGCCCGATCGGTTCGACATAGCGCGGCGCGCTGCCGCTGACGTGCTTCATGAAATTGCCTGTGTAGGCGTTCTTGGCCTGCACCGCCGCGGCAACGAGGAAACCAAGGCCAACGAGTCCCAGCAGCACCGGTCCCATATCCCAGGTAAGCAGGCTGCCGGCCACCTCCTGACCGCTGCCGCCTTCGCCCGCGGACTGCTGCTTTTCTCCGGCGGCGAATTGGTAGGCGGTATAGGCGAGGACGAGGTGCGCGATCGCGCTTGCCGCTGCGCCCACGCGCTTTCCCTTGCCCGAGGCGTCGTCGCTATGACTCTCGATATTGGATGCCGCGTCGATTGCCTTGAATACCGCGTATGCGAGCAGGCCCAGGGCGACGAGGTAAAGAATAACCTCGCCCATCGGCGCATCCTGGATCATGTCGAACACGGCGGCCTGACCGTCGCCCGCCTTGCCGGCCGTCGACAGGGCCAGGTATCCCAGCAAAATATAAACCACCCCGCGCGCGGCGTAGCCTATGCGCACGAGCCAGCTGAACTTCTCGGACTTGTCGACCATCGCGGCTATTCCCCTTTTCGCGCCCAACGTGCGAGTGCGTGGAAGGTGCCCAGCGCGATCAGACGTTGAACTTGAACATCAACACGTCGCCGTCCTGGACGAGGTACTCCTTGCCTTCCTGCCGCAGCTTGCCCGCTTCGCGCGCGCCAGATTCGCCCCCCAGCGCGACGTAGTCGTCGAACGCGATCGTCTCCGCGCGGATGAAGCCCCGTTCGAAATCAGTGTGAATCTCACCCGCGGCCTGGGGTGCCTTGGCCCCGGCCGGAAACGGCCAGGCGCGCGCCTCCTTGGGGCCGGCCGTGAAGAAAGTCTGGAGGCCGAGCAGCCGGTAGCCGGCCTTGATCACCCGGCTGAGCCCGCTTTCGGTGAGGCCCAGGTCCGCAAGATACTCCGCGCGTTCTTCTACCGGCATGGTGACGAGTTCGCTTTCGATCGCCGCGGAAACAACAACCGCTTGGGCGCCTTCGGCCGAGGCTTTCTCGAACACCCGCGCGGACAGGTCGTTGCCCTCGGCCGCATCGCTCTCAGCCACGTTGCAGACATACAGGACGGGCTTCGCGGTAAGGAGCTGCGCCTGACGGAACAGGCGTGCCTCTTCCTCGTCCCTCGGCTCCGTCAGGCGGGCGGGCTTGCCCTCGCGCAGCAGATCGAGCGCCTGGCCGAGCACGCTGGCGAGCACTTTCGATTCCTTGTCGCCGCCGGTGGCCTTCTTCGCGGCGGCGGGCACGCGCTTTTCCAGGCTTTCGAGATCCGCAAGCATCAGTTCGGTTTCCACCACCTCGGCATCGGCGATGGGGTCCACGCGGTTGCTCACGTGCTGGATGTCATCATCCTCGAAACAGCGCAGGACGTGCACGATCGCGTCCACTTCGCGAATGTTGCCGAGAAACTGGTTCCCCAGGCCTTCGCCCTTGCTCGCGCCCTTTACCAGCCCGGCGATGTCGACAAACCCAAGCTGCGTTGGGATGATCTTGGCGGACTTCGCGATGGACGCGATCGTTTCAAGACGTTCGTCCGGCACCGCGACCTGCCCGACGTTCGGTTCGATAGTGCAGAACGGATAATTCGCGGCCTGCGCGGCCTGCGTTTCAGTGAGCGCGTTGAACAGGGTGGACTTGCCGACGTTCGGCAGGCCGACGATCCCGCAGCGGAAACCCATCTTCTGTACCTTGTGATGCGTGAAAGCGCGCGCCCTAGCGAGCCTGGGCGCGCTTGGCCAGCTTCACCAAATATTTGGGAGCGCGCGTTAGCCTGTGCATATGACCAATCGCATTACGCCCGCCGTGCTCGCTGTCGCGATGTTTTTTACCAGCGCCTGCGCCCCGTCGCCGGAGGAGTCGCTGGCCGAGGCGCGCGCCAGTTTCGCCGAGCACCGTTTCAGCGAAGCGCGCGTCCACTTGCTCTCGGCAATCGAGGGCGGGGAAGTAGATGGGGCCGCGCTCGATTTGCTGGCGCGGACTCAACTGGAGCTGGGTGACGGGGAAGGGGCGATGACGACGCTGGAACGGCTCCGCGCCATGGACCGTGCGCCGGCAGACGCCGCGATCCTGGCAGGGGATGCGCAGCTGCTGCGCGGGAAGCCGGATCTTGCCATCGCCAGCGTGGAGGGGCTCCGCACCTCCGAAGCATGGCGTGTTCGCGCGCTTGCCGCGCTGCGCGGCGGCGACCATGCAGGCGCCTCGCAGGCATTTACGGCCGGGGCGGCGGCAGACGGATCGCGGGCACGCCTGCTGGGCGAGGCCGCGCGCTACGCCTTGCTGCGCGGCGACCTGGAAGGAGCGCGGACTGCGCTTGCCGGCGCGCGCGGGAAGGACGAGCCGCTTGAGGCCATGCTCGCCGCCGGTGAGCTTGCTGCCGCCGAGGGGCGCCATGACGCAGCACTCGCCGAGTACGAGGCAGCCGGAAAGCGGTGGCCTGAAAGCAGGCCGGTCCTGCTGGGACGGCTGAGCGCCCTGGGTGACCTTGGCCGGACGACCGAGATGGCACCCCTGCTCAAGGCTGCCGCGGCACGCACGCCTGGCGACCCGTCGATTGTCTATCTCCAGGCCCGGCTCGCGGCAGCCGAGGGCGACTGGCAGCGAACCCGGTCCATTCTTCAGCCAGAGGAAGAGCGCCTGGACACGATGCCGCAAGCGCAGCTGCTTTACGGCCAGTCGCTTGGCGAGCTCGGCCTCCATCAACAGGCGATCGGGCATTTTCGAGCCTATTTGCGCAGCCAGCCGGGCCGCCCGGCGGCTCTGCGGCTGCTGGGCCGGGCGCAGCTCGCTTCCGGCGATGCGCCCGCAGCGGTCGCCACGCTGCGCCCGTTGGCCTCGGCACCGGGCGCGCGCGCCGGAGACGTCGCCTCGATGGCGGCTGCGACCAAGGCGGCTGGAACGCCCGATGCCGCACAGTGGCAGGCCCGGGCACGCGACGCTGGGGCACAGACGCTCGCCACGCGGTTGGCACAGGCTGACGCGGCGCTGCGCAAGGAGGATTGGTCGGGGGCGTCAGCGGGCTACCGCGCGATCCTGGGCATGACCGATGGACGCAACGCGATGGTGCTCAACAACCTGGCCTACGCCGAAGGGAGGCAGGGCAACCACGCCGTGGCGCACGAACACGCGCAGGCGGCCCTGAAGCTCGCGCCTGGCAATGCGTCGGTGCTCGACACAGCGGGCTGGATCATGGTGGAAGGGGGGATCGACCGCGAAGGCGGCATCGCCCTGTTGCGCAAGGCGGCAGAGCTGGCGCCGCAGAACCCTGCGATCGCCCGGCACCTGGCGCTCGCCACCCGCTAGGGGAAGGATGGCAGCGCCAGGGCCGGATCGGATTCAGGCGTAGGCGAGGGCCGGGGCGCCGGCAGCGCCGGTCGCCGCTTGGCGACGACGGCTGCGGAATGCCAGGGCCGCCGCGCCAAGGCCGAACAGGACAAGCATTTCCGGTTCCGGAACCGGCGTTCCGCCAGAGCTCGTGATCACAGCGCCGTTACCTGAACTGATCGGTCCCGCACCCGAGACCGACTGGTAGCGCACGAAGAAGTTGTCGAGCGTGAGCGAGGTGATCGGCTGGGCGAAACCCAGCGTCAGCGAACCGGAACCGATGTCGCCGGTGGTCACGCCGCCGTTCCCGCCGGCGCAGCTGTTCGATCCGCCAGCCTTGAAGCAGACGTCGACACTGCCGATGCCGTTCGGATAGCTGCTGCCGGTCAGCGCATCGTTGTAGGTGCCGGTGCTTGAAGCCGTGGCGATCTGCGCGTCGGTGTCGAAGGCGAAGCTGGAGATGCGCGATTCGACGCCGGAGCCGGTTGTGTTGTTGACCGTGTAATCGAACGTGTAGCTCGTGCCAGTCACGCCGGTGAGCGTGAAAGTGGTCGAAGCGGTGAGGCCATCGACCATAGTGCCGCCCGAAAACCCGTTGTAGTTGAGTGTGAAGGTCGTGCCGACATCGTCAGCATCGAACGTGATCGGATCGGCCAGTGCGGGTGTTGCAGCGACCAGCGCGGCGAGCGCCGTGCCGACGAGAATGAATTTGGAACGGCGCATTTCGGTTTCCCCCGGAAAGGTTTGTGCTGCCCAAATCGCAAACAAGTCCGCCGGCTCCAAGCGCCGCGTTGGCGGTGTGCCAGGTTAGGACGAGTTAGCGAACGCTGCCTACCTTCCTCCCGCGTGCAAAGCGCTTGCGCGGCGTGACGCGTGTTGTCAGACCGGCGCGATGGGACGCGCCCTTTTTGCTTCGCTGGCCGTGCTCGCCCTGGGCGCGTGCGAAACCACCAACTCCCACGACTGGATCGGCGGGCCCGGGACGTCGTTCGACCAGGCAGAGCGGACCTGCCTTGCCATGGTCGAATCGGTTGCGAAGGAAGCAGACCGCCGCGATTTCTTCATCGGGTGCATGCAGGCACTTGGTTGGACTCCCCGGCCGGGCGCTTCGATCGCAGTCTAGGCCGCCGGGCCCGGTTCGCAATAGCCCAGCCTGATGAGCTCGCGGTGGAGCGTCCGGAGCGCCCAGACGTCGTATAGCGCGTGCGCGACCATGACCGTCACCAGGCTCCCGGTCGCCCAGTAGACCGCGCCGAAGATGATCCCCGCGACGAGTATGATCGCCGTGATCAGCGGCCGGGCGAGGTGGATTGCCGCGAACCCGGCGGCCGCCAGCACGACGGCAAGCGCGGGATGCATCCAGTCGGTCAGCAATGTCTGCAAGCCGCCGCGGAACACGGCTTCTTCCCCGATCCCGGCACACAGGGCCAGCCAGACATAATTCCGCATGCCCGTGCGGGCGGGAAAGATCTGCGCCATGCGCGCCTGCTGGCGCGCGGTATGTTCGAGGAAATCGGGAAACAGCCGGAAAACGGAGGCGAGAACCGCGATCAGCACGCCTCCGAAAACCAGCCCTTGCAGCACGGGCCGCCACCCGAAATCCACGAAGTCGGCGACGTCGCGCCCCGAAAGCACCCACAGCGCCACGCCCGCACCGATCAGCAGCAAGGCCTGTGCAGCAAGGGCGAGCGCCACCTTGCCAGGCGTCAGCGCGGCGCTTCCGTCAGCCATGCAGCCGCAGGGCGATCTCGCTCATGAAGCGGGGGTCGTCGCCGGCCGCAAGCCAGGACGCCTCCGCCCCGATTGCCGCCAGCATGTCGGTGAGATCGTCCATCTCCGCCTTGGCGTAATTGCCCAGCACGTGGCCTGTCACCCGGTCCTTGTGCCCCGGGTGGCCGATGCCGATGCGCACGCGGCGGAACTCGGCGCCGCCGAGCTGGGTCATGTGCTTGTCGATCGACCGCAACCCGTTGTGCCCGGCCAGCCCCCCGCCGACCCGCACTTTCACCTTGAACGGCGCGAGGTCGAGCTCGTCGTGGAATACGGTCAGCGCTTCCGCGTCGAGCTTGTAGAAGCGCAGCGCTTCGGCAATGCTGCGGCCGCTTTCGTTCATGTATGTCGCAGGCTTCAGCAGCAGGACCCGCGCGTTGCCGATGCGCCCTTCCTGCACCCACCCGCTGAACTTCTTCTGCACGGGACCGAACCCGTGCATGTCCGCGATCACGTCGAGCGCCATGAAACCCACGTTGTGCCGGTGCATCGCGTATTGCGGACCGGGGTTGCCGAGACCTGCCCAGATTTGCATGGCGGCGTCCTATGCACACAGTGGTCGAAAAGCAAAACGCCGGCCCATCGCTGGACCGGCGCTTCGCCGTAATGTTCGGTTGCGCGAAGCGGCTTATTCGCTCGCCGCGTCTCCGGCGTTGTCGTCCGCAGGTGCGGCCGCGCCATCGCTATCGCCGGCAGCTTCGGCGCCTTCGGCCTTCTTGAGGGCGGAGGGAGCGACCAGCGTGGCGATGGTGAAATCACGATCGGTGATCGCGCTTTCCGCGCCCGCCGGCAGGGTCACTTCGCTGATGTGGATCGCATCGCCCACATCCTTGCCGGTGACATCGATTTCGATCTGGTCAGGGATCTTGTCGGATTCGCAGATCAGTTCAAGATCGTGGCGGACGATGTTGAGCACGCCGCCCTTCTTGAGGCCGGGGCTGTCCTCTTCGTTAAGGAACACGACCGGCACCGCGACCTGGATCTTGGCGTTCTTCGCGAGACGCAGGAAGTCGACGTGGACCGGACGTTCGGTCACCGGGTGGAACGCAACATCCTTGGGCAGGGTGCGGACCGACTTGCCGCCAACGTCGATCATCACGATCGAGTTCATGAAATGACCGGTGCCGAGCTGGCGGGTCAGTTCCTTCGCCTCGACATGGATCATCAGGGGTTCTTCCTTGCCGCCGTAGATCACGGCGGGAACGCGGCCATCGCGGCGCAGAATACGGGAGGCTCCCTTGCCAGCCCGTTCGCGCGCCTCGGCCGGCAGGGTCAGAGCGTCGCTCATGGTACTTGCCTTTCAATGCGGTTGAATGCCCGGTCCGCCACGCCTCCAGGGATGACCATGACGCCGGAACGCGGGCCGTTAGCGGCGCAGGAGGAGAAAGGCAAGCTCAGCGCACGCGGGTGACGGTGTAGCCCCGTGCTGCCAGTAGCTCCGGCAGGCCGGATGGCGGGGCCATATGCGCCGCGCCAACGGCAACCAGCGGGCGCTTGCCGCTGGCGTAAATGGCGGCGAGACGCTCGACCCAGGCGCGGTTGCGGCGGGTCAGAAGCGCTTCGCGCAGGCCGGGGTCCGCCAGCATCCCTTCGTCCGCTTCGCGCGCGATAGCTTCCATGTCTCCGGCGAGCCACAGGCGGGCGAGGCGAGCGCTGTCATCCGTGTCCATCGTATCTTCCCCGACCACGGCGCCCAGCAGGTCGCGCTGGTCGCTTTCGGGGAGGCCGTCGAAGATCGCGAACTGGCCTTCGATGCCTTCAAGTTCCACGATCGGACGCCCTTCGAGAGCGGTGACGAGCGCGCGGTCAACCCCGTTTCCTCCGCTGGATTCGTCCGCAAGCCGCGACAGCATGATGGCCGCGCCCCATGTCTCGATCGCGCGAAAGTCCGCCTCGCGATAGTTGCCCTTTGCTAGGAGCGCGGCAAGCCGTTCCCGCATCCCGCCGGGCACCCGCCCAGATAGTGGGGGCAAGCCATCCGAATGGGCCATCCGGGTGAATGTGGCGGCCAGCTTCCCGCGGTCGTCGAGGTCGGCCACTTCGACCACCAGCATATCGGTGCTTACGATCGCGCGGTCGATCGCGGGTGTCCGCCACGCGGTGCCCGCTGGCAGGGCGTGAATCGTGCCAAACAGCCATCCCGCCGCGCGGCCATCGGGCCGGGTGACTTCCCACAGCGCTGGCGAGGGCGGCGGCAGGTCCCCGCGTGCCCCTTCGCCACCGCACGCGCCAAGGGCGACGGCGAGCGCGAGGGCGAAGACGCGGCGGATCACTGGACGCGGACGGACTGGATGCCGCGCTTGCCCAGCGCCGCCTGCACGCTCTCGGCTCCGGCAAGGTGGCCCGCGCCGACGGCCATGAACACCGTGCCGGGCTGGTCCAGCCGCTGGTCGATCCATTCGGCCCAGTTGCGGTTGCGCGCATAAAGCAACCGGTCGGCGAGGGCGGGATCATCCTGCAACTGCTCGTTCATCAACGCCGCGAGCTTGTCGGCATCGCCCACGCTCCACGCGTCGACCATCGCCTGGAGCTGCGGCACTACCTTGTCGAGGTTTTCCGCAGCTGCCATCAGGAAGGCGACTTGAGCATCCTGCGGCAGCTCGTCGAACAGCTTCATCTGCATCTCGACCGTTTCCACCGCGCCGCGCTCCACGTTCGTGCCGGCCTTGCCCTCGAGCACTTTCTCGACCCCGCTCTCCGGGTTCCAGCCGGTCTGGATCAGGGGCAGCATCGAAAGGGTCATGCCGGCGAACCACGGGTCGAACCGGTCGAACGCTTCCACCGGCACTTTCAGCTTTGTGAGGGCGGCTTCGTAGGTAGCCTTCTGCTCAGGGGTCAACAGGGCGCGCAAGTTCTTGTCGGCGGGCAGCATGGCATAGCTCATCATGACCTGTTGCATCTTCGGGTCGCTCAACGCGGCAGGCGGCAGTTCTGTGACGATGGAGCCCGAGGATTCCAGTGCACGGGCGATGCGCGCGTCGTACCACTGCGTGTCCTTGGGCAGGACATGCACGGTCCCGAACAGGTAGATCGTGGTGTCCTCGTCCGCCACCTTCCAGAGCGCCGGACCGGCTGGCGCAGCGACAGGCGCGGCGGCTGCGAGGCGTGCTGCATCTTGCGTGGCGGCGCATCCGGGCAGGAACAGCAGGCCGAGGGCGGAGGCGAGGGTTCGAAGCAGTCTGGTCTTCAGCATGTGAGTAATCTCCAGGGAACGGGGTAACGAAAGCTCAGGAAAATCGGCGCAGGCCCCAGACTGCGGCCCAGACCGCCATCACGATCAGGAACGTCGCCATATAGTGGGGTTCGGGCAGGAATCCGCCGCGCCAGGCCATCCACCAGGTCGGGGCGATGGCCGAGTAGGCGTACACGGCGACAAGCGCGCCATCCTTGTACGACAGCGCCTCGTGCTCGTCGATGCTGCGCCACCAGCGCCAGCTGACCGCGGGCACGGCGGTGAGGAACACTGCGATCGTGACAAGAGCGGCGAACGGCGGCACGGGGCCGGTCGAGATCGCCAGCGGATCGCCATCGAGTGCCGAGATCTGCAGCGCGGCGCCAAGCACGGCGCCAATCGCCATCGAAAGGATCACCATCCGCCGCGCGGTGCGCTGCCTGGGCGACATGATACCGCCCGTCAGCTTTCGGCCCACACGCCACAGCGCCCAGCCGCAGCCCGCGACCAGCAACACCGCGATCGCGAGCCCGGTGGCGGCGCGCGCCGGGTTGCGGATCGCTCCCTCGCTGGCCGCGACGGCGAGGCCCGCCAGGAGGCCGATGCCGAACAATAGCGCCAGCCCCGCGATTGCGGCCACGGCGATGTCCCGGAAGCTGGGTCCATCGGTTGGTTCCCGGAAAGTATCGAGAGGCTCAGGGCTGGTCATCGAAGATCTCCTCGATCGGAAGTTCGAACAGGCGGGAAATGCGGAAGGCGAGGGGGAGCGAGGGATCGTGCTTGCCGGTCTCGATGGCGTTCACTGCCTGGCGCGAGACGTCGAGCCGCAGCGCCAGTTCGGCCTGGCTCCAGTCGCGCATGGCGCGCAGGACTTTGAGACGGTTCTGCACTCAGGACATCGCGATTGCGCCAAGACCCGGCAGACCTACCGCGCCGCCGCCACCACTGCGCGAAGGTACGCCGCGATCCGGCAGGGCGAAAGCGCCGGCCGCCAGCAGCAACCCCGCAATCGCCGCCGCCAGCAGCGCCATGGTGCGGTGAGATTTCGCGGCGTGCTTCATGACTTGGCCCCAATTCCGAATCAGTGGTGAGTGTCAGGTTTCCCTGACTTAATGTCGCGCACTGATTACACTGTCAAGCAAACCTTACATCGCACTCTGTTGACCCGTCCACGGCCATCCGCCATGGCCCGGGCCATGAGCGCCGCCATATCCCGTGACCCGAAACGCAGCTTCCAGGACATGATTTTGGCGCTCCACGATTTCTGGAGCGCGCAGGGCTGCCTGATCCTTCAGCCGTATGACATGCGCATGGGGGCTGGCACTTTCCACACAGCCACCACGCTCCGCGCCCTGGGGCCGGAACCGTGGAACGCCGCCTTCGTGCAGCCGTGCCGCCGCCCGACGGACGGGCGGTATGGCGAGAACCCCAATCGTCTCCAGCATTACTACCAGTACCAGGTTATCCTGAAGCCGAGCCCGCCGGATCTGCAGGAACTCTATCTCAAGAGCCTGGCCGCGATCGGCATCGATCCGCTGAAGCACGACATCCGCTTCGTGGAGGACGACTGGGAGAGCCCGACGCTGGGCGCCTGGGGCCTTGGCTGGGAAGTCTGGTGCGACGGGATGGAGGTGACGCAGTTCACATACTTCCAGCAGATGGGCGGCTTTGACTGCAAGCCGGTGGCGGGGGAACTGACCTACGGGCTGGAGCGGCTGGCGATGTACCTTCAGGGTGTCGACAACGTCTATGACCTGGCGTTCAACGCCCAAGGGGTCTCCTACGGCGAGGTTTTCCTCGAGAACGAGCGGCAGATGTCGAAGTGGAACTTCGAAGTCGCCGACACCGATGCCCTGTTTGACCTGTTCGCCAAGGCCGAGGCGGAGTGCCGCAACGCGCTCGCCGCCGACGTGCCCATCGCCGCTTACGAACAGGCGGTGGAGGCAAGCCACGTGTTCAATCTGCTCCAGGCCCGGGGCGTCATCAGCGTGCAGGAACGGGCCAGCTACATGGCGCGGGTGCGCGATCTGGCGCGGTCTTCGTGCGAGGCCTACGCCGCGATGAAGGCGCCCGAATGGCAGGCGCGATACCCCGGATGGTCGCTGTGATAGTGCGAAAGAGAATTCTCTTTGAGGCCGCAAGATGAGCGAATTCCTTCTCGAGCTCCGCTGCGAGGAAATTCCCGCACGCATGCAGGCGGGCGCGCGCGCCGATCTGGAAAAGCTGTTCCGCAAGGAAATGGACGCCGCAGGCATTGCGCCGCGCGCGATCACGGTGTGGTCCACCCCGCGCCGCCTCGCGCTGATCGCGCGCGATCTGCCGGACGCGACCGAGCCGGTGCGCGAGGAAACGAAGGGCCCCCGCACCAGCGCGCCTGACCAGGCGCTGGAGGGTTTCCTCCGCAAGACCGGCCTCGCGAAGGAGCAGCTCGAAGATCGCGGCGGCGTGTACTTTGCGGTCGTCGAGAAACCGGGCCGCGCGGTCCGCGATGTCCTGGCCGAGGCGATCCCGGCGATCGTCCAGGCGTTTCCCTGGCCCAAGTCGATGCGCTGGGGCGCGGCGTCGCTCAGCACGGAGAGCCTGCGCTGGGTCCGCCCGCTCAGCGGGATCGTCGCGATCCTTGGCGAGGATTTGGTCGAGTGCGAGGTGGGCGGCGTCGCCAGCGGCTATGCCACGCTCGGCCACCGTTTCCACCACGACGGGCCGATCACGATCGGCGGCGCGCACGATTACGCGGAAAAACTCCGCGCCTGCCACGTCATCGTCGATCATGCCGAACGGCAAGACCTGATCCGTGATGGCGCTCGCCGCGCTGCCGAGGCCGAAGGGCTGACGCTGGTGGCAGACGAGGGCCTGGTGGTGGAGAACGCCGGTCTCACCGAATGGCCGGTGCCGCTCCTCGGCCGTTTCGACGCTGCGTTCCTCGACGTGCCGCCCGAAGTCATCCAGCTCACCGCGCGCACCAACCAGAAGTATTTCGTTTGCAACGACAGCGCGGGCAAGCTCGCCAACGCGTTCGTCTGCACCGCCAATATCGACGCGGCCGACGGCGGCGCGGCGGTGGTCGACGGCAACCGCAAGGTCCTCGCCGCGCGCCTTTCCGATGCGCGGTTCTTCTGGGAGCAGGACCGCAAGGCCCCGCTCGCGCAGCACGCGAAGAAGCTGGAGCGGATCACCTTCCACGAGAAGCTCGGCACGGTCGCCGACAAGGTCGAACGCGTGGCGAAGCTGGCGCGGTGGCTGGTGGAGGAGGGTATCGTCAAGGGCGCCGACCCCGCCCAGGCCGAGCAGGCCGCGCGCCTCGCCAAGGCCGATCTGGTTACCGAGATGGTCGGAGAATTTCCGGAACTTCAAGGGCTTGTGGGCGGATATTACGCCCGATCCGAAGGTCTGCCTGATCCCGTGGCGGATGCCATTCGCGATCACTACAAGCCGGCGGGGCAGGGCGACGATGTTCCCACCGCTCCGGTCACGGTGGCGGTCAGCCTCGCTGACAAGCTCGACACGATCTGCGCCTTCTTCGGGATCGACCAGAAGCCGACCGGTTCGAAAGATCCGTTCGCGCTGCGCCGGGCTGCGATCGGCGCGCTGGAGCTGATCGCGCGTAACGACCTGCGGATGCCGCTGACACAGGTGGTGCGGGGCGCGCTGGCCAACCGTGCGCGCCAGGACAGCGACAGTGCGGCGACTCACCGGCTCGACAGGTCGGCAACCGAAGTGCTCGATTTCTTCGCCGACCGCCTGAAAGTCCAGCAGCGCGAGGCGGGCGTGCGTCACGACCTCATCGACGCTGTGTTCGCGCTGGGCCGAAACGCGGGAAATCCGGAAGACGACCTGGTGCGCCTGCTTGCCCGGGTGAAGGCCTTGCAGGTCTTCATGGAGACCGAAGACGGCGCCAACCTGCTCGCCGGCTACAAGCGCGCCGCGAACATCCTCAGGAAGGAAGGCGCCGCGCAGGCATCGAATAGGGACGGTGGCGGCGATGGCGCGAACGCGCCCGCGACACCAGCGTCCGCCGGCACGAAGGGGGCCCTGCAGACCCCGGGCATTCCCCGCACGGGCGAGGAAGACCCGCTGGCGATGGTCGACGATCCCGATCTCGCCGCCGTGGTCCAGGCGCGGCTGGCGATCGAGAAGGAGCGCGAGAATCCGCTTTCCTACACGCCGGAACCTGCCGAAAAGGCGCTGATGGAGGCGCTCGACCTTGCGGAGCCCACCGCGACCGCGGCGGTGGATGGAGAGGATTTCGCCGGCGCGATGGCCGCGCTCGCGAGGCTGCGGGCACCGATCGATGCGTTCTTTGACACCGTGACCGTGAACGATGCCGATCCGGCCAGGCGTGATGCGCGCCTGGGGCTGCTGGCCCGCCTGCGCGATGCTGTGCACCGGGTGGCGGATTTTTCCCGGATCGAAGGGTGAGTTCCGCTTCCAGAACTGGGTAACCTGTGGTCCACCTTTCAACATTCAGGGACGTTGCATGAACGAAACGGTTTATCCCTTCGGCGGCGGCGCGCCGCATGTCGATGCCCGGCAGAAGGACAAGACCGTCACTGGCGGCAAGGGGGCGAACCTTGCCGAAATGGCCGCCATCGGCCTGCCTGTTCCCCCCGGCTTCACCATCACCACCGAAGAATGCGTCCGCTACCTGGCGGAAGGCGGCGCGTTTCCCGAATCGCTGAGAGCTTCGGTCGACAAGGCACTGGCGCATATCGAAAAAGCGGTCGGCAAGCGCTTCGGAGATGCGGCCGATCCGCTGCTCGTGTCCGTCCGGTCAGGGGCGCGGGTCTCCATGCCGGGCATGATGGACACGGTGCTGAACCTGGGCCTCAACGACGCGACGGTGGAAGGGCTCGCGACGGTGAGCGGAGACGAACGGTTCGCCTGGGACAGCTATCGCCGGTTCATCCAAATGTATTCCGACGTGGTCCTGGGCCTGGACCACGGGCTGTTCGAAGAAGCGCTGGAAATCGCCAAGGAAGACAGGGGCTACTTCGCCGATACCGAGATGGCGGCTGAAGACTGGCGGGAGCTTGTGGCGCGGTACCGCGCGATCGTCGATCAGGAACTGGGCGCCCCGTTCCCGCAAGACGTGACCGAGCAGCTCTGGGGCGCGATCCGCGCCGTGTTCGACAGCTGGGATTCGGACCGCGCCAAGGTCTATCGCCGGCTCAATGACATTCCCGCCGATTGGGGCACCGCGGTGAACGTGCAGGCCATGGTGTTCGGCAACATGGGCGACACCAGCGCCACCGGGGTCGCTTTCACGCGCGATCCGGCAACGGGCGAGCGGGCCTATTTCGGCGAGTGGCTGGTCAATGCGCAAGGGGAGGACGTCGTCGCCGGCATACGCACGCCGCAGTACCTGACGCGCGCGGCGCGGGAGGCCGCAGGCGCCAGGCCGCTCTCCATGGAGGAGGCGATGCCGGAGGCTTACGGCGAACTCGCCCGCGTTTTCGACCTGCTGGAATCGCACTACCGCGACATGCAGGACATCGAATTCACCGTGGAGCGCGGCAAGCTCTGGATGCTGCAGACGCGCAGCGGAAAACGCACCGCCAAGGCCGCCCTCAAGATGGCGGTCGACATGACGGGCGAAGGGTTGATCGACGAACGGACCGCGATCCTTCGCGTCGATCCGATGGCGCTCGACCAGTTGCTGCACCCGACGCTGGACCCTGCTGCCGCGCGCGACGTGCTCACCACCGGCTTGCCGGCGAGCCCGGGCGCAGCGTCGGGCCGCATCGTGCTCGACGCCGATACCGCAGAAAACTGGGTCGCGCGGGGCGAGAAGGTGATCCTGGTTCGGGTGGAGACGAGCCCGGAGGATATCCATGGGATGCACGCCGCGCAGGGCATTCTCACCGCGCGCGGCGGCATGACGTCACACGCGGCGGTCGTCGCGCGCGGCATGGGGCGCTGCTGCGTCTCGGGTGCCTCGGCCGTCTCGATCGACCTCAGCGCGCGCACCTTGCGGATCGCCGGGCGCGACATGGCCGAAGGCGACATACTGACGCTGGACGGCAGCACCGGCCAGGTCATGGCGGGCGAAGTCGCCACGATCGAGCCCGAGCTGGTCGGCGACTTCGGCACCTTGATGGAATGGGCGGACCGCCACCGGATCATGAAAGTGCGTACCAACGCCGAAACGCCCGCCGACTGCCGCATGGCGCGGCAGTTCGGTGCGGAAGGGATCGGTCTTTGCCGCACGGAGCACATGTTCTTCGACGCAGGCCGGATCAGCGCCGTGCGCCAGATGATCCTGGCGGAGGACGAGGCCGGCCGCCGAAGGGCGCTGGCGCTGCTGCTGCCGGAACAGCGGGCCGATTTCGCCGAAATCTTCCGCGTCATGGCGGGCCTGCCGTGCACGATCCGCCTGCTCGACCCGCCGCTGCACGAATTCCTCCCGCGTACCGAGGCGGAATTCGCCGAGCTGGCCGAGGTGACCGGTTACGGTGTGGACCATCTCCGCCGCCGGGCCGAGGAACTGCACGAATTCAACCCGATGCTGGGCCATCGCGGGTGCCGCCTGGGTATTACCTACCCCGAAATCTACGAGATGCAGGCGCGCGCCATCTACGAAGCCGCCTGCGACGTGGCGGACGAAGGCGGCGCGGCCCCGGTGCCGGAGATCATGGTTCCGCTCGTCGCCACGCGCCGCGAACTCGCAATCCTGCGCGCTTTGATCGACCGGGTGGCGGAAGCGGTGTTTGCGGAGCGGGGCCAGCGGCTCGAATACCTCGTCGGCACGATGATAGAACTGCCGCGCGCCGCCCTGATGGCCGGCGACATCGCGCATGAAGCTCGGTTCTTCTCGTTCGGAACCAATGATTTGACGCAAACTGCTCTCGGCGTTTCGAGAGACGATGCGGGCCGTTTCCTCAGCCAGTATGTCGAACAGGGCATCTTCCCGCGCGATCCGTTCGTCAGCCTGGACGTGGACGGCGTGGGCGAGCTCGTCCGCATCGCGGCGGAACGTGGGCGGGGGAGTGTGCCCGGCCTCAAACTCGGCATCTGCGGCGAACATGGCGGCGATCCGGCGAGCATCGCGTTCTGCCAGGAAGTGGGCCTCGATTACGTCAGCGCCAGCCCGTACCGCGTCCCGATCGCGCGCCTCGCCGCCGCGCAGGCTGCGTTGCGGCGCTAGTCCGGGCGGGCGTCATGCCAGCCGGTCAGCGTCAGTATCTCGATGGTCTCGATCACGCGGCCGGCGTCATCACCCTCGGCAAGGAATGCCGCCCGGGCGCGCGCCCAGCCGGAGCGCGTCAGCGGGGGCGGGGCGTCGGCGAGCACGCTCGTCAGTCCCTGTGCCCTCAGGTCGGCCACAAGGGTGGCGGCATCTCGGTAGCCCAGCCGCAAGGTCCACCCGTCGGACACCTGCCGCGCGAAGCCGGCCCGCTGCAGCAGCGCGGCGCCCGATGCGGCATCCACGGCCGGGTGCAGGCGGGCCGCGGGCCGCTCGCCATCGGCCCCAAGCAACGCGGCGCGCAGCCGCGGGAGGCTGCCGGCGCCGACCATGCTCGCCACCAGCACCCCGCCGGGCGCCAGTGCCGCGCGCTGGTGGATCAGCGCGCCCGGCAGGTCGTTGACCGTGTCGAGCACCGCCAGGCTGACGATCAGGTCAAACCCGCCAAAGGGATAAGGCCGCTCATGATCCAGCCCCGCGGCGTCAACCATGGTCACCTCCGCGCCGCCTTGCGCCAGCGTCTCGGCCACCATGTCCGCGCCGGTGCCGGCGACCAGCGCCCGCGCGGGCGTCAGCCGCATGAAGGCGATCCGGTCGAGCGCGTCCTCGGCCATCGCCTCCGCCAGCCATCGGGGCGCATCTTGGCGCTGTTGCAGGCGCCGCGACCGTTCGGCGCGCGCCTGCCGCCGGCGTTCGTCGAAAATGCGGGGCGGGGTGCCGGACGTCATGGGGCGGCCTTCGCATCCGTGCGGTGCACGTGGCAAGGGCCCTGTCGATGACGGTGGCGAAGACGATCCGTGACGGTCTCGCGCCCCTGGTCGATCTGGTCTATCCGCCCCGGTGCCCGGTGTGCGGCGCGGCGACCGGCGTGCAGCCCGGCCTGTGCACCGATTGCTGGGGCACGCTGCGCATTCCCGGCCTGCCCGGCTGCGCCATGTGCCAGCGCCCGCTCGAGGATGCGCAGGTGACCGCCGGCGCGCTGTGCGCCCCGTGCCTCGCCACGCCGCCCCTGCATGACGGGATCGCCGCCGGCACGATCTACGGCGACGGGTCCCGCCAGCTGGTCCTGGCGTTCAAGCACGGGCGGCGGATCGCGCTGGCACCGTTCCTCGCGCGGTTGATCGCCGCGCGCCTGCCGGTGCTGGAAGGGGCGTGGATCATTGTTCCGGTTCCGCTGCATCGCTGGCGGTTGTGGGCGCGGGGATACAACCAGGCGGCCTTGCTGGCGCAGGAGATGGCGAAGCTGACCGGGCAGCCGTGCGTCGTCGATGCCATGGTCCGCACACGGCACACGCCCAAGCTCGGCGGGCTCGGCCGGAACGCACGCGCACGCGCGTTGCAGGGTGCGCTGGCCGTCAACCCCGGGCGGGCCGATCGAGTCGCCGGGGCCAACATCATCCTGGTGGACGACGTGCTGACCAGCGGCGCCACCAGCACCGCGGCGGTGCGCGTGCTGAAGCGGGCGGGCGCGCGCCGCGTGATGATCGCCTGTTTCGCGCGGGTGCTGGACGAAGTCGAAGGCGAGATCGGCGGCCCGCAAACGGAAACGCCCGGGGCGCTGGCCCCGGGCGTACCGTGACGAAATACGCTGGACCCGCCTTGCGGCAACGACGGCCACCCCCTTTGGCCGGCTGGGTCCGATCCCTCATCGTCTGCCGGCCGCATCGCATGGCGTTGTGCGGCCGACCAGTCCCTGAACCCTGGCGCTCTGACAGGCACCGAAGTCCGGTTCGCGCCCCTTTCGGAGCAGCGCAGCCTGTGTCCCACCAATGTCGCGCCGATCAAAGGCGCATCTTGCGAAGTGCCGACTTTTGTCTGGCATCTGTTGTCATCCTGCAACAAGAATGCGCGGCAGCGTAACCTACGGAATCAAAGTGACAGACCGCGACGACCAGACGCTATTTCAGCCGAAATTCGATGCAGCCGGGCTGCTGACCGCGGTTGCCGTCGATGGCGTCACGCGGCAGGTCCTGATGGTCGCCTTCATGGATGCCGAGGCGCTTGCGGCGACCCGCGAGACCGGCCTTGCCCACTTCCATTCGCGGTCGCGCGGGGTGTTGTGGCAGAAGGGCGAAACCTCCGGCAACGTGCTGCGGGTATCGCGTATCCTGGTCGATTGCGACCATGACTCGCTCGTCCTCGAGTGCGCGCCCGCCGGCCCGGCCTGTCATACGGGCGCGGGATCGTGTTTCTACCGGGAACTTGCCAACGACGGGGTTCTCCTGCCCGTCAAATGTTGACGTTTGCGTAAACCAGGCGGTATGTACCGGGCATGGCCCACACCGCCCGTAAAGTTCCCGCCGACGCCCCCCATGGCGGCGCGCACATCGACCGGCCGGACATCCACGATCGCGAACAGTTCTCGATCTCCGACCTGACGTCCGAATTCGACTGCACCGCGCGCGCTTTGCGGTTCTACGAGGATGAAGGCCTTATCGCGCCGCGCCGCGTGGGCCTCGCCCGCATCTATTCGAAGCGCGACCGCGCCCGGCTCGCATGGATCATGCGCGCGAAGAACGTCGGGTTCAGCCTCGGCGAAATTCGCGAGATGATCGACCTTTACGACCTCGGCGACGGGCGGGTCGAGCAGCGGCGCGTCACGATCGCGAAGTGCCGCGACCATATCGAGAAACTGAAACGCCAGCGCGCCGATATCGACGCGGCCATAACCGAACTTTCCGATTTCATTGTCCACGTCGAGCGCGTGGCGGACGAAGGCTGAACGAGGATCCCATGCCAACTTACACCGCGCCTACCCGTGACGCCAAATTCATCGTCAACGAGCTGCTCGATCTTGCAAGCTACGGCAACCGCCCGGGCTTCGAGGCTGCCACGCCCGACCTGATCGATACCTTGATAGACGAAGCGGGGAAGTTCGCGAGCGAGGTGCTCCAGCCGCTGAACCAGGTGGGCGACCGGGAAGGGTGCACGCGCCATCCCGATGGATCGGTGACGACCCCCACCGGCTTCAAGGCGGCTTTCGACCAGTATGTCGCGGCGGGGTGGTCCACGCTGTCGCAACCGGCGGAGCTGGGCGGACAGGACGTCCCGCACGTGCTGGGTTTCGTGCTGGAAGAATTCGTCTCGTCCGCGAACCATTCCTTCGGGATGTATCCGGGCCTCACCAACGGGGCGGTCAGCGCGCTGCTGGCCTTCGGCAGCGACGAACTGAAGAATCGTTACCTGCCCAACATGATCGCCAACCGCTGGCTGGGGACCATGAACCTGACCGAACCGCAGTGCGGCACGGACCTGGGCCTTATCCGCACCAAGGCCGAGCCGCAGGGCGACGGGACTTACGCGATAACGGGAACGAAGATCTTCATCTCTGCCGGCGAGCACGACTTGAGCGAGAACATCATCCACCTGGTGCTGGCGAAGACACCCGGCGCGCCCGACAGCAGCAAGGGCATCAGCCTGTTCGTGGTGCCCAAGTTCCTGGTCAACGACGACGGCACCCTGGGCGCGCGCAACGCGGTGCAGTGCGGTTCGATCGAACACAAGATGGGCATTCACGGCAACGCGACATGCGTCATGAACTATGACGGCGCGACCGGCTGGCTGGTGGGCGAGGAGATGAAGGGCCTGGCCGCCATGTTCGTGATGATGAATGCCGCGCGCCTCGGGGTCGGCATTCAGGGTCTCGCCCAGGCGGAAGCGGCATACCAGAACGCAGTCGCCTATGCGCGCGAGCGCCGCCAGGGCCGCGCCCTGACCGGCCCGCGCGATCCGGAGGCCAAGGCGGATGCGATCATCGTGCACCCGGACGTGCGCCGGATGCTGATGGATGCCAAGGCCTATACCGAAGGGATGCGCGCGCTTTACCTCTGGGCCGCGCTGCAGGTGGATATCGCCCACAATTCCGACGACGCGGACGAGCGTACGGCCGCTGACGACCTGCTGGGGCTGCTGACCCCGGTGATCAAAGGCTACGGCACGGACAAGGGCTTCGCGGTGGCGGTGGACATGCAGCAGGTGTTCGGCGGCCACGGCTACATCGCCGAATGGGGCATGGAACAGTTCGTGCGCGATGCCCGCATCACCCAGATCTACGAAGGCACCAACGGGATCCAGGCCATGGACCTGTGCGGCCGGAAGCTTGCCAGCAAGGGCGGGGCCGCGATCCAGGCGTTTTTCAGGATGATCGACGACGAGGTGGCGGGAACCGAAGGCGACCTGGCGCCGATGGCCGAGGCACTGGGCAAGGCCGTGGGCGAACAGAAGGCAGCCACGATGTGGTTCATGCAGAACGCGATGGCCAACCCCGAAAACCTGGGCGCCGGGGCGCATCATTACCTGCACATCATGGGCGTGGTTTCGCTGGGGCTGATGTGGCTGCGCATGGCGAAGCTGGCGACCGCGCGCCTGGCTGCCGGACCGGATGATGCGGCGTTCTACCAGGCGAAGGTGACCACGGCGCGGTACTTCTTCGAACGCTACGTCCCCGATGCCGGTGCACTGCGGCAGAAGATCGAAGCCGGATCGGACGCGGTGATGGCGCTGGACGAGGACGCGTTCCTTACCGCGGCCTGAGGGCTTGGCTGCGCCGGCGTTGTGGCCGAAATGCCACAAACGCGCCGTTGTTTGAGGTTAATGAAACTGGCGCATCCCGCCTCCGTTGAGCGGGTCCAGGGCATCGTAATGGCGAGCCCGGATACGACAACGGAGTTACAGACAATGAAAATTCGGATCGCAACCTTTGCCGCAGCGGGCGCCCTGGCGGCTATCGCGGTTCCCGCGATGGCCCAGACCGCTTCCGAGGTTCCCTTCAGCGGTGTCCGCGTCGGCGGCGAAGTCGGCTGGGACCACATCCGCTCGGGAAGCAGCGAAGACATCGACGATGCGCGCGACCTGAAGCAGTCGATGGACGGGGTGCAGTACGGCGCCGTGGTCGGGTACGACTTCCCCGTGGGTGAAAACCTGCGCATCGGCGCGGAAGCTTCGTATTCCGGCAGCACTGCCGGTGAGGACTTCAACAACGACGATCCCCTGGTGTTCAACCTGGGCCGCGTGCAGGCCGATCGTGACATCTACGTCGGCGGCCGGGTCGGCTATGTCACCAGCCCTTCGACGATGGTCTATGCGAAGGCTGGTTACACCAACCAGCGTTTCTCGGTCGAAGGATCGAACAACACGGTCAACCTTGACGAAGGTCTGGACACCGATGGCTGGCGCGTGGGCGCGGGTGCCGAATTCGCGGTAGGCCGCAACGCCTACATCGGGACGGAATACCGCTACTCGAAGTACAGCAAGGGTGAATTCGACTTCGACGGCAACACGCCGGATGGCAGCCGCTTCAACCTCGACACCGACCGCCACCAGGTGGTCGCGACGGCCGGCATCCGCTTCTGAGCGGACCGATCTTCGGCAGATAGGGAAGGGCGGGGCTTCGGCTCCGCCCTTTTCATGTTCAGCGCCCCAGTCGCGCGCATCCCACGGTCGCTGCATCCATCGCCGTTGCGGCGCCTTCCAGCCGGTAGCGGTCGGTAAACCGGTTGCCCCGCGTATCCCACGCGGACACCGACATGGTCGCGCCCGCGCGCATGGCCGCCACGATTGCGGCATCGACGCTTTTGTCGCTGGCCCATGCCTGGCGCCCTGAGCCCTTGAGATCGAACCGGGCGTTTCCGATGCGCAGGACAGGCGCAGGGGCGGGGGCGGCGGAACGCGACAGGCTGAAGCTCACTTGCCCGCGAACCCCGCGCGTCGGCCAGTATCCGATCGCGGCGAAGGGTTGCGCATCCCGCCGGGCCTTGCTGGGCTGTGCCTTGGCGATGGCGTAGCACCGGGGGACGGCCGGATCGCGGAACGCGCCCCAGCTATCGTACACGCCCAGGCTGTCGCGGGCGACCGCGGGCATTGCCACCAGCAGGATGGCGGCACCCGCCAGGCAAGCGCGGCTATTCATAGGTTATCGCGGTCACTTCCCATTCGCGCTCCCCCGCCGGCAGCCGCACCGTGCGCAATGCGCCCACTTCGGCCCCGCGCAAGGCGCGCGCCATGGGCGAGCTCCACCCGACGCGGCCGATAGAGGCGTCCTGCTCGTCGTCACCCACCAGCGTCAGACGGATCGTGCGGTCGTCCTCGTCAACCAGCGTCACCTGCGCGCCAAAGTAAACGCGCGCGCGGTCCACCTGCTCGCGCGGGTCGATCACGCGGGCGGCCTTCATTCGCCGCGACAGCTGGGACAATTCCCGGTCGATCTCCCGCATCCGCTTGCGCCCGTAGAGATAGTCCCCGTTTTCGCTGCGATCGCCGTTGCCGGCGGCCCAGCTGACGATCTCCACCACGGCCGGGCGCTCCTCCCCCAACAGGTGGTCGTAACGCGCCTTCATCGCCGCGAAGCCGGCGGGCGTGATGGGGTTGGAACGGGCGGCGGACATCGCGGCCCGCCATAGCGGACCGCCTGCGCCGCCATCAACCCGGCGTGCGTTTGCCGATGAACTGGGTTGCACTGCGGGGCCGGCCGCCGCGAACCTTTTCGGGGTGGAGCGCTTCGTACACCACGGCGTTCTCGATCACCCGCTGCACGTAGTTCTTCGTCTCGAAGATCGGGATCGATTCCATCCAGCGCAGCCAGTCGATCGCGCCCGTGCGCGGATCGCCATTGGCGCGCAGCCACTTGTTCACGTTGCCGGCGCCCGCGTTATAGGCCGCCGCGGCAAGGGGGAAGCTGCCGCCATAGTAGTCCATCATCCGCGCGAAGTACGCGTCGCCCAGGCGGATGTTGTACTGCGGATCGCCGGTCAGACTGGCGCTCATGTACGACATGCCCATCTTGCCCGCCTGTTCCCGCGCCGTGGCCGGCATGATCTGCATCAGACCCCGAGCGCCGGCGTGGCTCACCCGGTCGCGGTCGAATTCGCTTTCCTGGCGCGCGATTGCGTGGACCACGGTGTAGTCCGTGCCTGGCGGCTGGGCGACGACGGGAAAACCGACCGTGGTGAAGCCGCTGAAATCCTTTTCCGGCGCGACGCGGCCGATCACCACGCCGAGTTCCGGCAGGCCCATCTGCGCGGCCAGATTGGCGACGAGCTGCAGTTCGCCCGGCGTCCTCGCCTGGTCTGCGAGCGCGGTGAAGAAATACCGTTCGGTGCGCCAGTCCGTCGCGCGCGCTGTCGCCCGCACTGCCTGGACCAGGGGCCACGCGTTGAAGGATGCGACTTCGGCCGGCGTGGGCTGGACGGTCGATGCCTGCCGCAAGGACGGCAGCGGACGGCCAAGCCGCTCGAGCGCGAGCTGGCCGTAGAAATACTCCGGATACTTCGCCGCCATTTCGAAATAGCGGTTCGCTTCGGCGGCATTGCCGGCCTGCGCCGATGCGTTGCCGGCCCAGTAGAACCCCTTCGAACGGGTCTGCGGGGTGCGCGCCGCGTTGCCGTAGCGATAGAACAGCGGTGCCGCCGCGCGGCCGTCGCCCATCGACCACAGCGCCTTGGTTCCGCCCAGCCACATCAGCGAGGTGTAATCGTCGCGCAGGCGGTAACTGAGGCCCGAGATGTCGGTGCCGGGCGCAAACAGGTCATCGACCTTGGACGCGATCGCGGCGGCGGTGTTGGCGGACGCGCCCTTGGCCTGGGTCAGCATCTCGGTGACCATGTCTTCGGCATCGTGGGGCGGGCGGAAGAATGCCGCGCGCGTCGCCAGCAGCTGCTGGCCGCGATACCCTTGCCCGGTGGACCGGTAATGCCGCGCCAGATTGAAGACATAGCCCGGATCGGCGGTGGCGTTGGCGGGGACCGGAATTCCCGATGCCGCGGGGTCCTGCCCCTGCAACAGCGCAAGCCGCGCGTTGAACAGCGCGCGATTGGCCGGAGACGTGGCCGGCAGAGTGCGGAGCGCCGCTTCGTTCTGGCCCTGCCACAGCAGCGAACGCATCCGTTCGTCGTAGTCGTCGATCGTAAATGCAGGGCCGTGGAGGCCCATCAGGTATGCTTCGACCGAACTGCTCATCTGTCCGCCCCGCCATGCGGTGCGCGCGACCTCTCGCGCTTCGGGCCGTCCCGTGTTCCCGAGAGCAAGCGCGTAGCGCGCGCGCGCCGCGTTGGTCTGCGGCGGGAAGCGGTCGAAGAACGCGGCGACCTGCTGCGGCGTTGTCGCCAGATCGCGCTCCAGCGCCTTTTCGGCGTAGCTGCGGATGATCTCCATCCGCGGATAAGTCGGATAGGCGAGGGCGAACCCGGCGTAATCGGAAAAGGAAAGGCGATCGCTCGCGGTCAGCTGCTTCCAGCGCTCGACCGCGACGGCAGCCTGGCCCGAAGAAGGGACGACCATCTGCGCCCGGCCGTCGTAGGTGGCGTCGTAAGTGGCCTGGGCGGCGAGCGGCGCCGAGATGAGAGTGGTGGTGGCGAGGGCCAGAAAGCGAAGGGGGATCAAGCGATTACCGAGCATGCTGGACATTCTGGCCACCGTCTCCTTATCAGGCGCTGAATAACACGGGCCCCGGGCGCGCGGATACGGACCCCCCGTTCCGGCATTCGTATGGGCCAGGAAAAGGCGCAACGGCAATGTTCTCCGGCTCGATTCCCGCTCTCGTGACTCCTTTTCGCGACGGAGCGTTCGATGAGAAGGCGTTTCGCCGCCTGGTCGACTGGCAGATCGAGAGCGGATCGAGCGCGCTGGTTCCCTGCGGCACCACGGGCGAGGCTTCGACGCTGAGCAATGCGGAACACCACCGCGTGATCGAAGTGTGCGTGGAACAGGCTGCCGGCCGCGTGCCGGTGATCGCCGGGTGCGGTTCCAACGACACGATGAACGCGCGCCTGCACATGAACTTCAGCCGCAAGACCGGCGCATCGGCCGCCCTGTGCGTGGCCCCGTACTACAACCGCCCGAGCCAGGAGGGCCTGATCGCCCATTTCAGCTTTCTCGCCGAAAACAGCGACCTGCCCATCGTGCTCTACAACGTGCCCGGGCGAACGGTGACCGACATCCTGCCGGAAACGGTGTGCGAGCTGGCGGCGCGATTCCCCGGACAGATAATCGGAATCAAGGATGCCAGCGGCGACCTGTCGCGCGTGACCGATCATCGCATGGGAATCGGCAAGGAGTTCTGCCAGCTTTCGGGCGACGACGAACTGTGGCTGCCCCATTCCGCGGCGGGCGGAGTGGGCTGCATCTCGGTCTCGGCCAACGTCGCCCCGGCATTGTGCGCCGAATTCCAGGCTGCCATCGCGGCCAACGACCTCGCCCGCGCGCGCGATCTCAACGACCGATTGTACCCCTTGCACTACGCGATGTTCGAGGATGCGAGCCCGGGGCCGGTTAAGTACGCGCTGAGCCGCGTGCACGATTTCGTTTCCCCCAGCGTGCGCCTGCCGATGGTGGAATGCTCCGACGCGGCGAAAAAAGCGGTCGATGCAGCGCTGGAGCACGCCGGCCTGCTGTAAGCGCGCTTGGCAGCATCGGCCAGAGTGCCTAGATGCGCCGCTTCCATGGCGCGCCCGAAACCCGAAACCTTCGACAAGCACAAGACCGTCGCCGAGAACCGGCGCGCGCGGTTCGATTACTTCATCGAGGACAAGTTCGAAGCCGGCCTGATGCTGACGGGCACGGAGGTGAAGGCACTGCGCGCGGGCGAGGCGTCCATCGCGGAAAGCTTCGCCGAAGTGCGCGGCGGCGAGGTGTGGCTGGTCAACGCCAACGTGCCGGAATTCAGCCACGGCAACCGCTTCAATCACGAACCCCGCCGGCCCCGCAAGCTGCTGCTCAACGCGCGGGAGATCGACAAGCTCACCGGCGCGGTGGAGCGCAAGGGCATGACGCTGGTGCCGCTGTCGATCTATTTCAATTCGCGTGGCCGCGCAAAAGTGGAACTCGCCCTGGCCAAGGGCAAGCAGGCGCAGGACAAGCGCCAGACGATCAAGGACCGCGACTGGCAGCGCGACAAGGCGCGCCTCCTGCGCGAGCGCGGGTGACGATGTTCGAGCGCGCGTCGGCATGGGTCAATCGCAATCTCCCCAAGCGGGAAGACCTGGAACATTCGCGGTGGGTCGGCCCGCTCGCGCGCCGGCATGAACTGTGGCGTTTCACGCGCCGCTCGGTCCCGCGGGGCGTGGCGGCGGGGCTCCTCGTGGGGATATTCGCCCTGATTCCCGGCGTTCAGATGATCGGCGCCGCGCTGCTCTGCGTGCCGAGCCGCGGCAACATTCCCATCGCCGCGCTGATGACCTTCCTGTCAAATCCCGCGACGACGCCGCTGATCCTGCTGGCCGCGGCCTGGGTGGGCAACTGGTTCGGGTTCAAGGCGGACCTCAGCACCTTGCAGGCCTTGTTCAACAGCGGCGCGAGCCTGGGCGACTGGACGCGCTGGTTCGTTTCCGACGCGGCGCCGGCGGTGCTTTTCGGGCTGGCGGTGATCGCGGTGGTGACCGCTTCGATCGGCTACCTCCTCGCGAAACTTTTCTGGGCATGGTGGATCGGGCGCAAGCGCAGGCTGATGATCGAAACCATGCGCAACCGATGACGGCGGCGGATCTCAACGCGGGGACCCGGCTCACGGGCGCCCTGGCAGGGGCATTGGTCCTGAGTGTCCTCCTGGTCTGGTTCGCGACCGGCGCGTTCGCGGCGGCCGCTGCCTTTGCGGGCGGATTGCTGGTTCTTGTCGCAGCCGGTTTCGCTCTCGTCCGCCTGCGCGGGCGCGGGGAGCCGGAAGGGCTGGCGCCCCCGGACTGGTCGGTCACGGTCGCCGCTATCGAGCGGCGCGGCGAGGCGGTGGCCATCGTCGACAGAGCCAACCGCCTGGTCTGCGCCAATACGGCCTACAGCGAATGGTTCGGCGCCGGCAATGCGCCGCCCAACCTGCCGCTCGACCGCGCCGGCCTCGAAGCGATGACCCGCGCGGCGCGGGAAGCCTGGCGTGACGGCCGCGCTTCGGCTGAATGTCTCCGGGCCGATGGTGCCGCGGCGAGCTGGCGTGCGGAAGCGGAGCGTGCCGGGCGGGGCGACGATTACCTGATCTGGCGCCTGACCGGCATCACCGAGGAGGACTTCGCGGAAGATATCGGTGCGCGGATTGCCGGCCCGCTGGGGACATTGCTGTCACGCGGAGGGATCGAGGCCGCGCTGGTGGGGGCCGACGGCCTGGTGCGCGCCGCCGCACCGGGTTTTGCGGAGCGGGCAATCGGGGACCCGGAGGCGACCCTGGCGGGCCAGGATTTCGCCACCCTGCTGCGTGCCGACGAACGCGAACGGATTTTCTTTGCGCGGGAGGGGCGCCGCGGCAACCCCCAGACCCTGATCCACATCCCGCTCGGCCAACAGGGCGATCCCCGCTTGCCCGGGGCGGACGAGAGCGGTTCGCTGATGCTTCTGATCGATTCGGGCGTCGGGATCGGGGCTGCCACGGAAGGGGCGGGGCCGGGTGCCACCCCGCAGCTCGAATCGTTGCTGGGCGCCCTTCCGCTTGGTCTGGCGATGACAGATCGCGACGGGCGGTTCCTCTTCGCCAACAAGCCGTTTCGCCGGGCTGCCGCGATCGAGGGCGCGGCGCTGCCGCAGTTCCCTTCGGACCTCGTCGTGCGCGAAGACAAGGCGGCGCTGGTGGATGCGGTCCGCCGCTTCGGCAAGGGGCCTGCCGCTGCGACCGACATGGCACTTCGCCTGCGTGGCCAGCCTGACGAGCCCGTATCGCTGGGCATCGCCGGCGTCCGCGGCCTGGGCGAGGCGGCGGTGCTCCTGAGCCTGGTCGATTCCACCGAGGAAACGCGATTGAAGCGGCAGGTGGCGCAGGCCACCAAGATGCAGGCGGTGGGCCAGCTCGCAGGGGGTGTCGCGCACGATTTCAACAACGTGCTCACCGCGGTGATCGGCACCTGCGATCTCATGCTGCTGCGCCATTCGCCTGGTGACAGCGACTACGATGACATCCAGCAGATCCGTGCCAACTCCAACCGGGCGGCCGCGTTGACGCGCCAGCTGCTCGCCTTCAGCCGCCAGCAGACCTTGCGTCCGGAGGTTCTCCAGCTGCCCGATGTGGTCAGCGAGGTGAGCCAGCTGCTGAAGCGGCTGCTCGGTGAAAAGATCGAACTGCGCGTGAACCATGATCGAGACCTCGGGCCGGTGCGCGCCGATCCGCAGCAGCTGGAGCAGGTGATCGTGAACCTCGCGGTGAACGCGCGTGACGCCATGCTCGCCCAAGGGGAGGGCAAGGGCGGCAGTGCCGGCAAGCTATCCATCGCCACGCGCCGCGTCACTGCCCGGGACGTGCGCCACATGGGCACCGAGATCCTGCCGGAAGGCGACTACACGGCGCTGGTCGTCCAGGACACCGGCGGGGGCATCCCAGCCGAACACCTCGGCAAGATCTTCGAACCGTTCTTCACCACCAAGGATCAGGGGAAGGGCACCGGGCTGGGGCTTTCGACCGTCTATGGCATCGTCAAGCAGTCGGGCGGATTCATCTTTGCGGACAACATTCCGTTGCCGTCCGGTACAGCGACTCACGGCGCGCGTTTTACCGTCTATTTCCCCGTCTATCAGGGCGCCATGCCCGCGCCGCGTGCCAGGGCGGCACCCGAACCGGCGGTCCAGTGGGCCGGCGGGGGGCGCATCCTGCTGGTGGAAGACGAAGACATGGTCCGCGCGGTGGCGGAACGCGCGCTGGTGCGCGCCGGATATTCCGTGACCACGGCCGCTGACGGCGAAGACGGGCTCTCCGCCATCGCCAATGGCGAACCGTTCGACCTCGTGGTCAGCGACGTGGTCATGCCGGGGATGGACGGGCCCACCATGGCGCGCGCGATCCGCAAGCTCCACCCGGCCCTGCCGGTGCTGTTCATGTCGGGCTACGCGGAAGAGCAGCTGCGGCGCGATATCGACATGGCGGACATGCACTTCCTTCCCAAGCCGTTCAGCGTGCAGCAGATTTCCGACAAGGTCGGCGTAGTCCTGGGCGCGCAGCGTGGTCGATCGGATACTTGACTTGCCGTGTGCGGCATGTGACACTGTAACATAAATCACGTTTCCATGGAGGGTCGGTCATGCGCTTCGCATTGCTGGGGACCGCAGCACTTTTCGTCGCGTCGGCCACGCTTGCGCAGCCCGGGGAAGCGGGGCCGAGCGCCCAGGGCGATCTCGACGTGACGATCTACAACGGCGGGCAGGCGCTGGTGCAGGATGTTCGCCAGCTTTCGATCCCAAACGGCCGCAGCCGGATCGAATTTCCTGACGTATCCGCGCAGATCCGGCCCGAGACGCTGAGCTTCGCCGCCGAAGGCGCGGGCATCGTCGAACAGAACTTCGACTTCGACCTCCTGACGCCGACCAAGCTCATGGAAAAGGCGATCGGGCAGACCGTCACGCTGGTCCGCACGAATCCCGCGACCGGGGCGGAGACGCGGGAACAGGCAACGGTCCTGTCCACGGCGGGCGGCGTGGTCGTCCAGATCGGCGACCGGATCGAAGTGCTGCGCGACGATGGCCTGCCGGTGCGCACGATCTTCGACGGCGTGCCGCCCAACTTGCGGGCGCGGCCGACCCTCTCGGTCACGGTCGAAAGCGATCGCGCGGGGACACGGCCCGCCTCGATCAGATACCTGACAGGCGGGCTCGGCTGGTCGGCGGATTACGTCGCCCTTTATGACGAAGCGCGCGGGACAACCGACATGCAGGGGTGGGTGACCCTGACCAACCAGACCGGCACGACGTTTCACAACGCCGATACCGTCCTGGTCGCGGGCACGCCGTCGGGCATGTCGGGTGCAAACCAGATCCGCCGCCCCCGGGTTCCGCCGCCGCCCCCCGGAGGCTTCGTCCCCGGAACGGAGACGGCACCGCGCGAACAACTCGGCGACTTCTACCTCTATCCCCTGACGGGCCGAACCACGATCGCCAACGCACAGACCAAGCAGGTCAGCTTCCTCGACGTTCAGGCGGTGCCCGCCCGGCGCGTCTATGCCCGCACGGTCGGCTGGTTGGGCAGCGACGGAGCGCCGGTGAACGTGTCCACCGCGATCGGTTTTTCGACCGCGCGCGACCAGGGTCTTGGCGATGCCTTGCCCGCCGGGATCGTCCGGTTCTACCAGCGCGACCGGCAGGGCACGCCGCAGTTCGTCGGGGAAAGCCGCATCGGGCACACCCCGATGGGCAGCGCGCTGGAGCTGGTGACAGGGGATGCGTTCGACGTCTTCGTCCAGGCCGAAGTCGTGAGCCGCGATCGCATCACGGCCAACGAATGGGAAGCCAGCAGCCGCTATCGCGTGGTCAAGGACGGCGCCGTCGTGCGCGAGGTCACTTCGGAACGCCCGGTGGAATACTGGCGCACGACGATGCGCTACAGCTTCACGAACGCAAAGCCGGTACCGGTCGAGGTCGACCTGACGCAAGCCGGCCTCGACCAGGGATGGTGGAGCCGCGACTTCCGCGTCACCAGCGAAGACGTGGCGGGTGAACAGATCAACGCGGGGCAGCGCCGCTATCGCGTGACGGTCCCCGCCAACGGCAAGCGCGAAGTGCGCGTAACCTACGAGACGCGGTACTGAGAGCCGTAGCCGTGCGGCGCGCGCTATTCTCCACGCTGCTGGCCCTGTCCGCGCCCGCGACGGCGCGCCAGGTGATCGACGCGGCGCCGCCCGGCGACCTGGCGGTGACCGTCTATCGCGACCCTGAACGCGGCCCCGACCAATCCATGGCGCGCGACTGGCCGCGAGGGTTCGCGATGATCAGCGAAACCCGCCAGGTCACGCTGCCACCGGGTGAAAGCACGATCCGTTTCGAAGGCGTTTCCGAAGGGATGGTCGCCGTGACCGCGATCGTCACGGGGCTCCCCGGCGGGACGATCGAGAAGAACCGAAATGCCGATCTGCTGAGCCCCGGGGCGCTGGTCGACGGGACGCTGGGCAATCGCGTCACCATCACCCGGACCAATCCGGCCACCGGGCGCGAGGCCAGCGAACAGGCGATCGTCCGCGCCCGGGCGGATGGGGGCCTGGTGTTGCAGACAGCCGCCGGGTTCGAAGCGGTGCGATGCTCCGGCCTTCCCGAAAGGCTTACCTTCGACCAGGTGCCCGCGGGCCTCTCTGCGCAGCCCATCTATTCGATCGATACGGTTTCGGCCGCGGGCGGTACCTACACGGTGACGCTGACCTACCTGTCGTGGGGCTTCGATTGGCAGGCGCATTACGTCGCCACGCTGGACCATGGCGGTTCCACTGACGATGTGAAGATGCAGCTGACGAGCTGGCTCACCCTGGTCAACGACAACAACCAGAGCTTCGCCCACGCCGACCTGATGGCAGTTGCGGGCAAGCTGCGGGTGACGAGCAATTACCAGGCGCTGTCAGACCCGCCCCAGGGCCACCCGCTGCAGCTTGTCTGTTATCCCTTCGGGAACACCGCCGCGGGGTCGCCGATCGACTATCCCTATCCACCGCCGCCACCTCCGCCGGCACCGCCGCCGCCAGCGGTGATGATGGAATCGGCGGCCGGCACAATCATCGTCACGGGTTCTCGCATCTCACGCGCAGCAATGGTCGCGCAGGAAGAGGATCTCGGCGATCTCAAGCTGTATCGCGTGCCGGAGCCGGTCACGATCGCCGCGCAAAGCCAGAAGCAGATCGCCTTCCTCGACCGCGATGGCGTCGCCGGGCGACTGCTGCACACCGTCACTTGCAACCCTTGGAACGCGCCTGACGAACCCGCGGCGGCCGGTATCCTGCTCGCCTCGGTCAACGATCCGCGCCACGGCCTCGGGGTCGCGCTGCCGGCAGGCAGAATCACCGTGTTCCAATCGACGCCGCGCGGCGAACTGCTGGTCGGCGAAGAACGTCTGCGCGATTACGCGTCGGGACAGGATGTGGAGATCGCCCTTGGCCAAAGCCCGCAAGTGTTCGCGGCCTGCACGGTGGAAGACGACCCGGAGCGGCGCAAGCAGGGCGATCGCGTGCCCATGCGGCTCGTCCTCACCAACGCCAACCCGGCATCCGTCCGGGTGCGGGTTACGCTGGGCGGTTCAGCGGCACGGATTGCGGGCCTCCGGGGGGAGCGGGTGAAGGACGGCGCGCGCGTTTACGAGACGTCCGTGCCCGCAAACGGTCGCCGGGAACTGCGCTGGTCGATCGTGAACGAGTAGTTCGGCGCGACGCTTAAAATTTCCGTGTTCCCCTCTTGTTCTACCGGAACAAACCGAATACATCGCGCATCGGGTGACATCGGACCTGCAGGTCTGGTCAAAACGCGAAAGGGTGTGTCATGGCGGCTGCGAATCTGAAACTGGTAGAAGGTACTCAAATGGACGCGGACCGTCAGAAGGCGCTCGACGCCGCGCTCGCGCAGATCGATCGCGCGTTCGGAAAAGGCTCTGCAATGAAGCTGGGCCAGAAGGAGACGATGCAGGTCGAAACGATTTCGACGGGCAGCCTCGGTCTGGATATCGCGCTGGGCGTGGGCGGTCTGCCGCGCGGCCGGGTGATCGAGGTCTATGGGCCGGAAAGCTCTGGCAAGACGACCCTTGCGCTGCATGTGATCGCGGAAGCGCAGAAAGGCGGCGGCACGGCGGCGTTCGTCGATGCCGAACATGCGCTGGACCCGGTCTATGCCAAGAAGCTCGGCGTCAACATCGACGAACTCATCGTGTCGCAGCCCGACACGGGCGAACAGGCGCTGGAGATCGTCGACACGCTGGTGCGATCGAACGCGATCGACGTGCTCGTGGTCGACTCCGTGGCGGCGCTCGTGCCGCGCGCCGAAATCGAGGGCGAGATGGGCGACAGCCACGTCGGCCTCCAGGCCCGCTTGATGAGCCAGTCGCTGCGCAAGCTGACCGGTTCCATCAACCGGTCGAAGTGCATGGTGATCTTCATCAACCAGCTGCGCATGAAGATCGGCGTAATGTACGGTAATCCGGAGACGACGACGGGCGGCAACGCGCTCAAGTTCTATGCTTCCGTCCGTCTCGACATTCGCCGCACGGGCCAGATCAAGGATCGCGACGATATCGTCGGCAACGCGACCCGCGTGAAGGTCGTCAAGAACAAGGTCGCGCCGCCGTTCAAGCAGGTGGAATTCGACATCATGTATGGCGAAGGCATTTCCAAGATCGGCGAGGTTCTGGATCTGGGTGTCAAGGCCGGACTGGTGGAGAAGTCGGGCAGCTGGTTCAGCTACGACAGTATCCGCATCGGGCAGGGGCGTGAAAACGCCAAGCAATACCTCAAGGACAATCCGGAAGTGGGCGGCAAGCTGGAAGCCGCCATCCGCGCCCGCACGGATGCGGTCGCCGAAGAGATGATGGTCGGCCCCGGGCCGGGCGACGACGACTGACCCGCAGGGCTTGGCGGGCCCCGGGGTGGACTGGACGAAATGGGCCGGCGCGGCTGACCACTTGCCCGCGCCGGCCTTTTCTCATCCGGGTGCGAACCGGCCAACGCCTTTGCACCATGCAAGGGGACCGCGCGGAATCTCCGCGCCCGCCAGGCCCGTCTGCCACTTTTCGACCTTAATTCGCTTGTCGGCTCTGGCGCCAGCAATTACCTGCCGGGTGTCATGACCTCGACCAACGACATTCGCCGGAGCTTCCTCGATTACTTCGCGGGCGCGGGCCACCGCACGGTGCCCAGTGCGCCGCTGGTCCCCTACAACGATCCGACGCTGATGTTCGTCAACGCGGGCATGGTTCCGTTCAAGAACATCTTCACCGGCCTAGAAACGCCGCCGGCGCCGACGGCCGCGAGCAGCCAGAAATGCGTGCGCGCCGGGGGCAAGCACAACGATCTCGACAATGTGGGCTACACCGCGCGGCATCACACGTTCTTTGAAATGCTGGGGAATTTCAGCTTCGGCGACTATTTCAAGGAACAGGCGATCGTCCACGCATGGACGCTGCTGACCAGGGAATGGGGGCTTGATCCCCAGCGGCTGACGGCGACCGTTTACCACACCGATGACGAGGCGTTCGCGCTCTGGGGCAAGATCGCCGGCGTGCCGGATCACCGGATTATCCGCATCCCCACGAAGGACAACTTCTGGGCGATGGGCGACGAGGGGCCCTGCGGTCCCTGCTCGGAGATCTTCTACGACCACGGCGATCACATCTTCGGCGGCCCCCCGGGCTCCCCGGACGAGGACGGCGACCGCTTCGTCGAAATCTGGAACCTCGTGTTCATGCAGTTCGAGCAGGCCGCCGGCGAGATCGTCGGCGAACTGCCGCGCCCCAGCATCGACACCGGCATGGGCCTGGAACGCGTGGCCGCGGTGCTGCAGGGCGTGCATGATAACTATGACACCGACACGTTCCGCGCCCTGATCACCGCGAGCGAAAGCCTTACCGGTGTCGCTGCGGAAGGGGACAGCCGCGCCAGCCACCGGGTGATCGCGGACCATCTGCGTTCCAGCGGCTTCCTGCTGGCAGACGGCGTGCTCCCTTCCAACGAAGGGCGCGGCTATGTCCTTCGCCGGATCATGCGGCGCGCGATGCGTCATGCACACCTGCTGGGCGCGCGCGATCCGCTGATGCACCGCCTGGTGCCGGCCCTCGTCACCGAGATGGGCCAGGCCTACCCCGAACTGGCCCGGGCGCAGCCGCTGATCGAAGAGACGCTGGAGCGTGAGGAAACCCAGTTCCGCCGCACACTGTCGAACGGCCTGCGCCTGCTGGATGAAGCCACCGGCGCGATGGGCGAGGGGGGCGAGCTGGACGGTGAGACCGCGTTCAAGCTCTACGATACCTATGGTTTCCCCTACGACCTGACCGAAGACGCCCTGCGCAACCGCGGCATCGCGGTCGATCGCGCGGGCTTCGACGCGGCAATGGCCCGCCAGAAGGCGGCCGCGCGCGCCGCCTGGAAGGGCAGCGGCCAAGCGGCCGACGGCGAGCTGTGGTTCGACATCGCCGAACGCGAAGGGGCGACGGAATTCACCGGCTACGCGGCGACCGAAGGCGAAGGGCGGGTCGTCGGCATTATCCGCGACGGGGTCGAGGTCCCGAACGCCGGGGCCGGCGATGCGGTGACGGTGCTCACCAACCAGTCCCCCTTCTATGGCGAAAGCGGGGGGCAGGCTGGCGACGCCGGCGCGATCACCTCGCCGGATGGGCTGCGGATCGAGGTGACGGATACGTCGAAGCCGCTCGGGCGACTGCACGCGCACGAGGGGACAGTCGAAGCCGGGACGATTGCCGTGGGCGATGTGGTCCATCTCGCGGTCGATGCAGATCGGCGCGACCGCATCCGGGCCAATCATTCCGCCACTCACCTGCTTCACGCGGCGCTTCGCCACCGGCTGGGAGAGCATGTGACGCAGAAGGGTTCGCTGGTGGCCGAGGATCGCCTGCGGTTCGACTTTTCGCACCCCAAGCCGCTTACACCGGACGATATCGCCGCGATCGAAGCGGAGGTGAATGCGGAGATTCGCGCCAACGAGACGGTCACGACCCGGCTGATGAGCCCCGACGACGCCATCCAGGCGGGGGCCATGGCGCTGTTCGGCGAGAAATATGGCGACGAGGTGCGCGTCCTCTCGATGGGCCGCGCAGGTGACGGCGGGCGCAATTACTCGGTCGAACTGTGCGGCGGCACCCATGTCAGCGCGACGGGCGACATCGGACTGCTACGGGTGATTTCGGAAAGCGCCGTTTCGAGCGGCGTCCGCCGGATCGAGGCGCTGACGGGCGAAGCGGCGAGGCAATGGCTGGTCAACCGTGAGAACGCCTTGCGCGATGCCGCGGCAACTTTCCGTTCGACGCCTGAGGAAGTGCCAGCCCGGATCGTCGCCCTACTGGACGAACGCAAGCGTCTCGAACGTGAGCTTGCGGAGGCAAGGCGCGCCCTCGCCCTCGGTGGCGGTGCCGGGCAGGCGGGCCCCGTGGACGAACAGGTCGCGGGCGTGGCCTTTTTCGGTCAGGTCCTTCCCGGACTGGAGGCCAAGGCGCTCCGCGGTCTTCTCGACGAGGCCAAGTCGCGCATGGGATCAGGCGTCGCTGCGATCGTCGCCGTGAACGATGGCCGCGCGGCGATCGCCGTTGCTGTCACCGCCGATCTCACGGAACGCTTCGATGCCGTTCAGCTTGTCCGCGCGGGCGTGACCGCGCTTGGCGGGCAGGGCGGCGGCGGTCGGCCTGACATGGCGCAGGGCGGCGGGCCCAACGGCAGCAAGGCGGACGATGCTATTGCAGCGGTCCGCGCGCTGCTGGAGGAGCAGGCCGCACCGGCCTGACCTCTAGCGGCCCGACGAAGCGTTGCGCGTTTCGACTTCGCTGCCCCGTGCCAGGTCTACGTCGCGCATGTTGCGGTCGGTCTGCTGGGGGCGTTTGACGTTGCCGTGATCCTCGCCCTTCTGCTGGGCGGGGGAAGTCTTTTCGGGCTGATCGGGTTTTGACATCAGAGTGTCTCCTTCCCCGTATCAACGGCCGCGCGCCTGGATTTATCCCGTATCCGCAACGCTGGTGCGCAGCTTGGGTTTGTGCGCAAGGTCGCCGTCGCGCCGGATCTGTTCCCGGAACTCGTCGCGCTTCTCGTGGATCGACGCGATCACCGGGCCCATCGGAACGCCCAGATCCACCAGCACGGCTTCGGACAGCTGGAGGGAGCTCTCCAGCGTTTCGGGCACTGCATGGCTGGCCCCTGCGCGATAAAGATCCGCAGCGTGGTTGAGATCGCGCGCGCGGGCGATGATCGGCAGTTCCGGATACAATCTGCGCAGCCGCGTCGTCATCCGCTGGGCAAGCACGGGTTCATCCATTGTCAGGATGACCGCCGGCGCAGTCTCTATGCCCAGCCGGTCCAGCGCGTTCCGCCGCGCCGCATCGCCGAAGGTCGCGCGATAGCCCGACCGGCGGGCCCGTTCGATGAGGTCGCCGTCGCTGTCGATGGCGACATACGGTATGCCGTGGACGATGAGCATGTCCGCCACCAGCCGGCCGACCCGGCCCGCCCCGACGATGATGACCTTGGCCTCCCCCAGGTCGTCCTCCGCGGGGGGCATCGGGTCCATGCGCCGGGCCACCGCGCGGCCGAGCATTGCGAGCAACGGTGTCACGGTGAGACCGATCGCCGTGACGATCTGCCAGAAATGGGCGGTTTCCCGGTCGATGAGCAGCGCCGCAGTCGCCGCGGTAAGGACGATCAGCGTGGTTTCGCTGGGGCTCGCCATGAGCAGCCCGGTTTCGGCGGCCGTGCTGCGCCGCGCGCCCATGAGCCGTAGCAGGACCCCTGTGACGATCGCCTTCAGGACGAGCACGCCCGTGACGGCCAGCATGATATTGCCGAGTTGCGCCCAGATGGTCGCGAAATCGATGCTCATGCCGATGGTGATCAGGAAGACCCCGAGAGCAAGGCCCTTGAATGGTTGGATAATCCCTTCCACTTCGCCGTGATATTCGGTTTCGGCGATCAGCAATCCGGCGATCAGCGCTCCGACGATCGGGGACAGGCCGGCTGCCGCGGTGGCCAGGCTGGCGCCGATGACGACGAGCAGGCTCGCGGCCAGGAATAGCTCAGGGCTCTTCGTCCGCGCGGCCTGGGCGAACAGCGGAGGCAGGGCGAGCCGCCCGAGCACGAGCAGCGCCACCACCACCGCGAAGCCCTGCCACAGCGTGGTGACGAGTCCCTCCATCCCTTCGGCCTGCGCGTATGGCGCCAGCGCGCCGAGGATGAAGACGATCGGCACGATCGCGATGTCTTCGAACAGGAGCATGGAGAGCGCCGCGCGTCCGACGGGGGTGGTGGTGCCGGATATGGGCAGGACGATCGCCGTCGAGCTCAGTGCAAGGGCAAAACCCAGCGCCAGAGCGCCGGTCCACTCCTGGCCCATGGCCGCAAAGGCTGCGGCGATAAGCCCACCGATGAGCAGCAACTCCATCGCGCCGAGCCCGAATACGAGGCGGCGCATCGACCACAGGCGGTTGAAGGAGAGTTCCAGGCCGATGGTGAACAGCAGGAGGATGATGCCGAATTCGGCAAACGGCGCCAGCGCTTCCGCGTCGGATATCGTCATGTGGAACAGCCACGGAAATTCGTCGACGAACCGTCCGAGGCCGAAGGGACCGACCAGCAGGCCGATCAGGATGAACCCGATGACCGGGGTAATGCGGAAACGGTGGAATACCGGGATGACGATGCCGGCGGCCCCCAGGATGACGAGGCCATCGGAAATCAGTGGGGAATACTGAAGCTCTGCCGCCATGATTCGCACCTATCGGCGGGGGCAGGCGATGTCACGGCCGAACGAAAGCGGCCCCGTGGTCGTTGCCGGGGCCGCAAAGAGAATTCTCTTTGGCGGCCCCAGGCGTGCAAATCAGGCCGCGGCGGCCATTTCCTTCTCGAGATTCTCGACGATCGCTTCGAAAAACTGTTCGGTCGTCATCCAGGCCTGCTCGGGCCCGATCAGCAGCGCGAGATCCTTGGTCATCTTGCCGCTCTCGACCGTCTCGATGCAGACCCGCTCCAGCGTTTCAGCGAACTTCACGACCTCGGGGGTGTCGTCGAAGCGGCCGCGATAGATGAGGCCGCGGGTCCAGGCGAAGATGCTGGCGATGGGGTTGGTGCTGGTCGCCTTGCCCTGCTGGTGCTGGCGGTAGTGGCGGGTCACGGTGCCGTGCGCCGCTTCGGCTTCCACTGTCTTGCCGTCCGGCGTCATCAGCACGCTGGTCATGAGGCCGAGCGAGCCGAAGCCCTGGGCCACCTGGTCCGACTGAACGTCGCCGTCGTAGTTCTTGCAGGCCCAGACGAACTTGCCCGACCACTTGAGGGCGGAGGCGACCATGTCGTCGATCAGGCGGTGCTCGTAAACGATGCCCGCGGCCGCGAACTTCTCCTTGAAGCCTTCGGTCTCGTAGACTTCCTGGAACAGGTCCTTGAAGCGCCCGTCATAAGCCTTGAGAATCGTGTTCTTGGTGCTGAGATAGACCGGCCAGCCGAGGTTGAGCCCGTAATTGAGGCTCGCCCGGGCGAAATCGCGGATCGAATCGTCGAGGTTGTACATCGCCATCGCGACCCCGCTGGAGGGGAACTTGAACACCTCCAGGTCGATCGATTCGCCGTTCTCTCCGTCGAACACCAGGCGCAGCGTGCCCGGCCCGGGGATGAGGGTGTCGGTCGCGCGGTACTGATCGCCGAACGCATGGCGGCCGACCACGATGGGATCGGTCCAGCCGGGGATCAGCCGGGGGACGTTCTGGATGACGATGGGTTCACGGAACACCACGCCGCCCAGGATATTGCGGATCGTGCCGTTGGGGCTCTTCCACATTTTCTTGAGCGAGAATTCCTCGACCCGCGCCTCGTCCGGGGTGATCGTGGCGCACTTGACCGCGACGCCGTGTTCCTTCGTGGCGTTGGCGGCATCGATGGTGATCTGGTCGTTCGTCTCGTCACGCTTTTCGACGCTGAGGTCATAGTACTTCAGATCGATGTCGAGATAGGGGAGGATCAGCCGTTCGCGGATCCACTGCCAGATGATGCGGGTCATCTCGTCGCCGTCCATCTCGACGACGGGGTTCTTCACCTTGATCTTTGCCATGTCAGTCCTGCTGCCAATCGGGGAGTTGGCGCGGGCTTTAGCAGGGCGGACGGGGGGTGCAAGGGGACGGCCGCAAACCGGAAAGACGCCCGTTCGCGGCGCGTTTTGCCGGACCGCGGACAGCGTCTCCCCTGTGCCGCTTCGCCTGGCGGGAGCACGCCAGATACAGAAAACCCGCCGATTGCGCGGCGGGTTTCGTGCCTCCGGTCTGGATGGTGGGCGTAGCAAGGATTGAACTTGCGACCCCTACGATGTCAACATAGTGCTCTACCACTGAGCTATACGCCCGCACCATCAAGCGGGGCGGCCATTAGCGAGGGGCAGCCCGCCGCGCAAGAGGCAGATTGCGCCCATGCGCGCCTGGCTTCAGACGCTCGCGGCAACCTCCGGGCGGAACATGCGGTCCACCTCCATCACCAGGTCCTTCAAGTGGAAGGGTTTCGACAGAACCTTGGCGCGCGGCTGTTCCCGGCTGGCCTTGAGGCTGACCGCTGCGAACCCGGTGATGAACATCACCTTCGTCAGCGGGCTCACCTCGTTGCACTTCTGGGCGAGTTCGATCCCGTCCATTTCCGGCATGACGATGTCCGACAGCAGGAGATCGAAATGCTCCGCCTCCAGGTGCGGGACAGCTTCGGTGCCGCGCCCCACGGCGACGACCGCGTAACCGGCGTTTTCCAGCGCCCTGGCAAGGTAAGTGCGCATCGCCTCTTCGTCTTCGGCGAGGAGGATGCGGATGGGGGATGGGTCATTCATGCCCCTGCCATAGCGCGCGGCGCTTAAGAAATCTTTGGCAACGCGCACGCCGCGGCATTTTGACAGCGGACCTGCCGGCGTCCACAACTCGCGCGGATGGATTGGCAGGATCACCCCGAAGGGACGCCGCCGCACGTATCGCGCAGTGCGCACGGCGCGCCGTTTCGCCTTGCGACCGGCGGCGGCATGCCCGTCCTCATCGCCGTGCCGCACGCGGGCCGTGCCTATCCGGAGGCGCTGCGCAACCGGATGCGCGCGCCGGACGTCACGGCCCTGCGTCTCGAGGACCGTTATGTGGACGTGCTGGCGGAAGGCGCCGCGGAGGCGACCGGCGCGGCACTGCTGGTGGCTGACGCGCCGCGTGCGATGATCGACCTCAACCGCGCGGAAGACGACGTGGACTGGTCGATGATCGCGGGGCATTCGCCTGGCCGCCCCGCGCGGGCATCCTCGGTCAATCGCCGCGCGCGGGGCGGGCTGGGGCTCATCCCGCGCCGCCTGACCGGGCTGGGAGAGATCTGGCGCGAACGCACGCGCCATGCCGAGCTCGAAGCGCGGCTGGCAACCGTGCACCGTCCGTACCACGCAGCCCTTGCAGCGACGCTGGAATCCATCCGCGACCGTTGGGGCGCCGCACTTCTCATCGACCTGCACTCGATGCCGCCCCTGGCCGCTGCGCGGACGGGCGCGGTCCCGGCGGAATTCGTCGTGGGCGACCGCTTCGGCGCGAGCTGCGCGCGGTCGATCGTTACCCGCACGCTGGCATTCCTGGACGCGAACGGGCGGGCGACGGCGCACAACCGGCCGTATGCAGGGGGATTCGTGCTGGACCGGCATGCGGCCCCGGCACGGGACATTCATGCCATCCAGATCGAAATATGCCGCAGCACTTATCTGGATGCGCGTTTCGACCGGCCCGGGCCGCGGGCGCCCGCTGTGACGCGCCTTATCGCCAACCTCGTGCGTCATCTTGGCGAAGATGTCGCACTGATGGGCGGGCGAGGCCCCCTGCCTGTCGCTGCCGAATAAAAAAACCACCCCGTGCGGTGCACGAGGTGGCCAAGGTTCAGGGAGGAGGTACACATCGGTGCACCAGCCGGCTCGGCCATGAGGGGAGCGCGAACCGGCTAGGCAGAATTTAGGTGCGAGGCTGAATTCTTCAACCCCGAACTCATCGCTTCCACCGGGCGTTTCGCCGAATCAGGCGGCCGGTTCGGGCTGGCCTTCGGGCACTTTGCCCTGGGCCATCTGGCGCGAGAACACGTTGCTCATCAGCTGCAGCGAAAACAGGTGCGCGAAGATGATCGCCATGATGCCGTTGGCGACCCAGGTCTTGGCTGTTTCGGCGTCGAGATCGCGCAGCTTTTCTTCGTTCACCATCTTGAAGCCGCGATAGATGTAGGGCTTTTCCGGATTGGCGTTCGCGGTGATCGCGATCTCGCCGTCCATCAGCAGGTCATGCTTGTTCAGCTCTTCGATCAGCGCCTGGGTACGGGCTCCGGCCTGTTCGAACTGTTCGCAGAAATCGAGCGCGGACTGAATCGGCTGGCCGGGCTTGCCTTCCGAATCGAACAGCGGGTCCCCGTCCTTGAACTCGCCGATGGCCTTGCTGGTGGGGTCGAAGCACAGCGACAGCTCCTCCGCCTCGGGCGTGAGGCGGGCGAGAAGGTAGGGATAGCGGCGGGCATAGGCCGGGACGTACACGTCTTCGGTCAGCTTGCCGTCGTCGCCCACGAACGCGTTGACGCCTTCGTTGAGGCCCATCAGCGCAAGCGGTACGCCGCCTTCGCCGGAGCTGAAGACGATCGGATAGTCGCGCTGCGCCTGGATGAATTCGTCGGACGTCAGCGGCACGGCGTGCTGGTTGACCAGCCATGTCAGGCCGTCGACCCGCTTCACGCGGTAGTTCACGTGATCGCGGCTGTTGAGCGGCATGAGGTCGTTGTAGAACAGGGGCAGGGTGGTCTGCGGCGCGCTGGCCATCGTCGGTCTCCGAGCGTCAGGATCGAATGCGCATGCCTGCCTGGCCGCGCGGGAAAGCGCGCGCTTTAGGGTCTTGGTTCCGGTGGCGCAAGCGGCACCAGCTTGCCGGGATTGAGTATCCCCCGGGGATCCAGCGCGCGTTTCACGGACTGCAGCATCGTTATGGCAACCGGATCGCCCAGGCGGGCAAATTCGTCGCGTTTCAACTGGCCGATGCCGTGTTCGGCGCTGATCGAGCCGCCCCAAGCGGTGACGAATTCGTACACTTGCGCACTAATCCGCTTGCCGTCGGTTTCCAGCCAGCGGCGCGCATCCACCCCGGGCGGCGCGATCACGTGGAAATGCACGTTGCCATCGCCGAGGTGCCCGAACGCCATGGCGCGCGTGCCGGGCCACGTGCGCTCCATCAATGGCACCGCCTCGGCCACGAACGCAGGCATGCGTTCGGCCGCCACCGAGATATCATGCTGCACCGCCGGGCCCCTGGCGCGTGCCGCCGGGGAGATCGAATCCCGGAGCAGCCAGAACGCTTCGGCCTGCGTTTCGCTGGCGGCGATCGTGGCGTCTTCGACCAGGCCGCGCGCCATCGCCTGTCCGAGGAGGGCTTCCGTACGGGAGGGCAGTTCCGCGGCCGCGCCACGATCCGCCACCAGTTCGATCAGCGCATGCCAGCCGTGACAGCCCGACAGCGGCGGCCGTGCGCCGGGGAGATGGTCGATCACGTCGTCCAGGGTCTGCTGGTCCAGCACCTCGAAACCTTCCAGCGCGTCGCCCGCAATCTCCTCGCACAGGACCAGCAGGTCGCGCGCGGCTTCGAGTGTCCGGGTGCCCGCCCACACGACCCGCCGGTCGGCGATGGCCGGCACCAGCTTCAAGGTGGCCGCCGTCACCACGCCCAGCGTTCCTTCCGATCCGATCAGCAACTGCTTCAGGTCGAAGCCGCGGTTATCCTTCCGCAGCGCATCCAGGGCGGCATAAATGCTGCCGTCGGCCAGCACGGCTTCGATCCCCAAAACCTGCGCCCGCATGGAGCCATGACGCAGAACCTGGGTACCGCCCGCGTTGGTGGAGATCAGGCCGCCGATTGTCGCCGACCCCTTGCCGCCGAGGGTGAGCGGGAAACGCAGGCCGTTGTCGTCCGCCCTCTCGTGCAAGGTCTGGAGGATCACCCCCGCTTCGCACACGACCTGGCGCGCCGATGCGTCGAGCGAGCGGATCGTGTCGAGGCGGCGGGTCGAAAGGAGAAGGGCGGTGCCGCTATCGTCCGGGGTCGCGCCGCCGCTCATGCCGCTGTTGCCGCCCTGGGGTACGATGGGCACCCCGTGCCGTGCGCAAAGGCGGACGAGTTCGGCCGCCTCCCGGGTGGAGGCGGGCGAGGCCATGGCGATCGCCGCCCCGACGAACCGTCCGCGCCAGTCCGTCAGCCAGGGGCGCATCAGATCGTCGTCGCGCGTCAGCCCCCGGGGCCCGAGCAGGGCGCCGGCCTCGGCCAGGAAAGCGTCCGTATCGATCATAGGCAGGGCCTATGCCACGGGCGCGGCGGGGAAATCCACCGTGCGGTGGATCGGGGCAATTAAGCAGGTATTCAAGCTGGGTCGCTATCCGGTAGCGTCGAACCGAGCGATGACCATTCTGCCAACCCTGTTCGCGCCCGTAGCGCTGCTGATGCCGGGGTGGCTGGTTGCTCCCGTGCCTGCCGATGCCGGTCTCGTGCCGGGCGCGGATCGTGCGCCGGTCGCGGCGTCCAGCGCCGGGGCCGCGCGCACCGATCTGTCGGACGATCCCGTCGCTGCGCAGGTCCGCATCCAGCAACGCGTGATCGTGCGCATCGCCCCGCCGGGGCCGGCAACCCGGCAGAGCATCGCGCCCGACATGATGCCCCGCCTCGCGCAGCCGGACCTCGAGGAACGCAAGATGGGCAACTGCGTGGCCGTCAGCCGGATCGCGGCCGTGCAGCCGGATGCCAAAGGGCGGCTGCTGTTGTTCATGCGCGACAGGCGCCTGGTTGCGGCCAGCCTTGAAAAAAGCTGCAGCGCGCGCGATTTCTATTCCGGCTTCTATCTCGAACGCACGAACGACGGCATGCTGTGCGTCGATCGCGACCGGCTCCATTCGCGGTCGGGCAGCAAATGCGAGATCAGCCGCATGCGCCAGCTCGTCGCCGATCGCGACTGAGGCGCTGCGTTTTCGTTGACTTTCGCGCATGATGCGCGCAGGGCGCGCGCGTTCGTACGCGGACGGTCAGCATGATCTACCGTGCACGCCTGCCGACTGCCGTCGAAGCGGGCGTGCACCAACCACCGGATTTTCGAACATTACTGAACCCATGACATTCGCCGACCTCGGCCTCTCACCCGAATTGCTCAAGGCGGTCGAAGCGGCGGGCTACACCGAACCGACCGCGATCCAGGCGCAGGCCATCCCGCCCGTGCTGATGATGAAGGACATCGTCGGCATCGCCCAGACGGGGACGGGCAAGACGGCGAGTTTCGTGCTGCCGATGATCGACGTGCTGGCCCATGGCCGCCGCCGCGCGCTGATGCCGCGCAGCCTGATCCTGGAGCCGACCCGCGAACTGGCCGCCCAGGTGGCCGAGAATTTCGAGAAGTATGGCGTCAACCACGACCTCAAGATGGCGCTGCTGATCGGCGGCGTGCAGATGGGCGACCAGCTCAAGGCACTGTCCGACGGGGTGGACGTGCTGATCGCGACGCCGGGCCGGCTGATGGACCTGTTCGAACGCGGCAAGATCCTGCTCAACGGGTGCGAGCTGCTGGTCATCGACGAGGCGGACCGCATGCTCGACATGGGGTTCATTCCCGACATCGAGTTCATCTGTTCCAAGCTGCCCGACAGCCGGCAGACGATGCTGTTTTCGGCCACGATGCCGCCGCCGATCGAGAAGCTGGCGAAGAAGTTCCTGACCAATCCCAAGCGGATCGAGGTCGGACGCCGCGCTTCCAACAACGAGAACATCACCGCCTTCAAGGTGCCGGTAAAGGCGCGCGACAAGCGCGACACCCTGCGCTGGCTGCTGCGCAACGACCTTGTCGAAACCGCGATCATCTTCGCCAACCGCAAGACCACGGTGCGCGAGATCAACAAGAGCCTGCAGAGCCATGGCTTCGCCAGCGCCGAAATCCACGGCGACATGGACCAGGCCAGCCGGATCAAGGAGCTGGATCGGTTCAAGAAGGGCGAGGTGACGATCCTCGTTGCATCGGATGTCGCCGCGCGGGGGCTGGACATCAAGGGCGTCAGCCACGTCTTCAACTTCGACACGCCGTGGCACCCGGACGATTACGTTCACCGCGTGGGCCGCACGGGCCGCGCCGGGGCCAAGGGCCGCGCATTCACCTTCGTGTCGGAGGAGGATGCCGAGGCGATTGCCAACGTGGAAAAGCTGACCGGCGCCGCCGTTCCGGTGTTCGGCAAGAAAGATGTGCGGGTGGAACTGCGCGCGGCGGAGCCGGCCCCCGAACGCGCAGCTGCGAAACCGCCCCGGCAGGACCGTAGCCGTGATGAAAGCGAAGAACGCGACGCACGCCCGCGCCGCGCGCGCGAACCCCGTGCAGACCGGCCGCAGCGGGACGCCAGCCGGGATGACCGTCCGCGTCGGGACGAACGCGACGATGGGCCGCCGATGCAGCCGGGCGAATGGAACGGCCCGGTGCCGGGCTTCCTCAGCGTCGGGTTCGGCTAAGTCCCGAGCGCTTCGCCTAGAGGGTCTTCGCCTAGAGCGCCTTCGCGTTGTCGCCGCCCTTGCGGCCTTCGCGGTCGCGGGCGTTCGACTTGTTGGGATCGCGGCTGTCGGCTTTCTGACGCGCCTCGTTGGGATTTGCGCTTCCGCGGTTTTCCTCGCGCGCCTGGGCGTTGCCGGTTTCGCTGGACATGATCTTCTCCTTCAGCCGACCAACGGCTGGGGAGGGGGAGGTTTCCGGGTAAGGCAGCAGCGAAGCGGCGGACGACCGCGCGGGTGGCTCAGGCCACCGAAACGAAGCTGTCGATCACCCGCTTTCGCCCCGCCTGCTCGAACTCGATTTCCAGCTTGTTGCCTTCCTGGTCCACGACTTCGCCGTAACCGAACTTGTCGTGGAACACCCGTTGGCCGACTGCGATGTCCGATCGCGGCTTGGCGGCAAAGCTCGCCGCGCTGCGAGTGACCTCGCGCACGCGATGCGGGGTCTTGTCATACCCGGTGGTCAACGCGCGCTGGAAACCGGGCCCTCGCGTCATGGTGCGGGCGGGCTGCGATGCGGCGACATGGGCGAAGGGATCGTCATGCTCGCTCAACTGCGCGCGCCATAGCGATGCGCCGCCCGTGAGCGTGGTTTCTTCCGTTATGTGTTCCGCCGGCAACTCGCTGACAAAGCGGCTGGGTATGCTGCTGGACCACTGGCCGTAGATGCGCCGGTTGGCCGCGTGAATGATCGTGCAGCGCCGCCGGGCCCGGGTGATCGCGACGTAGGCGAGCCGCCGTTCCTCCTCCAGGCTGGCCATGCCGCCCTCGTCGAGCGCGCGCTGGCTGGGGAACACGCCTTCTTCCCAGCCGGGCAGGAACACGTGATCGAATTCCAGGCCCTTGGCGGCGTGGATGGTCATGATGGTGACCTTTTCCCCCGTGTCGCCCCGGTCGTTGTCCATCACAAGCGCGACATGTTCGAGGAAATCACCCAGCGTGTCGTATTCCTCCATCGCCCGGGCAAGTTCGGACAGGTTTTCCGCCCGGCCGGCGCTTTCCGCGCTCTTGTCCCCGCGCAGCATCGCCTCGTACCCGCTTTCGACGATGACCGTGCGCAGCAATTCGGCGGGCGAAGTGGTCTCCGCCAGTTCGCGCCAGTGCAGGAACTGGCGCATCAGCGCCGCGATCGTGGCGCGCGCGCGGGCCGGCAGCTCGTCGGTATCGGCCAGTTGCAGGGACGCGGCGGCCAAGGGCAACCCGGCGGCGCGGGCATAGCGGTGCATGGTCTCCAGCGTCTTGGCACCCAGGCCGCGCTTTGGCTGGTTGTAGATACGCTCGAACGCCAGGTCGTCGGCAGGGCTGGCGATGACCCGCAGGTACGCCAGCGCGTCGCGAATTTCGGCCCGCTCGTAGAAGCGAAAGCCGCCGACGATCCGGTAATTGAGGCCGATCTGGATGAAACGGTCTTCGAACTCGCGGGTCTGGTACTGGGCGCGGACCAGGATGGCGATCTGGTCCAGCCCGGCGCCTTCGCGTTCCAGCCGCTCGATCTCCTCGCCGATGCGGCGGGCTTCCTCCGGCCCGTCCCACACGCCGATGACGCGGACTTTCTCGCCCGCCGGGATCTGGGTCCACAGCGTCTTGCCCAGGCGTTCGCTGTTCGCGTTGATCAGCCCGCTGGCCGCGCCCAGGATGTGCGGGGTGGAACGATAGTTCTGTTCCAGCTTGATGACCGTGGCGCCGGGGAAATCCTTTTCGAATTTCAGGATATTGGCGACTTCTGCCCCGCGCCAGGAGTAGATAGACTGGTCATCGTCCCCGACAACGCAGATGTTCTTGCGCGCCTGCGCGATCAGCCGCAGCCACAGGTACTGGACCTGGTTGGTGTCCTGATATTCGTCCACCATCACGTATTTGAAACGCTGCTGATACTGGGCCAGCACGTCGTTGTGGGTCCGGAAGATATTCAGCATGTGCAGCAGCAGGTCGCCGAAATCGCAGGCGTTCAGCGCCTTCAGGCGGTCCTGGTACAGACCGTAGAACTGCTGCCCCCGGCCGTTGGCATAGGCTTCGTTCTCCACCGCATCGAGATCCCGCGGATTGAGCCCACGGTTCTTCCAGCGGTCGATCAGGCCGGCAAGCTGCCGCGCCGGCCAGCGCTTTTCGTCCAGCCCATGTTCGGTGATCAGCGCCTTCAGCAACCGCAACTGATCGTCGGTGTCGATGATCGTGTAGTTCGCTTGCAGGCCGACCAGCTCCGCGTGGCGGCGCAGCATCCGGGCGCCGATGGAATGGAACGTGCCCAGCCAGGGCATCCCTTCCACCGCATCACCAATATGGCGGCCGACCCGTTCGCGCATCTCACGCGCGGCCTTGTTGGTGAAGGTGACGCACAGGATCTCGCTCGGCCAGGCGCGCCGGGTCGCGACCAGGTGCGCCAGCCGCGCGGTGAGGGCGGCCGTCTTTCCCGTGCCCGCCCCGGCCAGCATCAGCACGGGGCCTTCGGTCGTCAGCACCGCCTGTTGCTGCGGTTCGTTCAGCCCCATCGCATAGGGCGGAATACCGTTTTCCGGCGTGGGAGGCAGGGGCGCGGGCGTCATGGCAGGCGCGAACAGCTAGGGAACACGCGTGCTGCACGCAAGGGGCCAGCGGAACCGTCCGCGATTGCCGTGCGTAGTGCGGTGCAGAAACGATACGGAGAGTGCTTCATGAACAAGCTGATCCTCGCCGGCGCGGCCGCGCTGGCTTTCGCCGTTCCCGCTATCGCGCAGGACGCGGTCGTGACCTCCAGTGGGGACGTCTACGTTCTCACGCCCACCCAGCAGACGGTGTACGATGCCTGGCCGGTGGAGCGCCAGACGATCTACACCGCGTGGCCGAACACCTACCGCGTCTATTACTGGACGCTCACCGAACCGCAGCAGACCGGGTGGTGGGCCCTGACTGACGAGCAGCGCGCGCAAGTGTACGCGATGACGCCCGAGCAGCGCGCGGCGACCTGGGCCTCGATCGAAAACCAGGTCATGCGCACGCGGTCGGCCAGCGCTTCGCCCACCGCGATGGCAGCAGCGACGGCGGCGGTGAATGCCAATGACAGCCCGCCGCAAATGGTGGCGGGCGAAGTCGTCCAGACCACTCCTGCTGCCACGACTGCCGCGGGCGGGGAATATCCGCTTTGCAGCGCGACCATCACCGATAGCTGCCGCAACCCGCGCGAAGCCGGCAAGAATTACGGCAATCGCCCGCTCAACTACTGGCCCGGCAAGCCTGCTAGCGAGATTCCGGGCAAGCTGCCGCAGCGCTGATCAGCGGCGAACCGACAATGAAAAGGGCGCCCTTGGGGAGGCGCCCTTTTTTATGCGGGGGACGTTTCGCCGGGCGTTCCGGCCGCCTTGCGCAGGAGCCAGAGCTTGCCCTTGCCCACCTTGCGTTCCGCCTCGATCTCGAGGGATCGCACGTCAACCGTCTCCCTGGCGCTTGTTTCGGCGGCGATCAGTGTCGCCGGGCCGATCCAGCCGAGGCGGCCCATTCGGTCGAGGGCCACCGCGGCAGCGCCCGTGCCATACGGCGGATCGAGCAGGACAAGGTCGTATGGGGCGGGGACCGGCCCCAGGTCCATAACCGAACCGCGGCGCACCTCGGCCCGGTCGCGCGCACCGACAGCGGCGATGTTCGCCCGGATGACATCGATCGCCCCGGCGTCGTTCTCGACAAAAAGGCACGACGCGGCCCCGCGCGACAGCGCCTCTATCCCCAGCGCGCCGGAACCGGCGAACAGGTCCGCCACCACCAGGCCATCGAAAGTGCCAAGCCGGCTCGCGAGCATGTTGAACAGCGTTTCCCGCGTGCGGTCGGCAGTGGGGCGCGTCAGATCGCCCTTGGGGGCGGCCAGCTTGCGGCCGCGCCATTCGCCGGCAATGATCCTCATCGCAAGCTCTTGCGCAGACGCTCTACCTGCGCTTGCGGGATCTCCGCCGCCGCGCCGCGCGGCAGGTCGCCCAGGTTGAACGGACCGTAACCCACTCGCAGCAGCCGGCTGACTTGCAGGCCCAGGTGTTCGAGAACGCGGCGAACCTCGCGATTCTTGCCTTCGGTGAGGGTCATCACGATCCAGCGGTTGCGGCCCTTGCCGCTGTCGAGGTCCGCCTCGATCTTGCCGTAGCGAACACCGTCGATCTCCACCCCTTCGATCAGGTCGTCGAGCTGGCTCTGCGTCACATCGCCGAACGCCCGCGCGCGGTAGGTGCGGGGCACGTTGGACGACGGCAGTTCCAGCGCGCGCTTCAGCTCGCCGTCGTTGGTCAGCAACAGCAGCCCTTCGGTGTTCATGTCGAGCCGGCCAACGGGCATGACCCGCGGCGCCCCGCGCGGCAGGGAGTTGCGCAGCGCGGTGTAGATCGTGGGTCGTCCCTTGGGATCGCGCTCCGCGGTGAGCAGGCCCGAAGGCTTGTGAAACGCGAACACGCGGGCATGCTCCGCGCGGGCCACCGGCTTGCCGTCGACCGTCACGCCCTTCAGGTTCGGCAGGACCCTGGCGGGGGTGTTCAGCACTTTGCCGTCGATGGCGACGCGGCCGTCGGCGATCATCCGTTCGACCTCGCGGCGGCTGGCGACGCCGGCGCGGGCCAGCAGCTTGGCGATGCGTTCGCCGCTGCGCGCGGGAGGAGGGGCGGCGCCTTCAGGGCGTTCGGATCGGGGCATCGGGCGCGACTAGGCCTTCAGGATGCGGCGCGCAACGCCTCGCTCACCGTCTCGTGGAAGCGCGCGATGCCGCCTTCCAGCGTTCCCAGCGTCAGGTGCGGCACGGCCCCGGTAGAGAGGCCCTGCTGGCCGAGCTCGGCTGCGCGGAAGTCCTCGCTGGCGAAGACCCCGCCGTCGAGCAGCGCCCAGCTGCGTTCCCAATGATCGCGCGCCTTGTCGGTGGCGGGCGGTTCGGGGATCAGCATGAAATCCTCCACCAGCGTGTGGTCCACCGCCTGCGGCCACAGGGTCAGGACGTTGAGGTAGTCGGGGCTTGGTATGATCACGGTTGCCGGCAGGAACTGGTACGCGAACGTCACGCGCCGGCGGAGCGCGGCCATGTCGGCAAGGTCGACCCCGCCCATCTCCTCCACCCGGCCCACCGCGCTGCGGGCGTGCGGGCCGATCATGTCGCCAGTGGTCACGCCATCCTTGAAGAACGGGCCGATCGTCTTCGCGTGGAGCCGGGTGACGTGGTAGCTTTCAAGGAACGCGTCCATGATCAGCTTCCAGTTTCCGGCCACCGAGTGCGTCTTGCGGCGAAACAGGTGGTGATCCGCCGTGCCGAAGGCGTCCATGTCGTCGCCGATCGTGTTGGCGTGGCCGAAATCGGCGCCGTTCGCCGGCGCGTACCAGATGAGCCCGCCAGCCTCGCGGCTCGGCAGCTCGACGAGGTGATAATCGTCCTTGTCGAGCCCGGGAAAGCTGTCGGGCCGGGGAAGGGCGAGCAGCGCTCCGTCGAGGCGATAGGTCCACGCGTGATAGGGGCACACCAACCGCGCGGCGCATTCCGCCTCGGTGCCTTCGACGAGGCGCGTGCCGCGGTGGCGGCAGACGTTCAGGAACACGTGCACCGCGCCCGCCTTGTCGCGCGTCACCAGCAGCGGCCTGCCCGACAGGTCGTGCGGCACGGCCATCCCGGGTTCGGGCAACAATGCGCTGGGCATCAGCACCTGCGGGAGCCGGTCGAACAGGGCGGCCTTTTCGCGCGCGAAGTGATCCGGGGCGGTATAGACGGCCGCGGGAACCGTGGTGATGTCCGCCGCGGGCCGGGTGTCGCCCCGGGCCAGTGCCTCTGCCAACGCCAGCTGGCCTCCGGTGGGCCTTTTCCCCGGCGCGGTTACGACGTCGTTCATCGCAGCGCTTCCCTATTCCTCTTCCCGCGTTAAGTGTCGCACGAAACGGGTCGAACGGGAAGGACAGTCAGGGAATGGCCGAAGCAGCCGCCGCAACGAAGAAACCGTCGAGCTGGCGCATCCTCGGCCAGGCGCTGCGGAACCGGAAGACCGGGTTCATGCTACTGTTCGGGTTCGCCAGCGGGCTGCCCTTCGCGCTGTTCCTGGGCACCCTGTTCGCGTGGTTGACGGAGGCCGAGGTCGACCTGGAAACGATGGGCGTATTCTCGCTTATCGGGCTCGCCTACGCCTTCCAGTTCATCTGGTCGCCGCTGATCGACAAGGTGGACCTGCCGGCCCTGCGCCGCCTGGGCAAGCGCAAGCAGTGGATCATCCCGATGCAATTGCTGCTGGGCGCGATCCTGGTGACGATGGCCCTGCTCGATCCGCGCAGCCAGCTCGGCATGTTCAGCCTGCTGGCCGGCATCGGGGCGCTGGCCAGCGCCACGCAGGACATCGCGATCAACGCCTGGCGCATCGACGTGGCTGACGAGAAGGCGACGCTCGACGTACTGTCGACGGTTTACCAGATGGGCTTCCGTCTATCCTCCCTGGCGGGCGGGGCGCTGGCGCTGATCATCGCCGAACGGATCGGCTGGCCGATGACCTACACGATGATGGGCGCCATGCTGCTCGCCATTGGTATCGCCGGGCTGTTCGCGCCCGACGCGGGGCGGGGCGCGAGCGACGGGTCGATCGAGAATGACGCGCAGGTGCGCGCCCTGCGCCGGGCCGGCGCGCTGGCGCCCAAGGTCCGGTACCGCGCGCTTGCGGTTGTCGGCCTGCTGTGGGCGGGCACGATCGCGGTCCTGCTCGATTTCATGATCCGATCGATGACGGCGCTGCCGGAAAACCGCCCGGACCCCACCGAATTCACGCTGACCTGGGGCCCTTGGGTGATCGTCGCGACGATCGTCATCCCGGCGCTGATCGCGGGCTGGCTGGCCGGGCAGCAGAGCAAGGGGCACAACCTTCTGGCCGAGGACGCGCCGGCAGCAAGCGGCGCCGCTTTCGCCCTCGACCATCTCTACCGCGCGCTGGTGCTGCCGCTGGTCGAGTTCGTCGGCAGGATGGGCTGGTCGCTGGTGCTGATCCTGGCGCTGGTGCTGACCTATCGCATCTGCGACGCGATCTGGGGCACGTTCGCCTATCCGTTCTATCTGGGCGAGCTTCAGTACACCAAGGACGAGGTCGCCTTCGCTTCCAAGATCTTCGGCGTCGGCGCGATCGTGCTCGGCCTGGCTATCGGGGGCTGGATGCTGACCGCGCTGGGGCGCATGCCGACCCTGCTGATCGGCGGACTTCTCGCGGCGCTCACCAACCTCCTTTACGCCGACATGGCCGCGGGAGGCCAGGTCATCGGCGCATTGGCGAACGGCAGCGGGTTCTCCGCGCTGGTCTCGAGCTTTCCCGGGGGGAGCGAGCGGCTCGCGCGACTGATGCTGACGATCGGCGGAGAGAACCTCGCCATCGGTATCGCGGGTGCGGCGTTCGTCGCGTGGCTTTCCTCGATCGTCTCGAAGCAGTTCAGCGCGGTGCAGTACGCCCTGCTGTCCTCCCTCACGCTGCTGGTCGGTACGCTGGGGCGCGGCGCGCTCGGCCAGATGATCGAGCGGCAGGGTTATTACGATGTTTTCATCCTGACGACCTGGATCGGCGTGGGCGCCATGGCGCTGGTGGTGCTCGAATGGTGGCGCCAGAGCCGCACCGGCGCCCGCGGCGTGGTGACGCCTGAAGCCGGCGTGGCGGTGCCGGCGGAATGATGAGCGGACGCTTCCAGGCCCCGCGCGGGCGGACAGCCTAGTCCGGCACTTCCACGTTCGCCCGCAGCACTTCGCCTGCGAGGTATAGCGAACCGGCGATCAGGATCGGCAAGCCGTCATCGGGGATCGCCCGCAGCGCCGCCCCCACATCGGTAAAGGCCCGCGCGTCGGGCCCGAACGCACCGGCCGGATGACTTTCGCTGCCGGGCACCGGTACCACCGACAGGCTCGCCATGCGCCTGTCCAGCGGATCGGCGATCGCGCGCGGGTTCTTGTTGGCCAGCATACCGACGATAAGGTGAACCGGGTCCGTGAAGTGCTGGGCAATCGCCGCGCCGGCATCGGCGTTGTGGCCCCCGTCCAGCCACACGGCGCGGCCTGGTGCATTCGCCGTCAAGGGGCCGCCCGCCAGCCGCTGGAGCCGCGCGGGCCAGCGTGCCGACCGGACACCGTCGATCATCGCCCCGATATCCACCGTCACGAAATCCTGATGACGTAGCATCGCCACGGCGAGCGCGGCGTTGTCAGCCTGGTGGCGGCCCGGGAGCGCGGGAAGGGGCAGCGCCACACGCCCATGGCGATCCTCGTATTCGATCTGCGTGCCGATGTGTGCCGTCCAATCGCGTTCGCGCATGTGAAGCGGTGCGCCCGCCGCCATCGCCGCGCGCTCGATCTCCAACTCGGCCCCCTCGGGGTAGGACTGCGTGACCAGCGGCCGGCCGGGGCGGACGATGCCGGCTTTCTCAAAGGCAATGCGTGCCAGTGGCTCGCATGGCGTCCCGTCTTCCGGCGCGAGCAGGAAGGCCTCGTGATCGATACCCAGGCTGGCGATGCCGCACGCCGCTGGCGCCTCCAGCACGTTTGTGGCGTCGAACCGGCCGCCAAGCCCGACCTCGATCACGCAGGCATCGGCGGGATGTTCGGCGAAAGCGAGGAAGGTCGCCGCGGTCGTTACCTCGAAGAAGCTCGGCGCCAGATCGGCCCCTGCGTCGAGGACTGTGCGGAGTCGCTCGGCCAGCTCGGTATCGGATATGAGCGAACCCGCGATGCGGATGCGTTCGTTGTAGCGCACCAGGTGCGGCTTGGTCGCGGTGTGGACCGTCAGGCCGCCGGCCTCCAGCATCGTGCGCAGGTAGGCGCACGTCGAACCCTTGCCGTTGGTCCCCGCGACATGAAACGTCGGCGGCAATCGTTTCTGCGGATCGCCAAGCCGGGCGAGCAACGTGCGGATCGTATCGAGCCCCAATCGCCCCTGTGGGAGCGACAACCTGGCCAGCCGATCAAGCGTGGCCTGGACGGCGGGATCGGATGAGGTCGCGAAATCCTTCACCGTGCGTCATCACACCCAAAGCCGGGGCCATTTTCCTGAAGTGCGAAGTATGAAGCATCTCCCAGCTTTGGCCGGGATGACGGCTTCACCACTAGGCCGCCTTCCTCGGCGCGAGGTAGTCGATCAGCGTCGCCAGCGTCGCCTTCAGGTCCTTGCGGTCCACCACCATGTCCACCATCCCGTGCTTCAGCAGGTATTCCGCGCGCTGGAAGCCCTCGGGAAGCTGCTCGCGGATCGTGTCCTGGATCACGCGCTGCCCGGCGAACCCGATCAGGGCGCCCGGCTCCGCGATCTGGACATCGCCCAGCATGGCATAGCTCGCGGTGACGCCGCCCGTGGTGGGATCGGTCAGCAGCACGATGTAGGGCAGGCCTGCTTCCTTCAACCGGCGCGTCATGACGGTGGCCTTGGGCATCTGCATCAGGCTGAGAATGCCCTCCTGCATGCGCGCGCCGCCGGCCGCCGTCACCACGACGTAGGGGCAGCGGCGATCGAGCGCGCGTTCGGCCCCGGTGCAGAAGGCGGTGCCCACGGCCATGCCCATGCTGCCGCCCATGAAGCTGAAATCCTGCACGCCGACCACGGCGGGCCGCCCCTCAATCGTGCCGGAACCCACGCTGAAGGCATCGGCGTGGGGGTTCTTGGCGCGCGCCTTCTTCAGCCGGTCGGTGTACTTGGCCGTGTCGCGAAACTTCAGCGGGTCTTCCTTCACGCTCGGCTGGGCGAGCAGTTCGAAACCCGGGTCGAGGAGCTGCGCCAGCCGCGTATCGGCATTGATGCGCCCGTGGTGGTTGCACCGCGGGCAGACGCTGAGGTTTTCCTCGTATTCCTTGACGAACAGCATTTCCTGGCAACTGGGGCACTTCACCCACAGGTTGTCGGGAGTTTCCCGTTTGGCGACGAAGGGGAGCGAATTGCGGACGCGGTTGAGCCAAGACATGGGGTGCTCCTATTCTAATCGTCATCCCCGCGAAAGCGGGGATCCAGTTTCCTTCTCGCTGGATTCCCGCGTTCGCGGGAATGACGACGTTAGGCAAGCTGGCGCGCGTTGTGCACCGCCTCGGCCAGCGAAGCGGTCAGCTTCCGCAAGCGTTCCGGCGCGTCGGGCTCCGCGCACAGCTCGACCAGTGCCGAGCCCACGACCACCCCGTCCGCCACGCGCGCGATCGCCCCTGCCTGCTGGGGCGTGCGCACACCGAAACCGACCGCGATCGGCAGGTCGGTCGCGGCCTTGAGCCGGGCTACCGCGCTCTCGATCGAGGCGGTGGCGGCCTGCTGGAGCCCGGTGATCCCGGCGACCGAGACGTAATAGATGAATCCCGACGAGCCCTCGAGTACCGCAGGCAAGCGGTCCGTATCGGTGGTGGGGGTGGCCAGCCGGATGAGGTCGACGCCCGCATCGCGCAGCGCGGGGCCGAGCGCGTCGTCCTCCTCGGGCGGGATGTCGACGCAGATCACCCCGTCTATCCCGGCGGCTTTGGCCTCGGCAGCGAACCACACCGGCCCGCGGCGGATCATCGGGTTGGCATAGCCCATCAGCACCAGCGGCACCTCAGGGTGACGCGCGCGGAACCCGCTGGCGATGGCGAGCACGTCGGCCGTCGTCGTTCCAGCGCCCAGGCTGCGCAAGTTCGCCGCCTGGATCGCCGGGCCGTCGGCCATCGGGTCGGTGAACGGCATGCCGAGCTCGATCACGTCCGCACCGCCTGCGACCACCGCGTCGAGGTTCGACGCGGTGTCGCCATCGCCCGCGGTGATGAAGCACACGAGCGCGGGGTGGCGAGTCCCGTCGGGCGACTCTTGGGCAAAGGCGGAGGCGAGGCGGCTGCTCATCAAGCCCTCTCCCCTTCAGGGGAGAGGGTTGGGAGAGGGGGCTGTGATTGCAGTTGCGCGATCACGCCAGCCAAATGCTGCAACACACCGTCCATGTTTCTCGTCACGTCGTGGTTTGAATAACGCAGCACCTGGTAGCCCTTGATTTCAAGAAACGTCGTGCGCGCGGCGTCGTAGCGTGCGCAGGCGGCGTGGGTGTCTCCATCCAATTCAATGACCAATTTCGGATCATTCGCAGCGAAATCGACGATGTAGCGGTGGCGCTCATCCTGGATGACCTTCTGCCGCCTGAACTTCACAGCGACAAAGCGCTTGGCCCGCAGTTCCGGCCAGAGCCGCGTTTCAGCTTCCGTCATCGCGCGGCGCATTGCGCGGGCGCGCTTCGTCAGCTCGAGGTCACGCATTCGCCTCTCCCAACCCTCTCCCCTGAAGGGGTGAGGGCCTTTGCCGCCGGCTCAAATCTCCACTCCCAGATGCTCCGCCACTGTGAAGATGTCTTTGTCCCCCCGCCCGCAGAGGTTGGCGAGGATGATCGCGTCGCGGTCCATTTCCTTCGCGCGCTTGGCGACGGCGGCGATGGCGTGGCTGGGTTCGAGCGCGGGGATGATGCCTTCGGTGCGGCAGAGGAGCTGGAAGGCGTCCAGTGCCTCGTCGTCGGTGACGGCGGTGTATTCGACCCGGCCGGTGTCCTTGAGCCAGGCGTGCTCGGGGCCGATGCCGGGGTAGTCGAGGCCCGCGCTGATCGAGTGCGCCTCTGCGATCTGGCCGTCTTCGTCCTGCAACAGATACGTCTTGTTGCCGTGAAGAACGCCCGGCGCACCGCCCGCGAGGCTCGCCGCGTGTTGTTTGTCGAGCCCGTGCCCCGCCGCCTCGACGCCGAGCATCTTCACACCCACGTCGTCGAGGAAGGGGTGGAACAGGCCGATCGCGTTTGAGCCGCCGCCGATGGCCGCGACCAGCAGGTCGGGCAGGCGGCCGGTGCGCTCAAGCATCTGCGCGCGCGCTTCCTTGCCGATCACCGATTGGAAATCGCGCACCAGCTCGGGGTAGGGATGCGGGCCGGCGGCGGTCCCGATGATGTAGAACGTGTCCTCCACGTGCGCGACCCAGTGGCGCAGCGCCTCGTTCATCGCGTCCTTCAGCGTCGCCGCGCCGCTGGTAACTGGCACCACATCGGCACCCAGAAGCTTCATGCGGAAGACGTTGGGCTGCTGACGCGCGACATCGGTAGCGCCCATGAAGATCGTGCAGGGGAGGCCGAACCGCGCGCAGACGGTCGCGGTGGCGACGCCGTGCTGGCCCGCGCCGGTCTCCGCGATGATCTTCTGCTTGCCCATGCGGATCGCGAGGAGGATCTGGCCGATGCAGTTGTTAATCTTGTGCGCGCCGGTGTGGTTGAGCTCGTCGCGCTTGAACCACACTTGCGCGCCGCCAAGCGCTTCGGTCAGGCGCTCGGCGAAATAGAGCGGGCTGGGCCGTCCGACATAATGTTCGAGCAGATCCTGGAACTGCGCCTCGAACGACGGATCGGCCTGCGCGGCGCGGTATGAGGTCTCGAGCTCGAGGATCAGCGGCATCAGCGTCTCGGCGACATAGCGTCCGCCGTAATCGCCGAAATGCCCGCGTTCGTCCGGCATCGCGCGGAAGGAATTGGGTGTGTTCATGCCTGCCGTGCCGCCTGGACGAAGGCGCGGATTCTGTCCACATCCTTGACGCCAGGGGCGCTTTCAAGGCCGCTCGATGCATCGACCAGCGGCGCGCCGGTCTGGCGAATGGCATCGGCGACATTGTCGGGCGTCAGGCCGCCGGCGAGGCCCCACGCCAGTTCGTGTCGGTGCGCCGCGAGGAGCGACCAGTCGATCGCGAGGCCGTTGCCACCCGGCAGCGCGCCCTTCGCCGAATCGTACAGCACCCTGTCGACCGCGCCGCGAAACTTGAGCGCGGATTCAAGGGAGCCTGCATCGCGCACCCCGTAGGCCTTCCAGACTTCCTGTGGCATCGCGCCTTTCAACAGGGCGAGCCACTCCGGCGTTTCACCGCCGTGGAACTGCACCACGTCCGGCTTGACCGCGTCGACCGCCTGGGCGGTAGGAACCGGCTGTTCGTTCACCAGCAGCAGGACCACCTTTGTCGTCATCGGTACGCGCGCCCGCAGCCGGGCCGCCTGGTCCAGGGTCACGTGACGCGGGGACGGGGCGAAATGGACCAGGCCGATGTAATCGGCGCCAGCGTCAACGGCGGCATCGACGGTTTCGGGCGTGGAAAGCCCGCACACCTTGACGAGGGTATTTGTCATGCGCGCGGCCATACGGCAGCCCGCCGAAAGTGCAAACGAAGCGTTTAGAGTGTCGCTTCGACGGCGCGCGCCGCGGCGAGCGGATCCGCCGCGCGGCTGATTGGCCGGCCCACCACCAGCACACTGGCACCATCGTCACGCGCCTTGCGCGGGGTCACGACGCGTTTCTGATCGGCCACATGGTTGTCCGCCAGGCGCAGGCCCGGCACGACGAGAAACCCGTCCTTCCACTGTCGATGGACAGCGGCGACTTCCTGCCCGGAGCAAACAATCCCGTCGAGCCCGGCGGTTTCCGCCAGTTCCGCCAGGCGCATGACCTGGTCGTGCGCAGAGCCTGCAATGCCGGTACGCTGCAGATCGCGCTCGTCGAGGCTGGTGAGCAATGTTACCGCGACCACGCGCGTTGCCTGGCCCGCGGCCGCCTTCGCATCTTCCATCATGGCCCGGCCGCCCGCGGCATGCACGGTCACGATCGCGGGCTGCAGCATGTGGATCGCCTGCATCGCGCCGGCCACGGTGTTGGGAATGTCATGCAGCTTGAGGTCGAGGAAGATCGGCAAGCCCAGCGCCGCGATCTCGTGGACGCCGTGGTGGCCATGGGCGCAAAAGAATTCGAGGCCCAGCTTGAAGCCGCCCACGTGGCCCTTCACCCGCGCGGCGAGCGCCTTTGCCGCATCGAGTTGCGGCAGGTCGAGCGCGAGATAGACCGGATTGCTCACTTAAGGATGTCGTCCTTCGGCACGGGGGCGCCGGCAACCGGCTGATGATCGTCCGCCCGTGGGTAGGGGGGATGCGCCGGAGTGGAATCGCCCGGGACAGTCGCAGGGGGGATCGGCGGGGTCGCCGCCGCCATCGCATGATTGCGCGCGGTCGTTTCCAGCAGCGTGATGCGCCGCTTGAGCCGCCAACCGACCGCGCGATGCATCAGCCATGTCGGAACGAAGCCGAGGAGGAAGAACACCAGCGCGATCACGGCCACCGGCCATTCGACGAGCAGCGTGTCGCCCGGCATCGGCCAGAAACGCACCGGCACCGGCCGCGTGTAGTTGATCGACATGAACATGACGAAGACCGCCGTTACCGCGACCCACCCGATCAAGCGCAATGCCTGCATCCTGTTATCCCCTTGCCCAGCCTGGTTCGCGGTCTCCGGCGTGCCGGACCACTATATCGTGCAGCGATGATGGACCATCGCGGCGCCGCAGACAAACAATGTCTGCGCGATCAGCTGTCGAACACCCGTGCGAATATCGTGTCCACCTGGGCGAAGTGATATGCAAGGTCGAACCGTTCCTCCAGCTGCGCGGCGCTGAGGGCGGAGGTCACTTCCGAATCGGCCTTGAGCAGATCGAGCAGCGAAAGCGCGCCGTCGCTTTCCCACACCTTCATCGCGTTGCGTTGCACCAGGCGATACGCGTCCTCCCGGCTCACCCCTGCCTGCGTCAGCGCGAGCAGAACGCGTTGCGAGTGAACGAGGCCACCCATCCGGTCGAGGTTCTTCTGCATCCTGGCCGGATAGACGAGGAGCTTGTCGATCACGCCGGTCAGGCGTGCCAGGGCGAAATCGAGGGTGATGGTCGCATCCGGGCCGATGAAACGTTCGACCGACGAGTGGCTGATATCGCGTTCGTGCCACAGGGCCACGTTCTCCATGGCGGGCACGACCGCGCTGCGGACCATGCGGGCGAGGCCGGTGAGGTTCTCCGTCAGCACGGGATTGCGCTTGTGCGGCATCGCGCTGGAGCCCTTCTGGCCCGGGGAGAAGTATTCCTCCGCTTCCAGCACTTCGGTGCGCTGCAGGTGGCGCACTTCGATCGCGAGCCGCTCCACCGAGCTTGCAATCACGCCCAGAACCGCGAAGAACATGGCGTGGCGATCGCGCGGGATCACCTGGGTGCTGATCGGTTCCGCGGTCAGGCCCAGCTTCTCTGCGACATGCGCTTCAACGCGCGGATCGACGTTCGCAAACGTGCCCACGGCGCCGCTGATGGCGCAAGTCGCGATCTCCGCCCGCGCGGTCTGCAGACGGGCCTTGCACCGGTCGAACTCCGCGTAAGCCTGCGCGAGCTTCAACCCGAAGGTGACGGGTTCGGCGTGAATCCCGTGGCTGCGACCGATCGTGGGCGTGTACTTGTGTTCCTCTGCGCGCGTCTTGAGCGCGGCGAGGAGCAGGTCGATGTCTTCGATCAGGATATCGCTCGCGCGCGCCAGTTGCACTGCCAGCGCGGTGTCGAGCACATCGGAGCTGGTCATGCCTTGGTGCATGAAGCGGGCCCAATCCTCCCCCGAGTGCGCGGCCACCTGTTCGGAGACCCAGGTGAGGAACGCGATCACATCGTGCTTGGTCACCGCCTCGATCGCATCGATCGCGGGCACGTCGATCGCGGGCTCGGTCGCCCACCACGCCCACAACGCCCGGGCGGCCTCCACCGGCACGACACCGAGCTCGCCGAGCTTCTCCGTCGCGTGAGCCTCGATCTCGAACCAGATGCGGAATCGCGATTCCGCTTCCCAGATCGCGGACATGGCGGGGCGGGAATAGCGGGGGACCATCATCGACTCCGGTTTGTGTGACGCGGTGGCGGCTAGGGCGCCCGCCACGGCAACGCAACCCATCGGTCAATCAGACCTGACGACCGAGGCCACCCTGTCTGCAACGATGTTCGCGGAGTATGCCGTCACGTGATCGCCGTCATGGTAATAGAGGCGGTCTCCGTCGAGGATCGGGCACTTGTCTCCGCGACATAGCAGTTGCGCCGTGTCGATGTACGTGACGCCCGGCGTCTCCGCGGCGAACGCGCGGAGGATCGCGTTCATTTTCGCCCCTTCGGCATACGAGCGGTCAAATATCGTCGGGCACGTGACGTTGCGATACGCCCTGCATCGCAGAAGCCCGTCCGCCATCTGCGGCGCACTCGCCCTCGCACCCGGGGTGTTGCCGAGGATGATCAGCCGGGTCCCGGCCGGGAGGGTGCGCCTGACCTGTTCAAGCTGGCTGCGGAGCACGGGTTCGGCGGGGCCGCTGCCGGACCCGAGCGGTCTGGCATCAGCGTTTGCAAACAGCTCGCTTTCCCATCTTTGTGCCCAGATGACCACCGGGACGGACCGCTCCGCAACAAGCCTTTGCATGGCATCGTACTGATCGATGCACGGCTGGCGCTCCTCCCCGCTCTGCCAGCTGCTTATGTCGGGGAGCGCGATACAGGCGTTTTCTCCCAGCAGCGCCCCGCGGCCCAGGCGGGTCTGAAGCGCGTTCTCGTACTGCCTGGCGTGACTGTCGCCATAGAGCACGAAGGCGAGCTTCCCTGCCGGGATGGCGCGGCTGGCGAGCCCGCCCGGGTACACGGCATCGAATCGCCGTGCATCGGGTCCGGAGCGGGGTTCCAGTATCGCCAGATGGCCGGCCACGCCGAGGCCGATGGCCGCGAGCAGGCCGGCGGAGCAGAAGGCGATAAGCGTGGTGCGCGATTTGAGGAACTGCTTGCGCCGGACGGGTTGCTCGATCCACTTGTACGAGACAGCGGCCAGGACGGTCGACATCGCGATCGTCGCCGCCAGCACGCCCCGGGAAGGCGCCCCGAACGTGGTATAGAAGACGAAGGCGAGCAGAACCTGATGCCACAGGTACAGCCCGTACGAGATGAGGCCGATGAGGACGAAAGGCCGCCAGCCGAGGATCTGCGCCGCGATCGATCCCGTGGTGGCGTATCGGACCACCAGAGCGGTGCCCACCACCGGTAACAGGAATGCCACTCCCGGAACCGGCGTATCCGGACCGATGACAACCATGCCTGTGACGATGAGGGCGATCCCGGCGAGACCGGGCAATTGTCGGGTCTTCAAAACCGGCGGCAAGACTGCGCACACGGCGCCCGCCAGCAATTCCCAGGCTCGGGTCGGCAGCAGGTTGAATGCAAAACGCGGCGAGGTTTCGGCGAGAACGAGCGCGAGCGCGAAGCTGGCGAACAGGATGCCGGCGATCGTCGGCAGGATCGCGCGGGGCCGGAACCGGATCAGAGCCAGCAAGAGCACCGGGTAGATGAAGTAGAACTGCTCTTCGACCGACAGGCTCCATCCGTGAATGAGCGGCTCGAAGCCTTCCTCTCCGCCGAAGTAGTCGTTCTGCAGGGCGAACAGCATGTTGGATGCGAACAGGGCGGTCGCGGCCACCGCCTGCGAGTAATGCCTGAAGTCGAGCGGTACGAAGAGGTACCACGCGCCGACCAGCCCTGCGATCAGGATCGGAAACAGCGCCGGCAGAATTCGCCGCGCACGTCGTTCGTAAAAGGCCGCGAAATGGCCGGGCCGGGACGCATCCCGCATCAGGATCGCCGTTATGAGGTAACCGCTGATGACGAAGAAAACATCGACGCCGACGAAGCCGCCGGTGAACCAGAACAGGTCTGCGTGAAACAGCACAACCGGAACGACCGCAAGCGCGCGTAGCCCGTCGATCTCTGGGCGGTGACCCAAAGCCGGGTTGACCCCCGTATCCCTAATCCCCGCCTGCAGCATTGGGCGGGCCGCTAGGGCATCGCCTCGCACCGCACAAGAACCCAGCGCGGCGGGAGTAATCGGTCGCCTCGCCGGCCTGCGTCTCTGATCCAGGTCCGTCTCAGATGAGGCCCCTGGCTTTCAGGCTGACATGGCCTTCGCGCCCCACGATCACGTGGTCGTGGACAACGATGCCCAGCAGGCGCGCGGCCTCGGCGATGCGGCGCGTGATGTCGATGTCGGCGCGGCTGGGTTCGGGATTGCCACTCGGGTGGTTGTGGACCAGAATCATGGCCGTGGCGCCGACGTCCAGCGCCTTGCGGACGACTTCGCGCGGATGGATTGCCGCTTCGTCGATCGACCCGTCGCCAACGTGATGATCCACGATCAGGCGGTTGCGCGTGTCGAGATAAAGGACCCGTACCCTCTCGACCGTGAGGTGCGCCATGTCGATGGTGAGGTAGTCGATCAGGGCCAGCCAGCTGCCAAGCACCGGCTTGTCCTGGACGGCGCCCCGCGCCATCCTGCGCGCCGCCAGTGCCACGGCTTTGAGCACGGCCGCGCCTGTCTCGCCCATGCCGCCGACCTGCCTCAACGCGCCGGTTTCCGCGTTCAACACGGCGTTGAGCGAACCGAAGCGTGCCAGCAGTGCCTTCGCGAGCGGTTTGGTATCGCCGCGCGGGTTCGCGGCGAACAACAGGTATTCGAGCACTTCGTAATCGGCGAGCGCCTCCGCCCCGCCGCTGAGCATACGCTGGCGGAGGCGCGCGCGATGCCCTGTCGCCTGCGTGGCGCCCCCCGCCTTTTCAGCTTGCGGCAACGTTACCCCCGGCATGTCCTGACACCACAATCCATTGCCTATCAGCGATAAGGTGCGCAAGTGGGGGGGGATGGTCGGAAGGGACGAAGAATCCGGGGAGGCAGCGGGGGCAGTGTCCGCAATGCCCCGCCGCCGTGTGTGGGCCCGGGTCGTCGCCGGCCTGCTGATCCTGCTGATCGCCCTCGCGGGCGCGGCCTGGCTCTCGCGCGAGCGGATCGCAGGCAACCTGATCGAGCGGCAACTCCGCACTCTCGACATTCCGGCGACCTACAGGATCGAGACGATCGGTCCCGACCGGCAGGTCCTGACAGATATCGTGGTGGGCGACCCCGCCGCCCCGGACTTGACGGTGGAGCGCGCCGAAGTCGCGGTCATCTTTCGCCTGGGGACGCCGCGCATCGGGCGGATTACCCTACACAGGCCCAGGCTGTTCGGAACATTGCGGGGCGGCAAGCCCAGTTTCGGCACGCTTGACAAGGTCCTGCTGCGCGACACCGGTCAGCCGCCGGGCTTGCCGAAGCTGGATGTGCGCCTGATCGACGGGCGTGCACTCATTGAAAGCGACATGGGCCCGATCGGGGTGAAGATCGACGGGGCAGGGCGGATCGATGACGGGTTTGCCGGGGTGCTGGCCGCGACGATGCCGCGCCTCAACCGTGCCGATTGCTCGCTGTCAGGCCTCACCCTCTATGGCCGGATCGCCACTGATGACGGCAAGCCTTCTTTCGAAGGGCCCATGCGCGCGGGGAATGGCGAATGCGCAGGCATGGCCATGCGCAACGTGGTGGCGGAGCTCGACCTTGCCGGCGATGCCGATCTGTCCGGGGTAGAGGGAAAGGCGGTCATCCAGACCGGTCTGCTGCAAACGGGCGCGACGATGTCTAACGGCCTCACTGGCCAGGTTCGCGCGTCCTGGCGGCGGGACGCGCTCACCGCTGAATATACCCTGGCGGCGCGCGGTGTGCGGAACCCGCAGGCGAGTGCCGCTCTGGTTACCGCGGACGGCATTCTTCGCGCCCGGCAGTCGTTCGGTTCAGTCGAGGCGCGCGCGGATCTGGAAGGCAACGGCTTGCGGCTCGGCAGCGGTCTCGATCGCCTGCTGGCGGATACCGCGCAGTCCACGGACGATACCTTGCTGGCACCCCTGGTGCGCCAGGCGCGCGCGGCGCTTTCCCGCGAGGAACGGGCGAGCCGCGCCATCGCAACCGTTTCGTTCCGCAAGACCGATCGGGGCGGCAGCCTCGTCGTCCCCAGCGCGACATTGCGCGGCCGCAGCGGGGCGACGCTGCTGGCGCTCAGCCAGGTGCACGTCCGGCTTGCGAGCGGTCAGGCCGCGCGCTTGTCCGGCAACCTCGCGACCGGCGGCGCAGGCCTGCCACGGATCGCTGGCCGGATGGAGCGCGCGTCGTCCGGCGCGGCGGTTCTCCGCCTGCGGATGGCGCCGTACAGCGCCGGCAGCAGCGCATTGGCGATCCCCGAACTGGTGGTCGCTCAACGCCGCGACGGATCGCTGGACTTCGAAGGGCGCGCACAGGCGAGCGGCCCGCTTCCGGGCGGTTCGACCCGGAACCTGCAGCTGCCGCTCGATGGCACATGGTCCGCGCGGGCGGGTCTTTCCCTATGGCCGACGTGCACGCGGGTCGCGTTCGACCGGCTCGCCATCGCGTCTCTGATGCTGGACCGCCGTGCCGTCACGCTTTGCCCGTCCAAAGGGCAACCGATCCTTCGCCAAACCCCGTCGGGAATTCGCCTCGCTGCCGGCGCGCCGTCGCTCGACCTTTCCGGCCGTCTCGCCGAGACGCCGATACGCCTGCGCAGCGGGCCCGTCGGTTTCGCCTACCCCGGCGCGTTGAGTGCGCGCGCGGTGGACGTCGCGCTCGGCCCCGTTGCGACTGCGAGCACGTTCCGAATCTCCAACCTCACGGCGACGTTCGGCAGGGAGATCGGCGGCACATTCGCCGATGCCGACGTGCGCCTTTTCGCCGTGCCGCTCGACTTGCGCGAGGCATCGGGCAACTGGCGCTATTCGGGCGGCGTCCTGCGCCTTGCCGAAGGGCGGTTCCGGCTGGTGGACCGGCAGGCGGAGCCGCGCTTCAATCCGCTGGTCTCGCAGAAAGCGACGCTGACCTTGCGGGACAACGTCATCAACGCGAATGCATCGTTGCGTGAACCGGAAACGCAACGCATCGTCACCGAAGCGGCGATCGTCCACAATCTTGCGAGCGGTGCAGGTCACGCGGACCTGGCCGTTCCCGGCCTGCTGTTCGACCGCGCCCTGCAGCCCGCCGCCCTGTTCCCCCGCGCGCGCGGCGTGATCGCAAACACCATGGGGACTGTGACCGGCACGGGGCGGATCGACTGGAACGCGGCCGGCGTCACCAGCCGGGGCCGTTTCAGCAGCGAATCGCTCGATTTTGCAGCGGCGTTCGGACCGGTGAAGGGAGCTCGCGGAACGATCGAGTTCAGCGACCTGCTCGGCCTGACGACAGCGCCGAACCAGCGGATCGCGATCGGTTCCGTCAACCCCGGCATCGAGGTGACCGAGGGCGAGCTTGTCTTCGCACTTAGAGGCGGACAATTTCTGTCTGTTGAAGGTGCAACCTGGCCGTTCATGGGCGGGACGCTGACCTTGCGGTCCACATCGCTCAACCTCGGGATGAGCGAGGAGCGGCACTATATCTTCGAGATCGAAGGGCTGGACGCCGCCCGCTTCGTGGATCACCTGGACCTCAAGAACATCGCCGCCACCGGCATCTTCGACGGCACCCTGCCAGTCGTGTTCGACAGCCAGGGCAACGGCCGCATCCAGGGTGGGCTGCTGATAGCGCGCCCGCCGGGCGGCAACATTTCCTATGTCGGAGAACTCAACCGCCGCGACCTGGGCACGATGGCGAATTTCGCATTCGACGCGCTGCGCTCGCTCGATTACCGGCAGATGTCGCTCGCCATGGACGGCAACCTTACCGGCGAGATCGTGACACGCGTCCGCTTCGACGGCGTCAAGCAAGGGGCAAGGGCCCGGCGCAATTTCCTGACCAGGCGGTTCGAATCCCTGCCGATCCGCTTCAACGTCACCGTTCGCGCGCCGTTCTACCAGCTGATCACGTCAATCAAGTCGATGTACGATCCGGCATCGGTGCGCGATCCCCGATCCCTCGGCCTGCTCACCGACGACGGCCGCATGCTCCGCCGATCTGTCACGCCGCCGGCACCCGACATTGCGCCGGACGATCTCATACCCGACCAACCGCCCGTTCAGACCCTCGAAAGCGAGAATTTGCCATGACGCGTTCCGATATGACCGATCGACCCGGTGCGCCCGTAGCCGCCTCAGCCAGGCGCCGTCGCGGCGTAGCGGTGGTGGCAAAAGGACTGGCGGGCGCGGTGATGGCCCTTGGCGGGGCGGCAGGCTGTGTCAACGTGACGGCCCCGGACAAGCCGATTGTCATCGAGTTGAATGTGAACATCCGGCAGGAAGTGATCTACCGCCTCGCAGCCGACGCGGGCGAGACGATCGAGGAAAACGAGGACATCTTCTGATGAGCAGCTTCTGGAATCTGGGCAAGGGCGCGATGCTTGCTCTTGCTGTCGTGATCGCAGCCCCGGCGAGCGCCCAGCGCGACCCCGCCTACGATGCCGCACGGGCCGCCGGCCAGGTGGGCGAAAAGATGGACGGCTACCTCGGCATCGTCGGGAACGGCGGGAGCCAGCTCCAGCGGATCGTGGCGGACATCAACATAAAACGCCGGGCGCTCTATGCGGAAAAGGCGCGCGCCGCGAATGCCACCCTCGAGGAATACGCCCTTACCGCCGGGTGTATCGCGATTGCGCGCACGGCGCCGGGCGAGAAATACCAGGCGCCCGACGGATCGTGGCAGACGCGCACGTCCGCCGCGCCGATGCGCGACAGCCGTTGTCCAGGTTGACGCATCGGCCGATTGAGCGGGAGAGCGGGCCGCGGTCGGTTGACTCGGCCTTGGGCCCTGCCTAAGGGGGCGGCGCACCGGCTCTTCCTTTCATAGGGTAGGGCCGGTTCCGTATATTTTCGAACCTGGCCACCCGTTCGCGGCGGCCGGGGAAGCGCAACGGACCGCACGCCTTGGCCGACCAGAACGACCACAATTCCGGCGACGACCTCGATCGCCGAATCGCAGACGCGCAAGCGCGCCAGCATAAAGGCGCCACCAACGCGCAAGGCCAGGCGGAAACGCGTGGCTGGGCCGTGGGCATAGAGTTCATCGGGGCCGTGCTGGTCAGCGGTTTCATCGGCTGGGCCATCGACAACTGGGCAGGGCTGGGAACCGCGCCGTGGGGCATGATCGTGTTCCTGGTGCTCGGCTTTGCGGCCGGTGTGCGCCGGGCGATGAAGACCTCCGCGCAGTTCGACAGCGATCCCCGCAACGACGGCTGACAGGCAGGATACGAGTTTCATGGCAAGCCCGATGGAGCAATTCGAGGTCGTCCGCATCCAGCCGCTCGAAGCGGCGGGGTACGATCTCTCGTTCACCAACAGTTCCTTGTGGATGGCGATCGCGCTTGGCGTGATCGGAATCTTCATGTTCGTCGGCACCGCCCGCCCGCAGCTCGTTCCCGGGCGCTGGCAGGCTGCGGTCGAGTACGTTTACGACTTCGTGCGCAACATGCTGTCCGAAAACGTGGGGCCCGAAGGCAAGCGCTATGCGCCGCTGATCTTCGCGATCTTCATGTTCGTGCTCGTGTGCAACCTGCTGGGGCTGCTGCCGTGGGTCGGGGCCTTCACGCCGACCAGCCATATCTCGGTGACGATCGGCCTGGCGTTCCTCGTGTTCATCGTCGTCTGCGTTGTCGGTTTCTGGCGGCACGGCCTGCACTTCTTCAGCCTCTTCTGGCCGAAGGACGCCAATATCTTCCTCGGCGCCTTCGTGTTCGTAATCGAAGTGCTGAGCTTCCTCTCAAGGCCGTTCACCCTCGCGATCCGGTTGTTTGCGAACATGACCGCCGGCCACGTCCTGCTGAAAGTGTTCGGGACGTTCGTGGTCGCGCTCGGCTCGTTCCAGGCCATCCCGTACGTGTTTGGCATCCTGCCGCTGGCAGTGAACGTGGCGCTGACCGCGCTCGAACTGCTGATCGCGGTTGTGCAGGCCTACGTTTTCGCTCTCCTCGCTTCGTTGTACCTCAACGACGCGGTGAACCTCCACTAACCGGGCATTTCTTGTCCGCCACACTGAACTACGCTTAGGAAAGGTTTTCGACATGGACGTTGCATCGGCAAAAGTTATCGGCGCGGGTCTGGCTGCGATCGGCGCGGGTCTTGCCGCGATCGGCGTGGGCGCGATCTTCGGCAACTACCTCAACGGCGCGCTGCGCAATCCCAGCGCCGACGCGCAGATGGGCGGCCGCCTGATCTTCGGCTTCGCCGTGACCGAAGCGCTTGGCCTGATCGCGGCGGTCGTCGCGCTGGCGCTGGCGTTCAGCTGATCTTCCGGATTACCGGCCTGGGCGCATTTTCGGCGCCCGGGCCGGATCCACTCTATTCCGACTGACGGGCGGCCTCGATGCCTCAATTCGATTTCGGTAACGTGTTCATCCCCCAGCTGTTCTGGCTGGCGGTGTTTTTCATCGTGCTCTACTTCGGCATCGTTCGCCTGACGCTGCCGCGTCTCGGCAAGGTGATGGACGAGCGGGCAAACCGGATCGACACGGATCTCTCGACCGCGCGGGAGGCGAAGGAAGCGGCAGACTCGCTCCGCGAACGCTACCAGGCCGAACTCGAAGCCAACCGTGAACAGGCCCGCGCGGCCCTGGCCGACGCGAAAGCGCAGGCGGGCAAGGCGCGCGAGCAACGCGTGGCTGCCGCGGACCAGGAGACAGGCGCGTTACTGGCGGCGGCCGAACAGCGGATAGCGGACGCTCGCGGCGCTGCTCAGGAAGCAATGCGCGATGTCGCCCGGGAAACGACCCAGGCCATCGTTGCTCGTCTAACCGGTACGGAGCCTTCTGCCGAATCGGCGGCAGGCGCCGTCGACAACGCGCTCGCCCGCCGCTGACAGGACATACGAGAGATGAGCGCACTTCCCGCAATCGTTGAAGAGCATCCCGCCGGTCATACGGAGGTTGCGGACCACGCCGAACCGACTTTGCTTGGGCTTGGCGCGGAAAGCTGGGTCTATGTCAGCCTGACGATCTTTTTCCTGCTGGCGATTTTCGTCTTGAAGGCACCGCAGAAGATCGCGGCTGCGCTGGACGGCCAGATCGCCGAGAAGCGCCGGAACCTCGACGAGGCCGCACGGATCCGCGCCGAGGCCCAGGCTCTTCTTGACGATGCCAAGGCCCAGCATGCCGCCAGCGCGCGTGACGCTGCGGCGATGCTCGACCACGCCCGGACGGAAGCAGCGCACATCGTGAGCCAGGCAGAGGCCGATACGGCTGCCCTGATCGAGCGGCGTAGCGCGATGGCGACGGCCAAGATCGCTGCCGCAGAGCGCGCGGTCGTGGAAGAGTTGCGCCGCGACGCAGCCAGCCTTGCAACGCAAGCCGCGACCCAACTGATCCGCGAGCGGCACCTCGAGGCCGACGACCGCAAGCTCGCCGACACGATCATTGCCGGGATCTGAGGCGGCTTAGGCCGGCCTATCGTCGATCTCTCTTCTCGACACGCTCGGGGAGAGACGGCGTGCTGGTTACCGCAGATCGATTGCTGCCCATTGGACGGCGACGAATGGGCGCTCGACTGACGTGACCGTAGCCGGGTGACGATCGTCGCCGGGCGGCAGGGACGTTGCAAAAACTCCCGCCGACTTCGATGGTTCTGAAGGGCCGCGTGATCCGATTCACAGAACGATGGCAGGTTTCGGCGGTTATTGGTTGAACGATGGCATGCGGGTTTCCCGATAGGACCAGCGAAAAAGGCGGAATCCCTGTGGTCGGCTGCTTGAGACAGCTTTCCTTTTCGGTCAGGGATGAAAGACCAACTTCCCGACCAGGCTGCCGGACGCCATCGCCTCAAATCCCTCCCGCCAGTGCATGAGGGGCAGGGTGCGGTCGATCGTCGGGGTGATGCGCCCCTCGGCTGCGAGGCGGGCGACGGCATCGGCGATCCGTGCACCGCGATCCGGGAAGCGCCGCGCATATTCTCCCGCGCGCACGCCGACGATCGAAAAGCCTTTGATCAGGGGGATGTTGGCCGCAACCTGCGGGATGCGTCCCGCAACGAAGCCGACGACCAGCAGCTTGCCGCCGAAGGCCACGCAGCGGGTGCTCTCGTCGAAAACGTCGCCACCCACGGGGTCGAATACGAGATCGCACAGGTGTCCTTCAGTGAGCTCTGCGACGTTATCCCGGAAGCGGCCGCGGTTATCGATAACAGCCGCGGGGGCGACGGCGCTTTCGATCCGTGACATCTTGGCGGGATCGTGGGTCCCTGCGATAACCGTGGCGCCCAGCGCCCGGGCGAGGTTGCAGGCCGCAAGCCCCACGCCGCCGCTTGCGCCATGGACCAGGACTGTATCGCCTTCCTGCATACCGCCGAGTTCGACCAGCGCGGTATAGGCGGTGACATAGGCAGCGCCGAGGCTTGCCGCCCGGTCGAAGTCGAGCCCGGCGGGTATGTGCCGCAAGGTTCCGGCGGGCAGGGAGGCGATCTGGGCGAATGCACCGGTCTTGGCGCCCCCCATGACGCGGTCGCCGGGCGCAAAGCGGCTATTCGGTCCGGCCTCGATCACCTCGCCCGCCATTTCCATGCCGGGCACGAATGGCACCGGCGGTTTGAACTGATATTCGCCCCGCGTCATCAGAAGGTCCGGATAATTCAGCGATGCCGCGCGCACCCGGACCAGCACATTTCCATCCGCGGGGACGGGGCGGGGCAGGTCCGCCATCTCGAGCCCCGAAAGGTCCGGAGTCAGGGACCGGACCAGCAGTCCGCGCATCGATTCAGAAATTGTCCTTGGCCGCGCGTAGGATTGCGAAGGTTTCCTCAGGCGTGTCGCCGCCCCAACGGCTACGCAGATCATCCCGGTCGGCGCGCAGGAAGGGGTTGGTCAGCAGCTCGCGTTCCAGCTTGGTGGGCACGGTCGGTTCATTCCGCATCCGCCGCGCGTCGATCTCTTCCACATATGCCCGCAGCTCTGCGTTGTCCGGATCTGCGCTGAGGGCGAAGCGCGCGTTCGCCTGTGTATATTCGTGCGCGCAGTACAGCATGGTTTCGGGCGGCAAGGCACGGATGCGATCGAGGCTTGCCCAGAACTGCTGCGGATTGCCTTCGAACATGCGTCCGCAGCCGAGCGCGAACACACTGTCTCCCACGAAGGCGATGCCGTCGTCAGCCAGGTGATAGGCGACATGGCCAGTGGTATGGCCGCCCACGTCGATCACCTTCGCTTCGTGCACGCCGATCGTGACGGTGTCGCCATCGTCCACGACGCGGTCGATCGGAGCGATCTTCTCGACTTCAGCCGGGGCGACGATCGTGCAGCCGGTGGCGGCCTTGATGGCGGCGTTTCCGCCGGCGTGATCGGGGTGCCAGTGGGTGTTCCATATCTGCGTGATCTGCCAGCCTTTCGCGGCCGCTTCGCGCAGATAGGCATCGGCGTCGGGCGTATCGATGCAGACCGTTTCCTGGCTGTCCGAATCGTGGACCAGGAAGCCGTAGTTGTCGGACAGGCAAGGGAACTGATGGATTTCCAGCATGGCGGGAGGATAGGCGCTCAGCCGCTCTCAGAAAAGGCCCGCCTGCTCGGTTGAGCGGGCGGGCCTTTCTGTTTCGGCGTGCGCGTCGCAGGCGTGAGTCCCGTGACGCAAACTAACCTCGCGGTTCGCTTACTGCTTGGCCTTCAGCGCTTCGCCGAGGATGTCGCCGAGCGAAGCACCCGAGTCGGACGAACCGTACTGTTCCACGGCCTGCTTCTCTTCGGCGATCTGGCGCGCCTTGATCGAGAAGTTCGGCTTCTTCGAACGATCGAAGCCGGTGACCATCGCGTCCAGCTTGTTGCCGACCTGGAAGCGGTCAGGACGCTGTTCGTCGCGGTCGCGGCCGAGGTCGCTGCGCTTGATGAAACCGGTTGCGCCATCGTCGCCGACCTGCACTTCCAGGCCGCCGTCACGCACTTCGAGCACGGTCACGGTCACGACGTCGTTCTTCTTGAGGCCGCTGGCCGAAGCGGCGGCGCCGGCAGTCGGTGCGCCCTTCTCGAGCTGCTTCATGCCGAGGCTGATGCGTTCCTTCTCGACATCGACGTCGAGAACGATCGCCTGGACTTCCTCGCCCTTGCGGTGAAGCGCCAGCGCATCTTCGCCCGAGATGCCCCAGGCGATGTCAGACATGTGGACCATGCCGTCCACGTCGCCGGGCAGGCCGATGAACAGGCCGAACTCGGTCGCGTTCTTGACTTCGCCGGTGACGGTCGAGCCGACCGGGTGGGCATCGGCGAACTCTTCCCACGGATTGCGCTGGGCCTGCTTGAGGCCGAGGCTGATGCGGCGCTTTTCGCTGTCGACTTCCAGCACCATCACTTCGACTTCCTGCGAGGTCGAGACGATCTTGCCGGGGTGGACGTTCTTCTTGGTCCAGCTCATTTCCGAAACGTGGACCAGGCCTTCGATGCCGGGCTCGATTTCCACGAACGCGCCGTATTCGGTGATGTTCGTGACCGTGCCGCTCATCTTCATGCCGACCGGGTACTTGGCGGCGACGCCATCCCACGGATCGCTTTCGAGCTGCTTCATGCCCAGGCTGATGCGCTGGGTATCGGGATTGATGCGGACGATCTGCACCTTCACCGTGTCACCGATATTGATGACTTCGCTGGGGTGGTTGACGCGCTTGTAGCTCATGTCGGTGACATGGAGCAGGCCGTCGATGCCGCCGAGGTCCACGAACGCACCGTAATCGGTGATGTTCTTGACGACGCCGTCCATGATCTGGCCTTCGGACAGCTTGTCGATGAGTTCGCTGCGCTGTTCCGCGCGCGTTTCTTCCAGGACCGCACGACGCGACACGACGATGTTGCCGCGACGGCGATCCATCTTCAGGATCTGGAAGGGCTGCGGCATGTCCATCAGCGGGCCGACATCGCGCACCGGGCGAATATCGACCTGGCTGCCGGGGAGAAACGCCACGGCGCCATCGAGGTCGACGGTGAAGCCGCCCTTGACGCGGCCGAAGATGCGGCCGTCCACGCGCTTGCCTTCGCCGAACTCGTTCTCGAGCTTGTCCCAGGCGGCTTCGCGGCGGGCGCGGTCGCGGCTGAGCATCGCTTCGCCGTCAGCGTTCTCGACGCGGTCGACGAACACTTCGACTTCCGAGCCGACCGTAAGGCCATGGTCGCCTTCGCCTTCGCCGCGGGTGAATTCCTTGAGGGCCACACGGCCTTCGCTCTTCAGACCCACGTCGATGATGGCCATGCCATTCTCGATCGCGGTCACGGTGCCTTTCACGACGCGGCCTTCGAAGCCTTCGTCGCCGGCGCCGCCGAGCTGTTCGTTGAGCAGCGCCTCGAAATCGGCGCGTGTGGGATTGGCGGTTGAAGCCATGTTTCGGGGGTTCCCGTTACTACGTTTGCTACCGGCCACCGGTTTTACCGGGGTCTTTACCCGTCTCTCGCACGATTGCGGGGTCAACGGGGCAAGAGGGCCGTCTTCTCCGCGCGGCCGGATGCCGCCGCGAAGGTCCTGTCGAGCGATGCTGTCGGGACGGGCGCGCACATACGCGCTAGCGCCTCTCAGGGCAAGCGCGAAGGCGCGCCGCCTCGACCGCCTCGACCGCAGCGGCTAGCGCCTGCTCCCTGGTCATTGCCGAGTTGTCGATAACGAACGCCCCTTCAGCGACCCGCAGCGGCGCGTCGGTGCGCGCGGCGTCGCGCTCGTCACGGGCGCGGATGTCCGCTGCGATTTCGTTCAGGGTCACGTCCGCTCCCCGCTCCCGCATCTCGCTCCACCGCCGCCGGGCACGGGTTTCGATCGCAGCCGTCACGAAGATCTTCACGTCCGCGTCGGGTGCAATGACAGTGCCGATATCGCGCCCGTCCAGTACAGCGCCACCGGCCTGCGTAGCGAACGTGCGTTGGCGCGCGAAAAGTGCCTGTCGGACCGAGGGGTGGATCGACACGCGACTGGCGAGCCCACCCGTCTCCTCGCTGCGCAGATGCGGATCGAGCAGCAGGCCGTCAGGAAAGCTTGTGGCGGCGAGGGCGTCGCCGCCATCGTCCGGATTGCCGCCATCGAGAAAAACCTGCCGGCCGACCGCGCGATAGAGCAACCCGGTATCGAGATAGGGCAGGCCGTAATGGGCAGCGAGCGCGCGGGCGATAGTGCCCTTTCCCGATGCGGTCGGGCCGTCGACGGCGATGATCATGCAAAATCCCCTAGTCGGCATTCGCGGACTTGAGAACCGCCCGCTCAATGTTATCTCGCCTGGGCGAGGGCCACGTCCCGCGTGCTTTTTGACAAGCAGGAGGTCCGGGACGGCCCGGCGGAAACCTTGAAGGAGGCTGCCGTGGCCTGGATCTACCTGTTCGTCGCCGGACTGTTCGAAATCGTGTGGGCGTATTCGATGAAGCTCTCGGACGGATTTTCCCGGCCGACATATTCCGCCATCACGATCATCGCGATGATCCTGAGCTTCGCCTTGCTGGCGCTGGCCATGAAGTCGCTCCCGCTGGGCACAGCCTACACCGTTTGGACCGGCATTGGTGCGGTGGGCGCCTTCATTCTCGGCATCGTGTGGCTCGGCGAGACGGTGAGCGTCGCGCGTGTTACGGCGGCGGTTCTGATCGTTTCGGGCCTGGTGCTGATGAAGGTGTCATCGCCCGGCTGACGCGCTGTCAGGATGCGCGTCGGCGCTCGACCAGTGCCTTGCCGATGCCGTACAGGGCGATCGACGCCCAGAACCCTTCGAGGACCAGGCTGGGCAGGTTTGTGTGTTCAACCAGCGACACGGTCAGCAGCGCCGCACCGGCGAGGTTAGTCCCGTGCAGCACGAACGGGTTGGGCGCCGCGTTGAAGGTGAGGTAGGCGTACGCGGCGATGATGCAGGCCATGCCGAAGAAGCCGACGATCGTATAGATATCCATGAGACGTCAGGCGCGCGCCTGTTCGAGCAGCGCCTCGAACGCCGGGAAACTGGTGCCGATGGGGCGCACGTCGTCGACCTCCACGCCGTCCACGCTGGCGAGGCCGGCGACCGCCATGCTCATGGCGATCCGGTGGTCGAGGTGCGTCTCGATCCGGCCGTCCGTCGTGCCTCGCAGCGGTGCGCCGCCGGACCCGTCAATCGCCAGGCCGTCAGCGGTTTCCTCGACTCGCGCGCCGACTGCGGCAAGGGCGGTGGCCATGGCCGCGAGGCGATCGCTTTCCTTGACGCGCAGTTCCTCGAGCCCGCTCGTGGTGGTGCGACCCTGGGCCAGGGCGGCAGCGACGAACAGGATCGGAAATTCGTCGATCATGCTGGGGGCCAGCGCCGGGTCTACCTCGATGCCCCGTAGCACGGAGTGGCGCACATGGAGGTCCGCTACCGGTTCGCCGCCGACTTCGCGCGGTTCGATCGCCGTAATGTCAGCGCCCATCTGCCGGAGCACCTCGATCAACCCGGCACGCGTCGGGTTGAGGCCGACGTTCTCGATCACGAGATCGCTGCCTTCTACCAGTGTCGCGGCAACGATGAAGAACGCGGCCGAAGACGGGTCGCCCGGCACGATAATGGCTTGCGGGCGCAGGTCCGCCTCCCCGTGGATGCGGATCGTGCGCGTGCCGCCGGATTCCTCCACTTCGACGCGAGCGCCGAAGCCGCGCAGCATCCGCTCGGTATGATCGCGAGTCGGTACGGGTTCGATCACGGTTGTAATGCCGGCGGTGTTGAGCCCGGCGAGCAGGATAGCGCTCTTCACCTGGGCGCTCGGCACCGGGAGACGATACTCGATAGGCACGGGGACGGGTGCGCCCGTCATCATCAGTGGCAGGGTCCCCCCCGGCGACGGGGTGAACTGCGCGCCGATCCGGCTCAGCGGTTCGATCACGCGGCCCATGGGGCGCTTCGACAGGCTGGCATCTCCGGTGAAGGCTGCGGTGATCGCGTGGCTGGCGATAAGGCCCATCAGCAAACGTGTGGACGTGCCGGAATTGCCCATCTCCAGCGCGCTTTCGGGTTGCAGGAGCGCGCCCACACCCACGCCGTGGATTGACCACGGATCGTCCGCCCTTTCCTTGTAGATCGTCGCGCCAAGGGCGCCGAGGGCCGCAGCCGTCGCCATGACGTCTTCGCCCTCAAGCAGGCCGGTCACGCGCGTCTCACCAACGGCGAGGGCGCCCAGCATGATCGCCCGGTGGCTGATCGACTTGTCCCCCGGTACCCGGATGCGCCCACGCAAAGGGCCAGCAGGCATGAAGCGGCGGGGCTGAGGCAAGGAGGGCGAGTTCATGGGAGATGTGTCCGGCGAGGGGCGGCGCGCGGCTTTTGACAGCGGGGGTGGGCTATGGCAAGGCGCGCCCGCTCTTGATTCCGGTGCGCCGGTTATCCATCAAGTCTCCCTATATTTCGCCTATCCGCCCCCGCGGGCAGGCAGCATCGAGGAATTGCAATGGTCAAGCCAGAGTGGGGCGCCAAGCGCCAGTGCCCCAAGTGCGGTGAACGGTTCTACGACCTCACCAAGGACGATCCAGTGACCTGCATCGAATGCGGTGAGCAGTGGGATCCGGAACCCGTGCTGAAGTCGAAGCAGCCGATCCCGTTCGAGGAAGAGAAGAAGAAGGACGCCGAGCCTGATTCCGATCTGGCCGACGACGAACTGGACGACATCGACGTCGATGACGACGAGGATTCGCCTGACAACGACGTGGACCTGGGCGGTGACGACGACCTGGGCGTTGCCACTGGCGGTGACGACAACGACGACGACACCTAATTCCCGCTTGCCAAGCGCAGGCCGGGTCCATAAAGGGCCCGCCTGCCGCTTCGGCGGCGCCGCATACTCCTCCCAGGAGGTCTGCGGACAGCGATGGAAATGGGGCCTTAGCTCAGCTGGGAGAGCGCCTGCATGGCATGCAGGAGGTCAGCGGTTCGATCCCGCTAGGCTCCACCATTGCACAACAGATAAGTCGGGTTCTCTGCTGAGGCTCGCACGCTGGCCGACGAGGTTTCGTCCGCCGGCGTTTTTCGCATTCGGCAGGCCCGCACGGGCCGCCCCGGTTTGAGGTAGCGCATGTTCGACAATCTGTCCGACCGCCTCGGTAACGTGTTCGACCGCCTGCGCGGCCGCGGCGCGCTGAGCGAGACGGATGTGCGCGAGGCGATGCGCGAGGTGCGGGTCGCACTGCTGGAGGCCGACGTCGCCCTGCCGGTCGCGCGGCGCTTCATCGACGCGGTGACGGAGAAAGCTGTCGGCCAGGACGTGCTGCGCTCGGTCACGCCGGGCCAGCAGGTCGTCAAGATCGTCCACGACGAACTGGTCGAGATGCTGGGCGGCGGGGAAGGTGCGCAGGCGGAAGATCTGAACCTGGCCGCCAAGCCGCCGGTCGTGATCATGATGGTCGGGCTTCAGGGTTCGGGTAAGACGACCACGACCGCCAAGCTGGCCAAGTATATCCGCGAGAAGCACGGGCGTAAGGCGCTGATGGCCTCGCTCGACGTGGCGCGTCCGGCGGCGCAGGAACAGCTCGCTGTTCTCGGCACGCAAGTCGATGTCGCGACGCTGCCGATCGTCAAGGGTCAGCAACCCGTCGACATCGCCCGGCGTGCGCTGGAATCGGCGCGCCTGCAGGCAATGGACGTGCTGTTGCTAGATACCGCGGGCCGGCTCCACGTCGATCAGGCCCTGATGGACGAGATGAAGGCGGTCGCCGGCGTCTCGGCGCCGACCGAAGTGCTGCTGGTGGTCGATTCGCTGACCGGCCAGGACGCGGTAAACGTGGCGCAATCGTTCAGCGGGGAAGTGCCGCTGACAGGCGTCGTGCTGACACGGATGGACGGCGATGCCCGTGGCGGCGCCGCGCTCAGCATGCGGCACGTCACCGGCAAGCCGATCAAGTTCGCAGGCACGGGCGAAAAGCTCGACGCGCTGGAGGCGTTTCATCCGGGCCGCGTGGCCGACCGCATTTTGGGCATGGGCGACGTTGTCAGCCTGGTGGAAAAGGCTGCCGCCTCCATCAAGGAGGAAGATGCCGAGGCGCTGGCAAAGCGCATGGCAAAGGGTCAGTTCGATCTCAACGACCTGCGCATGCAGCTGAAGCAGATGCAGAACATGGGTGGGCTGGGCATGCTGGCAGGCATGATGCCCGGCATGAAGAAGGCCAAGGCCGCGATGGCCAGCAGCGGCATGGACGACAAGCTGCTGGTGCATATGGACGCGGTCATCTCGTCCATGACGCCAATGGAACGCGAGCGGCCCGAACTGATGAATGCCAAGCGCAAGAAGCGCGTGGCCGCGGGCGCCGGCGTCGACGTGCAGGACGTGAACAAGCTGCTCAAGATGCACCAGGAAATGGCCCGCGCGATGAAGCAGATACGCAAGATGGGCGGCTTCAAGGGCCTCGCTGCCGCTTTTGGCAAGGGCGGTCTCGGCGGGGCGCTCGGCGGCATAGGTATGGGCGGGGGGGCGGGCGGCTCGGCTCCGCCGGCGCTCCCGGGGCTCGGCAGCGGCGCGATGCCGGCCAACCTGCAGGACCTGATGAAGAAGAAGTGATTTCAGTCGTTTACATTTGAAAGGTAAGACACAATGGCAATTGCAATCCGGCTTTCGCGCGGTGGCGCGAAGAAGCGTCCGTACTATCGCATCGTGGTGGCTGACAGCCGCGCGGCGCGTGACGGCAAGTACCTGGAACAGATCGGCACGTACAACCCGCTGCTGCCCAAGGACAGCGAGGAGCGCGTGAAGCTCAACGGCGACCGCGCGAAGCACTGGCTTTCGGTGGGTGCGCAGCCGTCTGACCGCGTGGCGCGCTTCCTCGATGCCGCCGGCATCCGCGAGCGTGCGCCCCGTAACAACCCGAAGAAGGGTGAGCCGGGCGAAGCGGCCAAGGAACGCGCGGAAGAGCGTGCCGCCAAGGCTGCCGAGGCAGAGGAAGCTGCCGCAGCTGCCGCCGCCCAGCCTGAAGCGGAAGAAGCGCCGGCAGTTGAAGAGGCCGCTGCCGAAGCCCCCGCGGACGAAGCCGCGCCGGGCGCCGATTCGCCGGCCGAGGGTGCCGCCGAGCCCGACGAAGGCAGTACGCTGAAGGCGAGTTCGGAAGAGCCCGTCGAAGGTAGCGAAGAAAAGGCGGAAGGCTGATCCCGATGGACAAGCCCGTTACCCTGGCCGCCATCACCGGCGCGCACGGGGTGACGGGCGACGTCCGTCTCAAGCTGTTCGGCGAAGGGCTCGATGCCCTAAAAAGATATGCCGCCTTCAACGATGGCGCGCTGACTGTCCGGACGCTGCGTAACGATGGCAAGGGCGGGGCGATCGCCCGCTTCGCCGAAGTGCCGGATCGCACGGCCGCTGAAAAGCTGCGCGGAACTGTGCTCACTGTCCCGCGTTCCGCGATGCCTCCGCTTGCCGAAGGCGAGTATTATCACGCCGACATAATCGGCCTGCCCGTCACGACCGAGAACGGCACGGCAATTGGCACCGTGGTCGGCATCGAAAATTTCGGTGCGGGCGATATTCTCGAGATCGAAGCCGTCGCGGGCGGACGTTTCATGGTCCCCTTCACGCTGGTGGCCGCGCCATCCTGGTCGGCCGAAGGCGTGGTCATCGCGGACGGCTTCGTACCCGACTGACGATCCTAGCCGCCACGGTCCCCGCCTTCCGGCGCAGCGCGTAACATCGGACGTTCCTTTGCCAGGTGATTGCGGATGGTCGTCGCCGCGACTCCCGCCTGCCCCATGGCATTGCTGATCTGATCGAGCCCGATCACGACGTCGCCGGCCGCGAACAGGCCGGGGACGCTCGTTTCCTGATGCGCGTCCACCGTCACGCAATGCCCTTCGCCGATACGTGCCCCTGCCAACTCCGCGAGCTCCGAACGGACATGCGAGCCCAGTGCAGGATAGACGCTGTCGAAAGCCACTCGTCCCTGCGCGGTGTCGAACGCCAGTTGATCTCCCTCGATCGCGTAGCCCCCGCATGGCCCGGCGATGCAGATGATCCCCGCCTCGTCGAGGCGCGCCATGCACTCTGCGTCGAGTTCATGGTCGCCTTGTGAGCTCACCAGCGTGAGATCGGCGGTGAACCCGCGCAGGAACAGGGCTTCGGCAGTGCCGTGCTTGCCCGTGCCGATCACGGCCACTCGCCTGTCGGTCACCTCATAGCCGTCGCACACCGGGCAATAGCGCAACAGACCGCGTGCGAGCGCTTCGTCATGCACGCTTTCCTCCAGGCCATCGGGCCGGCGGTTCACGACCCCGGTTGCGAGCAGCACGCTGCGGGCGGTGTAAGTGGCCCCCTCGGTGCCGACGGTGAAGCGGTCGCCCACCCGGGCCAGATGTTCGACTGTCTTTTCCTCGCGGATGGCGCCGTATTTGCGCGCCTGTTCGCGCATCCGGCGCAGCAGTTCCTTGCCTTCGATCCCGTCCGGATAGCCGGCATGGTTGTGCGTGCACGGAATCCAGGCCGCGCGGCTGGTACCGTTGTCGAACAGGCGGATCGAAAGGTGATAGCGCGCAAGATAGATCGCCGCGGTCAGCCCCGCCGGCCCTGCGCCGATGATGATGCAATCGTCGGTGGTTGTGTCGTCCATCGCCTGCCTTGATCCCCCTGGCTGTCTGTCGCATGGCGCGCCGATGCCGTTCGCCGCCACCGTCTTAACGCTTTATCCCGAGATGTTTCCCGGGCCACTGGCGATTTCGCTCGCCGGGCGCGCGCTGGAGCGGGGGGATTGGAGCCTTCAGACCGTGCAGATCCGCGACTTCGCGATGGATCGCCACCGCACGGTGGATGACACCCCGGCGGGCGGCGGCGCTGGAATGGTCCTGAAGGCGGACGTCCTGGCCGCGGCGCTCGACAGTGTTGCAGACGATCGGCCCGTCCTGGCGATGACGCCGCGGGGCGCACCGATCGCGCAGGCCCGCGTTCGGGACCTTGCCGCGGGCCCGGGCGTAACCATCCTGTGTGGCCGCTTCGAAGGCTTCGACGAGCGGCTGTTCGAGGCGCGCCCGCATATCGAGCAGGTCAGCCTTGGCGACATCGTTCTTTCGGGCGGAGAGCCGGCGGCGCTGGCGGTGCTCGATGCTTGCATTCGGCTGCTTCCCGGCGTAATGGGCGCGCCGCTCAGTGGTGCCGAGGAATCCTTCGAGGAAGGCTTGCTCGAATACCCTCAGTACACCCGACCTTATGAATGGGAAGGGCGCACGATCCCCGAAGTGCTGCGATCGGGGGATCATGCGAGGATCGCCGCATGGCGCAAGGCCATGAGCGAATCCGATACACGGCTACGCAGGCCGGACCTTTGGGAGCGTCACGATGGCGCTCGGGTTCAGCCTGCCTCTGGCGCGCGGCGTGAAACGAAGGAATCGGACCAGTGAACCTGATCCAGCAACTCGAAGCCGAAGCCGTCGGCGCCCTGTCGGAAGGCAAGGACATCCCGGCCTTCCGTGCCGGTGACACCGTACGCATCGGCGTGCGCGTGGTCGAAGGCACCCGTACCCGTACCCAGAACTTCGAAGGCGTGTGCATCGCCCGTTCGAACCGGGGCATCAACAGCAATTTCACCGTCCGCAAGATGAGCTTCGGGGAAGGGGTGGAGCGCGTGTTCCCGCTCTATTCGCCGAACATCGAGAGCATCACCGTGGTTCGTCGCGGTATCGTTCGCCGGGCGAAGCTCTATTATCTGCGCGGCCGCACCGGCAAGCGCGCGCGCATCGCCGAACGCCGCGAGACCGCTTCGCAGTAAGCTTTCGCGCATACGAGCACGAAAGGGCGCTCCGGTCGGCCGGGGCGCCCTTTTTCGTGAGCGGGTCAATTGCGCTGCGTGCCCACCCCCGTTGCGCTTTGCCCACGAGAGGCTTAGGCGTCGGCCCGAAATTTTTGCAGGTGCGAAGGAGACATGGCCATGGGCTACCGGGTGGCAGTGGTCGGTGCGACCGGCAATGTGGGCCGCGAAATGCTGGCCGTGCTGGCGGAGCGCGAATTTCCCATTGATGAGCTCGCGGCGGTGGCCAGCTCGCGCTCGGTCGGGACCGAGGTCGAGTTCGGCGACACCGGCAAGATGCTGAAATGCCGCAACATCGATCACTTCGACTTCGCCGGCTGGGACATCGCCCTGTTTGCTGCCGGCAGCGGCCCCGCCAAGGAGCACGCGCCCCGGGCCGCTGCCGCAGGCTGCGTCGTTATCGACAATTCCTCGCTCTACCGCATGGACCCGGATGTGCCGCTGATCGTGCCGGAAGTGAACCCGGATGCGATCGACGGATATTCCGCCCGGAATATTATCGCCAACCCGAACTGCTCCACTGCGCAGATGGTCGTCGCGCTGAAACCGCTGCACGATGCGGCCGGGATCAAGCGAGTGGTCGTCAGCACCTATCAGTCGACAAGCGGTGCCGGGAAGGCGGGTATGGACGAACTGTTCCAGCAAAGCCGCGCCATCTTCGTCGGCGACCAGGTGGAGGTGCAGAAGTTCACCAAGCAGATCGCGTTCAACGTGATCCCGCACATCGACAGCTTCCTCGACGATGGTTCGACCAAGGAAGAATGGAAGATGGTGGTCGAGACCAAGAAGATCCTCGACCCGAAGATCAAGGTGACCGCCACCTGCGTGCGCGTGCCGGTGTTCGTTGGTCACTCCGAATCGATCAATATCGAATTTGAACGCGAGCTCGGCGCCGAACAGGCGATGGACATTCTGCGTGAAGCGCCCGGCGTGATGCTGATCGACAAGCGTGAAGACGGTGGATACGTCACCCCGATCGAATGCGTGGGCGACGGGGCGACGTATGTCTCGCGCGTGCGGGATGACCCGACGGTCGAGAACGGGCTCAACATCTGGTGCGTTTCGGATAACCTGCGCAAAGGCGCAGCGCTGAATGCCGTGCAGATCGCGGAGCTGCTCGGCCGCCGGTGCCTTCAGAAGGGATGAAGGCTGGTCGCACTGCCAGCCTGGCAGTAGCTTTGATGGTGCCGCTGATGTTCATCGGCGCATGTGGCGGTCCGCCGGCCCGGGACGAGGCGCCGAAGGCGGCAGGCACCGCTGCGGCAACCGCAGTCGCGCCAGCCGCGCATCAGGGCGTAGCGATACTGGATACTGACGGCATCGCGATCGGGCGCGCGAAGGCGAATGCTCGATTCTTTCCGTTCGGCACGCCGCGGGACGCGGTCGAGACGTCGGCCGAGCGGGCATTGGCAGAGCCTGCGGTGCGGAGCGAAAACGCGGAGTGCGGCGCCGGACCGATGCGGTTCGTTCGCTATGGATCGCTTACACTCAACTTCCTGGATGACCGCCTGGCAGGCTGGTGGGCGGAGCCCGGGCGCAATTCTGTGACGCGGGACAGTATTCGCCCCGGCATGCGGTTGCGCGACTTGGCGGTCGGCCGCAGCGTCAAGCGCGTTGCCGAAAGCACGCTGGAAGGCGAATTCACATACGTTTCCGCCGACGGTCGGGAAATCGGGGGCTTTGCCGACGGGGCCGGCGAGAACGCCCGGATCGCGTCTCTCCATGCCGGCGCGAACTGCTTCTTCCGGTAAACCCCTTGCGCTTTGCGGATCGTCCGCGCTGCTTTAGACTTGCTGGATGACCAACCTTTTGCAGAAAAGCGGGGGCTGCCAGTGCGGACGTGTGCGCTACACCGCGTCCGTCGATCCGGCAGAAGCATATCTGTGCCACTGCCGGATGTGCCAGCGCGCGACCGGGGGCTTCGCAGCGAGCTTCGTCTCCGTCGAACAGGCTGACGTCGACTGGGATGGCGAGCCCGACTTCTACGAAAGCTCGCCCATCGCGGAGCGGCCGTTCTGCGCGCGGTGCGGGACACCGTTGGGGTTCCGGTTCAAGACGGGCTCCACGAAGATGGACCTCACCGTTGGCAGCTTCGACGACCCGGGTGACTTCGTGCCCAAGCATCACTTCGGGGCGGAGAGCCTGCATGAGGCGTGGCTGGACACCAGCGCCTTGCCGCGGATCCGCACCGACGAGTACGAAGTGCTGGTGCAGAAATGGCGCCAGGCAGGAGTGGAGCCCCCGCCATGAACGCGATCTGCGAAATTCATCCGGGATACGACGGGCAACCCCTTGCGGTCCACCGGATGGGATCGGGCCGGCCCGTGCTGCTGCTGCATGGCCTGTTTTCCGACGCGAGCACCAACTGGATCCGGTTCGGACACGCGCAGCGCCTCGCCGACGCAGGGTTCGAGGCGATCATGCCCGATCTTCGCGCGCACGGGGCGAGCGCCAGGCCGCACGAGGCGGAGGCTTATCCGCACGACGTGCTCGTCAAGGACTTGGCCGCGCTGGTCGCTGGGCTGGACCTGGCGGACTTCGATCTTGTGGGGTTTTCCCTCGGTTCGCGGACGGCGGCGCGCGGTGTCATCACGGGGCTCAAGCCCCGACGGCTGGTGCTCGCCGGCATGGGGCTCGAAGGACTGGCCGGATGGAATCGGCGTGCGGCATTCTTCCTCGACGCCATCGACCGGTTCGAGACCGTGAAGCACGGCGACCCGGCATTCTTCGCGGTCAGCTTCATGAAAACACAGAAGGTGGATCGCGCCGCGGCCCGCCTTCTGCTTGAATCGGTGGGGGATACCGAGCCGGCCGAACTCGCCCGGATAACGATGCCGACGCTGGTCCTGTGCGGGGCGCAGGATCGGGACAATGGCGATCCGGCGAAATTGGTCGCCGCCTTGCCCGATGCGCGGCTGGAAGAGGTGCCCGGCACGCACATGAGTTCCGTCACCGAACCCGCGATGGGCGAGGCGATTGCCCGGTTCCTCTCGCCTTGATTCACGCGGCGCACAGGTTACGGCCGTAACAAACGCAACCAGAACATGATCCGGGAGAGATTCAGCCCATGAAGTTTGCATCCACCGCGCTTGCCGCGCTCGCCGTGGCGCTCGCCACGCCGGCGTTCGCCCAGGAAACCGCGCCAACGGCCGCCGCCAACAGTGCCTATCCCCTGACGCCGGAAGGCGCCGCCCGATTCGTCGCCGCGGCGGAAAAGGACTTGTTCGACTACACGGTCGAAGCCAGCCAGGTGAACTGGGTGAACGCGACGTATATTACCGAAGATACCGACGCGATGGCCGCGCGGATCAATGCGGTGGGCACGGAGAAAAGCGTCAGGTACGCCCTGGAGGCGGCGAAGTTTGCCGCGCTCCCCGGTCTCGATGCCGATGTGAGGCGCAAGCTCGACATCATGCGCAACGGCCTGGTCCTCCCGGCGCCGACCCGCCCGGGTGCCGCAACCGAACTGAACCAGATCGCGACCGACCTGCAGAGCCAGTACGGCAAGGGCAAGGGCACGCTCAACGGCAAGGAGATCAGCGGGTCCGACATCGAGGCCGAGATGGGGAACCTCGAGCGGACACCGGCCGAACTCGCCGAGATGTGGGCAAGCTGGCACACCAACGTGGGCGCTCCGATGAAGGACGATTACGCCCGCATGGTCACGATCGCCAACGAGGGCGCGAAGGAGCTCGGCTTTGCCGACACGGGCGCGATGTGGCGTTCGGGTTACGACATGACGCCGGCTGAATTCACCGCGATGACGGAGCGGCTGTGGAACGAAACGAAGCCGCTGTACGAAGCGCTGCACACGTATGTTCGCTGGAAACTCAACGAGAAGTACGGCGATGCGGTGCAACCCAAGACGGGCCCGATCCGCGCCGATCTGCTGGGCAACATGTGGGCTCAGGAATGGGGCAACATCTATCCCCTGGTGGCTCCCGCAGGCGCGGGCGATCTTGGCTATGACATCGGCGAACTGCTGGCCGCCCAGGGCAAGACGCCGCTCGACATGGTGAAGATCGGCGAGGGGTTCTATTCCTCGCTCGGGTTCGAGGCGCTGCCGCAGACGTTCTGGCAGCGATCGATGTTCGTGAAGCCGGCGGACCGCGAAGTCGTGTGCCATGCCAGCGCGTGGAACATCGACAACAAGGACGATATCCGCATCAAGATGTGCACCAAGGTGAATTCCGATGACTTTGTCACCATTCACCACGAGCTTGGGCACAATTACTACCAACGGGCCTATAACGATCAGCCGTTTCTTTACTTGAACGGTGCGAACGACGGTTTCCACGAGGCGATCGGCGATTTCGTCGCGCTGTCCATCACGCCGCAGTACCTTGTCGACATCGGCCTGCTCGACGCGTCGAAAGTACCGAGCGCGGACAAGGACACCGGGTTGCTGCTGCGCCAGGCCATGGACAAGGTGGCGTTCCTCCCGTTCGGCCTGCTGGTCGACAAGTGGCGCTGGGGCGTGTTCGACGGGTCGATCACCCCGGCAAACTACAACACCGCTTGGGTCGACCTGAAGAAGCAGTACCAGGGCATCGTTCCGCCCGTCGACCGGCCGGCCGACGCGTTCGATCCCGGTGCGAAGTACCACATCCCCGGCAACACGCCTTACACCCGGTACTTCCTGGCGCGGATCCTGCAATTCCAGTTCTACCAGGCGGCGTGCAAGCAGGCCGGGTGGGAGGGACCGCTGCATCGCTGCAGCTTCTACGGCAACAAGGAGGTCGGGGCGAAGCTGAACGCCATGCTCGAGATGGGCGCATCGAAGCCCTGGCCTGACGCGCTGCAGGTCTTCACCGGAACCCGGCAGATGAGCGCGAAGCCGATGCTGGACTATTTCGCGCCGCTCAAGAAGTGGCTCGACCAGCAGAACAAGGGCAAGCCCAAGGGCTGGTAACGCGCGCGCGATCGTACTTGCGGCCGGATCGAATCCCCCTGATGAGAGCCCCTTGAGGGCAAGTTCATCAGGGGGATTCGCACGTGAGGTCTTCGATCAGGATATGCGCTGCAGCCGCGCTTTCGATGGTCCTTTTGGGCGGCACGCCGGTTCTCGCCGCTGACGAGACGGTGACGGCATACAATCCGGGAGGCATCGCGAAGGCGATGCGCGATGCCGGTTACAAGGCGGATCTCGACGTCGACGGCTACGGCGATCCCATGATCAAGACGGCGTTCGGCCAGTTTGACGGATTCATCTATTTCTACGGCTGCGACGAAACCAACCACGATCGGTGCGAATCGCTGCAGTTTCGCGCAGGCTTTGATCGCGAAAAGCCGATGCCTCTTTCGCTGCTGAACGAGATCGTCACCAAGTACCGCTATACGGCCATGTGGCTCGATAAAGACGGCGATCCGTGGGTCAATTTCGACCTCGTGACCGGCGCGGGCATTCCCCGCCAGGTCTTCATCCGTTCACTCGAGGCATATTCCGACAACCTGACCGATGTGTCCGACATGATTTTTGCAGAAGAGCGCGGAAACTAGGCGCGGCAGTCCTTTAGCGGAACGGCGGTTCGTTGAACGCGCGCAGCTTGCGGCTGTGCAACCGGTCGCCTTCCTCCTTCAACCGGCGGCATGCCGCCACACCGATCTGGAGGTGGGCCGCGATCGCTTCTTCGTAGAAGCGGTTGGCCTGGCCAGGCAGCTTGATTTCGCCATGTAGCGGCTTGTCGCTTACGCACAGGAGCGTGCCATAAGGCACGCGGAAGCGGTAACCCTGGCCGGCGATGGTAGCGCTTTCCATGTCCACACCGACCGCGCGGCTCAACGACATTCGGTGTGCGGAGCGGGTATACTGGAGTTCCCAGTTGCGATCGTCCGTCGTGACGACTGTGCCGGTGCGCATGCGTTGCTTGAGATCGGCGCCGTGCGTGCCGGACACTTCTTCCGCCGCGCCGTAGAGCGCCTGCTGCACTTCGGCGATGGCCGGCAAGGGAATCTCCGGCGGCAGGACCATGTCCAGCACGTGATCGTCCCGCAGGTAGGCGTGTGCCAGGACGTAATCTCCGATCTTCTGGCTGGGGCGAAGCCCGCCGCAGTGGCCGATCATCAACCACGCCTCCGGCCTGAGAACGGCAAGATGATCGGTGATCGTCTTGGCGTTGGACGGGCCGACGCCGATGTTGACGAGGGTGATCCCGCTGCGGTTCTCGCCGATCAGGTGATAGGCGGGCATCTGGTGCCGGCGCCATGCCGTGTCCGACAACTGGAGCCGCGCGTTCTCTCGCTTTTCGGTGAGCATGAGGCCACCGGCGCCGGCGAGCGCCGTGTGCCCGTTTTCGCCCAGCTGCGCGGCCGCCCAATCGACGAATTCGTCGACATAGCGGTGATAGTTTGTGAACAGGATGAAGCGCTGGAAGTGTTCGGGTGCGGTGCCCGTGTAATGGGCGAGGCGCGCGAGCGAGAAATCGGTGCGCAGCCCGTCGAACAGGGAGAGGGGAATCGTTTCGCCTCCCCCAATCTCGATCCCGTCCGCCAGTTCATCGCCGATCAGGGCAAGCTCGGTCGCGGGGAAATGGCGCGCGAGTTCCTGCGGACTGATGCGTGACAGTTCGAGCCCGGCACCGCCGTCAAGGACATAGGGAAAGGGGATTTCCTGGCGCGAGGCGCGCACTTCGAGGGCGATGTCGTAATCCGCCGCGATCAACTGGAGCTGATCGCGCAAGTAATCCGCGAACAGTGCGGGCTTGGTGACAGTGGTAGCATAGGTGCCCGGCGTATTGAGCCGTCCGAACGCGCGGCCACGGCCCTGGCGGGGTTCCCCGCCCGTGAAGCGCAGCACCAGTTCAGGATATGCGTAGCTGCCGTCGAACCGCCGATGGGCGGGGGGCGCGGTGCCTTCGCGCGAATATGCCAGGATATCGCCGCGCAAGGTCTCGACCGCGCGGGCGTGGAGTTCGGTAAGTTCCCTGATGACCGTATCGATGGATTGCATCGACCGCCGATAGCGCGCCGATGATGACATTTCAAACGGCGGAGATACCGCGTTCAGGCACGCACGAAAAAAGGGCGCCGTTTTCGCGGCGCCCTCTGTTCGGTGTCGAGATCGCGGGGATCAGGCCTCGTCGGCCGATGCGCGTTCTTCCAGCAGGTCGGCCGGAATCTCTCCCGGCTCCAGGCTGCGGTCGACTTCCTCGGTGAAGCCTTCGGTTTCGTTGCGTTCGTCGGCCGCCATCGATCCGATGACATCGACGCCCTGGCGCTGCAGTTCCGCTTCGTCATCGGAGCGGGCCACGTTGGCCTTCACCGTCACGTGCACTTCAGGGTGGAGCGCGATGGTGACGTCGTGGACACCCAGGGTCTTGATCGGGTGACCCATCACGACCTGGCGCTTGTCGACCTTGTGGCCGGCAGCTTCCAGACCGCTGACGACGTCACGGACGTTGACCGAACCGTAAAGCTGGCCGGCGTTCGAGGACGAACGGATCAGGACGATCTCGGCGCCTTCGAGGTCGCCGCCAGCCTTTTCGGCGTCGCTACGGCGATCGGCGTTTTCCTTTTCCAGGCGTTCGCGGTTCGATTCGTAGACCTTGCGGTTCGCTTCGTTGGCGCGCAGCGCCTTCTTTTGCGGGAGCAGAAAGTTGCGCGCGTACCCGTCCTTGACGGTCACGACATCGCCCATCGCGCCGAGATTAGCGACTCGTTCGAGCAGGATGATATCCATTGTGCGGCCCTCCTTACTTCACGATGTAGGGCAGCAGGCCGATCTGGCGCGAACGCTTGATGGCCTGGGCAAGCTCACGCTGCTTCTTGGCAGAAACGGCGGTGATGCGGCTGGGGACGATCTTGCCCCGCTCGGACATGAAGCCCTGAAGCAGGCGCACGTCCTTGTAATCGATCTTCGGCGCGTTCTTGCCCGAAAACGGGCAGGACTTGCGGCGGCGGAAAAACGGGCGGGCCATCAGTCGCGCTCCTCACGGTCGCGACGCGGCTTGCGATCGCGGTCTCCACGTTCGCGGTCGCCCTTGCGCATCATCACGCTGGGGCCGCTCTCATGCTCGTCGACACGCACGGTCAGGTAACGGATCACGTCTTCGTTGATCCGGGTCTGACGCTCGAGCTCGGCAACGACGGAGCCGGGCCCCTCGATGTTGAGCATGACGTAGTGCGCCTTGCGGTTGCGGTCGATCTTGTAGGCGAGGTTCTTGAGACCCCAGGTCTCGGTCTTGGTCACCTTGCCGTCGTTCGCTTCGACGATTTCGGTGGCCGTCGCGGCCAATGCATCGACCTGAGCCTGGCTCAGATCCTGGCGCGCGAGAAAGATGTGCTCGTACAGAGCCATATTCTTACGTCCTTGTCCATGCCGATCGCTGGCTTGTCCCGCGCGGATCGCAGGGGCCCCTCCGGCTTTCTTGATTTCCCGCCCCCGGCTTGCGCATTGATTGCGGAAAGCGGGGCCCTTAGCCGGATCGGGCACAAAAGCAAGTCTTGTGCGCTTGTCGCCTGGCGGGCACTTGGCCCGCGAGTGGGGAGATACGCATGGCCGGTGGTCTGGTTGCGCTGCTTGACGACGTTTCGGTAATCGCGCGCGCGGCTGCCGCCTCGATAGACGATGTGGGAATTGCGGCCAGCAGGGCCGGCGCAAAGGCGGCCGGCGTGGTGATCGACGATGCGGCCGTGACGCCAGCCTATGTCACCGGCTTCACGCCAGACCGCGAATTGCCGATCATCTGGCGCATCGCGCGGGGCAGTCTCAAGAACAAGCTGGTGATCCTGCTGCCGATCGCCCTCCTGCTGAGCGAATTCCTGCCATGGGCGATAACGCCGCTGCTGATGCTGGGCGGCGCATTCCTCTGCTACGAAGGCGCGGAAAAGGTCATCGAGAAGCTCGGCGGCGCAAAACACGGCGAGACGCTGGAAGATCCGATCGAGGATCCGGTCGCTTTCGAGAAATCGCGCGTCGCGGGGGCAATCCGCACCGATCTTATCCTCTCGGCGGAAATCATGGCGATCACCCTGGCCTCGATCGGGCCCGAGACACTGCTTGCGCGCGCGGCGATCCTGGCTGTGGTTGGTATCGGCATCACCCTGGTGGTTTATGGAGTGGTCGGACTTATCGTGAAGATGGACGATGTCGGCCTCCATCTGACTCACCGTTCCTCCGCTTCCGCTCAAAAGGTCGGGCGGGGATTGCTGCTGGCGATGCCCAAGGTCCTGACTCTGCTTTCGGTGGTCGGCACCGTTGCCATGCTATGGGTGGGCGGGGGGATCATCCTCCACGGCCTATACGAGCTGGGCGTCCCGGGGCCCGAGCACCTGGTGGAAGTGATGCGCCACGCGGTGGAGGCTGCCTCCGGCGCGCTCGGCGGCATCCTCGGGTGGATGACTTACGCTGCGCTTTCAGCCCTGGTGGGGCTGATCCTGGGGGCGATCATCGTGTTCGTTCTGCACAAGGTGCTGAAGGTGGGCGCCCACTAGCCCAGGCGGGCGAGAAGGTCGCTTGCAAAGGCGCTCAGCGTATCGTCCCGTGCGCCCATGACCACGATGCGGTCTCCGGGTCGGGCGAGGGCCGCGACCCGCTCCGCCACGGCGTCCCGCGTGGGAACATGCTCGGCCCGGCCGCCGGCCTGTTCGATCAGGCGGACGATCCGTTCAGCGCCCCCGTCACGTTCTACCGTGCCGCCGAAATAGAGCGGATCGCAGATAAACGTCCGATCATTTTCGCCGAGCTCGCGGGCGAATGTCTCGGCAAGCTCACCCCCCATCTGGCGCAAGGGTCCGTAGCCGTGGGGCTGGAAGAACGCGAGTACCCGGCCCGGATGGCGCCGCAGTGTTCGCAAGGTGGCGGCGCATTTCTCGGGATTGTGGCCGAAATCGTCGATCACGGTGATGCCGGAGTAGGTGGTGCCGACGATATCGAAACGCCGGGCAAGGCCCTTGAACGATGCCATCGCGGCGGCCGCTTCTTCGGGCCGGACCCCCGCCGCCGACGCACCGGCGATCGCTGCCAGCGCGTTGGAAAGGTTGTGCCGCCCGGGCATGGCCACCCGGATCGCGTGACGTGAACCGTCGCGGCGGTCGACGATCTGCGCCGCGATCGATGTGGCGGTTTCGACGATCGAGCCCGCTTCGACGAACAGGTCCGCGTCCGTATGGTCGACGGCAAAGCTGGTCACCCCGCCGAGGGCGCCGGCGAGCGCGCGGGCTTCCGGATCGTCGAAATTCACGGCGCGCCGCGCGGATGCCTGGAGGTAGTCCGCGAACAGGACGCGCAGTTCCGCCATGCTCTTGTGATCGAGGCTGACGTTGAGCAGCACCCCGACCTCCGGGCGATAGAGCGCGATGGACCCGTCGCTCTCGTCCACTTCGCTGACGTAGGTGTCGCGGCCGCCAACGTGCGCGCTCGCGAAGGGATCGGCGGCGGTGGCAAAGTTCTTCATCACCGCGCCGTTCATGATCGTCGGAGCGCGGCCGGCGCAGTGCAGGATCCATCCGAGCATGGCCGTGACAGTGGACTTGCCGCTGGTGCCGGCGATCGCGATGCCCGTCCCGGCCGCGTTCAACAGGGCGGCGTTGAGCTCCGCCCGCGACATCCGCTCGCAACCAAGCTCGCGCGCCTTGGCGATCTCCGGCACGGTGTCCTCGACTGCGGCGCTCGCTACGACGATCTGGTCGGGGGATGTCACCCCGCTTCCGTCCTGCGGGAAAAGGTCGAAACCGTTCTCCGCCAGCCAGGCGAACTTTTCGGGCGTGCGCCCCTGATCGTGGCTGCGGTCCGAACCCGCCACCGTTCCTCCCAGGCCGCGAACGATCTGGGCCAAGGGCAGCATGCCTGACCCGCCGATGCCGCAGAAGAACCAGGGGCGGGCCGCGATGTCGATGAAACTGTGCATGATCGGCGGCGACGATTAGGCGGGGATGTGCGCGATGGGAAGCGCTGCTAAGGCTGGCGCGATGACCCGCGTCGCCATTTGCGCCCCAGCCACCCCGATCACCCGCGATGTGGCCGCCGAGGTTACAGCATTGGCGGCATCCGAGTTTCCCGCGCTGGATCTGGACTTTCACGAACAGTGCTTCGCGCAGGAAGGCCATTTCGCCGGGCCGGATGCCTTGCGCCTTTCCGCGCTGCTCGAATGCGCCAACGATCCGTCGGCAGAAGCGGTCTGGTTCGCGAAGGGCGGCTACGGCTCCAACCGGATAGCATCGGAAGCTGTCACCGGCCTGGGTGCGAACGCGCGCGGCAAGACCTTCATGGGGTATTCCGACTGCGGCTTCCTGCTGGCGGCCCTGTACCGCGAAAGGATCGGCCGGCCCGTGCACGGTCCGATGCCGCTCGACATCCGGCGGGACGGCGGGAGCGAGGCGATCCGGCGCGCACTACAATGGTTTTCCAGCGATGCCGCCGGCCAGGAACCGCGTCTGGATGGCCGGCCCACGGTCGCGTTCAACCTGATGACGCTGGCGACGCTCATCGGCACGCCGCTGATGCCCGACTTGCGCGGACACGTCGTCATAGTCGAGGAAGTCGCCGAGCACCTCTACGCGATCGACCGGTTGTTCTTCCACGTCGCGGCGAACCTGACGGGGGTCGCCGGCATCCGTCTCGGCATGGTCACCGCGGTGCCTGAGAACGACCGGCCCTTCGGCAGCGAGGCGGAGGACATCGCGCGTTACTGGTGCGAGCGCGCGTCCATCCCCTACCTCGGCCGCGCAGAAGTCGGCCATCATGCAGCCAACCGGATCGTGCCCTTCGGCCTTGCGGCGCCCGCCCGGCGCGCATAGGCGGCGGTCGCAAAGAGGAGCATTGCATGAAAGCGTTCGTCTTCCCCGGCCAGGGGAGCCAGAAAGTGGGCATGGGCGTGGAACTGGCCGCCGCCAGCGCGGCCGCGCGCGAGGTTTTCCAGGAAGTCGACGACGCGCTTTCCCAGAAACTGTTCGCGATCATGGCGGATGGGCCGGACGATGCGCTCACGCTCACCGAAAACGCCCAGCCGGCGATAATGGCCCACGCGATCGCGGTTCTGCGGGTGCTGGAGAAAGAGGGGGGCGTCGCGCTCGATTCCGTGGCGGACTGCGTGGCCGGACATTCGCTCGGAGAATACACGGCGCTGTGCGCGGCGGGCGCGTTCACGCTGGCGGACACGGCGCGGCTGCTGAAGCTGCGCGGGCAGGCCATGCAGGCGGCGGTTCCGGTGGGCGTGGGGGCGATGTGCGCGTTGCTCGGCGCCGATCTCGAAAAGGCGCAAGCGCTGGCCGATGCTGCTGCCGAAGGGCAGGTCTGCCAGGTCGCGAACGACAACGATCCCACGCAGGTCGTCCTCTCCGGACACCGCGAAGCCATCGAGCGCGCGGTTGCGCTGGCGAAGGGTCACGGGATTAAGCGCGGCGTCGTGCTGCCCGTTTCGGCACCTTTTCACTGCGCGTTGATGCAGCCAGCAGCCGATGCGATGGCCGAAGCGCTGGAACGCACGCCGCCCCGGCCGTTCCGCGTGCCGCTCTACGCCAACGTCACGGCCGGTCAGGTCACCGATCCTGCAGAGGAACGCGGATTGCTCGTCAATCAGGTGTGCGGCCGGGTGCGCTGGCGCGAGAGCGTGCTGGCCATGCAGGCATCGGGCGTCGACACGTTCGTCGAACTGGGCGGAAAGGTGCTCGGTCCCATGATCGGGCGCAGCGCGCCTGATGTTGTGACAAGGAGCGTGGTGACAATGGCCGATATCGAAGCTTTGGCGAAGGAGATCGCGTGATGTTCAACCTCCAGGGCATGACCGCGCTGGTCACGGGCGCGAGCGGCGGCATTGGTTCGGCCATAGCGTATGCGCTGGCGCGGCAGGGCGCGCGCCTCGCCCTGTCCGGCTCCAACGGCGAGAAGCTGCGGGTCTTTCGCGAGCAGCTCAATCGCGAGATCGGCGGCGATCACGTGGAGATCACCTGCGATCTGTCGAACACCGCCCAGGTCGAGGAGTTGATCCCCGCCGCGATGGATACGTTCGGCAAGCTCGATATCCTCGTCAACAACGCCGGTATCACGCGCGACAACCTCGTCATGCGGATGAAGGACGAGGAATGGGACGCGGTGATCCGGGTCAACCTTGAGGCGGCGTTCCGCCTCATGCGCGGCGCGGCCAAGCCCATGATGAAGGCACGATTCGGCCGCATCGTCACCATTACCAGCGTCGTCGGCGCGACCGGCAACCCGGGGCAGGCGAACTACGCGGCGGCCAAGGGCGGGCTGACCGCAATGTCCAAGGCGATGGCGCAGGAACTGGCGAGCCGCGGGATCACCGTGAACTGCGTGGCGCCCGGCTTCATCCGCACCGCCATGACCGACACGCTGCCCGATGCGCAGAAGGATGCCCTCAATGCGCGCATCCCCATGGGACGCATGGGCGAGGGCGAGGATATCGGCGCAGCCGTCGCCTATCTTTCGTCGCGCGAAGCAGGATATGTCACCGGCCAGACCTTGCATGTGAACGGCGGGATGGCGATGATCTCGTGAGGTGGCGTTATCCCCAAGGAATCTGCGCCGCGCCGCTGTGATCGCCGCGATCATCCTTGTGCGGTGCGGTCCCCCCGCTAAGGATAATCGCGAATTTCCGGCGCTCGCGGGCGATTCCGGCCCCGGATAGGCAGACGGGCGCGCACGGAGGGATAAGAGTAGGAACCGATGAAGGCGACGATCGAACGCGCGACACTGCTGCGCTGCCTGTCCCACGTGCAGTCGGTGGTTGAACGCCGCAACACGATTCCCATCCTCTCGAACGTGCTGATCGACGCCTCCGACGGCGGCTCGCTCAAAGTCATGGCGACCGACCTCGACCTGCAGGTCGTCGAACAGATGGCGGCCGCTTCGGTCGAGGGTGCGGGCGCCGTGACGGTATCCGCCCACCTGTTGTTCGACATCGCGCGCAAGCTGCCGGAAGGAAGCCAGGTCAGCCTGGAGACGGCGGACAACCGCATGACGGTGAAGGCCGGGCGCAGCCGCTTCTCTCTGCCCACCTTGCCGCGTGACGATTTCCCGGTGATTGTCGAAGGCGATCTGCCGACCAGCTTCGAATTGCCGGCCAAGACGCTGGCGGAACTGATCGACCGCACCCGGTTCGCCATCTCCACCGAAGAAACCCGCTACTACCTCAACGGGATTTTCCTCCACGTGTCGGACGAGGCGCAACCGGTGCTCAAGGCGGCCGCGACCGACGGCCACCGGCTCGCGCGGTTCACCTTGCCCCGCCCGGAAGGCGCCGATGGGATGCCCGACGTGATCGTACCGCGCAAATGCGTGGCGGAACTCCGCAAGCTGCTGGAAGAATCCCTCGACGGCAACGTCCAGATCGACCTGTCGGCCAGCAAGATCCGCTTCACCCTGGGCGGGGAGGGCGGCGTTGTCCTGACCAGCAAGCTGATCGACGGGACGTTCCCTGATTATTCGCGGGTGATCCCCACCGCGAACGACAAGCTGCTGAAGCTCGATCCGCGGTCGTTCTACCAGGGCGTGGACCGCGTGGCGACGATCGCCACGGAAAAAACGCGCGCGGTGAAGATGGGGTTGGAAAGCGACAAGGTGACGCTGTCCGTGACCTCGCCCGACAACGGCACCGCGGCGGAGGAAGTGCCCGCCGACTACCGGGCCGAAGGGATGGAGATCGGCTTCAACGCCAATTACCTGAAGGACATTCTCCACCAGATCGATGGCGACACGGTGGAACTGCACCTGGCCGACCCTGGCGCCCCGACGCTGATCCGCCAGGATGAAAAGAGCCCGGCGCTCTACGTCCTCATGCCGATGCGGGTCTGAGGACGGGGCCGGTCAGCCTGCGGGGCGCCACGGCCTCACCAGGCGGTACAGTTTCACCAGAACGTCCCGCCCCCAGCGCAGCGGGCCGAGCGCGAGGTTTTCGGTTATCCATCGGCGTGCCGAAACCCTGGGGGCAGGGCCGATGACGGACGGGGGAAATCGTCCCGCCTCCACGTCGGTCAGCAGTCGCCCGCGGACGCGATTGGATACGTTGGTGTCATGTACCACCTGCAGCCAGGCCGGGGGCCCGCGTTCCTGAAGGATCGGAACGTGCTTGACCATCTCCATGTGATTGATGGTGTTCCCGGTACGCAGCGATGGCGTGTCGTGTTCCACCAGGTTGGTGAACGCGCTCGACCGGTGCCGATGAAGGTAACGCATGCCATCGCGCAGCACGATCCCGCTGGTGAAATTGATCGCGTAAGGCGGTGCCCGGCCGGCAGACGCCACCGCCATTTTCACGCGCGCGACGTAATCCACGGCGATCCCGTCATCGCTGTCCAGGTTTGAGGTGACGACCAGGCGGCCGGGTTGCGGCGGTCCGATAACGGAGCGGGTGAAAGCCGCCCATTTGCCGTGCGGGAACATGGGTGTGAAAACGGCGCGGAATGGGAACACCGCCTGCGCCGCGACGATACGCGCGCGGGCATCATCGCCGGTCTCGTCGTCGAACAATACTATCCAGTCGAAATCCGGGTCGGTTTGGGCGGCGACGCTGGGCAGGCAATATCGTTCGAAAAGGTCGAACCGCCCGGCGAGCCACGCTGGATCGGACCGCAGCGTCTGTTCGCGCCCCGGGGTCGCCAGGTTGAAACGGGTCAGGATGACGTGGCTGATCATCGCGGCCGGTTAGTGCTCGCGGGATAGCGAGTCGAGTGCGCGCCGATCATCCGCGCGCGCGGATCATGCTTTCGATGTCGACGAACTTTTCCCGCGGAGAGCCCGCGCGCGCGGCGCTGGCTTCTGCTTCCTCGATCTTCTTCCAGTCGCGGAAGGTGACGATATCCAGGGCGCGTTCGGCAGCGAGCCGGTCGAAACCTGCGCGCCCATCCTTCGATGCCGCGCCGATCGCACCGGACGCCAGGTCTTCGGCGATGCGATCGACCACCCCGAACCCGTCGGGCCGGTTCGTGCCGATCGTTCCTGTCGGCCCCCGCCGCGCCCAACCGACGGCGTACAATCCCGGCAGAATCCGTCCCTCGTCGTTGGGGAACCGTCCCAGCCGTTCGTCAAACGGGACCCCGGGTATGGGCGAGGAGCGATACCCGATGCACGCGACGACCAGATCGGCCGGGACCACGTATGTTTCGCCAGTTCCAACAGCGCGCCCGGCGTCCACCACGGTCCGTTCCACCTCCACGCCGCGTACCGTGCCTTCACCGACGATGCGCACGGGGGAGGCGAACATGTCGAAATCGATGGTGACCGGCTTCGCGGCACGGTCGGCCTCGGAAAGTGCAGCAAAACTGCGCAGGTGACTGACCGATTTGCGCAGCCCCGGCTCCAGCATGGCATCGTCTCCCTCGTCGGGAAGATCGGCGGGGTCGACGCGGGGCGCGGCGCGGGAGAGGTGCTGCAGTTCCCCCAGTTCCTTGGGCGTCATCATGATCTGGTGCGGGCCGCGCCGGCCGACGATGGTGATCGTGGAAACGCACGCATCGCGTAAGGCCGCCAGCGCGTGCGAGACGATATCGCTTCCGGCGAACTCCTCCTCCGTCTTGGCCAGGATACGCGCAACATCCAGCGCCACGTTGCCCATGCCGATGACGACAGCGTTCGCTCCGGATAGGTCCGGATCGAGATCGGTGAAGGCGGGGTGGCCGTTATACCAACCGACGAACGCGGCACTGCCAAACACGTTGGCCAGATCCTCGCCCGGCAGGCCGAGCGGCCGATCGTGCGGAGCGCCGGTCGCGAGGATGATGGCGTCGTACAGGTCCTGCAGTTCCTCGACCGACACGTCCTCGCCGATCGTTACATTGCCGACGAAGCGGACATTCTCGCTGAGGGCGGTCGCCTCGTATCGGCGGCTGACCCCCTTGATCGACTGGTGATCGGGTGCAACCCCGGTCCGGATCAGGCCATAGGGCACCGGCAGCGTATCGAACACGTCCACCCGGACGTCGTCGCCCCACTTTCTCTGCGCGGCTTCCGCCGTGTAATATCCCGCAGGACCCGAGCCGACGATCGCGAGATGAACGGTCACGCGGTCTGGCCGCTCCCGGCCAAGGGGACAATCGCCCGGCGGACGCGTTCAACCATTGGAGGGGCTCGCATGGGTCGATCTCCCGGGCGCTGTTTGATTTGGCAATTCATGCACGGCGCCCTGTTGCTTGGCAAGCGAGCCATTCGCTGATGCGGCGTGGTCTTGCGCAGCGGCAACGCGCCATCGAAGGGCTGAAGGGAGGGCGGCTGGTGCGGATCGCCTGGCGCAAAATCGCGCGTGTCCCGGCAAGCGGCGGTTTCCCCCACGTCTGGAACGGCGTGACTGCTGACAGGCCGCCCGCGCGCGGCTAAGGGCGCCGACGATGACCGACCTTCAGCGCATACGCAATTTCAGCATAATCGCCCACATCGACCATGGGAAGAGCACCCTGGCGGATCGCTTGATCCAGGCGACCGGTGGACTTACGGACCGTGAGATGAGCGAACAAGTCCTTGATAACATGGACATTGAACGCGAACGGGGCATCACTATCAAGGCCCAGACGGTCCGTCTCAGCTACACTGCAAAGGACGGCGAGACATACGCCCTCAACCTCATGGACACGCCCGGCCACGTCGACTTCGCGTACGAAGTGAGCCGCTCCCTCGCCGCGTGCGAAGGCGCGCTGCTGGTGGTCGACGCGGCGCAAGGGGTGGAGGCGCAGACCCTCGCCAACGTGTACCAGTCCATCGAGCATGACCACGAGATCGTGCCCGTCATCAACAAGATCGACCTGCCCGCCGCCGAACCCGAAAAGGTCCGCGCCGAGATCGAGGATATCATCGGCATCGATGCGTCCGAAGCCGTGCTCACGTCCGCCAAGTCCGGCATCGGGATCGAGGACGTGCTGGAAGCCGTCGTCGCCCGCATCCCGCCGCCCGCGGGCGACCGCGACGCGCCGCTCAAGGCCATGCTGGTGGACAGCTGGTACGATCCCTACCTCGGCGTGGTGATCCTTGTGCGCGTGATCGACGGCGCGATCCGCAAGGGCCTGCACGTCACCTTCATGCAGGGCGGCACGCAGCACCTCATCGACCGCGTGGGCGCCTTCACCCCCAAGCGCGTCGACCTGCCGGAACTGGGGCCGGGCGAGATCGGCTACATCACCGCCCAGATCAAGGAAGTGGAACAGGCCCGCGTCGGTGACACGATCACCACGGTGAAGGGCGGAGCCACCGAGGCGCTGGCCGGTTACAAGGAGGTGCAGCCGGTCGTGTTCTGCGGCATGTTCCCGGTCGACGCCGCCGACTTCGAGAAACTACGCGAATCGATCGCCCGCCTGCGCCTCAACGACGCCAGCTTCAGCTTCGAGATGGAATCGAGCGCGGCGCTGGGCTTCGGTTTTCGCTGCGGATTCCTCGGCCTGCTGCACCTAGAGATCATCCAGGAACGGCTGACCCGCGAATACGATCTCGACCTCATCACCACGGCGCCATCGGTCGTCTATCGCATCCAGCTCCGCGCCAGCCGCAACGACGACGCGCGCGAGATCATGCTCCACAACCCGGCAGATTACCCCGATCCCAGCCGGATCGAGACGATCGAGGAGCCGTGGATCAAGGCGACGATCTACACCCCCGACGAATACCTCGGTTCCATACTCAAGCTGTGCCAGGACCGGCGCGGTATCCAGACCGACCTGACGTATGTCGGCGGCCGCGCGCAAGTGAGCTACGAACTGCCGCTGAACGAAGTGGTGTTCGATTTTTACGACCGCCTGAAATCGATCAGCCGCGGATATGCCAGCTTCGACTACGAACAGATCGGCCTGCGCGAAGGCGACCTCGTGAAGATGAGCATCCTCGTCAACAACGAGCCGGTCGACGCCCTGTCCATGATCGTCCACCGCTCCGTCGCGGAGGCGCGCGGGCGCGGCATGTGCGAACGGCTGAAGGACCTCATCCCCCGCCACCTGTTCAAGATCCCCATCCAGGCCGCGATCGGCGGCAAGGTGATCGCCCGCGAGACAATCGCCGCCCTGCGCAAGGACGTGACCGCCAAGTGCTATGGCGGCGACATCAGCCGCAAGAAGAAGCTGCTGGAGAAGCAGAAGAAGGGCAAGGCGCGGATGCGGGAGTACGGGAACGTGAGCATTCCGCAGGAGGCGTTCATCGCGGCGTTGCGCATGGGCGAGGAGTGATCGCCAGCCATGGTGAAAGCGTTTCCGGGCCCTTCCTGAAACGATTGCCTGAACGCGGGCAGGACAGCGTGGACGAGGGCGGCAACTTCACTTTGCGTTCACGCGGGCCGGCGTTATAGGCGCGGCCTATGCAGACGCCCCTTCGCGCTTCGCCCCGCACCCCTTCGTCGCGCCGCCTGGCGGTGGCGGCCGCAGTCGGCCTCTCGCTCGCTCTTTCGGCATGTGCCGGGCGCAGCAGCGGTCCGCAGGATACCAGCTATGTCGCGCGGGACGTGGAATCGCTCTACGCCGCGGCGAAGGACCGGCTCGATCGCGGGCAGCCGAAGCTCGCCGCCGCGCTGTTCGACGAGGTGGAGCGCCAGCATCCCTATTCGCCGTGGGCCCGCCGCGCCCAGTTGATGAGCGCGTTCAGCTACTACGTGGCGCGCGATTACAACAAGTCGGTGGAGAGCGCGCAGCGGTTCCTCTCCATCCACCCCGGCAACCGCGATGCGCCATATGCCTATTACCTGATCGCGCTCAGCTATTACGAGCAGATCAGCGACGTGGAGCGTGACCAGAAGGTGACGGAGCAGACGCGCACCGCGCTGCAGGAATTGATCCGTCGCTACCCCGCGACTGAGTATGCAAGCGATGCGAAGCTCAAGCTGGACCTGGTGCAGGATCACCTCGCCGGTAAGGAGATGGAGATCGGGCGCTTCTACGAACGGTCGGGGAGCTGGCTGGCGGCGCAGATCCGGTTCCAGAACGTGGTCGACAACTACCAGACCACCAGCCACGCGCCCGAAGCCCTCTACCGCCTCGCCGAAACGAGCCTCGCCCTGGGCGTGCCGGAAGAGGCGGTGAAGTACACCGCCGTGCTCGGCGCGAACTACCCGGGCAGCGAGTGGTACGAGAAAGCCTACAAGCTGGTGCAGAAGAACGCCGCTGGCGTTACCGCAAGCTAGTCCCGGAATTTCGCCTCGAACCCGCCCCGGGAGATGGGGTAGGGCGGCGTGCCGGTATGGTCAGTTCCGCCTTACCGGACATGGTAAATTCCGGTGCAACGAACCGCCCGCGTTCTCCGGTAAAACGGCGTTCTGCCTCGGTTACGAATTTTTACCCATTACCCTCCTAGACTGAGCGCGGCTCCGGCCAATCGCAACGGAGGCGGCAAAATCTGCCGCATCGAATGGGTACAGTCGCAGACAAGTCCACGGCAGACGGACAGCGGGCGAGGGTGGGACCCTTGCGCGCCTGGCTGCGCCGTGCGCTCGCGTGGCGACGCCGCGGTCGGCCGATCGATCCGCGCACCCGGATTCTGGCATGGGCGATCGGTCTCGGCCTGATCTCCGGCGCGATCGAACTGTTCGAACCGCTGGAAGACGCCTTCCGCGCCGTGCGCGCCATGGTGCGCGAACACCCGGCCGATCAATCGATTGTCGTGGTGAATGTCGACGAATACTCGCTCAGCGTCCTCGGCGGGAACGAACCCCGGCGCAGCGACGACGCGAAGCTGCTCGACAACCTGTTCGCCATGGGCGCCAAGCGGGTGTTCTTCGACCGCGCCTACGCCGACCTGTCGACGCCAGCGGAAGACGCCAAGCTGGTCGAGGCCTTCAAGCGGTATCGTGGCCGGGTGTTCGTTGGGGCGGTTCCCAACGTTAAGCGCATCAGCGGTGAAAACCTGAACCTGAAGCCCAATCCTTACTTTGCGCCGCATGTGAACATTGTAAGTATACTTGGCCAGGAAGGTCCGCTTGGCCTCGCTATCCGTTTTCCGACCGAGAGTAAAATCGGCGGCGAGGCAAAGCCGTCCCTGTCAGCAGAACTGGCGAACGTTCGACTTCCTGAGCAGATGTACAGGATCGATCTGGCGATCGACCACGCGACAGTGCCCACAATGCACTATCTCGATCTTCTCAACGGGGACATTGATCGGGCAGCGGTAGCGGGCAAGGATTTTGTCGTTAGCCCACCAAGCCGGATGACGTACGACTTCCACCCGATACCGTTCCAACAAAAGGTCGCTGGCGCTATCCTTCATGCGGTCGGCGCGCAAACGCTGAAGAAAGGCGTTCCCATCGAATCCGGCTGGATAATGCCCTTCCTGGTGGCGTGCGCGTTCCTGTTGTACCAGGCCCGGCGCGTCCGCCCGTCGCGGACCCAGTTCGCGGCCGTTGCCGGCCTCCTCCTTATCGTGCCTCTTGGACTGGACTTCCTCCTCATCAACGTGGACATCTTTGCCGCAATTTGTGCGCTCGCGATCGGCGGGGTGCGGTTCCACATGCTCGATCGCATGTCTTACCGGGGCTCGACCGATTTGCGCCGTATCGAGACGGCGATCGACATGCGCAGCGACAGCGGAACGGAAGTGCTGGCCATCAAGCTGCGCAACTTCGCCACGATCAGTGCAAACCTGGCCGCAGAGCAGGTGGATGAATTGCTCGGCAAAGTGCAGGCCCGGCTACGCGCGACGCAGCCCGATGCGGAATTCCTTTTTGAAAAAGACACGTTCGTCTGGCTGCAACCCCGTGTCGACGGCGAGCTGCTGGAAGACCACTTGCGCGGGCTCCACGCCCTGTTCAACATCAACATAACGGTAGGGGCGCATTCGCCCGACGTGGCAACCGCTATCGGCGCTGACACGAATTACTCTTCGCCACTGCGCGAGCGGATCGAAAGTGCAATCCAGTGCGCCGAGGATGCCGCGCGTGCCGGCCGGATTTTCATGATCAGCGAGGAGGATATCGTCGAGGATCGGGCCTGGCGCCTGGAGATCCTGTCCGAGCTTGAAAGCGCCATCCGGCACAACGAGGTGGAAGTCCTCTATCAGCCCAAGGTGTCTCTGAAGAGCGGCGCAATCATCGGCGCCGAAGCCCTGCTGCGCTGGCGGCACCCCGTTCGCGGGATGATCGATCCATCGAAGGTCATCAAGATCGCCGAGGAGCACAACCGCGTCGACATGATCACGCGCTTCGTCCTCAATCGCGCCTTGAGCCAGGCGCGGGCCGCGATCGCAGCGGACCCGGCATTTCGCATCGCCATCAATATTTCCGCGCTCGATCTGCGCGATCCCCTGTTCACACGCCAGCTTCGCCAGTTGCTGAAGGCATACCGCGTTCCTGCCGGCAACCTGGTGATCGAAATCACCGAGACTGCCCCGATCGACAATGACGAGGTCGTGGCTGCCGTCTTCGCCGAGATCAAAGCGATGGGGGTGAAGCTGTCGGTGGACGATTTCGGCATGGGTCACGCTTCGCTGCATTACTTGCGGCGCATTCCGGCGGACGAGGTCAAGATCGATCGCAGTTTCGTGTCCGGCATGGACAACTGCGCGGAGGACGCGGCGCTCGTGCGATCTGCGATCGAGATGATCCATTCACTCGGGCGGATCGCCGTTGCCGAAGGCGTCGAGCGCCCGGTGCTGGTGCAGCGCCTTCACGAAATGGGATGCGACGCGGCCCAAGGGTATCATTTCTCGAAGGCCATCCCGATGGCCCAGCTACTGCCACAACTCCGGGACAAAGCCGTGGCCGCTTAACAGTTTATTTACCCTTAAGATTTTGGTAACGCCTTTTGTTAGCACGCCCGTGCAAACAGGAGGAAAACCATGCTGTTCAAGCTCACCGTGGGCATCTGGGACTGGATGACCGAACTTTTCGGCGGTCGCTGAGCCAATCGAAAGAATTGAAAAGCCCCGGTTTTTCCGGGGCTTTTTGATTCAGGGACGGATTTGGCGACATGGTCGCGAAATCAAATGGTTAACGGCGAATCACCAATGCACACGTGAACATCGCCACACCCGATCATGCCGCCTTCTTCGCCTTCCCTGCGCGCCGGGCCACCCCGCTCAGCCCCTTGGTGAGCTGCAGCAGACCGTTGAGACGGCTGTTCGCATCGCCCCATGCGCGCGAGAGGACAAGCTTCATGTCCGGGCGTAACCGGGCGTCCGGTCCGACCCGCTCTACCCACGCCAGCAATCCGGCCGGGTCGGGAAAATCGTCGTTGTGGAACGTGACCAGCGTGCCCCGGGCGCCGACGTCGATCTTGGCGATATTGGCCTCGATCGCGCGGTGCTTGATCTCGATCAGCTTGACGAGGTTGGCGGTCGCCGGCGGCAGGGGGCCGAACCTGTCGATCATCTCGGCCGCCAGTCCTTCGATCTCGCCCTGATCGCGCGCGTCGTTGAGCCGCCGGTAAATCGCCATGCGTACGGCGAGGTCCGGCACGTAATCCTCGGGGATCATGATCGGCGCATCGACGGTGATCTGGGGCGAGGGGCCCGCCTCCCGCACGACGCCGGAGTCGCCCGCCTTGGCGGCCAGGATCGCGTCCTCCAGCATGGATTGGTACAACTCGAAGCCCACTTCGCGGATATGGCCGGATTGTTCGTCACCCAGCAGGTTGCCGGCCCCCCGGATGTCGAGATCGTGGCTGGCCAGCTGAAACCCGGCGCCCAGCGAATCGAGATCGCCCAGGACCTTCAGGCGTTTTTCCGCGACTTCGCTGAGCGCCGTGTCGGGGGTCGTGGTGAGGTAGGCGTACGCGCGCCGCTTCGATCGGCCGACCCGTCCGCGGAGCTGGTACAACTGCGCCAGACCGAACCGGTCGGCCCGGTGAATGACGATCGTGTTGGCGCTCGGGATATCGAGCCCGCTTTCGACGATCGTCGTCGACAGCAGCACTTCGTAGCGCCCGTCGTAGAACGCGCTCATCCGTTCTTCCACCTCGGTGGGGCTCATCTGCCCGTGTGCGCTGATGGATTTCACTTCCGGCACATGGCTGGCGAGCCACTGTTCCACCTGCGGCATGTCGGCGATGCGCGGCACCACGATGAAGCTCTGGCCGCCGCGGTGATGTTCGCGCAGCAGCGCCTCGCGCATCACCATGTCGTCCCATTCCATGACGTAGGTCCGCACCGCGAGACGATCGACCGGCGGGGTCTGGATGGTCGAAAGCTCGCGCAGCCCGCTCATCGCCATCTGCAGCGTGCGGGGGATGGGCGTCGCGGTGAGGGTAAGCACGTGGACGTCCGCGCGCAGCTGCTTGAGCTTCTCCTTGTGCGTCACGCCGAAGCGCTGTTCCTCGTCCACGATCACCAGGCCGAGATTCTTGAACTGCGTGCTCTTCGACAGGATGGCGTGCGTGCCCACCACCACGTCGATATCGCCGCTGGCCAGCCCGTCGCGGGTCTCTGACATTTCCTTCGCCGTGACCAGCCGGCTGAGCCGCCCGACCTTGAGCGGAAAGCCGGAGAAACGCGCCGCGAAGTTCTCGTGGTGCTGGCGGGCGAGCAGGGTGGTGGGCGCGACCACCGCGACCTGCCGCCCGCTCATTGCGGTGGCGAAGGCGGCCCGCAGCGCGACTTCCGTCTTGCCGAAGCCCACGTCGCCGCACACCAGGCGGTCCATCGGGCGGCCACTGGCGAGATCTTCCAGCACCTCGTCGATGGCGCGGTCCTGATCGTCGGTTTCCTCCCACGGGAAGCGGTCGACGAACTGGTTGAAGCTCGCTTCCTCCGTCTCGACCACGGCAGCCTTGCGCAACGCGCGGGCGGCCGCGGTGCGCAGCAGTTCGTGGGCGATCTCGCGGATGCGTTCCTTGAGGCGCGAGCGGCGCTTCTGCCAGGCCTCTCCGCCCAGCCGATCGAGCCCGACCATCTCCTCGCTCGATCCGTAACGGCTGAGCACCTCGAGGTTCTCGACCGGGACGTAGAGCTTGTCGCCGCCGTGGTATTCCAGCATCACGCAGTCGTGCTGCGACTTGCCGACGGGGATCGCTTCCAGCCCCAGGTACTTGCCGATGCCGTGATCGATGTGGACGACCAGGTCCCCGGCGTTGAGCGCCTGGAGCTCGGCGAGGAAGGCGTCCGCGCTCTTGCGGCGTTTCTTGCGCCGGACCAGCCTGTCGCCCAACAGGTCCGCCTCGGTAACGAAATCGATCTGTTCGCTGGCGAACCCGGTTTCGAGCGGCAGGACGATGGCGACGGCGCGGCCCTTGGCCGACATGCCGAGTGCTTCCTGCCAGCTTTCGGCCAGTTCCATCGGTGCGCCAGCTTCCGTAACGATCGACGCGATACGGGCGCGGCTGCCCTTGGAATAGGCGGCCAGGAGCGGGCGCTTGCCGGCCTTGCCCACTGCCTTCAGGTGATCCGCCGCCGCGGCGTAGAGATTGTCGCCCGATCCGTTCGCGATGCGGGCGCGCTCCGGCGCGAAATCGCGCCCCGACTGGAACCCGAAATCGACCACGGCAGGCCCCTCGGGCTCAGCGAAGATCGACGCGCGGTGTATCGGCCGGTCGCGCATCTGCGCCGCCAGCTCGTCTTGCGTTAGGTAGAGCGCGTCTTCGGGGAGGGGGCGATAGGTCCCTTCCTCGCGCTGGCGGTGGTAATCGGCAATGTCGCCGAAGCGCTCTTCCGCGGCGGTCACCGCGGCGCTGTCGATGACGATCAGGTCCTCGCCTGACAGGTGATCGAACAGCGTGGCGAGCCGGTCCTCGAACAGGGGTAGCCAGTGCTCCATCCCGGCAAGCCGGCGGCCGTCGCTGATCGCCTGGTAGAGCGGGTCCTGCGTGGCATTGGCGCCGAACATTTCGCGATAGCGCGAACGGAACCGCTTGATCGTATCGGCATCGAGCAGCGCCTCGCTCGCAGGGAGAAGCAGGTGCCGGTCGAGCGTGCCCGTGGTCATCTGCGTGGTGGGGTCGAACAGGCGCAGCGATTCCAGGTCGTCGCCGAAGAAATCGAGCCGCAGGCCGGATTCGATGCCGGAGGGGAACACGTCGAAGATCGAACCGCGCACCGCGAATTCGCCATGATCGATCACGGTATCGGTACGGTTGTATCCCTGCCGCTGCAGCAGAGTGATCAGCGCTTCGCGCGCGATGACCATGCCGGGCTTCAGTTCCTGCACCGCCTCGCGCACGCGGAAGGGGGTGAGCACACGCTGGAGCAGGGCGTTGGAAGTGGTTACGAGGAGTTGCGGCGCCTTGCCGCCCGCTTGCAGCCGATGGAGCGCCGCCAGCCTTCTCGCGCTCACTGCCAGGGCAGGGCTTGCGCGGTCATACGGAAGGCAGTCCCATGCCGGGAACTCGATGACCTCCAGCTCCGGCGCGAAGTAGTGCGCCGCATCCGCGACCGAGCGCATGGCGGCCTCGTCGGGCGCGACGAAAACCGCACGTCCCTTTGCCGCACGGGCAAGGTCGGCCATCACCAGCGGCTGTGCCCCGCGCGGGATGGACGAGAGTGTCAGCGGCTGACGGGCGGTGAGGATCGTCTTGAGGTCGGGCATGTGTTTTCCGGACGGTGGGTTACCGGGCAGGCGCGCACGCGGCGGCGCCCGATCCGCGCGCGGATCGGGACAGTCGGGGCCATGTCAGATAGTGCGAACGCGGCGCGCGGCAACCGGTTTCCGGTCCGCCCGGCGATTCATCCGATGGCGACGTAATCAAGTTTCCGCATCAGGACCATCTGCTCCCCGGCGAGATGATCTGGCGGCTGCTCGACGCCGAGTGCCCAGGCCATCACGTCCACATCGTCTTCTTCGAGCAAGGCTTCGAACCAAGCGAGACCCGCCTCGTCCCAGCTCTCGCCATAGCGATCGTAGAAGCCGCCGATCATGTAATCAGCCTCGCGCGTGCCGCGGTGCCAGGCGCGGAAACGCGCGCGGGCGAGACGTGCGGCGAGACGGTCTGCAGGGGGAGGGGCGCTGGCCATGGCGGCGTCCCTAGCCGCCATGGCCGTGGCCGTCATCCGGGGATTCAGCTGGCGTCCGCGTCCACCGCGGTCAGCTCGGCGGGCGGCAGACCGCCAGCCTCGGCCTGCGCCTTCAGCTCTTCCTTGCGCGCGATCATCTGGTCGAGCATCGACACGACATCCACGTCGCTGTCGCGCACCTGGGCGAAATAGCCTTCCTTGGGCTGTTCCTCTTCTTTCACGTGGTGCTCGATCTGCTCCTGCAGGACTTTCACCTTGGCTTCGAAGAATTCCCCTTCGCCCCCGGATTCCATGATGTCGTTGATCAGCACGCTCGCCCCGTCATGCTCGACATGGGCTTCCTTGTAGAGGTCTTCTTCCACCACGTCCTTGGTCGCCGGGTAGAAGATTTCTTCTTCCAGCAGCGAGTGGATCTTGAGCTCGTTGCAAATCTGCTGGGCAATCTGCCACTTCCGGCCCGAGTCGCCGGCCTTTTCGAACTTCGTGAACAGGTCCTCGACCTCGCGGTGGTCGTTCTTGAGCAGCATGATCGCGTCGGTGAATTCCCTGGTGGCCATTCTGGTTCTCCGGTTGGCGGATGGGTGGTGTCGTCCGCTAAAGCGGCGAGGTGCGGGACTGGTTCCTGCTTAACATTTGGCATGTGCTGCCAACACGCCAGCAGGGGTGACGAAACACGCCTAACTTGTTCTAAGGCGCGCCATGCGCCCCGAAGTGCTCAACCCTCTGTTCGCCCCGGCCGATTCGCTGGACGGGGTCGGGCCGAAGGTCGCGCGGCCGCTGGAAAAGCTCGGCCTGACCCGCGTACGCGACGTGGCGTACCACCTGCCAGACCGGTTCGTGACCCGGCGGCCGGTGGAAAATCTCGGCCACGCGAGCGTCGGCGAACAGATCGTGGTGCCGCTGACGGTGAGCGAACACCGCGCGGCCCGCAGCGGCCGGGGGCCATACAACGTGATGGCGTACGATGCGCTCGGGAACGTGGTATCGCTGACCTACTTCGGGAAGGCGAGCTACACGGCGCGAAAGCAGCTGCCGGTGGGCGAGCGCCGCTGGGTGGCGGGGCGGCTGGACCAGTATGGCCAGATGCTCCAGATCGTTCACCCGGAACACGTGGCCGAGGACAGCAGCGGTCTGCTGGGAACGCTGAACGAGCCGGTCTATGCCCTGTCGGAAGGCTTCACCCAGCCCAAGGTCGCGGGCCTGGTCGCGCAGGCGCTGGCGCGGCTTCCCGATCTCCCCGAATGGATCGAACCTTCCCAGCTCGCCTCCGCGGGGTGGCCGGCGTGGGCGGAGGCCCTGCCGCTCGCGCACCGCGGCGCGCATCAGGCAGCGCGCGACCGGTTGGCCTATGACGAACTGTTCGCCAACAGCCTGGCGCTCATGCTGGTCCGCGCGGACAATCGCCGCCGGCGCGGACAGGCGCTGCAAGGCGACAGATCACTCCGGGCGAAACTCGCGCTGCCGTTTCCACTGACCGGAGCGCAGCGCCGCTCGATCGACGAGATCGCAGGCGACCTTGCCCAGGGTGTCCCGATGCTCCGGCTGCTGCAGGGCGATGTGGGATCGGGCAAGACTGTCGTGGCGCTGGAAGCCATGCTGATCGCGGTGGAGGCGGGGGCGCAGGCGGCGCTCCTCGCGCCCACGGAGATACTGGCGCGCCAGCATTTCGAGACACTGCGCCGCATGCTGGCGCCGACCGGGGTCGAGATCGCCCTGCTCACCGGCCGCGACAAGGGGCGTGCCCGCGAATCGATCCTGATGGGGCTGCAGGATGGCAGCATTCCGATCGTCGTCGGCACGCACGCCATCTTCCAGGACGCGGTCGCCTATCGCAACCTCGGCCTGGTGGTGATCGACGAGCAGCACCGGTTCGGCGTGTCCCAGCGGCTGATGCTGGCGAGCAAGGGGCGCGTGACGCCGCATACCCTGGCCATGACCGCCACCCCGATCCCCCGCACTCTGACCCTGGCCCAGTACGGCGAGATGGATGTCAGCCGCCTCGACGAGATGCCGCCGGGCCGTCAGGCGATCGACACGGTCGTCATCGCGGCTGAGCGATTGCCCGAGGTGGTGGAACGTCTGGCGGCCCAGATGGAAGCAGGCGCGCAGGCGTACTGGGTGTGCCCGATGGTCCGCGAACTGGAGACGGAGGACATCGCCGCGGCCGAGGCGCGTTACGCTTCGCTGAAGGCGCGTTTCGGCGATGACATCGTGCTGGTCCACGGGCAGCTTCGCCCTGAGGAGAAAGACGCCGCGATGGAGCGGTTCGCCTCCGGGCGGGCCCGGCTTCTCGTCGCGACCACGGTGATCGAGGTGGGGGTGGACGTCCCCAACGCCACGCTGATGGTGATCGAGCAGGCCGAACGGTTCGGCCTTGCCCAGTTGCACCAGTTGCGCGGGCGCGTGGGGCGGGGCGACAAGAAGTCGGTCTGCGTGCTCCTGCGCGGCGATGCGCTGAGCGAAACTGGCAAGCAGCGCCTCGCCCTCATGCGCGAGACGCAGGACGGATTTCGCCTGGCCGAGGAGGATCTACGGCTGCGCGGCGGGGGCGAGCTGCTGGGCACCCGACAGTCGGGTGACACGCCCTTCCGCATCGCCGATCTCGACCAGATCCAGCGCCTGCTCCCCCTGGCGCACGACGATGCGCGGCTGTTGATGGATCGTGACGGCGGGCTCTCGGGAGAAAGAGGGGCGGCGGCCCGGATCCTGCTCTATCTCTTCGAACGGGACTGGGGGGTCCAGCTCCTGCGGGGAGGGTAGCGGGTGGCGGGCAATTCAGTCGCGATCAATCCGGCCGAAATTATCCCGCGCGCAATGTACGAATGGCGGCCACCACGCATGGTATCGGCGGGGGCGGCAGCAGGCGTGACGGCGCTTGTCGTAGCCCTGCTCGTCCATGGCTTCGGAGTGGAGCATCGCGCGCAGCCTGTCCCGGCGCTGGTCTCGGTCGCCTTCAGCGAGACGCCGCCCCCGCCCAGGCCCAGGCAGCGGGCAGAGCAGCGCCGGGCCCGCAAGCCCGCGCCCAGGGACGATGCGGGCGTGCGTAACCTGCGCAATCGCGCCACCCCTGTTGTCGCGCCGCCTGTGACCCCGCTGATCGTCCCGCCGCCGATCGTCGCCGCAACCGAGGCCGATGCCGGCAGCGCTGCGCAAACCGGGGCGGCCGACCTTCCCGGGCCCGGCCGCGGGGCGGGGCTGCATGGCGATGGGCCAGGCGGCGGCGGCACGGGCGGGGACGGGGACGGGACCGGCGATGGAGAGCCCGTGCGCGGCCCGCGGCGCATCTCCGGGCGGCTGTCGTTCGCGGACCTGCCCGATGGAGTCCTCTCCGAAGGGCAGGAAGCCGCCGTCACCGTGATCTTCGCCGTGGGGCCTGGCGGGCGCGTGAGCGGCTGCCGTGCGGACGAATCGAGCGGGATGGTCCCTCTAGACAGCCTGACCTGCCGCCTGATCGAGCAGCGCTTCCGCTATCGCCCCGCCACCGATCGTAACGGGCGGCCGGTCGGCGCGATGGTGCGCGAAACCCACTGGTGGATCGCGCGGCCCGAATAGCTGGGCGTGTTCAGGGTTCGGCGTAGCCGAGCACGCGCATCTCCAGCGTTCCCGTCCGCGGATCGGCCGGAAGGAAGACGCCGCCGTTGTGCTTCGAATGGGCGGGCACGTAATCGAGCGCGACCGTGCTGACCACCGGCGGCTCGCCGGCCAGCTCCAGGGACGCCTCGATCTCCACGTTCGCGGCCGTGCGCCCCGAAAGGTTGCGCGCTTCGAACTCCACGACGTAGCCGCCCCCGGTCGGGGTGACGTCGCCGGCCTCCACCACGACCACCGGCACGGCGACGCCTTCCTGGCGCGTGGCCTCCCAACCGATGAATCCCACGAGGCCCACGGTCAGCAGCAGGCCGATAGAGCCCGCCAGGATCGCGAGCGGCGGCAGGCGGTCGTGTTTTCCTTCGTCTTCTTTCATTGCTGCTCCTAGACGACGAGACGCGCGCTACCGGCGCCGAGCGCCGCGGGGAATCCCAGCACGGCGGTCATCATCGCGATGGGCCCCAGCGCCATTCCATTGGTCCACCCGAAGGTCCACAGGACATAAAGGCTGACGAGCAACGCGATCCCGTATCCCGCCATCGTGAACACCAGGATGCCGGTCAGGCTGTTCATGCCTTCGGGCAGCTCATGCTCCCCCTTGAAATCCAGCGCATAGACGAACGCATGGAGGACCAGCAGCGAAAACACGACAAGCGCCAGGGCATGCCAGGGCGTCATCATGAATGCGATCGACATCATCTCTTCGGTAGGGGCGAGATTGAACGCGATGAACAGCGCGCCCACCACCATGAGGAATAGCTCCGTCGCGTAGGAGTCCTCCACGTCCAGCGCATCCTCGCCATCGCCCTCGTCGGCGCGCGCTCCGAGCTGCCCGCGGGCGAGCGCGGCGCCGATGCTGGCCGGAACGGCCTCGATGGCGATCTTACCGAGAATCTCGCTTGCCGGCATTCCCGACGCGATCACCCCCAGCAGGAACAGGATGAGAGCCGAGGCGACAATCCCTGTGCCGAGTGCGGTGAAGGCATCGACGACATCTTCCAGGATTCCGCCATCGGTACTCCTGAACCCCACGATGCGGCAGAGAGGCACGAGCAGCACGAACGCCGCGAGCAGGAGTAGAAGCAGGCGCCCCCGGTCCACGTAGAAACCGAGCCACCACATCTCCATCGTCATCAGCATCGGAAGCGCGAAGATCAGCGCGCCGGCAAAGGCGCGGGCGAGGCCCTTGGCAAAGTCGCGGTTGCTGTGGGAGGCGGCGGAACGGGCGTTCATGTCGCCAATAACCCGGGCGCGCCCGGTTGTTTCCAGCGGAACGTCCCGCGCCCGCAGAGGTGTGAAGAAATGGTCGGGGAAAGAGGATTCGAACCTCCGGCCCCTGCCTCCCGAAGACAGTGCTCTACCAGGCTGAGCTATTCCCCGACCGATCTTGCCCACCGCAGCCGAAGCGCGAAGGTGGGCGAGGCAGGCGGCGGCCTATAGGGAGGGGATGGCGGGGTGGCAAGCCGGCAATTCGCGCAGTAGGGACAGGGCCATGGCCAGTGCCTTTCCGCGCAGCGATTCTCCCGGCAGTTCTCCCGGCGATACCCATCCGGAACAGCAATACCTCGACCTGATGCGGCGTATCTGGGAGCAGGGGTCGGAGCGGATCGACCGCACGGGGGTGGGCACGCGTTCCGTCTTCGGCGCCACCTTGCGCTTCGACCTGGCGGGCGGGGCGATGCCGCTCATCACCACCAAGCGGGTGTACTGGAAGACGGCGACGCGCGAATTGCTGTGGTTCCTCACCGGCGAAACGAACATCCGGCCCCTGGTGCTTCAGGGCGTCCACATCTGGGACGACTGGCCCCATGCCCGTTACGTGCGTGAGACCGGTGACGACATCGCGATCGCCGAATTCGTCGAACGTATCGCCGCGGACGAAGCGTTCGCCGGCAATTGGGGCGATCTGGGGCCGGTGTACGGCAAGCAATGGGTCGACTGGCCGACCTGGCGCTATCGCGCCGACGGTCTCTACGAGCCGGGCGAAGGCATCAACCAGGTGGCCGCGGTGGTCGAATCGTTGCGGAACAATCCGGGCAGTCGCCGGCACATCATCGAAGGCTGGAACGTCGCGGAGCTTGACCGCATGGCCCTGCCGCCGTGCCACAAGACCTACCAGTTCCACGTCGCGGACGGGAAGCTCAACGGGTTGCTGTACCAGCGCAGCTGCGATGTCGCCCTGGGCCTGCCGTTCAACTTGTGGTCGGCCGCGCTGCTGCAGCGGATGCTGGCCCAGCAGACGGGTCTGGAACCGGGGGAGTTCGTCTGGATGGGCGGCGACGTGCACCTTTACCTGAACCATGCCGACCTCATCGAACAGCAGCTCGCCCGCGCGCCGCAAGGCGCTCCGCGGCTCGAGCTGCTGCGCCAGCCGGACAGCATTTTCGACTACGCTATCGAAGATTTCGCGGTCATCGATTACACGCCGCTTGGCCCACTCAAGGCGCCGGTGGCCGTGTGACGGCGCTTTCTTGACTCCGTGACCGGCTTTGAAATAAAATAACGCCGACGTAAAAGATTGCTTCTGACGCGGGAGAGCGTGAATGGCGGACGAAATGTCCAGCGGACCGGGGCAGGCGGGCCACAACCGCCCTGCGCTGCAGTTCTATGTTCCCGAACCGAAATTCCGTCCCGGCGACACGGTCGATTTCTCCGACTTGCGCATCAGCCGCCCGGGTGAACAGGCGCGGCCCGACGAAACATGTGCGCCGATCGACACGCAGGGCTTGGCCAACGATCTCATCCGCGTGCTGGGCGATGACAACGCCGCACACGGACCGTGGGACCCGAAGCTCGGCCCCGAGACCTTGCGCCAGATGCTGCGGACGATGGCCCTGACGCGCGCCTTCGATGAACGGATGTACCGCGGGCAGCGGCAGGGCAAGACCAGCTTCTACATGAAGTGCACCGGGGAAGAGGCGACCAGCGTGGCCGCCGGGATGGCGCTTGCCGCCGATGACATGGTGTTCCCCAGCTATCGCCAGCAGGGCATCCTGATCGCGCGCGGATATCCCCTGGTTGAGATGATCAACCAGATCTACTCCAACCGCGGGGACAAGCTGAAGGGGCGCCAGCTGCCCATCATGTATTCCAGCCGGGCGCACAGCTTCTTCACCATAAGCGGCAACCTGGCGACGCAGACGCCGCAGGCGGTGGGCTGGGCGATGGCCAGCGCGATGCGCAGTGACAGCCGGATCGCCGCGACCTGGGTGGGCGAAGGGAGCACGGCGGAAGGGGACTTCCACGCCGCCTGCCTGTTCGCCGCCGTCTACAACGCGCCGGTGATCCTCAACGTCGTCAACAATCAATGGGCGATCTCCAGCTTTTCCGGTTTCGCTGGCGGGGAGCGGGCGACCTTTGCCGCGCGCGGGGTCGGCTACGGCATCGCCAGCCTGCGGGTGGACGGGAACGACGCGCTGGCGGTCTATGCGGCGGAGCAGTGGGCCGCCAATCGGGCGCGGGCCAACGGCGGCCCCACCGTGATCGAACATTTCAGCTACCGCGCCGAAGGGCACTCCACCTCCGACGATCCCAGCCAGTATCGCAGCGCGCAGGAACGCAACGAATGGCCGCTGGGCGATCCGATCACGCGGTTGAAGGACCACCTGATCCACCTCGGCGAGTGGGACGAGGATCGGCAGCAGCAGCTCGACCTCGACTGCGCGGAGCAGGTGAAGGCCGCCACCAAGGAGGCCGAGAAGAACGGCGTCCTCGGCCACGGCATGCACCACCCGTTCCACACGATGTTCGAAGACGTATTCGAGGAACTCCCCTGGCATCTGGAAGAACAGGCCGCCCAGGCTATCCGCGAAAGGAAGATCAAGTGGCCACAAGCCTGATCGACGACGCCCCCGTCGGCCTGGCCGACGCGCCGGCGCGGAACATCAACATGATCGAGGCGATCAACGACGCGCTCGACATCATGCTCAGCCACGATCCCACGGTTGTCATCATGGGAGAGGACGTCGGCTACTTCGGCGGCGTGTTCCGCGCCACCGCGGGCCTGCAGGAGAAGCACGGCAAGAACCGCGTGTTCGATACGCCGATTTCCGAATGCGGCATTATCGGCGCGGCGGTCGGCATGGGCGCATATGGCCTGCGCCCCGTCCCCGAAATCCAGTTTGCCGACTACATCTATCCGGGGATCGACCAGCTCATCAGCGAAGCGGCGCGGCTTCGGTACCGCTCTGCCGGCGAATATATCGCGCCTATGACGGTGCGCAGCCCCTTCGGCGGCGGCATCTTCGGGGGGCAGACTCACAGCCAGAGCCCGGAATCGCTGTTCACCCACGTCGCCGGGCTCAAGACCGTGATCCCCAGCACGCCCTACGACGCCAAGGGCCTGCTGATCGCGGCAATCGAGGATAACGATCCGGTGATCTTCTTCGAACCGAAGCGGATCTACAACGGCCCCTTCAGCGGTTACTACGACAAGCCGGTCGAACCGTGGAAGAACCACGCCGACAGCCGCGTGCCCGAAGGATACTACAGCATCCCGCTCGGCAAGGCGCGCACCGTGCGCGAGGGCGACGCGCTGACGGTGCTGACATACGGCACGATGGTCCATGTGAGCGAGGCGGTGTGCCGCGAGAAAGGCGTCGATGCCGAAATCATCGACCTGCGCACCCTGGTTCCGCTCGACATCGCGGCGATCGAGGCTTCGGTGGAAAAGACCGGACGCTGCCTGATCGTGCACGAGGCCACGCGCACCAGCGGCTTCGGCGCGGAGCTCAGCGCCCTCGTGACCGAACGCTGCTTCTATCACCTGGAGGCACCCGTCGAACGGGTGACCGGGTTCGACACGCCATATCCGCACAGCCTCGAATGGGCCTATTTCCCCGGCCCGGTTCGCATCGGCGAAGCAATCGATTCGATTTTGAAAGCCTGATCCGATGGCCCGTTTCACATTCAAGCTCCCCGACATCGGCGAAGGCATCGCCGAGGCCGAGATCGTCGCCTTCCACGTCAAGCCGGGCGACCGGGTGGAGGAAGACCAGCAGATTGCCGACATGATGACCGACAAGGCCACGGTTGAGATGGAAAGCCCCGTCGCGGGCACCGTCGTGGAGGTCGCAGGCGAAGTCGGCGACGTGATCGCGATCGGCTCCATGCTGGTGGTGATCGAGACCGAGGGCGAAGTCGCCGGGGACGCGGCGCCGGCGCCCACTGCGGAGGTGGTCGAGGAACGGATCGAGGTGGAGAACCCCGACGCCTCGGATGCCGACGCGGCGATTGCGCAAGTGGCCGCCCCGGACGAGTCGGTGCCCGAGCCGGTTTCCTCTCCCGTTCGCCCCAAGCCTGTCGAAGGATTGTCCTCCTCTCCGAAGGCAGCGCCGACGAAGCAGGATGACGGTTCTGCCTCAGGGGGCATTTCGCAACCGACGAGCCCGGCACGAACGGGAAGCGGCGCCAGGGTTCTCGCCACCCCGGCCGTGCGCCAGCGCGCGCGCGATCTTGGCATCGATCTTGCCGAAGTCCGGCCGGGCGAGGAGGGGCGCATCCGCCATGCCGACCTCGATGCCTTCATCTCCTACGGCGCGGCGAGCGGCCACGCCCCGGCAGGCAGCGCTCGCCCGGACGAGGCGATCAAGGTCATCGGCCTGCGCCGCCGCATCGCGGAGAACATGGCCGCGGCCAAGCGCAACATCCCGCACTTCACCTACGTGGAGGAATGCGACGTCACCGAGATGGAGCGGCTGCGCGAACAGCTCAACGCGGCGCGGGGGGAACGGCCCAAGCTCACGATGCTGCCGCTGCTGATCGCCGCGATCTGTCGGACGGTGCCGGAGTTTCCCATGATCAACGCGCGGTATGACGATGACGCGGGCGTGGTGACGCGCCACGGCGCGGTGCACCTCGGCATGGCGACCCAGACCGACGGGGGCCTGATGGTGCCCGTGATCCGCGATGCGCAGGCGAAGAACCTGTGGCAGCTGGCAACGGAAATCCGCCGCCTTGCCGATGCTGCGCGCGATGGTTCGGCGAAGTCCGCCGAGTTGTCGGGATCGACGCTCACCGTCACTTCGCTCGGCCCGCTCGGCGGCGTGGCGACGACGCCCGTTATCAACCGGCCCGAGGTCGCGATCATCGGCCCCAATCGCATCGTCGAACGCCCGATGTTCGTGCCCGACGGCATGGGCGGCGAGCGGGTGGAGAAGCGCAAGCTGATGAACATCTCCATCAGCTGCGATCACCGCGTGGTCGATGGGTGGGATGCCGCGAGCTTCATCCAGGCAATCAAGCGCCTGATCGAGACGCCGGCGCTCCTGCTGGTGTGAGAGACGCACTTCAACGTCAAAAGAGAATTCTCTTTGACACGCGATTGCACCATCTTTTGCGGAAAAGTGGGGATCGGCTAGACCCGCTGGCATGATCACCGATCCGCGCATCGACGCCTACATCGACAAGGCCGCGCCCTTCGCGCAGCCGATCCTGGTCCATCTGCGCAAGGTCGTCCATTCGGCGATTCCGCAGGTGGAGGAGGGCATCAAGTGGGGCATGCCGCACTTCATAACCGGCGGCAGGAACGTCGCAGGGATGGCGGCTTTCAAGGCGCACTGCGCGTTCGTTATTCACGGGGACGGGCGGCAGGGCGCCAAGGACACCGAAGGGATGGGCCGGTACGGCAAGATCGCCTCCCTCGCCGATCTACCTCCCGAAGAGGAACTGGTCGCCACGCTCCGCCTCGTCGTAGAAGAGGCGGGTAAAGCCCGCAAAAGACTAGGAAAACCACCCGCTGAAGCGGAACTGTCAGTCCCCGACGACTTGGCCGCGGCACTCGCCGGAAACGCGGCGGCGGCGGATCATTTCGCCGCCTTCACCGCGGCGCAGCGGCGCGATTACATCGCGTGGATCACCGATGCGAAGCGCGCGGAAACCCGCGCCCGGCGGCTGAAGGACACCATCGCCTGGGTCGCCGAAGGAAAGCGGCGCAACTGGAAGTACGAGAAGCGCTGAGCGGGCGGCCCGCGCCTAGCGAACGATCGCCTTGTAGGTCAGGCGTCCGCTGGTGGCACTGGCGGGCACGCGCATCCGCAGGTGCGTCACGTCCTCCGCCGACGCGAGACGGTTGCCGAGGCGCAATTCGCCGAGCTGGCCCCAGGTACGCCCGCCATCGATGGAGACTTCCGCCGCGTCGCTCCCGGCGCGCTGGAACGCCAGCGGCCGCGGCACCGCGCTCTCGACGACGTATCCCTTTGCGGACGGCGCGGCCGTCCATGCGACCATCAGCACCACCTTGTCGCCCTTGCGCAAGGTCGTCGCAGGCTCAAGGGCGCGCACCCCTTCCACCTGGCGCTCAATGAACACCGCGCGATCGATATCGACCGCGGCCGATGCGCCAGCAGCGCTTGCCATTGCGCATGCAAACAGGGCTGCCTTGAGCCCGAGATTCCTCGCCGATCGCATTGCAATTCCCCCCATTCGCCCGTTGCCGGGCCGGGGGTCTTTTGCCGGCGATATGGTTAATTTTGCGTAGAGCAAGATTGCGGCAAAAAGCAGCGGTACGGGCGGTTGACAGCCCGCGGATGACCCCTTAGTGGCGCGGCTCCCAAGCGGTGCGAACCCCTTTTGCGCGGGTGTAGCTCAGTTGGTTAGAGTGCCGGCCTGTCACGCCGGAGGTCGCGGGTTCGAGCCCCGTCACTCGCGCCACTTGGGACTTCTCTTCACGCTGTGATCGCTGGCGGCAGTGTTTGTAACGCTAGCGCAGGCTCAACCCCAGCGGCCGGTTTCCATCCAGATCAGGAAGCGCCGCAGGGGCAGCAGCCAGGCCAGCCCCAGCGCCAGGTAGACAGCCGACTGCGCCAGCCCGTTCCAGTCACCGATCAGCGATGGGACGTATCGGGCCACCACGAGCGAATAGACGCCGATGAGAAACAGGAGCGCCAGGAGCCCGAGCGGGATGCGTAGTGTCGGTTCGGTCCTCATGCGAAAGGACCATAAACACGCGTCGGCGTGACCACGGCGGTCAGCGGGTGATCGTGCGCCTCGCTCGGGAGTTCGTCTGCCAACTGGATATCCCAGGCGAGCCCGATCGCGATCGTGCCGGGATGGGACTCCAGCCACCGGTCATAGTGCCCGCCGCCCTGGCCCAACCGCGCACCGTCGGCTGTGAACGCGACAAGCGGCACGATCAGCACGTCCGGCGTTACTTCCGGCGCATCGACCCGCGGTTGCAGCAGGTTGAACGGACCGGTCTCGAGATCGCTCTCCCCGTTGGGATCGGTGTGGAGCGCGAATGCCATGGGCGCATCGCGGGCCGCGAAGCGGGGCAGGGCGATTGCGTGCCCGTTCTCTTGAAAATGCCGCGCATAGGCGCCCGCCGGCGCCTCGTCGGGACCGGCCCGGTAAAGCCCGACTGTTGCGCCCGGTGTGATCAGGCGGGCCACCGTAGCGGGAGGAACGCGAAAAAGCAGGGCCCGCGTGGCATCGGGCAGGGCGGCCACGTGCCGGCGCCGCTGGGCCTTCAAATCCCGGCGCAGCGCCGCCTTGTCGAGCACAGTATCGGTCATGCCTGCCTGTTAGCGATGGTGTGGCGGAACCACCATGGGTCGTTGCCCCAAAATCCTCTGACGCCGAACGTCAGGCGGGGACCATATACCCCGGTTCCCGGGACGAACCCGGTAGCCAGGGCAGGGACAGCCCCCAGGATGTGCTTATAGCCCCAGGGATTTTCGATGCGGCTCGTGCCGGGCAGCCCCGCCGCACCCAATCTAGGTGTTGGGCCGGCCGCTCTCAAGCTTGTCGGCACATTCTTCCAGCATTTGCGCCAGTCGTTCGAGGGCCGGGGCAAGGTCAGCCATCTGCGGCGCCTGATCCGCAGTGCCGAGCGCTTGCACGTGGGCCGCCAGCTCGTCGCGCTCGGACGTAACGGATGCAAGCCTGGATGACAGGTCTTCGGCGTGTTTCCGCGCCGCTGCCAGTTCGCCCTGGAGCGCTTCGTTAACGGACGCCGCCCGCGCCGGTTCGTCGCTTTGCCGGGTTCGGGCGGCTTCCATCTCACGCTCGGCATTCGCGCCATCCCTGTCTTCGGCCGCGTGCGGTTGGTGCGCTTCGTCGGCAAGAATGAGGGCCGCGAACAGCAGGTTCTGCGCTTCGTGCCCCGAGAGGTTCCCGAGCGCGACCAGCTTGTCACTGACAAGCGCACCCAGCCGTATCACGCGGTCTTCCTCGCCCGCCGCGCACGCCACGCGAAATATCCGGCCGCCGACGGAAAGTGCGACTTCGCTCATGATTCCATCTCGGCCAACAGGGCGTCGATCTCGCCGATCGTCTGCGCGACCGTCTCGCGAAGCGATTCGTGCCGCTCCACCAGCGCCGTGACCGATGGCTGCTCCGCGCCGGCGGGGGGGCGCGGCTGATCGGCAGCGGCGGCAATCCGTGCGAGCGCACTTTCGATCCGCTGGACTGCGGCTTCGGTCCTGTTCGTTTCCATGGCCGCGGATTTACCGCATTTCAGCGCAAGAGCAAAGATTTGCTGCCGCGAGTTGACAGATCGTCTGCACAAACGGGCGGGTGATCGATCGGTCCGCTTGCCTTGACCTTGCTCCGGGGGTCCGCGAAGGGGGCCGCGCGCGCCCGAATCGCACCTTTCTGGTCAGGAGCATTGCCGAGATGACGCTGGATACCGCCCGCCTGGCGCCGATGGCCAACGCCATTCGCGCGCTGTCCATGGATGCGGTGCAGGCGGCCAATTCGGGCCACCCCGGAATGCCGATGGGCATGGCCGACGTGGCGACCGTGCTCTGGTCCAGATATTTGCGTTTCGATCCGAGCGCACCGGACTGGGCGGATCGCGACCGCTTCGTGCTGAGCGCCGGGCACGGATCGATGCTGATCTACAGCCTGCTCCACCTGTCTGGCTACGCCTCGCCCACTATCGAAGACATTCGCAATTTCCGCCAGCTTGGCAGCGTGTGCGCCGGCCATCCGGAAAACTTCCTGGTCGACGGCATCGAATGCACGACCGGGCCGCTCGGCCAGGGCCTTGCGATGGCGGTTGGCATGGCGATGGCGGAGCGGCATCTCAACGCCGTCTATGGCGACGCGCTGGTCGATCATCGCACCTGGGTCATCGCGGGTGACGGGTGCCTGATGGAAGGCGTGAACCACGAAGCGATCGGCCTTGCCGGTCACCTCGCCCTGGGCCGCCTGAAGGTGCTGTGGGATTCCAACCGCATCACGATCGACGGATCGACGGATCTTTCCACCTGCGAGGACATTCCGGCCCGCTACCGCGCGGCCGGATGGCACGTGCTGAAATGCGACGGACACGATTTTTCGGACATCGACCGCGCGCTGGCAGAGGCAGCGCGTCTCGACGATCGCCCTGTGCTAGTCGAATGCCGCACGGTGATCGGCAAGGGCGCCCCGAACAAGCAGGGAACCAGTGCCGTCCACGGCGCAGCGCTGGGCGACGAGGAAGTGGCCGCAGTGCGCGAGCACCTGGTCTGGACGTCGGAGCCTTTCGTGATCCCCGACGAGATCATGGTCGACTGGCGAGCGACCGGCGATCGCGGCAAGTCCGCCCATGTCGAATGGCGATCGCGCCTCGACAGCAGCTCCGCGCGGGCCGATTTCAGCGCACGGATGGCTGGCGACCTTCCGGCCGACACCGGCCTCGCCGACTATATCGAAGGCCTGTTGGCGGACCCGAAGAAGGTCGCCACCCGCAAGGCGAGCGAGATGGCGCTGGAGGTGCTGACCGCGTCTGTTCCGGCCATGATCGGCGGTTCGGCCGACCTTACCGGTTCCAATAACACCAAGACCAAATCGACCCGCCCGCTGACCGCGAACGATTACGCCGGGCGTTATGTCTATTACGGCATTCGCGAATTCGGCATGGCCTGCGCGATGAACGGCATGGCGCTGCACGGCGGCGTCGTACCTTACGGCGGTACGTTCCTGATTTTCAGCGATTATTGCCGAAACGCCGTGCGCCTCAGCGCGCTGCAGCAGACCCGCGCGATCTACGTCTTCACGCATGACAGCATCGGCCTGGGCGAGGACGGGCCGACGCATCAGCCGATCGAGCAGTTGATGAGCCTGCGGCTTATCCCCAACCTCAATGTGTTCCGCCCGTGCGACGCGGTTGAGACTGCGGAGTGCTGGGCCCTCGCGCTTTCGAGGCCCGAGACGCCTTCGGTTCTCGCGCTCAGCCGGCAGAACCTGCCGCAATTGCGCACCCAGGGCGGGATGCTTTCGTCAAAGGGCGCATACCGTTTGCGCAGCGCCAGGGCTCCGCGCAAGGTCGTGCTGATCGCGACCGGTTCGGAGGTCGAGGTGGCCGTGGCCACGGCCGACGCGCTCGAGGCCGAGGGCATCGGCGCGGACGTGATCTCGATGCCCTGCATGGAGTTGTTCGAGGCGCAGGACGCGGCCTACAAGGCCGATCTGCTGCCCGATCTCCCGCCGGAAGAGTTGCTGCGCGTCTCGATCGAAGCGGGCGCCACGCTGGGCTGGGAACGCTATACCCGGGGCAATGGCATCCAGATAGGTCTCGACCGTTTCGGCGCGTCGGCCCCGGCGGAAGATCTCTACGCGCGGTTCGGCATCACGAGCGATGCGATCGTCCCGCAAATCAAAGCAAAACTAGGCATTTAGCAGGAGCTTCTAACAATGGCGACCAAGGTTGCGATCAACGGTTTCGGGCGTATCGGGCGGCTTGTCGCGCGCGCCATCCTCGAGCGGACCGATCACGATCTGGAGCTGGTGTCGATCAACGACCTGGCCGACACCAAGTCCAACGCGCTGCTCTTCGGTTTCGACAGCACGCACGGCCGCTTCCCCGGCACGGTGGAGACGGACGGTAACGACCTGGTCGTGAACGGTCGCCGGATCCACGTGACGGCGGAGCGCGATCCCGGCAACCTTCCGCACAAGGCGAACGGCATTGACCTGGTGCTTGAATGCACCGGTTTCTTCCAGTCGGACGAGGCGAGCCGCCCCCACCTGTCGGCCGGCGCCAAGCGCGTGCTGATCTCCGCCCCGGCGACGGGTGTTTCGAAGACCATCGTGTTCGGCGTCAACCAGGACAGCCTGACCGCCGACGACGTGATCGTCTCCAACGCAAGCTGCACCACGAACTGCCTGGCGCCGGTGGCCAAGGTCCTGCACGAGGCGATGGGCATCGAGCGCGGTTTCATGACCACGATCCACAGCTACACCAACGACCAGCGCATGCTCGACCAGATCCATTCGGACCTGCGGCGCGCGCGCGGCGGGGCGCAGAACATGATCCCCACCACGACCGGCGCGGCGCGGGCGGTGGGCCTCGTTCTGCCGGAGCTGAAGGGCAAGCTGGACGGCAGTTCGGTGCGGGTGCCGACGCCGAACGTGTCGATGATCGACCTCGTCTTCACGCCGGGTCGCGACACCTCCGCCGAAGAGATCAACGCCGCGCTGAAGGCCGCCGCCGATGGCCCGATGAAGGGCGTGCTGGACTACACCGACAAACCGCTTGTTTCGAGCGATTTCAATCACTACCCGGCGTCTTCTACCGTTGATTCTCTTGAAACCGCCGTGCTCGAGAGCAAGCTTGCCCGGGTGGTCAGCTGGTACGACAACGAGTGGGGCTTCTCTAACCGCATGATCGATACCGCCGGGGTCATGGCCCGGCTGATCTGACCTCACGGCCGCGCAGTGGGCGTGTCAAAGAGAATTCTCATTGAGAGCGGAACGATACATGAAGCAGTATAGAACGCTCGACGATCTGCCAGACGATCTGCGCGGCAAGGTCGCGCTGGTGCGCGTCGATCTCAACCTGCCGATGATCGAAGGCCGGGCAAGCGACGTGACCCGGGTGGAGGCGAGCGCGCCGACGATCCTGGAACTGGCCGATGCCGGGGCCAAGGTCCTGCTGCTCGCCCACTTCGGCCGGCCGAAAGGCGCGCGGAGCTCGGTGATGAGCACCAGCATTGTGCAGGGTGATGTCGAGCGGGTGCTGGGCCGCGAGATCATGTTCATTCCCGAGGTGATGGGCCCCGTGGTCGAACAATCGATCGGCATCCTGCGCGATGGCGACATCGGCCTGCTCGACAACGTGCGCTTCTGGCCGGGCGAGGAGGCAAACGATCCGCTGTTCGCGCAAGGCATGGCGGCGCACGGCGACATCTACGTCAACGACGCGTTTTCCGCCGCGCACCGGGCGCATGCCAGCACGGAAGGGCTGGCGCATCTCCTCCCCGCATACGCAGGGCGGGCGATGGAGAAGGAACTGCGCGCGCTCGATGCCGCGCTCGGATCGCCGGAGCCCCCGGTGGCGGCCGTGGTCGGCGGCGCCAAGGTATCGAGCAAGCTCGCCGTGCTGGAGAACCTGGTCGGGCAGGTGCAGCACCTCATCATCGGCGGCGGGATGGCCAACACGTTCCTCGCCGCGCGCGGGGTGAACGTCGGTAAGTCGCTGTGCGAACACGATCTTGCCTCGACCGCCAACGCCATCCTCGACGCAGCCGACCACGCAGGATGCACGGTGCACCTGCCCTATGACGTCGTCGTGGCGAAGGAATTCGCCGCCAATCCGCCCAGCCTGCGTACCTGCAACGTGCACGAGGTGGCGCCCGACGAGATGATCCTCGACGTGGGCCCCGCCGCGGTCGAATCGCTCGCCGACGTGCTGAAGACCTGCCGCACCCTGGTGTGGAACGGCCCTCTGGGCGCGTTCGAGACCGCGCCGTTCGACACCGCGACCGTCGCACTCGCCCGCACCGCCGCGGCGCTCACCCAGGACGGCAGCCTGATTTCCGTCGCGGGCGGCGGCGATACCGTGGCGGCGCTGAACCACGCCGGCGTGGCGGAGCAGTTCTCCTACGTCTCTACCGCCGGTGGGGCGTTCCTCGAATGGATGGAGGGGCGCGAACTGCCCGGCGTGAAGGCGCTGGCACAGGATCGGGCGGCGTGAGCGAACAGGTCCCGCCGGCCGATGAAGGCGTCGGCGCCGGCAGCCACCTGATCCCCGTCAGCGAAGGCGAGTGGGCCGGCTGGGCGAGCTGGGAGGACGATCCGTTCGAGGATCTGGTCGGCCCTTATTACCAGCGGCAGGAGCCGGGCGGGGCAATGGTCCTCGCCTTCCGTGCCGAGCCGCGCCACATGAACGGCGGCGGGTTCATGCACGGCGGCAATATCCTGACCTTTGCCGATTCCGCGCTGTTCACGATCGCCCGGCACGAGATGGCGGGGAGCCACGGGGTCACGCTCCACCTTGCGGGGGACTTCCTCAACCCGGTGCCCGTGGGCGCGCTGGTCGAGGCACGCGGAGAGGTGACACGGGGCGGCGGCAAGACGGTGTTCGTGCGCGGCATGGTGACTGCTGACGGCACGCCCGCGCTGAGCTTCACGGGCATCATCCGCAAGGTCGGCAAGCGCGCCTGAGGGCGGCTTGCGAGGGTTACCGGGGCTAGCTATGGCCCGGCCCAAATTCGCATGCGCATTCGCATGCACAGTCGCTTGAACAGGCAGGGAAGCACGATGAACCATCAGGAAATGACCGACCGTATCGCCACCGGCCAGGGCTTCATCGCGGCCCTCGACCAGTCGGGGGGATCGACCCCCAAGGCGCTGGCCGGCTACGGCGTCGAAGAAGGCGCGTGGAACGGCGATGACGAGATGTTCGCCCTGATCCACCAGATGCGCAGCCGCATCGTGGAATCCCCCTGCTTCGGCAACGGCAAGGTGATCGGCGCGATCCTGTTCGAAAAGACGATGGACGGGGAAAGCGGCGGCAAGCCGGTGCCGGAACGACTGGCCGAGCGCGGCATCGTGCCGTTCCTGAAGGTCGACAAGGGCCTTGAGGACGAGGTGAACGGCGCGCAGCTGATGAAGCCGATGCCCGATCTCGAAAACCTTCTGGCCCGCGCCAAGGCCAAGGGCGTGTTCGGCACCAAGATGCGCAGCGTCATCAAGTCGAACGATACGGCCGGTATCAAGCAGGTCGTCCGCCAGCAGTTTGCGGAAGGCGCGCGGATCCTGGCCGCCGGCCTCGTCCCGATGCTGGAGCCGGAATACGACATCAAGGCGCCCGACCGGGCGGAAGGCGAGATCGTCCTGCGCGACGCGATTCTGGAAGGGCTCGACGCGCTTCCCGCGGGGCAGCAGGTCATGCTCAAGCTCTCGATCCCGGTGGAACCCAACCTCTACAAGCCGCTGATCGATCACCCCGCCGTGCTGCGCGTGGTCGCATTGTCCGGCGGGTATTCGACCGACGAGGCGTGCGAGAAGCTCTCCCAGAACGAAGGCATGATCGCCAGCTTCAGCCGCGGCCTGTTGCAGGACCTGCGCCACCAGCAGTCGGACGAGGAATTCGATTCGACGCTGGGCGCGGCGATCGACAAGATCCAGGCGGCCAGCGTCGCCTGACGGAGTGCGCGGGCCCGCTGCCGGTCAGCGGGCCACCAGTCAGCGGGCTTCGTAGACGAAGCGATAGTCGCGCAAAGGCATCTCCGCCTGCGTGGTTTTTTCCGGGCGCACGCTGACGAGGGCGAGCACCTTGCCGTGCGTGCCGTACGGTTCGCCCAAGGTCAGATCGGCGTTGTCGGCCCAGCCTGCGCCGCTGATCCGCGTGCGCACGACCACGCGCCCGGCCCAGACGCAGCGGGCATTCATCGGGCAGCGGCTGTCCTCCACCAGCGCGGTCGGCGTTACCGAAAGATCGCCGACCTGCACCGCGACGCCCAGGGGCACGGCATACCCCTGCGGCTGCGGCGGCGTGGTGTCGGGCGGCGGGATCACCGCGCAGGCGTTGAGCAGCAGGGCGGGCAGGATGACGCTGAAGGATCGCATGGCGGCGATAACGCACGGTCATCGCTTGCGGTTGCCTGAATGGCCGCTACCTGTCGGCGCATGACCGGCTGCCAGCTCTATCTCATATCCCCTCTCAATGTCGGCGGGGCCTTTCCCGAACGGCTCGAACGCGCGCTCGGCGCGGGCGACGTCGCCGCGTTCCAGTTTCGTGTGAAGGACGTCGACCAGCACGCCGCTGCGCGCCTTGCGGAACCCTTGCAGGCATTGTGCGCCGCGCACGATTGCGCCTTCATCGTCAACGACAGTGTGGCGCTGGCCAAGCGGCTGGGGGCGGACGGCGTCCACCTCGGCCAGTCCGACGGCGACGTGCGGGATGCGCGCGCGATGGTCGGGCGCGACATGCAGATCGGCGTCACCTGCCACGATAGCCGCCACCTGGCGCTGGAGGCGGGGGACGCCGGCGCGGACTATGTCGCGTTCGGAGCATTCTTCCCCAGCAGCACCAAGGCGACCGAACATCGCCCCTCGCTCGAGCTCCTCACCTGGTGGCAGACGATGGTGGAGCTGCCGTGCGTCGCGATAGGAGGCATCACCCCCGATAATTGCGGGCCGATCCTGCGCGCCGGCGCCGATTTCCTCGCCGTGTCCGCAGCCGTGTGGGACGGCGACCCGGCGGAAAACGTGCGCCGTTTCCACGCGACGATCCGCGACAACCCGTTCGAGGCGCCAAACGGCGACTGAGCCCGGATATTTTGGCCGGTTCGTCCGTTGTCCAACGCGAGGGGCGGGACGCGTCCCGTGTAACGAGGGACAAATATGCGCACAATTTTTGCCGCCGCTTCGCTGCTCGCACTGGCGGCATGCGGTTTCAACGGTACCGACCGCTATGCCGAGGACGGTTCCGCCGACCGGGAAGCCAACGCCACGACCGAAAGCCTGGCCGACAGCATGGCTTCGCACGACGGCGGCGACGCGGCCTCCGACATTCCCAACATCCCTGATACCGAAGCGCGGCCGATCATGCAGGCGCAGGTTGTGCTCGACCGCCAGGGCTTCGGCCCCGGCGTGATCGACGGCAAGATGGGCATGTCCACCACGAACGCCCTGCGGGGTTTCCAAGAAGCCCATTCGCTGTCGGTGACGGGTGAACTGGACGAGCCGACCAAGGCCAAGCTGGCGCAGTGGCAATCCATCCCCGCCACCCGCGTCGTGCGCATACCGGCGGATTGGGGCACGCTGAAGTACGCCCGCATCCCCGAAGATGCCGCCGACCAGGCCAAGATGGAGCGGCTCGGGTACGAAAACCTCGATGAAAAGCTGGCCGAACGCTTCCACACCACGGTCGATGTGCTGAAGGCGCTGAACCCGGGGGGGCGCCCGGCGGGCATGACCGAGGGTTCCATGCAGAGCCCCGTAAGGCAGGGGACCGGGCCCGCGACGCCCGGCGCTTCGCCCAGTGCGAGTGGCAGCCCGGCCGACCGCGCGACAGCCTCGCCATCGCCCACCCCGTCAGCGAGCGGAACGGAAGGGGCGAACACGGCGCCGCTCCCGTCCACCTTCGCGGCCGGCCAGCTTATCCGCGTGCCCAACATCGGCGGCGACCGCATCGCGCCGGGTGCCGTGGACGATCCCGACTGGCAGCAGACCCTGCAAAGCCTGGGCGTCGGGACCGAGCAGCCGAACGTCGAACGGATCGTCGTCTCCAAGAGCAAGGGCACACTGAAGGGCTATGACCAGGCGGGCAAGCTGCTGGTGCTGTTCACCGTCACCTCGGGCTCAAGCAAGGATCCGCTGCCGCTCGGCAACTGGAAGATAAACGGCGTCGCGCGCAATCCCACCTTCGCGTACAATCCCGAACTGTTCTGGGACGTGCCCGACCACGAGGAAAAGCAGCAGCTTCCCCCGGGGCCGAACGGCCCGGTCGGCGTGGTGTGGATCGATCTCGACAAGGAACACTACGGCATTCACGGCACGCCCGAACCGCAGACGATCGGCCGCGCGCAGTCGCATGGCTGCGTCCGCCTGACCAACTGGGATGCGGCGCGCCTGGCGCAGATGGTGAAGCCCGGCACGAAGGTCGTCTTCGAGGCCTGAGGGCACGATGGGCGCGCTCGACCGGGCATTGACGATCGTCATCACGGCCACGCTGACATCGGCGGTGTGGTTCCTGGCCGGCGGCACGATCGTCGATCGCCTGCGCGGCGGACACGCGGGGTGGAGCCTGGTCGGCGCGCGCGCCGTGCCGGCCCGCCCCGCTGCCAGGCCTGCGCCTGAAGCGAGCGCTCCCGGTGCGGTGGCCGTGCGCTCCGGGTCGCTGGTGATCCCGGTGGCCGGCACGACTTCGGGCGAACTGGTCGACACGTTCAACGCGCCGCGGGGCGGCGGCACCCGCACGCACGAAGCGCTCGACATCCTGGCGCCCGAAGGCACGCCCGTCCTCGCCGCAGCGCCGGGGCGGGTCGAAAAGCTGTTCTGGTCGGACGCCGGGGGCAAGACGATCTACGTCCGGTCGGCCGACGGGCGGACGATCTACTACTACGCCCATCTCGTCGACTACGCGCCGGGCCTTGCGGAAAACCAGATCGTCACCGCGGGGCAGCGGCTGGGCGGGGTGGGGGTGACGGGCAATGCCGATCCCGCCGTGCCGCACCTCCATTTCCAGATCCTGCGCACGACCCCGGCCGCGAAATGGTGGGCGGACGCGACTCCGGTCAACCCCTATCCGTTGCTGACAAAACGCTGATCAATCCGCAGCGGGCCCGGATCGCACGCAGCGCATGCGCGCCAGCGGCCCTTCCAGATTGGTGCGTTGCAGGACGCGCGGGCCGCTCAGCCTGAAGAGTGCGCCGCGCATCGGGCCGCGGGTGAAGACCACGTTCTTGCCCATGCGCAAGTACGTGCCCTTGCCGGTTTCGGACACGTAGCTCGACCCGTTGATCACATCGAACCACGCGCCGTCGACGGGCACCGACGCGGGGCCGGCGGCGTCGCCGGGCAGTTCGCACAGATAGCGGCCGTGCGGCAGCGTGCCGATCTTGCCCGTCATTTCAGGCAAAACCGCCCCCGCGCCCGCCGGCCAGGCGAAGGCGGCGAACACGGGGCAGGCGAACAGGATAAAGCGGCGCGCGGGCATGGCCGCCACGCTAGCATCGGCGGACCGCGTTCACCAGCACCTTGCCCCCCGCCGCCGGGGAAGCTAGAGCGCGGCGCGCGGCGCCCGTTCCCAACCGGTGATGCGGCCCATCCCAATCAAAGGCTCTTTCCAGCATGAAGATCTCCGGCGTGGACATCCGTCCCGGCAACATCCTCGAATACGAAGGCGGCATCTGGAAGGTTGCCAAGATCCAGCACACCCAGCCCGGCAAGGGCGGGGCCTACATGCAGGTCGAAATGAAGAACCTGCAGGACGGCCGCAAGACGAACGTGCGCTTCCGCAGCGCCGACACGATCGAGCGGGTGCGCCTCGACCAGAAGGAATTCCAGTACCTCTACATGGACGGCGATAGCCTCGTGTTCATGGACAAGGACAGTTACGAACAGATCAACCTGCCGGCCGACCTCCTGGGTGATGCCGCCGCGTTCCTGACCGACGGGATGGACGTCACGCTGGAACTGTGGGACGAACGCCCCATCTCGGTCGCGCTGCCGGATCAGGTCGAAGCCACGATCGTGGAAGCCGACGCGGTGGTGAAGGGACAGACCGCCAGTTCCAGCTACAAACCGGCCGTCCTCGACAACGGCGTGCGCGTGATGGTGCCGCCGCACATCGAAAGCGGTACGCGCATCATCGTCGACGTGTACGAGCGGACATACGTCGGCAAGGCGGGCTGATCGGCCATGGCTGCTGTTTCGGGCCTGATCCGCGTGATGGAAAAGGCCGCGCGCAAGGCGGGCGGCCGGCTGCGGCGCGACTTCGGCGAGGTCGAGCACCTCCAGGTAAGCCGCAAGGGCCCGTCGGACTTCGTCTCGAAGGCCGACCAGATCGCCGAGCGGACGATCTATGACGAACTGCTCCACGCGCGGCCCGACTGGGGCTTCGTGATGGAGGAAGGCGGGACGATCGAAGGCGATCCGGGCAAGCCCCGGTGGATCGTCGATCCGCTGGACGGAACATCCAACTTCCTCCACGGAATCCCGCACTTCGCCATCTCGATCGCGGTGCAGGAACCGGCGCTGGACGGCAGGGGCCCTGACGGTTCGGGCTGGGGCGAGGTGACCGCGGGTGTCGTCTACCAGCCGATCACCGACGAAACCTTCTGGGCGGAAAAGACCCGCGGCGCATGGCTCCACGACGCGCGCCTGCGCGTATCGAGCCGCCGCCACATGTCGGACGCCCTGATCGCCACCGGCATCCCTTACGGTGGGCACGGCGACTTCGGCGAATGGAGCCGGATCTTCGCAGCCATCGGCCCGCAGGTCGCCGGCATCCGCCGGTTCGGTTCCGCCTCGCTTGACCTCGCATGGGTGGCAGCCGGCCGCTTCGACGGGTTCTGGGAGAGTGATCTTGCCCCGTGGGACACCGCTGCCGGGTGCCTGCTGGTGCGCGAAGCCGGCGGTTTCGTCTCCGACTACCGCGGACGGTCGCTGCCCATCTGCGACAGCCAGGTCCTGGCGGCGACCGACGGCCTCCATTCCAAGCTGCACAAGGCATTGGCGACCGCGCTCAAGAACTGAGCACGCTTGCGGCGGCACCCCGCTGCCGCTATCCGGCTGCGCGCCGGTGCGAGCCCCCGTGGTGGAATTGGTAGACGCGCTCGACTCAAAATCGAGTTCCGCAAGGAGTGCCGGTTCGACTCCGGCCGGGGGCACCAGCGCATTTCGTTCGTATCGAATTCAGGCCGGTGACGCGCCGGTTCCAGCCCGCATCGCACTCGTCAGACGCAGGAAATTCGACGACCGCCGGGGAGAGGGTCCCCGACGGCCGTCTCTCCTCCCCAGGAGATTATGGATCACGCGGTCAGGTGTACGTGCCCAGCCGGTGATGCAGCGCGTTGATCCTTGCCAGCTCGTCGCGGTCGTCCAGCGTGCGGGCATAGGCGGTCAGCGCCGTGCGCAGCAGCTTGAAATCGGCGGTCGAGAGGAGCGCCCTGGCGCGGCCCGGTTCGCTCGCGCCGGTGGTGCCGGTCTCTTCGGTGGTCGTGGTCATCGTCTCGCTCCTCACGCTGCCGCGAACTGGTTCATGGTGTTGTGCTCGCCGCCCGCCTTCAGGGCCGCTTCGCCGGCGAAGTATTCCTTGTGGTCGTCGCCGATGTCGGACCCCGACATGTTCTGGTGCTTCACGCAGGCGATGCCCTGGCGGATTTCCTCGCGCTGCACGTTCCTGACGTAGCCCAGCATGCCCTGGTCCCCGAAGTATTCGCGAGCGAGGTTGTCGGTGGAAAGCGCTGCGGTGTGGTACGTCGGCAGGGTAATCAGGTGGTGGAAGATGCCCGCTTCACGCGCGGCATCGCGCTGGAAGGTGCGGATGCGCTCGTCGGCTTCGTCGGCAAGCTCCGTCCCGTCATAATCCACGTGCATCAGCCTGGCGCGGTCGTACGCTGACAGGTCGCGGCCTTCTTCTGCCCACTTGTCATAGACTTGCTGGCGGAAGTTCAGCGTCCAGTTGAAGCTCGGGCTGTTGTTGTACACCAGCTTTGCATTGGGGATCACCTCGCGCACCCGGCTGATCATGCCGCCGATCTGGCCGATGTGCGGCTTTTCGGTTTCGATCCACAGCAGGTCGGCCCCGTTCTGCAGCGACGTGATGCAGTCGAGCACGCAGCGATCCTCGCCGCTGCCGGCACGGAACTGGAACAGGTTGCTGGGCAGGCGCCGGGGCCGCAGCAGCTTGCCGTCGCGGGTGATGAGGACATCGCCGTTGCCGATCTCGCCCGCTGACACTTCCTCGCAATCGAGGAAGCTGTTGTACTGATCGCCCAGGTCGCCCGGTTCCTTGCTGAAGGCGATCTGCTTGGTGAGGCCGGCGCCCAGGCTGTCGGTGCGGGCGACGATCACGCCGTCCTCCACGCCGAGTTCGAGGAACGCGTACCGCACCGCGCGAATCTTCTGCAGGAAGTCTTCGTGCGGGACGGTGACCTTGCCGTCCTGGTGGCCGCATTGCTTCTCGTCGGAAACCTGGTTCTCGATCTGGATCGCGCAGGCCCCGGCCTCGATCATCTTCTTCGCCAGCAGGTACGTCGCCTCCGCATTGCCGAAGCCCGCGTCGATATCGGCGATGATCGGCACGACGTGCGTTTCGTGGTTGTCGATCGCGTGCTGGATGCGCGCCGCCTCCAGCTCGTCGCCGGCCTCCCGCGCCGTGTCGAGTTCGCGGAACAGGCCGCCCAGCTCGCGCGCGTCCGCCTGGCGCAGGAAGGTGTAGAGTTCCTCGATCAGCGCGGGCACGCTGGTTTTCTCGTGCATCGACTGATCGGGCAGGGGGCCGAATTCGCTGCGCAGGGCGGCGATCATCCAGCCCGACAGGTAGAGGTAACGGCCCTTCGTGGTGCCGAAATGCTTCTTGATCGCGATCATCTTCTGCTGGCCGATAAAGCCGTGCCAGCAGCCAAGGCTCTGCGTGTAAGCCGCGGGGTCGGCGTCGTATGCCGCCATGTCCTGCCGCATGATCCCGGCGGTATAGCGCGCGATGTCGAGCCCGGTGGGGAAGCGGTTCTGCAGGCGCATCCGGGCGGCGCTCTCGGCATCGATCGCCGCCCAGGCCGTGCCGGCGGTATCGATGGTGCGGCGGAAGTCGGCGATGTGGTTCTGATAGGTCATGTGCGCTGCCCTGGTGGAAGGTTGCCACCGTTCTACGTGGGCGGGCCGCGTTCGGAACGTATTTTTTACAAATAATCTTGTCTCGTTCGCGTGGTCACGGCAATATCGGCTGCAAACTTGTCAAGGAATTTACAAATGGTGGATGGGGCGCTGTTTGCCGGACCAGCACTGCGGCGCTTGCGCCGGCGCGAGGGGTTGAGCCAGTCGGCCATGGCCGCGCGCCTCGCCATATCGCCCAGCTACCTCAACCTTATCGAGCGCAACCAGCGGCCGGTCTCCGCCCGGGTCATCGTTCAGGTGGCCGACCAGTTCGACTTCGATCCGCGGCTGTTGCGCGAGGATGAGACGATCGGGGGTGTCGACGGGCTGGCCAGGCGATTGTCGGACGAACGCTTCGCCGACCTCGCGATCGATCGCGACGAGCTCAACGAATTTCTCGCCGCAGCGCCGCACGCCGCGGCGGCGTTCGCGCGGTTGTACGACAATGCCGCACCGGCCGCGCTGCGGGACGACCCGATTATCGCGGTTCGGCGGGAGATTGAACGCTGGCGCAATCATTTCGCCGATCTCGACACGGCGGCCGAGGCGCTGGCCGACGAATTGCGCCTGTCGCGCGGTGACACCGGCGCCGCGCTGACGGAGCGCCTGCGCGAACGGCACCAGATCGCGGTGCGCATCCTCCCGAACGACGTATTGCCGGATACGCTTCGCAGACTCGATCTCCACGCACGGCAGTTGCAGCTGAACGAGATGCTCGACCCCGCGTCGCGCACGTTCCAGGTTGCGATCCAGATCGCAGCGCTGGAGTTTCGCAGCGCGATCGCCAACCTGGCTGCCGCACCGCAGTTCGCCGATCCGTCCGCGCGCGGCCTGTTCGAACGCCATCTTACCGCTTACGTCGCGGCCGCCCTGGTCATGCCCTATGGCCGGTTCCTCCGTGCGTGCGAGGGGACCGGGTACGATCTGGCGGTGCTGGGCCGGCGCTTCGGCGTGGGCTTCGAACAGCTCGCTCACCGGCTCACCACCTTGCAGCGGGTCGGGCAGCGGGGCTTGCCGTTCTTCATGGCACGGATTGACCGGGCGGGGCAGGTCTCCAAGCGATACGCGGGCGCCAGCGGCGCTGCCTGGCTGGACGGGGACGCCAGCTGCCCCTTGTGGCTGGCCCACCGCGCATTCGAGCGGACGGGCGAACTGTGCGTTCACCCGGTCCTGGTGGACGGCGCGGGCGGGGCGCCGGCGCACTGGCTGACGATGGCCCGCACTGTCAACGGCCGCGGCGGCGCCCGCTTCGTCGTCGCACTGGGGGTGGAGGCGCACATGGCCGCGGATATCGCGGCGGCGCGGGGGATTTCGCTGAGGGCGGAGGATGCGACGCGGATCGGCCAGGGCTGCGCACGATGCCACGTGCCCAACTGCGTCCAGCGCTCGCTGCCTCCGCACGGGGCGGTGCTCCAGTTCCCGGCGCTGGAGCAGGGCGTGACTCCGTTCCGCTTTGGCGGTTAACCATGCATCGCGGAACCGGCCCCGGGAGCGGCCGTTTTTGCAGGGTATAATGAGGGAGAACACCATAATGACCGAAGAACGCATCACCGAAGTGGAAACGCCGCGCGGCGACACGCACACCACGCACACGATCGTCACCGATGGCGAACCGCGCCGCAGCGGCGGATCGGGCTGGCTGATCGCGCTCATCCTGCTCGTCGCCGTCGTCGCCGGCCTGTTCCTGTTTTCAGGCATGAGCAATTCGGAAGCCGCGAAGGACAACGCGATCGCCGATGCGGCCAGCAATGTCGGCGATGCCGCCCAGCAGGTCGGCGATGCGGCGCAGGACGCGGCCGATTCGGTGACCAAGAACTGAGCTATCGACCACCGCCGGCGGCGATTTCCGCTGCCGGCGGCGGTTTGTAAAATTTACCGACATTTCATCTCTCGCCGTTAGTCCGGGCCCCCTCACAGGAGTGCCCCCGGCCCGAGACGATGATCCGTCTTTTCAAACACTACATCCCGCACGCAGTCATGCTGCTGGGTCTGTTCGATCTGGTTCTGCTGTTCGGCGCCGCCGAGCTGGCATGGCAACTGCGCGCCGCCCAGATCGCGATCGATCCCGGTCCGTTCGTGAGCCGCCTGGGCATGTTGCTCGGTTTTGCCGGGGTCGTCTGGCTCGCGATGATCGCGGTCGGCACGTACGGTGCCGATGCCTTGCGCTCGATGCGCTTTGCCGGCGCGCGCCTTCTCGTGGCGGTGAGCCTGGGCGTCATCGCGCTGGCGCTGCTCGATTTCATGGTGCCGGGATCGCAGTTCTGGCGGTCGACCCTTATCTATTCGATGTTCATTTCGATCGGGCTGCTGGTCGCCAACCGGCTGCTGGTCGGCACGGTCATCGGCACGGCCGCGTTCCGGCGCCGGGTGGTCGTGCTGGGGGACGGGCGGCGCGCCCAGCGCATCCGGCTGCTGGCCGAACGGCCCGAAAGCGGGATCGCCATCGCCGCGTTCGTGGGCATGAACGAAGGCGCGCCGGTCATCGAGGAAGCCATTCCGCGCGCGGCGGTTCAGGACCTGGGCCGCTTCGTGGCGAACATGGGCGCCACCGAAGTCGTCCTCGCGCTGGAGGAACGGCGCAACGCGCTGCCCCTGAAGGACCTGCTGCGCATCAAGACGATGGGCGTGCACGTCAACGATTTCTCCAGCTTCCTGGAACGCGAGACGGGCCGCGTCGATCTCGACACGCTCAACCCGAGCTGGCTGATCTTTTCCGATGGCTTCTCGTCGGGCCGCGCGATCTCCAGCGCGGCGAAGCGGGTGTTCGACATCCTTGCGAGCGGGCTGCTGCTGATCCTGACGCTGCCGGTCATCCTGGTGTTCGCCGTGCTGGTGAAGCTCGACAGCAAGGGGCCGGCGTTCTTCCGCCAGAGCCGGGTGGGCCTGTACGGCCAGACGTTCGAGCTGGTGAAGCTGCGTTCCATGCGGACCGATGCGGAAAAGGACGGCGCGCGCTGGGCGTCGCGGAACGATCCGCGCGTGACCCGGCTGGGCCGCTTCATCCGCAAGGTCCGCATCGACGAACTGCCGCAGGTGTGGACCGTGCTGACCGGCCGGATGAGCTTCGTCGGGCCGCGCCCGGAAGTGCCGCAGTTCGTGGCCGATCTCGACGACAAGCTGCCCTATTACGCCGAACGGCACATGGTGAAGCCGGGGATCACCGGCTGGGCGCAGATCAACTACCCCTATGGCGCCAGTGTCGAGGATTCGCGGGCGAAGCTCGAATACGATCTCTATTACGCAAAGAACTACACACCCTTCCTCGACCTGCTGATCCTGCTGCAGACGGTGCGCGTCATTCTGTGGCCGGAAGGTGCGCGCTGATGCCGGCGGACGCGGCATGGTCGCTGCTGGGGTTTGCCCTCAACCTCGCAGGCGCGGTCGCCTGCGCGCTGGTGGCGGCGCTGCTGTGGCGGCGCGCGAGCCCGCGGAGCGAACGGCCCGCGGCCATCGCGGCGCTGCTCATCACCGCGGTCTGGTGCGTGACGGCCGCGGCCTGGGGCGCTGGATCGACCGCCGCGGAAATCATCGAAAGCGCGCGCAATCTTGCCTGGGTGGTCGTGCTCTATCGCCTGTTCGGCAACGATGGCCGTGACCAGATGCTGGCGCCAATCCGCCCGCTGGTGATGGTGTTGTGCCTGGTGGAATGCCTGTTGCCGCTCGTCACCCTGCTCGACGCCCGCTTCGGTGCGGACAAGGGCCTGCACGCGGTCGCGTTCTCGGTCACGGCGTCGCTACGAACGCTGGTCGCCGTGGGCGCGCTGGTGCTGGTGCATAACCTTTATGCAGGCGCATCGCCGGTGGCGCGGCAGATCCTGCGCTGGCCCGCCGCGGCGCTGACCGTGTTCTGGACGTTCCAGCTCAATTTCTACGCGGCTGCCTGGTTCACCCAGTCGATGCCCGCGGAGGTGAGCGCGCTTCGTGGACTGGTTCCTGCTGCGGTTGCGTCGTTGCTGGCGGTGGCCGCGAACGCGCGGGCGGCGGATCTGAAGCTGGTGCCGAGCCGCGCGGTGGCGTTCCAGTCGCTGTCGCTCGCGCTCATCGGCCTGTACCTTGCCGGAATGCTGCTCGTGTCGCGCTGGCTCAGCCTGCTGGGCGGCGACCTCGGCCGGTTGACGCAAGTCGCCTTCCTGTTCGCGGCGGTGACGGCGGCGGTGTTCTGGCTGCCGTCGGGCAAGGTGCGCGGCTGGCTGCGGGTCAACGCCTTCAAGCACCTGTTCCAGCATCGTTACGATTACCGGGCGGAGTGGCTTCGCTTTACCGCGACGATCGGCCGCGCCGGCCCCGATGCGCCGGCCTTGCCCGATCGCGCGGCCCAGGCGCTGGCCGATATCACCGACAGCACGGGTGCCGTCCTGCTGCTGCCGGCCGACGACGGGGCGTTCACGCTGGCAGGATCGTGGCAGTGGCCCGGTGCGCCCGCGCCGGGGAATGCGTGCGATCCGGAATTCGCCGCGTTCCTGGAACGTGGGGGCATGGTCATCGAGCTCGACGACGTGCGCGCCGGGACCGACCGCTTCGGTGAGGCGGCACTGGTTCCCGGGTGGCTGCGCGATGATCCCAAGGCGTGGGCGGTGATCCCCCTGATCCACTTCGATCGACTGGTGGGCGTCGCGGTCCTTGCCCGGCCTCCGATCGCGCGCCGGCTGGACTGGGAGGATTTCGACCTGCTGAAGACCGTCGGCAGCCAGCTCGCCAGTTTCCTGGCGGAACAGGCCGGGCACGAAGCGCTGGTGGAGGCGGCCCGCTTCGACGACTTCAACCGCCGCATCGCGTTCGTGATGCACGACATCAAGAATCTCGCCAGCCAGATGTCGCTGCTTGCCCGCAATGCGGAGCGGCACGCGGACAACCCCGAATTCCGCAAGGATATGCTGGTGACACTGACCAAGAGCGCGGAAAAGCTGAACGCGCTGCTGGCGCGGCTCGGCCGGTACGGCGCCCCGTCGCCATCGGCCCGGCTCCCGATCGATCTGGCCGCGATGGCGCAGCGCGTGGCGGGCCGGTATGCCGGGGGCCACCCGGTGCAGTTGACGCGCTGCGATCCGTGCATCGTGCTCGGCGATCCCGATGGGTTGGAGCAGGCGCTGGTCCACCTGGTGCAGAACGCGGTGGAGGCCAGCGCGCCGGCCATGCCGGTCTATCTCGACGTGTCGTGCGACGGATTGCAGGGACGCATCGAGATCGTCGATGCGGGCGCGGGGATGACGCCCCGGTTTGTCCGCGAAGGCCTGTTCAAGCCGTTCGTATCGTCCAAGACCGGCGGGTTCGGCATCGGCGCGTTCGAGGCGCGCGAACTGGTGCGCGGCATGGGCGGGCGTCTGGATGTCCTGTCGCGGGAAGGGCTGGGCACGCGCTTCGCGATTGTCCTGCCCCTTTCGGCCGCAGCGGAATTCATCGCGGAACACCCGCGCGTGAACGAGGTCGCATGATGCGCGAAGACAAGCCGCGGCTGCTGGTGATCGAGGACGACGCGGGGCTGCAGGCGCAGCTCAAGTGGGCGTACGACGATTTCGCCGTGACCATTGCCGGGAACCGGGAGAGCGCGCTGGCGGCGCTGCGAAGCGAGGAGCCGGGCGTCGTCACGCTCGACCTCGGCCTGCCGCCGGATCCCGACGGGACCAGCGAGGGGTTTGCCATCCTCGATGCGATCATGGCCCTGAAGCCGGATACGAAGGTGATCGTCGCGTCCGGACACGGCGCCCGGGAAAGCGCCCTGCAGGCGATCCAGCGCGGGGCGTACGATTTCTACCAGAAGCCGGTCGACATCGATGCTCTCGGCCTGATCGTGCGCCGCGCGTTCGCCCTGCGCGAACTCGAGGCGGAAAATCGCCGGCTCGCCGCCAGGGTGGGCGAGGACAAGACGGTGCTCGGCACGCTCATCACCGCCGCGCCCGAGATGACCAAGGTTGCCCGCACGATCGAGCGCGTGGCGCGGACGAACGTCTCGGTCATGCTGCTGGGCGCCAGCGGCACGGGGAAAGAGCTGCTGGCACGCGGCGTCCACGACGCGAGCGACCGGCGGGACGGGTCGTTCGTGGCGCTGAACTGCGCGGCCATTCCCGAAACCCTGCTGGAAGCCGAGCTGTTCGGTCACGAACGCGGTGCGTTCACCGGCGCGGTGCGGAGCAACGAGGGCAAGATCGAGCTGGCGCATGGCGGCACGCTTTTCCTCGACGAAGTGGGCGATATTCCGCTGCCCTTGCAGGTCAAGCTGCTGCGCTTTCTCCAGGAAAGGACGATCGAGCGGGTCGGCGGGCGCAAGGCCATCGCGGTCGACACGCGGATCGTGTGCGCCACGCACCAGGATCTGGAAGCGATGATCGCGGCGGGCACTTTCCGCGAAGACCTGTTCTATCGCCTGGCGGAAATCGTCGTCAAAGTCCCCACGCTGGCGGAGCGGCCGGGGGACGCGGTGCTGCTTGCCAAGGCCTTCCTCGCCCGTCTCTCGCGGGAGATGAACCCCCGGGTGAAGGGCTTCAGCGCCGATGCGCTGGCGGCCATCGACGCGTGGCACTGGCCCGGCAACGTACGCGAGCTGGAGAACCGGGTGAAGCGGGCGGTCATCATGGCCGACGACAAGCTGGTGGTCGCGCAGGATCTCGATCTGCCGGGCGGGGCGGACGATCCATCGGGCGCCGAGGTGCTCAACCTGAAGGGCGCGCGCGAACGCGCCGATCGCACGGTGATCCGCCACGCCCTGGCGCGGAGCGACGGGAACATCTCCAACACCGCCAAGCTGCTGGGGATCAGCCGTCCGACGCTCTACGATCTCCTGAAGCAGTACGATCTGCACGCCTGAACGCTCGACACGGTGGGCCTGCCGCGCCAAGCCGCGGCACATGACACGTGTGCTGACTGTTTTCGATCCGATGGTCCGTCTGCTGGTGCTGGCGATCCTGCTGGCGAGCGTGCTGCCGGCCACCGGCGGGCAGCGCGATATCGCACAGGCCGTGTCGAACGGCGCGATCTTCCTGCTGTTCCTGCTCAACGGTCTGCGCCTTTCGCGCGACCAGGTTCGGCGCGGGATCGGGCACTGGCAGTTCCTGTTGCCGCTGGCGATCTGGTGCTTTGGTGCGATGACCCTGATGGGCAAGGGCTTCGCCATCGCGATGGCGCCCGTGTTGCCGCCGATGGTGGCGCTGGGTTTCCTGTTCCTGGGCGCGCTTCCCTCCACCGTGCAGTCCGCCACCGCGTACACGTCCCTGGCGGATGGAAACGTGGCGAATTCGGTGGTGGCGGCCGCGCTCCTCAACGTGATGGGCGTGTTCCTGACCGTGCCGATCTTCGCGGCCATGGGCGGGGGCAGCGCGGCGGAACTCGGCATGGACGGCCTCGTGAAGATCGTCGCGATTCTGGTGGTGCCCTTCGCGATCGGGCAGGTGCTGCAGGTGCGCCTTGCCCCGTGGATCGGCGACCACCGGGCGCTCATCACCTGGATGGACCGACTGTCTATCGCCATCGCCGTTTACGTCGCGTTTTCCGCGGCCGTCGAACAGGGGCTGTGGGCGCGGGTCGGGGCGGCGGAATGGCTGGTCCTGCTGGCCGGCGTCGTCGCCATGCTGGGCGCGGCATTCGGCGCTGCCTGGGCGATCGGCCGGATGCTTGCCCTCGATATCGCGGACCGGATCGCGTTCCTGTTCGCCGGGGCGCACAAGAGCCTGGCGATGGGCGCGCCGCTGGCGTCGGTGCTGTTCCCGCCCGCGGCTGCCGGCATGATCCTGTTGCCGCTGCTGGTCTATCACCTGCTGCAGCTGATGGTGAGCGCGCCGCTGGCTAGTCGCCTCGCACGGCGTCCTCGACAGGCTCCGGATTGTTGCGGTTGAACCGCACCGACCACCACAGCGACAGACCGATCAGGATCGCGCCGATGAGGCCCGTGATCGTTTCCGGGATGTGCCAGCGCGCCGACAGCAGCATGATGCCGCCGAGCACGATGATCGCCCAGAATGCGCCGTGTTCGAGATAGCGATACTGGGCGAGCGTGCCCTGTTCGACGAGGTGGATCGTCATGGAGCGGACGAACATCGCCCCGATCGACAGGCCGAGCGCGATGACGATCATGTTGTTGGACAGTGCGAACGCGCCGATCACGCCATCGAAGCTGAAGCTGGCGTCGAGGATATTGAGGTAAAGGAACCCGCCCAGTCCGCTGCGCACCGCCGCACCGGCAAGGCGCTGCTTCTCCTCGCTCAGTTCCAGCAGCGTGCTGATCCCCTCGACCGCGATGAACGTGACAAGGCCAAGGATGCCGGCGACCAGGAATGTCAGCGCGTCCGCATCCGGCAGCACCAGCGAAATGCCCCACAGGGTCAGGAGCAGCAGCGCGATCTCCGCCGCGGGAAGGGCGGAGAATTTGCCGAGGAACCGCTCGACCGAACCGATCCAGTGAACGTCTTTCTCGCCATCGAAGAAGAACTTGAGGCCGACCATCGCCAGGAACGCGCCGCCGAAACCGGCGATACCGACATGCGCGCTCGACACGATGCGTTCGTATTCGAGCGGATCGTTGAGCGACAGGTTCACGGCCTGCACCGGTCCGAGCCCGGCCGCGATCGCCACGATGGCGAGCGGGAACACGATCCGCATCCCGAACACTGCGAACAGGATACCCCAGGTGAGGAAGCGCCGCTGCCAGGTGCGGTCCATGTCCTTCAAAACCGACGCGTTGACCACGGCGTTATCGAAGCTCAGCGAAATCTCGAGGACGGAGAGCACGACGACGATCCACAGCAACTGGAGCATGCCCCCGACGCTGCCGGTGCTCGATAACCCGTACCATGCGCCAAGGCCCAGGCAGACGATCGTGAAGATGAGCGAGAGTGTGTAGAAGCGCTTGAGCGTGTCCATCGTGATTCCGAATGAGCGGGGGCAGGAAGTCGCGGATTACCGCGGCTGGTATGTCTGGTCGCGGGTGGGGAATGTGCGCGAACGCACTTCGGCGGCATATGTTTCGGCGGCTTTCGAAATGACAGAGGCGAGGTCTTCGTACCGCTTGACGAAACGCGGCACGCGCTCGAACATGCCGAGCATGTCTTCGGTGACGAGAACCTGGCCGTCACATTCCGCCGACGCGCCGATGCCGATCACGGGAATCTCCAGGCTCTGCGTCAGGGCGACCGCGATGGGTTCCACGACACCTTCGGCGACGACGGCGAACGCGCCCGCTTCCTGCACGGCCTTGCCATCGGATACGATCCTGGCGTGTTCTTCCTGGCTGCGGCCGCGCGCGCCATAGCCGCCGAGCGCGTTGACCGCCTGGGGTGTCAGGCCGACGTGGGCCATGACCGGAATGCCGCGCTGCGACAGGAAGGCGATCGTTTCGGCCATCGCCGCGCCGCCTTCCAGCTTGACGCCTGCGGCGCCCGTTTCCGCCATGATCCGGCTCGCGCTGTCGAACGCTTTCTGCGGGCTGGCTTCGTATGCGCCGAACGGCATGTCGACGACAACGAGGCTGTGGTAGCTGCCGCGAACGACGGCGGCGCCGTGCGCGATCATCATCTCCAGCGTGACCTGGAGCGTGGACGGCAGGCCGTAGATGACCTGGCCGAGGGAATCGCCCACCAGCAGCATGTCGCAATGCGTGTCGAGAAGCTGCGCCTGGCGCGCGGTGTACGCGGTGAGCATGACCAGCGGATCGCGCGTCTGGCCGCCCGCCTTGCGACCCTTGATCGCCGGCACGGTCAGCCGCCGCATCGGCTGCGGGGTGGGCGTCGCGCGGCTGGTCGCGGTGTCGAGCTGGAACGTGGTGGACATTCGCGGGTCTCTAGCTGCGGCACGGAGACGGGGAAAGCCCGGACATTACGGCTTGCGCTGACCATCCACCACGCTAGCTTCGCGCGCCATGAGGGAGGCGGGCCGCCAACGGCCGCCTGACAAGAGGATTGGGGTCATGTTACTCGACCGGATTAAGCCGCTCGACGCCATCTTGGCGACGGCGCAGAAGAAGTCACTCCATCGTTCGCTCGGCGCCGTGCAGCTCACCCTGTTCGGGATCGGCTGCATCATCGGCACGGGCATTTTCGTGCTGACCGCCGCGGGCGCGCAGAAGGCCGGCCCCGGCCTGATGCTGGCGTTCATCATCGCCGGCGCGGTCTGCATCGTTGCCGCGCTCTGCTATGCGGAGATCGCCGCGATGATCCCCGTCGCGGGTTCGGCCTACACCTACAGCTACGCCACCATGGGGGAATTCCTGGCCTGGACGGTCGGCTGGGCCCTCGTCCTCGAATACGCGATCGCGGCCTCGGCCGTTTCGGTGGGGTGGTCAGGGTATTTCACCGGGACCATCTTGAACGAATTCTTCGGCGTGCAGTTACCTGCCTGGCTGAGCGCCGGGCCGCTCGCGCTGGGCGGCGCGGCGGGCGGTTTCATCAACCTCCCGGCGCTTATCATCGCCTTGCTGGTGACCTGGCTGCTGATGATCGGCACGACCGAAAGCGCGCGGGTCAACGCGGTGCTGGTGGCGATCAAGATCACCGCGCTGACGATCTTCATCGCGCTGACGCTGACCAGCGCATATTTCGATCCCGACAAGTTCAACCCGTTCCTGCCGGCCGGCCTGTTCGGCGGGTTCGGTTCCGGGGTTGGCGCAGTCGGTGCGGCGGCGACGATCTTCTTCGCATACGTCGGGTTCGACGCGGTTTCGACGGCGGCGGAGGAAACCCGCAACCCGCAGCGTAACGTGCCCATCGGGCTTGTCGGGTCGCTGCTCATCTGCACGATCTTCTACATCCTGGTCGCGGCCGGCGCGGTCGGCACCATCGGCGGCCAGCCGATCATGGGGCCGAACGGCGTCCCGTTCCCCGCCGGTTCGGAAGAGCTTGCCCGCCAGTGCGCGATGGCGGCCCATGCCGATGCGCTGGTCTGTTCCAACGAGGCGCTGGCGCATGTGCTGCGGCAGATCGGTTTCTCGGGCATCGGCAACATGCTGGGCATCGCGGCGTTCCTGGCGCTGCCTTCGGTGATCCTGATCCTGCTGTTCGGCCAGACGCGCATCTTCTTCGTGATGGCGCGCGACGGGCTGCTGCCGGAGAAGCTTTCCGCGGTGCACCCGAAGTGGAAGACCCCCTATATCGTGACCGGCATCACCGGCGCGATCGTGGCGGTTGCCGCGGCGTTCCTGCCGGTCGGCCAGCTTGCGGACATCGCGAACGCGGGCACGCTCTATGCGTTCTTCATGGTCGCCATCGCGGTCATGCTGCTGCGCAAGCAGGCGCCCGACCGCAAGCGTCCGTTCCGGGTGCCCGGCCTGGCGATCGTCGGCCCGCTGACGATTGCCGGCTGCCTGTTCCTGTTCCTCAACCTGCCGCTGGAAGCGATGCTGGTGCTGCCGGTGTGGACGGTTATCGGGTTCGCGGTCTATTTCGGCTACAGCCGCCGGAACAGCCTGCTGGGCCGCGGTATCGTGGAAGTGGTGGACGATATCGGCGGGCAGGAACATTCCTTCCCGATCGATGTCCCCGAGGACGCCCGCTAACCGCGGTCAGGCCGTAAAGGCACAAAAAGAAAGGGCCGCCTTTCCGTACGGAGAGGCGGCCCTTCCTGCATCGCGGGGTGCGTCAGAGCGCGGTTTCGGTGTGCGTGCCCGCCGTGTCGCCGCGGACATCCATGCCGAGCGCCATCTTGGCGGTAGTGATGACGCCAAGGTCGCTGTCCCAGATCTCGGCCTGGCCCAGGTCCATCCGGAGCATCAGCAGGTTGGGATCGTCCTTCCCGCCCGGGAACCATGCCTCGACAAAATTCGACCACTGCTTGTCCAGCCGTTCGCGGCTGGTTTCTTCGCTCAGCACCCCTTCGAAGCGGGCGAACAGGTCGTGTCCCTTGCCAGCGAACGTGCAGGTGGCGGGCCCCATTTCGGAAAGGTGACCGTCGCGGTTGGTGAAGAACCAGATTGCGCTGTTGGCATCCTTGTCGAGCTGGGCCGTCATCACGAGGGCATCGTTGGCCGTGCTCTGCAAGGAAACGAACACGAATGGCGAGTCGGCGAAATTGCGCCAGAACTTTTCCTTCAATTCGTCGGCATTGCCTTGATCATATTTCATGGGCTTCCCTTTCTTTCCTTGGCGAACGGGGCGGGGGACAGGTTGTTCCGACCGTTGCGAATCGATCCATGATGGAACATAACCGGAACAAATGAGTCGATATTCCGCCATGCCACCGCTTGCCGAAATGCCGACCGCCGCCGGTCTTGCCCGGGTGTCCGCCACGGCGCCGGCATGGCGGCCTGGCCTTGCCGCCGTTCGGCATAGCGAAGTGTTCGCCAGTTCGCGGGAAGCGAGCGGGGCGGCCGCGGCGCTGGCGCTGGCAGCCGATGCACTGGCGGCCGATGCACTTGCGACAGAAAAACCGACGGCAGGAAAACCGGCGGCAGGGAAACCGGCGGGGGCTTCTTCCGCGCTGGCCGAAATCGCGGATCGCCGCGCCGTGCTGTGGGTGCAGGACAAGGCCGCGCTGCGCGTGGGCGGGCGTCCCTATCGTCCCGGCCTGCCCGCCGCCTTCCGCAACCGCCTGATCCACGTGGTGGCCAACAAGGTGGAAGACGCCTTGTTCGCGCTGGAAGAAGGGCTGCGCTGCCGCGATCTGGCCGTGGTGATCGGGGAACTGGCGGGCAACCCGCGCGCGCTCGATTTTACCGCTTCGCGCCGGCTTACGCTGGCGGCCGAAAGGCACCGCGTGCCATTGTGGCTGGTGCGCCTCGATGCCGAACGCGACCTGTCGTCCGCGCGGATGCGGTGGGACGTTGCTGCCGCCCCTTCACCCCCACCGCGCTGGAACGCCGCCGCGCCCGGCATCCCCGCATGGCGTGCCGAGCTGTTTCGCGCACGCCGCCATCCCCCTGGAACATGGACCCTGCACGATGACGGACATGGCCTTGCCGCGGCCCGCCTCGTCGCCGATCGCCCCGCGGGCCCCGATACCGGTGCAGGCACGGCCTCGCCGCATCCTGTCGGTATGGCTGCCGCGGCTGGCGATCGATCGCTGGCGGCTTGGTAACGGGCTGGCGCCGGGCGAAGGCGCCGACGCCGCGCCACTGGCGCTGATCGCTGAAACCGCACACGGACCGCGCATCGATGCGGTCAACGCCGCCGGTCTTGCCGCCGGCGCGCGAAGCGGCATGATGCTGGCCGATGCGCGGGCGTTGTATCCGGCGATCCAGGTGGCACCCAGCGATCCACCGGGCGACCATGCTTTCCTGGAGAAGCTGGCCGTATGGTCGCTATGCTGGGGTCCATGGTCGGCGATGGATGCGCCCGACGGCCTGCTGATCGACATGACCGCGGTCGCGCACCTGTTCAGCGGGGAGGCGGAACTGCTCGCCGATGCCCGCGCGCGCTTTGCCGCCCGGGGCCTTGCCGCCCGCTTCGCCATCGCGCCGACCGCCGGCGCGGCCTGGGCGTTGTCGCATTATGGCCCCGACGGCACGATCCTGTCTCCGGCAGACGACATCGCCGCCTGCCTGGCGGAATTGCCTGTCGCATCGTTGCGCCTGGATGACGCGGTCGTGGCAGTGCTGCGCCGCCTGGGGTTGAAGCGTATCGGTGATCTGACCGGCCGGTTCGGCGAACGCCACGGACGCGATGCGCTTCACCGCCGGTTTCGCGCCAGGTCGGCGGTTGCCAATCCGCTCGTCCGGATGGACCAGCTGCTCGGCAAAGTGTCTGAACCGTTGCTACCGGTCGTCCCCGCTAGCATGCCGCTGGTCCAGCGCCGGTTGATGGAACCGATCCGCCACCGCGAACTGCTCGATAGCGTGATGGCCGACCTCGCCGATGACATGGCCCGCGAACTAGAAAGGCTGGGGCAGGGTGCCCGCCGGCTCGAACTCGGCATGTGGCAGGTGGATGGCGAGGTGACTGTCCGGAACCTGGAACTGGCCGCCGCCACGCGCGATGCGGGGCATATCGTGCGTCTGTTCGCCGCCCGGCTCGACGATGTGGACGCCGGCTTCGGCATCGAATGCGTGCGGCTGCGGGCAAGCTGGGCCGAACCGCTGGCCTCGGCGCAAGCGGATATCGAAGCCGCGGCGGAGGATTCTGGCACCTCGCTGGCGGCGCTGGTCGATCGGCTGACGGTGCGCCTGGGGCCGCAGGCCGTGCGCCGTCCCGTGCTCCACCCCAGCCACATTCCCGAACGCGCCCAGCGCTGGCAGCCGCCGCTGGAACCCGAACCGCCGCAGCAGGGCGAACTGGCGTTCCATGCCCGCCCGCTCAAGATGCTCGACAAGGCGGAATCGATCGCGGTGCTCTACGCGACGCCCGACGGCTACCCGCAACGTTTCCGCTGGCGGGGACAGGTGCACGACGTGGTGCGGGTGGAAGGGCCGGAACGGATCGCGCCGGAGTGGTGGCGCGAGAAGGGCACTGCCCGGCTGCGCGATTATTATCGCATCGAAGACGCGCAGGGCCGGCGGTACTGGATCTATCGGCTCGGGATCCTGGGCGATGGGCGCGGCGGGGTGCCGGACTGGTTCCTGCAAGGCCTGTGCGCCTGACTGCCCCCGCTACTCCGCCGCCACGTCCGCCACGGTCTGAAACGATGCCCGGAAGGCTGACCGCTTGCGGCCCTGCGCGATATTGCCGACATGCGCGATCGGCATTTCGATCACCCGGTTGACGCTGGCCGTCTCCACCACCACCGCCGGGTCGAGCGCACGCGCGAAGGATACGCCGCACTGGCCGTTTTCCGACCAGATCACGGTGCATACGGCTTCCCGGCCGGCCCAGCGCAGCAAGGCGGTGGAACCGGCCTGGGGCGGATCGATCACTGCCAGCCGGGCGCCGCTTTCCGAAATGTCCCACAAACTGCCCGACGCGCGCGACGTCATCGTCTCCAGCACCGCCTCGCACGTCACTTCCACGCGGCGTGACGCCCGGCGCTCGAAAAAGTCATCGGGCTCGTAGACGCGCAGCGGTTCCATCCCTGCCACAGTTCATCCGCAACCCTAATATCGATTGTCGGAACATGGTTTACGCCCCCGCAAGAGACCCGGGGAGGCGCAAGGAAACGCGCGATCCGTAAACCTGCCGGGCCGGTCAGGCGGCCCCGCCGCTGCGACCGCCCTGGTCGAGGAATGCGACCAGGTCTTTCGCCAGCCGCTCGGTCTGCGTGGCGAACACGGCGTGCGGCTCCCCACCGTATTCCACCAGCGTGGCACCCGGCACGGCTTTTGCGACCGCGCGCGCGGTGGCATCGATCGGCACGGTGACGTCCTTGGTCCCGTGGATCACCAGCGTGGGCATCGTGAAGCTGGCGAGATCGGGCCGGAAATCGGTCGTGGCGAACGCTTCGGCGGCTTTCAGGGTGGCGTACTGGCTGGCGTGCATGGCGGTCCTCCACGCCCAGTCTTTCTCTTCCTGGCTCACCTTGTTCACCAGCACCCCGTCGCCGTAGAAATCCTCGAAGAAGCCGGTGAAGAAGTGGCGGAAATCCTTCTTCATCCCGGCAGTCATCTGGTCGAAGGTCGATTGCGGCACGCCATCGGGATTATCGTCGGTCTTGAGCATGTAGGGCACGACCGATGCGATCAGCACTGCCTGGCTCACGCCGCGGCCGCCATGCCGGCTTAGGTAGCGGGCGACTTCGCCGCCTCCCATCGAAAAGCCGACAAGGGCCGCATCGACTTCCACGCCGGCGTCCGCCATGACGTCAGCCAGATCGTCGGCGAAGGTGTCGTAATCATAGCCCGTGGGCGCATGATCCGAATGCCCGAACCCGCGCCGGTCATACGCGACCGCGCGATAGCCGCTGTCCGCCAGCGCGATCATGATCGGGTCCCAGCTGTCGGCGGAAAGCGGCCAGCCGTGAATGAGCATCACCGGACGGCCTTGGCCGAGTTCCTTCCAGCGTAACCTGGTTCCGTCCCGGGTGGTGGCAAATGGCATCGCGCGTTCCTTTTCTGGAGGTTCCGGCACGAAACGGATGGTCGCACCCGCCAGTTCCGCCGAGCGTGATCGTCACCGAACGATTGGTGTTGGCGAATCTGTTGCGAGAACATATATAGAACGAATGGGTCCGTTAAGCACGATAGAGAAGCTCGCCATCCTGGCCGACGCAGCGAAGTACGATGCGTCGTGCGCTTCGTCCGGCACCACCAGGCGCAATTCCACTGGGGGGAAGGGGATCGGCTCGACCGAAGGCATGGGCATCTGCCACGCCTATGCGCCCGATGGCCGCTGCATCTCGCTGCTCAAGATTCTGCTGACCAATCACTGCATCTTCGACTGCCACTATTGCATCAACCGCAAGAGCTCGAACGTGCGCCGGGCGCGGTTCAGCCCGCAGGAGGTCGTGGACCTCACGCTCAGCTTCTACCGGCGCAATTATATCGAAGGGCTGTTCCTGTCCTCAGGCATCGTGAAATCGTCGAACCATACGATGGAACAGATGGTCGAAGTGGCGCGGATCCTGCGCGAAGAACACGATTTTCGCGGCTACATCCACCTGAAGACCATTCCGGAGGCGGACCCCGAGCTGGTGCATCAGGCGGGGCTCTACGCCGACCGGGTGTCGATCAACGTGGAATTGCCGACCGATGCCGGTCTCGTCCGGCTCGCGCCCGACAAGGATGCGCGCCAGATCGCAGGCGCCATGGGCAAGGTGAAAAGCGATATCGTCGAAACCCGCGACGCGCGAAAACGGTTCAGGCACGCGCCGCGCTTCGCCCCCGCGGGACAATCCACCCAGATGATCGTAGGTGCCGATGCGGCAACCGATGCGGATATCGTGAGCAAGGCGAGCCGGCTGTACGACAGCTTCCGCCTGCGCCGGGTCTATTACAGCGCGTTTTCGCCCATTCCCGATGCCAGCGCGGTGCTGCCGCTGAAGCGCCCGCCGCTGGTCCGCGAGCATCGCCTGTATCAGTCGGACTGGTTGATGCGGTTCTACGGCTATCAGCCGGCGGAAGTCATGCAGGCGACCGAAGCGGACGGCAACCTGCCGCTCGACATCGACCCCAAGCTCGCCTGGGCGCTGAAGTTTCGCGAACGCTTTCCCGTGGACGTGAACCGTGCCGGGAAGGAGGCGCTGCTGCGCGTGCCGGGCCTGGGCGTGCGGGCGGTCGAACGGATTCTCGCCAGCCGCCGCCACCGGACGATGCGGCTGGATGACGTAGCGCGGCTCACCGTCTCGATTGCCAAGGTACGGCCGTTCATCGTCACCGCCGACTGGCGGCCGGTCATGCTCACCGACCGCGCCGATCTTCGCGCGCTGCTGGCGCCGAAGACCGAGCAGCTTGAGCTGTTCGCGGCATGAGCCTGTGTTTTCGGCCTCGTTCGCCATGAGCGCGCCCTTTCGCGACATGCGCCTGCCCGGCGCGTTCGGCGTCACGTTGCCCGAGCCCGATGACTTCGAGTTCTGGCGCGACCAGGCGCGCGCGCTGGTCCAGCGCGACGTGCCGCCCGACCGGGTTGCGTGGATCGAGCCGGGCGGCGCGGGGGACTTGTTCGCAGGCGGACGGCGCCGCCTTCCGAGTCCGGGCGCCGATGCCCCGCCGGTGCGCGCCAGCCGCGCGTTCGTCCAGTTGGCGAAGACGGCGATCTGCCATTCCGATCCCGAACGCTTTGCCCTGCTCTATCGTCTGTTGTGGCGAATGCAGGGCAGTCCGCGCCTGTTGGAAGACGGCGCCGATCCCGAAGTGCGCCGCCTGGACGAAATGGCGCGCGCGGTGCGCCGCGACATCCACAAGATGCGCGCCTTCGTCCGCTTCCGCCTGGTCGAAGGCGGGGATGGGGGCGCGGGCGAACATTACGTCGCCTGGTTCGAACCCGAACATCACATCCTGCGCGCCAACGCGGGGTTCTTCGTCCGCCGCTTCGCCAACATGACGTGGTCGATCCTCACCCCCAGGGGGTCGCTCCATTGGGATCGCGCCGTGCTGGAAGAAGGGCCGCCTGCGCAGCGTTCCGATGCGCCCGCGGGCGATCCCACGGAGGAGCTGTGGCGCAGATATTATGCATCGATCTTCAATCCCGCGCGTTTGAAGGTCGGGGCGATGCTGAAGGAAATGCCCCGCAAATATTGGAAGAACATGCCCGAAGCGGCGCTCATTCCCGAGCTTGTCGCAGGGGCGCAATCGCGGGAGTCGCAGATGGTCGCCGCCGGCACGCTGGAGATGGGTGAACGGCCCACGTCGCTCTCCGCGATCGACAAGGCGATCCACGCCTGCCGGATGTGCCCGATCGGTCTGCTCGACAACCGGGCGGTGATGGGTGAAGGTCCGCGCGATGCGGCCCTGATGATCGTGGGCGAACAGCCAGGCGACCAGGAAGATCTCGCTGGCCGCCCGTTCGTGGGCCCGGCAGGGCAGCTGCTCGACCGGCACCTCGAACGCGCCGGGATCGACCGGCGCAGCGCCTACGTCACCAACGCGGTCAAGCATTTCAAGTTCGTCCAGCGCGGCAAGCGGCGGCTGCACCAGACACCCACCGCCAAGGAAGTCGACATCTGCCGCTGGTGGCTCGAGGGGGAGCGCGAACTCGTCCAGCCCAGGCTGGTCCTCGCGATGGGGGCGAGCGCCGCGCGCGGCATGCTCGGCAAGACGGTGAGCATCTCGAAAGTGCGCGGGGCGCCGCATCCGCTGGAGGATGGGAGCGAACTGTGGGTCACCGCGCACCCGTCCTACCTGCTACGGCTCGATGGCCCGGCGCGCGAGGAACAATCGCGCCTGTTCGACGCCGATCTCGCCGCGGTGAAGGAACGGCTGGAGGAACTGACGTGATCCGGCCGCCTTCCCCGATCGTCATTCCCGCGCCTGCGGGGATGCCCGCACCTTGATGAAGGCGGGCGCACGATGCCCGAAAACGATTTCCAGATTCCCCGCCGGCGGATCGAAGCCGATCCCGACCTGATCGACGCGCCGCCGCGCGCGCCCTTCGTCGAACTGGGGGTGACAAGCTGCTTCTCGTTCCTGCGCGGTGCGTCGCTTCCCGTGGACCTGGTCGAACGCGCCTGGCGGCTTGGCTATGACGCGGTCGGCATCGCGGACGCCAATTCGATGGCCGGGGTGGTTCGCATCCATGGCGCGGCGCGGACGCTCAAGCTCACGCCGGTCATCGGCTGCCGGATCGAGACGATCGAAGGGCTGGCGTTCCTGGCCTATCCCACCGATCGCGCGGCCTACGGACGATTGTGCCGGCTGATCTCGGCCGGGCGGATGCGCACGATCGACGGCGAATGGCAGGACAAGGGCGCGTGCCACATATCGCTTCCGATGCTCGCCCAACATGCGGAAGGCGTGCAGCTTATCCTGTTGCCGCCGCGCGATCTGGCGGATGCGTTCACGATCCCGGTTGCGAACAACGTCGTTCCCTTGCGCCGCGCGGATTCGGCAACGGATCTGGCAGAGGACGCCGAGACGCGGAACGCGATCGCGTTTGCCGACATCCTCCCCCACCTGACGCGGCAGTTCCCCACGCTGCGCCATCTTGCCGCCAGCTATCTTTATACCGGTGACGATATCGCGCGGATCGACCGGCTCGATGCGCTCGCGAAGGCGAACGGTCTTGCGCTGCTCGCCACCAACGACGTGCATTATCACGTGCAGCAACAGCGCCCCTTGCACGACGTGATGACAGCGATCCGGCACAAGACCACGGTGGCGGATACCGGCCACCTGCTCCATCCCAATGCCGAACGGCATCTCAAATCGCCAACCGAGATGGTCGCGCTGTTCGGCCGCTGGCCTCACGCCATCGCGGCATCGCGCGCGGTGGCCGATGCCTGCCGGTTCAGCCTCGAGGAACTGAAATACGAATACCCGAAGCGCGATTACCCCCAGGGCATGACGTCGCAGGAATACCTGGTCGACCGGACGATGAAGGGGGCCGAATGGCGCTATCCAGACGGGATACCCCGGGCCGTTCGGGACACGCTTCAACGCGAATTCAGCGTGATCGGGAAGCTTTCGATCGCGCAGTATTTCCTGACCATCAAGGAAATCGTCGATTTCGCGCGCAGCCAGGATCCGCCCATCCTGTGCCAGGGACGCGGCAGCGCGGCCAATTCGGCGGTATGCTTCTGTCTCGGCATAACCGAGGTCGATCCGGCCGAGCATCAGTTGCTGTTCGACCGTTTCCTGTCCGAGGAACGCAACGAACCGCCCGATATCGACGTCGATTTCGAACACGAACGGCGCGAGGAAGTGATCCAGTGGATTTATCGCACATATGGCCGCCAGCACGCGGGCCTGTGCGCGACCGTGATCCACTACCGCCCCCGAATGGCGATACGCGAAGTCGGCAAGGCGATGGGGCTGAGCGAGGACGTGACCGCTTCGCTCGCACGCACCGTGTGGGGCGGACACGGACGCGAGATCGACGAGGACCATGTCCGGCGCGAAACGGGGCTCGACTTGTCCGATCCCTATTTGCGGCGGGTTCTCAAGTTGACGAGGCAAATGATTGATATGCCACGGCATCTCAGTCAGCACGTCGGTGGTTTCATCCTCACCGACTGCCCGCTGGTCGAAACCGTTCCCATCGGCAACGGCGCGATGCCCGATCGCAGCTTCATCGAATGGGACAAGGACGACATCGACGAACTGGGTATCTTCAAGGTCGATATCCTTGCGCTCGGCATGTTGAGCTGCATCCGCAAGGCACTCGAACTGGTCGGCACCCACCACGGCGTCTCCCACACGATGGCGACATTGCCGCAGGAGGAACCGGCGGTTTACGACATGCTGTGCGAAGGGGATTCGCTCGGCGTGTTCCAGGTGGAAAGCCGGGCGCAGATGAACATGCTGCCGCGTTTGCGTCCGCGCGAATTCTATGACCTCGTGGTGCAGGTGGCGATCGTGCGGCCGGGGCCGATCCAGGGCGACATGGTCCATCCTTATCTCAAGGCGCGGCGGGAACACCGGCAAGGACGGACCGATTTCAATCTGCCGAGCCCATCGCCGGATCACGGCCCGGCCGACGAGCTTTCCTCGATCCTTGGCCGGACATACGGCGTCCCCATCTTCCAGGAACAGGCGATGAAGATCGCCATCGACGCCGCCAAGTTCTCGAATGCCGATGCCAATCGCCTGCGCAAGGCGATGGCGACGTTCCGGTCGCGCGGCATGGTGAACGAACACCAGGACATGATGGTCGGCCGCATGATCGCGCGCGGTTACGATCCCGAATTCGCGCACAATTGCTTCAACCAGATCAAGGGCTTCGGCGAATACGGATTCCCCGAAAGCCACGCCGCCAGTTTCGCGCACCTGGTCTATGTGTCGAGCTGGCTCAAATGCCATTACCCGGCGGCATTCGCGGCGGCCTTGCTCAATTCCCAGCCGATGGGCTTCTATGCGCCTGCGCAGATCGTGCGCGATGCCGAAGAACACGGCGTCGTGGTGCTGCCGATCGACGTCAATCATTCGGAATGGGATTGCACCTTGGAACCGGTGCCACACGCGTGCCCATCGCGTCCGCGCCCTCGCAAGAACGGGGAAAGATGGCGTCATGACGGCGGTTGGGGCCTGCGTCTCGGCTTGCGCCAGATCGACGGACTGCCCGAATTCGTCGCCGCCCGACTGGTCGCGGCGCGGGAAGCCGAAGGTCAGTTCCGCGATGTGCGGGACGTGCGCGATCGGGCCGGTATCGCTGCGGCCCATGTCGAAAGACTGGCCGCTGCCGATTGTTTCGGCTCGCTCGATCTGCCGCGGCGCCAGGCCTTGTGGAACGCGCGTACCCTGGTGGGCGCGGGGGATCTGCCCCTGTTCGCCGCCGCGCGCGAACGCGAGGAAGGGGCCGAGCGCAAGGCAACACGGCTGCCCGCGATGACGCTGGCCGAGGAAGTCGTCGCCGACTACCAGACTCACCGGCTGAGCCTGAAGGCGCATCCGCTGAGCTTCCTGCGCCCGTCGCTCACCGCCCGCGGGTTCGTCCGTGCCGATGACCTGCGGGACCGCAAGTTCCGTTCGATGGTGAATGTCGCGGGCGTGGTGCTGATTCGCCAGCGGCCGGGCAGCGCCAAGGGCGTGTGCTTCATCACGCTGGAGGACGAGACCGGGGTAATCAATCTCGTGGTCTGGCCCGACATGATGGAAAAATACCGCAAGGTCATCATGGGGGCCCGGCTGATGGAGGTGCGCGGCAGGGTGGAGTACGATGACGAGGTAATCCACGTCATCGTGCACCACCTGACCGACGCCACGCACGCGCTTCATTGCCTGAGCGACGAACTGATCAAGACGCCGATCGCGCGCGCGGACCACTGCAACAATCCGCTGCCCGCCAGGATCAGTCCTGCAGGCGAAGGGCGCGATGGCGCCGTGCCGACAGTCCCGCCGTGCGAACCGCCATCCCCCGGCAATCGCGATTGCGGCTTTACCGGCGGGCACCCACGCGATGCGCGGATCGTGCCGAAACTGTTGCCGCTGCCGCCCTCGCGCGATTTTCATTGAGGGCCGGCGAAGGGCGGTGTCGCAGAAGAACAAGTCGTTCTCTGCGGCGTTGTCCCGGCATGAAATTCAGCTGGTTCGACAGCCTGGCGATCGCCGCATTGATGCTGGGTGCCGTGCTCCTCGGCGCGAAAGCCTGGCTCGACGCCCATCCCGAACACAATCCGTGGGCGCCGCTCGACTTGCGCGACCCGCTGGGCTGGGCGACGGCGCGCAAGCTCGCCGCCCTGCGCACGGACGGGCCAGCCTGCCGCGCCGTCCTGGAGCGGAGCGACGTGGCATTCACTGCGCTCGATCCGGCGGGCGCGGGTGCATGTGCCCGGCCGGACCGGATCGTGGGAGATGATTTCCCGCTGGCCCCCGGCCGTCCTGTCACGACATGCGCAGTGGCGGCTGCCTTCGCCCGGTGGGTGGAGAGCGGGGTGCGCCCCGCGGCGGAAGAAACGCTCGGCTCACCCCTGGACCGGATCGAGCATTACGGCACGTATTCCTGCCGTCGCCTCTATGGCCGGTCGAGCGGCGCTTGGAGCGAACACGCCACCGGCAACGCGATCGATATTGCGGCGTTCGTCACCGAAGATGGGCAGCGCGTTTCGGTGCTGCGGGACTGGCCGGGCGATGGGGCCAAGGCCGCCTTTCTCCGCCGGGTGCGCGATCATGCCTGCGAAAGCTTTGGCACGGTGCTGAGCCCGAAATACAACGCCGCGCACGCCGATCATCTGCACCTGGATCAAGCCGCGCGGGGATTCGGCAGGGTCTGCCGGTAACCGGCCCGCTCAGGCTTCGAGGGAATATCCGGCGCTGCGCACCGTCCGCACGGGGTCTTTCGCGCCTTCCACGGCGATCGCCTGACGAAGCCGGCGAATGTGCACGTCGACCGTGCGCAGCTCGATCTCGCTTTCTGACCCCCATACGGCGTCGAGCAACTGGCTGCGGCTGAACACCCGGCCCGGGCTTTCCATCAGGAAGCGGAGCAGGCGGTACTCGGTGGGGCCCACGTGCAGGGCCTGTCCGCGGCGTGTGACGCGGTGGGCGACCGGGTCGAGCGCGATATCGCCCACCGAGATCGATTCCCCGGCCAGAGCCGGGCGGATGCGCCGCAGCACCGCTGCGACCCTGGCAAGCAGCTCGCGGGGTGAGAACGGTTTGGTCAGGTAATCATCGGCCCCCGTTTCGAGCCCGCGAATCTTGTCGTCTTCCGTTTCGCGCGCGGTGAGCATGATGATCGGCACGTGTGCCGTCGCCTTGTCGCGCCGCAGGCGGCGGCAGACCTCGATGCCACTGGTGCCCTCGATCATCCAGTCGAGGATGACGAGATCGGGCGTATCCTCCGACGCGAGCAGGAGGGCCTCGTCCCCATCGGACGTGGCACGCACCGCGTACCCTTCGTTGGCGAAGCGGTATTCCAGCAGTTCAGCGAGAGCGGGGTCGTCTTCGACCAGGAGGAGCTTGGCGGCGGTCATGGTTTCACCTGCACACCAGAATTGTTACATCTTCACGACGGCGGAATGTCGTCGCCGCGTCAGAAATCCGCGTCCACGGGGTAAGCGCCTGTTGCGGCATAGTGCACCATCTCGGCCACGTTGGTCGCGTGATCGCCGATCCGTTCCAGGTTGCGGGCGACGAACAGCAATTGCGCGGCAGAGCTGATGGTCGAAGGATTTTCAACCATGTGGCTGACAAGGTTGCGGAAAATCGATTCGTAGAAATTGTCGACCTTCTCGTCGGTCGAGATGACCTCGCGGGCCAGCACGGCATCGCGCGCTGCATATGCGGTCATCGCGTCGTGCACCATTTCCGCCGCGATCTCGCCCATCGCGGGCACGAGCGTCATCGGCCCGAATTTCTTGCGGTCCTCGATCGCCCGGCTCGCTTTCGCGATGGCCTTGGAATAATCGCCGATCCGTTCCACGACGCCGGCGATCTTCAGGGCCGCGATCACCTCGCGCAAGTCGTCCGCCATCGGCGCGCGCAGCGCGATGATGCGAACCGCGAGCTTGTCCACTTCGGACTCGAGCGCGTCGATCTTCTTGTCGTCCGCGATGATCCGCTCGGCCAGCGCGTCGTCGCCCTTGACCAGCGTGTCGATCGCGTTCTGCACCGCAACTTCGGCCATGCCCCCCATCTCGGCGATGAGGCCGCGCAGCCGGGTGATGTCGTCGTCGAACGCCTTGACGGTGTGGTCCATGCTCATGACCTGTTCTTAGCCGTAACGGCCGGTGATGTAATCCTTCGTCCGCTCCTCCAGCGGATTGGTGAAGATGTCGGACGTGCGGCCATACTCCACCATTTTGCCGAGATGGAAGAACGCCGTGCGCTGGCTGACCCGGGCGGCCTGCTGCATCGAGTGCGTGACGATGACGATGGCGTAACGGCCGCGAAGGTCGCTGATGAGTTCCTCGATCCGCGCTGTTGCGATCGGGTCAAGGGCGGAGCACGGCTCGTCCATCAGGATGACCTCGGGGTCGACCGCGATCGCGCGCGCGATGCACAGACGCTGCTGCTGGCCTCCGGAAAGCGCGGTGCCGCTATCGGCCAGCCGGTCCTTCACCTCGTTCCACAGTCCGGCCCGTTGCAGCGATTTTTCCACGATCCCCTCAAGTTCCGCCTTCCCTTCGGCAAGCCCGTGGATGCGCGGGCCGTAGGCGACGTTCTCGAAGATCGACTTGGGAAAGGGGTTGGGCTTCTGGAAGACCATGCCCACCCGGGCGCGCAGCTGAACCACGTCCATGCCGGACCGGTAGATGTCGTCGCCATCGAGCTCGATGCAGCCTTCCACCCGGGCACCCGCGATCGTGTCGTTCATGCGGTTGAGGGTGCGCAGGAACGTGGACTTGCCGCAGCCCGACGGGCCGATGAACGCGGTGACGTATTGCGACGGAATGTCGATCGACACGTCGTCGATCGCCTTCTTGGCGCCGTAAAATACCGAAACGTCCCGCGCCCGCATCTTGGGATCGGACTCATCGAGGTTGGGATGGACGACGGTCACCATGTCTTTTCGAACCTGTTGCGAAGGTAAATGGCCAGCCCGTTCATAACGAGCAGGAAGATGAGCAGCACGATGATCGCCGCGCTGGTGCGTTCCACGAAACCGCGATCGATCTCGTCCGACCACAGGAAGATCTGCACCGGCAGGACGGTTGCGGGCGAGGTGAGCCCATCGGGCGGGGTCGCCACGAATGCGCGCATGCCGATCATCAGTAGCGGCGCCGTTTCACCCAGCGCGCGCGCCATGCCTATGATGGTGCCGGTGAGGATACCGGGGAGGGCGAGTGGCAGGACGTGGTGGAACACGACCTGCACGGGTGAAGCGCCGATCGCCAGCGCGCCGTCGCGAATGCTGGGGGGCACCGCCTTTACCGCGTTGCGGCCGGAAATGACGATCACCGGCATCGTCATCAGCGCCAGGGTCATGCCGCCGATGAGCGGCGCGGATCGCATGTCCGGGAATATCCACAGGAACACGGCGAGGCCCAGCAAACCGAAGATGATCGAAGGGACCGCGGCGAGGTTGTTGATCGAAACCTCGATCAGTTCGGTCCATCGGTTCTTGGGCGCATATTCCTCGAGATAGAGCGCCGCCAGCACCCCGATCGGGAACGCCAGCGCCAGCGTCACCAGCATGGTCAGCATGGAACCCTTGAGCGCACCCCAGATGCCCGCCGCCTGTGGGTCGGTCGCGTCCGACCGGGTCAGGAAGCCGGGGTCGAACCGCTCCGCCAGCTTTCCTTCCCGAGCAAGGGAGCGGGCAAGCTGACGCTCTTCGGCGCTGCCTTCGCCGGCGAGGCCCGCGGCAAGGCCCGCGCTGGCCGGCAGGTCGAACGTCTGCTGACGCTGGAGCAGCGCCGGATCGTCCACGATCGCGGAGGCGACCTCGCGCCAGGCTTCGGGCGACAGTTCGGATCCGCCGGCCTCGCCGAGTTCCTTTACCGCGAAGAATTGCACGACTTCGGGCAAGCCTTGCGCGCGCAGCCGCTCCGCCGCGTCGTCCCGTTCCAGCATCGCCCGATCGGCGGCGAGCCCGGCCTGCGTGAAATCGATGGGTACGCGCACCTCGGCACGCTGGAACCCGCCGATGCCGTTGCCGATCATCGTGACCAGCAGGAACAACAGCACGATCACCGAGAAGATGATCGCGCCCAGGCCCAGCGCGCGGAATCGCTTTTCCGCGCGGTATCGCTTCTTCAGGCGCGCTTCGAACGCAGGCGTGCGGGTAGGGGTGACGACGTCAGTCATAGGCTTCGCGGAACCGCTTGACGATGCGCAGGGCGATGAAATTGAGCGCCAGCGTGACCATGAACAGCACGAATCCCAACGCAAAGGCGCTGAGGGTGGCGGGATGATCGAAACTGCCTTCGCCGGTCAGCATGGCGACGATCTGGACGGTCACCGTCGTCATCGCCTCCAGCGGATTGGCGGTGAGGTTGGCGGCGGTGGAGGCGGCCATGACCACGATCATCGTCTCGCCGATTGCGCGGCTGATGGCGAGCATAACGCCCGCGATAATCCCCGGCAGGGCGGCGGGCAGGAGGACGCGGCGGATGGTTTCGGAGCGCGTCGCGCCCATCGCCAGGCTGCCATCACGCATCGCCTGGGGCACGGCGGCGATGCTGTCGTCCGCCATCGAGGAAACGAACGGGATGATCATCACGCCCATCACGAGGCCGGCCGCGAGCGCGCTTTCGGAACTGGCGTTGGCAATCCCGGCTGCCTGGGCGACGTCGCGGATGAACGGCGCGACCGTCAGCGCGGCGAAATAGCCGTAAACCACGGTCGGCACGCCGGCGAGGATCTCCAGCGCGGGTTTCAGCACTTTGCGCCAGCGCGGCCGGGCGTACTGCGTCAGGTACACCGCGCTCATCAGGCCGAGCGGGATGGCGACGATCATCGCGATGATCGTGCCGATGAAGATCGTGCCCCAGAACAGCGGCACCGCGCCGTAGCGGCTGCCGTCCGGATTTTCCGGGTTGGCCATCGGATCGGGCGCCCAGTGCGTCCCGAACAGGAAATCGATGGGCGAAACCATGCCGAAGAAGCGAATCGTCTCGAACACCAGGCTGCCGAGGATGCCCAGCGTGGTCAGGATCGCCACGAGCGACGCGACCAGCAGGATCGCCATCACGATCCGTTCCACTTTGGTCCGGGCGGCAAAGTCGGGCTTCAGGCGCAGCAGCGCGAAGCCGCCTGCGGCGATCGCGATGCCGAGCGTGGCGAGGATGCCGATCAGGCGATAGTGACCGATCGCATCGCGATAGGGTTCCACCAGGGGCGCCGCAGCGGGGAGGGCCACGGTGCCGCTCGCGCCGCTCGCCACGCTGTAGGCCTGGGATAACAGGGCGTTGCGCTGAAAGTCGAAATCCGGGAGGCTGGCCGCAGCCGGATGAGCGAGCACCGACTGCGTGATCAGGGCAGGGGCGACGAGGCTCCACAGCACGATGAACGCGAGCACCGGCACGGCGATCCACAGCGCCGTATACCAGCCGTGGTAGCTGGGGAGCGACGCAAGCCGGACGCCGTCGGTGCGGCGAAAGCTCCAGGCACGCGCACGCGCCGCCAGCCATCCGGCGAGCGCAAGGCCCAGGGCCATCAGGAGAAGCAAGGTAATCGACATCAGGGAATCAGCGTCTCGGTCGAGGCGTCGGTCGTGCGCCCATTGCTACAATTGTGTGACACTATTGTGACTCCGAATAGGGCACGAGGCGCTTATTGCCCGGCTTCGGCGGCGAGCGGAAGGCGCACGGTGACGGTCGTCCCTTTTCCGCGCGCACTGGCGATATTGAGCCGGCCGCGATGCCGCTCCACGATGTGCTTCACGATGGCGAGCCCCAGGCCTGTCCCGCCCGATGCCCGGCTGCGGCCCGGATCGGTGCGATAGAACCTGCGGGTGAGGTGGGGCAGGTGCTCCGCCCCGATGCCTTCGCCTTCGTCGGAGACGACCAGGCGGACGCCGCGCGACTGGCGCCGGCTCACTTCCACCCGCACGCGGCCGCCCTCGGCCCCGTATTTCAGCCCGTTTTCGACCAGGTTGCGCACCAGCTGTTCCAGTTGCTGCGCATCGCCCAGCACCACGACGTTCTCTTCGGCCTCGATTTCCAGGCGCCCCTGGCGTTCGGCGCCCGCCGCATCGCGCGCCGCGCGCTCCGCCAGGGTGCCCAGGTCGATGCGTTCTGAAGGTGCCTCGTGCTTTTCCGCCTCGATCCGCGACAGCGACATGAGATCGTCGACGAGGCCTTGGAGCCGCTTCGCTTCGCGCAGGATCGTGCCGAGGAAGCGGGACCGCGTCGCACTGTCCGCGTCGCCGTCCATCTCGCCCAAGGTTTCGACATATCCGATGATCGAGGCGAGGGGCGTGCGCAATTCATGGCTGGCGTTCGCGACGAAATCGGTGTGCGCACGGCTGATGTCCGCTTCGGCCGTACGGTTGATGAGTTCCAAGACGGCGTAGTCATTGTCCAGCGGCTGACGGCTGATCGTCCAGATGTCACGAAGCCGGGCAAGGCCGCGTACCGTTGCGGTCGCGGGTTCCGCACGGTCGGCTAGGGCGATCGCCTCCGGGTGGCGCAAGGCGACCCGTACATCCTGTCCCACCACGTGCGCCCCCAGCACCTCGCGCGCCGACTGGTTGGCAATCGCGATGCGATCCTTCTCGGTAAGGAGCAACGGGGTCGCCGAATGTTCGATGAGTTCGCCCATCGTGTCGCGGGTGAACCCGGAGGACGGGCGGCGCGCCTGCACGGCGGGCGGTTCCGACGTCGCGAGCCACAATGATCCCAGCCATAGCAGGAGAATCGACAGCGCCAGCCAGACTTGCTGCGCCAGCAGCAGAATCGCCAACCCGCCCAGAACGGCGAGGGCGATACCCGGCCAGGGAAGGGAACGGCGGGGCTCCATTGCGCTCGCCACTAGCGCCGCGGCTCGCCATGCGCCACCCCGCTTTCCCCAACGCCATGAAAGCGACATGTCGGCGGCCGCGCGCGCCGGAAGGTTGCCGGCCTGTTAACCGTGTTCCGGAAGCTCCCCATCATACCTGCCCGGTAATTCGGCTGGCATGGAACGGATCCTGTCGCCCGCCCATCATCCAGGATGGGACATCGCCCGGCTCGGGGCCATCGGCCTGACCGCGCTGGCGCTGATCCTCGCGCCCTCGACGGTCCGGGCGGAAACGTCCGCCGTCGAAATGGCCCCTGCCGGCTTCATTCGCCTGGCGGGGGCGAACGGTGGCTGCACCGCCCCGCGGCAGCCCCTTTCGCCCGCACTGGCGGCACCGGCGAAGTCCCTCGCAATTCTGGGCGGAGCCACGAGCGCGCTCGACGCCATTCGCTTGCAGCAAAGCGCCGCGGTTTCCCAGCCGGCTTCGGCGCAAGTCGCGGCGCTGGCATCGGCGCCCGCTTTGACACCGGGAGCCGATGCGGCCCGGCCTGTCCCCGGATCGTGCCAGTCGCTGGCGGCGGTCCGGCCCGCGCCCGCCGCGGGTCTCGGCACCGGCGGATTGGCGCTCCCAGCCGATCCGGAACATTTCCTCGCCAGCAAGCGCGTGCGCATCGGCCGCACGAATTTCGACAGCGACTGGAACAGGGTGCGGGCCGAAAGCCTGCCGCGCGGCCTTGCCCGCCGGCACCTGGGGGCAGTCTCGGGCGACCGGCATCAGGCGCTGGCCACGGTCAACCGCTGGGTCAACCGGTCGATCGCCTATGTCGAGGACCAGGACCTGTTCGGCAAGGCGGATTACTGGGCGGGCGCCCGCAAGACGCTGAAGCTGCGCAAGGGCGATTGCGAGGACATGGCGCTGCTCAAGATGCAGATGCTCGCCGCTGCCGGCATCCCGCGCGAAGACATGATCCTGACCGTAGCCCGCGACCTGGTGCGCATGGCCGACCATGCGGTGCTGATCGTGCGCACGGAACAGGGATATCGGATGCTGGACAACGCATCGGACGAGGTGATCGATGCCGGACCGCAGAACGATTATCGCGCGATCCTCAGCTTCGGCGTGCGCGAAACCTGGCTGCACGGTGCCTGAACGCGCCTAGCGTTCCGTCAGAGCGACATCGAACGCCTTTTCGATCGGCTTGAGGAGATATGACAGGATGCTGCGTGCCCCTGTCACGATCGCGACGTCGCAGATCATGCCCGGCACGATGGGCAGGCGCTGCGCACCTTTCATGATATACGATCGGTCCGTCTCGATCAGCACGGTATAGTACGCCTGCCGTTCAGCTTCGTCGAAAATGCTGTCCGCCGATACCTGCTGCACCCGGCCGGGCAGGCCGCCGAAGATCGAGAAGTCGTACGCCGTCACCTTCACGTTGGCCCGGTCGCCGACCTTGATGAAGGCGATGTCGCTGGGTGCGACCCGTGTTTCCACCAGCAGCTTTTCCCCGACGGGGACGATCTGCATGATCTTCTCGCCGGCGTTGACGAAGCCCCCCACGGTGGTGATCTGGACATCGTTGACGATGCCGTCCGACGGCGCCCTCAGCTCGTTGCGCTGGTGGCGGGCCGATGCGCCGCGGATCGTCTGTTCGTTGACGGCGATCTTCGTCTGGAGTTCGCTGCGCTCGTTCAGCGCCTGCTGGCGGAAATCGAGCCGCGCCGAATTATAGTCCGCCTGGGCCTCGCGGATTGCCGCCCCCGCGCGCGCCGCGGCCTGCCGTGCTGCCGAGAGCCGGCCCTGCACATCGACGAGGTCGCGTTGGGCGGTCAGGAGTTCGGTCTGCGGGACGATGCCCTTTGCGGCCAGCGGTTCGAGCATGGCAACCTGTTCGCGCGACAGGCGCACGCTGTCCTCCAGCGATGCCGCCGTGGCCAGCGCCTCCTGCTGATCGCGGCGGCGCTGTTCGATGGCCGCTGACAACGCATTCTGCCGCGCCTGGGCCGTTGCGACCCGCACCTGTTGCAGGCGCTGTTCCTCGGCGCAGTCCGCACCGTCGCAACCGATCGCGCCGCCGCCGCTGGCTTCCGACTGAAGACGCTCCGCCCTGAGGCCGAGCCGCTCGTTCTCGGCTTCCAGTTGGCCCAGCTCCGACGATGCCTGCGCATCGTCCAGCCGGACCAGCAGCTGCCCTTTGCGCACCGTCTGGCCACCGCGTACGAGTATCTCGTCGATCACCGCGGGTTCGGCAGGCTGGACAAGCTGCGCCTTGCTCGATGGTATGACCTTGCCCGTCCCGCGGGTCACCTGGTCGACTTGCGCGAGCCCCGCCCACAGCAGGAGCGCCAAGAGCCCGACCGCAGCAATCGCGATCAGGCGCCGGCTGGAATCCCAGGAATCGAAACGGTCGCGCAAGGTCATGCGCCGGTGGCGGGAAGTGCGGTGGAGGCGGGGGCGGCCGCGGCCGCGGGGGACGGGGCCGGACCGGCCGATTCGCCTTGCCCGCTGATGACCCCGCGATATCCGTTGCTGATCTCCGTGGGGTCCGGGATCGTCAGTCGCCAGGTGGTCGTCGTATCGAGACGGCCGCCCACGTCGCTGGATGCATGACGGTCCTGCACGTGCGGTGCGACTGTCAGGCCTGGAACGGCTTCGCTTGCGGGCAGAACGTCCTCGACCACGGTGTCGCGCGCGGTAAGCGCGGCCCGCAGCCGGCCGAAGTTGAGTGCCGGGATCTGCTCCACCCCCGTCCATCGGTCGGAAAACGCCCTTTCCGACCCCACGGAACCGGGAAAGCGGTAAAAGATGTGGCGGCCGATCTGCCGCAGTTTGCCCAGCGTGAATGCCCATCGCGGAACGACGTAATCGGCGTGATAGTGCGTTGCCGTGCCCACTTCCGGCGCCGTCGTCCCGGCCAGCGCGGCTTGTGCAGTCCGGCGCGATTCATTCCATTGGCGCGCCATCGGCGTGCGGAGCAGCGAACCGTCACAGGTAAAGCTGAACTGGCAGACACGGGCATTGGCGCCTTCATAGACGACGCCGCATACCGAATTGGGGTAGGCCGGATGGCGAAGCCGGTTGAGGACGACCTGCGCCACCGCTGCCTTGCCGCTCGCCGGTTCATTCGCTGCTTCGTAATAGATTGCCTGGGTCAGGCATTGCAGCGCCGTGGCGTAGCCCGACGACGTGGGGGCGATCTGGGTGAAGCCGTCCATCTGGCCGACGGGCAACGACGAGATCGGGATCAACGCGTTGCGTTCGACCGCCGAATCCCCCTCGATCACCAGCGGCTGGCCCAGGCCCGTGGACATCGTGGAAATGTCTTCACGCATCGCCTTGCTGAGCGGGACGGCGGCGCTGGCCGCGCGTTCGGGCGGGAGCAGGGCAAATGCGGCAATGCTGCACAGGACGGCGAGTGCTGCCAGGGCGCCCACTAGCGCACCGCGCGCGCCGCCGAGTGCGCGGGCGAGGGCCGAGGGTGCTTCGGGTTCGGCAGTCACGGTGTTCACGTCATGGCTCCATTCGTGACCGAACGATCGATCACCTCCTGCAACGGTCCGTCTGCGACGACCCGGCCCTTGTCGAGCACGATCAGGCGGTCGCAGAGGCCGAATAGCGCCGGGCGATGCGTGGAAACGACCAGGGTCTGCCCGGGTGTAAGCGATTGGGACAGCCGCTCGACGAAAAGTGACTCGGTTTGCGCGTCCATGGCGCCGGTGGGCTCGTCAAGGAACAGCAGTTCGCATGGCGTCACGATCGCGCGCGAGAGGGACAGGAACGCCCGCTGACCCCCTGACAGGCTCGAGCCACTTTCCCCCACCGCACGGTCGAACCCGCCGGCATCGCGAGCCAGGAACTGGTCCGCCCCGGTCGCGCGAAGCGATGCCACGAGCGCTTCGTCAGTGACGCCCGGTCGCCCGAGCCTCAGGTTCTCGGCAATAGATCCGCTGAAGATCGCCGCATCCTGCCCGACGAACCGGAATGCGTCGCGCAGCTGTTGCGGACGATATTGGCGGCTGTCGATGCCGTTGACGAGCATGGCGCCTTCGCTCGGCGCATAGAGCCCGCACAGCACGCGTCCGAGGGTGGACTTCCCCGAAGCAACCCGCCCGACCACGGCGATCCGCTCGCCCGGGCGGATCGTGAGATCGACGGCCTCGAGCGCGGAGCGCGGCGCACCGGGATACCCGAAAGAAACCCGTTCCAGGGTGATGGTCGGGGCCGCGATGGGGGACAAGGCAAGCTTGCCGTCCACCGTCCGCTCGTCCTCGCCCTCGAAGAGCCGTTCGATGCTCTCCAGCGTGGTGTTGGCCTGTCGGGCGCGCGTGAGAAGGAATGCGATCTGTCCGGCGGGCGCCAGCGACCGGGAGGCGAGCATCACCACCGCGATGATGGCGCCCATCGAGATCGTACCCGCGGCAAACAGATAGTACCCGCCGATCACCAGGGCGACGGACGAGACCTGCTGGAACGTCTGGGCAAGCCCGATCGCCTGCGCGTTGATCTGGCGGAGCCGCATCTGCGAATGGCCGCCAATCTCGGCCAGCTTGCGCCAGCGCCCGATCATGCCCGCTTCGCCTGACAGGCTCTTGAGCGTTTCCATGCCCGCCAGCGATTCCACCAGGACGGTCTGCTGCAGGCCTGCATCGGCCTGCGCATCGCGCGCCGCATCGGCGACCCGCCGCTGAAGTATATAGCCGGCCAGCGCCATGGCCGCGATGATCACCAGTGGAACCACCGCAAGCCAGCCCGCGATGATCGCGATCACGCCCACGAACACGAACAGGAACACGACGTCCACGATCAGGACGACCGTGGTGGAGGCGAAGAAATCGCGAACGACCGCATATTCGGACACGCGCTGGGCCAGCGACCCAGTGTGCCCGCGCTGGCTGTCCAGCGGCGCGGCAAGCAATCGCGAAAAGATCTTCTGCGACAGCTTGAGATCAAGCCGGTGCGACGCTTCGTCAACGACCTCGGTCCGCGCGCGCCTGAGCATGTATTCGAGCGCGAATGCCAGCATGACCCCGATCGCCAGGACCCACAGGGTCGATCCGGCGCGGTTCGGAATGACGCGGTCGTACACGTTCATGGTGAACAAGGGCAGCGCGACGGCGAGCAGGTTTATGACGGCGGAGGCGACGAGTATCGGCCACAGCGCGGCCCGCTCCTTGCGCAGCTCCCCCCAGAACCAGTGATGCCGGCCCTTCGCGTGCCACGGCGCCTCGTTCGCCCGCATTGCATCGGGGTTGCCGTGAACCGCCAGGAAGCGGGTGATCGGCGCCCCCTTGAGCGCATGCAGCGGCGTCCACGCTTCACCCGTGAACGGGCGCCAGACCAGCAGATCGCCTTCGCGAGCATCGAGCACGATGGCGAAATCGCCGCGATCGAATTCCACCAGCGCCGGATATTCCGAGCCGCGCACCGGCAAGCGGCGCACGGCGCGGCTTTCGAAAGGCAGGTCGGCGAGTTCGAGGGCGGCCTCGGCCTGGTGGCCGGGCAGCCGCCCGCTCGCGTCGCGCGGCAGCATCGACAGGCGACCGGGATCGAAATGCGGGCCGAGCCGGCGCGCCAGTTCGCCCACGCATTCCGCGAGCGGGTCGCCCAGCACGCCGGTTATGTCGTCGCCTTCGATCATCCGTTTCCTCGAACCCTGCGACCGGTTCGCACTCAGCCGCGCACGCGGCGCTGCAACTCTGCAGGCGGAGGCGGACCATAGTCGAACTGTTCGCGTTCGGTTTCGCCGGCCCCGGCACCCGGTGCGATGTTAAGTGCATCCAGCAAGCCATTCACCGCGGCGAGCGTCTGGTACTGGGCGAAGAGTTGCGAGAACCGCGAGGTTTCGAGACGAACCTGGGTATTGTACCGCGTGTTCTGCGCATCGAGCACGTCGAGGAGCGATCGCCGGCCCACGTTGAACTGGCTGCGATAGGACAGCAGCAGATCGTCGCTCACCTGGCTCTGGCGCTCCACCTGGGTCACGATATTCGACTGGCTCTGCATAGTGGTCCAGGCAGTGCGGACATCCTCTTCCGCTTCCCGTTCCACCGCGTGGAGACGGTAACGGGCTTCGCTCGCCCGGCGGACCATTTCCTGCACCTTGGCGCGGTTGATGCCTCCGTCGAACACGTTCCAGTTCAGGACCACGCGACCCTGGACGTCGTTGGTTTCGCCGCGAAATCCGTCGATATCCTCGCCCACGCGGCCGCGCACCTCCAGGCCGATCTTGGGATAGAGATCGCCTTCCGCTGCCTTGACGAGGCCGTAGGTGGAATCCACGTCTGCCTTCGCTTCGCGCACGCGCGGATTGCGGGTGCGGGCAAGGCCCACCGCCGTATCGAGCGATGCGGGCAGGGCGGCAGCAAGGTTCGGCGGAACGACCACCTGACCGATATCGAGCCCCGTGAGGCGCCGCAGCGTGATGGTCGCGTTGTTGAGATCCTGCGTCGCTTCCGTCTGGCGGACCAGTGCGGACTGCAGGCGTTCTTCGGCCTGCTGCCGGTCAGCAATGCTGATCGATCCCTGTTCCACCCCTTTGCCAAGATCGCTCACCAGCATCTGGTGGAACGTCACATTATCCTGCGATGCGGCAACCACGCGCTGCTGGAGCAGGACGTCGAAATACTGGCGTGCGATCTGCAGCGCGACGAATTCGGACCGTTCGACAACCCGCAGCGAAGCGCCGTCGACGCGCGCGGCCTGGCGGATCAGCTCGCCGCGGCGCCGTCCGAAGTCGAGGAGGGTCCAGTTGCCGACCACTCCGGCTTCGAGCGGATAGAGTTCCTCGTCAGCGATATCGAGGGTTCGGCGCGTCTGGTTCTCCAGCCGTCGGATCCCGGCCGACGCCTCGATATCCACGCGGGGCGCATAGAGACCTTGCGCCTGGCGACGTTCGAACTCGATTGCCTCCTTGTTCATCTGCGCCTGGATGATGTCGGGGTTGGAACGCATCGCGATTGCGACGGCATCCTGCAGCGAGACAGCGCCGCCGGCGGGCGGCACAGCAGGCGTTGCGGCCACGGGGCCGGCGTCTTGCGCCAAGACCGGTTGGGCCGACGAGGCCAGCAGCACGCCGACCAGTGCAGCGAATGTATATTTGCGCATGGTATCCCCCTCGATGTTCACCGGACGCCGATTTCGACACGGCGGTTCTGCGGATTGCGGACGCCGTCTTCGGTGGGCACCCGCGGCGAGGACTCCCCGCGCGCGCCCGTCGTGATTGCCGCCTGCTGGACGCCCATCGATGTCATGAGCGATGCGACCGCTTCGGCACGGCGGCGCGAAAGGCCGTCGTTGTACGCGTCGCTGCCGGAACGATCGGTGTGGCCGACGACGTCGATCGCCGTCCACCCGCAGGGGCCGGCATTCTGTGCGACGAACTGGATCGTCTGCTGCGCATCCGCGGGCGGCGTGGCGGAATCGAAATCGAAGAAGACGATGCCGGGCTGGCGCTGGTCGCAAATCTCTGCCGGCCCGCTGGCCATCGGCGGGACTGCCGGGGTGGAAAGCGGAGTGTCAACGCGATCGATCAGGCCCGCTGCCAGCACGCAGTTCGAAATGCTCGTCTCGTCACGGGTCGACGATTTCAGGAAACCCAGCGCGATCCCGCACTGGACCTTTGCCTCGTTCGCCCAGTTGTAGCGGGAATCGTTGGCGTTGATCACGGCCGGATCGGTCGAGCGTGCCAGCGCCAGGTCGTAACGCTGCTGGATTTCGTCGCGCAGCGACCCGATATCCGCCGCCATCAGTTCGGCCGTGGTTGCCTGCCCAAAGGCAGGTGTCGCTACTACGCAAGAGAGCGTCGCAGCAGTCATGACGAGCAATCTGGTCATAGTATCCCCCGAAGCAAGCATCGTTGTCATGCCTGGGCCGCAGCCAGCGCATGCGCATCCGCGTCGGCCATCGCGGCAAACGCGTCGTACGTGGTGGGCACGCCGGACCCGCCGATCACCTGGGTGAGCAGGTGCGATCCGGTGTCGTTCGCGGCGAGGGCGATGGCCGGTTCGCTGCCCCCTGCGAAATGATCGACGATCGCGTCGACAAGGGCGCTGCCGGTCACGTCCGACATGGCGTCTGCGATCGCAGCCTGGGCTGTCGCTTCATTGCCGCCTGCCGCACCCCCTTCCGGGGCGAGCGCAAGCAGGGCCTGCATCACCCCGTCCCCGCCCCCCGTGCCGAACAGGGCGGCCGGCGCGCTGGTAGCGGCAGGTTCCGCGTGGCCGGCCACGTGGTCGGTCGCTCCGGCAGAGCGATCCACCACATCGGCCAAGGTCGCCGCCGCGGTCTCCTGATCGGTCGCATGGTCATTCGCCGCCTGCGCCGCATGCGGGTGATCGGAGCGGGTGCCTTCGTTCGCCGTACCGGTGCCATGTGCGCCGCTCCTCTCGGCCGGGTCAATTTCGATCGGCGCCTGCACGAATTCGGTCGCCAGCCCGGATCGTTCGTGGTCCCCGGCGGGGGAAGCCGCCGCCGCAGAAACCGCGGACGTTGCGGCAGCGACTGCAACCGCGGCGGCCGCCGTGGTCACGACTTCGGCCGTGCGCTGCGCGGTGCGCATCTCGGTCATGAAGGCCGCGTCCGCCAGCGAACCGGTGGTGCCGTCGGCCCGGGTGTAGGTCGCGCTGCCGGAAACGACGACCTCTCCGTCCGCTGCACTGTAACGCTGGTTGTCGCCCGTCAGGCTGATTGCGGTTATGCCGCGTTCCGCCAGGCTGGCGAACTCGCCGGGATCCGACACGCCGTCGCTGTCGCCGTCCTGCCAGACGCCGAACCGGGCATAGGCCTGGTCACTGGCGTCCAGCACGCCGTCCCCGTTATCGTCGTATTTCGTGGCCAGCGCTTCCAGGTCGCTGTGTCCGGCGCCGCCGAACACGAACTCCGCCGCCGTGCCGATCGCGCCGTCGCCATCGAGGTCGATCCCGAGGATGCCGTCGTCAGGCGAAGCCCATGCGGTTGCATCGGGTGTGCCGTCACCGGCGTAATCGAATGTGGCCCCCGCCGCGGCGCCCAGGAATTCCGCGCCATCGCCATCGAGGTCCACCACGACCGGCGGAACAACCGGGTTGAGCGTGATGGCCAGGTTGCCGGAGCTGACCTGGTCGCCGTCACCGTCCACCAGCGAAATCGGAACGGTGAAATTGACCGGATCGTCGGTGAGAACGGTCGTGCCGAAGTTGCCGACCTTGATCTCGGCGCCCGAGACATAGGTGAACTGCAGGCTGTTGTAGCCCTGGAGCTCGCCCGGGGCCAGCGCGCCGGCCGTGTCGGTATAGACTGCGACAACCGTTCCGACCGCCTGATTGCCCGACGTGCCGTAGAGACCCCCGATATCGACGGTGCCATCGGCATTGAGCTTCACGGTGTAGGTGCGCGTGTTGGCCCCCGATCCCAGGGTATAGGTGGTGAGCGTCGTCGTCGGCGTGATAATGCCGGTCGTCAGGCCTTCGTAGCTGAGTGCCACGCCGGTGATCGTGTCGAGCACGCCATCGCCGACAGCGGTGTTGCCGTCGAGATCGTCGTACGCGGCAAAGCGCAGGGTCGTGCCGTTGCTTGCCGTGAACGTCACCGTGGCGCCGTTCGTCTGGTAATGGCCATCGAACGCATGGTCGCGGTTGCCGGACACGCCGTATCCCCCCGATCCGGCGGAATTTCCGCGCAGATCGGTGACGAAGTCGAGCCGGAACGTCTCGGCCGCTCCGCCCTCGAGGCCGATGGAGTTGCCCGAACCGACCCCATACTGGACGGTCGACTGGTTGATCGTGCTGGCGTTCACGCCGCCGACGCCGGGGGTCAGCAACAGGTCGTTGCTGTTGTTGTCGACGCCGCCGACCGGCTCGCCGTCGGGAATGAAGCCCGCCCACGCGGTGTTGCCGCCCGTGAAGTCATAGGCGTTGCCGGTGAAATCGACATTCAGCTTGGCATCGAGCGGCTGCGCCATTTCGATGACGTACTTGTCATCGAAGCCCGCGGGCTCGAGGCGGAGCGTGAAGACCAGGGACCCGTCCGATGTCTTGTTGGCCGTAAGCACGGTTCCATCGGCGCTGATCGTGTAGTTCAGGGAAGACAGGCCCGACGTCAGGTTCTGGCCTTGCAGGGCATCGATGGTGGCCGACGTGAAGATGGCCTTCCCGCCATCGGCACCCAGGTTGTTCGCCAGGGTCTGATCGCTGTCGAGCCAGGCATTGCCGACCGCGCCGCCCGCGTTTCCGATAGTGACCGGGTTGGCGACCGCGGCGAGAGGCACATCGTCCACGATATCGATGTTGATGATGCCGCTAATGGAATTCCCGTGGGCATCGGTGGCGGTGTAGGTGAACGCCTCGGCGTTGTCGGCGGTCGTCACGCCGTCGTTGGCCGCGGGGTTCGTGGAATAGGGCGAGGTGAGGGTGTATGTATAAGCCCCCGTCGCCTTGACGATCACCAGCGTGCCATACGTTCCGACCATGGTGATGGTCGCACCGTTATCGGTCCCGCCGGCGATGCCATAACTCGTGGCGCCGGTGACGCTCACATTGCCGGTCGCGGTCTCGCCCGTGTTGGCAGGGTCAGACCCTGTGACCGATCCGGCCGCAACGTCGCCAGGCTGCACGGTGGTGTCGAGCGCCTTTTCATACACGACCACGTTGCCGGTCGCTCCGGTAAGCGTGACGTCGTCGATGGTGACGGTTAGCGTGGTCGTAACGAGGTCGCCGTCGGCATCGCGGATCGTGTAGACGAACGTGTCCGTCGCATCGGACGTGACAGCGTTGGCGAACGACTTGTAGGTGTAAGTGCCATCGGCGTTGAGCGTCAGGGTGCCCAATGCGCTGCTTATGCCGGCGCCGCCAAGCCCGCCCGTTGCGGGTGATGTCGTGTCGCTGCCGGCACGCACGCCGACGACGCTGCCGCCCGGCGCGGCGGGGCCATCGGCACCATAGCTGTCGTTCGCATCGACATCGCCGGTGACGGTGCCACCTTCGACCACGGTGTTCGTGTCCGGCGCCGCGGTGGGGGTGTCGTCATCGATATCGATCACGATTGTCCCCGTTGCGACGTCGTTGTCGCCATCGCGCACCGCATAACCCAGCGTGAAGATCTGGTTGTTTTCCTGCAGTCCGTCCGCGTGCAGCACGTTATCGTTCTGCGTGACCGTATAGGCGCCGGTCGCGGTGTTCAGGGTGACTGTCGAAACGGTTACCCAGTTGCCTGCGCCCTGTTCCTGGTGGATCTGGACGGTCTGCGTCGAGCCCGAGGTCGCCGCCGAGTAGCGGAATCCAGCGGGCGCTCCCGCCGCCGTGAATTGCACGGCCCCGCCGTCGCTGCCGAAACTGTGGGAGAGAACGCCCGACACCGTGGCGGGGGAAGGATCGGGATCGTCCCCGGTCCCGCCGGGGTTGCCGCCGGCCAGGGTATCGTCATCGAGCCGCACCGGCGCGTTCGTGCCGGCAGTCGGTCCATCGTCCTTGAACACGAGATCGCCGCCGATCGTGATCGACCCCGTAGCTGTGTCGAGATCACCATCCTTCGCGGTCGCGGAAAGGACGATCAGATCGTCGGCCGCCAGGCCGCGCGATTCATCCGAACTCGTCGTATCGGAATGAACGACGGCCCGGATCTGGTCGAGGGTGACCACGCCCGCCGCGTCCACCGAAACGGTGAACACGCGGTCCCCGCTGGCGGCGTCAGCGATGCTCGTGCCTTCGCGCCCGACAACCTGGCCCGCTTCCACGAACAGATAGACCTGGTTGCCGGTCGCCGTGTCGGTCAGGCCGGATAGGGCTCCGGCCGACTTGACCGAAAGCGTGTATGCCAGGGCGCCTGCCGCCGCCGGGCCATCCGCGCCATAATCGATGGTGAACACGTTGGCGAAGCTCTTGCTGTCGTTCGTCGCAAGATCGCTTTCGTCCACGATAAGGGCAGGGGCGGCGCCGGTTACCGAGACAGTCGGTCCATGATCGGCAAAGCGGATGTTGCCGCCCAGATCGATCCGGGCCGTATCGACGGCCGTATCGTTGTCACCATCGGTGATCGTCGCCGTCGCTTCCAGCGAGACGAGGCCAGTCGGCAGCAATTCCGTCTGGAGGTCGAAAGCGCTGGTAGAGCCGGGTGCGTCATGGTCCAGCTCGGCATACTGCCGCAGCGTGACCGTGCCGCCCTGGTCGACCGTGATGTCGAACACCCAGGCTCCGCTGGCATCGGGATCGGCCGAAGTCGAACCCACCACGGTTGCCCCTGCCTTGTGCAGATAGATGGGCTGTCCATTGCTGGTGAGGCCCGACACGGCGCCGGAAGCAACGTCGAGCACAAGGGCATAGGCCCAGGAGATCGATTGCGTTCCGTCAGCACCCCCCGACGATCCTGCCAGGGCGAACGCTCCGCTGAAATCGGCGGCGGCACTGTCGAAGGCCCCCCCGATCGTGTCTGCATCCTGCGTGATCAACGCGATCGTATCGCCATCCACCGCAGCTATCTGGATCGACGGGCCGTCATCGAGGAAGCGGATCGCGCCGCCGATGTTGGCCACCGCGCGGGCGGTGTCGCCATCGCTATCGGTTGCGACCGCGGACAGTGTGACAAGGTCCGGTGACAGGGCAGGAGATGCCTCATTGTCGCTGGACGGATCGCCGTGACTCACAGCGCGCTGCTGGTTCAGCGTCACCAGGCTGCCGTTGTTCGTGAGTTCGAACACGACGAGGTTGCTCGTCTCTGTCCGCCCCACGATCCTGTTGCCTTCCAGGTGCAGCAGGACCCGCTCCCCGGTTCCGGTATCGACGAGCCCGGTGTCGGCGCCATCTGCCTTGATACCGAGCGTGTAGCCGCTGATGCCACCCGGGCCGTCCGCGTTGTAGTCGGGTGCGAAGAGGCCGGCGAAGTTCGCGGTGGCATCGGTCGCAAGCAGGGTTTCGTCCACCGTCAGGGCGCCGGCTGCCGCGGGCGCGACTGCCAGGGTCGGCAGATCGTCGGAAACCTGGAGCGTCACGTTCGCGGTGGCCTGATCGCCATCCGTGTCGGTGGCGACGACCGTGACGGCGCCAAGGGCGGCCAGATCGTCGAGGTCGACCTGGGTGTGGCCGAGGTAGTTGTCGATCAAAGTGGCGGTGACGGTCGCGTCGTTGCCGGCGACCGACAGGCTGAGAGAGACGACCGGGCGGCCGCCGTCGCTTCCCTCGATCAGCGTGTCGCTGACGCGGGTCCAGGTAAGACCGCCGGCGAGCCCCGCAGTATCGCCGAACGCGATCGCGACGAACGGGTCCGATCCCGGGACGAACGTGATGGTGTGACTGGCCGAATCCGGCCCGGCGGGCGTGCTCCCGTCAGCCAGGTTCTGATCGTCCAGCGTCAGGGTTGCGGGGGCCGGGTTTGCCGGGCCCGCGCCATCGACGATGGTGATCGGCTGGACGGCGTCGTCGAAGTCGCCGTCACTGTCGGTCAGGCGGTAAGTGAACGATGCGTCGATCGGTCCGCTCGATTGATCCTGCCCGTCGGCGGGATCGAACGTCCACGCGCCCGTGGCAGCGAAGGTGTAGGTGCCCTGCGCGGTGGTGAAGCCGAACACGCCCCCGCCGAGCGGTGAACCGCTGGTCAGTGCGACGATTCCGGTGCCCAGGTCGACATGGGTAAGGGTGGCGCCATCCGCGCCCGGGGTGTCGTTCGCCAGCACGTTGCCGCTGATTGCGCCTGACAGGTCCTCGGCAATGGTCACTGCGGGTTCGTCAACGGCAACCGGCACGTCATCGATGATGTTCACCGCGATCGTGCCCGTTCCGATCAGGTTGCCAGCTGCGTCGCGCACTTCGTATGCGAAGCTTTCCGCGCCGTTGACGACGTTGGTCGTGTTCTCGGCAACGGTGTCGGTGAAGGGGGTATCCAGCGCATAGCTGTAGGTGCCCGTGGCGTTGTCCAGCACGAGCGAGCCGTAAAGCCCATCGCCGTCGCTGTTCGCGCCAATGAGGGTGTAGGTGAACGGACCGGTCGCGCCGGTTACCGTGATGGCGCCGCCGCCGAATTCTCCGTTGGACGCAGGATCGCTACCTGTCGCGGTGGCGGTGTCGAGACCGGCTTCGTTCACGTTCACAGCCGTGGCGAAAACATTCCCAGCGACGTTGTCGATGGCGATCACAAGCGTGGCGGTCGCGGTATCGCCGTCACCGTCGATGATGGTGTAGGTGAACGTGTCCGTCGTGTCCGCACCCGTGCTGTTTGCATTGGACACGTAAGAGTAGCTGCCGTCCGGGTGGATGGTCAGTGTGCCCAGCGCAGTCGCGATCGATCCGCCCGGCATCGCGCTGGGGCCGCCCGACGCGCTTGCGAACGAGAGGATCGAGCCGCCATCCGCGCCGAATATGTCGGGTGTCCCGTCGGTGAGGACATTGCCGCCGGTCGTGCCACCTTCGGTCACCGCGCCCGCGTTATCGTAGGCGCTTGGCGTATCGTCACCGATCTGGATCGTCAGCGTGCCAGCGGCCGTGTCCGAATCGATGTCCGACACGGTGTAGCCGACGCTGAACACGGCGTCGTTTTCATCAAGCCCCGCGGGATGATCGTAGGGGTTGTTCTGGACGACTGTGTAATCGCCCGTCGCAGGATCAAGCGTGACGGTGAAGATGAGCCGGCCACCTTGACTTACTTCCAGCAATCCCGGGTTGACGATGGTTGCCGTGAAGCTCGCTGCGCTGCTGACAGAGGTGAAGGCCCATGTAAGGGGCCCGTCGCCGCCCGATCCGGACAGCGTGCCGGTCAGATTGGCGGTGTCGGGCGCCGCGTCGCCCACGCCCCCGGGATTTCCGCCGGGAAATGCGTCGTCGTCGAGTTGCACGGCGGCGTTGCCCGCGATGACAGGGGCCGCGTCGCTGATCGCGATGCTCAGGGTGGCGACGCTGGTGTCGCCGTCCGCGTCGGTAATCGCGTACTGGAAGGTGTCGGTCACGCCGCCCGGCGTACCCGGGCTGCGCGTGTATTCGTACGACCCGTCGGCATTGAGGACCAGTGTGCCGTATTGGCCTGGCGTGGTTCCGGTAACCGTTCCGGTCCCGCCGAAACCCGTTACCGACGTGACCACGGCGCCGTCGGCCCCCGTGGTATCCTCACCACCGTCGCCCTCCGCATCGGTGATGACGTTACCGGTTGCCGGCCCGTAATCGCCAGCAGCAATCGCGTCGCTGTCGTCGGCGGCGGTCGGGACGTCGTCGATCACCTGGATTTCCAGCGTGTCCGTCCCCACGGTGCCGTCGCTGTCGGTAACCCGGATTGTATAGGCATCGGTCAGGGACAGGTCGTCCGCCCCGCTGTGGTCCGCAGTGTTCGCATTGAGGGTGTAGCTGTACGCCACTGTCGCCCGGGTGACGTCGCCGTTCAGGTCCGCAACATCCGCGCTCACCGCGGTAAAAGTGAGCGTGCCGTATGCCGTGGAAATCTGGTGGCCCGCGACGAAGGCGCCGCCCGAATAGATTGTCAGACCGCCAACCTCTATCGTGACGATCCCATCCTGGGCGGTGATGACGAATGTCCCCGTCTTCGTCAGGTTGCCCGCGTCCGGCGAAGAACCTGTCGCCAGGTCATCTTCATCGACGACGATTTCGGGACCCGCGGCGTTGAGGCCGGTGATCGAGATGCCGTCGTCGGCGCCGCGGATGGTGATGACAAGGGTGCTCGCGGAGGGATCGCCGTCGCCGTCCGTCAGCGTATAGGTGAATGTCTCGCTTAGCGTCTCGGAGGAATCGAGCCCCTGGACGAGCGGATGGCTGTTATCGAGCGTGTACGAATAGGTTCCGTCCGGCCCCATCGTGAGCGTGCCGTATTGCCCGGCGACGGGCGAGCCGACCGCGCCTGGCCCAGCGGGCCCACTCACTGCGGTGACGCTTGCTCCGTCCGCACCGGCCGTGTCGGCGCCGCCATTGTTTTCCGTATCGGTCACGACATTGCCCGTCGCGGTAAGTCGGCCGTCTTCGCTGACGAAATCGGCATCGGGACGTGCAGTGGGAACATCGTCGCGAATGTCGATGACGAGTTCGCCTTGCGATGAGTCGCCGTCCCGGTCCTCTACGCGGACGGTGAAGCGGTCGGCGGTGTTGTCACCATTCGTGTTGGTCGTCAGCGTGTAGGTATAGGAAATTGAATCTGCCGAGACTGCATCGACTACGAGCGTACCGAACGCCCCGACGATCGTCGTGCCGACAGCGACCGCCTGGCCGTCGATCGTAACCGCCGCCGGGCCGTCCGGCGCGGTAAAGGCGATGCTTCCGCTCGTGGATTCCGCATTGCTTCCGGGATTTGATCCGGTCGCCAGCGCTTCTTCGAAGACAAGCGTGCCGCCCTGGCCAGAGGTCGGCAAGGTCAGCGTGGTCCCGCTGTCAGGGATCGAGATCACCAGAGTCGCGCTGGCGGTGTCGCCATCCCCGTCGACGATCGTGTAGGTGAAGGTATCGGTCACGCCGCCCGGCGATCCGGGATTGCGCACGTAAGTGAACGTGCCGTCCGCTGCCACCTGAAGGGTGCCGTACGCGCCCTCCACGGCGACGCCGGCCGCTGCGTTTCCGCCAGCGCCCGCAACATTGGCGACACGTGCCCCGTCCGCGCCCTGAGTATCGTTGGCAAGAACATTACCGCCGATCGGACCGTAGGCCCCGGCGGCCAGCGATGCGGCATCGTCCGCTGCGGACGGCCGGTCGTCGGTGATCGCGATGACCAGGCTGGTCGTTGCGGAGTCTCCGTCGCTGTCCGTGGCAACAATGCTGAAAGTGTCGCTGTCAGGATCCGACAGCGTGTTGTCGGTCAGGGTATAGCTATAGCTGTACGCACCGTTGCTCACGCCGACCGTCAGCACGCCCTTTTGCGTGCTGACCGTGCCGCCCGCGGTGACATCGATCCCGTTGATGACCAGGCTGCCGAGCGAATCGCCGCCGGTCGTCACCGCGATATTGCCCGACGCCGTTTCACCCGTGCTGGATTCGTTCGATCCGGCGGGCTCATCCGCCCGGGCACCGAGAGCGGCCTCGTCGACGGAATTGCCGCCGGTCACCGACAGCGACGGTGTCGAGTCCTGAAGCAGTGCGATCGTGACGGTCGCTTCGGACCGGTCACCGTCCCCATCGACGATCGCGTAATCGAACGTGACCGTGCCCTGTTCGCCGGGTCCCGGCACGTAGGTGAACGTACCGTCGCCGTTGTTGGTCAGCTGGCCGGTGCCGCTGAGCGTGCCCGGAACGAGCGCGACCGTGTCCACCTGAACACTGTCGGCGCCCTGTATATCGTTGGCGAAGACATCGACCGTGACCGGCGCGTTCTCGGCCGACTGGCTTGCACTGTCGTCGATCGCTTCGGGCGTATCGTCGAGGATCGTGATGACGAGCGGCTTCGTATCCGTGTCACCGTCCACGTCGGTCACGGTCACGGGAATGGTGACGGTGGTCGAATCGCCCGCGGTGTTATCCGTCAGCGTGAAGGTATAGGTGACCGTGCCGGTCGCCGGGTCGTAGGTGTCGATCGTCAGATTGCCCTGGGGCAGGGGGATCACCTGGCCGGGGCCCGTGACGACGACCGTACCGATCTGGACGGTGGCGATCCCGTCAGGCGCGGAAACGACGATCGTTCCGCTGGTGCTTTCGACAGGCGTCGGCGCCTGCGTGCCGGGCGCCTCGTCCTGCCGCGGCGGCAATCCTGCCTCGTCCACGATGGTGCCCGCGCCGCTGGTCGGCAGATCGACGACCGCGGCGGGGCTGTCCTCGATGGTTATCGTCAGCACAGCCGAGTCCGTGCTGCCGTCGGCGTCGGTGAGCGTGTACGTGAAACTGTCGGTTACACCGCCGGCGGTGCCGGGCGTGCGGACGAATGTGTAGGAGCCGTCCGCCTTCACGGCCAGCACGCCGTACTGCCCCTGGACGACGAGGTTGCCGGCACCGTCAAACGTGGCATCGCTGCCGCCGAAGCCGGTGACCGCCGTCAGCCGCGCCCCGTCGGCGCCTTGCTGATCGCCTCCTGGTGCGCCGCTCGTCGTGCCTGCGCCGGTGATGACGTTGCCCGTTTCGGGGCCATAGGTCCCGGCAGCGACCCTGTCCGCATCGTCGTTCGCGATCGGTGCGTCGTCGAGAACATCGACCGTGAGCGAAGCTGTCGCCACGTCACCGTCACGGTCGGTTACGGCGACAGCGTACGTGTCGCCGGCCGATTGCCCGACCAGGTTGTCCGCCAGGGTGTAACTGTAACCGATCGCACCCGCGGAGATGCTGGTGATCGTCAGCGTGCCGTTCGTGCCTGGGAATGTCTGCCCGACGGTCGTTACGACGACGCCCCCGATCGTCACCGAGACAAGACCGTCAGGCGCGTTGATGGCGATCGTGCCCGTTGTCGTTTCCGAACTGGAAGCCGCGTTCGTTCCTGCGGGTTCCGCGCCCCGTCCGGGCAGGCCTGCCTCGTGCACCGTCGCGGTCGCAGCAACCGCGCCTGCCGGCTGGTCGGGCGTGACGATCACCACTTCCGGTTCGCGGTCAACGAATGCGGGGAGCACCTCGCGTTCTTCGGGCTGGGGGAAGCTCAGCTCCGTGTAAGGCAGCAGGTCGCCAAGGTCATAGGCATCCTGCAGAGGGTCCACGGGGCTGGCGAAATTGCCGCCCGAGCTCTGCGGATTTCCCGCGGCGGGTTGCGGTTCGTTCCCGATCAGCAGCGCCGCGAGATTGAGCGGCGGGATCGCCACATCGTCGATGACGAGTTGCGGCACGATGATCGCGCCGTCCGGGATGACGTAGCGGACCCCGTCGGCTCCGATGACCACGAGATCGCGCCCTTCGACACGAATATCGCCCAGCTCCGTACCCGGTGGCAGGATAACGACACCCGCGGCATCGGGCATCACGATCTGCGATGCACCGCGACCGCCAGCAGACTCGGATGGTTCGCTGCGGTCCTGCAGGAAAGCCTGGTCGCCGCCTTCAAAGCCGACGATGCCGCGGTCGTGTACGTCCATGTTCAGCCTCACAATTCGGTGCACAGCGTGCGAGGCTGCAAGACTGCAAAGGGCCGCTGTGGCGCATCGTGAAGCGCCGCGAAGCGGCGATCAGCGAATTTCCAGTCTTGCGGCCCCTGTGATCGTTCGTGCGTCCATGCCTAGGCAAGGAGTTAGCCACGACGAGTCGTTTCTGAACGCAGAAGAACAGGATTCCCGAATGGTTACAAGCGAATTAACCTTGATTCCGCGGCTTCACGTTATGTCCTACTAACAACGCGTTAGCCGGCGCACTTAAGGCAAATCGGGTTTCGCAGCGGGGTGCAACACAGGATTTCCGAACGAAAGCTTCGGTTGAAACCGCTTGCGGTGAACTGAAAACTGGGGCTCTTTTCGAAAGGTCCGTTCAGTGGGCGAAAGGAACTGGGGCTTCGGCCATGGCAGCGACGTTACTCGTTCGGCCGACGAACCTGCGGGCCCGGTGATGGTGCGCGTGCGCAAGGGCATCGCGGTTTTTGTCGCGGTGCTTTGCGTGGCACTCGTCTGGGCCTGGCAAGCTGGATGGCCGGGAAAAATGGGTTCCAGCCCGCATTCGGGCTACCCACTGCGTTTTCCCCTGCCGGCATTGCTTCCCGAGTCGCCGGTGCCGGAACCGCCACCCTCCGATGTCCTGCAGACGGAACTTGACCCCGCTCTCCCCGTCCAGACGCCCGTATTGACCGATCGCGTCGCGGACCTGCCAACGCCCCACGCGCCGCCTGGGAAGCCGCAACTCTCCGGTGGAGGCGATTTCGCATTGCCGATAGCGTTCGACCTGCGGAGCGCGGGAGGCGGCACGGCGAGCGCCGCGGATGGCGAGATCGCGATACGCAAGGCCGTAGTGCACAACGGCACAGAGATCGGATCGGCCGCCCTCTGGGTACAGCCCGGCGGCGCTATCGAGATTGCCACCGCGGAGCTTGCCGGCCTGATGGCACCCGTCGACGGCACGCTCGCCTCCGAGCTGCGCGAATCCGGCCAGGACCGAACCAGCTTCCGCTCTCTTCGAAATCGCGGGTTTGCCGTGAACTTCGATCCCATCGGCGACCGCATCGTCATCCAGCGCCGCTAGGCGCAAATCGGGCGCGCAATTCCGCGATGCATGCCGTCCAGGGTTGGTGACCCCTACGGGAATCGAACCCGTGTTTCAGCCGTGAGAGGGCCGCGTCCTGACCGCTAGACGAAGGGGCCAAGGCCTGGCCGTTCGCGCTCCGGTGGTGACCCCTACGGGAATCGAACCCGTGTTTCAGCCGTGAAAGGGCCGCGTCCTAACCGCTAGACGAAGGGGCCCCGCTGGGAGGCGTGGCGGCGCACTTAGGGGGGTGGGCACGCCCGGTCAACCCCGTGTCGCGCCCTTTTGCTCAGTCAGCCCAGGCGGCGTCTTCGAGATGGAGTTCCGCCTGGCGGCGATCCCCCCAATCGTCGATCTTCGCGCGCCCGGCGAGCCATAATCTGCGGCCCCGTTCCCCGTGAATCAGTGCCTGTCCCATCGGCGACTGCGCCGCCCGGAATGCGATCGCCTTGAAGGTCCGCCCGTCGAGGCCGCTCGCGATCAGGCGCAGGTGATCGCTGCCGACCATTTCGGCCTTCACGAGCCTCACCGGCCCGACGGCGACGCGGGGGCCCGGCCAGCCCATCCCGAACGGCCCCGCTTCTTCCAGCGCATCAACCAGATCGGGTGTAAGCCCGCCAGCGGCAACCGAAAGATCGAGGGCGATTGTCTCGCTTTCCTTGGAACGTGCGACGGCACTGCCGAGCTGACTGTCCAGCCAGTCGGCCAGGCGGCTCACTTGCGCCGCGTCCACCGTAAGGCCCGCGGCCATCGCATGACCGCCGCCGGCCACCAGCATACCGAGTTCGCGCGCAGCGATGATCGCCGCACCCAGATCGACGCCCGCGATGGAGCGGCCCGATCCCTTGCCGCTCTCCCCGTCGAGGGCAATCACGATCGCGGGCTTGCCGGTCTTTTCCTTGAGCCGGCCGGCGACGATGCCGATCACCCCGGGATGCCAGCCCTTGCCGGCCACGACGTGCACCGCGCGGTTGTGCTGGCCTTCGAGCATGGCCTCGGCAGCTTCCTGCACTTCCGCCTCGATCGCGCGGCGTTCTTCGTTGAGTGCGGAAAGCTGCGCGGCGATCGCGGCGGCTTCGTCCGGGTCCTCGGTCGTGAGCAACCGCACGCCGAGCGTCGCTTCGCCCACGCGCCCGCCGGCGTTGATCCGGGGGCCCAGGGCAAATCCCAGGTCGCTACATGCAGGCGGGCGCTTGAGCCGGCTGGCATCGATCAGCGCGGCCATGCCCGTGTTGGCCCGGCGCGCCATGACCTTCAGCCCTTGCGCCACGAACGCCCGGTTGAGCCCGCGTATCTGGGCGACGTCGGCCACGGTGCCCAGCGCCACGAGATCGAGGAGGCTGAACAGATCCGGCTCCGGGCGGTTCGCGAAGAATCCTTGCGCGCGCAATGTCCGCACGAGCGCTACGGCAAGGAGGAACGCGACGCCCACCGCAGCGAGGTGACCGTGGCTGGCCCCTTCGGCCGATTCGTCGAGGCGGTTCGGATTCACGAGAGCGACAGTGTGCGGAAGCTCCGCCGCGCACTTGTGGTGGTCGACCACGATCACGTCCACGCCGGCATCGCGCGCCTGCGCCAGGGCATCGTGCGCCATCGCGCCGCAGTCCACCGTGACGATGAGGCTGGAGCCGTCTTCCGCGAGGCGCACCAGCGCGGCCCCGCTCGGCCCGTATCCTTCCAGCAGGCGGTCCGGGATGTAGTAGCGGGCGTCGTGCCCCAGCATACGAAGCAGGCGCACGAGCAGCGCCGCGCTCGTCGCGCCGTCGACATCGTAGTCGCCGTAGATCGTCACCGTCTCGCCGGAAATGACCGCCTGGGCAAGGCGTTCGGCCGCGGCGTCCATGTCACGGAACAGCGAGGGATCGGGCAGGAACGCGCGCAGCGTGGGTGCGCGGTGGCGATCGAGATCGTCCCGCGGAACGCCGCGCGCGATAAGCATCTGGGTCACGAGATCGTCCAGCTGCCCCTGCGCGTCGCCCAGGTCCATGTTGCCCCCGCGCCACCGCCAGGCTTTGCCGGAAAGCGAACGGGTGACGCCGAATACGGGAGAGAGCGACCGGGATGCCATCTCGTCGGCCTTATCGCAGCCGCTGGTCCGTGCAAAGCGCGGGGCGGTTGACAAACCACGGGGCAGGGCGATCATTTCGCCCGTGAATCCACCGCTGCTGATCGTCTGGCACAGCCGCACGGGCGCCGCACGCGCGATGGCCCAGGCTGCCTTCGACGGCGCGAACGGAGCGGCGCGACTGGTTGCGGCGGAAGCGGTGAGACCGGCTGACCTGCTCGCCGCGCAGGGATACATCTTCGCCTGTCCCGAGAACCTGGCCGCGATGTCGGGCATGATGAAGGAGATGTTCGATACCTGCTACTACCCTGTGCTCGGTCGGATCGAGGGCCGACCGTACGCCACGCTGATCGCGGCCGGATCTGACGGGGAGGGCGCCCAGCGGCAGATTGACCGGATCGCCACGGGCTGGCGCCTGCGCCGGGTGGCAGAGCCGCTCATCGTCAACCTTTCGGCGCAGACGCCGGAGGCGATCCTGGCGCCCAAGACCGTTCCGGAACACGCGCTTGTCACCTGCCGCGATCTCGGCGCGGCGCTCGCGGAAGGAATGGCGGCCGGCGTGTTCTAGCGTCACTGCATCCTGGCGGCGAGTTCTTCCCTTGCGGCGGCATATTCGGCCGCCAGCCGCTCGACCCGGTCGGCCACGCTTTCCACCGCGTGGACCATGCCGATCCCCTGGCCCGATCCCCAGATATCCTTCCACGCCTTGGCGTCCGTATTGCCGCCGCTGCCGAAGTTCATCGCGGACGGGTCGCTGTCTGGCAGGTTGTCCGGGTCCATCCCGGCGGCCACGATGGAGGAGCGCAGGTAATTGCCGTGCACCCCGGTGAAGAGGTTCGAATAGACGATCCCGTCCGCATTCGATTCCACGATCGCATCCTTGTATCGCTGTTCGGCATTCGCCTCGTGCGTGGCGATCCACGGGCTGCCGATATAGGCGAAGTCGGCGCCCATGGCCTGCGCTGCGAGCACGGACCGGCCGTGGGCGATAGCGCCCGACAGGGCGACAGGCCCATCAAACCAGCCGCGGATTTCCTGCATCAGTGCGAAGGGCGAAAGCGTGCCCGCATGGCCCCCGGCCCCGGCCGCCACCGGGATCAGCCCGGTCGCGCCCTTTTCGATCGCCTTGCGGGCGAAGCGGTCATTGATGACATCGTGCAGGGTCACGCCGCCCCATCCGCGAACGGCGGCAAAAACATCCTCACGCGCGCCGAGCGAGGTGATGACCATCGGCACCTGCCACTTGGCGCACACCGCCATGTCCTCTTCCAGCCGGTTGTTCGACTTGTGGACGATCTGGTTGACGGCATAAGGTGCCGCGGGACGATCGGGGTTATCCCGGTTGTGCGCGGCGAGTTCTTCGGTGATCCGGTGCAGCCATTCGTCGAGCACCCCGGACGGCCGCGCGTTCAGCGCCGGGAATGCGCCGACGATCCCCGCCTTGCACTGTGCGATCACCAGTTCAGGCCCCGAAATGATGAACAGAGGCGATCCGATCACGGGGAGGCGGAGACGGTCGAAAGGCGCGGGCAGGGTGGTCGGCATCGGCTACTCCGGTTGCGGTCTGAAACCGGCTTAGTGCGTGCGGGGAAGGCTGTCGAGCAGGGCAGATTTCACTCAAGGTTCACTCGAAAACCGCCTGCTCGCTTACCTCACCCTATCTCGTCACCCCGGGCTTGACCCGGGGTTCGGCTCCCCTCCCGACCTCGGCATTGGTCGAGAATGGTTTTAGGGTGTGGAAGGCAGCAGATGCTCCAACCCGTAAACCCGCGCCGCCGTCCCCGCGAACAGGTCGCGCTTCTCACCATCGGATGCGTTCGCGCACAGGCGTTTGAACGCGTTCCACAGCACCGGGTAGCTCGCGCCCCAACGATCCACTGGATAGTTGCTTTCGAACATCGCGCGGTTTGCGCCGAACGCCTCGATGCAGGTTTCCATGTAGGGCTTCCACATCGCGGCCAATTCTTCCGAGCCGAGCCCGGCGGCGGGGCCGCGGTCGGGAAGCTGGCAGAAAGACATGGCGAGGCCGCCCAGTTTCACGGTGACGTTCGGGCACTGTGCGATGGCGCGGATGCTGGTCCGCCAGCGTTCGAAATGATCCGGCAGCGTGCCGCGATAGCTGGCTATGCCGAGCGGGGTGCCGCAGTGATCGAGCACGATCGGCTGATCCGGGAAGGCCCGCGCGAGATCGAGCAGGTCGCCGAGCTGCGGTTCCAGCAGCCAGGCATCGAACGTCAGCCCGCGTTTGCCCAGTTCGGCAAATCCTTCGCGGAATGTGCTATCGAGATAGAGCCCTTCCGGATGATGGAACGGCGGGCCGAGCACATCGGGATCGGCATCCCATGCGCCAGCGTGGCGGATGCCGACGAAACGATGCGAGGCGGCCTGGAGCGCGTCTAGCACCCCGCCGGCCCTGCTGCCAAGCGTGAGGTCGGCATGCCCGACGATCGCCGCGCAGGGCCGGTAGTCGCCGTAGAGCCCGCTCGCACCCTGCGCCGCGACCCCGTTCACATACTCGACTTCCCCGACGACCTTCAGCGCCTCGCCCCGGCTCGCATCGTAGAACGCGCCGCATTCCATGAACACGGTGCCGATCACGCGGTGCCCGGTGTGCGTATCGGCGTGAAGCTGGTCGAACGTATAGTGCGCCGCGCCGACCAGCGCCTCGACGAAGGCATGACGCGGTTCCGGAAACATCGGCAGCAGCGGCCGCAGGTCCCACAAATGGTGGTGCGGATCGACGATCGCCAGGTCTGGCTCGAGGATGGGTTCGGTCATAGCGCGGCTCTCGCAGGTGGTTTTGCTCACACTCGTGTGACGCTGTCACAGTGTCCAGAGGGGCCTTATCGCCCTGGCGGAGAATGTGTCATCTTGCGGGGCGCAAGTGTCGCCTTGCACCGGCGACGGTGTCGCTTTGCGAGATGTCCGCTCATGATTTCGGCTTACCCACCGGCGGTAAGCTGCAGGAAAGCGGATGGCGGCATACGCCATTGCGGACATTGACAGTTGGCGCAGCCCCCGATGTTCAGGCATGATAAGACGTGTGCACGGGCAATGAGGACAAAATGAACCTCGCTACTCGACTCAGCCTCCTTCTGACGGTCCTAATTGGTGCGCCTTCCTGGGCGCAGCCGGCAGCATCGCCTCTCAAACCGTATCTCAAGGAAGAAGCGACCTCCCTGCTGTTGGTCAACGCGCGCCTGATTGACGGAACCGGAGCGTCTTCGAAGGAAAAGGTTAGCGTCCTCATAGATGATGGCCGCATCGTCCGCATCGCCAAGGCAATTGCCGCTTCGCCCTCCACCAAGCGGATCGACCTGGCCGGACATACGATCCTCCCGGGTCTCGTGATGATGCACGAGCATATCAATTATTTTTCGGGATCTTCTGTCTGGAATGCAATGCCGAGTAGTGTCCCGAAACTTCTCCTCGCTGCGGGCGTCACTTCGGCTCGGACAGCCGGCGCGGAAGCGCCGCAGATCGATCTTAACCTGAAGCGGCGGATCGACTCCGGGCGAGCTGTCGGTCCCCGACTTTTCGTCACGGGCGCCTACCTCAATGGACCTGCCGGCGACTTCCTTGGAGACACTGTCGTCACCACCGCAGCGGAAGCCGCTGCCGTCACCAACTATTGGGGGGCACAAGGCGCTACCTCGATCAAGGTCTACAGCGCCATTGATCCTAAAGCCTTGGCTGGTGCCGTCGCAGCAGCAGAACACCGAGGAATGCACGTTGCCGGACATTTGGGAGAGATCAGCTGCACCGAGGCCGCTGCAGCCGGCATCCACACGATCGAGCATAGTCTGACATCTTGCGCAAAAGACTTTGACGTAGCGCCGGATGGGGTCGGAAAATTTGTATACGATCCAACGTCCGCTGCTGCCCAACGCCTTATGTCGCTGCTCGTGGAGAGAAAAATCGCCATCGTCGCGACGCCCACCACCGGGCCATTTCAGCGCTCAGACGAAGAACTGTCGATGCTGAGCCCCGATCAGCGCGCCCGTCACGCCGAACTCATCAAGAACCGTCCTCCATGGCTGCCATCGGTCGATGATGTTCGGGCCTGGGACAAGGCACACCGAGATTTCGAGCGGCATTTCGTCGCGAGCGGAGGACGACTGTTGATCGGAGCAGACGCAAGCGACTTCGGCGCGGTTCCCGGTTATGCAGATCACGCAGCAATCATCGCTCTCGTCGAAGCGGGTTTCACCCCACTGCAAGCTATTCGATTTGCTACCCACGACGCCGCGGATTTCTTGGGTGAAGGCGATCGGATTGGGACAATAGCGGTCGGCAAGGTAGCGGACATGCTGATTGTTCAGGGTGCGCCTGACCGAAACATCGACGACATCCGCAAGGTCGCGATCGTCATCAAAGACGGACGGGCATACGACCCGGAAAAACTCCGTGCCGCAGCGAAGGGCAAGCTCGGGCTTCAATGACCAGGGTTGATGTCCGCTGTCCACCCATCGCGGCCATTCGATTGTTCGGTCGTGAAATGGTGCAGCGGACTCCGAGTAAACCTCGGGGTGACGTTAGAAGGGAGCACTTCACGTAGATCAACCGTCACCCCGGCATTGAGTCGGGCGCCGCCTGGTCTGCCCCGACAGCCGCATTCGCAGCACTCAATACCGCCCGCACGCTTGCGGTCGCCACGTCCTCGTCGATGCCGCAGCCCCAGACGAAGCGTCCATCGGGCAGGGCACACTGGACGTAGGCGGCGGCGCGCGCGTCGGAGCCGGTGGAGAGGGCGTGTTCGGAATAGTCGCACACCTCCATCTTCACGCCGAATGCGTCCTCCAGCGTGGCGACGACCGATGAGATAAGCCCATTGCCCCGGCCGCTGACGGACTGGACCTTGCCTTCCACCGCGATCGTGCCGGCAAATACGCGCGTGCCGTCGCCGGCGCGGGTTTCTTCGTAATCGACCAGCTGGAAGGGGCGGGTCGGTTCGCCGACGTGGTACGTCTCGCGGAACGCGCGCCAGATGTCGGCCGCGCCCAGTTCGCGACCCAGGTCGTCGGCCATGCGCTGGACGGCCCTGGAGAAGTCCGCCTGCATCGCCTTGGGCAGCTTCAGGCCCTGGTCCTGCTCCAGCACCCAGGCGAATCCGCCCTTGCCGGACTGCGAGTTCACGCGGATCACCGCTTCGTAACTGCGCCCCAGGTCCGCCGGGTCGATCGGCAGGTAGGGGACGCGCCAGCGTTCGTCGTTCTGGACGGCGTGCGCCTCGAACCCCTTCTTGATCGCATCCTGGTGGCTGCCGGAAAAGGCCGTGAAGACCAGCTCCCCGCCATAGGGGTGGCGCTGGTGGACCGGGATCTGGTTGCAGTATTCCACGGTTTCGACGATCCGGTCTATGTCGGAAAAATCCAGTCCCGGATCAATGCCTTGCGTGTACATGTTGAGAGCGACTGTCACCAGGCAGCAGTTGCCTGTCCGCTCCCCGTTTCCGAACAGGCAGCCCTCCACGCGGTCGGCCCCGGCGAGCAGGCCCAATTCCGCGGCGGCGACGCCGGTGCCGCGATCGTTGTGGGTATGCAGGCTGATGACCGCCGAGGACCGGTTGGGCAGCATGTCGATGAAGCGTTCGATCTGGTCGGCATAGATGTTCGGCGTCGAAGCCTCGACCGTTGCCGGCAGGTTGAGGATGATCGGCCGTTCGGGCGTGGGCCGCAGCACATCCATGACCGCTTCGCAAACCTCGACGCTGAAATCGAGCTCCGCGGTGGAGAACGTCTCGGGGCTGTACTGGAAGTGCCAGTCCGTGCCGGGGCGCGCCGCCGCTTCGTCGCGCATGATCTTGGCGCCGGCGACGGCGATGGCCTTCACCTCCTGGCGGCTCATGCGGAACACGATGTCGCGCCACGTCGGGCTGACGGCGTTGTAGAGGTGCACGATGGCAGCGCGGGCGCCCTCGAGGCTCTGGAACGAGGTGCGGATCAGGTCCTCGCGGCTCTGGGTCAATACCTGCACCGTCACATCGTCCGGCACACGGCCGGACCGCACGAGGCCGGAGATGAAATCGAATTCGGTCGCGCCGGCGCTGGGGAAGCCGACCTCGATCTCCTTGACCCCGATCTCGACCAGCAGGTCGAAGAAGCGGTTCTTCTTTACCGCGTCCATCGGGTCGACGATCGCCTGGTTGCCGTCGCGCAGATCGGTGCTGAGCCAGCGGGGCGGGGCGGTGATCGTGCGGCTCGGCCACTTGCGGTCGGCCAGGGGCACTTGCGGAAAGGCGCTGTACTTGCGCGCGGGTTCGCGCAGCATGGTTCGGGGCATGGTCATGGACGAATACTCGTAACGCGGATGGCTGCCAGTGCACTTCGGCGGGCTGGATGGCGGTGCTGGGTGGCCTGTCCACCCCGGGCCCTTGGGGCGCCGGCCGGGCCCTTCAGGCCACGCGCCGGATCACGCCCAAGGGCGCGTAAGTCGTAGAAGCAGGGCAGCGTTGCGCGTCATTCCGGCCGCCATGCGCGATAATTGCGCCGGCGGCAAATGTTTCAACTGTAATCAGACGGGCCGTACGGCGCCGCCGCTCACCCGCAGCGGGCGGATCGGATGATGTCCGTGCCCTTGTCCATGATCACGTTCAGCCGGTCTTCCCGGTAGTCCATCGTGACGACGCTGTCGGGATAGAGCCACCGCGCCGCTTTCGCCCCGGTCGCCTGCTCGACTGCGCGGCGCACTTCCGGTGTCGCGGCCTTGCCAAACCAGGGTTGCGCGCGGTCGGCGCGGCAGGCCTGGATGGCGGGGGCGGGAGGCTGCGGCTCGGTAGACCCTGCGGCCGCCTTCTCGAACGCGGCCGAGATATCGAGCTCGACCTCGTCGCCCACGACCGGCAACGCGGCGTTGATGCCGAAGTCCGACCGGCGGATCATCGCCCGTCCGTGGAAACCGATCGTTTCCGCCTTGCTCATCGGATTGGCGCCCGCGCCGTTGAACGTCGCCTGGATCGCCACCGGATTGGTGCGTCCGTTGAGTGTGAGGTTGCCCAGGATGTAGGCGCTGCGCCCGTCGGCGGCGGGCTGCACGCTTGTAGAAACGAAGCGCGCCGGCGCCGGCTCCGCCCCGAAGAAATCGGCTGGCTTGCCGTCCTTGCCCGGGCGCAGCAGGTGTTCGCGCAGCCCCTCGCTGGCGACCGTGGGGTTGATCGGGATGGTGACGTCGAGCTTCGCCGCCGAGGGGTTCGCCGGGTCGATCGCGAGCGTGCCGGTGACGTTCCCGAACAGGCCGAAGTAATCGTTGAAGCCGAAGTGGTCGACGCTCCACCCGACCAGGGTGTGCGCGGCATCGACCTTGTAGGTTCCCGCCGTCACCCGCGAAGGGTCCGCCGCGCCCGGCTTTTGCGGGGCCTGCGCCACTGCCAGCGAAGCTGCGGCCAGCGCGAGAATGGCGCCTGCGCCGAGTGCGGTCCGGTTCATCGTGTCTCCTCTTCCGGGGTTACTGGCACTTGCCGCCAGTGATGACGTCGTTCGAATCCAGCATGACGTTGAGTCGGTCGGAACGGAAGTCCATCGTGACAACCGTGTCCGGGCCGACCCAGCGGATCCGGTCGTGGCCGACCTCCGCCTCCAGGCGCGCGCGGACGGCGGCGGTGGCCTGTTGCGCCACGAAGGGGGCAACCTTGCTGGCACCGCACGCATCGCCCGGCGGGTTGCTGTCGACGGTGCCCATGGCAGCGTCCCCGGCGGGCGAGGCAGTGCTGGCCTTACTCCCCGCACTCAAGCTGCCCGTCGGGGCACCGGATTGCGATGCGGAGGCGCTTGCCGGCGCACCGGGTGTGCTGGCCGGCGGAGTATCAGCCGCCGGGTCAGGCTCTGCCGGCTCCCCGCAGGCGGCCAGCGCGAGCGGGGCGGCAAGGGCGAGAAGCAGCGGGCGCAGGGTCATCGGCGGTCTTCCATGAATGGCACGTTCCCCCGACAACGCCGCGCGCGCCGCCATGTTTCCGCTTGCGTTCGCCTGCCTCAGTTGACGGCCTTGTCGACCAGCTTGTTCTTGCCGATCCACGGCATCATCGCCCGCAGCTTCGCACCGACCTGCTCGATCGGATGCGCTTCCGCAGCCTTGCGGGCGGCCTTGAGCTCCGGCTGCCCGGCGCGGTTGTCGAGCACGAAGTTCTTCACGAACCGGCCGGACTGAATATCGGCCAGCACGCGCCGCATCTCCGCCTTCGTTTCGTCGGTGATGATCCGCGGGCCGGTGGTGATGTCGCCATATTCGGCGGTGTTGCTGATGGAATATCGCATGTTGGCGATGCCGCCTTCGTACAGCAGGTCCACGATCAGCTTGGTTTCGTGGAGGCATTCGAAATAGGCCATTTCGGGCGCATATCCGGCCTCCACCAGCGTTTCGAACCCCGCCTGGATCAGGTGCGTGATGCCGCCGCACAGCACCGCCTGTTCCCCGAACAGGTCGGTCTCGCACTCTTCTTTGAAGTTCGTTTCGATCACCCCGCTGCGCGCACCGCCGAGCCCCGCCGCATAGGACAGCGCGATATCATGGGCGTTGCCCGTGGCATCCTGGTGCACGGCGATGAGGCACGGCACACCGCCCCCGCGCTGGTATTCGGAGCGGACGGTGTGTCCCGGCCCCTTGGGCGCGATCATGATCACGTCGATATCGGCCGGCGGCTCGATCAGGCCGAAATGGACATTGAGCCCGTGGGCGAAAGCGATCGCGCTGCCGGGCTTCATGCGGCCCTTGAGATCGTCTTCCCAGATAGCCGCCTGATGTTCGTCGGGCGCGAGAATCATGATGACGTCGGCCCATTCGGCGGCATCGCGATTGGACATTACGCGGAAACCGGCGTCCTCGGCCTTGCGGGCCGTTGCCGAACCTTCGCGCAGCGCGACCCCCACGTCCTTCACCCCGCTGTCGCGCAGGTTCTGGGCGTGGGCATGGCCCTGGCTGCCATAACCGACGATGGCGATCTTCTTGCCCGTGACCAGGTTCAGGTCGGCATCGGCTTCGTAATAGACTTTCACGTATCGGTCCTCACAATCAGATGTATCGTCGGCCCGGCGTGATCCGGGCCAGGTTTTTTCTTCGAGCGCCGCGGAGGAAGGTTAGTCCCTGGTCAGCCCCGGGACGACGAGGGTTTGTTTGGCGCGAATGTACATTGCCTAGGCCCCTTCCGCCCCGCGCATCATGCCGACGATGCCTGTGCGGCCGACCTCCACCAGGCCAAGCTCGCGCATCAGCGCGATGAAACTGTCGATCTTCTCCGGCGCGCCGGTGATCTCGAAGATGAAGCTCGCCGTGGTGGTGTCGACCGGCTTGGCCCGGAATATGCCGGCGAGGCGCAGCGCTTCCACCCGTTTCTCCCCGGTGCCTGACACCTTGACCAGCGCCAGCTCCCGCTCGACGTGAGGGCCTGCCTCGGTCAGGTCGACGACCTTGTGCACCGGGATCAACCGCTCGAGCTGGGCGCGGATCTGGTCGATCACGTGATCCGGCCCGTTGGTGACGATCGTTATCCGGCTGACCGCGTGGTTTTCCGAAATATCTGCCACGGTCAGGCTGTCGATGTTGTACCCGCGCGCGGTGAACATGCCGGCGATCTTGGCGAGGATGCCGGCCTCGTTATCGACGGTAATGGCGAGCACGTGGCGCTCGGCCGTTTGTTGCGTGATGTGCATCTGCGGGCGCCCCTAAACCAGAGCCTTGGCTTCGTCGTCCATCGTGCCTTCGACGCGGTCGCCATACAGCAGCATGTCGGTGTGCGCCGCGCCGCTGGGGATCATCGGGAAGCAGTTCGCCTCCTTCGAAACCTGGCAATCGACGATCACCGGCCCGTCATGGTCGATCATGGCCTGGATGCCGGCATCGAGGTCCGCCTCGTCCGAAATGCGGATGCCCTTCCAGCCATAGGCTTCGGCGAGCTTCAAAAAGTCTGGCAACGAATCGCTGTAACTGTTTGAATATCGGCTCTCATAGGTCAGTTCCTGCCACTGGCGGACCATGCCCATGTATTCGTTGTTGAGGATGAACACCTTGACCGGCAACCGGTACTGGCTGGCGGTGCCCAGTTCCTGGATGTTCATCTGGATCGACGCTTCGCCCGCGATGTCGATCACCAGCGCATCGGGGTTGCCAAGCTGCGCGCCAATCGCGGCGGGAAGGCCATAGCCCATCGTGCCAAGACCGCCGCTGGTCAGCCACTTGTTGGGCGCGAAGAATCCGAAATACTGCGCGGCCCACATCTGGTGCTGGCCGACCTCGGTCGTGATGATCGGATCCCGGTGGCGGGTGAGGGCGAAGAGGCGCTCCACCGCGCGCTGCGGCATGATCTCCGTACGGCTTGCGGGATAGGCGAGGCTTTCCCGCGCACGCCATCCGGCGATCCGCGCCTTCCATTCGCCAAGATCGCGGCCGCGCCGGTTTCCCCAGGCCTCGATCATCTGTTCCAGCACCACAGCGCAATCGCCCAGGATCGGCAGGTCCACGGCCACAGTCTTGTTCATGCTGGCCCGGTCGATATCGATGTGGATCTTTTTCGAATCCGGGCTGAAGGCGTCGAGCCGCCCCGTCACCCGGTCATCGAACCGCGCGCCGATGCAGACCATCACGTCGCACTTGTTCATCGCCATGTTGGCTTCGTAGGTGCCGTGCATCCCCAGCATCCCGAGCCAGTCGGGATGGTCCGCCGGAAACGCGCCGAGGCCCATCAGCGTGCTGGTAACGGGCGCGCCGGTGAGGTTCTGCAGGCGGCGGAGCAGCTCGCTCGCGGCCGGGCCCGCGTTGATTACGCCGCCGCCGGTATAGAACACCGGGCGTTCCGCACCCGCGATCATGGCGACCGCGTCTGCAATGGCATCGTCCGTGCCGGCCGAGGGCGGGCTGTAGCGGGCCGCGGCGCGGGCGGACGGGCACTGTTCCTGTTCAGCCAGGGCGACCTGCACGTCCTTGGGAATGTCGACCAGCACGGGTCCCGGGCGACCGGTGGTGGCAATCTCGAAAGCCTCCTCGATCGTCGCCTGCAGGCGCGCGGGATCCTTCACCAGGTAGTTGTGCTTCGTGCAGTGGCGGGTGATGCCGATCGTGTCGACTTCCTGGAACGCATCCGTGCCGATGAGCGGTGTGGAAACCTGGCCGGTGATCACGACCAGGGGGATCGAATCCATGTAGGCATCCGCGATGCCGGTCACGGCATTGGTCGCGCCGGGACCGCTGGTGACGAGCACCACGCCCGGCTTGCCGGTGCTGCGCGCGTATCCTTCGGCCGCGTGGGCGGCGCCGGCCTCGTGCCGGACGAGGATGTGGCGGATGCGGCCGCCCTCCGGCGCTTCGGCGAACAGTTCGTCGTAGATCGGCAGCACGGCGCCGCCGGGATAACCGAAGACGTATTCGACGCCCTGCGAAACCAGGCAATCGATCAGGATTCGGGCGCCGCTGCGCTCTGCCACCGCACACTCCATTCTTCGATCAGCGCCCGATACCCAGGGCCACGATAAAAATACGACCCGACGCGGGGACAACGCGCCGGGTCTGCTCTCGTCGAGTACCTGTCGGGTTAGATGGAATGATGTTGCTACGTCAACCGCAGATTTGGGAATAATGTTTCAACTTTTGCTATCCCGGCAATGTGCTCTGCCGAGGCGCGAGGCCAGTGGGCGGGAGGCTGGTTGCGGAACCAGGTGGCCTGACGCTTCGCATACTGCCGCGTTGCCAGCTGTCCGGCGGCGATCGCCTGGGCGCGGGTGAGCGTGCCCGCCTGCCACGCGGCAATCTCCCGAACCCCGATCGCCCGCATCGCCGGGAGCATGGGGTCGAGGTTGCGGGCGAGGAGGGCGGATACCTCGTCCGCCGCGCCCCCGGCGACCATGGCCTCGAAGCGCCGATCGCAGCGTGCGCTCAACCAGTCGCGGTCGGCGCCCAGGACCAGCGGTGACAAGGCCATGCTGTCCCCGATGCCGCCTTCGCGCCGCTGCTGCCAGTACGCCAGCGGGTGGCCGGTCGAGCGCACGACCTCCAGCGCCCGCGCCACGCGCGTCGTGTCGGCGGGGGCCAGCCGCGCCGCGCGCTCGGGGTCGGCCCGCACCAGCTCGGCGTAAGCGTCCCCCACCGGCATCGCGCGGACTTTAGCGCGAACGCCGGGATCGATCGGTGGCATCGGTGCGATGCCGTGAAGCAGTGTCTGGAGGTAGAGCCCGGTTCCCCCGACAAGGATCGGCAGGCCACCTTCGGCGTGGGCCTGCGCAATCTCCGCGCGGGCGGCGGCTGCCCATTGGGGGGCCGAACAGGCGACGCCGGCGTCCCAGGTGCCGAACAGGCGGTGCGGCACACCGCGCATGTCTTCTCCGGAAGGGCGCGCGCTGAGGACCCGCAGGTCGGCGTAGACTTGCGCGCTGTCCGCGTTGATCACCACCGCGCGGCGTCCCTGCGCAATGGCGGCGAGGGCCAGGCGCACCGCCAGATCGCTCTTGCCGCTCGCGGTGGGCCCTGCGATGAGCGCGAGCGGCGGCCGTTCGCCGCGGGTTTCCGGAGATGTCGCAGTGCTCATCGCGCGGTTGATAGCAGACCCGCACAACCTGGAAACACGGCTCGACGCGGCGATCGCGGCGCTGGAGGGCGCGGGGCTGCGGGTGGCCGAAGCGGCGATGCTCGATTTCTGCGGCGACGTGCTGGAGCTTTCCCTGCCCGAAGGCGATCCGCGCGTGCTGCGCCGGGTGATCGACGATCATTTCGCGCCGGTGGACGTGCTCGTCTCTCCACACGAAATCACCGCGCCGCGCGTGTTCGTCTCGGACATGGATTCGACGATGATCGGCCAGGAATGCATCGACGAGCTGGCGGATTTCGCGTCGCTGAAGGACCAAGTTTCCGCCATCACCGAACGGGCGATGCTGGGCGAACTTGATTTCGCCAGCGCGCTCGGCGAGCGGGTGGGGCTGCTGGGCGGGATGGCGGAAAGCGCGATCGAATCCTGCCTGGCGGAGCGCATCCGCCCTATGGACGGCGCGGGCACCCTCGTCGCCACGCTGAAGGCGCGGGGATGCCGCAGCGTGCTGGTGACGGGCGGCTTCCACCATTTCGCCGATCCCGTGGCGGGACAACTGGGGTTCGACCGCGTGGTCGCCAATCGACTCGGCGTCGCCGACGGTGCACTCACCGGTGCGCTCGCCGGCGGGATCGTGGACAGCGCCGTCAAGCGCCAGGTCCTGCTGGACGAAGTCGCGCAGCTGGGCGGGGATGTCACGAGCCTCGCCACCGGGGACGGAGCGAACGACATTCCGATGATCGAAGCCGCGACCTGGGGGATCGCCTACCACGCCAAGCCAAAAGCCCGCGCTGCGGCTGACGGAACGGTCGATCGGGGGGACCTCACCGCAATTCTCTCGCTTTTGGGAATTCCAAGAAGCGATTGGATTGCGAAATAGGAACTCTCTTTGCGTGGCCTGGTGACGGCGCTATATTGACATGAATGTCAGTAAACGGCTCTCGATGACCGACCTGCAACCGATCCCGAATGCCGAGGCCGGTTCCGCATGCGCCGCGGACGGCACCCTGTTTCGCAATCCCGCCCGGCCGGAACCGAAGCGCGATATCCGCCGCGCCCTTCGCAAGTTCGGGGAGCTGGTCAAGGACAAGGAAAACACCGCGCTGGTGTTCGAAATCTACGAATCGCTCCCGTCGAAAGATTTCATCCCCCGCGCTCGCTCCATGACGCTGAGCCCTGAAGGCGAGGCCCTACGCGCGGCCGAACCGTTCCTTCCGCCGATGCTCGACGATCATTCTGCCTTGCGCAAAATGCCCAAGGGTTCCGTCGCCCACGCCTATTGCGATTTCATGGAACGGGAGGGGCTCTCGGCAGCAGGCCTCGTCGCGGAATCGGACAAGATCGGCCGCCCGAAATACGGCGATCTCATCGAATGGTACGGGTTTCGCCAGCGCGACACCCACGACCTGATGCACATCCTCACCGGCTATGGCCGCGACGCGCTGGGGGAACAATGCGTTCTGCTCTTCACCCACGGCCAGCAGCCGGCCGCGGGACACCTGCTGCTTGGTTATGCGGGGGCTTACAACATCACCAGGCAGGTGCGCAGCAAGGCGCCGGTGTGGCGCGCGGTGCGGGAGGCACATCGCCTGGGCAAGGCGTGCCCGCCGCTGGTCCACATGTCGATCCGCGAGCTCTTGGCGATGGACCTCGCCATGGCGCGGGAACAGCTCGGGATCACGCCCGCGGTCTGGTACAAAACCTGCCATGACGTATGGCGCCGCGAAGGGATCGACCCTTACGACTTGCTCGGCAAGGATATGGCGGCCTGAATCGCGCTTCTCGATCGGGCTGGGCACGTCAGGTGACAGCGACGGGCCGCGCGCCGCGTGATTTAACCCAGGCTGTAAGCCGCAACCCCGCGGCAGCCAGCGCGATCGAACCGAAGATCACGCCGATCCACCTCCGCTCCGGGTCGAAGGCCCGGCCGAGATAGCTCAGCACGAATATCAGCCAGAGGTAGTAGATGCCGAAGCGGTGGAGCCGCTTCCACCACTTGCCAAGCCGGCGCTGAGCGGTGCCGGTTGAAGTGAACGCCATCGCATAGAGAAGCACGTAAGCGAACCCGCCGCCGATCACCGTGACTGGCTCAGGCATCTGTCCTGCCAGCCGTAGCGCCATGACCAGCGCAACGAGATGGACCGTGTGGCTGATCGCGAAGCCGAGCCCGATCCATCTGCGCCGGGCGAGGGCGGCTTTGCTGAACGCGCCAGGCATGAGCGATGCAGCGGCCGGGCGATATAGGCGACGATGAGGAGGGGGAACCCCACCCGCGCGGTGTAGAGAGCCGCGTGCTGCCACTGGTCCTGCGGGCCGTGTCCGACAGCAGCCCGCCGCCACCGCGCCGATCCCCAGCGCAAGCCCGAGCCACATCGGCCAGCGATACTGCATCGGCGTGCCCTCCGGCGGGAAAGCTACCGCGGTTCCCGGCGGATTACGAGGCCAGACGTTCGATCAGGGCCATTGCAGCCGCCGGATTGCGGACTTTCGCGCCCGAGATGAAATAGATAAACACGTCGCGATCGCCATCGGCCCAGGCCTTTGCCTGCCGGGCCCAGGCATCGAGCGCGGCGGCGTCGTACCCGGTATCGATATCCTCGAGGGTGCGCTGAAGGCGCGCATAGGTGAAGTCTGCGGTCTGCTCTTCGATACGGGGAAAGGCATCGGAATCGGCGAAGACAACCGCGATGTTCCGCGCGCGGGCCAGGTCCAGGAAAGCCGGGTGGCAGAAGCTGGCGTGCCGCACCTCCACCGCGTGGCGCAGCGGCACGCCGTCCTGCCTTTCCGGGATGAGATCGAGGAAGCGCGCGAAGTCGTCGCGGTCGAACGTCTTGCCGTCCGCGAGTTGCCAGTTGATCGGGCCCAGCTTGTCGCCGAGCGCGGTGAAGCCTTGCTCCAAGAACTTGCGGATCGATTCGCCGCTGTCAGCGAGCACCTTGCGCTGGGTGCAATACTTCGAGGCCTTCACGCTGAAGACGAAACCATCGGGCACCGCAGCGGCCCAATTGTGCCAGCTTTGGGGCTTCTGCCGTCCGTAATATGTGGCGTTGATCTCGATCGCGGTGAGCGCCCGCGCCGCGAACGCAAGCTCGCGCTTCTGCGTCAGGCCCTGGGGATAGAATGCCCCGCGCCACGGCTCGTACGTCCAGCCACCAACGCCGACCCGAATGGTCAATCGGCCATCCAGTCGCGGAAGAAACTGTCGCTGGCTTCGCGCAAGGTGACGAGGGGGACGCTGAACCCCGGTCCGCCGACCGCAATCCCTCCGGTCGTGCCAACAGTCGCAGCGAACACCCCTGCGTCGCTTGCTGCCGACAGGACGGCGTCGGGCTGGGGCGTGCTGACGAGGTACCGCGCCTGGTCTTCTCCGAACAACACCGCAGCCGGGGTCGGGACATCGGGCAGGGCGACCTCGACGCCGATGTTGCCGGCCAGCGCCATCTCCGCAATCGCGACCAGCGCCCCACCATCAGAGCAATCGTGTACTGCGCTGAAGCGCCCGTCTGCCACAAGCGCACGCACGAATTCCGCGTGCCTGCGTTCGAGGTCGAGGTCCACGGGCGGCGCGTCGCCGCCTTCAAACCCATGGCATTCCCGCAGCCAGAGGCTCTGCCCTATGTGACCCGCCGTATGGCCGATCAGGATCAGGGCTTCGCCTTCGGACTTGAAGCCGATCGTCGCCATCCTCGCGTAGTCGTCGATCACGCCGACGCCGCCGATCGCAGGTGTCGGAAGGATCGCGCTGCCGCCACCGGTGGCCTTGCTTTCGTTATAGAGGCTGACGTTGCCGCTCACGATGGGGAAGTCCAGCGCGCGGCAGGCGTCGCCCATGCCTTCCAGGCAGCCCGTGAGTTGTGCCATGATTTCGGGCCGCTGCGGGTTCGCGAAATTGAGGCAGTTCGTCACCGCCAGCGGACGCGCACCCACCGCGCAAAGATTGCGGTAAGCCTCGGCGATGGCCTGCTTTCCCCCTTCGTATGGATCGGCGTAGCAATATCGCGGGGTGCAATCGGTGGTCATCGCCAGCGCCTTGCGGGTGCCGTGGACGCGCACCACCGCCGCGTCGCCGCCCGACAGCTGGAGCGTGTCGGCGCCGACCTGGCTATCGTATTGCTCCCATATCCAGCGGCGCGATGCGAGGTCTGGGCTGGCCATCAGTTTGAGCAAGTCCGCGCCGATGTCGGTGCTGTGCGGCACTTCGCGAAGCGGGTTCACCTGCGCCCAGGCCTTGTATTCCTCGCGGCTCATCGCCGGCCGGTCGTAAAGAGGCGCGTCGGCGGCGAGCGGCCCGAGGGGGATGTCGGCGACGACTTCGCCCTGCCATTCGAGCACCATGTGCCCGGTGTCGGTCACTTCGCCGATCACCGCGAAATCCAGTTCCCACTTGTGGAAGATCGCCTCCGCCTCAGCCTCGCGGCCGGGCTTCAGGACCATGAGCATGCGCTCCTGACTCTCGGACAGCATCATCTCGTAGGGCGTCATGCCTTCTTCGCGGCAGGGGACGTTGTCCATCACGAGGCGGATGCCCGCCTTACCGTTGGTCGCCATCTCCACGCTGGAGGAAGTGAGGCCGGCTGCGCCCATATCCTGAATCGCGACGATCGCGTCGGTCGCCATCAGCTCGAGGCAAGCCTCGATGAGCAGTTTCTCGGTGAACGGATCGCCGACCTGCACCGTCGGACGCTTCGCCTCCGCGTCTTCGGCAAAATCAGCGCTGGCCATGGTGGCGCCGTGGATCCCGTCGCGCCCTGTCTTGGAGCCGACGTAGACGATCGGATTGCCCACGCCGGTCGCAGCGGAGTAGAAGATCTTGTCGGCATCGGCGACGCCAACTGTCATGGCGTTCACCAGGATGTTGCCGTCGTAGGCAGGGTGGAAGTTGGTCTCGCCGCCCACTGTGGGCACGCCGACGCAGTTGCCGTATCCGCCGATTCCGGCGACCACGCCCTTCACCAGGTGCTTCATCTTCGGGTGATCGGGCCTGCCGAAACGCAGCGCGTTCATGTTGGCGACCGGCCGCGCGCCCATCGTGAACACATCCCGCAAGATGCCACCTACGCCCGTCGCGGCGCCCTGGTAGGGTTCGATATAGCTGGGGTGGTTGTGGCTCTCCATCTTGAAGATCGCCGCTTGCCCGTCGCCGATGTCGATCACGCCCGCGTTCTCACCCGGGCCGCAGATGACCCACGGCGCTTCGGTCGGCAGCTTCTTGAGATGCAGGCGGCTCGACTTGTAGCTGCAGTGTTCGGACCACATGACCGAAAAGATGCCGAGCTCCACGAGGTTCGGCTCCCGCCCCATCGCGTGCAGCACGCGCTCGTATTCCTCGGGGCTGAGGCCATGGGCCTCGACGACATCCTGGGTGATTTCGGCCATGGCCGCGCCCTTAGCCGCGCGGTGCCGCCGGGGCTAGACCTGGACGCCTGTGAATTCGTGTCTTTCCCAGCCACCATGCACATAGAGTCACGACGCCATATGCGAAAAAGGCGGTCACGCTGATGCTTGCATCGACGGCCGTAGGCGTCGGCCCGAACCAGTTCACGGCCTGCAGGCCTATCATCATCAAGCCGAGCACGATCGCCGGCAGGGCCGGACCGCGCGTGCGCCGCAGGTAAAAGGCCAGCGCGCCAAGGGTCAGCCCCAGCTCCAGCGGCATGGCAATTTCAGGAACGTCCCACAGGCCAAGCCCCAGCTTCGGCGGTGCGCCTGCAATCGTCAGGTCGGGGCGGTGCACCAAGAGGTCGATCAGCCAGTGACTGATCACCACCGCGCCCGCCGCCAGCGCCAGCGGCACATCTCGCCGCCAGGCCCACACGACCGCAGCAAACACCGCGCCGAATGCCGCGGTCCCGGCGAGGCTGTGGGTATATGGCATGTGGTAGAGGTCCATCGGGTTCATGTGCGTGATCCCCGGGGCGAGGCGCATGTCCTCCACACCTAACAACAGTAGCGCGAAGAACGCCCAGTCCACCAGCTGGGCCGCGATAAACAGGGTCCCGAGGCGCGGGCGCGTGGGCATGACGGCCGCGGCGGCCAGCGCCGGCGCCCAGTGACCTATGAACATGCCGGCTCCCTTGCCGCGACCACGTCGTATCCAGCCACCCGCGTCCCCACTTGCTCCCCTTGCTGGCAGCTTGACCGGGTGCGCCGTGCCGGTCAATGCAGAGGGGATGGCAGACGAAAATTCCGATATCGCGAACCTGTCGTTCGAGGATGCCCTCCGCGCGCTCGAACAGGTTGTGGCCAGGCTGGAAAGCGGCGACGTCCCGCTGGACCAGTCCATTGCGCTCTACGAACGGGGGGAGGCGCTGCGGAAGCATTGCCAGGCCCGCCTGGACACCGCTCAGGCGCGGATCGAGAAGATCGTGCAGCGTCCCGACGGCAGCGCCAGTCACGCGGTTCCGTTCGACAGCGAAAGCTGACCACCGTGGCGCAACCCGGCATGCTTGGGAATGGCCCTCTGGAGGCGGCGCTCGCGCGGATCCAGCGCGAGGTCGACGCCGCATTCGAAAGCATCCTGCCCGTCCCCGACGATACGCGCGCGCAGCTGGTCGAGGCGATGCGCTATGCCGCGATTGGCGGGGGCAAGCGTGTGCGCCCCCTTCTGACCGTGTCGGTGGCGACGCTGCATGGGGCGGATCGCAGTGCCGCCGTTCGGGTCGGATGCGCGGTGGAGGCGATCCATGCCTATTCCCTGGTCCATGATGACCTGCCGTGCATGGACGATGACGATCTGCGCCACGGCAAGCCCACGGTGCACAAGGCGTTCGATGAAGCGACCGCAGTTCTTGCAGGCGATTCGCTCCACGCACTGGCGTTCGAGATTCTCTCGGCGCCTGAAACGAGCGGCGATCCGTTCGTGAGGGCCGAGCTTGTCGCGACGCTGGCCGTCGCTAGCGGATGGGGCGGCATGGCGGGCGGGCAGATGATGGACATGGCCGCCGGCAGCCAACGTTACGACCTCCACACGATCACGCGCCTGCAGCAGCTCAAGACCGGGGCGCTGCTGAGCGCGGCAGTGGAAATGGGCGCGGTCCTCGCCCGCGTGCCGGAGGAGGGGCGGGGGCACCTTCGCGCCTATGCCCGTGACATCGGGCTGGCGTTCCAGATTGCGGACGACCTCCTCGACGTGGAGGGTGACGAGGCATTGGCAGGCAAGGCCCTGCGCAAGGACGATGCCGCCGGCAAGGCGACTTTCGTCAGCCTGATGGGCCGGAATGATGCCCGCCGACAGGCTCGCGCCCTTGTCGAGCAAGCGATTGGGCATCTCGGTAGTTATGGAACTGAGGCAGACCTGTTGCGGGCGCTTGCACGCTACGTTGTCGAAAGGAACACTTGAGTGAACCGTGCAGCCCCGGCCGAACGGATCGGCATCTACCCGGGTACGTTCGATCCCATTACGCTGGGCCATGCCGACATCATCCGGCGCGGGAGCAAGCTCGTCGACCGCCTGATCATCGGCGTGACGACCAATCCCAGCAAGGACCCGATGTTCACGCCCGACGAGCGCATGGCGATGGTGAAGCGCGAAGTCGCCTCGCTTGGCCTCGAAAACGTCGAAGTCGTCGGCTTCAACGCACTGCTCATGCACTGGGCGGAAAAGATGGGCGCCAGCGTGATTGTTCGCGGCCTTCGCGCGGTGGCGGACTTCGAATACGAATACCAGATGGCCGGGATGAACCAGCAGTTGAGCCAGGATATCGAAACGGTGTTCTTGATGGCCGACGTCTCGCTGCAACCCATTGCCAGCAAGCTGGTAAAGGAAATCGCCCTGTTCGGCGGCGAGATCGCGCCCTTCGTCAGCGGACCGGTGCGCGCGGACGTGATCGCCCGCGTGGACCGGATCGGCCGGCGCGGCGACCTCTGATCATTCATTGAACCGACAGTCCACCGCAGCTAGAGGCGGGCGCCAGGATTGTCATGATTTCGGACGGAACTTCAAAGATGCATCTTCGCCTGTTCGCTTCGGCGGCGTTCGCCGCGCTGGCGATTGTCACTGTTCCCGCCGCCGCGCAGGATGATGCAGCGGCCCCTGCTGCCGAGGCACCCGTCGCTGCGGCCGAAGTCGCGCCGGCCGGTCCGCGTGTCTATGCGCCGATCGATTATTCCATCGCGAACGATCCGGAAAACGTGCTTCTGCTGGACCTTTCCAACGGCAAGCGCGTCGCCATCCGCCTGATGCCCGATTGGGCGCCCGCGCACGTCGACCGGATCAAGACGCTGACCCGGCAGGGCTTCTATGACGGGGTGATCTTTCACCGCGTGATCGAAGGGTTCATGGCGCAGTCCGGCGATCCGACTGGCACGGGCCGTGGTGGGTCGACGCTTCCGGACCTGAAGGCGGAGTTCAACCCGATGCCGCACCTGCGCGGGACCATTTCGATGGCGCACGCCGCAAGCGACGATTCGGCGAACAGCCAGTTTTTCATTACGTTCTACCCGCGCTTCAGCCTTGACCGGAAATACACGAACTTCGGACGGGTTATTGCCGGGATGGACGGGATCGACGCGATCCAGCGCGGCGAGCCGCCCGCGAATCCCACGGTAATCGTCCAGGCTTCCATCGCAGCGGACGGCAAGCCGCAGGCCTTTGCGCCCCCGCCTGCCGCCCCGGTCCAGGAAGAGGTGACCGCGGACATGCTGAACGCGCCGCAGACCAATTGACCTGGCCGGCACGCCATGCGTGTTGACCTGTTCGATTTCGATCTTCCGCCAGACCTGATCGCCCTTCGCCCGGCGCGGCCGCGTGATGCGGCGCGGCTGCTGGTCGCCCAAGGCGAACGGCCTTTCACCGACCGCACGGTGCGTGACCTGCCCTCGTTCCTGCGTCCCGGTGACGTTCTGGTATTCAACGATACCCGCGTCATCCCCGCGCAGTTGGAAGGGAAGCGGGGCGATGCGCGGATCGGCGCCACGCTGCACAAGCGTATCGATCTCAGGCGCTGGCAGGCGTTCATCCGCAACGCCAAACGGCTGCGGGAGGGGGATACAATCGCTTTTCCCGCCGGTGTCACAGCCAGCGCCGAAACCCGCCACGCGGATGGATCGTGGACTCTGGCCTTCGACGGCGATGACCCGGTGGAGGTCCTACTGGAGCGGGCAGGGAGCATGCCACTACCGCCATACATCGCGGGCAAGCGTCCAACCGATGACGCGGATCGCGCCGATTATCAGACCATGTTCGCGGACAAGGACGGCGCCGTTGCCGCGCCCACCGCTGCGCTCCACTTCACGCCGGAGCTGATCGCGGCGCTTGATGCAGCGGGCGTGGGTCGTGAAATGCTTACCCTGCATGTCGGGGCGGGCACATTCCTGCCGGTGAAGGCAGAAGATACCACCGACCACGCGATGCACGCCGAATGGGGCCGGATCGACGCCGAAACCGCCGCCCGGCTCAATGCGGCGCGCGCAGCGGGCGGACGCCTGATCGCAGTAGGGACGACGAGCCTTCGCCTTCTGGAAAGCGCAGCCAGGGCTGATGGTATCCATGCCTTTGAGGGCGACACGTCGATCTTCATCACCCCCGGCTACCGCTTTCACGCGGTGGACGGGTTGATGACCAACTTCCACCTTCCCCGATCAACACTGTTCATGCTTGTAAGCGCGCTGATGGGGCGGGAGCGGATGCAGGCCGTATACGCCCACGCCATCAGCCACGGCTATCGCTTCTACAGCTACGGCGATTCCTCGCTGTTGCTCCCCTGAGTTCTCCTATTCGGTCGTTTTCCCGTCAAAGTGCTCGTGCGCCGCGTTCGCCTCTTCAGCGGTGCGGTGAACGGTTCCGTCGATATGTTCGGGCGGGCTGTAGATCGTGTACATCTTCAGCGGCTCGTCGCCGGTGCAGCGCACGTTGTGCCGCGCACCCTGGGGCACGATGATCGCGTCGTCAGCCTTCACCGCATAACGATTGTCATCGACGGTGACTTCGCCTTCACCCGCTTCGAAGCGGAAGAACTGGTCGCGATCGTCGTGCACCTCGGCGCCGATTTCCTCGCCCGGCTTCAGGGTCATCACGACAAGCTGAAGGTTGTGGCCGGTGTAGAGCACGCGTCGGAAATCAGCGTTGTCTTCGGTCACGGTCTCGATGTTGTCGTGGTAGCCCTTCATCTGTTTCCTCCGATGTTGATGGGTTTGCAGTTGTAACGCGGCGATCCACTTTTCGGTCCGGCCCGACCGACCATCTGCCGGCGCCTGCCGGAAAACCGGGTGGCCCCTGTTTGACCTGTTCCGTCTGCCGCAGCAAGGTTCGTGGCGGATGGATACGATTCTCGAAATCGAAGGGCTCACTAAGGTCTATCCCAGTGGGCTGACGGCGCTCGATGGCGTGGATCTCACGATCCGCCGTGGGGAAATCTTCGCGTTGCTGGGACCGAACGGTGCCGGGAAGACGACGTTGATCGGCGCTGTCTGCGGAATCGTGCGCGCGACCGGCGGCAATATTCGCGCATTCGGGCATGACCTGCGAACGGATTGGCGCAGCGCGCGGCGCCGGATCGGGCTGGTGCCGCAGGAGCTTGGCTTCGACATGTTCGACACTGTCGAGCGGCAGGTCGCCTATTCGCGGGGATTGTTTGGCTGCGCGCCCAATGCTGCCAGAATCGAGGAGGTGCTGCGTTCGCTCAGCCTGTGGGACAAGCGGCGCGAACAGATCCGCGCGCTCAGCGGAGGGATGAAGCGGCGGGTGCTGATCGCAAAGGCGCTGAGCCACGATCCTGAGCTCCTCTTTCTCGACGAGCCAACCGCTGGCGTGGATGTGGAACTGCGGCGCGACATGTGGCGCCAGATTGGCGTGCTGCGTGAACAGGGCGTCACCGTGATCCTCACCACCCACTACATCGAGGAGGCGGAAGAGATGGCCGACCGGGTGGGAGTGATCGACAAGGGGCGCCTGCTGCTGGTGGACGACAAGGCCGCGATCATGGCACGGCTCGGCCGAACGGAAGCGCGTTTCCGCCTGGCGCAGCCGCTCGCTGCCGTGCCGCATAGCTTGTGCGCATATTCCCTCCATTTGGAAGACGACGGCAGGACGCTGGTGTATCGCGGCGGCAACGGGGCAGGGCAGGGCAAGGCGGAGGTGGCCGCAATCGCCCAGGCGCTCTCCAGGGAAGACATACCTTTCATGGCGCTCGACCAGATAGAATCGAGCCTTGAGGATATTTTCGTCAACCTGGTGGAGGACGGCGTCGCATGATCGGCTGGCGCTCTACGTACGCGATCTACCGCAACGAACTCATGCGCTTCATGCGCACGGTTTTTGGCTCGCTGGTGTCGCCGGTGCTGACCACCAGCCTCTATTTCATCGTGTTCGGCGCCGCGATAGGCGGCCAGATGCGCGCGGTGGGCGGGGTCGACTACGGGGCGTTCATCGTGCCCGGCCTGCTGATGCTCACTCTGCTCAGCGAAAGCACCAGCAACGCCAGCTTCGGCATTTACATGCCGCGCTTCACGGGCGCCATCTATGAACTTCTTTCGGCACCAGTGGGGGTCGCGGAAACGCTGATCGGCTTCGTGGGCGCCGCGGCAACCAAGAGCCTGATCCTTGCGGCGGTGATACTGCTGACTGCGAACCTGTTCGTCGACTATACAGTTGCACACCCGGTATTGGCGGTTCTTTATATCGTTCTCGTCAGCGCAAGTTTCTCGCTGCTCGGCTTCATCCTCGGCGTCTGGGCCGAAGGGTTCGAGAAGCTGCAAATGGTTCCGATGCTGATCCTCACTCCACTGACGTTCCTTGGCGGTACCTTCTATTCGATCGACATGCTCGCCGAACCGTGGCGCACGGTCGCGCTGTTCAATCCAATCGTATATCTGGTGAACGGCCTGCGCTGGACTTTCTATGGAGAGGCGGATGTGAGCATCGGCGTCTCGCTGGGTCTGACACTCGTGTTCCTGGCACTGTGCATCGCAGTCATCGCTTGGATCTTTCGCTCGGGGTGGCGACTGCGGAGCTGACGCGCTAACGCCGCGGCGATGCTGAAAACAACCATCTTTCTGGCATTTTCGGGCCTGGCATGGACGATGTCCGCGAATGCGGCGCTTCCCGCGCCTGTGCGTGACATGATCCGTGCCGCCATCGCCACGGGGGACGCCGCCAAGGTCGCCACGGTCGCCGAAATCGCCCGCGCTGCCTATCCTGGCGATGTCGCGGAGGTCGACGCTTTGGAGCGCGACTTCCATGCGCAGCATGCCGCGGCGGCCGCCGCCGAGGATGCGGCGCTGGCAGAGGCGCGGCGCAATGCGGGCGTGTTCGACCTGTGGAAAGGGCGCGGCGAACTCAGCGGCTTCCGCTCCACCGGCAATTCCGACAATGCCGGCATCGGCGGCTCGGTAACCCTCACGCGCACTGGCCCCGCCTGGAGCCACAAGCTCACCGGGCGAGCCGATGTCCAGCGTTCTCGCGGCCAGACAACGCGCGACCAGCTCACCGCCTTGTACGAACCGCGAATCGAGATCCGGGAAGGTCTGTTCGCCTATGGCCTGGCGCAATACGAACGTGACCGTTTCCAGGGCTTCGCCGGCCGCTATGCCGTTTCCGGCGGCGTCGGATATCGCCTGGTCCACGGGCCGAAGATGGACCTTTCGATCAAGACGGGTCCGGCGTACCGCGTCACGCATTTCGTGGACGGGGGACGGGACAGCCGACTGGCCGGCCTGTTCGGCCTCGATTTCGACTGGCGGATCGCAGAAGGGCTGATCTTTACCCAGGATGCCAACGCGGTGGCCGCGGCCGGCGGGGCAGCTGTAGCACTGGTTGATTCCCGCAGCACGACCGTGAACCTCGTGTCCGGGCTGGAGGCCAAGGTCACGCGGCGACTCAGCACCCGCGTCTCCTATTCGGTCGATTACGACAGCGAGCCGGCGATCGGCCGCGCCACCACCGACACGATGACGCGCTTCGGCTTTGTTTACGGTTTCTGATCGGCACCCCATGGCCCGCTTCGCATTTTCGATCTCCGCCACGGACGGCAAGGCGCGCACCGGGACGATTGCAATGGAGCGCGGAGAGATCCGCACACCTGCCTTCATGCCCGTGGGCACCGCCGCGACGGTAAAGGCGATGAAGCCGGAGACCGTCCGCGAGACCGGCGCGGACATAATACTGGGAAATACGTACCACCTGATGCTCCGCCCGGGTGCGGAGCGGGTCGCACGCCTGGGCGGGTTGCACCGCTTCATGAACTGGGACCGGCCGATCCTGACCGACAGCGGTGGATACCAGGTGATGAGCCTGGCCGACCTGCGAAAGTTGACGGAGGAGGGCGTGTCCTTCCGCAGCCATATCGACGGCTCGCGCCATATGCTGACACCCGAACGATCGATGGAAATCCAGCGATTGCTGGGCAGCGATATCGTCATGGCATTCGACGAATGCCCGCGTGCGGACCGTCCGCTTGGTGAGATCGAGGTGAGCATGGAGCGCTCGATGCGCTGGGCTCGCCGGAGCCGCGATGCATTCGACGAGGGCGGGGAGCATGCCGCGCGGTCGGCCCTATTCGGCATTCAGCAGGGCGCGCTTGACGAGCGGCTGCGCGCACGGTCGGCAGGTGCACTGCAGGAGATTGGTTTCGACGGCTACGCCATCGGTGGTCTCGCCGTGGGGGAGGGGCAGGAGGCCATGTTTGCGACGCTCGACTTCGCGCCGGGTCAGCTCCCGGCAGACCGTCCGCGCTACCTTATGGGGGTGGGGAAGCCCGACGACCTCGTGGGCGCGGTCCTGCGCGGCGTGGACATGTTCGATTGCGTGCTGCCCACGCGCTCCGGACGCAACGGCCAGGCGTTCACGTGGAGCGGGCCGCTCAATCTACGGAACGCTCGCCATGCGGAGGACACTGGGCCGCTCGATGCGGAGTGTTCTTGCAGCGTGTGCGGCACGTACGGCCGCGCTTACCTGCATCATCTGACGAAGGCGGGTGAAATGCTCGGCGCGATGCTGCTGACCGAGCACAACCTGTCGTTCTATCAGCAACTCATGTCGAGCATGCGAACGGCCATCGCCGAAGAGGCGATGACGCCATTCGCGACAGCCTTTTTCGAAAGGTATTCGGGCGGGGCGTAACGCCGCCGCCGACGTCACCGCGCAAAGTCGCGCTGTTCCATGGCAGTGCCCGGGTAGGCGACGAACCGGCCCGACAGGCGATCGAGAAAACCGGCGCCAATGCGGCTCGCGTACGCTTGGGCCTGCTGAAGATCAGCATACCATTTTCCGACACGGTTCGGGGTTACGAAACGGAACTTTGTCATTTCACCCTCCCAATGCGCGCGGGGTGGGCGAGTTCCTAGGTTGCTGAAAGTTATCGGCGAATGCCTTTGAGAGGCGGCTATACAGCAAAAAGGGCGGCCGTTCGGGCCGCCCTTTTCGTGACTTCATTCGAAAGCCGGATCAGCGTGAATAGAACTCGACAACCAGGTTCGGTTCCATCGTCACGGGGTAAGGTACCTCGTCCAGCTTGGGAACGCGCGTGAAGGTGATCTTGTCCGTACCGTCGGCGCTGACGTAATCGGGAATGTCCCGCTCCGGCAGGCTCTGCGCTTCGATGATGAGCGCCATTTCCTTCGCCTTGTCGCCCAGGCTGATCACGTCGCCCGCGGCGATACGGCGGCTGGCGATGTTGCACTTCACGCCGTTGACGCGAATGTGGCCGTGGCTGACGATCTGACGTGCCGCGAAGATCGTCGGCGCGAACTTGGCGCGATAGACGACCATGTCGAGACGGCGCTCGAGCAGTCCGATCAGGTTCTGACCGGTGTCGCCCTTCATGCGCGCAGCTTCGGCATATGTCGCCTTGAACTGCTTTTCCGTCACGTCACCATAGTAACCCTTGAGCTTCTGCTTGGCGCGCAACTGCAGGCCGAAGTCGCTCATCTTGCCCTTGCGGCGCTGGCCATGCTGACCAGGGCCGTAAGAACGGCGATTGACGGGGGACGACGGGCGACCCCAGATGTTCTCGCCCATGCGGCGGTCGAGTTTGTGCTTGGCGCTCTTGCGCTTCGACATGATGTCGGTCCTTCATTTGCTGTCACGGCCACGGCGGCCATGTTCAAAGCCCGGTACGCCCGGCAGACCGTGTCGTCCGCCGCGATCGCCGCTTCACCGGGGTGCGGGATCAAATGCGAGGCGCGCGCATAGCATGAAAGGCGCCCGGGTCAACCCGTGCGCTCTCGACAAACCGGCAGGAAGCGGCCAACCGGCGCGGCATGACCGACACCATCCTTCCGCCTGATAGTTGCACCACCATGCTCGAAGTGCGCGCGGGGGTTGATCAAACGGACCGGGAACTGATGGCCCTGCTTGATCGGCGGTTCGGCTACATGCGCGCCGCCGCGCGGATCAAGCCGGATCGCGAAACCGTGCGGGACGAAGGTCGCAAAGCGGCGGTCATTTCGGCCGCTGTCTCCGACGCCTCTGCGCGCAACCTGCCCGGCAAGGCGATTGGCGACTTGTGGGAGCGGCTCGTCGAAGCTTCCATCGCCTACGAGACCGAGGAGTGGGATCGGCTGCGCGGTTGATCCGCGACCGCTCACCGAGAGCAGTGCATCCCGCCGGAGAATGCGTTGGATGCCCCTAGTCGCGGTCGGGTTTGGCAAGATGGCTCAGCACGCCGCGCATCGTCCGGACCTCCAGGTGGTTCCAGCCCGGTTTGCTTAACAGGGTGCGCAACGTGCGGCGCGTATGCGGGCGGCGGCTTTCCGGCCGGAAAAATCCTTTTGGTTCAAGCATGGCTTCGAGCTGGGCGATCATCCCGTCGAGCTCTTCCTGCGGGGCGGGCGGCAGCAGCTCCTTGGCGGTGGGTGAGCTGAGGGCCTGGGTTTTCGACCATTCGTAGGCGGCGATAATCACCGCCTGCGCCAGGTTGAGGGAACCGAATTCCGGGTTGATCGGGACGGTCAGGATGGCCCGCGCGAGGGCGACGTCCTCGGTCTCCAGTCCCGACCGCTCGGGGCCAAACAGGATCGCGCTGCGCCCAGGGTTGCCGTGCATCTCCCGCGCGGCGTCCTCCGGCGTCAGGACCGGTTTCGAGACACCCCGTTTCCGCACCGTGGTGGCGTACACATGCGCGCAATCGGCAACCGCCTCGGCCGTCGTGGCGAACACGCGGGCCTTTTCAAGCACCACGTCGGCACCCGCCGCCGCCGGCCCTGCCGCAGGGTTGGGCCACCCGTCGCGCGGTTCGACAAGGCGCATCTCGGTCAGCCCGAAGTTCAGCATCGCCCGCGCTGCCGTCCCGATGTTCTCCCCCAACTGCGGGCGGACGAGAACGACGATCGGGTTATCAGCGGCCATTGTCATCGGCTTGCGCAACGTCTCGGACGCTGCTGGCGAATTCCTCAAAATCGCGCGCCTCGCTGAAATCGCGATAGACGCTGGCGAAACGGATATAGGCAACGCTATCGAGCTGACGGAGGCCTTCCATCACCATCTCGCCGATGCGGGACGACGGAATTTCGCTCTCCCCCGCAGTTTCGACCTGGCGCTGGATACCGCTGACGAGCTGATCGAGGCGTTCCTGCTCGAGGCCGCGCTTGCGCACTGCGAGGGCGATGGATTGTTCCAGCTTGCTGCGGTCGAATGGCTCGCGCCGACCGGTGCCGTCATCCGGCCCGTTCTTGACCACGAAGACCTCACGCAACTGGACGCGTTCGAACGTGGTGAACCGTGCCCCGCAGCTTTCGCACTGGCGGCGCCGACGGATCGAGGTGCTGTCCTCGGTCGGGCGGCTGTCCTTGACCTGCGAATCGTCGTGAGCGCAGAACGGACAGCGCATCCCGGCCTGCGCTTACTTCTTTACGCGGTTGTAGAGTGCGATACCGGCGCCCGCGGCGAGGCCCAACGGCAGCGATACGAACGGCAACAGGACCCCGGCCACCGCTCCGATCGCCGCACCGGTCAGGACAGGCTTGGTCGAAGGGTGGTGCATCCCTTCGCGGGCCATGCCGCTGACTTCGTTCTTCACGTCGGCAACCCAGTCCTGCCTGCCGCCGTTGTCATTATTGTCGAAGTTGCCGTTGTTTTCCATGTTCAGTTCCTTCCGGGATAGACGGGGAATGCATCGCACAGTTCCGCGACGCGGCGGCGAACGCTTTGTTCCGCTTGCGCATCGCCTTCCGGACCGTTGCGGGACAGTCCGTCGACCACCTCGGCGATGAGACCGCCGATCGTGCGAAATTCGTCCGGTCCGAAGCCGCGCGTGGTGCCGGCCGGCGTGCCCAGGCGGATGCCGCTGGTCACGAAGGGGCTGCGCGTGTCGTAGGGGATGCCGTTCTTGTTGCAGGTCAGGTAGGCGCGATCGAGGCCATGTTCGGCCGCCTTGCCCGTCACGTCGCGCGACGTGAGATCGACGAGCATCGAATGATTGTCCGTGCCGCCGGAGACCACGCGCAGACCTCCTGCCTCCACGCCCTGCGCCAGCGCGCGCGCATTCTCGACCACCCGGTGGGCATAGTCGCGGAAGTCGGGGCGAAGCGCCTCGCCGAAAGCGACCGCCTTCGCCGCCACGACATGCATCAGGGGCCCGCCCTGCAAGCCAGGGAAGACCGCCATGTTGAGCGGTTTCGAAAGCTCTTCATCGTTCCAGAGGATCACGCCAGAGCGCGGGCCACGCAGGCTCTTGTGGGTGGTCGTGGTGACGACGTGCGCATGCGGCATGGGTGACGGGTGCGCGCCACCTGCCACCAGACCGGCGATGTGGCTCATGTCCACCATCAGGTACGCGCCCACCTCGTCCGCGATCCGGCGGAACGCTTCCCAGTCCCAGACCCGTGAATAGGCAGTGCCGCCGGCGATGATCAGCCTGGGCTTGTGCTCGCGGGCCGTGGCGGCAACCGCGTCCATGTCGATTAGCTCGTCCTCGCGCCGCACGCCGTAGCTGACGGGCTTGAACCACTTACCGCTCATGTTGACGGGCGACCCATGTGTGAGATGCCCGCCGGAATTGAGGTCAAGCCCCATGAACGTGTCGCCCGGCTGAAGCAGCGCCAGAAAAACGGCCTGGTTCATCTGGCTGCCGCTGTTGGGCTGCACGTTGGCAAATTGGCAGCCGAACAACTGCTTCACACGATCGATCGCCAGGTTTTCCACCGCGTCGGCATATTCGCAGCCGCCGTAGTAACGCTTGCCGGGATACCCTTCTGCGTATTTGTTCGTGAAGACCGAGCCGGTCGCCTCCAGCACCGCCCGGCTGGTGATGTTCTCGCTGGCGATGAGTTCGATGCGGTTGCGCTGGCGGCCGAGTTCGTCGCGGATCGCCTGGGCGACGGCGGGATCGGCGGCGGCAAGATCGTCTCCCCAGAAGCGTTCCAGCGGGTCGGCGGCGTGAGGGTCGAGCGTGGCGGGCGCGGAGGTCATGCCGTCTCCTGGGATGGCGGGTTGGCGAGCTTGTCGACACGGCGCTGGTGGCGGCCGCCGGCAAACGGGGTGGTGACGAAGGCCTGGATGCAGGCCTTGGCCATGTCGATGCCGGTCAGGCGGGCCCCGAGTGCGATGACATTGGCATCGTTGTGTTCGCGCGCGAGCGCCGCTGAGAGCGGTTCCGATATCAGCGCGCAGCGGACGCCTGGATTGCGGTTCACCGCGATAGAAATGCCGATCCCGGACCCGCACAGCGCCACGCCGCATTCGGCGGTGCCGTCGGCCACAACCTCAGCCAGCCGGAAGCCGAAATCCGGATAATCGACGCTGTCGTGGCTGTCCGGGCCCAAGTCGGCGACTTCGTGTCCCTCGTCGATCAGCCACGCGCGCAGGGCAGCCTTCAGGTCGACGGCAGCGTGATCGGAGGCAATGGCAACCCGCATGGCGCGCGCATAGGCGAGCGTTCCGCTTTTCGCCAGCCCGCCAGTGCACAATTCCCTTCACTACGTCGGGATAATCCGGTGCGATCAGGTGCAGAGCGCGTCCGCGATATCTTCAAGGACGTAAGGCTTTGTGATCGACCGGATGTGCGCCAAGTCCGGCGGGACTATGGCGTTGCCGTATCCGCTCGCAAAGATGAACGGCACTCCGCGTGCGAGCAGGAGACGCGCGACATCGTAGCTTTGCCCCCCGTGAACATTCACATCCAGGACCGCGGCATCGAGTGCGCGCCCGGACAGGATCAGCGCCTCCGCCTTCTCGAGCGAATCGACCATGATCGCGTTCGCGCCGCTGTCCAGCAGGGCATCCTCGAGCACCATCGCAATGATCGCCTCATCCTCCAGAACGAGAATGGTCTGGTCCTTCAGCCTAATCACCTCATGCCCTCGAGGTGAGTAGCGATGCGGCAATGCAAGCCGGATGCAGGATATTCGATGGTCACGTCGCTGCCACTTTCCGCCGAGAGTCCGCGTTCGATCAGCCGCGATCCGAAACCCCGCCGAGTCGGTTCGATCACAACCGGGCCACCTGATTCCCGCCAGTCCAGCGTCAACAATTCGCCGCGCGGCTGCTGCTCGACCTGCCAGGTGACGCTGACGCGCCCGGCACCATCGCTCAGCGCGCCATATTTTATCGCGTTGGTTGAAAGCTCGTGAACAATCATTGCCAGTGATACCGCCGTCTGCGGGGGGAGCGAAATGTTGGGGCCGTTGATGACGAACCGCTCGATGTCCGAGCCGGCGGTCGCCTCGACGGCGCTTTTGACGACATCGGATACCTGGGCAAAATCCCAGTTGTTTTGCGTCAGGAGGCTGTGCGCCGCGGCGAGAGCGTGCAGACGTGCATCGAACGTCCGCCGCGCCCCTTCGGCACCTGGAACACTGCGGAACGATTGCGCGGCAAGCCCCTGCACGACAGCAAGCGTATTCTTCACCCTGTGGTTGAGCTCGTTGATCAGGAGGCGCTGGGCCTCGAATGCCTCAACCTCGTCTGTGACATCGTGGCCCTGGATGAAGATGCCCGACACCTTGCCTTCGTCGAAAACCGGCTGGAAAATGAAGTTCAGGAAGCGGGTTTCGGTCTCCTCGCTCCCTTCCTTCTGCAACTGGACCGGCTCCCGCTCCCCTACATAGGGGCGCCCCTCGGTGCGAACGGTATCGAGAATGGCAGTAAAGCCCTGCTCGACGACCTCCGGGATCGCCGACCGCACCGGCCTCCCGACGATGTCGCGCTGGGCCGTGAGGCGCGCGTAGGCCGCGTTCGTCATGGTGAACACATGGTCCGGGCCGCTCACCATCGCCATGAAGCCGGGCGCCTGGTCGAACATGTTGCGGAGCTTCCGGCTTTCGACCAGCAAGTCGGCGTTCCGCGCCTGGACGGCACCCGCCCGCTGGACCAGTCCAGCCCCGTCCCGCAATTGCCGCAGGGTGTGCAACTCGGTCACATCGACGGTATGCTGGAGGACAAAGGCGACCGCGCCGTCCGCCGTGCGGATCGGCGTATGGGTGGCGCTCCAGTACATTTCGGCCAATGTCCCGTCAGGCGTGCGCAGGTCATACCGGATCAGCGCGAGTTCATCGACTTCTCCCGTTGCGAAGGCTCGGCGGATCGACTTGTCGAGTAGCTTGAAACTGTCGGACTCGGGGTCGCTGGGAAATGCTTCGAACATGCCCCGTCCGATGATCGCGTCCCGCTCGCTCATCGTGGTGTCCAGGTACGCCTGGTTCATCCATACGATGGACAGCGCACGATCCAACACCATGTAGGGGTTGGGCGACCGGGAAAACAGCTGCTCGAAGTCTACCGGGACATGCGCGCTCATGCAGACGCGCCCCCCTGGCGATGCATTTGATGCAAGAATCCGGCCATCCCTTTTGCTCTAACCATCCCGGAAACGAATGTTTCCTCACTGGTCGAGAAAGGAGCGCATCTTGCGGCTGCGGCTGGGGTGCTTCAGCTTGCGCAAGGCCTTGGCCTCGATCTGACGGATGCGTTCGCGGGTGACGGAGAACTGCTGCCCGACCTCTTCCAGGGTGTGATCGGTGTTCATGCCGATGCCGAAGCGCATGCGCAGCACGCGTTCCTCACGCGGGGTAAGACTGGCGAGAACCCGGGTGACGGTTTCCTTGAGGTTCGATTGAATCGCGGCGTCCACCGGGATCACGGCGTTCTTGTCCTCGATGAAATCGCCCAGGTGGCTGTCTTCCTCGTCGCCGATCGGCGTTTCGAGAGAGATCGGCTCTTTGGCGATCTTCATCACTTTGCGCACTTTTTCCAGCGGCATGGAAAGACGCTCGGCCATTTCCTCCGGTGTCGGCTCGCGGCCTTGCTCGTGCAGGAACTGGCGGCTGGTCCGCACCAGCTTGTTGATCGTCTCGATCATGTGGACCGGGATGCGGATGGTGCGCGCCTGGTCCGCGATCGAGCGCGTGATCGCCTGGCGGATCCACCACGTGGCATAGGTGCTGAACTTGTAACCGCGGCGGTACTCGAACTTGTCGACGGCCTTCATCAGGCCGATGTTGCCTTCCTGAATAAGATCAAGAAATTGCAGGCCGCGATTGGTGTATTTCTTGGCGATCGAGATCACCAGGCGCAAGTTGGCCTCGACCATTTCCTTCTTGGCGATGCGTGCCTCGCGCTCACCCTTCTGGACCATGTTGACGATGCGCCGGAACTCGGTGAGCGACATGCCGGTCGCAGCAGCGATGTCCGCGATTTCCGCACGAATGCGTTCCACGGCATCGGCTTCCTTCTCGGCGAAGGCGGCCCACTTCTTGTCCTTCTTGGCGTTGTCCTGCAGCCAGGTGTCATCAAGCTCGTTGCCGATGTAGATGCTGAGGAAATCGGCGCGCTTCACCTTGTGCCGTTCGGCGAGACGCAGCATCTGTCCGCCCAGCGTGGTCAGCCGGCGGTTGAAGGCATATAGATTGTCGACGAGGAACTCGATCTTGGTCGCGTGGAACTGCACGCTTTCGACCTCGGCGGTGAGCTGTTCGCGCAGCGCCTCGTACTTCTTTTCCTTTGCCGCCGGATATTCGATGCCTTGGCCCAGCGTATCGACACGCTCGGCCTGCAGCTTCTCGAACTTCTTGAAAAGATCGGTGATGCGCGCGAACGTCTCCAGCGCCTCGGGCTTCAGCGCGGCTTCCATCTGGGCGAGGGAGAGAGTGTTGTCCTCTTCCTCTTCCTCCTCGCGGCGGCGGGTGCGAAGCTCGCCGTCCTCGTCGATTTCAGCCTCTTCTTCCTCCTCGACGTCCTCTTCTTCCTTGAAAGTGGGGCCGGCGGTTTCCTCGGAAATCTCTGCGTCGTCGTCGTCCTCGGCGCCTTCCTCCATCTTGTCGACGGGCGGCTCCTTGGAGAGCATGGCGTCTAGATCGAGGATCTCGCGAAGCTGCATTTCCTCGTTGTTGAGGGCTTCGGACCACTGGATGATGGCGTGGAAGGTGATCGGGCTTTCGCAAAGGCCCATGATCATCATGTCGCGCCCGGCCTCGATCCGCTTGGCAATTGCGATTTCGCCCTCGCGGCTGAGCAGCTCCACCGCGCCCATTTCGCGCAAGTACATGCGCACCGGATCATCGGTGCGTTCGACGGTTTCCTTCTTCTTCGCGGCGGCGGCGGGCTTTGCCGGCTTGTTGGCGGCGCCTTCGTCGTCGCCGTCCTCGTCGTCCTCGACCAGGTCTTCGGCATCGTCAGGCTCGGCGTCGCCTTCTGCATCGTCGTCGTTCTCGACGATATTCACGCCCATTTCGCTGATCGCGGACATGACGTCCTCGATCTGCTCCGAAGACAGCTCGTCTTGCGGCAGGGCTTCGTTCAGTTCGTCGACGGTGACGTAACCGCGGCGTTTCGCCTTGGTGATCAGTTTCTTGATCGTCGCTTCATTGAGGTCGATGAGCGGAGCATCGTCCTTGGATTCGGTATCGTCCTGGGTCGCCATTTCGTCTCGTGTCATTCGCTGTCCTCGTCCGCGGCGCCGGGCGGCGCCGGCGGAGAGTCTGAATCGTTCTGGGCTGCGCGCGCGGCCCTGCGACTGGCCATTAGCCCGAGTCGTTTCTCGAACGCCAGCTTTCGTTTGAGCAGGCGCTGCTGCTCGGCGAAGGCGGCTTCAGGGTCGGTCTCAAAGCGCGCGGTGGCCGCCGCAAGTGCGGCATCCAGCGCGGGCCGTTCGACCAGCAACGACACGGCTTCGGCCAGGTCCTCGCGCGCGGCTATCGGATCGGCGCCTTCGTCGAGGAAGGCATAGCGACTGCTGTCCGGCGGCGGGGCGAAGCCCTGTGGCGCGCATATGGGCGCAAGTTCCCCCGGTTCAAGCATTTCTGCCGCCTCGATGAGAGCCTCCATCGCCGGGCCTGAGCGCCCGTCGCCGCGCGCATACCGGCCGAGCGGCTCGGAATGGGTGAGGATCTGGTCCGGGAAACGCAGCAATCCCGCGATCACCGCCGTGGCGAGCGCGTCGCGGCCACCGCCTTCGGCTGCCCGGCGCAGGCGAGCGGCAGCTTCGGCCGTGAGCTGCGGGGCCGGTGGCTTACCGAAGCCTCTCTTCCAGTCGCGTTGCGGACGGTCGGGGCGGGGCGCCCTGGGGGGAAACGCGAACGCAGAGAACTTCTCCAGCAAGTCGCGGCGATAGAGGGAGCGGATGTCCGGGTGCTGGATCGTTTCGCAATGGGCGATCAGTCTCGCCTTCAGACCCGCCTTGTCCTCCGGCGTAGACAATGGGGATGCCGCCCTCTCGAAGCTCCACAGGGTGTCGAGAAGACTGTCTGCGTTGCCCAGCAACTCGGCCATTGCGCCGGCGCCCTGCTGCCGGATCAGGTCGTCGGGATCGAGGCCGGCGGGGAGGCTGGCGATGGACAGGGTTTTACCGGGGGCGAGCATGGGAAGCGCGCGCTCGATCGCCCGCATGGCGGCGCGGCGGCCCGCATTGTCGCCGTCGAAGCACAGGACAGGTACATCGATCATGCGCCACAGCATCTCGAGCTGACGTTCCGTGAGGGCGGTGCCCATCGGCGCCACCGTCTCCTCGAACCCGGCCGCCGCCATGGCGACGGCATCCAACTGTCCCTCGACGACAACCATCCGCCCGCTGCGGCGGGAGGCGGGCCCGGCACGATGGAGGTTGAACAGGGTCCGCCCCTTGTCGAACAGTGGCGTATCCGGGGAATTGAGGTATTTCGCCGCATCTTTCTTGTCGGCGTCGAGAATGCGCGCAGCAAAGCCGATCACCCGGCCGCGCGGATCGTGGATCGGGATCGTCAATCGGTCGCGGAACCGGTCGTAGGGCTCCCGCGTGTTGCCGGCCTCGTCGTCGACCGCGATGAGGAGTCCCGCCTCGACCAGCATCGCCCGGTCGAATTGCTTGAGCGCCCCGGTGATCGCGTTGCGGGCATTTGGTGCATAGCCGAAGCCGAACCGTTCCAGGGTGTGCGCATCGAACTTTCTGCTTTCCAGATATGCGCGCGCCTTGCCACCGGCGGGCGTGGAAAGGTTCGCGCGGAACCAGTCCTGCGCCGCCTGCATCACTTCGTGCAGCCCTGCCTGGCGCTCGGCCCGGTGCATCGCCCGGGGGTCGGCTGCCGGCACCTCCATTCCCGCCTCTGCCGCGAGCTCCTTCACCGCATCCATGAAGGCGAGACCGCGCTGGTCGGTCATCCAGCGAATTACGTCGCCGTGCACCCCGCAGCCGAAGCAGTGGTAGAACCCCTTGGCATCGTTCACGTAGAACGAAGGCGATTTTTCGTCATGGAACGGGCAGCATGCCTTCCATTCCCGCCCCGCGCGGATCAGCTTGGTCGTCCGCATGACGACGGCGCTTAGCGTCACCCGCGCGCGCAGTTCGTCCAGCCATTGCGGAGATAGCATTTACGCTGCTGCCGCTCGGAGGCAGCCAGGAGTGCGCACCACCCCGCAAATGCTCAACTCAACGCCTCCTTAACCAGGCGGCTCGCCCCCTGCATGTCCAGCACCGAGGCATGCCGAGCTTTCAGTTCGGCCATTACGCGCCCCATATCCTTGATGGATGATGCGCCCAGGTCCGCCTTGATGCCGGCGATCGCCGCACGCGTCTCGTCGTCGGACATGCGGGCGGGGAGGAAGCTTTCGATCACTGCAAGCTCCTTGCGCTCCTGCTCGGCCAGCTCCTCGCGGTTGCCGTCCATGTACATCGTGATCGATTCGCGGCGCTGCTTGGCCATCTTCTGCAGGGTTTCGACGACCATCGCATCGTCGTCGGGTGCCTGCGCGGCGGTGCGGAGCTCTATGTCGCGGTCCTTCAGCCTGGCCAGGATCAGGCGCACGGCGGCAAGCCGTTCCTTGTCGCCGCCTTTCATCGCGTCGATCTGGGCCTGCTTGATGGTATCGCGGATCATGTCGGTGGTGCCTTTTCGCGGGGAGTGGTGTGCATGGTGCGCTTAGCGCGGGTTGACGCCATGGGGAACCGGCCCTAGCGGCTGGGACTTAGCGACATCGCCGGTAAACCCCTCTTTCGGAGCGCCCCTTATGGCCGACCCCGCACCCAGCCACGCGCAACCTCCCGGCGCGACCGGCGTATTGGTGCTGGGCGACGGCGCCGTGGTATGGGGCAAGGGCTTCGGCGCGGTGGGCGAGGCGGTGGGCGAAGTCTGCTTCAACACCGCGATGACCGGATATCAGGAGGTGATGACCGATCCTTCCTACGCCGCGCAGATCGTCACTTTCACCTTTCCGCACATCGGCAACGTCGGCGCCAATTTCGAGGACGTGGAATCGCAGGTGGAAGGGGCCGTGGGCTGCGTCGTGCGCCAGTCGGTCACGCCCAGTTCCAGCTTCCGCGCCGAGCAGGAATTCGGGGACTGGCTCGCGGCGAAGGGGCGGGTGGGTTTGTCGGGCGTCGACACCCGCGCGCTCACCCGCAGGATACGCCTGAGCGGCGCGCCCAACGCGGTGATCGCCCATGCGCCCGATGGGGTGTTCGACATTCCCGCGCTGGTGAAGCGTGCCCGCGAATGGCCGGGGCTGGAGGGCATGGACCTCGCCGCGCGGGTCAGCCGCGAGAAACAGGAGGAGTGGGGCGGCGGTCACTGGGAGCTCGGCAAGGGATATGGCCGCGCCGACTTGCAGGGCCGACCCCACGTTGTCGCGATCGATTATGGCAGCAAGGACAACATCTTCCGCAACCTGGCGCGGGCCGGGGCGCGGGTGACGGTGGTGCCGGCGAAAACCTCGATCGCGGAGATCGATGCGCTCAAGCCGGATGGGGTATTCCTGTCCAACGGACCGGGCGATCCCGCGGCAACCGGCGTGTACGCGGTGCCGTCAATAAGAATTCTTATCGAGCGCGGAACACCCGTCTTTGGCATCTGCCTGGGACACCAGCTTCTCGGCCTCGCCGCCGGGGCGACCACGAGCAAAATGCACCAGGGCCACCGCGGCGCGAACCACCCGGTCAAGCGATTGAGCGACGGGGTGGTCGAGATCACATCGATGAACCACGGCTTCGCGATCGACAACACCGCGCTCCCCGAAAGCGTAGAGGAAACCCACGTCAGCCTGTTCGACGGTTCAAACTGCGGCATTTCGCTGACGGGGAAGCGGGCGTTCGGCGTGCAGTATCACCCCGAGGCGAGCCCCGGCCCGCAGGACAGCTTCTACCTGTTCGAGAAGTTCGTGGGGATGTTGGGGTGAGCGAAAGACTCTTCCATCAAGGGAGTGGCGATATGCTTTGCGGCCTTTACTGCGCGGCCCATCTAATCGCTTGTTTTAAGGTCAAGAATAAGAATCCCAGAAACCAGATGGATTTTTATGTGAAAGCTGCGGAACTTGCTCTGCAGCGTCTGGCTGAGAGCGCACAGCGGTTAAAACTACTCACTGCTGAACATCTTTTCGAGCCTAAGGCCGAGAATGGTGGTGGGTTTAACGACATGGCGCTGCAAAGAATTTTCAACGGTCTGGAAGTCGCAGATCGCGAAAACCTGAGAGCCATCGCATTCTCGTCGAAAAGGCTAAAACATCTGTGGGGGGCAGAGTATTTAAAGGGATCGCACGGGCACGACATTCTTGCCCAAGGTGCCCGTGCTGTCGTCAATCAATCTCGAGAGAATCACTGGGTGACAGTTGAGGGGCGTCACCCTGAACGGGGGTACGTCAGCTATGACCCGAGCTTAGACGACCCCAAAAGTTTAGTGGAAACCATTCCTTGGAAGCGCGGCGGGATATTCGTCGCCGAACCCGAAGTGATCAGATATATATATGCCCAAACGCACTGACATCTCCTCGATCCTCGTCATCGGCGCCGGGCCGATCGTCATCGGGCAGGCGTGCGAGTTCGATTATTCGGGCACGCAGGCGATCAAGGCGCTGAAGGAGGAGGGGTACCGGGTGATCCTGGTCAACTCCAACCCGGCGACGATCATGACCGATCCCGAGTTCGCCGACGCGACTTATGTCGAGCCGATCACGCCCGAGATCGTCGCCAAGATCATCGAGAAGGAGCGGCCCGACGCGTTGCTCCCCACGATGGGCGGGCAGACCGCGCTCAACACCGCGCTGGCATTGTTCGAGGACGGCACGCTCGAAAAGTTCGGCGTCACGATGATCGGCGCCGACGCCGACGCGATCGACAAGGCCGAAAACCGCCAGCGGTTCCGCGAGGCGATGGACAAGATCGGGCTCGAAAGCGCGCGCAGCGGCGTTGCCAACACCGTGGAGCAAGCATTTGAAGTCCTGGAGAAAACCGGCCTTCCGTCAATCATCCGCCCGAGCTTCACCCTGGGCGGCACGGGTGGTGGCATTGCTTACAACCGCGCGGAATTCGAACGCATAGTCCGTGAAGGGCTCGACGCCAGCCCGACCACCGAGGTCCTCATCGAGGAATCGCTGCTGGGGTGGAAAGAGTACGAGATGGAAGTCGTCCGCGACCGGAACGACAACGCCATCATCATCTGCTCGATCGAGAACGTCGACCCGATGGGGGTCCACACCGGGGATTCCATCACCGTCGCCCCGGCGCTGACGCTGACCGACAAGGAATACCAGATCATGCGTTCGGCGAGCATCGCCGTGCTGCGTGAAATCGGCGTGGAAACAGGCGGTTCCAACGTGCAGTTCGCAGTCGATCCCAAGACCGGGCGGCTGATCGTGATCGAGATGAACCCGCGCGTCTCGCGCTCGTCGGCGCTTGCGTCCAAGGCCACCGGTTTCCCGATCGCCCGCGTCGCCGCGAAGCTCGCGGTCGGATATACCCTAGACGAGCTGACCAACGAGATCACCGGCGCCACGCCCGCCGCGTTCGAGCCGACGATCGACTACGTCGTCACCAAGATTCCGCGCTTCGCCTTTGAGAAGTTCAAGGGCGCCAGGCCGGAACTGGCCACCGCGATGAAGTCCGTCGGCGAAGTCATGGCAATCGGCCGCAACTTCCAGGAATCGATGCAGAAGGCGCTCCGCGGCCTGGAGACCGGGCTCGACGGGTTCAACCGCGTGTCGGAGCTCGAAGGCGCCACACGCGATGTCATCACCTCGGCCCTTTCGAAACGCACGCCCGACCGCCTGGTCATGGTGGCGCAGGCCTTCCGCGAAGGTTTCTCGGTCGACGAGATCCACCAGATCACCGCCTACGACCCGTGGTTCCTGCGCCAGATCGAAGAGATCGTTCAGTGCGAAGCCGTGGTCATGGAGCGCGGCCTGCCGGCCGATGCCGGGCAGCTCCGCCGCCTCAAGGCCATGGGCTTTTCCGACCATCGCCTGGCCACGCTGGCCGTCCGCTCCGTCGGGGTCGCCGGTGGGCTGGGCGAGACGGTCGCGCCGCGCAAGCGTGGCCTGCTGCACGATGCGGTCAAGGCCATGGCCGGCGCCACCACGGCGGGCGAGGTCCGCGCGCTGCGCCGCCGGCTCGGCGTGAACCCGGTGTTCAAGCGGATCGACAGCTGCGCCGCCGAATTCGAGGCGGTGACGCCCTACATGTACTCGACCTACGAGGCGCCGAGCTTTGGCGAGCCGGAGGACGAGGCGCGGCCCAGCGACAGGCGCAAGATCGTGATCCTGGGCGGTGGGCCGAACCGTATCGGGCAGGGCATCGAGTTCGATTACTGCTGCGTCCACGCGTGCTTCGCGCTGAGCGAGGCGGGCTTCGAAACGATCATGGTCAACTGCAACCCGGAGACGGTGAGCACCGATTACGACACTTCAGACAGACTTTATTTTGAACCGCTAACCGCTGAAGATGTCTTGGAAATCCTGCGCGTCGAGCAGGAGAATGGCGAGCTGGTCGGGGTGATCGTCCAGTTCGGCGGGCAGACCCCGCTCAAACTCGCCCAGGCGCTGGAGGACGAAGGCATCCCGATCCTGGGCACCAGCCCCGATGCGATCGACCTGGCGGAAGACCGCGAGCGCTTCGCCAAGCTGGTCAACAAGCTGAAGCTGCAGCAGCCAGCCAACGGCCTTGCCCGCACGCGGAACGAAGCCGCGGCGATTGCCGCCCGTATCGGGTACCCCGTCCTGCTGCGGCCGAGCTACGTCCTCGGCGGCCGGGCGATGGAGATCGTCGACAGCGAAGCGCAGCTCGATAACTACATCGCCACGGCGGTCACCGTGTCGGGCGATTCCCCCGTGCTGGTGGACCAGTACCTGCGCGATGCGATCGAGTGCGACGTCGATGCGCTGTGCGACGGCACTGAAGTGCGGATCGCCGGCGTGATGCAGCATATCGAGGAGGCCGGGGTCCATTCCGGCGACAGCGCCTGCACCCTGCCGCCGTACAGCCTGTCCCCCGAAATCGTCGCCGAGATGGAGCGGCAGGCGGAGCTTCTGGCGATGGAGCTTGGCGTCCGGGGCCTGATGAACATCCAGTTCGCCGTAAAGGAAATCGACGGCCGGGAGGAGGTGTTCCTGATCGAGGTCAACCCCCGCGCAAGCCGCACCGTGCCGTTCGTCGCCAAGGCGATCGGCCAGCCCGTCGCCAAGATCGCGGCGCGGGTCATGGCCGGGGAGCCGCTCGCCAGTTTCCCGCCGTTCAGGCGCACTTTCGATTACATGGCGGTGAAGGAAGCTGTCTTCCCCTGGAACCGCTTCCCCGGCGCGGACCCGGTGCTGACACCGGAAATGAAGTCCACCGGCGAAGTGATGGGAATCGACCGCGATTTTCCCACAGCGTTCTTCAAGTCGCAGATGGGCGCAAGCAGCACATTGCCGGACGGGGGCGTGGCATTCGTATCCGTCAAGGACAGCGACAAGGCCATCATCGTGCCGGCCGTGCGGGCGTTGATCGAACACGGTTTCTCCGTGATCGCGACCGGCGGCACGCAGCGCTATCTTGCGCAGCAGGGTCTCGCGGTCGAACGGGTCAACAAGGTGGCGGAGGGCCAGCCCCATATCGTGGACCGGATCGTGGACCGCGAAGTCGCGCTGATCTTCAATACGACTGAGGGATGGCAGTCGCTGCTCGACAGCCAGTCGATCCGCGCCGGTGCGCTGGAGGCGCGGGTGCCGTACTACACCACCGCCGCCGCCAGCCTTGCCGCGGCCCGGGCGATTTCGGAGGTTTCGGCCAGCCAGCTTGAAGTGCGCCCCCTGCAGGACTATTATAGCTGAAATACGACGCGCGTTCCCCACGACATGATCGACCGGCAACAGGCTGCCATCACGGCGGCCCGGTCATCATTTTGGCGGCGGGAACCCGTTTTCAGGGAAAGAAGACAGGATGGCTACGATGGAAAAGGTGCCGATGCTGGCCGAAGGTTACGAGCGGATCACCGCCGACCTGAAGGCGCTGCGGGCCGAACGACCGAAGATCGTCGATGCGATCGAGGAAGCGCGCGCGCATGGCGACTTGTCCGAAAACGCCGAATACCACGCCGCGAAGGAACGCCAGGGCCAGGTTGAAGCGCAGATCGCCGACCTGGAAGACCGCATCAGCCGCGCGCAGATCATCGATCCGGCGACCCTATCGGGCGACCGCATCGTGTTCGGCGCGACCGTCACCCTGCTGGATGAAGATGACAAGCCGGTGAAGTATCAGATCGTCGGTCAGACCGAAGCCGACGCGAAGGCCGGGCGGATCAGCTACAACTCCCCGCTGGGCCGCGCGCTGATCACCAAGACCGTCGGTGACGAGATCGAAGTGACGGTCCCTTCGGGCGACAAGTTCTACCTCGTCGAAAAGATCGAGTTCATCTGACCGATTTCATGGGGGCGCGTGCCGCCCCCACCCGCCGCGATCAGGCGCCTGGGGCGCCGGGATCGAGCAGCTTGTGCAGATGCACGATCACGTACTTCATCTCGGCATCGTCGACGGTGCGGTGCGCCGCGCCGCGCCATGCGTCGAGGGCGCTGGGGTAGTCGGGGAACACGCCGACCACGTCGATCGCATTGAGATCCGCGAATTCGAGGGTTTGCGGATTGGTGACGCGGCCACCCATCACGAGGTGGAGGAGCTGCTTCTGCTGGGTCATGAAATGGTCCTTGGGACGGATTTGCCGCGCCCATAATGAATGTGGCGCGGCAGGGAAACCCCGCCGCGCCACACATGCCGAATCCGTTATGGGGTCAGTTGGTGATGCGCGAACGCAAGTTGCGGAACGTGCGCGCTGCGCGCTCGCCTGCTTCCCGCGTGCGGAAACCGGCGTCGCTGGCAAGGTCGCCCGCTTCGTGGCGCAGGTGCCGCGCGGTGCTGCCGATTGCGCTGCCGATGTCTACGGCGCGGTGCTGGCCGGCTTTGGCGGCATTGCTGGCGCCTTCGATGAACTGCTCGCCGTACTTGGCAACCAGATCCGCGACCACTCCGCCCAGGATAGCCGTGCGCGCCGTGGCCTTTTTGCGCAGGCGCCGTCCGGGGCCGGGGACGAGCGAAGCGATGAGGACGCCGATCGCCAGCCCGCCCGCGACGGTCGTGATGGGGTGTTCCTTGACGAACGAGGTCACGCCCTCGCGCGCGTCGCGTGCATGGTCGCCAAGCGAGCGGCCGGCATTGCGCTGCTCTGCCGCCTCGATCTTGTTCTTGAGCTCCATTCGTTTTTCTGGGGTCGTCATGGGTAAATCCTTGATTTCATGAATTCTGGGCCGCGTCTTGTGGCGTTAGCGATGGGCGGGTTCCTGCCTCGGCCTCGCGACCCTCGGGGTCCGCGTCGTCCTCGCCATCGAAGAGCGAACCGATCGGATGCCGCGCGAACCACAGGACGATGGCAGCGAGCAGGGTGGCGATCACGCCCTTGTTGTTCTCCGCGACGGAAACGGCCTCGTCCAGGACGTCCGACGCGCCGTCGCCGATACGGTCGATCACGCGGCTGGAGAGCGACTGCGCCGCGTAGGTCGATCGCAGGTTAGCAATGTCGGCCGAGACCAGCGCTCTTGCCGCGTCGCGCATCATGCGATCTTCGCGGAGCTGCCGGGCGAGGTCCGTGCTCATACCGCACCTTCACGGAAGGCGGACGAGATCGCGGCAAACCGCTTGCGTGCCGCGAGTGCCAGCAGGATACCGGCGACCAGCAGCACGGCCACGACAATCGCGGTGGCCGCGAAGGCGCCCACTTTAGGGGTCAGTGCCAGGATCGATCCCAACACCAGCGCCACCAGCGCGAGATGAAGCAGGGCAGCGCCGGCCACGCCGTATATGGCACCGGACTTGCCGCGGTCGGCCGCGAATGCCGCCCGGCTTTTCTGGTACTGAAGTTCCGCTTCGAGATACGTGCGGCCGTCGGATAGCAGTGACGACACGTCCTCCGTGAGCGAGGGTCGCTCGCTCACGGGAACGCTATCCGCAGCGTCGTGCGACGTCGTGCCAAAACTGTCGGGTGCGTCGTTCAACTGCCCCTCCCGCGCCCGCGCGATCAATCCTTCGAACTGCGGAACAGGCGGGCGAGAAGGAAGCCGCCGACGGCCGCGATACCGACGGCGAGCGCCGGGCTCTTGCGCACCAGTTCGCGGGCATCGTCGCTCAGTTCATCGACCGTGCGGGCATCAAGGCGGGCCGAGGCGTCCTGCAGCGAGCGCGAGGCCGTGCGGGCGTAATCGCCGTACTTGGCGCCGAGCTTCTCGTCGACCGTGGGCGCGGTATCCAGCACCGCCCGGCCGAGAGCCGACAGGGCTTCGGCAACCTTGCCCTTGCCGTCAGTGGCAAGCTCGCCAGCCTTACCCTTCGCCTGGGCACCGTAATTGCGCGCCTCGCCGACCCAGTTCTCGCTCTGCGTGCGGGCCTGCGAACGATATGCGGCGGCACGGTCGCTCGCCTCGGTCCGCAGGGCGGCGGCGCCGGCCTTGGCTTCCGCAAGGGCCGCGTTGAAGCGGGTCTTGGCCTCGGCCCGGCCCGACGTGGGAGCGGTGGCGCTCGTATCGATCGCGGTGATCGGTTCGACCGTGGTGTCGGGCATCGCGCTGGAAGTATTTGTCGCGGCACCGCTGTCCGTACCGGTGGTCGAACCGGTGCGCTTAGTGGACGTACGGGGGGTCTTCGGCGTGGGGGTCGGGGTGGCTTCGGCCATGTTGATTTCCTTTTACCCTCGAATGAGATTGCGGGCCCGGCGTGGAGACCGGGACGTATCGATGCTGCAACGCAACTTGCGCCCCATAGTTCCGCCGCATAGAGCGCCGCTGGCACCCCGATCTAGGGGTGTATTACCGAATTACAACAGTGCTTCGAGTGGAGACCCCATGACCGCTATCATCGACATCCATGGCCGTGAAATACTCGACAGCCGCGGCAACCCCACGGTGGAGGTCGATGTCTGGCTGGAAGACGGCAGCTTCGGACGCTCGGCGGTTCCCTCCGGGGCCTCGACCGGCGCGCACGAGGCGGTGGAGCTGCGCGATGGAGACGGCGCGCGTTACCTGGGCAAGGGCGTGACCAAGGCGGTCGGCGCGGTGAACGAAGAGCTGCGCGAACTTCTCGTAGGTCTCGATGCCGAAGACCAGCGGGATATCGATATTGCGATGGTCGATCTCGACGGGACGGAGAACAAGAGCAGGATCGGTGCGAACGCGATCCTTGGCGCGAGCCTGGCGATCGCCAAGGCGGCTGCCGACGCGCGCGGACTGCCGCTCTACAGCTACGTCGGCGGCGTCGCCGCGCACGTCCTGCCGGTCCCGATGATGAACATCATCAATGGCGGCGAGCACGCCGACAACCCGATCGACTTCCAGGAATTCATGATCATGCCGGTGGGTGCCGACAGCCTGGCCGAAGCCGTGCGCTGGGGGGCCGAAGTCTTCCACACTCTGAAGAAGGGACTGCACCAGAAAGGCTTGGCCACCGCGGTGGGTGACGAAGGCGGCTTTGCCCCGAATCTTGCCAGCACGCGCGCCGCGCTCGACTTCATCATGGCCTCCATCGAGCAGGCGGGTTTCAAGCCGGGCGAGGATATGGTGCTGGCGCTCGATTGCGCGGCGACGGAGTTCTTCCGTGACGGGCGGTACGAAATTTCCGGCGAAGGCCTGTCGCTCTCGCCCCGGGAAATGGCCGCCTACCTCGCCGACCTGACGAAGGAATATCCCATCCGTTCGATCGAGGACGGCATGGGCGAGGATGACTTCGAAGGCTGGAAGGCCCTCACCGAAATGATCGGCGGTTCGGTGCAGCTTGTCGGTGACGACTTGTTCGTGACCAATCCGCGCCGCCTGGAGATGGGCATCGCGCGCGGCCTGGCCAACTCGCTGCTGGTCAAGGTCAACCAGATCGGCACGCTGACCGAGACGCTTGAGGCCGTGACCATGGCGCAGCGCGCCGGCTACACCGCGGTGATGAGCCACCGTTCCGGCGAAACCGAGGACGCCACGATCGCGGACCTCGCGGTCGCCACCAACTGCGGGCAGATCAAGACGGGCAGCCTCGCCCGGTCGGACCGGCTCGCGAAGTACAACCAGCTTATCCGGATCGAGGAAGAGCTGGGCCCCAGCGCTCACTACGCCGGGCGCGAATGTTTCGGGCGCCTGTCGGTCTGAATATCGACGGAGACCGCACGGCGGGCGATGGCGGTATTTGCGGCGCTCGCCGGGGCGGTTTAGGCAGCACCATCAATCCATCGTGCCGCTCTTGCGCGGCCAGCCGAAGGGACGCTGAATGAAGACCCGCCTGATCGCCGCGCTGCTGCTCTCCGTCTCCGTGGTCGGGCTGGGACCGGTCGCATGCGATGTTCCCATACCCGGGATGGAAGCGGCTGCCGGGACGGAACTCGGCATCCGCAAGGACTGGATGGATATCACGGCCAAGCCCGGTGACGACTGGTATACCTATGCCAATGGCACCTGGCTCAAGACCGCCGAGATACCGGCGGACCGGTCGAACATCGGCGGTTTCTGGATCGCCGACCAGCAGACCGAAAAGAACCTCGAAACCCTGATCGCCGAAATCGTCGCGTCCGACCCGGAGCCGGGCAGCGATGCTGCGAAGGTGAAGACGTTCTACCAGTCCTTCCTCGACACGGCGGCCATCGACGCCGCCGGGATGACGCCGATCAAGGCCGATCTCGACCGGTTTGGGGCCATCGGCGACAAGAAGCAGCTGGCGCAAGTGCTCGGCAGCCAGGTGCGCGCGGACGTCGATCCGCTCAACAATACGAATTTCGAGACCGAGAACCTGTTCGGCGTATTCGTTACCCAGGCGCTGAAGGGCGGGGAGGTGGTGCCATATATCCTTCAGGGCGGCCTGGGCCTTCCGGAGCGCGAGTACTACCTGTCCGCCGATCCCGAGATGGCAGCGATCCGCGCCGCCTATCTCGCGTACATCGCCGACGTGATGAAGGCGGCCGGCATCCCGGACGCGGAGGCGCGGGCCCAGCGTGTCTATGACCTGGAAATGAAGATCGCCCGGGCCCACGCCAGCCGGGAAGAAAGCGACGACTGGACGAAGGCGGCGACCTTGTGGACCCACGCCGACTTCGCGCGCCAAGCGCCTGGTCTGGACTGGCCGGCGTTCTTCGCGGGCGCACAGCTTGCCCCTTACCAGACCTTCGACGCCTACCACCCCGGGGCGATCACGGGCCTGTCACGGCTGGTTGCCAGCGAGCCGCTGGATGCGTGGAAGGATTGGCCCGCGTTCCACCAGGTCAACGCGCACAGCGACGTCCTGCCGAGCGCGATCGACAGGCTGCACTTCGATTTCTACGGCAAGCGGCTTTCGGGGCAAGAGCAACAGCGCCCGCGGGAGAAGCGGGCGCTTGCTGCGCTCAACACCCACCTGGGCGATGCCATCGGCAAGCTCTATACCGAGCGGTTCTTCCCCGCGTCGGACAAGGCCGAAATCCAGGGCATGGTCGACAACATCAAGGCCGCTTTCGCAAAGCGCATCGATGCACTCGACTGGATGGCGCCGGAAACGAAGGCCGAAGCGACCAGGAAGGTGGAGACGATGTCTGTCGGTGTCGGTTATCCCGATACCTGGACCGACTATTCGGCGCTCACCATTCCCGATGGCAATCCTTATGCGGCGGTCACGGCGGCTGAGAAGGCCCGCTACACCGCGCAGCTCGCCAAGATCGGAAAGCCGCTCGACAAGGGCGAGTGGTGGATGAATGCGCAACTGGTGAACGCGGTCAACCTGCCGGTCCAGAATGCGCTGAACTCCCCTGCCGCCATCCTGCAACCGCCGTTCTTCGATCCGAAGGCGGATCCGGCTTACAACTACGGCGCGATCGGCGCGGTGATCGGGCACGAGGTGAGCCACAGCTTCGACAACAACGGCGCCGCGTTCGACGCCACGGGCGCCATGCGCAACTGGTGGACCGATGCCGACAAAGCCAGGTTTGAAGAGGCGGGCAGGGCGCTCGCCGCGCAGTACTCGCTTTACGAACCGTACCCGGGCCTCCGCGTGAAGGGGGACCTGACGCTGGGCGAGAACATCGCCGATCTGGCCGGCCTGCAAGCCGCCTATGATGCCTACCGCGCGTCACTCGGCGGCAAGGAAGCGCCGGTGATCGACGGGTTCACGGGCGACCAGCGCTTCTTCATCGCCTATGCCCAGGCCTGGGCCAGCAAGATGCGCGAGGAAGCGATGCGCCAGAGAATCGCGACCGACGGCCACGCGCCGGGCCAGTACCGCGCGCTGACCGTGCGCAACATCGATGCATGGTACGATGCCTTCGGCGTGAAGGAAGGCGACGCGCTGTACCTGCCCCCGGCGGAGCGGGTCTCCGTCTGGTAGCAGCTGGAGGGCGGATCAGGCCTTGGCCTCTTCCGCCTCCACCTCGCGCTCGATCGCCTGCGCGACCGGTTCCAGCCGGTCCATGACCTTGCGATTCTTGGGGCTGAGCAGGTATTGCCACACCCCGTATGCGTTGATGAGCAGCAGCACGCCATTCATCGCGGCGATGGGCATGGCTCCGCTGGTCAGGCCGGACACGATCCACGTTACGGAAACCATGCAGAACAGCACGAACCCCCAACCGGTCGCCTTGCGGCCCAGGTCGAGCGCGATCATGCCGGCCGCCAGCATCGTGCCGATTGCTGCGATCCATTCCAGCGGTCCGTTCATCGCTCCCCCTTCAGGCCGGCATATGGGCCAAGTCAGGCCGCCGCCGCCGTCAGGCGGGTCAACTGTTCGTCCGTCAATTCGATCCGGGTGAATTCCAGCAGCTCGTGAAGTTGTTCCACCGTGCGCGCGCTGGCGATCGGCGCGGGGATGCCGGGTTGCCTGACAAGCCAGGCCAGCGCCACCGCAGAGTGCCCGGCGCCTGTCTCGGCCACGATATCGTCCATGACCGCCAGCATGGCTGGGCCGATACCCCCAGCCAGCTTGCGCACGCTGTTGCCACGCACCGATTTGTCGAAGTCAGCCTCGGTGCGATACTTGCCGGTGAGATATCCCGAAGCGAGGCCGTAGAACGGCAGCATGACGAGGTCATTCTGCGTAACCGCGTGCTGGAGGTCCGGGCCGTAGGACGCGCGCGACACCAGGTTGTATTCGTTCTGCAGCGCCGCGAAGCCGGCCGCGCCCGTTTCGCGGGCCTCCTCGAGCGCCGCGAGGAGCCGCTCGGCATCGAAGTTGGATGCGCCGACCGCCAGCGCCTTGCCCGAACGGACACTGCCGCCGAACGCGTCGACGATCTGCGCGATGGGCAGCTCCGGATAGTCCTTGTGCGCGTAATAGAGATCGACGCGGTCGGTCTGCAGGCGATTGAGCGATTCATCGAGCGATTGCAGCACGCGCGCCGGGTCGTACAATTCCGCGCCGCCGAGCATGCCGGTCTTGGTATGAAGGCGCATGTCGTCGCGCACCCCGCGGCTGGCGAGCCATTCGCCGAGGACGGTTTCGGATTCGCCGCCCTTGTGGCCCGGCACCCAGGCCGAATATACGTCGGCCGTGTCGATCATCCGCCCGCCAGCCTCGTAAAACGCATCGAGCACGGCGAACGCCTCGTCACCCTTGGCGGTGTAGCCGAAGACATTGCCGCCGAGGACGAGCGGGATGCCGGCGATGAACGGGTGCGCGCTCATGCGTATTGTTCCGTGATTGCGAGGAGCGCCATCGCGGCCTTGGCGGCCTCGCCCCCCTTGTCCTTCTGCGCGGGGTCGGCGCGGACAAGCGCCTGTTCCTCGTTCTCGACGGTCAGGATACCGTTGCCGACGGGGATGCCGTCCATCGTGAGCGCCATGACCCCGCGCGCGCTTTCGCCGGCGACGATCTCGAAATGGTAGGTCTCGCCCCGGATCACCACACCGATGGCAACGAAGCCATCGTACTTGCCGCTTTCAGCAACGGTCGCGATGGCTCCGGGAATCTCGAGCGCGCCGGGCACGATCATTACGTCGTATTCGTGCCCCGCGCGCGCCAGTTCCGCTCCGGCGCCGGCGACCAGCATGTCGTTGAGGTGGTCGTAGAACCGGGCTTCGACGATAAGGAAACGGGCCAAGCGCGATGCTCCTTCAGTGGTTCGGCAAGACGGTTCGCGAAGATCGCCGCCGGCAGCATGGCGGACAGGGTGGGATTCGAACCCACGGTGAGCTTGCACCCACGGCGGTTTTCAAGACCGCTGCCTTAAACCACTCGGCCACCTGTCCTTGCAGCGGCGGCTAGCGCGCCAAGGCGTGCCTGTCATCCGGTGATTGCGATTTGCCCCGGCACTGTGGCTGTGCGAGTATGCGGCATGCGCCTGAAACTGCTCGCCTTCCTCTCGCTCCTGATCGCCGCGCCCGTCTCCGCGCAGGACATGTCCTTCGATGCCTACCTGCAGACCCTGATCGCCCGCGCCCGCGCCGAAGGGGTGAGCGAGGCGACGATCCAGCGGATGACGTACGATCTCACGCCCAACAGCCGGGTTATCCAGCTCGATCGCGGGCAACCGGGCACGCCGAACACGAGCGGGCGGTATTCGCCGCTGCAAAGCTATCTCGACACGCACGTCGACGCCGCGCGCGTGAACGGCGGACGGCGCAATTACCAGGCGCTGGGCCCGCTCGCCGCGCAGATGGAGGCGCGATACGGCGTGCCGGCCAAGATGCTCGTCGCCATCTGGGGCCACGAGACGAATTACGGCAGCTACACAGGTGATTTCGACCTTGCCCGAAGCCTCGCCACGCTGGCCTGGGAAGGGCGCAGGCGGGACCTGTTCGCAACCGAGTTCGTCGATCTTCTCAAGATCGCCGACATGGGCGTCTCGCGCAGCACGCTGAAGGGCAGCTGGGCGGGCGCATTCGGGTATCCGCAGTTCCTGCCGAGCATCTATCTGCGGCTCGCCCAGGACGGCGACGGCGATGGCCGCCGCAATATCTGGAACAACCGGTCCGATACGCTCGCATCGATCGCGAACTATTTCCGCGACGCCGGCTGGCGGCGGGGGCAGCCGTGGGGCGTGCAGGCCAGCGTTCCGCCAGGTCTGGACTGGAGCGCTCTGCAATCGCGCACCAACGCCCCCGTCTGCGCGCCTGTGCACGGCCGTCACAGCCGCTGGAAAACAGTGAGCGAATGGCGCGCCCTTGGGGTACGGCCCCAGGCCTATCTGGGCGATACCGTCATGGCGACCTTGTTCCAGCCCGACGGTCCAGGAACGCGGGCATGGCTGCTGACCGCCAATTATCGCGTGATCCTGGAATACAACTGTTCCAACTACTACGCGATGAGCGTCGGCTTGCTGGCAGACGAGATTGCCCGCTGACCATGCTCGGCGGCAAGGATCGTGGACAGGCCGCCGCGGCGCTCGCCAAGATGCCGGCCACTCGCTATAGCGCCGCGGTCCAAGCCATCGGTTGAACCGCCGTCCAGCACGGCGGCGGGAGCGCTCCATCATTCGTTCGTCCAGTGCCCTGTTCGCCGCAATTGCCCTGACAAGCTCCGTGCAGGTCGCCAGCGCCGATTACCCTGCCGAGCCGCCCGTTTTCGCCCCGCCGCCGCCCGAAGTGCCCATCGCGATGATGGTCGACCTGTCTTCTGGCCAGACGCTCTACGCCCGGGAACCGGACCGGCGGTTCATGCCCGCATCGATCACCAAGGTGATGACCGCCTTCCTGGCGTTCGAGCTGATAGACAGCGGCCGGGTGGCGCCCGAACAGCTCATGCTCGTCAGCCCGGAATTGTGGACCGACTGGCACGGCGTCGGTTCGACGATGTTCCTCGAAAACAACCAGCGCGTCAGTGTCGATGCCCTGCTCCACGGCGTGACGACCGTCTCGGCCAACGACGGCGCGGCCGTATTGGGGGCGGGCATTGCCGGATCCCTGCCGAAATGGACAGCCATGATGAACGCGAAGGCGCGCGAGATCGGCATGAACAACAGCCATTTCGGCACGCCTAACGGATGGATGGACGAAGGGCGCACGTTCGTGACCGCGCGGGACCTGGCGACGCTCGCCTCCGCCATGATCACCCGCCATCCCGACCTCTACGCGCGGTACTTCGGCAAGCGCACGCTCAAGTTCAACGGCTTCGAACAGCGCAACCACGATCCCGTGACAGGCGTGGTGCCCGGGGCCGACGGGATCAAGACGGGGTTCACCAACCAGGCCGGATATGGCTTCCTCGGCAGCGCGCAGCGCGATGGCCGGCGCCTCGTCATGGTCGTAGGCGGCGCGCCGACGTCGCGTATTCAGAAGCAGGCAAGCCGCGCATTCCTTGAGTGGGGATTCCAGTCCTTCACCGGCAAGCCCCTGTTCGCCAAGGGCGATGTTGTCGCCGCCGCGCAAGTCCAAGGCGGATCGAGCCGATCGGTCCCCCTCATCGCGCCGATCGACCTTGGCTACGATCTCCCCGCGGGTCAGACCGGCACGGTGCGCCTTCGCGTCCATTACGAAGGGCCGCTGCGCGCGCCGATCGCATTGGGCGAACAGGTGGCAGAGCTTGAAATCATCGCCGATGGCATGCGGCCGTCGCGCGTGCCCCTTGTCGCTGGCGAGGATGTGGAAAAGGCCAACATCGGCCACCGGCTCCTCAACGGCGTCGCCGGCCTGATATGACAATCCGGGGCCGGTTCATCGCACTGGAAGGGGGGGAGGGCAGCGGCAAGTCCACGCAGACGCGGCTGCTTGCCCATGCGCTGGCCGAGCGCGGCATCGATGTCGACACGACGCGCGAGCCGGGTGGAACCCCGGGTGCGGAGGCTGTTCGCGCACTGTTGCTGGAGCCGCCGGGTGCCGGATGGGGGCCGGAGGCCGAGGCCCTGCTGTTCGCCGCGGCGCGCGCGGACCACGTTGCCCAGCGCATCCGACCGGCGCTGGCGGCAGGGCGCTGGGTGATCTGCGACCGCTTCGTCGATTCGAGCCGCGCCTACCAGGGCGGGGCAGGGGGCGTGGGGGACGATGCCGTGCGCGCGCTTCACGCCATCGGCAGCGGCGGCCTGCGCCCCGATCTAACGATACTCATCACCGTCGATCCGGCGGAGGCGGCCGCGCGGATCCAGCGGCGCGACGAGGGCGCCGCGGACGCGATCGGGGGGCGGGATGCCGCTTATCACGCCGCGGTGGCATTCGCCTTCGCCCGCATGGCCGTGGACGATCCCCGGGGATTCGCCGTGATCGACGGCAACGGCCCTGCAGAGGACGTTCTGGCCCGCGTCCTCGCCGAAGTGGACCGGCGCCTGTGCCACTGATAGGGCATGAGCCCGCCTGGGCGGAATGGCGCGATGCGATCGCAGGCGGCCGGATGCATCATGCCTGGTTGCTGGCGGGCAAGCGCGGACTGGGAAAAGGCATATTCGCGCGTGACGCCGCGCGTGAAATGGTCGCCGAGCCGGGCGTTCCGCAGCCCGAAGGCATGCACCCCGACGTGATCGTGCTCTCCCACCCGCCCAGGGACGAGAAGGAAGAGCGCAAGCGTGAGGCTGGCGAGCCCTACGAACGCAAGCGCAACATCCCTGTCGATTCGATCCGGGCCATGCAGAAGCGCCTGACCACGCGGCCTACGCTGGGCAGCCGCAGGGTGGTCATTATCGATCCATCCGACGACATGGAAAAGGGCGCGTCCAACGCGCTGCTGAAAAGCCTGGAGGAGCCGCCCGCCGGCACGTTCTTCATGCTTGTCGCGCATCGCCCGGCGCGGTTGTTGCCGACCATCAGGTCGCGTTGCCGCACGCTGCGCTTCGCGCCGATACCCGACCAAGCGATCGACCGGTTGCTGATGGAGGAAGCGCCGGAGGCCGATGCTGCCGCCCGTGCCGCTGCCGTCGCTGCCGCTGGCGGATCCCCCGGTGCGGCGTTCGGATTCCTGAGCCAGAAGCTCGGGGTGCTCGACACCCTCATGCAGAAGATCGTGGCGGAGGGCGACGCGGATTTTGCGCTGCGCGGCCAGCTTGCCGCGGCGATCGGCCCGCGCCCGGACCGCGACCGCATGGCAGCGACGATCGAGCTTGCCCGTGCGCGCGTCGCCTCGATGGCACCCGGCGCGCCGCGCAGCGCGATCCCCGCGGTGGCGGATGCGCACGCGGACCTCGTGAATCTCGCTGCGCAGGCGCCGATCTACAATTTCGATCCCGGCTTGCTGGCCATGCAAATCGGCGGGTTGCTCGCCTCGGTCGCCCCGGCTAGCGAACGGGGCAATGGCTGAACCCTACTACCTTACCACCGCGATAAGTTACCCGAACGGCAAGCCGCACATCGGCCACGCTTACGAAGCGATCGCGGCCGACGTCATCGCGCGCTTTCGCGCGGCAAAGGGCTACGACGTCCGCCTGGTTACAGGCACGGACGAACACGGGCTGAAGATGGATCGCACCGCTCGCGACGCGGGGCGCGAAACGCTCGATTTCGCGACCGAGATGTCGGACCACTTCCGCGCGATGTGCGACGGGCTCAACGTCGGATACAGCGCCTTTCGCCGCACGACCGAGGCGCAGCATCACGCGGCGAGCCAGGTCCTGTGGCAGGCGATGCACGATGCCGGTGATCTCTACCTCGACCGGTACGAAGGCTGGTATTCCGTCAGGGACGAAGCCTTCTATGACGAGAGCGAGCTGGTCGAAGGGGAAGGGGGGCAGAAGCTTTCGCCCCAGGGCACGGCCGTGGAATGGAACGTGGAGGAAAGCTGGTTCTTCCGCCTGTCGCGCTACCGCGATTTCCTGATCGAGCTCAACGAAACACCCGGTTTTCTTCGGCCGGAGAGCCGGCGCAACGAAGTTCTCGCCTTCCTGCGCGGGAACGATCTGCGCGACCTTTCCGTCTCCCGCACCAGCTTCGACTGGGGCGTGCCCGTTCCCGGCAGCCCCGGACATGTGATGTACGTCTGGGTCGATGCGCTCACCACGTATCTCACCGGGATCGGTTTTCCCGACCGCGATGGAGACTTCGCCCGGTTCTGGCCGGCAGACCTCCACCTGATCGGCAAGGATATCGTCCGGTTCCACGCCGTCTACTGGCCCGCCTTCCTGAAAAGCGCGGGCCTGCCCTTGCCCAAGGCAATCTTCGGCCACGGCTTCCTGCTTCACCGCGGGGAGAAAATGTCGAAATCGCTGGGCAACGTGATCGATCCGATGGCCCTTGCCGAGCAGTTCGGCGTCGATCAATTGCGCTATTTTCTGATGCGCGAAGTGGTGTTCGGAAACGACGGCGGATTTTCTGCCGAGGCGATCGTCAATCGCTGCAATGCGGAGCTGGCAAACAGCTTCGGCAACCTTGCTCAGCGCGTATTATCCATGATTTACAAGAATATGGACGGCGAACTTCGCAAGTTTTCTCCCGCCGCGGAAGACGATGCGCTGCTGGCCCAGGTTCGTGCTGCGTGTGCCAGCGAATTGCCACAGGCGTTCGAGTCGCTGGACTTTTCGGTCGGCATCGAAGCCTGGATGCGCGCCGTCTTCGCCTGCAATCAGTACGTGGACGAACAGGCGCCGTGGGCGCTGCGCAAGACCGATCCTGAGCGCATGGGAATCGTGCTGCTGACATTGTTGAGGGCGGTGCGCGACCTCGCCATCGCGATCCGGCCGGTCGTGCCGCAATCGGCCGATCGCGTACTGGACCAGCTCGGCATCCCGGAAGCCGAGCGGGATTTCATCGCACTGACCGACAACACGTGGTTCGATCGCCTGGTCGAAAACGGCTTCCGTCTGGCGCAACCCACCGGCGTGTTCCCACGGCTGGAAATGCCGGCAGGGGACGCCGGGTGAGGCTGATCGATAGCCATTGCCATCTCGAATACGATGGTCTTGTCGACGATCAGGCAGCAGTGCTGGCAAGAGCACGTTCCGCCGGCGTGAGCGGCATGCTCAATATCTCGACCCGTCAGAGCGAATGGCACAAGGTCGTCGGCACGGCCGAGCGTGAAGCAGATGTCTGGGCGAGTGTCGGCATTCATCCGCACGAGGCGGACGGCCACGCCGACCTGGGGCGCGACGCGCTCCTCGCTGCGACCGAACACCCGAAGGTGATCGCCGTCGGCGAAAGCGGGCTGGACTATTACTATGACAGGTCGGATCGCGCGGTGCAGCGCGATCTGTTCCGGATGCACATCGGCGTCGCGCGCGAAAGCGGTCTGCCGATCGTGATTCACACCCGCGATGCGGAGGATGACACCGCCGGGATCCTTGCCGAAGAGATGGGGAAGGGGCGCTTCCCGGCATTGATCCATTGCTTCACGGCATCCGCGGATTTTGCGCGGAAGGTACTCGATCTGGGACTTTCGATATCGATTTCCGGAATCGTCACGTTCAGAAATGCCGAGGTGCTCCGCGCGGTCGCCAGGGACGTGCCCTCCGATCGCCTGCTGGTCGAAACGGACAGCCCGTTCCTCGCTCCGGTCCCGCATCGCGGCAGGCCCTGCGAACCGGCCTTCGTGCGCGACACCGCCGCGTTCCTCGCCGAACTGCGCGGAATCCCGTTTGAAGAACTTGCCGAAACAACGAGCCGCAACTTCTTCGGGCTATTCGGAAAAGCGGCATGAAGATGCTCATGCTCGGCAGCGGCACTTCGACCGGCGTGCCGCGCGTCGGCAACGATTGGGGGGAGTGCGATCCCGCCGAGCCGCGCAACCGGCGCACCCGCGTGTCGATCATTGTCGAAAGCGACGAGGGCAAGCGGTTGCTGGTGGACACGTCCACCGACTTGCGCGCGCAGCTCCTCGCCAACCGGATCGACCGCGTGGACGGGGTTTTCTGGACTCACGATCACGCGGATCATTGCCACGGTATCGATGATCTGCGCGTGATGCGGTACGACCGGTCGGGGCCGCTCCCGGGGTTCGCGGCAGACGAGACTGCCCGCAGGCTGCGGGCCCGCTTCAGCTATGTGTTCGCCGGGGAGCACGGCTATCCCACCATCGTGGAACTCAACACGCTGGAAAAACTGCGCATCTTCGCAGGCTTCGGAATCGGCAAGGTCCAGATGCCGCACGGGCCTGCGCAATCTACCGGTTATCGCTTCGATGCTGACGGGAAATCCGTGGTTTACGCCACGGACTTCAGTGAAATTGTCCCCGGCATGCTGGAGGTTTTCGCCGGTGCGGACCTGATGGTGGTCGATTGCCTTCGCCGCCGTCCGCATCCCACCCATGCGCATCTCGACATGGCGCTGGACCTGATCGCGCGGTCGGGCGCGCGGCGGGCGGTGCTGACCCACCTCGACAAAAGCCTCGATTACCGCACTTTGTCAGCCGAAGTGCCGGACCACGTCATGGTCGGGTACGACGGCCTGGAGGTCACCGTATGAACGAACACGGCGTCGTTCAGTTGATCGGCCTTGGAGCTTGGCTGATCCTTGCCGCGAGTGCGGTCGCCTCGTTTCGCATGGGCTGGCGCAAGGGCGTCCAGATGGCGCTCGTATGGGCTGGGATATTCACGGCCGTGGCGTTGCTGTTTTCGATGGTCGGCGCGTGATCGACATGGCGCCCACCCTTCCGTTTAACATAATATATATTATCATCCCCGTATGAGCGCCTCGCTCGATCGCCTTCTCCGCATCATGGCGACACTGCGCGACCCCTATCGCGGATGCGAATGGGATCGTGCACAGACATTCGCGACGATCGCCCCGTACACGATCGAGGAAGCATACGAAGTGGCCGACGCCATCGAGCGTGCGGACATGGAGGATTTGCGCGGTGAGCTCGGCGATCTCCTGCTTCAGGTCGTCTTCCACGCGCGTATCGCCGACGAAGGTGGCTATTTCACCTTTGAGGACGTCGCACGAACCATCGCCGACAAGATGGAGGCGCGCCACCCGCACATCTTCGGCGAAACGGCCGGTATCACTGACGCGAGCCACTGGGAGGATTTGAAAGCCGCCGAACGCGCCGCCAGCGGCTCGACCAGCGCACTCGACGGGGTCGCAGCTGCATTGCCCGCGCTGATGCGCGCGGAAAAGCTTCAGAAGCGCGCCGCTCGCGTCGGTTTCGACTGGCCCGACCCCGAGGGACCGGCTGCGAAAGTGGCGGAGGAAGCGCGCGAGCTTGCAGAGGCATCCGAGGCGGAGCGCTTCGAAGAAGCAGGCGACCTGCTGTTCGCCGCGGTCAACCTGGTGCGCGCCTATGGCGTGGCGCCCGAAGAAGCGCTCCGCGCCGCGAACGCGAAATTCGAGCGGCGCTTCCGCGCGATGGAACAGGCGGCCGGGGGTGATTTCGCCTCGCGGTCGCTTGAGGAACAGGAAACGCTTTGGCAGCAGGTGAAGGCAGCCGAACGCCTATAGGCTTTCGTATTGACCGAGTTCCTTGGGATTGAGCCGGACGACGATGCGCCGCAGCGGCCCGTCCGGTCCGGTGCCGGCCTCCGCTTCCTCAATCACGTCTCCGTGCGCGTGCAGCCATGCGATCCGCCGCCCGGCGCTGGCCGGGAGGACAAGTTCATGCACCCGCGCCTGCTGGGTCAGCAATGCAGCCACGTGTTCCACGAACGCCTGCACCCCTTCCCCCGTTTCGGCCGATATCGCCACGGTCATCGGGTCGGCGCTGGCGGCGTCAGCGACGGCGCTTGCGTCATCGGGTGGCAGCAGGTCGATCTTGTTCCAGACCTCAAGGATCGGGATCGCGCCCTCGCCCTCACCCTCGACATCTTCGCCTCCAACGCCCAAGTCGCCGAGCACCTCCAGCACCTGCGCTTTCTGGGCGGCGGTCGAGGGATTGGCGATGTCACGCACATGGACGATTATATCGGCGCCAGTGACTTCTTCCAGGGTGGCGCGGAACGCGGCGACAAGCTGGGTCGGCAGATCGGAAATGAATCCCACCGTGTCCGACAGGATCGCCTTGTCCACCCCCGGCAAAGTAATGGCCCGCATTGTGGGATCGAGCGTCGCGAACAGCAGATCTTCGGCCATGACATCGGCGCCGGTGAGCCGGTTGAAAAGCGTGGATTTGCCTGCGTTGGTATAACCCACCAGCGCGATAACCGGCCATGGCGCACGACCGCGGCGGTCGCGATGGAGCGCGCGGGTCTTGCGCACCCCTTCCAGCTCCTTGCGCAGGCGTCCCATGCGCTGCCGTATCATCCGCCTGTCGGCTTCGATCTGGGTTTCGCCGGGGCCGCCCAGGAAGCCGAACCCGCCGCGCTGCCGTTCAAGGTGAGTCCACGACCGCACGAGGCGGCTCTGTTGATAATCGAGATGCGCCAGTTCGACCTGCAACCGCCCTTCCGCGGTTACGGCCCGCTCGCCGAAAATCTCCAGGATCAGTCCGGTGCGGTCGATCACCTTGCGTTTGAGCCGGTCTTCCAGGTTACGCTGCTGGATGGGCGTGAGCGCGCCATCAACGATGACAAGTTGCGCTTCGTGCTGTTCGCAAGCGACTGCGATGTTGTCCACCTGGCCCGATCCGAACAACGTGCCCGGCTTGACCTGGCGCACGGGGATCACCGCCGCATCCGCCACGACGATGCCTATCGCCAGCGCAAGTCCGCACGCTTCCTCGAGCCGGGCCTCAGGCTCCAGGTCGTGATGGCGGCCGCGCACGTCGGGGCATACGACAACGGCCCGCGCACCGCGGGACACCTCGCCCATCAGGTTGTCGTCGAAGCTCAGTCGCTGTCGCCTTCGAATTCATCGCTCAGGTCCACGGCCGTCGCCGGCTGAATAGTGGACACCGCGTGCTTGTAGGCAAGCTGAACGTACCCGTCCCGCTCCAGCAGCATGCAGAACAGGTCGTACGCGGCGATCGTGCCCTGGAGCATCACGCCGTTTACCAGGAACATGGTCACCTGAACTTCCGCCTCGCGGACGCGGCTCAGGAATACGTCCTGGAGCAGGCGCTGCTTGGCGTTGGACCCCTGGCTCGCGAACTGTCCGGCATCCATCGGATTTCCCGGCATGATCGTGGAGACCGCATGCTTGTACACCAGTTGAGACTGGCCGTCGCGGCGCAACAGAATCGAGAAGTTATCGAACCAGGTGACAATGCCCTGCAGCTTCACGCCCTTCACAAGGAACATCGTCACAGGGGTCTTGTTCTTGCGCAGCATGTTCAGGAACGCATCCTGCAAGCTTTGCTGCTTGCCGCCGGAAGTCGCGGGCACGTCGGGCTCCTTCGGCGGGATCGGGCGCGCGGACAGGGTTCGGGTCGTGGACACGTGAACGGTCTCCGTCTTGTCGGCGGCCGCATTTCTCAACAAGGCACGGTCCGCGATCTGGCGCGTGGTCCAGGAGCCCCGCGCCGGTTGTCGCGACCGAATATTGAGCGCCCACCTGTTTCGCAAATGCTTTTGCTGCACCTGCGTTCCGCGAGCGTTGAACTATTCGTCGTCGCGCCGGTCGCCCATGCCCAACAGCTTGAGCTTACGATGCAGCGCGGAGCGCTCCATGCCGATGAAGCTCGCAGTCTTGGAGATGTTGCCGGAAAACCGCCGGATCTGGATGGAGAGGTATTCGCGTTCGAAACTCTCGCGGGCTTCACGCAGCGGCACGCCCATCATCGCCGAAATGCCCCCGCCCCCGCCCAGGCGCCCCCCGGTCACTTCGCTGGGGAGCATGTCGGCCTCGATCACCGACAGGCGTTCGCGCGGCGTCAGGATGATCGTCCGTTCGACGACATTGCGAAGCTGGCGTACGTTTCCGGGCCAATCGTAAGCCTGCAGCGCGGCCAGTGCTTCTTCCGACAGGTCGGGCGGGGAGATGCCCTGTTCCGCGGCATAACGGGCAAAGAAGTGATCGGCGAGCGCCGGTATGTCGTCGCGCCGCTCGGCAAGCGAAGGGATGGTGACGGGCACGACATTCAGACGATAGAACAGGTCCTCGCGGAAAGCCTTTTCCTCGATCTCCCGCCCCAGGTCGCGGGAGGTGGACGAGACGACCCGCACATCCACCGCGATCTGCCGACTGCCGCCCACGCGCACGAAGCTCTGCTCCGTCAGCACGCGGAGGATGCGGGCCTGGGTGCTCAGCGGCATGTCAGCCACTTCATCGAGATAGAGCGTGCCGCCATCCGCAAGTTCGAGGAGGCCGGGCCGCACCAGCTTGCCGTCGGATTCCTCGCCGAACAGTTCCTGTTCGAACCGTTCCGGGGTGATCCGGGCGGAATTGACGATGACGAAGGCCCCGTCGGCCCGGGCGCTCCACGAATGGAGCAGGCGGGCGGCCACTTCCTTGCCTGACCCGCCCGGCCCGCTGATCATCACGCGGCTGCCGGTATTGGCCACGCGCTTCAAGGTGGCGCGCACGGCGTTGATGGCGCCGGAGTTGCCGGTGAATTCCTCGCCCCGGGCGAATCCTTCGCGCAGCCGGACGTTCTCCCGGCGCAGGCGTTCGGTCTCGGTCGCCCGCTGAACCAGCAGGAGCAGCTTGCCGGCCTCGAACGGCTTCTCGATGAAATCCATCGCTCCCCGCCCGACGGCGGAGACGGCCGTGTCGATATTTCCGTGCCCGGAAAATATGATCACCGGCAGTTCGGGTTCGCGCTTCTTGATCTCGTCGAGCACCTCCAGCCCGTCCATCGGGCTGCCATGGAGCCACACGTCGAGCAGGACGAGGCTGGGCCGCCGGACGTCGACCGCGGCGAGCGCGGCGGCACTGTCGCCCGCTGTGCGGCATTCGTAGCCTTCGTCGCTCAGCACGCCGGCCACGAGTTCGCGGATGTCGCGTTCGTCGTCGACGATCAGGATATCGAGCGCCATCAGTCTTGCCTCAACCTCATTCCGGAATCGCGGACGCTGCCGCCAGGGGGTCGCGCGCAAAGCGCAAGGTGACACGGGTGCCCCCGCCCCCTTCCGCGCCCGCGAACGTCATGTCGCCGCCGTGTTCCTCGACGATCTTGTTGACGATCGCGAGGCCGAGCCCGGTGCCTTTCTCGCGTGTCGTCATGTATGGTTCGACGATCCGTTCGCGATCCTGTGGCAGGCCGATGCCGTTGTCCTCCACCGCGATCGCCAGCATTTCGGCGGTCGGCGTCAGTTGCACGGCGATGCGGCCGCGATAGTCGGGCTCCGCCCCTCGCGCCCGGGCCTCGATCGCCTCCACCGCGTTCTTGAGCACGTTGGTCATCGCCTGGCCCAGCTGGTGGCGGTCGCACGCGATCGTGATCGGCCCCGGAGCGCCGGAAACCAGACGAAAATCGATCTCCGGATGGGCGACCTCCTGGAGGAACAGCGCCTGCTTCACGAGGTCGTGCGCGTCCTCGGGGCGGAACACAGGCTTGGGCAGACGGGCAAAGCTGGAAAACTCGTCGACCATCTTGCGCAGGTCGCCAACCTGGCGGACGATCGTGTTGGTCAGCTCGTCGAACAGTTCACCGTCGGTCTCGATCTGCTTGCGATAGCGTCGCTTCAGCCGTTCCGTGGCAAGCTGGATGGGCGTGAGCGGGTTCTTGATTTCGTGCGCGATGCGGCGGGCCACGTCCGACCAGGCCGCCTGGCGCTGGTCGAGGATCTGGCGGGTAATGTCCTCGAAGGTGATCACCCGGCCTTCGGGTGCTTCGCCCACCTTCACCGCCAGGGTCAGAAGCTCCCCGCCCTTGCTCCAGTTAACCGTGCCCGACGACTGGCGCGCGTCGGCGATCGCCGCGAACTGTGGCGCGAGGTCGGATAGCAGCGCGGCGGGGGGCACGGGGCCGGTGGCGCCCAGCAACAGTTCCTGCGCGGCGCTGTTCATCAGCAGGATCCGGCCCTGCTGGTCCACCGTCACGATGCCGGCCGTGATCGAGCCGATCACCGCTTCGATAAAGGCACGTCGTTCCTCGAGCTGGCGGTTTGCACCGAGAAGTGCGGCCGTCTGCTGTTCTATCTGGCCGGCCATGCGATTGAACGCGCGGTTGAGCATGCCGATTTCGTCAGGCCCGGTTCGGCCTTCAACCCGCATGGCAAAGTCCCCCCCGCCCACCTTGCGCGCGGCGGACACGAGTTCGGTGAGCGGCTCCACCTGGCGGTCGGCGAAGCGAAGCGCGAACCATACCGCCAGTCCGACGAGCGCCAGGCTGACAAAGAACAGCGCAAGGTTGAAGCGCAGTTGCAGCGCACGTGCCCGCTTCGTCAGCACGTCATACGCCATGACGACAGATTGGGCGCTTGCCCATTGACTGAACCCGAGCGCTTCCGAATTCCGCGCATTGTAGAGGAAGATACCGCTCTTGAGATCGATGGGCGCCAGCGCCTCGATCCGTTGCGGATTGGCGCTGACCACCATGGCCTCGCCGGCCAGGAGCCGGGGCACGGCGACGGCGGCGAAAGTGCCGGGTTCATTGTCTTCGTTCAGGTTGAAGATGGCGGCGGTCCGGATCGACCCGTCATCGAGCCGCTGGAGCACGGCGGATTCGTTGATTTCCCGCTGCTTGACCTGGAGGAAATAGACGTCGGCAAGATCGGGATCGGTCAGTTCGAAGCTCTGCAGGTAATAGGCCATGTCGCTGGCCATCGCGACCGTCTGATTGGCCACCTGCACCTGGTTCTGTTCATAATACCCGCGAGCGAGCGAGTTGGCGTTCTGCATCAGCCCGCGCGAATTGTCGGAAAACCAGAAATCGACGCCGGACTGGAACAGGAAGGCCGCAAACCCGGCCACCAGCAGCGTCGGGATGGCGGCGATCAGCGAGAAGAAGAATACCAGGCGGACGTGCAGGCGCGCGGTGCTCCCCGCTGCGCGGCGCAAGGCGAAGCGCCGGCCCGCCAGCACCAGCAGCGCCATCGCCGGGATGAGCGTGGCGATAAGCAGGCCCGCGACCTTCTGGGATGGCAGCAGCTGGCCATTGGGCGGCGCGCTGGTAAAGGTGTACCAGGTTATCCAGATCATAGCGATGACGGCGACCGCCGCGATAACCTCCAGGATCAGGTAGAAGTTCGCGCGGCGGCTGACGACCAGGAACCTGCGCCACCATCGCGGGCTGCGGCGCGCCGGCGGCTGGTGCAAATCCGGTGAAAGCGCGGCGGTCATCGTTGCGCGATTACAACTGGACTGTTGCAGATATGCAAGGGGTATTCGGCGAACCGTTCCGCTTTCATCGGCGCGCCGCGGCGCCATCCGGATCGATCCCGAGTTCCGTGAGCCGCTTGCGCAAGGTGTTGCGGTTGATGCCGAGCATGCGCGCCGCCTGCACCTGATTGCCGCCCGTCCGCTCCAGCACGCGGCTGAACAACGGGCGTTCGAGCGCCGCGGTGGCGGCACCATAGAGCGTCCCGTCGGGCGGCGCGGCGGCGCGGAGCCACGCTTCCACTGCTTGCGCGAAACTCGCCTCGGGCGCGGTGCCTGCGGGTTCCGGCCGGCCAAGCACGGCGTGCACGGTATCGGCGTCGATCGCATCCTTGCGTGCCATGAGCGCCAGGCGGTACGCCGCGTTGCGAAGCTCGCGGACATTGCCACGCCAGGGGCGCTGCTCAAGCGCGCGGATTGCCGCATCGTCGATCCGCCGCCGCGGCAGGCCGTCGGCAGCTGCCTGCTCAAGAAAATGGTGGGTGAGCGCCGCAATGTCGTCGACGCGCTCTCGCAGCGGGGGCAGCTCGATGGGCACGACGTTCAGGCGATAAAACAGGTCTTCGCGAAAAGTGCCCGCGGCGATCATCGGGGCGAGATCGCGGTTGGTCGCGGCAAGGATCCGTACGTCCACCGCAATCTCGTGCCGGCCGCCGACGCGCCGGATGCGACCGGACTGCAACGTACGCAGCAGCCGCGTCTGCGCGGCCGCTGGCATATCGCCGATCTCGTCGAGAAACAGCGTGCCGCCGTTGGCCTGCTCGAACTTGCCGATGGCCTGCGCGTGGGCCCCGGTGAACGCGCCCCTTTCGTGCCCGAACAGTTCGCTTTCGATCAGATCGTGCGGGATCGCGGCGGCGTTGACGGCGACAAATGGCCCCGTCTTCCGGTGACCGAACTGGTGGATCGCTTCGGCCACGAGTTCCTTGCCGGTCCCGGATTCGCCCAGGATCAGCACCGTCAGGTCGTTACGCAGGACCCGGGCGATCATGCGGTAAACGCCTTGCATCGCATGGCTCCGCCCGACCAGCGGCAATGCCCCATGCGTGCCCTCGCCCTGCGGATCGGCCGCCACGTTCCGCGCCCCGACGGCCTGCACGACCGCACGGACCAGTTCTTCGAGGTCGAAGGGCTTGGGAAAGTATTCGAACGCCGAGATATCGGCCGCACGAATGGCGGTGTCGAGTGTGTTCTGTGCCGACAGCACGATGATCGGCAGGTGGGGATGCGCGGCCTGGACGGCCGACAGGCTGGCGATGCCGTCGCCATCCGCCAGTACCACATCCGTCAGCATGGCGGCGTAGACGCGGGTCCTGAGCAGGCGGTCGCGACCGGCGATGGAGTCGCTGCAATCGACCGCAAAGCCCTCATCTTCGAGCGCAGCTCTGACGACCGTCGCGATTGCGGCGTCGTCTTCCACCAGGAGGATCGCCCCCTTCATCGGTTCACGCCCCTTCCGCCAGCGGCAGGTGGACGCGAAAGTGCGTGAGACCGGCGCTTTCGTCGCGCTCGTGCGCCACGCGGCCACCCATGTCGCGCACCAACCGGCGCACCAGTGCAAGACCGAGCCCCTGCCCCCCCGCACGGCTGCTGACGAAGGGTTCGAACACATGATCGCGCAGATCGGCGTCGATACCCGGGCCGTTGTCGCTGACTGTCAGCTCGATCGGCAGGCGCACCGGTCGCCCGGGGCCTGCGGCGTTGACGCTGAGGCCGCTCGCGTATCGGGTGCGGACGGTAACCCGGGCGCCTTGCTGCTGTTCGACCGCATCGCGGGCGTTCGCCACCAGGTTGATGACGATCTGTTCCAGCCCGGCGCGATTGCCCATGACGGTGGGCAACGAGGGATCGAATGCTTCGACAAGTTCGACCCCGGCCATGTCCCCGCCCCGAACCGCGGCCAGCGCGCTCAGGACAGCTTCGTGCAAGTTGAACGGGGCGTTCGGCTCGCTGGTGCGCGCGCCGATGCGCTGCATTCGGTCGATCAACGACGCGATGCGATCCACCTCGCCGGTAATCAGGTCAGCGAGCAAACGGTCCGCGGGCTTGAGCTTGCGGGCTACCAGTTGCCCCGCCCCACGGATCGCTGCCAGCGGATTCTTGATCTCGTGCGCCAGCACGGCAGGTGCGCTGAGTTGCGCCGTGCCATTGCCCGGCTCGACCATGTCTTGCGGCGCCTCCGACAGGGTGAGAACGCGCCATCCCGGATGGGATGGAACGGGCGAGAGAGTCAGGTTCACGCGCCGCGGGGCCGCACCGACACGAACCGCAACGTCGCGTGCCACCAGCGGCGCCAACTGGTCGCGAATCCGTTCCGCGATGCGGGAATCCTCGAAAGCGAACACCTCAAGCAGTGCGGTGCTCACAAGTCGCGGCGCGCTGCGACCCAACATGTTCTCGCTCGCGGGATTGGCCTCAACGATCGTGAGGTCGGGATCGATCAGCAGCACCGCGAAAGATAGGCCGGCGATCTGCTCGCGCGGCCCCGGCGCGCCAGGCGCCGTCACGCAGCCTTCCGCACCAGGAAGGGCGTGTAGAATCGCTCGATCTCCCCGAGCACCTGGCCCGCGTCATCGATGAAATTGGCCTTGTTGCGGAACTCCGCCGAACCGTGCAGGCCCTTGGTGTACCAACCCAGGTGCTTGCGCGCCATCTTGACCCCGGTGTCCGCGCCGTAATGATCCAGCATTTCGCGGTAGTGGCGCATCAGCACCGCGTACTGTTCGTCGATCGAGGGGTCCGCCTGCGCCTCCCCGGTTCGCCACCATTGCATCACCTGCGAAAGCAGCCACGGACGGCCATAGGCGCCGCGTCCGATCATCAGGCCGTCGGCGCCCGATTGATCGAGCGCCTTCGCGGCGTCGGCGACGGAGCAGATATCGCCGTTGACGATGACCGGAATGGTCACCGCATCTCGGACCTTGCGGACGAAGGCCCAGTCCGCCTCGCCCTTGTACATCTGGTTGCGCGTGCGCCCGTGGACGGTGACCATGCGGACCCCGATGTCTTCCGCGATGCGCGCAAGCTCCGGCGCGTTGAGGCTGGCGTGATCCCAGCCCATCCGCATCTTGACCGTCACCGGCACGTCCACCGCCTCGACGCAGGCTTCCATCAGCTTGATCGCCAGCGGTACCTCGCGCATCAGCGCGCTCCCGGCGAACTGGCCCACGACCTTGCGCACGGGGCAGCCGAAATTGATGTCGATGATCGCCGCGCCCCGGTCGGCTGCCAGCCTGGCGGCCTCCGCCATCGATACGGGGTCGCATCCGACGAGTTGCATGGACACGGGATCTTCCAGCGGCGCCCACATCGCCTTCTGGATCGACTGCCGCGTTTCGCGAATGGCTGCTTCGCTGGCGATCATTTCCGTGACATTGAGGCCGGAGCCGTAGCGCCGCACCGCCATGCGGAACGGCATGTCGCTGACGCCCGTCATCGGCGCCAGGACAACCGGCGTGTCGACCGTAACGGGACCGACCGAAATCGGCCGCAGGGGCGGCGGGGATGGTAGCGCTGTCACAGGAAAGATGCCTAAATTTTGTGCAGCGCTTAGTGGATTGAAGGCTCGCGCGCAAGGCGGTAGCGCCCGTGCGATGCCCCCTGCACTGCCCCCCTTCTCAGCCATCGTCGTTGCTGCCGGGCAAGGATCGCGCGCCGGCCAACCGGTGCCCAAGCAATTCGCGCGGTGGCGCGGCAAGCCTCTGGTGCGCCACTCGGTTGAAGCATTGCTCGCCGCCGGAGCCGACGAGGTGATCGTCGCCATTCCCGCGTCCGGCGCGGACCTTGCTGCCGCGGCGCTCGACGGCCTGGCGGTGACATTCGTGACCGGGGGCGCGACCCGGCAGCAGTCCGTATCGCGGGCCCTGAGCGCCCTGCCCCTGGCGGAGCGTGTGCTGATCCACGATGCGGCACGCCCGCGGATCCCCTCCGCCGTGCTCGTGCGTCTGCTCGAAGCGCTGGCCGATCATCCGGGGGCGATCCCGGTCCTCCCCGTCATAGACAGCCTGGCCACCGAACGTGACGGCCTGATGGACGCAAGTGCCGACCGCGCAAGCCTGCGGCGTGTCCAGACGCCGCAAGCCTTTCGCGTCGCGGACATTCGCGCTGCTCACGCGTCCTGGCAGGGCCCGCCCGATGCAGGAGACGACGCCCAGGTGCTGCGCGCCGCGGGCGGTGCCATCGCGATGGTCGCGGGCGACGAAGCGCTGCACAAGGTCACTTTTGCGGAGGATTTCATGGAAGACAGTCCCGCATGGCGGGTCGGTTCGGGCTATGACGTGCACCGGCTGGACCCCGGCGAGGACCTGTGGCTGTGCGGCGTCAAGGTCGATCATCATCTCGGACTTGCGGGCCACAGCGATGCCGATGTCGGCCTCCACGCCGTGGTCGATGCCTTGCTTGGTGCCGTCGGTGCCGGAGACATCGGCCAGCACTTTCCGCCGAGCGACGCGCGCTGGGAAGGTGCGCCGTCCTCTCGCTTCGTGGAGCACGCGTTGTCGCTGGTGGCGGAGGCTGGCTATCGGGTCGGCAATATCGACGTCACGCTTATCTGCGAAGCGCCGAGGATCGGCCCACACCGCCACGCGATGAAGACGCGCATTGCCGCGCTTGCCGGGATCGATGAAGGCGCGGTAAACGTCAAAGCGACGACCACGGAGCGACTGGGTTTCACCGGTCGCGGCGAAGGCATCGCCGCCGAAGCGGTCGCGATGGTATTCCGCAACGCATGAGACATTCAATGAACAGCGCGCTTCGCACATTCACCGTCGTGGCGCTTGCCGCGCTCCTCCCCTCCCAGGCCATGGCGCAGGCAAAACCATGCCTGACGGAACGGGAGGTCGCGCAGATCGCGATCTACTCGGTCCCTGCCGCAGTCGAAGGCGTGCGAGCCAAGTGCGCGAACCGCCTGTCATCGAACGGCTTCCTCGCGACCCGGGGCAATGCCTTCGCCGCCAGGTACGCCGCCCTACAAGCGGAAACCTGGCCCACGGCGAAGGCGGGCGTTCTCCGCGTGATCGGCAGTCAGGCGACCGGGGCGCAATCCACTGGTCCCGCCGCGATGTTCGCGGCACTGCCCGACGAGTCCGTGCGCCCGCTCGTCGATGCGATCATCGCCCAGAAGATCGGCGAATCGATAAAGCCGGCGGAATGCGCCAACGTCGAGCGCGGGATGCAGATTGCTTCCGCCCTGGCGCCGCGCGACAGCGGGGCGATGATCGCCTTCGTGCTGGCCATGATCAAGCCCAGGAACCTGGCAATGTGCCCGGCCCAGTCGTGAGCGACCTGCTCCCGCCAGAGATCGTCGCCCTTGCGCTCCGCGTGGTCGGAGAAAACGCAAGGCATGGCAGGCGCGTGGCAACTGCCGAGAGCTGCACCGGCGGGCTCGTCGCGGCTGCATTGACGGAGATTCCCGGATCGTCCGCCGTTCTCGATCGCGGCTTCGTGACCTATTCGAACGAGGCGAAGCGCGAAGATCTCGATGTCCCGAACGAGATCATCGAGACATTCGGCGCAGTCTCGATCGCGTGTGTCTGGGCCATGGCGCAAGGGGCGCTCAAGAACTCCAACGCCGATGTCGCGGTTGCGATCAGCGGCATTGCGGGGCCCGACGGCGGCAGTCCGTCAAAACCAGTGGGCACGGTCGTTTTCGCCCGCGCGCGCCGTGGCGACGATGGGGAGCCCGAGGGCGAGATGCGGCACTTCGACGGCGGCAGCCGGAGCGAGGTGCGCCGTCAGGCCACGCTCGTCGCGCTGGAACTGCTACTTCCGTAAAGCGCGGCCGCGCGTTCTTCGAACGCGGTTACCATCTTGCGGAATGCGCGGTCGAAATATTGACCGGCGAGCGCTTCGAACACGGCGTTGCGGAATGTGAACTCCACGCAGAAGTCCACCTCGCACCCGCCGCCGGCAAGCGGGCGAAACTGCCACCGGTTGTCGAGATCGCGGAGGGGCCCGTCGACGTAGTGAACGGTTATTTCGCGAGGGCGATCCTTCGTGACACGCGACGTGAACTTTTCGCGCAGGGCCTTGAAGCCGACGAGCATGTCGGCGACCATGGCTGTCGGGCTGTCGGACGTTACGCGGGTGGCGACAACCCAGGGCAGAAATTCCGGATAACGGGCAACGTCCGCCACCAAGTCGAACATCTGTTCGGCCGTGTAAGGCATCGTGCGGACTTCCTGGATCCCGGGCATCGCGGCGGCAGCTTCAGGCAGCGGGCGCCGTGCGGGCAAGGCGCGCCTCGCGGGCGGCCTTCATTTCCGCAAAGTCGTCCCCCGCGTGATAGCTGGATCGCGTGAGCGGGCTTGCGGCAACCTGAAGAAACCCCTTGGCGCGCGCGATCGCGCCATAAGCATCGAACACCTTGGGGGCGACGAAGTCCTCCACCTTCGCGTGGCGCGGGGTTGGCTGCAGGTACTGGCCCATGGTGATGAAATCGACATCGGCGCAGCGCATGTCGTCCATGACCTGATGCACCTCCAGGCGCTGTTCGCCGAGGCCCAGCATGATCCCGCTCTTGGTGAAGATCAGCGGATCATGGGTCTTCACCTCCTCCAGCAAGCGGAGCGAGGCGTAGTAACGCGCACCGGGCCGGATCGTGGGATAGAGCCGCGGCACCGTTTCGAGGTTGTGATTATAGACGTCGGGCCCGGCCTCGCAGATGGCCTCCACCGCCGGACGCATCTTGTTGCGGAAGTCGGGGGTGAGAATTTCAATCGTCGTCTGCGGCGTTTCGCGCCGGAGGGCGGCAATGACTTTCACGAACTGGCCCGCCCCGCCATCGGGCAAATCATCCCGATCGACGCTGGTTATGACGATGTGCTGCAGGCCCATCTTCGCGGCGGCGGCGGCGACATGCTCCGGCTCCAGCGGATCGACCGTGCGCGGCATCCCCGTCTTCACGTTGCAGAATGCGCAGGCACGCGTGCACACGTCGCCCAGGATCATCACGGTGGCGTGCTTCTTGGTCCAGCATTCCCCGATGTTGGGGCAGGCGGCTTCTTCGCAGACCGTGTTAAGGGAGAGATCGCGCATCAGCTGGCGCGTTTCGTGGTAGCCCTTGCTGACTGGCGCCTTCACGCGGATCCAGTCGGGCTTGCGCTGGCGTTCGGGCCGGGGTGCGGCAAGCGGAGCGGACGCGAGATCATTCATGCGCGCCCACTTAGGACGCAGGCCCGACAGAGGCAATGCCCGGCACGGCGAGTGCGCTCCGGGGGTTGTCAGGCGCCCGCCGGTGCGGCAACGCCGCGCGCCATGACCACCGAAACATCGCCCGCGCTTGCCGGGCTCATCGACGGATACCGCCGTTTCCGCCAGCATGGATGGGGCAGCCGGCGCGACCGCTGGTCCGCCCTCAGCGAGGGGCAGGAACCCCGGGTGATGGTCATCGCCTGTTCCGACAGCCGGGTCGATCCGTCGCAGATATTCGACGTGGCGCCCGGGGAGATTTTCGTCGTCCGCAACGTCGCCGCGATGGTCCCCCCGTTCGAAACGACGCCCGGGCATCACGGCGTGTCGGCCGCGCTCGAGTTCGCGGTGCAGTTCCTGCGGGTGCATGAGATCGTGGTCATGGGCCACGGCATGTGCGGCGGGTGCAAGGCGGCGCTGACCCAGTCGATGCAGGGAACGGAACCGGGCCAGGGCGGCTTCATCGCCGACTGGATCGATTTGCTGGACGAGGCGCGCGATGCCGTTGCCGCCGAACACGGCACCGAGGGCCGGGCGGCCGAACGGGCGATGGAACAGGCCGGGGTCAAGGTCAGCCTGGCGAACTTGCGCACTTTCCCTTGCGTGAGCGAGCTCGAGCAGCGCGGCAAGCTGCGCCTGCGCGGTGCATTCTTCGCCATTTCCGACGGCGTGCTCCACCTGCTGGACGAGCCTAGCGGGGAATTCCTCCCGGTTGCGTAATCCGGGAGAGAAGCCCATCACGCGGGCCATGGAAAACAACCAGAACCTTACCAACATCGCGCTGCTGATCGACGCGGACAACGTCACGCCGACCGCGATCGATCCGGTGCTGACTGTCATGGCCGAGCTGGGCCAGGTCAACATCCGCCGCGCCTATGGCAATTTCGCCAAGCAGGGCCTCGCGAAGTGGGACACAATCACGAACCGCTTCGGCATCCGCCCGCAGCAGCAGTTCGACGTGTCGAAAGGCAAGAACGCCACCGACATGGCGATGACGATCGATGCCATCGACCTGCTTTACCAGGGCAAGGTCGATGGATTCGGCATCATGAGCAGCGACAGCGACTTCACGCCGCTTGTCACCCGGCTGCGGCAGGACGGGATCGTCGTATACGGCTTCGGCAGCGCGCGCACCCCGCAGTCGTTCAAGTCGGTCTGCACCCGGTTCATCGATATTGACCAGTTGATGAAAACGGCGGCCAACGAAGCGAATACGGCCGCCGAAGGATCGGCCGAGACGGTCGCCGCCGATACCGAGCTGATGGACCTCATCGGCGCCGCCTACAAAGAGGCGAAACGCGACGACGAAGGTTGGGCACGCGTGCAGCAGGTGGGCCAGATCGCCGGCAACCGGTCCAGCTTCGACGTGCGAAACTATGGGTTCAACAGCCTGTCGGCCATGTTCCGCAGCCTGGGCAACTTTCGGGTCGAGCGCCGCGACGATGGCCAGTTGTGGGTCAAGCGCCTGCGCTGACGATTGCTTTCGCAATAAAAAAAAAGGGCGCACCTGCGAACAGGCGCGCCCTTCTTTCAGAGTTATTCTGGCGGCGCTGGTTATTGCGCAGCGGGGGCGCCCTGCCGGGCGTAGATCGTCCACAGGGCCGCAATCGGCTTCCGCACGCCGTCCACCTTGGCGAACGTGGCGATCGCGGCGTCACGCTTGCCCTGGTCGAGCTGCGCGATTCCGAGCCGGGTGAGCATGCGCGCCGTATCGGCACCGGGCTTGGTCAGCGCGCGGGTGTAGAACTCTTCCGCCTCCGCGGCCTGACCATAGCTGAGGAACGCGTCACCCGCGGCCATCAGCGTGGCCAGCGTGGCACCGGGCAGGCGAGCGTCACGGGCAAGGCCCGGAAGGTCGGCCTGGTCCGCCTTCAGGCGGCTGGATGAAACCGAGTTGGCTTCCGCCACGAACACGTCGTTCGCCTTCAGGTGGCCGGCAGCGATCCCCTGCGCGATGATCTTCTGCGTTTCGCCCGGGAACCGCCGCGCATCGACCGCACCGATGTAATCGACATAGTCGCGTTCGCTGCGCAGCGCGTTCGCCCGATTGGCGAGGCGCATCAGGTCGAGCAGGGCCTGCGGTTCGTAGTCGTTGAGGTTGCGCTGAATCGCGATCGCGTCGCCCCAGCTCGTCGCCGAGGGATAATATTGCGCGAAGAGGTTAGCGAACTTCGTCGCCTCGCCGTCAAGCTTCGCCTGGTATGCAACGGACACGGCCCGCTTCAGCCACGCTTCCGGCACGGGCTGCCCGGCTGCGACCTTCGCTGCGATAGCCTTGTCGAGCACGGCAAGACCGCCGGGGATCTGATCCTGCGCAAAGTACGATTCGGACAGGAGGATCGCGGCGTCGTCACCATAATTCGCGTCGATCGCCTGCTGGGCGCGGGCCTGCACCGTGGCCCAATCCTTCGCCTGGTACGCCAGCTGTGCGGTGGCATACGCCAGCTTGCCGCGGTCGGACCCGATCTGGGCGCTGCCGCTGTCGATCATCATCGCCAGGCCCTGACGCTGGAGAGCGGGGTCGCTCGTCTTGGCGCCGATGCTGTAAGTCACCTGGCCGATGGCGAACTTGTCGTCCGCGGTCTGCGCTGCCGCGGCTATGGCCGGCAACTCCGCCTTGAGCGGGTTGAGATCGCCACCTGCGTCGAGCTTCTTGGCGAACGGCTGGTAGACGCCGACGAAGCCCTTCGAATAGTTGGCCTTCGGCGCAGCCTGCGCTTTCGCATCCTTCTTCTGGGCGTAAGCGGGCCCGGCGAAGACGGTCGCAGTGCCTGCGGCAAGCGCAACGGCCAGGCCCAGGCGCGAGGCAGCGCCGGTCAGGTTGAATACGGACATCGAGTGGTCTCCCTTGAGTGGAAAATGCAACCGGTGACGGCGGCATTGGTGCCGCTTGCCGGCGCTAGTGGCGCGCGGTGTGCGACATTGCAATCGCATCTGCCGTTCCGGCCGTGAACCGGCTTTGAACAGCCCTGTCAGCCGCCGCTCAGCGCTTGCGGCGGGCGCTGCTCAATCTTATGTGGAAAAGGCGGCCAGCAGCCGCTCCCGGACGCCGTGCGAACTGGCGGTTCCCGCCCCCTTCCCCTAGGCTTTTGCCCACAGCAGCGCCTTCGTGCGCGCCAAGAGAAAAACAGAACCTTGAGCGACGATACCCAGACCAGCGCCCCGCCGGCCGCGCCGGAAGAATTCTCCCGGATCGACATCGTCGACGAGATGAAGACCAGCTACCTCGATTACGCGATGAGCGTGATCGTGAGCCGCGCCCTCCCCGACGTGCGCGACGGGTTGAAGCCGGTCCATCGCCGCATCCTGTTCGCCAGCAACGAAGGCGGTTTCGTCGCCGGCCGGCCCTACCGCAAGAGCGCCAAAATCGTCGGCGACGTGATGGGCAACTATCACCCCCACGGCGACAGCGCGATCTACGATGCGCTGGCACGCATGGTGCAGCCGTGGTCGCTGCGCGTGCCGCTTATCGACGGCCAGGGGAACTTCGGGTCGATGGACCCCGATCCCGCCGCGTCGATGCGTTACACCGAGGCGCGGCTGGCCCGGGTCACCAACAGCCTGCTCGACGATCTCGACAAGGACACGGTCGATTTCGTCGACAACTACGACGGTTCGCGGAAAGAACCGTCCGTGCTGCCGGCGCGTTTCCCCAATCTGCTGGTCAACGGCGCCGGCGGTATCGCGGTGGGCATGGCGACCAATATCCCGCCCCACAACCTGGGCGAGGTGATCGACGGGTGCCTTGCGCTGATCGACGACCCGCTGATGTCCGCCGAAGACCTAATGGCGATCATCCCTGGCCCCGATTTCCCCACTGCCCCGCTCATCCTGGGTCAGTCTGGTGCCCGCAACGCCTACATGACCGGGCGCGGATCGATCCTGATGCGGGCGCGCCACACGATCGAAACCGGGCGCGGCGATCGACAGTCGATCGTGTTCACATCCATCCCCTACCAGGTCGGAAAATCCGGACTGGTGGAAAAGATCGCCGATGCCGCCAAGGACAAGCGGATCGAAGGCATTGCGGACATTCGCGACGAATCCAATCGCCAGGGCGTCCGCGTCGTCGTGGACTTGAAGCGTGACGCTACGCCGGAAGTGGTGCTCAACCAGATATGGCGGCACACCCCGGCGCAGGCGAGCTTCCCTGCCAACATGCTCGCCATCCGCGGCGGGCGCCCGGAAACGCTGGGCCTCAAGGACATCCTGCAGGCGTTCATCACCTTCCGCGAGGAGGTGATCACCCGGCGGACCAAGTACGAACTGCTGAAGGCCCGCGAACGGGCCCACATCCTGCTCGGCCTGGTGGTCGCGGTGACCAACATGGACGAAGTGGTCGCGACGATCCGCGGTTCGGCAAACCCCGGCGCGGCGCGGGCCAGCCTGCTCGCCAGGGAATGGCCGATTGGCGACATCGCGCAATACATTGCGCTGGTTGAGGCGATCGAGCCCGACGCGGACCAGTCGAGCGGCACATATCGCCTGTCCGAACGCCAGGTGAAGGCGATTCTCGACCTGCGCCTCCACCGCCTGACGGCCTTGGGACGGGACGAGATCGGTGACGAACTCAAGAGCCTGGCGGAAGCGATCGCCGGCTACCTGGCGATCCTGGCGGACCGGGGGCGCCTGTACGAAGTGATGCGCGGCGAACTCATCGAAGTCCGCGACCTCTACGCCACGCCGCGTTTGTCGGAGATCGCCCCGGCCTGGGACGGCCTCGATGACGAGGACCTGATCGAACGGGACGAAATGGTCGTGACCGTCACCCTCGACGGTTACATCAAGCGCACCCCGCTCTCCACGTTCCGCGCGCAGCACCGCGGCGGCAAGGGTCGCGCCGGCATGGCCACGAAGGACGAGGATGCGGTGTCGAACATGTTCGTCACCAGCACGCACAATCCCGTGCTGTTCTTCTCCACGGCCGGGAAGGTCTATCGCCTGAAGGTATGGCGCCTTCCCGAAGGTGGCCCGGCGACGCGCGGCCGTCCGATCGTGAACCTGCTTCCGGCGCTCGACGACGGCGAGTCGATCGCCGCCGTTCTCCCTCTGCCGGAAGACGAAAGCACCTGGGGCGCGCTAAACGTGGTCTTCGCGACCGCGCTGGGCAATGTCCGCCGCAACAGCATGGATGCGTTCGCGAACATCCCCACCAACGGCAAGTATGCCATGCGTTTCGATGACGGCAGCGCAGACCGCCTGATCGGCGTGGCCCTGCTGGACGGCAGCGACGATGTCCTCCTCGCCACCCGACAGGGCAAGGCGATCCGTTTCGCCGGCGATGACGTGCGCGAATTCCAGAGCCGCACCAGCACCGGCGTGCGCGGCATGCGGCTTGCCCCTGGTGACGAAGTGGTGTCGCTGTCGATCCTGCACCGCGTCGGCACCGAAGGGGAAGAACGCGAGGCCTATCTCCGATTCGCGCCGTGGAAGGCGGAGCGTGATGGCGAGCCGGCCATTTCCGCGGAACGGTTCGCGGAGATGGCGGAGCGCGAACAATTTATCCTGACGATCTGCGCCAACGGTTACGGCAAGATGACCTCCGCATACGAATACCGGCGCACCGGGCGCGGCGGCCAGGGTATCACGAATATCGACAACATCGCCCGCAACGGCACCGTCGTGGCGAGCTTCACCGCCACCCGTTCGGACCAGTTGATGCTGGTCACCGACCAGGCCAAGCTGATCCGCATCGGCCTGGCTTCCATGCGCGTCATCGGCCGGGCCAGCGCCGGCGTGCGCCTGTTCAACGTGGCCGATAACGAGCACATCGTCTCGGCCGTTCGCCTGGACGAGGAAGAAGGGCCGGAGACCGCTGCGGAAGAGGCCATCGCGGAAGAAATGGTCGGCCGCTCCGCCGAGGAAACCCGGCCCGATACGACACCGCAGAGCGATGCCGACATGGAAGGTGAACCGGGCGCCTGATCTTCAGCCGCGGTGGTTCGGCGAACTGGCGCGGACCACCCCGGTGCAGATCATCAACTGGGCTCCGTAGTATAGCGGCCAGACGAGCCAACTCGTCACGCTCTCGTCGAGCACGCCGCCGAGCCGCGCGAAAATGAACATGTCGCTCGCGACGAACAGCAGCGCCCCGATCCCGACCGTGTAGCGGCTGAACCGGCTGAGCCAAGCAGCCCCGGCCATCGCCCCCAGCACGACTGCATAAATCACGGGCATCGGATCGTGAGTCAGGGCCCAGGCTCCAAGCGGCACGCCAAGCAGCAATGCACCCGCCGCCGCGATCTGCGAGCCGGTCGGCGCCGGCCGGCGGTTACGTCTGTAAAGCGCGATTGCGACGATATGCGAAGCGGCGAACAGCGCGCCGCCCGCGATCACGTTCAGTTCCATGCCGACATCCCCCGCAGCGCCGATCGCCATGACGATCCCGATCATCGTCGCGTCGCCCGTGCGACCGCGAAGCCACGCATAGATGGCGAGGACGGCAACCGATCCGCCCTTCAGGGCAACGCGAAGCGCGGGTATCCCCGCGCTGCCATCCATGGTCCAGAAGGCGATGGCCATGGCCATCCCCGCGAGCAGCCAGAGCCGGTGATCAATCAGTGCGCGCTTCGCCATGGTCTCCCCCTTTTTCACGCCCCTGCCGTGAGCTGGGGATGAAGTCGAGCCGATTGGCGATGCGGCCCGCCCTCGCGCACGGCGGGGCAGGGACGCAAAATTCCTCGTCAGCGTGGGACCGAGAAGCTAACGCGCGGCCATGCATCAGGTTCATATTATCGGCGGCGGGCTCGCCGGAAGCGAAGCGGCCTGGCAGCTCGCACGGCGCGGCGTCCGGGTTCGCCTTAGCGAAATGCGTGGAGCCGGCGACACGACGCCTGCGCACCAGGGCGACGGACTGGCCGAGCTGGTCTGCTCCAACAGCTTTCGCTCCGACGACGATGAGAAGAACGCGGTCGGCTTGCTGCACCACGAAATGCGCCGTCTCGACAGCCTCGTCATGCGCGCCGGGGAGCTGGCGCGCGTACCCGCAGGCTCCGCCATGGCGGTTGATCGCGACGTCTTTTCGGCTGCCGTGGAGCGCGAACTGGCCGCCCTGCCGACAGTCGAGATCGTGCGCGAGCGGGTCGATACCCTGCCCGCGACCGGCCCGACCATCGTCGCCACTGGCCCCCTCACCGCCGCCTCCCTTGCGCAGGACATCGGCGCCGCGACGGGGCAGGACAGCCTTGCATTCTTCGATGCCATCGCCCCAATCGTTCACCGCGACAGCATCGACATGAGCGTCGCCTGGATGGCTGCCCGATGGGACAAGGGCGGCAAGGATTACATCAATTGCCCCCTCGACAAAGCCCAGTACGAAGCATTCGTGGACGGGCTGCTGGAAGGAGAGAAGGTAGCCTTCCGCGACTGGGAATCCGACACGCCCTATTTCGATGGATGCATGCCGATCGAAGTCATGGCCGAGCGCGGCCGCGAGACGCTGCGCTTCGGTCCGATGAAGCCGGTGGGCCTCGACAATCCTCATACCGCCACTCCGGAACATCCCGCCGGGCGCTGGGCCCATGCCGTGGTTCAGTTGCGGCAGGACAACAAGCTTGGCACGCTGTGGAACATGGTCGGCTTCCAGACGAAGTTGAAACACGCCGAACAGGTTCGTCTGTTCCGGACGATTCCCGGGCTGGAGAACGCAGAGTTCGCAAGGCTTGGCGGCCTTCACCGCAACACGTTCCTCAACTCTCCCCTCGTTCTCGACCGTCAACTGCGCCTGCGGGGGGCGGAACATATCCGCTTCGCCGGGCAAATCACGGGCTGCGAAGGCTATGTAGAAAGCGCCGCGATCGGTCTTGTCACCGGGCTGATGACGGCGGCCGAACTGCGCGGCGAAGCATGGCAGGCGCCGCCGAGGACAACGGCGCTTGGGGCCCTTTTGTCGCATATCACCGGTGATGCGGAGGCGGAGACCTACCAGCCGATGAACATCAACTTCGGACTTTTCCCGCCATTGCCCGACGTGCCGAAAAAGGCGCGCAAGGAAGCCTACACAGAACGGGCGAAGACGGACCTTGGCGCCTGGCTCTCAGCCCGGGCAGCGGTGCCGGCCTAGCAGCGGCAGGCCGGCTTGCGCGGCGCGGGTTTGGGCGCCGTCGTCAGGAATTCCGCCATGTCGAGTTCCCGGTCGCGGTTGCCGTCGGCGCCATCGAACCGCCTTGCGGTCGCAACCGCCCATTCCTCGAAATCGAGCAGGTTGTTGCGGTCCTTATCGAGTTTCCGGAACGCCTCCGTGCGGCTCGAAAGCATCTCGTTGCGCGTGATGCGGCGATCGCGGTTGCGGTCATAGCGGAAGAAGCGCTGCTCTTCGCGGGTCAGTTCGGTCGCTTCCGGTGGGGCCGGTCCGCGCATGGCGCCGGGATCTGCCGATGGCAAGGCATCGGGTGCGGGCTGCACGGCATCGGGGATCGGCGGTGGCGCGCCCTGTTCGACCGCGGCGCGTCCCTGCCACCAGAACATCCCGATCGCCACGAGGACGAGCGCGATGAAACCGCCCAACACCAACCGGTTCACAAACGACCCCTCTTGCCACCCTGCCCCGGCAGTAATCCTATCGACCGAACATGCCAACCCGCCAGGCAAGCAGGGCCGCGGCGCGATCCGGAAGCAGCGCGCCGTCACGCTTCACGGCCCGCTGAGCGAGCCTGTCGAGCACCGCAAGGCCGCGCAATTGTCGTGGAAGCGACGGTGTCGGAGCAATCTGTTTCGCCAGCTCGCGCGCCATAGCGCGTTCGGCATCGCTCGACGTCCGCTTCCCCAGATCGGCGAGTGCCCATCGGCGCCCTGCCGCCGCGATGGCGTGCCGATCGCGCGCCCCGGCCAGCTCCCCGAAATTGGCGAAGGCCTGCCCCCTCCCTTCGGCGAACGCGGAGATCGCTTCGGCGGCAAGCGCGCCCTCGCCGACCAGATTCTCCCAGCCGTCCACCAGCGGCACAAGTGCGGCGGACCGGGCGCCCCAGGTGGTGGCGACGAGCGTCAGCAACGGGTCCGCGCGGGGCCAGGCGTCGCAATCCTCGGTCAGGCGATCCCTCCACCAGGCGAGGCCGACTTGCGCGAGGAGAGGCTCGCGCGATCGTGACACGACCTGCCCCAGCCTGGCATCGAGGCGGTGCAGTGCGTTCAACAGGGGGCGCCAGGCGGCCGGCGTGAAGGCGATCGCGATCTCGCGCTCCGCCGGCAGGGGCGGCAGCGGCCCGCCGTCCGGTGAGAAACCGTTAACCATCCGACTTCACCGGTTCCTTACCTATCTTCGCGTATCGGCCGCCGTAGGAAACTGCGCGCGGGATGATCATGGCAGGAAAGCTCCACCACCTGATGAATCGACTGGCGCGCTGCCGATCGGGCAATGCGATGATGCTGACGGCGGTCGCCCTCCCTGCCCTCGTCGGCGCCGCCGGATACAGCGTCGATACCGCCCAGTGGTACATGATCCAGCGCGAAATGCAGCACGCCGCGGACCAGGGCGCGATCGCCGGGGCATGGACCCTGGCCTACAAGGACAGCGGGAGCACGTACACGGGCCGGGCGGCGCGGGAATTCGCCAACAACCTGGGCATGACCACCCGCTATGCCGGGACGGTTTCTCCCACGGTCGGTCGCGGCAATTTCCAGGGCGGCACGAACAATTCCGTCACTGTCGCCGCATCGGCCACGGTCACCCTGCCGTTCTCGCGCCTGCTCATGACCGGCGGGACGCGCATCGCCGTATCGTCCGAGGCCGCCTACGCCGCCGGCACCGTTCACAAGGCGTGCCTGCGAACCCTTCGCAAGGATGCCGCGGGCACGTTCCAGGTGGGTAACGGCGCGACCGTGATCGCCAACTGCGGGGTTATCGCGATCTCGTGCGAACCGGGCGCGATCAACATCGGCGACAACGCCACGATCGAGATCGCGACGATTACCGCCTGCAACAACGACGCCGTGGACCTCCCGCCGGGCTTTACAGGGCAGCTCGTGCTCGACAGCTCGATCGGCAACTACGTAAATGAACTGTTCGGGCCGGAACCCCCCGCCACCGAGCCGCCGCGGTCGGTCGATTGCAAGAACGTCAAGAAGGGGACGCTCGCGCTCCAGCCCGGCGTTTACGACGGCGGGATCAAGATCGGGTGCAACACCACCTTCGCCCCCGGGATCTACTACGTCAAAACGGAGCTCGACCTGACGCACAACGCGGTGGTCGCGGGTTACGGCGTCATGTTCGTGCTGCTCGACGGCGCGGTGCTCAAGATGGGCGGCAGCGGCGCCAACGACACGGGCGGCGGGGGAACCATCAAAAGCAGCCTCAACCTGACGCCGCCGACATACTCCAAGCTGATCGAGCTCGGGTATTCGGACACCTTCGCGCGGAAGTACGAAAACATCCTGATCATCGCCGACGACACGGAAACGGAAACCGATCACGTGGTCAACGGGAATGCCAACATGCATATCCAGGGCAAGCTGCATCTGCCCAAGGGCAACATCAAGGTGAACGGCAATGCGCAGGCCGCCGACGGCGTCTGCTTCCAGATCACCTCATACACCCTGAACGTGACGGGCGGAGCCTACCTCTACACCCTGTGCTCGCAGGAAGAGACCCAGGCGCTCGAAGCGAAGCCCGGGGTCCGGCTGATCTCATGATCAAGGCCCTTTCCCAGATTGCAGGCTGCGCGCGCGGCACTGCGGTGATCGAAACCGCCCTGGTCGCGCCCGTGCTCGCCATGATGGCGGTGGGCGCTTTCGAGATGGGCACGATGGTCCAGAAACAGCAGGAATTGCAGAGCGCTGCCAGCGAGGCGGAGGCGATCGTGCTCGCTGCCGCGGCCGGCGACGGAGTGAGCTCCACCAAGCTCAAGGAGTTGCTGGCGACATCGACCGGTATAGCGCCCGCCGATATCGTCCTCGAGGCGAAATGGAGGTGCGGCAACGCATCGACATTCGTCGACAGCAGCACGGCGTGCAGCTCGGGCCAGCAGGTCTATGCCTTCGTCCAGACGACGTTCAAGGGCAGGTACACCCCCACCTGGACGAGTTTCGGACTGGGAACGCCGTTCAATTACAACGTCGTGCGGACGGTGCAGGTCGGGTGATGCGCGCCGTGTTCCCTTCCCTGATCCGCGACAGGAGCGGCGCGTCCCTCGTCGAATTCGCGATGATATTTCCCGTGCTCATCTCGATGTTGCTGGGGGCGGTGCAGACCGGCTTCTGGATGCAGAACTACAATGCAGTCCGGAATATCACCAACGATGTCGCAAGGTTCGCGATGGTCGAATACCAGCGGGGCAACAAGATCACGAACGATTCCATCGCCACCAAGGCGGACACTCTTGCCGCCGGCGCGAAGTATCAACTGGGCGCTGGCACGTTCGTCCCCAAGGTGACGGACAAGCCCACGCAGGTGGACGGAGTGCGCCAGCTCCGGCTGGACATCGCCTACACCCCCCCGGAATTCATGCCGTTCGTGGACCCGGCCATTCTGACCATCCGCTACGGGCGCGACATCTATCTTTACGACGCAAACGTGAAGGCCGTGACCCCCTGAGCGCTTGGCGGCGGGGATGCCCCCACCGCCCTCGACGTTGCGTGATCAGCCTTCCCTGTAGCACACCTTGCGCGCCGCATCGGCAATGCGCGGGGCATCGATCAGGGCGAGTTTTTCCAGGTTAGCCGCATAAGGCAGCGGAACGTCCTCGTCGCACACCCGCAGGACGGGCGCGTCGAGATCGTCGAACCCTTCGGTCATCGCGATCGCGATGATTTCCGATGCGATCGAGCATGTCGGCCAGCCTTCTTCGGCCACGATCATGCGGTTGGTCTTGGCAAGGCTGGCCAGCACGGTTTGCTTGTCGAGCGGGCGCAGGGTGCGCAGGTCGATGACTTCCGCCTCGATGCCCTCCTCTGCAAGGGCCTCGGCCGCATCGAGCGACAGCCCTACGCCGATCGAGTAGGTGACGATCGTCACGTCCTTGCCTTCCCGCACGACACGCGCCTTGCCGATAGGCAGGACGTGGTCGTCGAGATCGGGGATGTCGAAGCTGCGGCCATAAACGAGCTCGTTCTCCAGGAAGACTACCGGGTCTTCGCTGCGAATGGCGGCTTTCAGCAGGCCCTTCGCGTCCCCCGCGTCGTAAGGCGCGATCACCACGAGACCCGGGACACTGGCATACCACGGCGCGAAGTTCTGGCTGTGCTGCGCGGCAACACGGCTGGCCGCGCCGTTGGGCCCGCGGAACACGATCGGGCAGCGCATCTGGCCGCCCGACATATAGTTGGTCTTGGCCGCCGAGTTGATGATGTGATCGATCGCCTGCATGGCGAAGTTGAACGTCATGAATTCCACGATCGGACGCAGCCCGCCCATCGCTGCACCTGCGCCGACGCCGGCGAAACCGTATTCGGTGATCGGCGTGTCGATCACGCGCCTGGGGCCGAATTCGTCGAGCAAGCCTTGCGTCACCTTGTAGGCGCCCTGGTACTGGGCAACCTCTTCGCCCATCACGAAAACGCGCTCGTCAGACCGCATCTCCTCGGCCATCGCATCGCGCAGCGCCTCGCGCACCGTCACCGTCTTCATCGCGGTGCCCGCCGGAATGGCGGGATCGGCGGCCGGCCTCGCGTCGCTGGCGAGCTGTGCGGCGCCGCCTTCCGGGGCCTTGGCCGCAGGCGCACCGGATTCATCCGCCTTCTGCGCGTTTGCAGGGTTTTCCGCGGGCGTCGCCTCGGCAGCGGGTTTCGGCGCGCTGTCGCTACCGGTGGCTTCATCGCCCGCCATCGTCGCGATCACCTCGCCCACCTTCACGTTCTCCGTACCTTCCGGAATCATGATCTTGCCGATCGTGCCTTCGTCGACCGCTTCGAATTCCATCGTCGCCTTGTCGGTTTCAATCTCCGCGAGGACATCGCCGGCGGATACGCTGTCGCCTTCCTTGACGAGCCAACGCGCGAGCGTGCCTTCCTCCATCGTCGGGGACAGGGCGGGCATCCTGAGTTCGATTGCCATCAGTACGACTCCACCAGCACATCGGTGTACAGTTCGCGCGGATCGGGCTCCGGCGAGTTCTCGGCGAAGTCGGCGCTCTCGGCCACCTGGGCACGGATGCGCTTGTCGAGTTCCTTCAATTCGTCCTCGCTCCGGCCGCGCTCCAGCAGTTCCTTGCGCGCGCGCTCGATCGGATCGTTGTGTTCGCGCTGGTCCTGCACTTCTTCGCGCGTGCGATACTTCGCAGGGTCGGACATGGAATGCCCACGATACCGGTAGGTGTTCAGTTCCATCAGGACGGGGCCATTGCCGCCCCGCACGTGGGCAAAGGCAAGCTCCGCCGCCTGCCGGACTTCCAGCACGTCCATGCCGTTGACGTCCATGCCGGGAATACGGAACGCGGTGCCGCGCCGATAGAACTCCGTCTCCGCGCTCGACCGTGCAGTGCTGGTCCCCATGGCGTACTGGTTGTTCTCGATCGCGAAGACGATCGGCAACTTCCACAGCGATGCCATGTTCATCGTCTCGTACACCTGGCCCTGGTTGGCCGCCCCGTCGCCGAAGTACGCCAGGCAGAGCCCGCCGTCCCCGCGGTACTGGTGCGCCAGCGCAAGTCCACCGCCGAGCGCGACCTGCGCGCCGACGATCCCGTGCCCGCCGTAGAAGCGGTGCTCGGTCGAAAACATGTGCATCGACCCGCCCTTGCCCTTGCTGATCCCGGCTTCACGGCCGGTCAGCTCGGCCATGATGACCTTGGGGTCGATGCCATAGGCCAGCATGTGGCCGTGGTCGCGATAGCCCGTGATGACGCTGTCCAGCCCCTCGGTCAGCGCCGATTGCAGGCCGACCGCGACGGCTTCCTGCCCGATGTAGAGGTGGCAGAACCCGCCGATCAGGCCCAGTCCGTACAGCTGGCCGGCACGCTCCTCGAACCGGCGGATCAACAGCATCTGCTCGTAGAAATCCAGCAGTTGTTCATCGCTCGGCGCGAAACGCGGCGCCTTCGCATGCGCCTCCTGCAACGACCGCAGAGCGAAATCGATGTCGTCTGCCGATTTAGCCGATGCTTTCGCGGATCCCGTGGGATCCTTGCTGGCTGATTTGGCCAAAGTGCTCATCCTCGTGTCAATTGTCTCGCCGGGGAGGTGGCGAAGGAGCCCCCGGCCTATGGCCCAAGGTCCGCACGCGTGCAATCCACGCGCCGATGAAATTGCCGTAGGGGAAACCGAACCCGCCGGATCGCCGGGCAAGCGACGCGAAGTCAGTCGGCAGGCTTGTCCAGCAGGATGACGACCTCGTCGGGGTGGACGACGTTGAGATCCTTGCGCAGCAGCTCGCCCACCAGGTCGGGATCGGCGTTGGAAGGGTTGAGCGCGTTGACCTGGACCTTAAGCTCGTCTCGCTCGTGCGAGAGGGTGGCGATGGTCGCGCGGCGCTGGTCGAGCAGGCGAAGGTTCTCGCCCCAGGCAAGCAGTCCGCTCGGCCCGGCGATCGCCAGGCCGCCCAGCACCAGCAGCACCGCCAGCGCGATGCCCTGGGTCATGCGCTCCTTCGGCGATACGATGGTGTGGCCTTCCCGTGTCACGAAACGGTTAGAATCACAGTTAACCTTTTCGTTCAAGCGCTTTGTCGGGCAACAGGGCAGAAAGCCCCGGCAATTCCCGTTCTCCCTGCCAATGACCGCAGTGTGTGGGTGAATTGCCAGGAATGGCGCACGGTTTATTGGAGTGCACCATGCCCTTGGCCGAACCGCAAATCCCGCAACACGCCAGCCGGCGCAAGCGAGTCGTCGCGGGGCGCGGCGTGCGCTGGGCCATCCTGGCGGTGGCGATGGGCGCCGTGCTGGTCGCGTCCCAGGGGTTTTTCCTGCCTGCGATCGTCGAGCAGAGAAACGGGCTTACCTTCGCGGCAGGCGATCTGGCGCACGCTCTCGAAACCCAGACCGCGGCGCAATCCGCAGGGCACCCGACCCGCGTGATTTCCACATTTGCGGACGATCGGGAAACGCCATGCCGGGCGTTCATCCGTTCGGACCTTTCCGGAATAGCCTGCCGACGGGCCGGTGGATGGCATCTCGCGGTTCAGCGCGATGGCGCGGATATCGCGGCGAATGACCCGCGCAAGTTCGCCGCGGTGGAACGCGCGATTGCCGATGCGATACGGGCGAGGCCGGCGGCCCGCTTCCTTGACGCAGACGAGGAACGCGAGATGCTCGAACGCGGGTGGGAGGCTCAATAGCTGCGCGGCAGGCCCAGCACGTGTTCGGCCAGGTAGCTCAAGATCAGGTTCGTGCTGATCGGTGCCACCATGTACAGCCGCGCTTCGCGAAACTTGCGTTCGACATCGTATTCCTCGGCGAAGCCAAAGCCGCCGAAGGTCTGCACGCACATGTCCGCCGCTGCCCAGCTCGCTTCGCTTGCCAGCAGCTTGGCCATGTTCGCCTCGGCCCCGGGATTGCCGCCGGCGTCGTAGGCCTGCGCCGCGTGATGAACCATCAACTCCGCAGCCCGCATCTGGGCATAGGCGCGCGCGATCGGGAACTGGACACCCTGGTTCTGGCCGATCGGTCGGTCGAACACCTTGCGATCCTTGGCATAGGCGGTCGCCTTTTCGATGAACCACTTGGCATCGCCGACGCATTCGGCTGCAATGAGAATTCTCTCTGCATTCATTCCGGACAGGATATAGCGGAATCCCTTGCCTTCCTCCCCGATCAGCGCGCTGGTCGGAATGCGCAGGTCGTCGAAGAACACCTCCGTCGTCGAATGGTTCATCAGGGTGCGGATGGGCTTGATCGTCAGCCCGTTGCCGATGGCCTCGCGCATATCGACGAGGAAGAGGCTCAGGCCCATTGTCCGGCTCTCCGCCTCCTCCCGCGGTGTCGTGCGGGCGAGGAGGAGCATGAGATCGGAATGTTCAGCCCGGCTGGTCCAGATCTTCTGCCCGTTGACCACGTAGTGATCGCCATCGCGCATGGCGCGCGTCTTGAGCGAGAGAGTGTCCGTCCCGCTGGCCGGTTCCGAAACCCCGAATGCCTGCAGGCGCAGTTCGCCGCTTGCGATCCCGGGAAGGTAGCGCGCCTTCTGGTCCGCGCTGCCGTATCGCAGCAAGGTGTTCATGATGTACATCTGCGCGTGGGCGCTGGCGCCGTTGCACCCGGCAGCCTGGATCTCTTCCATGATGACGGCGGCGGCATCGAGTTTCAGGCCGCTTCCGCCGAATTCCGCCGGGATCAGCGCGGCGAGAAACCCGGCCTGCGTCAGGGCATCGACGAATTCGCCGGGATAGGCGCGGTCGCGGTCCTTGGCCCGCCAGTATGTGCCGGGGAATTCTGCGCACAGCGCCCGCACCGCACGGCGAATGTCGGACAAGTCTTCGCGTTCGTTCATGCCGGAGGCCTAGCAAGCGGCGTTCGTGCCGCAAAGACTGGCAGAACAGTGGTGCGCCCGACAGGATTCGAACCTGTGGCCCCCAGATTAGGAATCTGATGCTCTATCCTGCTGAGCTACGGGCGCGCCGCCAGCGGCTCTAAGCGCCGCGCCGCGCGCTGGCAATCAGTTGAGTTTGTGGGGCGGCGTCACGGGAAAGGGCAAGGGCAAGACCGGCACGCCTTCATCGTGGAGCGCCTGCGCTTCCTGGGGCGTCGCCTGCCCATGGATCGTCGCGTGATCCCGCTCCCCGTAATGCATCGCGCGCGACACGTCCGCGAAGCTGGACCCGACCCATGTGCTGTTCTTCAGCGCTTCCCGCTGCGCTGCGGCCAGCGCCTTCATCGCGTTCGCGACTTCGGGCGAGACCGCGTTGATCCGATCGCGGCCTTCTGCCGGATTGCTTCGCGCGTTCCCCTTGGGGGCGACGGCGGGGGCCATGGGCGCCTTTGTCACCGCGGTGTTGCCGCATTCCGGGCACGACACCAACCCGCGATCTGCCTGTTCCGCAAAACTCCGCGAAGATCCGAACCACGCTTCAAAGCGGTGCCCGTTGGCGCAGGCGAGATCAAACACGATCATGATAGTTCTTCAATCGGCATCTTGTTGGCAAGGCTGGGAAGCTGACGCCGGACATCGCTTGTACGGCCATCGTCGATGTCCGCAAAGCCCAGGTCGGGGCCATCACCGCCCATGTCGAGCACGATCTGGCCCCACGGATCGATGACCAGGCTGTGCCCGTAGGTATGGCGGCCATCTTCGTGTTCCCCCACTTGAGCGGCGGCGACGACCCAGCAGGTGGCTTCCACGGCGCGGGCGCGCTGGAGCAGGTGCCAGTGCGCCGCCCCCGTAGTGGCGGTGAACGCGGCCGGAATCGCGATGACGTCACATTGACGGCGGCCAAGCGCGTCGAACAGGGCGGGAAAACGAATGTCATAGCACACCGACAGGCCGAGCCTGCCGACCGGGGTATCATCCAGCGCGACGACGGAGTGCCCTGGCGCGTATGCCGCGGACTCACGCCAGCTTTCGCCAGTGGCCAGGTCGACGTCGAACATGTGTATCTTGTCATACCGCGCGACGATTTCGCCGGCGGAAGAGATCACCATAGATCGATTGGCAAGCATCCCATCGTCGCGCAGCACGGCCATCGACCCCAGCGCCACGAACATGCGATGGTCGCGCGCGGCACCGCGCAGCGCGTTCAGCCAGCGGCTGTCCTCTTCCCTGTCGATCGCGTCCGCGGCACGCCGGCGGTCGCGGTCGAGCAGGAGCGACATCTCGGGCGTGAAGAGCATTTCCGCCCCGCCCGCCTTCGCCTGAGCGATGGCTTGGGTCAGCGTCTCGCAATTCCGGGCAGGATCGATCCCGGCCGTCATCTGCAGGACGGCAACGCGTGTCACGCAGCCCCGAGCAGCGCGTCGAGCTTGCCGCTTTCCTCCATTGCATGGAGATCGTCGGACCCGCCGACGTGCGTGTCGCCGACGAATATCTGGGGCACCGTGCGGGCCATCGGGGCCCTGCTCAGCATTTCGTCCCGCCTGGGCCCGCCCATCGTGATGTCATGCTCGACATAGGATACCCCCTTGGAATCGAGCAGGCGCTTGGCACGATAGCAATAACCGCACCCGAACTTGGTGTAGATCACGACTTCGGGGGCAGCCATCTTCTTTCCTTCATTGCCGACCTGGGGAGAACGCTCTTGAAGCGGTCCGGGTGCCGACTATCTCGGTATCGCTGCCCCGTGCCGCAAGTCGGGCGGGGTGGCAATCATCGGCGGGCGCCAGGAAATGGGCCGGCCTTGCATCAAATTGCTCATTCGGAGGATTTGCGAAATGTCACGTCTCGATTTCACCCCCTATCGCCGCACGACCGTCGGCTTCGACCGTCTGTTCGACCTTCTCGAAGGCCAGGGCCGCGGAAACTCGACTGACAATTATCCCCCCTTCAACATCGAGCGGTGCGGGGAAGACGAATTCCGCATCACGATCGCCGTGGCGGGATTCCGCGCCGGCGATCTCGACATCACTGCCCAGCAGAACCTGCTCGTGGTGCAGGGCAAGAAACGCCCCGATGTCGCGCAAGGCGAAATGCTTCATCTCGGAATCGCCAATCGCGGGTTCGAACGCCGGTTCGAGCTTGCGGATTTCGTGCGGGTGGAAAATGCCGACCTGGCTGATGGGCTCCTGACCATCGATCTGGTGCGCGAAGTGCCCGAGGCGATGAAGCCGAAGAAAATCATCGTCGGCGGCCAGCCCACGCTGGAAGTCGTAAAGGACTCTGGTGACGCGGACGCCGCCTGATCGCGCGCCCATGGAGCCGTAAAAGAATGGGGGCGGACCTTACGGCCCGCCCCCGCGACGCGAACGCCGCCCTGGGCGAATCTCATCGTCCGGGTCGCAGAAGACGATCAAATCCGCACCAAGCCACTCATCTCCTGCCCAATGTGCGGCTGCGGCGGATTGCCCACTGTCTGCGCCCCAAACTTAGCAAAAGATAACTTTCGCCAGGAGCCTTGCGACGCTCCTGTTCCATTGGCAAGATATAATCGAGTTTGCCGACTGCGACTTGTAGAAAATAACCCCGCGCAATCGTGGTTAGACGAGGCGCGCCTGCTGCAGCGCTGCCCCGATGAACCCCGCGAACAATGGGTGCGGATCGAACGGTTTGCTTTTCAATTCGGGGTGGAACTGGACGCCGATGAACCACGGGTGGTCGGGCCGCTCGACGATTTCCGGCAGCAGGCCGTCGGGGGACATGCCTGAAAATACCAGCCCGTCCCTCTCCAGCGCGTCGCGGTAGGCGACGTTGACTTCGTAGCGGTGCCGGTGCCGTTCGCTGATCGACGTGGCGCCGCCGTAGATCGTGCTGACGTGGCTGTTGCCCGAGAGGCTGGCTTCGTAAGCGCCGAGCCTCATCGTGCCCCCCAGGTCGCCTTCGGTGCTCCGCTGCTGAAGCCCTTCCTTGCTCATCCATTCGGTGATGATGCCGACGACCGGCTCCTGCGTCGGGCCGAACTCGGTCGAACTCGCTTCGGTATGACCGGCGGCGCGGGCACCTTCGATACAGGCCATCTGCATGCCGAGGCAGATGCCGAAAAAGGGCACGTTCCGTTCCTTGGCAAAGCGAACGCTGGCGATCTTTCCCTCGCTGCCCCGCTCCCCAAAACCGCCCGGCACCAGGATGCCGTGGAGAGGTTCGAGCCGCGCGGCGATATCCTCGTCATCCTTTTCGAACAGTTCGGCATCGATCCAACGGATATTCACTTTCACACGGTTGGCCATCCCACCGTGAACGAGCGCTTCGTTGAGCGACTTGTAGGCATCCGGCAAACCGACATATTTGCCGACAACCCCGATGGTCACTTCCCCTTCGGGGTTCTCGTAGCGATCGAGGATATCGTCCCACCGCTCGAGCGCAGGGTCCGGCGCTGCTATCCCGAAGTGGCGGAGCACTTCGTTGTCGAGACCTTCGCGGTGATACTGGGTCGGCACGGCATAGATGCTCGACGCGTCCAGAGCAGGGATGACGGCTTCCTTGCGCACGTTGCAGAACAACGCGATCTTTGCCCGTTCGCTGTCCGGCAGCGGCTTCTCGCAGCGGCAGAGAAGGATGTCCGGCTGGACGCCAAGCCCGGTCATCTCGCGAACCGAATGCTGCGTCGGCTTGGTCTTCAATTCGCCGGCTGCCGCGATGTAGGGCACCAGGGTCACATGGACGAAGCAGGTGTTCTCCCGGCCGAGTTCATTGCGCAACTGGCGCAGTGCCTCGATGAAAGGGAGGCTTTCGATGTCGCCGACCGTGCCGCCTATCTCGCACAGGATGAAGTCCAGATCGTCGGTTTCGGCCTGGGCGAATGCCTTGATGGCATCGGTCACATGGGGAATGACCTGGACGGTGGCGCCCAGGTAATCGCCCCGCCGCTCCTTCGCGATGATGTCGCGATAGATCCTACCGGAAGTGATGTTGTCGCCCTGGTGCGCCGAGACGCCGGTAAAGCGCTCGTAATGGCCGAGGTCCAGATCGGTTTCCGCCCCGTCGTCGGTCACGTAAACCTCGCCGTGCTGATACGGGCTCATCGTACCCGGATCGACGTTCAGATACGGGTCGAACTTGCGAATCCGGACGCGGAAGCCGCGCGCCTGCAACAAAGCCGCGAGGCTTGCCGCCATCAAACCCTTGCCGAGCGAGGAAACCACGCCGCCGGTGATAAATATATACCGCGCCATGGGAGTTGGGCCTTAGAGGTATGCGAGGGGGTGGCGCAAGCGGATTGGCACGGCACTACGCCGCAATCCACAACCGCCTTGGCGATGATTCAGGCCGGATGGATCAGTCGGCGATGCCGGCCAGCGGGTCGTCCCCGGCGGGCGGCGCGGCCGGCTGAGTGGCCGGTTGCCGAACGGGTGCGGCGCGATCGAGAGTCGACTCTACCGAAGTCACACCAGTCCCGGTGCTCGCCGCAATGGCCGCCAGCACGATCGAAAGGCCCACGAAAACGATTGCGAGCCAACGGGTGGCGCGGGTCATGAAGTCCGCCGCGCCACGCGCACTCATCATGCCGCTCGGGCTTCCGCCGATCCCCAGGCCGCCGCCTTCGGAACGCTGGACGAGGATGACCCCGACCAGCGCAGCGGCCACGATGGCCTGGACGACGAGGAGAAAGAGGAAAAGCGACATGTTTGAAATAATCCGAATGATATGGCCGTGCACTTAGGCGCGGGCCACCGTAACCACAAGGGCGCGCGGGGAGTGCAGCGCCAGGCTCAGGCTTCCTGAAGGTCGACCGCTGCCATGACGATGCCCATGAAGCTTTCGGCGGTCAGGCTCGCGCCGCCCACCAGCGCCCCGCCGACCTCCGCTGCCCAAAGCAATTCCCGCGCGTTCTCCGGCTTGACCGATCCACCGTACAGGATGCGGATCGCGCCCCCTTCCGTTTCGCCGTACCGGTCGATCAGCAAGGCGCGGATCGCGCGGTGCATCGATTCGACGTCGCCGACGGTTGGCGTACGGCCCGTGCCGATCGCCCAGATCGGTTCGTACGCGACGGTCAGTTTCTCGCTCGCCGATTCGAGCGTCTGCGGAAGCGACGCACGCAGCTGGTCGGTCACGGCCTGAACGGCGTTGCCGCTGTCGCGAACGCTCTCGGTTTCGCCGCAGCAGATGATGAGCTGGAGGCCGGCATCGAGCGCGGCGCCGGCCTTGGCAAGCACGTCCGCATCGGTCTCGCCATGCCCCTGCCGGCGCTCGCTGTGGCCAAGGATGGTGAACGTGGCGCCTGCATCGGCGGCCATTGCGGCGGATATGTCACCCGTGAAGGCACCATCCCCCTGCGCATGGCAATCCTGCGCGCCGACCCCAATCTCTTCCACCTCCTTGTGGACAGCGTGGATGAGGGTGAACGGTGGCGCCAGAGCGACTTCCACTTTCATCAGGCGCTGGGCCGACCGGTCGATCGCGCGCGCTTCCGCGAGCATGGCGCGCGTGCCGTTCATCTTCCAGTTGCCGACGACGTAAGGCCGAAGGGCCATGAAATATCCTCGAATGCCTTGAACAATGGGGGTTCGCCGCTTTCATAGCGGTAGCGGCCGGGTGCCTGCTAGCGCCCAAACGTCTTCGCGTCAAAACGGTCCAGACCTGTTGCGGCGAGGTCGCAGCCTCTCTACAGCTCGCCCCCGTTCGCGCGATCGCGCGCGCTGTTCACCCTCAGCCAGGCTTGCCGTTCTTCATGCTCCAGTTCTTCCGCAACATCTTCAAGACCAGGATCGGCCTTGCCGTCACGATCGCTTTCATCGGTCTGCTGGGCCTCGCATTCGTCGTCGCCGATGTCTCGGGCACGGGCGCGCCGGGCGGGATCAGCGGCGGGGATACGGTCGCGGTGGTCGGCGGCGACAAGGTGGGGAGCAGCGAACTCTCGCAGGCGGCCGACACGGCGCTCGACCAGATTCGCGCGCAGAACCCGACGATGTCGATGGAGGCGTTCGTCCAGCAGGGCGGCCTCACCGATGTGTTGAACCAGCTCCTCGATCGCAAGGCGATCAGCATCTGGGCGGAAAAGAACGGGCTCGGTGCCGGGACGAACCTCGTCAACAGCGAAATCCGCCGGATTCCGGCGTTCGCCGGCGCCGACGGAACCTTCAACGACACGGCATACCAGCAGCTTCTCGCCTCGCGCGGATTGACCGACGCGATGGTCCGGCGCGATCTCGCCGACAGCCTTCTCGCCCAGCAGGCCCTGGTTCCCGTTGCATTCGGCGCGCGCATGCCTTCGAAGATTGCGCTTCGCTACGCCGCACTCGCCCGCGAGCGGCGGGAAGGCGCGGTGGCGGTCATCCCGAGTTCCGCTTTCGTGCCCGCGAGCGACCCCACCGCGGCCGAGCTGAACACGTTCTACAACGCGAACAAGGCTGACTTCATCCGCCCTGAACGGCGCGTCTTGCGCTACGCCACGTTCGACGCGTCCGCGCTCGGCAATATCACCCCGAGCGAATCGGAAATCGCCGCGCGCTACGCCCGCGACCGCGCGAGCGAGTACGCCGCGCGCGAGACCCGGACCCTGACGCAGCTGATCGTGCCGACTCAGCAGGCGGCACAGGCAATCGCTTCACGTGGTCCCGGCGCCCTCGAGGCGGCGGCGCGCGAAGCGGGGCTCGAAACGCGCAAGATCGAGGGTGTCGAACGCGGCGCCTACGCCGGCCAGTCTTCGCAGGCCGTGGCGCAGGCCGTCTTCGGCACAGCCAAGGGCGCGATAGCAAGGCCGACGCGCGGCGGACTGGGCTGGTATGTCGTACGGGTCGACAATGTCTCTGCCATCCCCGCCCGCTCTCTGGACCAGGTTCGCGGAGCGATCGCCGCCACGCTCACGGAAGAAAAGCGCACCCGTGCACTGTCCGAGCTCGCCGCGGAAGTGGAGCAGCAGATCGACGAGGGCAACGCGCTCACCGACATCGCCGGCTCGCTCAAGGTAAACCTGCAGACGACCGCGCCGCTGGTAGGGGACGGACGGGTCTATGGTTCGGCGACCGAGCGCGCACCGGAAGTGCTCGCGCCCGCGCTGGCAAGCGCGTTCGAGATGGAGGAAGGCCAGCCCCAGATCGCCGCCATGCCGGGCGGGCAGAGCTATCTGGTCTTCGAGACCAGCCGGATTACGCCGTCGGCCGCGGCGCCGCTCGCCGAAATCCGTGACGACGTTGTCGCCGCCTGGCGCCGCTCGGTCGGCTCACGCGCCGCGAAGGCCGCCGCCGACCGCATTGTCGCGCGCATGGCGAAGGGCCAGTCGCTCCAGGCGGCCATCGATGCCGAAACCGCTGCGATCCCGGCGCCGCAGCAGGTCAGCATGTCCAGGCAGGAACTGGCAAGCCAGGGCCAGCGGGTCCCGCCGCCGCTCGCTCTCCTGTTCTCAATGGCTCAGAACAGCGTCAAGCGCCTGGAAGCGCCGAACGACATCGGCTGGTACGTGATCGAACTGGACTCCATCCGGCCCGGCGCGATCACCCCCGGCGATCCGGTGGTGGCTCAGGCCTCCGCCAGCCTTAGTCAGCTGCTCGGCCGTGAATATGGCGATGCGATGCGCGCGGCGATCCGCAAGGACGTGGGGATCGAACGCAACGCGGACGCGGTTGAGGCCGTCCGCAAGCGCCTCGTCGGCGCGAACTGAGGTCGGCCGTCTTGGACGGCTTGAGGCCCGAGAATGCCGCGGAGGCCCGCGCGGCTCTTGCAGGCGGCCGCCCCGCCCTGGTTTGGCGACGGGTGGTCGCGGATACGGAAACGCCGGTCGGGGCGGCGCGAAAGCTGATGCAGCCGGGGCGCGGCGACTTCCTGCTGGAATCGGTGGAAGGCGGCGAGGTACGCGGCCGGTACAGCCTGCTCGGGCTGGATCCCGACCTGTTGTTTCGGGCCGACGGCGCGCGGGCTGCCATCAACCGCAGATGGCAAACGAATCGCACCGCGTTCGAAGAGTGCGAGGGCGACACGTTCACCGAACTGCACGCGCTGGTGGAGGCGTGCCGCATCGACACGCCGCCCGCCCTGCCCCCTGCCCTCGCCTGCCTCGTCGGCTATTTCGGGTATGAGACAATCGGTCTGGTTGAGAAGATTCCCGCGCCGCGCGGAACAGGTCTCGGCCTTCCCGACATGCTGTTCGTCCGCCCGACGCTGATCCTGGTGTTCGACCGTCTGGGCGACGAGTTGTTCTGCATCGCGCCGCTCTGGCCGACCCAGGGGGTGTCGCCCGAAGGCGCGATCGAGACAGCAACCGATCGGATCGATTGCGCACTTGGCAAACTTGCAAGGGCGGCGCCGCCAGCCGTTCGCACGGCCGATGCGCCCCGCGTGGAACCGGTTGCCGCAATGGCATCGGGCGACTTCACGCAGATGGTCCGCCGGGCGCAGGAATACATCGCGGCAGGCGACATCTTTCAGGTCGTGCTGTCACAGCGTTTCACCTGCCCTTTTTCCCTTCCGCCCATTGCGCTCTATCGCGCGTTGCGGCGCGTGAACCCCAGCCCGTTCCTCTACTTCCTGGACTTGCCCGGGTTTGCGGTCGTCGGGTCCAGCCCGGAAATTCTCGTCCGGGTGCGGGACGACGAGGTCACGATCCGGCCGATCGCCGGCACTCGGCCGCGTGGGAGCGATCCTCAGGCAGACCGAGCGGCCGAACAGAGCCTGCTCGCCGATCCCAAGGAACGCGCCGAGCACCTCATGTTGCTGGATCTCGGCCGAAATGACGTCGGCCGGGTTTCTGCCCCCGGTTCGGTCCGGGTGACGGATAGCTTCACGGTCGAACGCTACAGCCATGTCATGCACATCGTGAGCAACGTTGTCGGCACGCTCGATCCCGCGAAGGGCGCGCTCGATGCACTGTTCGCCGGCTTTCCGGCGGGCACGGTCAGCGGTGCGCCCAAGATCCGCGCGTGCGAGATCATCGCGGAACTGGAACCCGACGCCCGTGGCCCATACGCGGGCGGGGTAGGTTACTTCGCACCCGACGGAACACTCGACTCCTGTATCGTTCTGCGCACCGGAGTGGTGAAGGACGGTACCCTCCACGTCCAGGCAGGTGCAGGCATCGTGGCCGACAGCGATCCCCGATACGAACAGCGCGAGTGCGAGGCCAAGGCGGGCGCCTTGTTCGCTGCCGCGCGCGAGGCCTATCGGGTCGCCGCCGAGCCGGAGTTCGGTCAATGAAGTGGCACGCGGCGGCGCTAGCCGCTTTCGTGGCAGGCTGCGGGCCTCAAGCCGGCGGAGAGCCGGTAACACGGATCGACCTGGAAAATCCGGGCAAGGCGATTGTCGCCGCCCCCTCCCCTGCGCCGACGCCGAAAGTGGCATTGGCCTGCACGTCTGCCACGTTCGAAGGGGTAGGATTCACGCACTGTATCGCCGAACCGGCCCGGCACCATATCTCGACTGTCCTTGGCAACCCGCCCTTTCGCAACTTCGCCGCCATGGCCGCGGGCCGCCCGGACGACGCGCCTGCGGTGGCATTCGCGGTCAATGCCGGTATGTTCGACGGTGAAGGCAAGCCGATCGGCTATTACGTCAAGGACGGCGAACGCGGGCGCGAACTCAATCGCAACGACGGTGCCGGCAATTTCCACCTGAAGCCCAACGGAGTGTTTTTCGGCACCGGAGCGAAGTGGCGGGTCATGACGGCGGACGATTTCTACGCCCAGATCGGGGACCGCCCGCAGTTCGGCACGCAGAGCGGCCCGATGCTTGTGGTCGGCGGAAAGCTCCACCCGGAAATCACCGAAGACGGTCCGAGCCGCACGATCCGCAACGGAGTTGGCATTGACGGCTCCGGCCGTGCGCATTTCGTCATCAGCGAAGGCGCGGTCTCGTTCGGGAAGATCGCACGGTTCTTCCGCGACATAGCGAAGACACCAAACGCGCTTTACCTCGATGGTTCGGTATCGGCGCTGTGGGACCCTGCCGCTGACCGGATGGACGCGCGCGCCCCGATGGGCCCCATGATCGTCGTAGAGGAACGCGACCAATGACCGAACGCCGCAGGCTCTACCCCGAAATAGAGCCCTACGAGACCGGCATGCTCGATGTCGGCGAAGGACATTCGCTCTACTACGAGCGCGTCGGCACACCGGACGCGAAGCCGGCCGTGTTTCTCCATGGCGGCCCCGGCGGCGGAATGCATCCCAACCATCGGCGGCAGTGGGATCCGGCGCGTTACGATGTGCTGCTGTTCGACCAGCGCGGCTGCGGGCGATCGCTACCGTTCGCAGGCATCGAGGCCAACGACACATGGCGGATCGTCGATGATATCGAACGGCTGCGGGCGATGTGCGGCCACGCCGCGTGGCAGGTGTTCGGCGGCAGCTGGGGCGCGACCCTGGCCCTCGCCTATGCGCAGAAACACCCGGAGCGAACGACCGAACTGGTCCTGCGCGGTGTTTTCCTTGCCCGCGAACGGGAAAAGCACTGGCTTTACAGATACGGCGCGAGCGAGATCATGGCGGAACAATGGGACGCCTTCACAGGCCTCATTCCCGAAGCCGAGCGGGACGATCTTGTCGCAGCCTACTACCGCCGGCTGACGAGCGAGGATGAACCGACACGGCTGTCAGCGGCGCGGGAGTGGTCGCTGTGGGAAGGATACGTCGCCACGTTACTGCCCTCGCCCGGCCTGCTCGACGAATTTGCGGACCCTGCAAAAGCCGTCCCCTTCGCGCGCATTTGCGCCAAGTTCTTCCTCGAGAACTTCTACCTCGATGAAGCGCAGCTCTTGCGGGATGCCGATCGCATTCGCGGGATACCGGGCATCATCGTGCAGGGCCGCCACGACATCTGCACTCCCCCCGCCTCCGCCTTGGCACTGAAGAAGGCCTGGCCTGAAGCGGAACTCTGGATCGTGCCGGACGCAGGCCACGCCGCGAGCGAGCCGGGCATCGTTGACGGACTCGTGCGGGCAACCGATCATTTCGCGGATCGCGCACCATGATCCTCGTCATCGACAACTACGACAGCTTCACGTTCAACCTAGTCCACTACCTCATGGAACTGGGCGCGAAGGTGCAGGTGGAGCGAAACGATGCGATCTCGGTGGCCGATGCGATGCGGATCGGCACGACCGGCATCGTGATTTCGCCCGGCCCCTGCACGCCCGACCAGGCCGGGATCAGCCTCGATGTTGTCGCGGCCTGCGCGGCCTCGGCCCGCGCCCTGCTTGGCGTGTGCCTGGGCCATCAGGCGATTGGACAGCACTTCGGTGGCCGGGTAGTGCGCGGTGGGTTGATGCACGGCAAGACCTCGCCCGTCACGCATGACGGCAGCGGCGTTTTCCTGGGACTGCCCTCCCCCTTCAACGCCACCCGCTATCACTCGCTGGTTGTGGAAGACGTGCCTGATGTGCTGGCCGTCAATGCCACGGCGGACGATGCGCATGTCATGGGTTTTCGCCACGTCGACCTTCCAATCCACGGCGTCCAGTTCCATCCGGAAAGCATCGCTACGGAGCACGGGCACGCGTTGCTGGCGAATTTCCTCGCGATCTGCGGCGGGCTTGAAAGGACGACGACATGAGAACGCTCCCGCAAGCCGAACCTCACCTCGATGAAAGCGAGGCCGAAGACGTCTTCGGTGCCTTGCTCGACGGCGAAGTGGATGAAGCGGAGACCGCCCGCTTCCTGTGCGACTTGTCTGACCGCGGGGAGACCGCGAGCGAGATCGCTGGCGCGGCCCGGGCGCTGCGCGCGCGGCTGCTTCCGGTAACGGCGCCCGATGGCGCGATCGACGTTTGCGGAACCGGCGGCGACGGACACCACACCCTGAACGTCTCCACCGCCGTCAGCCTGGTGGTCGCGGCCTGCGGTGTGCCGGTGGCAAAGCACGGGAACCGCGCGGCCAGCAGCAAGGCCGGCGCCGCCGATACGCTCGAGGCGCTGGGGCTCGACATGGAAGCGGCGGGAAGAACGGCAGAGAAGTCTCTGGAAATCCTCGGAATTGGGTTCCTCTTCGCTGCCAACCACCACCCTGCGATGCGGCGTATCCAGCCCATCCGTCAAAGGCTCGCCCGGCGGACGATTTTCAACCTGATGGGCCCGCTATCCAATCCCGCCGGGGTCGGGATGCAGTTGATCGGGATCGCGCGCCCCGCCTACGTTCCCATCTATGCCGACGCCATGGCGCGGCTCGGCACCGAGCGGACGCTGATCGCATCGGGCGACGAAGGACTCGACGAACTTAGCCTTGCCGGTGGCAACGAGGTCGCCGAAGTCCGCGGCCATGAATGGGAAATGCGGCGCGCCCGTGCATCGGACGCAGGCCTCCCCACCGCGCCGATCGAGGCGATCCGTGGCGGTGACGCAAGGCATAACGCGCGCGCCCTTCAGGCGCTGCTGATGGGCGCCCCCGGCCCATATCGCGACGCGGTGCTTTTCAATGCGGCAGCGGCCCTGATGGTGGCGGGACGGGCGACCGATTACGTCGGTGGGGCCGCCATGGCAGCCGAAGCGCTCGATACGGGCGCCGCTGAGCGGCTGCTTGCTGACTGGATCGAGCTCGCCCGATGAATCGCCTCGAAGAAATCTGCGCGAGAAAGCGCCTCGAAGTCGCCGATCGCAAGGCACGGGCGACGCTGGACGATCTGGATAGCGCAGCGCGCGGCCTGGAAAAACCCCGCGGGTTCGAGGCGGCTCTCCGCCGGCGGTCGCGGGATGGGTTTGCTCTGATTGCAGAGATAAAGAAAGCTTCGCCCTCCAAAGGCCTGATCCGAAGCGATTTTCGCCCTGCCCAACACGCCATCGCATACCAACGGGGCGGCGCGGCATGCCTTTCAGTGCTGACCGACGAACACTTCTTCCAGGGTCACGACGACTATTTGGCCGACGCGCGCCGGGCATGTGCCCTTCCGGTGCTGCGGAAGGACTTCGTGGTCGACCCGTGGCAAGTCGCTGAAGCGCGCGCCCTTGGTGCCGACGCGGTCCTGCTTATCGTGGCCGCCCTCGATAACGCGAAGATGGCCGAAATCGAGGCCGCTGCCCTGGAGCGCGGCATGGATGTCCTTGTGGAGGTCCATCACGAACGCGAACTGGAGCGTGCGGCTGTGCTCCGGTCCCACCTTGTCGGCGTAAACAACCGCGATCTCAAGACCTTCACGACAGATCTTGATACCACCCGGCGGCTCGCGCGATTGGCGCCGGAACATGTTCTTCTCGTCGCGGAGAGCGGCATCCGGTCGCACGCTGACTGCGAGCATCTGGCGGAATCCGGGGTCCGAACGTTCCTTGTCGGGGAAAGTCTCATGCGGGAGGACGACGTGGAAGCCGCGACCCGCCGGTTGCTTCAGGGCTGAACGCGCTCACCCATCCGACCAAACCGGTGCAACCCACCAACGCTTGACGCGCCACCAGAAGTTGCCTAATTGTTCCACGTTCGTTCCGATGCGGAACATTCGCCTTGGTAACATCTGCAAAGGGCCCACGCATGCTGACTGCCAAGCAACGCGAACTTCTTCAGTTCATCACGCTTCGTCTCGAGGCCGACGGTGTTTCGCCGTCGTTCGAGGAGATGAAGGACGCGCTCGATCTCAAGAGCAAGTCGGGCGTCCACCGACTGATCTCTGCACTCGAGGAACGTGGGTTCATCCGCCGTTTGCCCAATCGCGCCCGCGCGCTGGAGGTGGTTCGGCAGCCTGGTGATTCTGTTCCGGCCCCGCGGTCGAAGCAAGTGGCCGAGACTCACGCATTCAAGGCGGATCGCCGTCCGGAGCCCGCCAATGACGTTGTCGACCTGCCGCTTCACGGGCGGATTGCCGCCGGCGTTCCGATCGAGGCATTCGAAGGCGAGGCGACCCTCCCCGTTCCGGCCGCGCTGCTTGGCCCCGGGGAACACTACGCGCTCGAGGTGTCCGGCGATTCCATGATCGAAGCGGGCATCTTCGACGGCGATTTCGCCCTGGTACGCAAGACCGACGCGGCGCGCGACGGCGAGATCGTGGTCGCCCTTATCCGGAACGAGGAAGCGACTCTGAAGTACCTGCGGCGCGAGAACGGGATGATCCGGCTCGATCCGGCGAACGGCGCCTACGATCCCCAGATCTACCGGCCTGCCGAAGTGCAGGTCCAGGGCAAGCTGGCAGGCCTCCTCCGGCGTTATCACTAGGACGCGGGCGGAACATTCAAGTCCCGCGTTTCGTCCACCAGGGAAGGGCGCCTTGCCCTTCGGCAACCGAGCGCACGTGCGCATCGTCAAGGTCGATCGCGAGGCCGCCGCTCTCGGTTAGATAGCGTCGGTCCGCCTTCAGCCAGCGCGGTCGGCAACTGCGCGGAAGCCAGCGATCGGCGATGACGATATCGGACAGCTGGCACGCCGCGGACAGCGCGCGTTCTTCGATCCGCGATCGATTGCGCGCCATGAGAACGGTCCAGTCGCGGCCGCCCCGGTGGATTGTCATGGTGCAGAAATCCCGGCTGCACCGCGCGCCTGACCATTCCCCGATAGGCAGCGGCTCGCCCTGCATCCCTGCCAGCTCCAGCAAGTTGTCCCTTGCAAACGTGCTTCGCCCTTCGCGCAAGACGATCAGTCGCTCTCCCTCTCCCGTCACGCCAACATGCTTGCCGTCGCTGGCGACCAGGATATCGGGCACAGGCGTTGTAATCAAAAGGCCGGATGCGACGGCAACGGGAATTAACCCGAACAGCCGCCGGCGGCCTTGCCAAAGCGCCAGCCACAGGCCCCCGCCGACAAACAACGCGAACGCAATCCAGCTCATCTGCGGCATGAGCTTGACCGCGCCCGGCTGTGATGCAGTGAATTGCGCGATATCGAGCAGAAGCGAAAGCGACTTCCCGGTCAACCACCAGAGGGGCGCCCCGGCCCCGACCAGATCGAACAGCAGGGCGGCAGCGATCAGGGGCATCGTAACGAAGGTCACCAGCGGGATGGCCACGACATTCGCTAACGCGCCGTAAAAGCCCGCGCGATGAAAGTGGAACAGCACGATCGGCATCAGGGTCAATTCGATGACCACCCCGGTAAGAAGGAGCATCAGGAGCCGCCGCGCCATCCGCTCCAGCCAGCTTTCCTCGCGCGGGGCGAGGAAGGCGCGAACGGGGCCCGCCCCGTGCAGCGCGACGATCGCGATGACGGCGGCAAAGCTCATCTGAAAGCCGGGGCTCGCCACCGCCTCTGGCCAGAACAGCATCACCACGAAGGCCGCTGCTGCCACCATCCGGAGCGATAGGGGCTCCCGTCCCAAGGCCAGCGCCCCCAGGACGAGCAATGCCCCGATACAACTGCGGACCGTCGGCACCTCCGCCCCCGTCAGAAGCGTGTAGCCGACGCCTGCCACTGCGCCACAAACGGCCGCCGCCAGGGGCAGCCGAATTCGCAAGGCGAGCCACGGCCAGAGTGCGAACAAGCGCATGGCAAGGACATAGGCGCCCGCGATCACTGCGCTGACATGCAATCCGCTGATGGACAGAAGATGTGTCAGGCCGGAATCGCGCATCGCCTGCTCATCGCGCTCCGAAATGCCACCGCGGTCGCCGCTGGCAAACGCGGCCGCGATGCTCCCCTCGGAGCCGGCGACCTGCGAACGGACATGTTCAGCCAGGGAACGCTGCCACCGGGCTAGCGCGTCCCGCCGGTGCGGCGCCTCCACAATTTCGACGCTCCCGACCGCGCTACCGGTCGCAGAAAGCCCTGAGAACCACGCCGTCCGTGCGAAGTCGTAAGCGCCCGGTACCATCGGCGCCGCGGGCGGCATCAGGCGCGCGCGCAGGCGGACACGCGCACCTTCCGCAACCTCGGAGGCCAGCTTGTCGGCCGGGACGTTCACCCGAACCTTGCGTGCCTGCCCGGTGTCACCCTCCCGGTAGGCGAGCGTGAGGCGAACCCTAGCCTGCGCGGGTTGGTCTTCGCGCTCCAGTACGCGCCCATCCAGCATCACCGTCATGGGCCGCTCGAGAGGCGGCGTCCCGACGATGGAAGACCGCGTCCAAATGAGCGCGACTCCGATCGCGAAGACCAGACCAATTGTGACCGCTGCGAGGCGAAGGTGGCTGCGGTCGTCCCGCCCTCGCCAGTGGAGCAGCGCCAGCGCCGCCACGGCGAGCCCGCCCGACAATGCCGCGATCCAACCCGCCGGACGAGCAAGCACGAACCAGACAGCGATCCCGCCGGCCAGCGCCACCGCCAGCCACGGCGCCCGGTCGAAACCGGCTGAGTCCAGCCAACGCTCCGCGCGGTCCGCGAGGGTGGACAAGCGCAGCGTGTTCCGCCAAGGCGGCTGCTGCATCGCAGCATCGATCGATGGCTCCTCACCCATGGGCACGAGCGGGACGGTGCGGATCGCCATGTAACCATTGGATAGGGAATCGAATTCGGATGGCAAGCGCAAGCGGAGGAGTGGTCACCCGCTTCGCCCCCTCGCCCACCGGATTCCTCCACATAGGCGGCGCGCGCACGGCCCTGTTCAACTGGTTGTATGCCCGCCGACACGGCGGAAAATATCTCTTGCGCATCGAGGACACCGATCGCGCGCGGTCCACCGAACCCGCGATCGCCGCAATCTTCGACGGGCTGGGCTGGCTCGGCCTGGAAGGAGACGAGCCGCCCGTGTTCCAGTTCGCCCGGTCTGAACGCCATGCACAGGTGGCGCACCAGTTGCTGGAGCGGGGCGCGGCCTATCGTTGCTACCTGACCCCCGAAGATCTCGCCACGCGCCGCGCCGCCGCCCAGGCGGAGCGCCGCACCTTCCGCATCGACAGCGAATGGCGCGATGCCGATGCGTCGTCCTGGCCATCCGACCGGCCGTTCGTGGTGCGCATCAAGGCGCCGCGCGACGGAGAGACGACGATCGCGGACGAAGTCCAGGGCACTGTCACCGTTGCCAATGCCGAGCTGGACGATTTCGTACTGCTGCGGTCCGATGGTACGCCTACGTACATGCTGGCCGTGGTGGTCGACGATCACGACATGGGCGTGACCCACGTCATCCGGGGCGACGATCACCTCAACAACGCGTTCCGCCAGCTCGCGATCATCCACGCCATGGGCTGGCCTGAACCGGTCTATGCCCACGTGCCCATGATCCTGGGCGGTGACGGCGCAAAGTTGTCCAAGCGCCACGGCGCGGTGGGGGTGGACGCCTATCGCGACGAGATGGGGCTGATGCCGGAAGCGGTGTTCAACTACCTCCTGCGCCTCGGCTGGGGTCACGGCGACCGCGAGGAAATCTCGCGCGACGAAGCGGTCGCACTTTTCGATCTTTCGGGCGTCGGCCGGAGTCCGAGCCGCTTCGACATGAAGAAGCTCCTCAATCTCAACGGCCACTATATCCGCGAGGCGGATGATGCCCGTCTGGCAGAGCTCGTGGCCCCGCGGATCGGCCCTGACGTGGACCGGGCCTTGCTGACCGCCGCCATGCCGCAGCTCAAGCTGCGGGCAAAGGACCTGGTCGAACTTGCCGCCGGCGCGCGGTTCCTGTTCACACAGCGGCCCCTGCAACTCGATGAAAAGGCGGCAGCGCTGCTGACCGACGACGCGCGCGGGTTGCTCGCAAACATTTCTGACCGGCTGAAAACCCAAAACGACTGGACCCTCGCGGCGCTGGAGGCCAACCTCAAGGCATATGCGGAGGAGGTGGGCCTCGGCCTCGGCAAGCTCGCCCAGCCCTTGCGCGCGGCGCTTACCGGCACAACCACGTCGCCGGGCATATTCGATGTACTAGTCCTGCTGGGGCGCGACGAGGCGCTCGCGCGCATCGACGCACAGGCACGAACCGAAGTTTAAGGAGAAGACGATGGCGGACACGCAGGCGGCGCTGAGCTATAACGAAAAGGGCATCGACCTGCCGGTCCTGGAGGGCACGGTGGGGCCCCAGGTCATCGACATTCGCAAGCTCTATTCGCAGACCGGTGCGTTCACGTACGATCCGGGCTTCACGTCGACCGCGAGCTGCGAAAGCTCGCTGACTTATATCGATGGCGATGAAGGCGTGCTGCTTCACCGCGGGTACCCGATCGGGCAGCTTGCGGAACATTCCAGCTTCATGGAGGTCAGCTACCTGCTGCTCAACGGCGAGCTTCCATCCAGCGAAGAGCTCGACGAGTTTTCCTACACCATCAGCCGCCACACCATGCTGCACGAACAGCTGGCGACGTTCTATCGCGGGTTCCGGCGGGACGCGCACCCCATGGCGATCATGTGCGGCGTTGTGGGCGCGCTGAGCGCATTCTATCACGACAGCACGGACATTGCCGACCCGCAGCAACGCAAGATCGCCAGCCACCGCCTGATTGCGAAGATGCCGACGATCGCGGCGATGGCGTACAAGTATTCGGTTGGCCAGCCGTTCCTCTATCCGGACAACTCGCTGTCCTACACCGGCAATTTCCTGCGAATGACATTCGGCGTTCCTGCCGAACCCTACGAAGTGAACCCCGTGGTCGAACGCGCCATGGACCGGATCTTCATTCTCCACGCCGATCACGAACAGAACGCATCGACCTCCACAGTTCGACTGGCCGGCTCCTCGGGCGCCAATCCCTTCGCGTGTATCGCCGCGGGCATCGCCTGCCTCTGGGGCCCGGCCCACGGCGGAGCCAACGAGGCTGCGCTGAACATGCTGAAGGAGATCGGCACGCCGGACAAGATTCCGCACTATATCGACCGCGCGAAGGACAAGAACGATCCGTTCCGCCTGATGGGCTTCGGACACCGTGTGTACAAGAACTACGATCCGCGCGCGACCGTGATGCAGAAGACCGTGCGGGAAGTATTCGAAGCGCTGAAGGTCAACGACCCGCTGTTCGAAACCGCCTTGCAGCTGGAAGAGATCGCACTGAACGATCCCTATTTCATCGAGAAGAAGCTGTTCCCGAACGTCGATTTCTATTCCGGCATCATCCTGTCGGCGATCGGATTCCCGACCACGATGTTCACCGCGCTGTTCGCGCTGGCCCGCACCGTGGGCTGGGTGGCTCAGTGGAACGAGATGATTTCCGACCCAGGCCAGAAGATCGGCCGCCCGCGGCAGCTTTACACGGGCCCGACCGAGCGGGATTACGTGACGGTCGACAAGCGCTAATCGCGCACGATCGGGCTGGTTGCGCAGGTCCTTTGGCCTGGCGCTGTTCCTCTCCGGCGACCTGTGGGTGCTGCAGGGATTGGGGATCGTGATGTGGCCGGCCGGGAGCTCCATGCTCGCCGACCGGTCCTTGGCGCTTTACGGAGCAATCACTGCGATCGTCGGGGCGCTCATGTTCGTGGGCGGCTCGGCACGCCGCCACCGCGGCTAGTCGCTCGCGGGCACCGCCAGGGTGAATCGCGCGCCGGAACCCGGCACGCTCTCGACCGTCAGGTCCCCGCCCATCGCACGCGCCAATCGGCGCGAGATGTACAGACCCAGGCCCGACCCCCCTTCCGAACCCCGGCCAAGGCGTTCGAACTTCTCGAACACCCGTCCCTGCTGCTCCGGCGAGAGCCCCGGCCCCTCATCGCCAACGGTGACGAGCGCCCGCTCGCCGTCCCGTCCCAATGACAACGTGACAGCGGAGCCTGCAGGGGAGTAGTTGATTGCGTTGCCGACCAGGTTGAGCAGGACCTGAAGCACCCGCCGGAACTCGCCGATTGCGGGCTGGTGCTGGCCGTCGGGCGTAATCAGCGTGATGTCTTTCGCCCGGGCCCGCACGCCCAGGATGCCCACCGCCCTGCGCGCGACGTCGGCAAGATCGATGCTGTCGGGGGCCGTCGTGAAACCCTCGGCCTCCACCACCTCCAGATCCGACAGGTCTTCGATCATCGAGAGGAGGTGTTGTCCGGCGGTGGCGATGTCCGCAGCGTAGTCGCTGTACTCATCGGCCAGCGGACCGGCCAGGCGCGCGCGTATCGTTTCCGCATTCGCGATGATCCGCGCGATCGGCTGGCGGAGCACGGGCGTCAGTTCACGGCCGAAACCCGGCGGCAAGCTCGCCTGCTCTGGCGGCGCCAATTGAACCTCCGGCAAAGGGGCGTCGGCTACCAGCAGCAGCTCGAAGCCGGCGCTCCCCGGCTCGGGCCGGCCGAGGGGCACAAGGGTCACAGTCCAGTCGCGGCTTGACCCCGGCACCCGGCACCGTGCCCCATCGAGCAGGCGCCAGTGGGCTGGCCGCCGTTCCGCCAGGTCCGTGAAAGTGACTGAGGCGGTCCATGGCTGGCCCCCGCCCTGTTGCAGTGCCCGTTCGAACTCGGCCAGGTCCGGCGCGTTGACTTCGACTGTCAGCGGCCGCTGTTCCGGGTCGAGGCGCGCGGTGAGATCAGCCATGTCGCGGTCGATCGCAATCCGCCGCGCCGCTGCTTCGTGGTCCGTTTCCGGCGGCCGCGGGGTCGCGGACCAGTTTATAACCTCCACCAGGCAGCCGTCATCGCCTGGCAGCACTTCGATCCAGGCGCGAACGATTTCGTCGCCATCCAGCGCCTCGATCGTCCGCGCCAGGCGCAGGCCAAGGTTGCGCGACTTGCGTACGACCTCCAGCAACTGCGGAACGGCCACGGTGCCCGGCATGTCACCCCCGCAACGCCGTTGCAGGCCCGCGAGCAGCTCGTCAGCCTCGACCATCCGGTCCGCGCCATCGGTGCGGGCGCGTGCGAGTACGGCGGTTCCGGCCAGTACCATCAGCCGGCCGACGAGCGGGATGAGGCGGAAAGCAGCGCGCGGGCCCTGTCGGCGCCCAGGCTGTCAAGCTCCGGAGGCAAGGCGCCCTCGGGATGAAAATAGAGAAACTGCTCCTCGATGGCCCTCGGCTTCAGGCCGGCCGCCCGCATGGAAAGGGCAAACCGTGCGATCTGCCGATCGTTGGTTGCAAGGACCGTGAGCGCGCGATCCTGGTGGGATGCGGCGGAAAGCGCGGTGAGGAAGATCGCGACGCCGGCGTGGGCCACGGACAGCGCGGCGAGCATCCCCGGCCCCATGCCATGCACTAGACGCGCCAGGCGGGCGAGCCGGCTGGCCCCTTCGTCATACGATTCCCGCACCCGCGCAAGAGCGCCGGAAACCCCCTCCTCCTGTTCGCCGACGTGGCTGCGCCAGGACGCGATGCACAGGTGGAGCAAGTCTGCCGGGAGCTCACTCAGCGGCAGCTCCATGCGCCGCTGTTGCTGGACGAAACGCGCCTGCGCCGCAAGGGCGGCCATCGCCGCGGCTGCGGTCGGTGCGTCGTCGGACGACACGAGCGCTTGCAACAGGGGCGACAGGACGGGATCGATCGCGTTCTGCGCCTCGAGCCGGGCGGTGGCGTGCCACTCGATCGCGAGCGCGTGACAATGGGCGGTCAGCGCCCTTTCCGCCAGCAGTGTGTCCGCAAGCGCGCCGGCGAAGGTCGCGGCGAAGGCGCGGGGGTCGTCCACCTCGGCGGCCTCGCCTTGCGCCAGCAGCAACTGCCGCGCAATGTCGTTTACCATCCCCCGCACCCGGGTCAGGATCTCGTCGCTGAAGAGCGAGTGATCATGGTTCGCCAGCAGGTGACCCAGCACCGGACCAATCGTCCCGAGCACGGCATCCCCGTGCGCGAGCGCGTCAAAGAGAATTCTCTCTGCCGCGAAATCACCGGACGAATTGATTGCATTCTGGTCCATTTGGCCGGTTTTGTAGCACGCCGTGGTTAAGCACGTGTTAGCCGCGCTGCCGCGGCCAGAACAGCCACAGCGCAAGACCCAGCGATGCCAGCAGCGCCATGCTTCCGGGCAAGCGATCGGCTGCCGCGGCGATCGCCAGCAAAACGAAGACGGCGGCCCGGTCGCCCAGCGGCCGCAGGGGGCGGGGGGCGGCGGGATCGCCGGACAATCGCACCGCGGCAGCAAGCATCAGCGCCGCGAACGGGGCCGGCCACCCGCTGAACGCGACCGGGCTTGCCGCGACGGCGATCAGCGCCACATCGAGCAGCGCGTCCCGGGCCGGCGCAAGCCAGCGCGGCGCCCGCTCCCCCGTCCCCGCCCGCGCGAAACGCCCCAGCGCGGTCGCGGCTTCGGAAGCGAAGGCGGCAACCGCCAGGGCTGCGAGCGCGGCGACAGTGTAGCCGAGATACCCCGCGATTGCTCCACCGCCTGCCAGCGCCGCGGCCACCCCGAGCGCGACCCGCGATGCGCGCGCCGGAAAGGCGATGCGTGCGTTGGCCAGGCGGGCGACCCGGTAGGCGAGGTAGTCTCCCGGGCGATCCGCTGCGGGCGGTGGAACATGGCGCAGGTACCATTCGGCCTGGTGACGATCGGCGACCGCGCGACTGCCGATCAGCGCCCACTGACCATCATCCAGCCATTTCTCTGGAACCGCCACGCAGTTGCCGCCCCGCTGCAAGGCCACGCGCAAGAGGCCCGACACCGGGTCCGCATCGGGCGGCAGCGCGGCGAGCGCCTCGACCGCGTCTCCGCGCGTGGCGAGGACACCGGCCCAGGCATGATCGCGGTCGATCCGTTCGAACCCCAGTTCGACCGCGTTATCCGCGGGAAACGTGGCGATGCCCGTCCGGCTACCCAGCGCCTGTCCGAGCCACCCGTTGTCCGGCATGACCCCCGGCGCATAGACGACCAGCGTATCGGCCGCCGATACGAGGCCCGACAAGCCGCGATGATGGGGAACCGCGTGAAACGTGGCGCCGCGCCGCTCCGCCTCGTGCTGCACGGCCGCAAGATCGGGCGAAGGACCGTCCGCCAGGCAGACGATCCGTTCGCAGGCCAGCGCCAGTGCCGAATGGAGCTGGTGCCACGCGATCGGGCGCCCGGCCAGTCGCGGCGCATCTTCGCCCGCGGGGCCCATGGTCAACAATGCGATGCGCAAACCGCCCAATCCCCGCGTCACAAAACGGACGCGTTTCTACGGGGCGGACAACGCCTTGGCTAGGCCGGCGACCTCACCCGGTGGTGAACTCGTCGCGAAAGCGCTCGATCCTGCGGACCACGGTGGGCTCGCCCGGCGCAGCCGCGATGGCTTCTTCCGCCAGCGCCATCAAGTCGCCGGCATGAAATCCCGCGGCAAGGCCCTTGAGCCGCTGGGCGGCGATCGCCCAGTTGCCATCGCACCGCGCACGCTTGAGCTGGTCGAGGTGCCGGTCGAGGCTGTCGCGAAACGCGCCGCGCAGTTCGGCGAGCAGGACGGGATCCCGCCCCGCCGCGGCCGCCAGCGCGGCATCGAATGCAAGGTTTTGATATGCCATGGCCCGCACGGCATAACGGCCGGAGATTAAGACACTGTTTAACCATACCGGGATGGTGTAATTCGCTGCCATGAGTGGAGGAACGCACATCCGCGCCGTAGGGCTCGGCAACCCCGCCGAAGGGCCGGTCAACCATGATGAAGCGGCTGCGGAGCCGCTGACGCTGGACGAAAGCTGGGCCGAGGCCGAGGTTCACGCCGAAGTTGACGCCCCGCTTCACGAAAGCGGTGACTGGGATGCGTCGCCCGCACGCGGCGGTTCGCGGATCGCACCCGCACTTGCGATATCGGCGGTGCTGGCGTGGACGGCGTTCTTCGCCTGGGCAAACTGGACGGCGGTGACCGGCGGCATCTCTCCGCAAGGAGGATCGCGGCTCCTGATCGACTGGACCATCCCCGTCCTCCTGGTCGTGGCGGTCTGGCTGCTCGTCATGCGCATGAGCCGGCGGGAAGCCGGGCGGTTCGCCGATGCGGCAGTGGCCCTGCGGTCGGAAAGCGAGGCGCTCGAAGCCCGTCTCTCCACCGTCAACCGCGAACTCAGCCTGGCGCGCGAGTTCCTCGCCGCGCAATCGCGCGAACTCGACACGCTGGGGCGCGTGGCAACTCAGCGTATCGGAGAGCACGCCGATCGCCTGCAGAACCTGGTGCGCGACAACGGCCAGCAAGTCGACGCGATCGCCGGGGTGAGCCGCGCGGCGCTCGACAACATGGACCGCTTGCGCAGCGACCTGCCGGTGATCGCCAACGCGGCGCGCGACGTATCGAACCAGATCGGCGGCGCCGGCAACACCGCGCACGAACACGTTGCCGAACTGATCGCCGGCCTCAACCGGCTGAACGAATTCGGCCTCGCCAGCGAGCGGCAGGTCGGCTCGCTCCGGTCGCGAGTCGATGCCGCGATCGCCGCGTTCGAAGCGCAGGCCACCCAGCTCGACGAGATCGCGGGCAACCGCTTCGCGGCCCTTCGCGAACGCAGCGAGGCATTCCGCACGGAGATGGACGGGCGCGAGGTCGAGGTGCTGGCCGCGATGCGCCATCGCGCCGATCGCCTGCGGGCCGAGATCGAGAGCACCGCCAGCGCAATGGAATCGCACGAGGAGGAACTCCTGCGATCCCTCCAGGCCCGCATCGCGGCCTTGCGCGAAGGTGCGGCGACCGTCGGCGACAGCCTCGCCGGAACGGAGCGCAGCGCCCTTTCGTCGTGGAACCAGCGCCTGGCCGGCTTGCACGCCGAGCTTTCCGACGCCGCCGCCGAAGTGGAGCGGATGGAGGAAACCGCCAGGGCTCGCGCTACGGCGCGATTGCAGGTCCTGCGCGACGAGGCCGAGCAGGTGGCGGCGGGCCTTGCCGAAACGCAGGCGCGGTTCGTCGCAGATGTCGATCAGCGCCGCACCGAAGCGTTGGAGGTGTACGCGGCCCAGGCGGAGACCATCGCCGCGCAGATGAGCGCGCTCGATGCAGAAATCGCGCAGCGACGCGAAGGGCACCTGGCGCACAGTGCGGCGCTGGCCGACGAAAGCGCGGCGATCGCCACACGTCTCGCCGCTCTCGGCGAGAAAATGGCCGAGGCGGCGGGCCAGGGCAGCGCGGCGCAGACCGCGGTAGCGGGTGCAATCGAGACGCTGGCGCAGCAGTTGGCGGCCAGCCGCCAAGCGCTCGAGGGCACGGACCGGGCGGTCGCCGATCTCACCGAGGCGAGCGTGCGGCTGCTCGAGCTGATCCGCGCGAGCGCCGAACATTCGCGGACAGACCTGCCCGCAGCCATCGGCGATGCCGAGGCGCGCCTCGCCACGCTGGGCCAGAGGGGGGAATCGCTGGGCCTGATGCTGGCCGATGCCGGCGAACGCAGCCGCGAACTGTCGGACTATGTCCTCGCCGCCAGTCGCGAAACCGGCTCGGCCATGGGCGACATCGCGGCGTTCCATGGCCGGATCGCCGCCGAACATGCCCAGAACGCAGGCCAGGTCGCGGAACTGCGCGCCGCGCTGGATGCACTCCAGCGGGAAAGCCGCGGTGCCGCCGAACATGCCAGCACCGAACTGCGGGGCGCCATCGGCCAGCTGGAGGACGCGGTCCGCTCAGCCATCACGGTTGTCGAAACCGAAGGCGCCGCCCGTGTCCGCGCGCTCGCCGACAGCATCGGCGAACAGGCCGCGGGCGCCATCGACCGCGCCGTCCAGGCCAGGGTGGGCGCGGCGCTTGGCGAACTGGAAGGAAGCGCATCGCAGGCGGCGGAGCTGGGCCGCGACGCGGCGCTGCAACTGCGTGACCAGCTTGCCCGGGTGAACGAGCTTGCCGCCAATCTGGAAAGCCGGGTGGCCCACGCGCGGCAGCGCGCGGAGGAGCAGGTCGATTCCGATTTCGCCCGCCGCGTCGCGCTCATCACCGAAAGCCTGAACAGCCACGCCATCGATATCGCCAAAGCGCTCTCGACCGACGTGACGGACATGGCATGGACCAGTTACCTGCGCGGTGATCGCGGTATCTTTACCCGCCGCGCGGTGCGCCTGATCGACAGCACGCAGACCCGCGACATCGCCGAGCTGTTCGACAGCGACAGCGAATTCCGCGAACACGTGAGCCGCTACATCCACGATTTCGAGGCGATGCTGCGCACGATGCTGTCCACGCGCGACGGGCACGCGATCGGGGTGACGCTGCTCAGCAGCGACATGGGCAAGCTCTATGTCGTGCTGGCGCAAGCGATCGAGCGCCTGCGGGACTGACCTCTCAGTAAGGCCCGATGGGGAAACCGAAAGTGGCGGGCGTGACCCACCCGTTGACGTAGTTGGCCACCCACAGGGCCGTCAGTACGGCGGAGATCACGGTCGCGCGGATCAGCAGCCGACCGGGACGGAAGTTCGCCGGCGCGCTGTCCGCCTGCCCGGGCACCCGCTCGATGCCCAGCTCCTCGTGCGTGCGCACGCCGAACGGCAGCAGGAAAAAGGCTGAAAACACCCAGAACAGGAAATAGATCGCCAGGATGGAGGTCCACTGCATGGCGGCTATCCTTCGCTCACCAGGACGCGCACTTGCGGGCGCTTGCCCGACCAGCGCGTTGCGGAACGGCGGGCGGCGAGCCGCGCGGCTTCGGTAATCGCGCTGCGATCACGGCGGTCGGCGCCGCGCAGCTTGCCGATGGCGTTCGCGACATCGGTGCGCGTTTCGGCGACGAACGCGGGGTAATCCTCGTCGAGCGGGATGCCCACGCCCTCCACCTGCACACTGCCGGCCGGGCCGATGACCACGAACACCAGCCCTTCGCGCGCGATGCGGCGGCGCATGACCATCGCCTCCCCGTCGGCGGGCGCGATGATATCGCCATCGAGGATCAGCCGGCCCGCGCCGATTTCAGCCAGCTTGCCCGGCGTGCCCCGCGCGAGCCGCACGAGATCGCCGTTCTTCTGGACCACCGCCCGGGGGATACCGTTGGCGAGGCCCAGGCGGGCCTGTTCGGTCATATGCCGCATCTCGCCGTGGACGGGCACCAGTATCTCCGGCCGCAACCAGCCGTAGAGCGCCTCCAGCTCCGGCCGCCCGGGATGCCCTGAAACGTGGATGCCGCTCTGGCGATCGGTCACCACCACGATGCCGCGTTCGGCCAGCAGGTTCTGCACCCGCCCCACCGCGATTTCGTTGCCGGGGATCTGGCGGCTGGAGAACAGGACCACGTCGCCTTCGGACAGTTCGATCGGATGCTGGCCTTCAGCGACGCGGGCGAGCGCGGCGCGCGGCTCCCCCTGCCCGCCGGTGGCGATGATCAGCACCTCACCCCGAGGCAGCGACATGGCGGTATCGAAATCGACCGTTTCGGGAAAATCGGTGAGGTAGCCGTTGTCCTGCGAAACCTCGATCATGCGGTCGAGCGAGCGCCCGGCCACGCACAGCTTGCGGCCCGTGGCCACCGCGACCGCGCCCAGCGTATGCAGCCGCGCGACATTGCTGGCGAAGGTGGTGACGAGGACACGCCGGCCGTCCCACTTCGCGACCTCCTGGTGCAGCGCGCGGTACACCCCGCCTTCCGATCCGCTTTCCTGCGGGTTGAACACGTTGGTGGAATCGCAGACCAGCGCCAGCACGCCTTCGTCCCCCAGCGCGCGCAGTTCTTCCTCGGTCGTCGGTTCGCCGATGATGGGCTCGTCGTCCAGCTTCCAGTCGCCGGTGTGGAACACGCGGCCGTATGGCGTGTCGATCAGCAGGGCGTGGCCTTCGGCGATCGAGTGCGCCAGCGGCAGGTAGGTTATGTCGAACGGGCCGACGGCGAAGCGTTCGGCATCGTCCACCACGATCAGCTCGACTTCATCGACCAGACCCGCTTCCTGGAGCTTGCGGCGCACGAGGTCGGCGGTGAACGGCGTGGCGTAGAGCGGCACGCCAAGGTCGGCGGCGAAATAGGGCACCGCGCCGATGTGATCCTCGTGCGCGTGAGTCAGCACGATCCCGTCAAGGCGGTCGGCGCGTTCCTCGATGAAGGCGAGGTCGGCAAACACCAGGTCGACGCCCGGGTACTCGTTGCCGCTGAACGTCATCCCCAGATCGACCATCAGCCACCGGCCCTGGCAACCGTAGAGGTTGACGTTCATGCCAATCTCGCCCGACCCGCCGAGCGCCACGAAAAGCAGTTCGTCTTCGGGCGTGAAATCCTTCTTCACGATGTCACCCGCTGCGCCAGGATGGCGAGGCCGTCCAGGGTCAGGTCGGCATCGACGGCGTCGAAAATGTCGGTGTGCGCGTCGAACAGGATCGCGAGGCCCCCGGTGGCGATGACCCGCGCGGGTCGGCCGATTTCGTTTCGCATGCGGGCAATCAATCCTTCCATCATGGCGACGTAACCCCAGAACACCCCTATCAGCATCTGGTCTTCGGTATTGGTTCCGATCACGCTGGCAGAACGCGGTGCCTCGATCGCAATCCGCGGCAGCTTGGCCGTGGCGCCGACCAGCGCGTCGAGCGACAGGTTGATGCCGGGCGCGATGATCCCGCCCTTGTAGGCGCCGTTGAAGTCGACCGCGTCAAACGTCGTCGCGGTGCCGAAATCGACCACGATGAGGTCGCCATCGTACTTGGCATGGGCGGCGATCGTGTTGAGCGCGCGGTCCGCCCCGAGCGAACGCGGCTGGTCGACATCGACTGTGAAGCCCCATTCCGCCGCGCCCTGCCCTGCGATCAACGGCTCGATGCCAAAGTATTTCTCGGCAAGTACGGTAATGTTGTGCACCGCGCGGGGGACGACCGACCCGACGATGATCTGCGTGACATCCTCCCGGGCGAAACCCTCGATGGCCAGCAGTTGCAGCAGCCAGACGGCGTATTCGTCACCCGTGCGGCGCGGATCGGTGGCGATCCGCCAGCGCGCCCGGATTTCCCGCCCGCCATCCGGCAGCAGCGCGTAGAGCGCGAAAACGACGTTCGTATTACCGACATCGGCAGCGAGCAGCATCGGGCAACTTCCTTCAGGCGAGCGAGACGTCGCCAACGTGGATGGCACGGCGCGACCCATCTTCCAAGCGTAGCAGCATCGAACCGTCGGGCGCGAGCCCGTCGAAAAGGCCGGACACGAGCGCACCGCTGGGTTCATGCACCGACAGCACCGTTCCGCGCGGATGGGCCGCGGCCTGCCAGCGGCGCAGGAGCGGTTCGACGCCGACCGCGCGCCAGCGTTCCAGCTCGCGGTCGAAGTGATCTGCGAGCCGCGCGGCGAACGCGTCACGATCGGGCGCGGGGCCCAGCGCGGACAAGGCCGCCGTCTCCCGCCCTTCGACCGCCGGCGCCGATGCGAGGTTCACCCCGATGCCGACGACGACCGCATCGCCCTGCCCTTCGAGCAGGATGCCCGCGAGCTTCGCCCGGCCCAGCAACAGGTCGTTGGGCCACTTGAGCGACAGGGATCGCGGATCGGAAATGAGGGGGGAAACCGTCTCGTAAAGCGCGAGCCCCGCCAGCAGCGCAAGCGTGGCCGGTGGCGGATCGTGCGGTCCCGGGCGGACGACGGTCGACCCCATGAAATTGCCTGCGCCATCGGACCACGCGCGGGCCTGCCGGCCCCGGCCGGAGGTCTGGCGGTCGGCGACCAGCCAGGTTCCCTCCGGGGCCCGCTCACCCGCACGCAACGCAGCGAGCAGGTCTGCGTTTGTGGAGCCGGTTTCGGCTACCGTGCGGATGATACCGGGAACGTCAGGCCGCCAGGAACAGTGCGGCCGATGCCGTGTCGGCCAGGTTGCCGAGCCAGACCGTGAGGAAATATCCGAGCGGCGAGATGACCACCGTGCTGGCGATCAGCAGGAACCAGTGCGCCCAGTCGTTGCGGCCGGTCACGCGGTCCGAAGGCTCGTCGAAAAACATGACCTTGCCGACCTTGATGTAATAGAACGCGCTGATGACGCTCGCGGCGATGGCAAGGGCGGCGAGCGCGATCATCCCAGCATCGACCGCGGCCTGGAACACGACCAGCTTGCCCCAGAACCCGAACAGCGGCGGAATGCCCGCCAGGCTGAACATAAGAAGGAGGAAGCACCATGCGAGGAGCGGCCGCGTGCGGCTGAGGCCGGCGATGTCGGCGAAGGTTTCGAGCTGATTCCCCTCGGCGTCCCGCAACATCAGCACCGCCACGAAGCTGCCGATGGTCATCGCGACGTAAATGGCGAGATAGACCAGCATCGCACTCGCCCCGGCGGGCGTCGCTACGGCGAGGCCGATGAGGATGAAGCCGACGTTGTTGATCGAGGAATAGGCCAGCAGCCGCTTCAGGTTCTCCTGCCCGATGGCGCCGAGCGCGCCGACCACGATCGAGGCGAGCGCGACGAACGCGACGATCTGCTGCCAGGCACCGGCCTGGGGTCCGAACGCGTCAACGGCCACGCGCATGAGCAGCGCGATCGCGGCCACCTTGGGCGCGGTGGCAAAGAACATCGTGACCGGCGTCGGCGCGCCTTCGTAGACGTCCGGCGTCCACATATGGAACGGCACGGCCGAGATCTTGAACGCAAGACCGGCGAGGACGAAGATCAGCCCGAACAGCGCGCCGGTCGAAAGGCCGCCTTCCAGCGCGGCGCGAATGCCCGCAAAGCTGGTGGTGCCGGTGAAGCCGTACGTCAGGCTCACCCCGTAAAGCAGGATGCCGCTGGCCAGCGCGCCGAGCACGAAATACTTGAGCCCCGCTTCCGCCGAACGCCCGTCGGTGCGCAGGAACGCGGCGAGCACGTATGCCGCCAGGCTGTTCATCTCCAGCCCGATATAGAGCGTCATCAGGTCCCCGGCCGAAACCATGATCCCCATGCCAAGAATGGCGAAGACGACCAGCACCGGGAATTCGGCGCGCATCGCGTTGAAGCGGTCGAAGAACCGCGGGGCGACCATCAGCGCCGCTGCCGCGGAGATGTAGATCATCAGCTTGGACAGGGCGGCGAACGCATCCGCCCGCATCTGGCCGAAGAACGCGTGGCTATCCACGCCCATGTTGCCGCCGGCGATGGCGGGGACGGACAGCGCGGCCGCGGCGACGATGATCGCGACCGCGCCGATGGAGATCGCACGGCTGGCCCGGTCGCCCATCCACGCCGCCGCGAGCAGCAGCACGAGGCCGCCGATGCTGAGGACGAATTCGGGCGCGATCAGCCGAAGCGAGTGGGAGTATTCCATCAGTGGGCCTCCCCTGCGCTCGCTTCGTGATGCGGCATTGCGTTCGCCGCTTCGCGCCGCACCTGTTCCGGCCGCGCCGCTGCCGGCTTGCTGTCACCGGCCGGCGCCGCACGGGCGATCCGCGCATCAAGCGCCGCGATGTCCTTGCGCATGGGGGCGAGGAAGCTTTCCGGATAGACGCCCATCCACAGCACGGCAGCCGCGATGGGGGCGAGCATGAGCCATTCACGCGCGTTGAGATCGGGCATGGCGGCGGCGTCAGCGTTCTTCTGCGGCCCGAAAGCCACCCGGCGATAAAGGTAGAGCATGTAAGCGGCGCCCAGGATGATGCCGGTGGTGCAGACGAGCGCAACCCAGGTCGAAACCTGGTAGATCCCTGCCAGGCTGAGGAATTCGCCCACGAATCCGCTGGTCCCCGGCAGGCCGATGCTGGCCATCGTGAACAGCAGGAAGAACACCGCATATTTCGGCATGTTGATGCTCAGCCCGCCGTAACGGTCGATCTCGCGCGTGTGCAGCCGGTCGTAGATCACGCCGACGCACAGGAACAGCGCGCCGGATACCAGGCCGTGGCTCAGCATCACGATCATGGCGCCTTCCAGGCCCTGCACGTTGAAGGCGAACAGACCGATCGTCACGATCGCCATGTGCGCGACCGAGGAATAGGCGATCAGCTTCTTCATGTCGTGCTGCACCAGCGCGATGACGCTGGTGATGACGACCGCCGCCATGCTGAGCGCGAAGACCAGCCACGCCCAGTATGCGCTCGCTTCCGGGAACATCGGCAGGCTGAACCTGATGAAGCCGTAACCGCCCATCTTCAGCAGCACGCCCGCCAGGATGACGGAACCGGCCGTCGGCGCCTGCACGTGCGCGTCGGGCAGCCAGGTGTGCACGGGCCACATCGGCATCTTGACCGCGAAGCTGGCGAAGAAGGCGAGCCACAGCCAGGTCTGCGCCTGGACCGGGAAATCGTACTGCATCAGCGTCGGGATGTCGGTCGTGCCGGCCTCGTTCATCATCCACAGCATCGCGATCAGCATCAGGACCGAGCCGAGCAGCGTGTAGAGGAAGAACTTGTAGCTGGCGTAAATCCGGTCCTGCCCGCCCCAGATACCGATGATCAGGTACATCGGGATCAGGCCGGCTTCGAAGAAGATGTAGAACAGCAGGATATCCTGCGCGGCGAATACGCCGATCATCAGCAGTTCCATGAACAGGAACGCCGCCATGTATTCGCCCACGCGCTTCTGGATGCCGTCCCAGCTCGCGAGGATGCAGATCGGCATCAGGAACACGCTGAGCAAGATGAGCATGAGCGCGATGCCGTCGATGCCCAGCGCATACTGGAAGCCGGCGAACAGCGGCGCGCGCTCGACGAACTGCCACTGCGCGCCGCCGACGTCGTAGCTCGCCCACAGGACCACGCCGAGCGCGAGGTCGACGAGCGTGGCCACCAGCGCAGTCATCCGCGCGGCCCTTGCATCGAGGAAGAAGCAGGCCAGCGCGCCGACCAGCGGCACGAGCAGCATCAGCGAAAGGATCGGAAGGCCCCCCATTACAGCAGCACCCAGGTAATCGCCGCGACCACGCCGATGAGCATCCACAAGGCATATGTGTTGAGGAGGCCGGACTGGACGCGTTTGGCCCCCGCGGTGCCCTGCGCCACAACCCACGCCGCGCCGTCGGGCCCAAGCCGGTCGATGACGGTCTTGTCACCCTTCCAGAACAGGCGTCCGAACCAGAACGCGGGCCGCACGAAGACAAGGTTGTAGAGCTCGTCGAAGTACCACTTGTTGAAGAGGAACCGGTACACGGGCCCCAGCTGGTCGGCGGCGCGTTCGGGCATGCCTGGATCGCGAATGTAGCCGAGCCAGGCGATCGCAAGACCGATCAGCATCACGATCGTCGCGGTCAGCTTCACCCACAGCGGCACGCCATGCAGCGCGTGGATCAGGTTCTCGTTGTAGAAGATGGACCCGTTCCAGAAGCCCGCGTCGTCGAGGAACGCGTGATTGAACAGGAACCCGGCAAACACCGCGCCCAGGCTCAGCACGCCTAGCGGGACGAGCATCGAGAGCGGGCTTTCATGCGGGTGATAGCCCGCGGTGCCGTCGCCGTGATCGGGGTGCGGCACGTGGTGCGCTGCGTCATCCCCGGAATCTTCCTGGGCGGGCGGGTTCGCGCCTTCGGGATCGTCATGCCCGTGGTGCACGGCATCCTGGATATGCTCGCTTTGGGCCCAGCGCGGCTTGCCCCAGAACGTCAGGAACATGAGCCGCCAGGAATAGAAGCTGGTGAGCAGCGCGGCGAACGCGCCCAGCCAGAAGGCGAAGTGCGCCATCTCCGTGCCCCGGCCCCAGGCGGCCTCCAGGATCGCGTCCTTGGAATGGAAGCCGGCAAAGCCCGCATGCAGCCAATAGATGCCGACGCCGGTGATGGCGAGCGTGCCCGCCATCATGGCCCAGAACGTGAGCGGGATGCGCTTACGCAGGCCGCCGTAATACCGCATGTCCTGTTCGTGATGCATGGCGTGGATCACGCTGCCCGCGCCCAGGAACAGCAGCGCCTTGAAGAACGCGTGCGTGAACAGGTGGAACATCGCCGCGCCATAGGCGCCGACGCCTGCGGCAAAGAACATGTAGCCGAGCTGCGAACAGGTGGAATAAGCGATCACCCGCTTGATGTCCCACTGCGTCGTGCCGACCGTGGCCGCGAACAGGCAAGTCGCCGCGCCGATGAATGTGACGAAGGCGAGCGCGATCGGCGCCGCCTCGAACATCGGGCTGAGGCGGCAAACCATGAACACGCCGGCCGTTACCATCGTCGCCGCGTGGATCAGGGCGGACACCGGGGTCGGGCCTTCCATCGCGTCGGGCAACCAGGTGTGCAGGCCAAGCTGCGCGGACTTGCCCATCGCCCCGATGAACAGGAGGATGCAGAGCACGTCCATCGTGTCCACGCGGTAGCCGAGGAAGCCGATCGTGGCCCCCGCCATGCCCGGCGCCGCGGCCAGGATTTCGGAAATCGAGACGGTCCCGAACACGAGGTAGGTGCCGAAAATGCCGAGCATGAAGCCGAGGTCGCCCACGCGGTTGACCACGAACGCCTTGATCGCGGCGGCATTCGCGCTCGGTTTCCGGAACCAGAAGCCGATCAGCAGGTAACTGGCGAGGCCGACCCCTTCCCAGCCGAAAAACATCTGGACGAGGTTGTCCGCGGTCACCAGCATCAGCATCGCGAAGGTGAACAGGCTGAGGTAGGCGAAGAACCGCGGCTGGTCCGGGTCTTCGGCCATGTAGCCCCAGCTGTAGAGGTGCACGAGCGCCGACACGGTGGTGATCACCACCAGCATCACGGCCGTGAGCGTATCGACGCGCAAGGCCCAGTCGAAGGCGAGGTCGCCCGAGTGCACCCACTGCAGCACCGGCACCACGCTTGCGTTGGCGGTGCCGTTCACGAAGCCGAGGAAGATCGGCCAGCTCAGCGCCGCCGCGAGGAACAGCGCGCCGGTGGTGATCGATTTGACCACGGTATTGCCGAGCGCGCGGTTGCCCAGCCCGCCGACGATCGCGGCCGCCAGCGGCGCGAAGACGATGATGAGGATCGGGTGCAAGGTCTGCTATCCCTTGAGCCGGTCGACGCTGTCGACTGCGATTGTCCCGCGGCGGCGGAAGTAGATGACCAGGATGGCGAGCCCGATCGCGGCCTCGCCCGCGGCTACGGTGAGGACGAACATGGCGAAGATCTGCCCCGTGAGATCGCCCAGGAAGCTGCTGAACGCGACCAGGTTGATGTTCACCGACAGCAGGATGAGCTCGATCGCCATCAGGATCACGATCACGTTCTTGCGGTTGAGGAATATGCCCAGCACGCCCAGCACGAACAGGATCGTACCGACGACGATGTAGTGTTCGATGCCGATCACAGCTGCACCCCTTGCCCCACTTCGGGCTTCACGTTGCGCGTGGCATCCTGCGGGCGGCGCCTGTTCTGCCTGGAGATGTCCTGCGGCTTCGTATCCTTGCGTTCCCGGTGAGTCAGGACGATCGCACCGACCATCGCGACGAGCAGGATGATGCCCGCGCTTTCGAACAGGAACAGGTACTGGCCGTAAAGCACCTGGCCGAGCGCGGCGATGTTGCTGTCCGCGATTGGCGTCACCTGGTCGGCGGTCGCTTCGCCCAGCTCCATCGCGCCGGCCTGCCACGCACCGATGCCCAGCACCAGTTCGGCCAGCAGGATCAGCGCGATGGCAAGGCCCAGCGGGAAGTTCCGCACGAAGCCGGCGCGCAATTCCGCGAAATCGATGTTGAGCATCATCACCACGAACAGGAACAGCACGGCGACCGCGCCCACATAGACGATGACCAGGAGCATCGCGATGAATTCCGCCCCCACCAGCACCATCAGGCCGGCAGCGTTGAAGAACGCGACGATCAGCCACAGCACCGAATGCACCGGGTTGCGCGCCATGATGACGAACACCGCCGAAGCGATCGTCAGCGCGGCGAACAGGTAGAAGGCGACGGTCTGGATCATGGTTTGCGCGCGGCCCCTAACGATAGGGCGCGTCGGCTTCAAGGTTCGCGGCCAGCGCCCGCTCCCACTTGTCCCCGTTGGCCAGCAATTTCGCCTTGTCGTAGAGCAGTTCCTCGCGCGTTTCGGTCGCGTATTCGAAGTTCGGCCCTTCCACGATGGCATCGACCGGGCACGCTTCCTGACAGAACCCGCAGAAGATGCACTTGGTCATGTCGAGATCGTACCGCGTCGTGCGGCGGCTGCCGTCCTCGCGCGGTTCGCTCTCGATCGTGATCGCCTGCGCAGGACACACCGCCTCGCACAGCTTGCACGCGATGCACCGCTCCTCCCCGTTGGGATAGCGGCGCAGCGCATGCTCTCCCCGGAAGCGGGGGCTGAGCGGGTTCTTCTCGAACGGATAGTTGATCGTCGCCTTCGGCTTGAAGAAATACTTCAGCGTCAGCGCGTGCGCCTTGAGAAATTCCCAGAGCGTGAACGACTTGATGAGATGGAGCGCGCTCATCCGTACCTCGTGAACATGAGCCAGCCGGACACCAGCACGACGAACATCAGCGACAGCGGCAGGAACACCTTCCACCCCAGGCGCATGAGCTGGTCATAGCGGAAGCGCGGCACGGTCGCCTTCACCCAGCTGAAGATGAAGAAGAAGAAGAATATCTTCAGGAAAAGCCACAGCCAGCCCGGCACCCAGTAGAGGATCTCCAGCTCCAGCGGCGGCAGCCAGCCGCCGAAGAACAGTACGGCATTAAGCGCGCACATCAGCAGGACGTTGGCGTATTCGCCCAGCCAGTAGAGCGCGAAGCTCATCGAGCTGTATTCGGTCTGATAACCCGCGACGAGCTCGCTCTCCGCCTCGGTCAGGTCGAACGGCGCGCGCGCCGTCTCGGCAAGGCTGCTGATGAGGAACATGACCCAGATGGGGAACATCAGCAGGTTGAACACGAACCCGTTGACAATCCCCAGCCCGTGGCCGCGTTGCGCTTCGACAATCGCGTTCATGTTGAACGAGTTGGCGTAGAGCACCACGCAGATCAGGATGAACCCGATCGACACTTCGTAGCTGATCATCTGCGCCGCGGCGCGCATGGCGGAGAAGAACGGATACTTCGAGTTCGACGCCCAGCCCGCGATCACCACGCCGTAAACGCCCAGGCTGCTGATCGCGAGCACGTAGAGCAGGCCGACGTTTATGTCCGCCAGCACCGCGCCCGAATTGAACGGGATCACCGCCCACGCCATCAGCGCCACGGTGAAGGTGATGATCGGCGCAATCAGGAACAGGCCCTTGTTTGCCGCCGATGGAACGATCGTCTCCTGCAGAAACACCTTGAGGCCGTCGGCGAAGGACTGGAGGAGCCCGAACGGGCCCACCACGTTGGGCCCCCGCCGCAGCGCCATGGCCGCCCAGATCTTGCGGTCGGCATAGATGATCATCGCCACTGCCAGCATCAGCGGCAGTGCGATGAGCAGGATGCCGGCAATGGTCGCGGTGAACCACGCCCAGTCATGGGTCATGCCCCAGGATTGGAAGGTCTCGGTCATTCCGCGGCCTCCGCCATATCCGCGCCATGGAGAAGTTCGGCCGAGCAGCGCTGCATCACCACGCTGGCGCGCGCGATCGGGTTGGTGAGGTAGAAGTCCTTGATCGGGTAGGCGATCCTGCCGCTGGCCTTGCCTTTACCGGGTTTCGGCAGCTTTCCGTAATCAGCCAGACCCTCGATACCCAGCGCGGGCACTTCGGCAATCATCGCAGCCTGGAGCTGGGCGAACGTGTCGAACCCGACGGTCACGCCCAGGGCATCGGCCAGCGCGCGCAGGATCGTCCAGTCCTCGCGCGCGTCGCCCGGCGCGAACACGGCCTTCTCGGCAAACTGCACGCGGCCTTCGGTGTTGACGTAGGTTCCGTCCTTTTCGCTGAACGCGGCAGCCGGGAGGATCACGTCGGCGGCGTGCGCGCCGCTATCGCCGTGGTGCCCGATATAGACCTTCAGGCTGCCGGCGAATTGCGACCAGTCGACCTCGTCCGCACCGAGCGCCAGCACCACCTTCGGTGCAGCCTCGATCACGTCGGCGATGCCGCCCTTCTGCGCGTAGCCGAGCATCAATCCGCCCATGCGGCTCGCCGCCATGTGCAGCACGTTGAACCCGTTCCAGCCATCCCGCTGGACATCGATTGCGAGGAGCGCGTCGAGCGCGCCTGCCGCGAGCCCCGCGCCGCCGACGATCACCGCCGGGCGCTCCGCCGCGGCCAGCGCTTCGGTGACGCGTTCCGGCAGGTCGTGCACCAGGGCGGCGTCCTCGCCCAGGAACTCGGCCGGGAACGTGGTTTCCCAGTGCGGCCCCACCACGAACACCTTCGCCCCGCGCTTTGCCGCCTTGCGGAGGCGCACGTTGAGCAGCGGCGCTTCCCAGCGGACATGGCTGCCGACGATCAGGATAGCGTCGGCCGTCTCGATCCCGGCGAGGCCCGAGTTGAAGTTGACCGCCGCGAGGTTGCCGGTTGGATAGCTGAGCCCGGTCTGCCGGCCTTCCAGCATGTCGGAACCGAGCGCGTTCAGCAGCTTCCTGGCTGCGAACATCGTTTCGCAATCGACCATGTCGCCGGCGATGGCCGCGATGCTGGCGCCCGGCGCTGCACCGGCGATCACCGCGAACGCTTCGTCCCAGCTCGCCTTGGCCAGCTTGCCATCCTTACGGATCCACACGCTGTCGAGCCGCCGCCGGGTCAGGCCGTCGACCATGTAGCGGCCCTTGTCCGACAGCCACTCCTCGTTCACGTCGTCGTTGATCCGGGGCAGCGCGCGCATGACTTCGCGCCCCCGGCTGTCGAGGCGGATGTTGGCCCCCACCGCGTCGCTGACGTCGATGGACAGCGTCTTCTTCAGCTCCCACGGCCGCGCTTCGAAGGCATAAGGCCGGCTGGTGAGCGCGCCCACCGGGCACAAGTCGATCACGTTGGCGCTGAGCTCGTGGCTGGCAGCCTTTTCCAGATAGGTCGTGATCTGCATCGATTCGCCGCGATAGAGCGCGCCGATCTCGTCCACGCCGGCGATCTCTTCGGAAAAGCGCACGCAGCGGGTGCAGTGGATGCACCGGGTCATGATCGTCTTGATCAGCGGGCCCATGTACTTTTCGGTGACCGCCCGCTTGTTCTCTTCATAGCGCGAACCGCCGCGGCCGTAGGCGACGGCCTGATCCTGCAAGTCGCACTCGCCGCCCTGGTCGCAGATCGGGCAGTCGAGCGGGTGGTTGATCAGGAGGAACTCCATCACCCCCTCGCGCGCCAGCTTGACCATCTGGCTATCTGTGCGGATTTCCTGCCCCTCGGCAGCCGGCAGCGCGCAGCTGGCCTGCGGCTTCGGCGGGCCGGGCTTCACCTCGACCAGGCACATCCGGCAGTTGCCGGCGATGCTGAGGCGCTCGTGATAGCAGAATCGCGGGATTTCCTTGCCGGCAAGCTCGCACGCCTGCAGCACGGTGGCGCCATCGGGCACCTCGATCGCTTCGCCGTCTACGGTGACCTTGGGCATTATCGGATCACCTCGATATCGGCAGTGCAGAGCGATGGCACAGGTGTGAGCGGCCCGGTCATCCGAACACCCCAACCCTTCTCAACGAGATCAGCAACCTCGTCGATGCTCGCCAATCGCTTCATGTTTTCCTCGACGTTCCAACGCCGTTTTCCATCCGACCCGACCACGCCGTCCGGAGAATAGACCCGATAGAAACCGTCGGCATGACGGTGTGCTGTTCGAGTCTCCGTTTCACCCTTGCGAGGTCCGGTTGTGAACTGATGTTTCTTCTGGACGACAGTCACTCCGCCGCCTCCGCCATGTTGCCTGCCTCGGCAATCCGCCTCTCGAGCTCGGGGCGGAAGTGACGGATCAGGCCCTGAATGGGCCACGCAGCCGCATCGCCCAGGGCGCAGATCGTGTGGCCTTCCACCTGCTTGGTCACCTGGTGGAGCATGTCGATCTCGTCCACGTGCGCGTCGCCGGTGCGCAGGCGTTCCATGACACGCCACATCCATCCGGTGCCTTCGCGGCACGGGGTGCACTGGCCGCAGCTTTCGTGCTTGTAGAAATAGCTGATGCGGCTGATCGCGCGGACGACGTCGGTCGATTTGTCCATCACGATCACGCCCGCCGTGCCGAGGCCGCTGCCCAGTTCCTTGAGCCCGTCGAAATCCATCGGCGCGTCCCAGATCTGGTCCGCCGGAACCAGCGGCACGGACGAACCGCCGGGGATCACCGCCAGCAGGTTCTCACGCCCGCCGCGAATGCCGCCGCAGTGCTTCTCGATGAGCTCGCTGAACGGGATGCTCATCGCCTCTTCCACCACGCAGGGCCGGTTCACGTGCCCGCTGATCTGGAACAGCTTGGTGCCCTTGTTGTTCTCCCGCCCGAAGCTGGAGAACCAGTTCGCGCCGCGCCGCAGGATCGTGGGTGTGACGGCAATGCTTTCGACATTGTTGACCGTGGTCGGGCAACCATAGAGGCCAGCGCCTGCCGGGAACGGCGGCTTGAGGCGCGGCTGGCCCTTCTTGCCTTCCAGGCTTTCGATCATCGCGGTTTCTTCGCCGCAGATGTAGGCGCCCGCGCCGCGGTGGACGAAGACGTCGAAGTCGTAGCCCGATCCGGCCGCGTTCTTGCCCAGCAGCCCGGCGTCGTAAGCCTCGGCCACGGCGGCGAACAGCGTTTCCGCCTCGCGGATGAATTCCCCGCGGATGTAGATGTACGCGGCCCGCGCGCGCATCGCGAAGCCGGCGACCAGCGCGCCTTCGATCAGCTTGTGCGGATCGTGGCGGATGATCTCGCGGTCCTTGCAGCTGCCGGGTTCGGATTCGTCGGCGTTGATGACCAGGAAGCTCGGCCGGCCGTCCTTGCTTTCCTTGGGCATGAAGGACCACTTCATGCCGGTGGGGAAGCCCGCCCCGCCGCGGCCGCGCAGGCCGGAATCCTTGATTTCCTGGATGATCGCGTCCTGCCCGCGGGCGAGCAGCGCCTTCGTATCGTCCCAGTCGCCGCGCGCCTGCGCCGCCTTCAGCCCCCAGTCCTGGAAGCCGTACAGGTTGGTGAAGATGCGGTCCCGGTCAGCCAGCATTTGCGAGCGTCCCAATCAAAACGTCAGCCAGGCTCACGAAAATCCTCCCTGCGAGGCAAACCATGCCGCAGCTCCTAGGATCAGCACGATCGCGGTGAACTTCGCCACGCCCGCGAACACCTTCCAGGCGATGAAGACAAGAACCAGCGCGATGATGATCGTGGTCACGCTCATGCCAGCACCTGCAGGCCGAGCGCAGCCAGGATGAACAGCGCGGAACCGATCGAGGTATAGCGCACGATCTTCATCGTGCGCCTATCTTCGGGAAGCGTTTCGGCCATCACCATTCGCCCCGGTAATCGTGATTCTCGTCCGCCATCGCGGTGAGCGAACTCAGCGCCCCGGCCGGCTCGACCGTATGCCGCGCCGGGTCCTGGGTGCCTTCCTTCGGCGTCTCGCCGCGGGCGAGCGCGTCCAGCACCGAGTCGAGCCGCTCGGGCGTCAGGTCTTCGTAGTTGCCGTCGTTGATCTGGACCATCGGCGCGCTGGCGCAGTTGCCCATGCATTCGACTTCGGTCAGCGTCCACATGCCGTCGTCGGTCGTGTGGCCCTTCTTCATGCCGCGCGCGTAGCAGGCGTCGAGCAGCGCATCCGACCCGCGCAGCATGCACGGCGTTGTGCCGCAGACCTGCACGTGGAAGCGGCCGACCGGGGCGATGTTGTACATCGTGTAGAACGTCGCGACCTCGAGCACGCGGATCACGGGCATATTGAGTTCGCGCGCCACGAATTCGATCACGGGGAGCGGCAGCCAGCCCTGCGTGTTGGTCTCCGCGCCGACCTGGTACTGGGCGAGGAACAGCAGCGGCATCACAGCCGAACGCTGCCGCCCTTCGGGATAGCGCGCGACGATCTCTTTCGCCTTGGCCGCGTTGTCGGCGGTCCAGGCAAAGGAACCCCACCGCTCGCGCAGCTCGGGCGTGTCGGGAGCAGGCGCGCGGTCAGCCACGACGATCCCCCCAGATCGTCGCCCCGGCGAAGGCCGGGGTTGGGCTTTGCTTCGGGCATCCCAAGAAGGAAGCCGAATCCCGGCTCAAGGCCAGGATGACGAGTTTGCCGAATGGTCTCACCGATCGCACTCCCCGAACACCACGTCGATAGCGCCCAGAATGGCGGTCGCGTCGGGGAGCATGTGGCCCTTGGACATGAAATCCATGGCCTGGAGGTGGCTGAACGCGGTCGGGCGGATCTTGCAGCGGTATGGCTTGTTGCTGCCGTCCGATACCAGATACACGCCGAACTCGCCCTTGGGGCTTTCGGTGGCGACGTAAACCTCGCCCGCGGGCACGTGGAAGCCTTCGGTGTAGAGCTTGAAGTGGTGGATCAGCGCTTCCATCGACTGCTTCATCTCGCCGCGCCGGGGCGGCACCACCTTGCGGTCGTCGCTCGCCACAGGCCCTTCCGGCATTTCGGCCAGACACTGCTTCATGATGCGGGCCGACTGACGCACTTCCTCGACCCGGATCATGAACCGGTCATAGCAGTCGGAGTTCGTCCCCACGGGTATTTCGAAGTCCATCCGGTCATACACGTCGTAAGGCTGGCTCTTGCGCAAGTCCCACGGAATGCCGGCGGCACGGATCATCGGGCCGGAGAAACCCCAGGCGAGCGCATCTGCCTTGCTCACCACGGCGATATCGACGTTGCGCTGCTTGAAGATGCGGTTGTCGATGACGAGGCTCATCGCGTCTTCGAAGAGGCGCGGCAGGCGGGTGTCCAGCCAGTCGGCGATGTCGGTCAGCAGCTTCAGCGGCACGTCCTGGTGCACGCCGCCAGGGCGGAACCACGCGCTGTGCATGCGCGCGCCGCTCGCCCGCTCGAAGAAGTTCAGGCAATCCTCGCGGATTTCGAACAGCCACAGGTTCGGCGTCATCGCGCCCACGTCCATGACGTGGCTGCCGAGGTTGAGCATGTGGTTGCAGATCCGCGTCAGCTCCGCGAACATCACACGCAAGTACTGCGCGCGCAGCGGCACTTCGAGGTTGAGCAGCTTTTCGATCGCGAGGACGTAGCTGTGCTCCATGCACAGCGGGCTGCAGTAATCGAGCCGGTCGAAATACGGCAGCGCCTGAAGGTACGTCTTGTGCTCGATCAGCTTCTCGGTGCCCCGGTGCAGCAGGCCGACGTGCGGATCGATCCGTTCGATGATCTCGCCGTCCAGCTCCATCACCATGCGCAGCACGCCGTGGGCCGCCGGGTGCTGAGGCCCGAAGTTGATCGTGTAGTTGGTGATGACCTCGTCGCCGGTGGTCGGCGACTGTTCCAGTTGCATCGTCATGGCGTGCAGTTCCAGGTGCCGGGCGAGAACGTGGTTTCGCCGGTGGGGCCCGTGACCACGAGGTCGGCGGCCCATTCGTTGCGGCCGCTCACGCTCCGCGGCGCGCCGTCTGCCCGCAACACCGCGACGGTGTAGCCGTTTCCGCTGAGCGTGGGGCCGGATTCGACGACCTGAGGGCCGCCCGCGGCGGCGCCGGGAAGGACGACCTGCTGCCCGTCGATTACCAGCACACCTTTTCCGGTCGCGTCGGTCGTGTCAGGGGCGCCGACGACGAGCAGCGACCGCCCCTGGTAGATGTAAGAGCAGCCGCCGTGAATTTCGCCAAGCGCGGTCGGCGCGTTGCGCGCGAGCGGGGTGAGGAGCGCCTTGCCGGTGGGCGCGGCCAGCGGCTGTGCGTTGATTTCCGCGACGGCGGGCGCGCCTGCGGCTGCACCGCCCACGCCGGCGCGCTGGGCGAAATCGTCGGCGCTCTCCGCCTTCTGGTCCGCGGGCTCGGAGCAGGCGGCAAGGCCCGCCAGTGCGATAAGGGCAGCGGCGCGGATCATTCTGCGTCCCCGCTCTGCTTCGCGCGCGGTGTCCGCGGCTTGCGCGGCGCGCGCGTCTTGGGCTCGGTCGCGGCGGCGGTGTCGGCCGACTTGCCCTTGCGGGGCTTGCGCGCGGGGCGGCCTTCCGTGGGCTCCGGCGCGCCGGGCGCGGGCGTCGCCGTGTCCTTCGGAGCCGGAGACCCCTGCCCCTGGCCCGAAACCGTGCCGCTGGTCGAAGCGGGCGCGACGTTCTCGTTCGCCTTGCTGTCGCTCGGCTCCCCGGCGCCGCTGACGCCCTTCGCGGGCGTGACTTTCGGTACGGCCACGGGCGGCGCAGCGGGCTTCTCGGCCGCCTTCTCGTCACCCGGGAGCACGTAGTCGGCCCCTTCCCATGGGCTCATGAAGTCGAACTGACGCAAATCCTGCGGCAGATCGACCGGTTCGTACACGACGCGCTTCTCATCTTCGGAGTAGCGCAGCTCGGTATATCCGGTGAGCGGGAAGTCCTTGCGGAAGGGATGGCCTTCGAAGCCGTAGTCGGTGAGGATGCGGCGCAAGTCCGTGTTGCCGGCGAACAGCACGCCGTACATGTCGAACACTTCGCGCTCCAGCCAGCCGGCGACCGGCCAGATCGTGGTGACCGTCGGCACCGGCGTGTGTTCGGCCGCGGAGCACTTCACGATGATGCGGTGGTTCTTCGTCACGCTCAGCAGCATGTAAACGATTTCGAACCGCTCCGCCCGGTCGGGAAAGTCGACCCCGGCGATCTCCATCAGCTGTTGGTAGTCGTGCGTGTCGCGAAGGGTGCGCAGCACGTCGGCGATGCTGTCGCGCAGCACGGTCAGCACGATCTCGCCATGTTCTTCCCGGGCGTGGGTGACCACGCCGCCGAGCGCGGCAGTGAGCGTTGCCATCACGCCATCGTTGGAGGCGATGCGGGGGGCAGGATGTAGAACCGGGGACGTCACCGCTCGATCGTCCCCTGACGGCGTATCTTTCGCTGGAGCTGCATCACGCCATAGAGCAGCGCCTCGGCCGTCGGGGGGCAACCCGGGACATAGATGTCCACCGGCACGATCCGGTCGCACCCACGCACCACGGAATAGCTGTAATGGTAATAGCCGCCGCCGTTCGCGCAGCTGCCCATCGAGATCACGTACTTGGGATCCGACATCTGGTCATAGACCTTGCGCAGCGCCGGGGCCATCTTGTTGCACAGGGTGCCGGCGACGATCATCACGTCCGACTGGCGCGGAGATGCGCGCGGCGCCACGCCGAAGCGCTCCATGTCGTAACGCGGCATGTTGACGTGGATCATCTCCACCGCGCAGCAGGCGAGGCCGAAGGTCATCCACCAGAGCGAGCCCGTGCGGGCCCACTGGAACAGTTCTTCCGTGGAGGTGACGAGGAACCCCTTGTTGTCGAGCTCGGTCGTGAGCGCGTTGGCATAGCTCGCATCCGGGTGCAGCACCGGGTTGTTGGCCGGACCGCTCGCGGTGCCGGCCGCCGGGTTGGCGAGCACGTGGCTGAGCGCCGGCTGTTCGTTCAATCCCATTCGAGCGCGCCCTTCTTCCATGCATAGGCGAGGCCGATCGCCAGTTCGCCCAGGAACACCATCATGGTGATCCAGCCCGGCCAGCCGGTGAGGTCCAGGCTGACCGCCCAGGGGAACAGGAACGCCGCTTCCAGGTCGAAGATGATGAACAGGATCGCCACGAGGTAGAATCGCACGTCGAACGGTTCGCGCGGATCCTCGAAAGCGGGGAAACCGCATTCGTATTCGCTCAGCTTGTCGGCCGTCGGATTGTGCGTGCCGGTCAGGCGCGAAACGCCCATCGGCAGGAACACGAACAGCGCCGAAAGCCCCAGGGCGATGCCCAGGAAGATCAGGATTGGCAGGTACTGCGAAAGGTCGACCAACGGGCTGACTCGATTGCTTGGGGGTTCGTGCGCGCCTCTAGGCCGGGGTGCCGCATGGCGCAAGGCCGGGTCCCACCAAAAATCCCCCAGGCTCCGCCGAATTCCGTGCCGCGGTATGGCCGGCCCGACTTATTTCATCATCATCCGCGCCGCCTTGACCGCGGCGGGGCCATAGGGCGGCTTCATTCCCCCCAGCTTGGCGATGTCGACCCTGGGCTGGGTATAGATGCTGCGGGCGTGGCTGAATTCGCGGAATCCTTCCACCCCGTGATAGCTGCCCATGCCCGATGGGCCCACGCCGCCGAACGGCAGGTCTTCCATGGAGACATGGAACAGCACGTCGTTCACCGTCACCCCGCCCGAAATGGTGCGCGTCAGCACCTCTTCACGCTCCGCCGCATCATCACCGAAGTAGTAGAGGCCAAGCGGCCGGTCGTGCGCGTTCACGTGTGCGATCGCCTCTTCCACCGCCTTGTAGGTCTTGACCGGCAGCACGGGCCCGAAGATCTCCTCCTTCATCGCGTCCATGTCGTCGGTAACGTTGCGCAGGATGGTCAGCGGCATCTTGCGCGCGTTGGACTGGCTGAAGTCTTCGTCCGCCGGGTTGATCTCCAGCACCTCGGCACCCTTCGCCCGCGCGTCTTCAACCAGGCCCTTCAGCCGATCGAAGTGCCGGTCGGAGATGACGCTGGCATAATCTTCGTTGGCAAGAAGGCTGGGATACATGTTGCGCACGCCAAGCTCCACGGCGGCGACCGCGCCCTCCTCCATGTCGGCCGGGACATAAAGGTAATCGGGCGCCAGGCAGATCTGCCCCGCGTTCATCATCTTGCCGAGCGCAATCCGCTCGCCCGCCTTTTCGAGGTCCGCGCTGCGCCCCAGGATCGCAGGGGACTTGCCGCCGAGTTCCAGGGTGACGGGCACCAGGTTCTTCGCCGCGGCTTCCATCACCTTGCGCCCGGTCTGGGTCGAACCGGTGAACACTAGGTGGTCGAACGGCAGCTCCGAAAACGCGTGCGCCACCTCGGGGCCGCCGGTCACCACCACGCATTCGTCAGCACCGAAGCGCGCGGCGACGAGTTCGGCCAGCAGGTCGCTGGTCCGTTCGGTGAATTCGCTCGGCTTCAGCATCGCCCGGTTGCCGGCCGCGAAGACCTGCATCAAGGGTCCGAAGCTGAGGTTGACCGGGAAATTCCACGGACTGAGGATGCCGATCACCCCCTTGGGCTCGTAGCGCAGCTCCGCCCGGGCGCCCAGCAGGCCGAGCGGAAACTGCACCTTGCGCCGTTCGGTGCGCGACCACTTGTAGATGTTCTTGAGGCAGTATCGGCCAAAACCTACGGTGCCGGCAATGTCGGTGATCATCGACTGGTGCGGGCTGCGGTTGCCGAAATCGGCAGCCATCGCGCGGCACAGTTCCTCGCCGTTTTCCTTCAGCAGCGCGATGGCCCGCTCGATCCTGTCGCGGCGCGCGGAGAGCGGCTCAGGCCGGGCAGCGGTGAACGCGGCGCGCTGCTTGCCCAGAATGCCGACGAGTTCGGCGTGTCGATTGTCGGCCATGATTCCTCCGCGGGTTTCTGTTTGCCACCGGCTAGGGCGATAAGGTGCGCCTTGGCAAGCGTGCGCCCGCGCGTTCTAGTGCGCCGGAGGACCAAGTCGGCACTCGGATTGCCATTACCGCAGTGCAGCATTAGATCGCCCGGCAAAGCCCACAGAAAGGCCCGTCCATGTCCACGTTTTCCGCCGCCGATCCCGTCGTCATCCTGTCCTACGCGCGCACGCCGATGGGCGGGATGCAGGGCGCCCTGGCCGATGTCCCGGCAACCGATCTCGGCGCCACGGCGGTGAAAGCCGCGGTGGAGCGGGCCGGCGTCGCAGGCGCCGATGTGGAGCGAATCTACATGGGCTGCGTACTGCCCGCCGGCCTCGGCCAGGCGCCCGCTCGCCAGGCCGCGCTAAAGGCAGGGCTGCCGAAATCCGTCCAGGCGACGACGGTGAACAAGGTGTGCGGCAGCGGGATGCAGACCGTGATCATGGCGAGCGAGGCGCTGGCCGCGGGCACTATCGATCTTGCCATCGCGGGCGGCATGGAGAGCATGACGAACGCGCCCTACCTTTTGAAGAAGCACCGGTCCGGCGCACGCATCGGGCACGACACGGCTTATGATCATATGTTCCTCGACGGGCTGGAGGATGCCTACGACGCGGGCCGCGCGATGGGGACGTTCGCACAGGATACCGCCGACGAATACCAGCTTACCCGCGAGGCGCAGGACGATTACTCGGTGGAATCGCTGCGCCGCGCCAATGCCGCGATCGGCAACGGCGGCTTCGCGGACGAAATCGTCCCGGTAACGGTAAAGGGCCGCAAGGGCGATACGATCGTCGACACCGACGAACAGCCGCCCAAGGGCAATCCGGAGAAGATCCGCGCCCTGCGCGCCGCTTTCGCCAAGGAAGGAACGATCACCGCCGCCTCGTCCAGCTCGATCAGCGACGGTGCCGCCGCAGTGGTTCTGGCGCGCGAGAGCGTGGCGAGGGACAAGGGCCTCGCCCCAGTCGCGCGGATCGTCGCCATGGCCGCCCACGCGCAGGAGCCGAAGGATTTCACCACCGCACCCGTCGGCGCGATCACGAAGGTGCTGGAAAAAGCCGGCTGGTCGAAGGACGATGTGGACCTGTTCGAGATCAACGAGGCCTTCGCCTGCGTCGCCATGTTCGCGATGAGCGATCTCGGCCTGGCGCATGACAAGGTCAACGTGCACGGCGGCGCCACGGCGCTGGGCCACCCGATCGGGGCCAGCGGCACGCGGATCATCGTCACCTTGATCAATGCGCTGCGGCAGAAGGGCCTGAAGCGCGGTGTCGCCTCGCTGTGCATCGGCGGCGGCGAGGCGACGGCAGTCGCCCTCGAACTGGTCTGAAGGGCCGAACCGCCCGACGGGGCTCAGGGCGTGCCCGAGCCCCAGACGCGGTCGGCGCGGATAAAACCGCTGCGGCCGCCCACAGCGATCTCGCACCATCCCTTCGCGCAGTTGTCGAGCTTGCCGACGACGCCCGGCTCCGCATTCCAGCGGAGTTGTGCGGAGTCGGACGGCTTGGCGCGAATGGCGGCGAGGCCTTCGCCGACGACGATCCCGCCATGGTCCTTGCTCAGCAGGTTCGCCGTGACCCAGCCTTCGTCGCCGGCGGGATCGCGCACCAGGCGCCATCCTTCGTGCACGCGCACCACCTTCAGCGGCAGGCCGGCCCGCTTGTACACCCAGCGCACGGGGAAATCCCGCCCCGGCCCCGCTCGCATGTTGAGCGTCTCGGCCTTGATCGATGCCCAATAGGGCACCTCCCGTTCCTGCGCGGCGGCGGGAACGGCGAGTGCGGCGGCAACGGCAGCAGTAACGGCAAGTGATCTCATGACTCTCGTCGATAACCCCCAACCCCCGACTGCTTCAAGCGTGGAGCGCTTGACCATGTCGGGTCGTTCACCCTAGCCAATCCCTGCGATGAGCGACAGCCCCACCCCGCGCCGGACCGCCAAGCCGAAAGTGGTCGTCACCCGCCACCTGCTGCCGTCGGTTGAGGAACGGATGTGCGAGCTTTTCGACACGACCCTCAACCCGGCAGACACGCCGCTTTCGCGCGATGAGCTGGTGAGCGCCGTACAGACCGCCGACGTTCTGGTTCCCACCGTCACGGACCGCATCGACGCCGCGCTGATCGATGCGGCCGGCCCGCAACTCGGCCTCATCGCCAGCTTTGGCGCGGGGGTGGATCACATCGATCTAACCGCAGCGCGAGCGCGGCGGATCATCGTCACCAACACGCCAGGCGTCTTTACGGAGGACACCGCCGACCTGACGATGGCGCTCATAATCGGCGTGTTGCGGCGCCTTCGCGAAGGAACATCGCTGATTCGCCGCGGCGAATGGAGCGGCTGGGCGCCGTCCGCGCTGCTCGGACGGAAGCTGTCCGGCAAAGTGCTCGGGATCGTCGGGATGGGCCGCATCGGCCAGGCGGTGGCCTTCAGGGCCCGGGCCTTCGGGCTCACGATCAGATATCACAACCGCCATCGCCTGCCCCAGGCCGTGGAGAGCATGTTCGGAGCGGAATTCGTCGAAAACCTGGACGACCTGCTGGGCCAATCCGACGTGGTCACGCTGCACTGCCCCGCCAACGCATCGACGCATCGCATGATCGATGCGGGCCGCATTGCGGCGATGCGACCGGGCGCCGTGCTCATCAACACAGCGCGCGGTGACCTCGTCGACTACGAAGCACTGATCCAGGCGCTTGAGGCCGGTCGCCTCGGCGGCGCAGGGCTTGACGTATTTCCGGAAGAGCCTCGGGTTGATGCCCGGCTTGTCGCCCTCCCCACCGTCATCGCGCAACCGCACATTGGCAGCGCGACCGTGGAAGGGCGGGAAGCGTCCGGCGAGAAGGTGATCGCCAACATCCGCTTCTGGGCGGACGGCCATCGGCCCCCCGATCAGGTGCTGGAGGGTCTGGTCTAGCGCTCAGTCCCCGGTCAGGATGCGGTCCACCAGTTCCTTCACCGTCGGCGTGAAATTGTTGGAATAGAACGGATCCTGCTTGAACCGGTAGGCCGCGTGGCCGGCGAACATAAGGTTGTTTTCTACCGGTCCGCCGTGGGCGATATCCTGCAACGTCTTCTGGATGCAGAAGCTCCGCGGGTCGGCGAGGCGCCCGGTGGTGTAGTCGTCGTGGTCCTTCCAGCTCGAGAACTGACAGTGGCTGAGGCAGCCCATGCAGTCCTTCTGGTCCTTGCGGATCTCGTCGCGGCTGGCGGGGGTCACGTAAACGATCGTGTCGTCGGGCGTCTTCAACGCTTCGGTATAGCCTTGCGCGAACCAGGCGCAGGCCCGCTCGTAATCGGCGGGCGCGACCCAGAAGTTCTTGCCGCGGACCCCGACATCGAGCTGGCGGACATGCTCCCCTGCCTCGACGCGGCTGTAGGGAATCTGGCGTTCGGACCGGCGGATCAGGTCCCACAAGAAATCGGTCTTCACGGCCGAGGAATAGAACCCGGTGGGCGAAAACTTGTGCAGCAGCACGTCGCCTTCCTCCAGCGTGCGCAGCGCATCCTTCCACCCTTGCGGGATCGGGCTTTCCTGCGTCAGCAAGGGCCGAGTGCCGAACTGGAACACGATCTTGCCGAGTTCGGGATTGTCGATCCAGTCGTTCCATTCGCGCAGGAACCAGACGCCGCCGGCCATGACGATGGCGGTGTCCTCGCTGACCCCTTCGGCCCGCATCGTATCGCGCAGCGCCTTGACGCGCGGATAGGGGTCTTCCGGCTTCAGCGGATCTTCCGCGTTCGACAGGCCGTTGTGCCCACCCGCCAGCCACGGGTCCTCATAGACGACCGCCGCCATAAGGCCCGGCACCTTGCTGTAGCTGCGCTTCCACAGCGCCCGGAATGCGCGCGCGGAACTGACGATCGGGAGGTAGTGCACGTTGTAGCGCTGGGCGATTTCGGCCAGCTTGTAAGGCATTCCCGCGCCGCAGGTGACGCCCGTCACCAGGCCCGGCGTCTGCTCCAGCACGCCTTCGAGCACTTCCTGCGCGCCGCCCATTTCCCACAGCACGTTGACGTTGATCGCGCCGTTGCCGCCGGCGATCTCGTGTGCACGGCGCACCTGCTCCACCGCGCCGTCGATGGCATAGCGGATCAGTTGCTGATGCCGCTCGACGCGTGTCAGCGCGTCGTAAACCTGGGGGACGATCTTGCCTTCTGCATCATAGCTGTCGGCATTGACCGCGCTCACAGTGCCGATGCCCCCGGCGGCGGCCCATGCGCCGGAACTGAGATGATTCGTCGCCGACACACCCTTGCCGCCTTCGACGAGCGGCCAAACCTCGCGCCCGCCGTAAAGAATCGGTTGCAAACCCTTGAATGCCATGAGGTGTAACGTCGCTCCCTTTGGGGTGTAGTCAGCCGACGGCGGAATTGCCCACGTCGGCGACTTGCCGGCACGGCTTGATCGCCTGTGGCTCCGGCCTCGTAGCCGCTCGCGTGAATTGTGCATAGTACCCGGCCAGCTCCGGCGCGTTCCTGAATGCGTCGAGCGTGAAGCCGACACGTTCGAACTCGCATGTCAGCAGCATCGGCGGGATTCCGTGTTCGTTGGTCGGGCGGTCGACATCAACCACGATCACCTTTCCACCTTCGCGCAAGGCCGGCCACAGGCGCCAGAGAAACGCGTAAGGTTCCTGCACCTCGTGGTACATATGCACCATGAACACCCGGTCGAAGCTGTTGGCCGGGAGCCTGGGGTCGTCTGCGGTGCCCAGGCGGATGGACACATTTTCCAGCCGTTCGCGCTCGACACGCTGGCCCAGCCTGGACAGGGCGTCGCGATCGATGTCCTGCGCGAGCACCCGGCCTTCGCTGCCGACCTTTTCGGCGAGCCGGACGGTGTAGTATCCTTCGCCGGCGCCCAGATCGGCCACCGTCATGCCGGGCGCGATCTCCGCCAGATCCATCACCTTCTGCGCTTCGCCCACGCTGTCGCGCTGCGTCTCGGTGGAAAACTGGTTCGCGCCGAGATCGGACACGGGCCGTTCGGCACGGGGAAAATCCTGCGCCGTTTCGGGCCGGCTTTCATCGGCCTGCCCGGCCCACTGACAGGCACCGAGAACGGCGGCGAGGATGAGCGCGAGCGGGATACGCGTCAATCGACGTCCTCCACGTCCACCGCCTCGCCCGTGACGCGCTGCGCGAGCGCGGCGGAAATGAACGGATCGAGCGCCCCATCGAGGACATCGTCCGGCGACGGCGAAGTGTGGCCCGTGCGCAGGTCCTTCACCATCTGGTACGGCTGGAGGACATAGCTGCGAATCTGGTGCCCCCATCCAATATCGCTCTTGCTTGCATGCTCGGCATTCGCAGCTTCCTCGCGGCGCCGCATCTCCTCCTCGAACAGGCGCGCCTTCAGCATGTTCATCGCGATTTCGCGGTTCTTGTGCTGGCTTCGATCGATCTGGCTGGCCACGATGATCCCGCTCGGCACATGGGTGATGCGCACGGCGGAATCGGTCGTGTTCACGTGCTGGCCGCCGGCGCCGCTGGCACGGTAGGTGTCGATCTTCAGGTCCGCCGGGTTCACCTCGATCGAGATGTTGTCATCGATCACCGGATAGACCCACACCGAACTGAAGCTCGTGTGCCGGCGGGCGCTGCTGTCATATGGGCTGATGCGGACGAGCCGGTGAACCCCGCTTTCCGTCTTCGCGTAGCCATAGGCGTTGTCGCCCTTGATGAGCAGGGTAGCGCTCTTGATCCCTGCCTGGTCGCCCGAGTGGTAATCGACAAGGTCGACCTTGAAGCCCTTGCGCTCCGCCCAGCGGGTGTACATCCGCTGCAGCATCTCGGCCCAGTCCTGGCTCTCGGTGCCACCCGCGCCGGCGTGGATTTCGAGATATGTATCGTTGCCGTCCGCTTCGCCCGACAGCAGTGCCTGCACCTTGTCTGCGTCGGCCCGCTCGGCAAGGCGCGCCAGGGTGCTGAGGCCCTCCGCCTCGATATCGGCGTCACCTTCGGCTTCGCCCATCTCGACGAATTCGACCGCGTCGGCCATCTCGGACGAAATTTCGCGCACGGTGCCGATCGCTGCGTCCAGTTTGCGCCGCTCGCGCATGACGGCCTCCGCCTGCTTGGGATCGTCCCACAGCTTGGGATCCTCCACCCGGGCGTTCAGCTCGTCGAGCCGGCGCAGGGCGCGGTCCCAATCGAGCGACTGGCGGACAAGCGCGAGGGCGGCATCGATACGTTGGATATGGGCCTGCCCTTCGGCACGCATGTCAGAACTCCAGCAGAATTGGCCCGCCGCTTAGCGAAGGGCGCGCGCGTGCGAAAGGGCGCGTATCAATGGTAGCGGCCGGCCTGCAGCTTCTTCACCGCAGCGAGGGTCAGGCGCACGTGATCCTTGTAGTCGAGATCGGAGTGCACGAACACGATCCGGCCTTTCTGATCGATCACATAACTGGTGCGTTCGGTCATGCCAGTGGCCTTGCCTTCGCGCACGAGAGCCGCCCGGTATGCCGACACGATCTTCGGGGTGGCCGACGCCACCGCAAACTTGTCGCGGCATTCCTCGCGGGAGAACCGGACAAGCGTCGCGATATCGTCGTTCGACATGCCGACGACCGTCGCGCCCCATCGGGCAAACTCGGGGGTCGCTTCGGCAAAGGCGTTGGCTTCCAGCGTGCACCCCTTCGTGAACGCCTTGGGGTAGAAATAAAGCACGACCGGCCCCTTCGCCAGCGCGGCGCGGAGGTTGAAGCCGCTCACCTTGCCGGCAAGCGCAGCCTGGGTGGAGAACAGCGGCGCTTTCGCACCCACCGGCAGCGCCGGAATGGCGGGGGCCGGCAGCAGCGCGATCGCGGCCACGAATAGCAGTTTCTTGATCACTGTCGTTCTCCCAGCCCGTCGCGTGCCTCAATAGATGCCGCCCTGCTCCTCGACGAAGTCGGCCTGCGGCGCCGCGCGCTGGCGCGTCGCCGCGGCCTGGGCGTTGGCCTGCCGCCCGCGCCGAATCATCTCCAGAATCTCGTTGCGCTTGGCTGCGACCGCGTCCTGCCGGGTCGCCCGCGGCGGTTCCGTGTCGGGCTTGAAGGCCTCCCAGATAACGGACGCCATCGGATCGTCGGTTGGCCAGGCGTCGAACACCCGCTTCCCGCTGCGCCGATCGATCCGGACCATCCGCACGCCCGCCGGCGCCACGAACGGTTCGTCGGACCACCGGTCGCGGGTCGCCTTGACGAAGTCGATCATCATCGGGCCGGCCGTGTTCCCGCCCTGCACCCACCCGCCCAGGTTCCGCGGCTTGTCATATCCGATATACATGCCGGCGATGAGGTCGGGACTACCGCCGACGAACCAGGCGTTGGTCGGGCCGGTGGTCGTGCCGGTCTTGCCGAACAGCGGCAGGCCGAGCGACCGCATCCTCACCGCCGTCCCGCGCTGGACAACGCCTTCGAGCATGTGGACGACCTGATACGCTGTGCGCGGATCCATGACCTGGCGGCCGGTCGGCTTGATCCGAGGCATGGCCTTGCCGTCCCATTCGGCCATGTTGCAGCCGTTGCACTCGCGCTTGTCCGCGCGCCAGATCACCTTGCCCCGCCGATCCTGGACATAGTCGATCAGGCTCGGGGTGTTGATCCGGCCGTGATTGGCGAGCGTGGCATAGGCGTTGACCATCCGCAGCACCGTGGTGTCGCCCGCACCGAGCGCGAACGCCGGATAGTTCTGGTACTTGCCGATACCCAGACGCTCGAACGTACGGGTGACATTTGGCATCCCGGCGTCCATCGCAATGTGCACGGTCATCAGGTTGCGGCTCTGCTCCAGCCCCCAGCGCATCGTGTGCACGCCGCCGCCGCCACCACCGAAATTGCGGAAGCATTTCTCGCCCAGTGCCGCCCCCTGGTAAAAGCAGTAGGCCTGGTCGGGCACTTCGGTGGCTGGCGTCATGCCGTGGTCAAGACCCGTCGAATAGACGAACGGCTTGATGGTGGAGCCGGGCTGGCGGAGTGCCTGAGTCGCGCGATTGAAGTCGCTGAGCCGGTGATCGAACCCGCCCTGCATGGCGAGCACCCGGCCGGTGAACGGTTCTTCGACCACGAAGCCACCCGAGACCTCGGGTACAGTGCGGACGGCATAGGAGTTACCGGTTGGCGCAGCGGCGATGACGTGGCCGGCGCGCAGCCCGTCCGGCAAGCCGGTAAGCGGAGCCGTGTCACCGTCCGAAAAGCCGATCGTCGCGCGCGAACCATCGCGGCGGGTGACGACGCCAACACGCCAGTCCCGGTAGCTGATGCCCAGCGGCGATGCGGCAAGCTGCGACTGCCAGGTGTCGTCGGACACGTCGATCGTGGCGATCGGCCCGGTCCACCCCTTCCCGGCGCTGTAACGCAGGATGCCCCCGCGAAGGGCGTCGCGAGCAGCCTCCTGCAGCTCCGGGTCGAGAGATGTCCGCACCCAGAGCCCCCCCGCGTAGACACTGTTCTTGCCGTCCTTGGCGGTTTCCCCGAACTTGCCCATCAGCTCGCGCCGCACTTCTTCGAGGAAATATCCCGCGTCGACCGAAGGGACCGTGGAACGCGCGGGCTTGAGGCCGAGCGGCTGCGCCTTTGCGGCCGCCCCTTCCTGCGCGGTGATGAAGTCGTTCGCGACCATCTGGTCGAGCACGAAATTCCGTCGCTCGATCGCCATGCCCTCGTTCTTCGAACGGCCATAGCGTTCCGGTGCCTTGGGCAGGATGGCGAGGAACGCCATTTCGTGCAGGTCGAGTTCGCCGACATCCTTCTGGAAATAGGCCCGCGCGGCGGCCTGTACCCCGAAGCTCCGGCGGCCCAGCGGAATCTCGTTGAGATAGAGCTCAAGGATTTGCGGCTTGGACAACACGCCCTCGATCCGCCGCGCAAGGATCATTTCCTTCAGCTTTCGCGTGACCGAGTACTCGTCGCCGAGCAGGATATTCTTTGCGACCTGCTGGGTAATCGTCGATCCGCCCACGGCGCGCTCGCCCGAACCGAACTTCGTCGCGTAGTCGAAAACTGCGCCCATCGTCCCGGTGATGTCCACGCCTCCGTGAGTGAAGAACGTCTTGTCCTCGGCGGCGAGGAACGATTCGATCAGTTCTTGCGGGAAGTCGGCATACTGGAGCTGGACTCGCCGCTCGCGCGCATAGGAATGCACGATGTCCCCTTCGACGCCGCGCACGATCGTGGGCAGCGGAGGTTCGTAATCGAGCAGCGTTTCGGCATCCGGCAAGTCATGGGCTAGAAACGCCCACAGCAGGATCAGCGCGAGAAACCCCGTCCCAAGGATGCCGACGATCCAGCGAAATCTCCGGCTGCCTTGCCAACTGCGACGAAACCAGGCGGCCGCCCCACGAGTGTCGCGGCGGATGCGGTAACGGATGTGCTGCAATGTGGAAGTATCGGCCATGGTCGCGCCCGCGCTTAGCATGCGCCTTCCCCCACGCGCCAGCCCCGCGAAGGCTATCGCACGTCCGATTGCCGCGCGAAATATATGCTGACCGCGCGCGCAAGCACCTGAGCGAAGGCCTGCTGCCCCGCAGGCGATGCCAGGCGCTCGGCGTCGTCGGGATTCGAGATGAACCCCGCTTCGTATAACACGGACGGCACGTCCGGTGCCCGCAGAACAGCCAGGGCAGCCGAGCGCCGGGTTTCCGGGTGGAATTGCAAGATGCCGCGCCCTTCGCGCTGGATCAGGCGCGCGAACGCGGCGCTGTCGTTCTGCGCCCCGCGCTGCGCAAGGTCGACAAGGATGCTGTTCACCGTGTCGCTTTGTTCCGACAATCTGACGCCGTTAACCGCGTCCGCTGCATTTTCCCGCGCGGCGTAACGTGCTGCCGTCGCGCTGGAGGCCTCTTCGGACAGGACGTATATGCTCGACCCGCTGATCGCATCTGCTTCACCGGCAGAATCGGCATGGATCGAAAGAAAAAGGTCCGCCCCAAGATCGCGGGCGATCGCGGAGCGTTCGCCGAGCGCAAGGAAGCGATCGTCTTCGCGCGTCATTGCCACGCGCGTGCCGCCGCGTCGGATGAGCTCTTCACGAAGTGCCGCCGCGAGCGCAAGAACCAGGTCCTTTTCCTGAAATCCCATTGCAGTCGCGCCAGGGTCGTGCCCTCCGTGTCCCGCATCGATTACGATCAAGGGCCGGGAACGATCGGGCGGACCAAGGACGCGCGGCAGATCCGCGCGCTCGCCTGCAGGCGGCAGCTCGAAACGCAACACGTAATCGCGGCCCAGTGCGGGCACCGCGAGCGCGAGCCAGGCCGCAAGAATGGCAGCCATCACGAGCACGGGCGCGAGCAGGAACAGGGAGAGTTGGGCGCGCCGCGACATCGTGTTGCGGGAGTTAATGCCTCAACACCTGTCCGCGCAATATAGTTGCCGTTCGCTACCCCCGGTGCTAGCACTCGGCCCAATCGGGGCGAGCAGCCTCCGCGCCTCGCTTGTCGCCGGATTTCGCGGCATGCAGACTGGAGCCGACCCGATGCCCGGCCCTGCATTCGCAGCGGCCTTTACCAGGTTGACGCAAGCGATGAGCCTACCCACCCCGCAGTACCTGACGCCGCCGGATGGCGGACGCGCGGTCTGCGGCGACCGGACGGCGCAATCGGCGCCTTCGCACATCCTTGCAGACACATCTTCCCGGCCCGCCGCGGTTACGCGCGCGTGCCGGTTCGCATCCGCCATTCGGGCTGACATCCCGAACGGCTTTTCAACAACAGCACGCGCGCATGGCATCCGGTCCGCAGGACCAGGGGCTGCATCGCCGCGCGTACGGAGAATTCACAATGGCAACGCGCATGCTTATCGATGCGCGCCACCCGGAAGAAACCCGGGTGGCGGTGCTTCAGGGTAACCGGATCGAAGAATTCGATTTCGAATCTGCCGAACACAAGCAGATCAAGGGCAATATCTACCTTGCCAAGGTTACCCGGGTAGAACCCAGCCTGCAGGCCGCCTTCGTCGATTTCGGCGGCAATCGGCATGGCTTCCTCGCGTTCAGCGAAATCCATCCGGATTACTACCAGATCCCGAAAGAGGATCGTGACCAGCTGCTCGCCGAAGAGGCCGAGGCGGCAGAAGAAGAAGCGAAGCTTCGCGCCGAGGAGGAAGAGGAAGGCCACGCGCCAGGCGACGAGTACGACGCCGACGATGAAACCGGCGAATCGCTCGTCGAGGAAATCGCCGAAGACGGGGTGGAGGAAATCGACACTTCGGAGAAGGATGAGGTCGCCACCATCGAGGACGGCCATTACGAAAACGGCAGCGACATCGGTGACGTCGATCAGGACGATGACGACAGCGTCGGGGATAGCGATGACGACGCCAATCGCGGCGAAAACGGCCGTTCGCGCGGCCGGGATCGCGCGCGCCGGCAGGGCAAGGGTCGCAGCCGGGCGAAGGAAGTGGACGAAGTCCGCGCCAAGCGCATGGCGCTACGCCGCCGCTACAAAATCCAGGACGTGATCCAGCGTCGCCAGGTCCTTCTGGTCCAGGTCGTCAAGGAAGAACGCGGCAACAAGGGCGCCGCCCTGACGACCTACCTCAGCCTGGCCGGACGCTATTGCGTGCTCATGCCGAATTCCAGCCATGGGGGCGGCATCAGCCGAAAGATCAGCTCGGCCGCCGACCGCAAGCGATTGAAGACCATCGTCAGCGACCTCTCGCTTCCGCGCTCGATGGGCCTGATCGTCCGCACGGCGGGCCTCCAGCGCACGAAGCCGGAGATCAAGCGTGATTTCGACTACCTTGCCCGCCTGTGGGACGAGATTCGCGAAAACACACTCAAGTCGGTCGCGCCGGCGCTCATCCATTCGGACAGCGATCTGATCAAACGCGCCATCCGGGATATCTATAACAAGGAGATCGAGGAGGTCGTGGTCGAGGGCGAGGACGGTTACCGTTCAGCACGTGAGTTCATGAAGCTGCTCATGCCGAGCCATGCCCGCAAGGTGAAGGCGTACAGCGATCCCGTTCCCCTGTTCCAGCGCTTCGGGGCCGAAGATCAGCTTCGCGCGATGTACGACCCGGTCGTGCAGCTCAAGAGCGGCGGCTATCTCGTCATCAACCCCACCGAGGCGCTGGTGTCGATCGACATCAACTCGGGCCGCTCGACGAAGGAGCATGGGATCGAGGCGACTGCGGTCAACACCAATATCGAAGCTGCGCGCGAGATCGCCCGCCAGCTTCGCCTGCGGGATATGGCCGGGCTGGTCGTGATCGACTTCATCGACATGGAATACGGGTCGAATATCCGTAAGGTCGAGAAGGCGATGAAGGATGCCCTGCGCAACGATCGCGCACGCATCCAGGTCGGCCGAATCTCCGGCTTTGGCCTGATGGAAATGAGCCGCCAGCGTCTGCGCACCGGCGTGCTCGAGGCCACGACGCGCGAGTGCCCGCACTGCGACGGCACCGGGCTTGTCCGCACGGCATCGAGCGCCGGGCTTTCCGCCCTGCGTCTGATCGAGGACGAGGCCGCCCGCGGCAAGGGCACCATGATCAGCCTCTATGCCTCCACGGAAGCGGCGGTCTACTTGCTGAATGCCAAGCGGTCCGACCTCGCGGAGATCGAGGACCGTTATGGCGTGAAGGTCGAAGTCCTGCCGGAAGGCGAAGATGAAGGCGCCAAGATGCGCGTCGCGAGCAGTGGGCCTCGCCCCGCCAGCTTGCCCAAGTTCGCACCCATCGTCGACGACATCGAGGACGACCATTTCGACGATGAGGACGAACTCGCCGAGGACGAGAATGTCGCCGACAATGGCGAGATTTCCGGCGAGCAGGATGGCGATGATCGTGGTCGCAAGAAGCGCCGCCGCCGGCGCGGGGGCCGAAACCGCCGCGATCGCGATGATGGCGAGAACGGCGCTCGCGCAATTGAAGAGAGCGACGACGAATCGTCCGATACCGACACCGGCGACGAGGGCGAGGCTGGCGAGCGGCCTGAAAATGATGAAGACGATGCGGATCGCCCGCGTAAGCGGCGCCGCCGCGGCGGCCGGCGTCGGCGGGGCCGTGAGCGCGAAGACGGCGATGCGGAAGAAACGGTCAACACGGATATTACCGAAGAACTGGCCGCAACAGTCGCAAGCCAGTTGACCGAGGACGTAGCTGTCGTCGCGGATCCGGAGGACGCCGCTCCCGCAGCCGAACCTGTGGCCGAGGACAAACCCAAGCGCCGCACCCGCCGGAAAAAGGACGACATCCCGGCCGATGCCGCGATCCCGGTCACGGACGAGCAGACACCTCAGGAGCCAGCACCGGCCCCGGAAGAAAAGCCGAAGCGGACGCGCCGCAAGAAAGTCGATCCGGCTGATGCGGGCGGGCCCGGCGCCGACGAGACAGTAGTCGACGGCGCGGTGCCCGAGGCACCTGCCAAACCCCGGCGGACGCGCGCGCGCAAGGCCGCGACCGATGCAGCGGCTGAACCGAGCGTACCGGCGCAAGCTGCAGAATCGACAACAGCAGACCCGGTCACGGCTCCCGCGGCCGAGCCCGCCGGTCAGGTGGCAGAGACCGCGAATGAAGCTCCGCCAGCAAAGCGCGGCTGGTGGCAGCGCACATTCGGCGAATAGCTCCTTGTCGAGTTTCGCCGGCGGGACGGTACCTGATGGGTGCTTGCCCGCCGGCGAACGCCCTTTCATGCCGATGCTGAAGGCCCGGGCGCAGCGCGAATGACCAGGCCTGTTACCGCCCTCGTCCTCGCCGGCACGCGGCCAGGACCGGACCCGCTCCTCGCGGGCACCGGCCTGTCAAGCAAGGCTCTCTTCCAGGTTGGCGGTCGGCCGATGCTGGCCCATGTGCTCGAAGCCTTGACCGAATCGTCCCGCGTGGGGTCGATCATCGTTATAGCGCAGGATACCCGCGATCTTAGGAAGGACACCGCGCTGTCCGCGTGGGCAGCTTCGGTCGAATGGCGCGATTCGTCCGGCTCCATCGCCGACGCGGTCGAATTCCAGCTACGCCGCGTTGACGCGCCTCTGTTCGTGACAACCGCCGATAACGTCCTCTTGACGGCCGACATGATCGCGCAATTTCTCGACGGCGCCGCCGGCAACGACGTCGCGGCTGGTCTCGTCGAACGACGCCTGGTGGAGGCAGCGGGATTTTCATCCGCGCGCACCTGGCTCAAGTTCCGTGGGGGAAACTGGTCGGGCGCCAATGTTTTCCGATTGAGCGGACGCAAGGCCCTGCCCCTCGTGTCATTCTGGCGTTCGCTGGAGCAGGACCGCAAGAAGGGCATGAAGATCGTCGGCGCGATGGGGCCGGCCCTACTCCTCGCGGCCATCCTTCGCTTGATCGACATTCACAGTTTCGCGGCCCGCATCGGCAGACGCTTCAGCCTGTCAGCCAAGGTCGTGCCGATGCAGGCCGCAGAAGCGTGCATCGATGCAGACAAACCCGCCGACATCCCGGTGATCGAGGCGATACTGAAAGACCGCGCGGCGCGCGCCGATCACTCTTCCCCCGCCGCCATCTCACGTAACACGAAATAGCACATGGCGCTGAGCGCGGCGTAGCTTGCGGCCATCCCGCCGGCCACCACCCAGCCGACCGCGACGGGCCCGTGATCGACGAACAGCACGATGCCCAATGCGATCGCGCCCACCGCGAGCAGACGCCCGTAGAGCGGATATATCGTATGGCCCGAGGCGTGGAGCACGGGTTCGTAGGTCACGCTGGCGAGTTCGAACGCGGCCCCCAGCGACAACGGAATGAGGATGGCCCCGCCCCGGGCGAAGGCACCGCCGCCAATCAGGCCAAGCAGTTGCGGTCCTAGCAAGGTTGACAGCGCCACGACCGAAACCCCCGCCACCAGCACCATGACGTTGATCTGCCGGATCAGCTTGCGGAAGGCTTCGCCGGACGCGCTGTGGCGTTGACGGTTGACCTCCGGATAAAGCGACTGGGCAATCAGGGTGGTGAGCTTGGACAGCCCTTTGGCGAGCTGGTCGGCGATGCGGTAAACCCCAGCAGCGCTGGTCCCGAGGAAATAGCCGACTGCGAGGAGCGGCCCTTGCTGAAGCACGGCAACGACCGATGTGCTGAGCGAATTGATACCGAGGAAACGCACGATACCCGGGTGTTCGGCAAGCGTGGTGCGCCAGTCCATAGCGTGGGACAGGCGAAGGGCGGTCCCTCCCGCGCGCCAGGCGACGAGCCACAGCAGAAGCGCGGTCGCAATCTCGATCACCGCCCAGGCAAGCAGGAATCGCTCGACCGATGCCCCGCTCAACCAGATCGCGACCGCTGCGCCCAGGCGCGCAGCCGGCGTCACCGCACCGACCCAGACAGCCAGGTCATACCGGTCGAGCACGCGCAGGATTCCCACCGCCGCCGATCCACGCGCCCAGATAAGCGCGCACACGAAGAGGAACGCGGGGTCGATATATGCGGGATTGAGGTCAAGGGCGGCGCCGAACACGTAGAACACGATGGCGGCGAGAAGGCAGCCACCTATGGCACCCGAAAAATCGATCAGGGCGCCCAGGACTGCGAGCCTGCCAAACCGGTCCCAAGCCCCCGAGACTGTCAAGGGCGCGCCAAAACGGACGATCGTTTGCCAGGTCTGGAAACCCGCTATGGCAACGAACGCCTGAGCGGTGCCGAAAATCAGCGAGAAGTGGCCGAAATCCTTGATCCCCAGCGAGCGGGCCTGGATGGCCAGGTACACGAGACTGCAGACAGCACCGAAGCCCTTGCCGCCCAAGAGCCAGCCGATATTCTTGAGAACACGGCGAAAACCGGCATCCGCATGTTCAAGGTTTTCCGCCGGCTCCCCCATTGCGGGCCGAATTGGCGGAGTTTGTCGATCGGCACAATAGGGTTCACCCACCGTCAATCGCCCCGTGAACGGCGCACGATTGTCAATCCGCGCGCCATACCGCATGAGCGCCTTCGATGAGGATCGCGTTCGTGTTCATCGCCGAGGCCTACCAGGTCTATCACGGTGCCGCGGTGCTGTTCGAACTCATGGCACGGCCTGGAGTGTCGGTGGACGTCTTCCACCTCGACCCCGCGACGCCCGCCCAACTTGACCGACTAGCCCGGGCGCACGGCGTTTCGGCGGTGCCGTCGACGCCCCTCGACGCGGGCCTGATAGGCGGGGCTATCCGGAGCATGCGGATCTTCGGTCTTGCCAAGCCACAGGTCATGGCGCGGAACGAGGCCCTGTTGCGGGGATATGATGCGATTGTTTCCACCGAAGATGGGATCACGCGCCTGTTTGAAGGCGAACCGGAAGATGCACGCCCCCGGCGCATCCTGCTGACTCACGGCCCCGCGCAACGCAAGGTCCCTTCGCATGCCAACCGCATTCACTGCGACCTGATCCTGGTGAAAGGCCCGGCCGACGTAAGTGCCTATCTGCGGGATGGCCTGAGCCGCGAAGGGCATATCGCCGCGGTCGGGTATCCAAAATTTGTGACTACCGCGCTACTGGCGGATCACACACCGCGACTGTTTGAGAACGATAATCCCACCGTCCTCTACAATTCGCACAAGGACCGAAGCTTGCGAAGCTGGGACGTGTTCTTCGAACCGATGATGGAAACCTTCCGCTCCAATCGCGGGACAAATCTGATCGTGGCTCCGCACGTAAAGCTGTTCAGGCGCAGAAGCGAATCCGTCCGCCGGAACCTGCGGGCACGCAGTGACTGCACCATCCTGGTCGACCCCGGATCCGACCGTTCACTCGACAACACTTATAGCGAAGCGGCCGACATTTATGTGGGCGATGTGAGCAGCCAGGTGTTCGAATTTGTTGCCCGGCCCCGCCCCTGCGTGTTCCTCAACCCACATCGCGTCAAGTGGAAGGGCAATCCGCATTTTAGCGCGTGGGAGCTTGGCGAGGTGATCGAGCGCCCGGACGAACTCAAGGACGCAATCGAACGGGCACCGACGCTGCATCCAGAGTTTATCGAGCGGCAAAAGCAAGCGGCTAAGGGGGCGCTTGGCGATACGGGCCCGCAGTCGGTCATCCGCAGCGCGGACCTCATCTTGCGTTACCTGGCAGAGGGGCGGGTCGATCCATGAGCGGGATTGCCAGCAAGCCCCGTCCACGCGTGCTGTTCCTGTTCAACCACGATGCCGCGCACCAGGCCGCGCACGTGGCCGGCATCATGGCGGAACTGACCGCGAACTATCCGGCGTTTGAAGTCATCGCGGCGTTCGGCACGGCGGAAATCGCATCCCGCGTGCGCCAGCTGATCGGGGAAGATGCGGCCCGAGGGGTCAGCTGGGCCGACCTGTCGTTGCCAGGGGCGCTGGATGCCGCGCTTTCCGCGCCGAACCGGATCGCTCCGCTGAAGCGATTGGCGCGGCTCCGATATCACATGCCGCTTTTCGCTACGGTCGACGCGGTGGTTTCTCCCGAGCGGACCTGCCTGATGGTGCGGCGCGTCTTGCGAAAGAAAATGGGAAACAGCGCCCCGCGGTTCGTATTCGTGCCGCACGGCGCAGGCGATCGGAACGTGACCTATCACCCGGCACTGTCGCAGTTCGATCACTACCTCGTCAGCGGGCAGAAGGTCGTGGACGAATTAGTGCGGCACGGTCTCGCGACGGAAGACCAATGCCGGGTGGTCGGTTATGCAAAGTTCGACACGGTCACGCGGAAACCTGACGCACGCCTGTTCGCCAACGATCTTCCCACAATCGTCTACAACCCCCATTTCGATCCCTGCCTGTCGTCGTGGTACGATCAGGGACCTGCACTGCTGGAGACCGCGGCGCGTCAATGGGATCGCTTCAACCTCGTCTTCGCGCCGCATGTCATGCTGTTCCGGAAATCATTGCACGTTTCGCTGGAATACCGGACCGCGCGGAAGCGTCCGCCAATCCCTCGGATTGCCCTGGAGGCACCGAACATCCACGTCGACGTCGACAGTCCGCGCCTTTTCGACATGACTTATACCGCGGCCGCAGACATCTACCTCGGCGATGTGAGCAGCCAGGTGTACGAGTTCCTGCGCGAGCCCGGCACATGCATATTCCTGGACGCGGCGCGCCAGGGGCCCGCTGCATATCAGTTCTGGCAGAATGGCCCGGTGGTGACCCAGGCGGCGGATGTCTGGCCATTGGTGGAGCGCTGGGGAGACCTCGCGCAGGAGTATCGTTCCACGCAGGAGCGCCTGTTTCACTACACGATGGATATCGATCCCGCGCGGACCGCGTCTGAGCGCGGTGCGGACGCTTTGGCTGAGCTGTTCAGCGCGCCCAGTTGACGATCTCGCCTTTCCAGCCCCTGCCGCGTGCGCGGCGCTTCTCACGATCGCTCGATACCACGAGGACCGGCTCTGTCGCGCGTGCAAAGAGCGGGCCATCGGCAAGCGAGTCGCTGTAGAACGCGATGTCCGCGCCAACGTCATCCGCGGCACTGTCTGCCAGCCACGCTTCGAAGCGTTCGCGCTTGACGCGACCGTAGCAGTTGCCCCCCGGAATTCGCTGGCCGTCCCAGTCGGTGCCGACCAGATGTTCGATCCCAAGCTCTTTGGCGAACCCCTTCGCGTAGAATGCGAAGGCGGCGGTCGCGATGACGATTTTCGCGCCCGCCTTGCGTTCGGTTTCGAGCGATCGCAAGGCACCCGGTGCCATTCCCCCACGCTCGACCCGGCGCCGGGCGAACCGTGCGCCCATGCGTTCCAGTTCCGCCACTGCCGTGTCGCCGAGCATGAGGCGCATGCCGAACCGTTTCAGCGCCGTGCGGCTGCACAGGCCCATGCGGTACCCGGCCATGGCCGCGACCCAGACGGGCGACAATGCGAGTCGCCACGGCGCGCGATGCCACGCGGCATAGAGAAGGAACGGCGTGAAAGTGGCGCGCCTGGTCAGGGTCCGGTCGAGGTCGTAGATCGCGATGCGCATCGGCTCGCCGCTAGGGCCGGCATGGACGCGGTGCAAGAAGCGCACGCCCTTGCCACCCGGCGGCAAGCCGCTAGAGAAGCGGCAAATCGTTTCCGCGAGGATCACGGCGCCGATGGCCACCTTCACGCTTCCCAAGAACTCCACGATCACCGGCAAGGGCCGCGCACACAAGGCCATGGGCGGTGCGCGGATCAAGACGTTCAAAATCTATCGCTTCGACCCCGATAGCGGGGAAAACCCACGGTACGACACGTTTGAAATCGATCTCGATGACTGCGGGCCGATGGTCCTCGACGCCCTGATCAAGATCAAGAACGAGATCGATCCCACGCTCACCTTCCGTCGTTCTTGCCGCGAAGGAATCTGCGGTTCGTGTTCGATGAACATGGACGGCAAGAACGGTCTGGCCTGCACCACCGCCATCGAAGACCTCAACGGCGAAGTGCGGATTACGCCGCTGCCGGCCATGCAGGTCATCAAGGACCTGGTGCCGGATTTCACTCACTTCTACGCCCAGTACGCTTCGATCCGGCCCTGGCTGCAGACGGTGAGTCCCACGCCGAGCGGCAAGGAGCGCCTGCAGAGCCCCGAACAGCGCGAGAAGCTGGATGGGCTTTACGAATGCATCCTGTGCGCCTGCTGCTCCACCGCATGTCCCAGCTATTGGTGGAATTCGGACAAATTCCTGGGACCGGCGATCCTGCTCCAGGCCTATCGCTGGCTCGCCGACAGCCGTGACGAGATGACCGGGGAGCGGCTGGAGCAGCTGGAAGACCCCTTCCGGCTTTACCGCTGCCACACGATCATGAACTGCTCCAACGTTTGCCCGAAGGGCCTGAGCCCGGCGAAAGCGATCGCCGAGATCAAGAAGATGCAGGTGGAAAAGCACGGCTGATACCGCGTGAGCGAGGTCGACCGCTTCTTCCGTTACCAGCCGATCGAGGATCGTCCGGGCTGGTACACCTGGGACATAATCGACCAAACGCGCTTCAACCACCTTGTCATGGGGCCGCTTATGGTCCGCGTCGAAGGTGACAGGTGCCGCCTGCGGATGCAGCCGGAGCGCAAGCATTCAAACCTGCAGGACATGATCCACGGGGCCGTAACCCTGGCGCTGATCGATATCTCCCTGTTCGCCGCCATGCGAACGCTTACGGGGAACGAAGGCGCGCGCGCCGTCACGCTGGAGCTATCTACGCAGTTCATCGGTGCGGGCGTTATGGATCGACCTCTCGATTCGGTGGTCGAGGTGCTGCGCGAGACGGGCCGGATGCTGTTCCTGCGCGGACAGGTTGAGCAGGGCGATCATCTCGTAGCCGCCTTTTCCGGGCTCGTCCGAAAGGCGATCAGCAGTTGAGCGGGGTGCTTGCGCGATATCATGCGCTCGTCGCGGCTGGTGAGTTGCGCGCGGATCCCGATCAACAACGCGCCGCCGTGGCGCTCGATGCCCTTCAGCGCAAACTGGAGGAGCCCCAGGCTGGCGGATTTCTCGGAAGGCTGCTTGGCCGCGTGCCTGCTTCTCCGCGTGGCTTGTACCTCTGGGGCGGGGTCGGCCGCGGCAAGTCGATGCTGATGGACCTTTTCGTCGATACGCTCTCCATCACGGAAAAGCGGCGCGTCCACTTTCACGCTTTCATGCTGGAGGTGGACGGCTTCATCCAGGAAGAACGGGCGAAAGAAGCAGGCGACCCAATCGGCCCGGTCGCGGCCCGCATCGCCTCCGACGTGCGCTGCTTGGCGTTCGACGAAATGGTCGTGAACAACACCGCCGATGCGGCGATCATGGCGCGGCTCTTCTCATCGCTGATCGTCGACGAAGGGGTGACCGTTGTCACAACCAGCAACCGCCCTCCCCGCGATCTGTACAAGGACGGGCTGAACCGATCGCTGTTCCTCCCGTTCATCGACCTCATCGAGCGACAGCTCGACATCATGCCCCTCGACGGCCCAGTCGATTACCGTCTCGACCGCCTCGCGGGACTGGACAGCTGGCATACCCCGCTGGGAGATGCTGCGACGGCCCAGGTGCGCGAAGCGTTCTTCCGGTTGACTGACTACAACCCCGAAGACGCGGAGCACGTCCCTAGCGGACAGCTTGATCTCGGCGGCGGGCGTACCTTGCATGTCCCCAAGAGCCTGAAGGGCGTGGCCGTCTTCAGTTTCAAGCGACTATGCAGCGACAATCGGGGCGCGGCCGATTATCTGGCGATCGCGCGAGCGTACCACACGGTCATTATCGTCGGCATTCCCATCATGGGACCCGAGAACCGGAACGAGGCGATTCGCTTCACAAAGCTGATCGACGCGCTCTACGAGCATAACGTCAAGCTTTTCGCTACGGCGGCGGCCGAGCCGGCCGCGCTCTATACGCAAGGCGACGGTCGCTTCGAATTCGATCGCACGGTCAGCCGGCTTGAGGAGATGCGCAGCGCCGACTACATGGCTCACGGCCACGGGGCCGAAGGCTGACCTGCATCTTCAGGCAACCCCGAGCCGGGTCAGCGAGCGGTCCAGCATGATCAGTTGCCACAGCAACCGAGAATGGTCTGCGCGGCCGGCGATATGCTGTTCGGCCAGCGCGGCGACGCGGCCCTCGTCAAACCATCCCGTGCGCGCCAAGGCGCCACCGCGCCCGATCGCGCGCGCGCGGCTTGCCAACGGGCCGCGAAGCCATTGTGCAATAGGCGTTACGAAGCCCTGCTTTGGCCGGTAAAGCACCTCGCGCGGGAGATAGCGTTCCATCGCGTGTTTCAGCAGCCACTTGCCCTGCCCCCTCCGAATGCGCAGCCCTTCCGGAAGTGTCGCCGCAAACTCGATCAGACGGTGGTCGAGCAGCGGCTCGCGCGCTTCCAGGCTCACCGCCATGCTGGTGCGGTCGACCTTGGTCAGAATGTCGCCCGGCAGCCAAAACTTGAGATCCACGTATTGCGCACGGTCGAGCCCGGACCGCGCCGGCGCTGCTTGCATGAGATCGATCAGCGGTCTTTCCGCATGATATCCGCCCAGAGATCGATGGAAGGCATCGGAATAAAGCGCAGCGCGCAGTTCCGGCGCGGTGACCGCGAGCGCGCGCGCATACCCTTCCTCGCCGGTTCCCGCCAACGACTGGAACGTCGTTTTTGCTCGCAACGGTCGCGGCGCCCAGTCCAGCTTCGGCCACGCCCTGCCCAGGGCTCCGAACGCGCGGCCCCGCAATGCCCGGGGCAGCAAAGACCGCACGCGTTCCTCTCCCGCATGGAACCGGTGGCGGCGATATCCCGCAAAGGCTTCGTCGGCACCGTCACCCGACAGCGCGACTGTTACCGTCTCGCGCGCCAGTTCGCAGACCCGCCAGGTGGGCAGCGCAGAGGCATCGGCGAAAGGTTCATCGAACATCCCGGCCAGCGTGTCGAGATGGTCAAAATCCCCAGATGACACCATGCGCTCACGATGATCTGTTCCGAAGCGCTCGGCGACTTGGCGCGCGTATCCGGTTTCGTCGAGCGACGCTTCGTCGAAGCCGATGGAGCAGGTTCTGACCGGTTCCGCACTCGCCTCGGCCATGAGCGCGACCACGCTGGAGCTGTCGACCCCGCCAGACAGGAATGCGCCCAGCGGCACGTCCGAGACCATCCGGCTGGTGACTGCCTCGCGCAGCCGGAACAACAGCTCGGCCTCGAGATCCGCGGGTTTCTCCTGTCGCCTCTCGGCAAAGCTCGCGTCCCACCAGCGCACCGCCGGCGCAGGCGAAGCGCCGTGACGCAGGAGACGATAGTGGCCGGCTGGGAGCTTTTCCACGCCGGCGATGATCGAGCGATGATCAGGGACGTAGCCCCAGGCGAGATAGTCCTCCACGGCAAGGGGATCGATCTCCCGCCGCAGCAGCGGATGCGCAAGCAGGCCTTTGAGCTCCGATGCGAAGGCGATGCTGCCATCGCTCATCATGGCGGTGAATAACGGCTTCACGCCCAGCCGGTCGCGGGCCAGAAAGAGTTCCCGCCGGTCGAGATCGTAGATTGCGAACGCGAACATCCCGTGCAGCCTGTGCAAGCATTCGGGTCCCCACTTGCGCCAGGCGGCCAGGATCGTCTCGCTGTCGCCGTTGGTACGGAAGACCGCCCCAGATGCCTCGAGGTCGCGGCGTAGCTCTCTGAAATTGTAGATCTCGCCGTTGAATACCAGCATTGCGCGCCCGTCGGATGACGCCATCGGTTGCGGGGATCCTGCCAGGTCGATGATCGACAGGCGTCGGTGGCCCAGACCTACTCCTGGGGCCGTCCAGACACCCTCCCCATCGGGCCCGCGGTGGACCATCGCATCGCACATGCGCGTGACGCGCGCCGGATCGACGGGCTTGGGAATTCCGCAGTGGAAGATGCCAGCGATACCGCACATGTGCTGGCGCCTAGACGAGCCGGGCCAGTACGGCAAAACTCATCGCGACAGCTGCAACGCCGCCAATGGCCAGCGACGGGGCGACCGCAAACCCCTCAAGACGCGCAACGACCGGCATATCGAGATCGGCCGCGGCGAGGCCCGCTTGCGCCGGGTCGCGGTCAAAGTGCCGCCATGCGAGGCCGAGCACGATAGCAATCACCACCGCGAAGAAAACCCAACCGTAGATGATATGATCGAACCCGCCGGCCCGTTCTATCCCTACGTACTGCGCCGCATAGATCGTCGCCCATGCCCGTACACCGTTCGCGAGGATGGAGACAGCGGCGGCACCTGCAACGAACAGGATCCGATCCCGCCAACGCGAGAAACCCGTCCACGCGACGAGCACCGCCAGCGCGATCATCGCGACCAGGAATTTTACTCCAGAGCATTCCTCCGCAACTACGAAACGACCTGCGGGCGTGTCGATGAAGAGACCATCGACGATGGCCGGGACGCCGCTCAAATGCGTAAGATCGACAGCAAGGCGCGCGGTAACCGATTGCAGGGCCGGTATAAGCTCGTCTCCGAAGGGAACGAGGAACATGGCGAACCCCACGGGGAACGCGGCTATCAGTCCGGCCCGCAGGCCCAGGAACGCAAAGACCGCGCACTGGAAAGCGAAGACCGTGCCTGCCTGTGCGACTATGTTGAAGCCGGAAACACGTCCCGCCAGCCAGACCGCCATGCCGGCCGCGACACCCGCGATAGCTGGCCACCACGCGACCGGTTCAGTCCTGCGAAGCTCATCGCGGCGGAGGGAAACCAGCCACCCGATTATCGGCGGCACCAGCAGAATGTGATTATACGTATCGATGTTGAACCACTGGTGCGCCATCTGGCCCCATTCAGACCATGTGACTGCCAGCAGGATCAGCCATCCCAGGACGAGTTGGGCCAGGGCGTAGCGCCACTTGCCTCCGCTCGAAGGCATGGCGGCCGGGATCGAAACCTCACGCGGCATCGCGCACTCGGGGCGCATGTCCTACCAGGTCCGCAAGCGGCGCGAGTGCAGCGGCCCACCCCTTGTGCGCGACGACAAATCGGCGAGCCGAAACGCCCATCGCTGCGGCTTGCTGGCGATCGGCGAGGAGCGTGAGCACGCGATCGGCCAATGCGGCGTCGCTGTCGCCGATCGCATAATGTTCCGGGTCGCTCCCACCGATCCCGGTCGCGGCCTCCGGCGTCAGGACGACCGGACGGGCCATCGCCATGGCTTCAAGGACCTTGTTCTGCACGCCGCGTGCGATCGCCAGGGGTGCCACGACAACGTCCGCGGCCGCCAGGAAGGGGCGCACGTCCGGAACTTCGCCCCACACCCGTGTCCCGTTCACCCCTTGCAGTGCGCGAACGGCTGCGGTGGGGGCACGGCCGACGACGTGAAACTGCACTGCGGGCGCGCGTTGGCGAATGATCGGCATAATGGCTCTCGCCATGCGCTCCACCGCCGCCACGTTGGGCGCGTAATCCATCTGGCCGGTGAACAGCAGGTTCGGTTTTGCACTGGCCGCCAGTTCGGGTTGCGGCGCGGCGCCACGCGGATCGAAAAAGGCAGTATCGATCCCATTGCCCAGCGCGACAACGCACCTTGGCGGACGATCCGTTCGCGCCTTGAACAGCGCGACTTCGGCCTCGCTCACCAGGAGGGTGGCATCGGCCAGGTGCCCCAGACGCGCTTCCTCGGCACGCAACAAACGGCATTCGCGCCGGTCCACCCACGCCCTCGGCCCGCGCCGCGATGCACCGTAGGCTTCGAATTTGGCGGAATCGACGTCGCAGAGATCGACGATCACACGCCCTTGGAACCCGAAGGGAATGTATTGGCCCATCTGACCGGAAAACACGAACACCGTATCGATCGGTCGATCGCGCAGCGTCTCTGCGATCCACTGCGCAAGGCGATCGCTGGCGAATGCCGTCAGGCTGACGGGCTTCCCTGTCACCAATGCTTTCAATCCGCTCCAGGCCAGCCTTCTGGGCCGCGCAACCAGCACATGGCTCGCGGCCATCTCGGCCAGATATGGTTCTGCTGCGTAGTCCGCTGCTGTTTCCGCGAAAGTCGCGACGTGCACGGGACCCAGAGCGGCAAGGGCCTTGAGCAGGTGATGGGATCGTATCTTGTCGCCCCGCTCAGGCGGGAATGGCATGCGGTGGGCAATGAAGAGAGTCTCGCCCATCACGCCAACCCTTTGGCAATGACCGGACCGAGCCGATTGGTGACGGCCATAGGCAGGCGCTTCCAGAGTTCGATCCGCGCCGAATATTCGCTGCTCGTCGGGTCGATGTTACGTGGTCGCAGGGCGCCGTCGGTCCAGGTCGCGTAGCGGAGCGGTTCCGCCTCGAAGCCCCAGTTCTTCTTGTACGCGTACGCCCCGCTGCCGACCTTGGACCGCCCGAAGTCGAACCGCAGGCATCCACGGGCCCGGGCATGGCGCATCAGCTCGAAATAGAGGCGCTCATTCGCCCGGCTCGCGCGCGCAGCGCGGCTTCCCCCGCCCCAATACGGCATCACCGCGTCGCCATGATAAAGGGAGAGCACACTCGCGACCGGGTTACCCCCCTCCCACAACGTGAGTGTGTCTGCGTCCAGTGCTTCGATCATTGCCGCGAACAATGCCCTCGGAAAGACAGGCGTCCCCAGGTTGCGCACGCTTTCGGAATAGATCGCATAGTGCGCTGCGAGATCCGCGGGGGCCTTGCCGATCGTGATCCGAAAATCCCGGTCGAGTCCCTTGCGAACCTCCGCCCGATGCTTGCGCGGAATGACTGCGAGTTGACGCGCGTCGTCCGCCGCAATCGGCCCAGCGAAGTTGGCGTGCCTATCAGCGATTATCGCCCATCCTTCCGGCGCGTCGCCGCCACGCAGTTCGACCGACCCGCACGCGAGCCGCCTGGCAAGTTCCGTAGCCGCTTTGCACAGTTTCTGTGCGACAGCCGACGAAGCCGCCAACGGCCCGCCGCCGACCGCAAATCCAGTCGATACGAGCGCCGCCGGAAACCAGGGCGAGCGCACTTCTGTCAGTGGAAGCCAGCCAGCCAGTTCACCGCTGGATTCCGCGATGATCCCTCGCGCGCGCTGGCCCGTTCCGCGCTCTACTGCGCAAAGCCAGGCAGGCCGGTGAAACGGCGTGCCGCCCATTCTGGCCACGAAACCTTCGATCCGGGCGCGCTCATTGGGATCGGCAAGGTCGCACAATCGGACGATTTGGCCGGCGTGGTAGAAGGGCGCATTCATGCCGCCAGTCCGGTCACCGTTCGGCGTTCTCTCTCCGCAAGGGCGTCCATGCGGTCCCAGGCGAATTCGTTTACCAGGCTACGCAGCTTGTCGGCCATTCGCTCAAGATTGGTGTAATGGCGAAGGCGCGAACGCATGGGTGCACCCGGCACACGCGGCTGCGCGGGATCGATCTCCCACGGATGGAAGTAGAATATCGCGGGGCGTCCCTCTTCGCGATTGACCTGCCGTATCGCCCACCGGCTGAAGGCATAAGGCAGCACCCGAAAGAAACCCCCGCCCCCCGCGGCGACCCGGCGCCCGCCGACCATTGCGGTGGTCACTGGAATCTCCAGCAACTCGTTCGCCGGCAGCGGGTGGAAGGCAAACCGCGGCGCATCCCGCCATCCGTAATGATCATGCGCCACGGGCGCGACTGAGGAACTGTAGGCATAACCCTGCTCGGCAAGCTCGAGGTATGCCCAGGGTGTTCGCTGATCGATCGAAAAACTGGGCGCACGATAGCCGATCACCGGTACGCCGGCAGCATCTTCCAACACCTTGCGCGCGGCGGCGATGTCCTTTCCGAACTGCCGCCGATCAAGCGTGAACACGCGCGCATGATCCCAGCCGTGGCTGGCGATCTCGTGCCCGGCATCCGCTATCCTGCGGACGAGCGCGCCGTTGCGCCGCGCCACCCAGCCCAAGGTAAAGAACGTTGCCTTGATTTGCGCTTCGGCAAACATGTCGAGGATGCGCAGGACGTTGTCGGTCACGCGCAGCGGCAGGTTGTCCCAATCGTCCCGCGAGATAACGCTTTCGAATGCGCCAACCTGGAACCAGTCCTCAACATCGACCGACATCCCGTTGATAATGCCTGATGACTTTGGTGTCATGGTGATTACACCACCCGTCAGGCCGCGACGCGGGGCGCATCGCCCTCGAACCATTCGATCAGCATGCCGAGGACGTGGCGGACCGCCGCGTCCTGCTCGGCGACGTGCGCTTCCAGTTTGCCAAGCCGGGACGCCAGCTCAGCATTTGATAGGCTTTCACGCGCCCGCGCGTCCTCGATCCGTGCAAGCGCCTCTTGCAAATCCGTCAGCTGCCGAACCTTTTCAGCGAGCATTCCATCGCCCGGGACAGAGGCCTCTGCCGACTGGTGTGGTGAAAGCGACGATGCGCGTTCACCCTGCATCTCCCGCTGAACGGAAGCGAGCATGGGCGCGTCGATCTGCGTACGCCGCTCCACGGCACCCAGAAGCAGAAGTCGGCTCATGATCTGGTTGATGCGGCGAGGGATTCCTCCCGACGCCGTGTGGAGTTCGACGAACAGTGACGCATCGAACTGAGGGTTGCCGCTCCAGCCCACGCGCCGGAGGCGATGGGTGACGTAGGGTTCGATCTCAGCCTCTTCCATCGCGGACAAGTGGTGGGATGCGATCACTCTCTGACGGAGCTGTTCGAGCGAAGGGTGATCAGCCAGCACCCGGCGAAACTCCGGTTGACCCAGGAGGAGCGTCTGCAAGAGCGGATGCGCGCCGAGCTGGAAGTTCGAAAGCATTCGCAGCTCCTCCAGCGCCTCCACGCTCAGGTTCTGCGATTCATCGACGATCAACAGGCAGCGGCGGCCTGCACGCGCCTCGTCATGGAAAAAGGCCTCGATTGCGCCGAGTGCCGATGCCTTGTCGAGCCCTTCGGTCGGAAGGCCGAAGGCCTGCGCCGCAACATGGATCATCTCCTCGCCATCGAGACTGCTGGTCACGATCTGGCCCACGGTCAACTGTCTCGGATCGATGCGCCTCATGAGATGAGCGACGAGGGTCGACTTGCCTGCGCCGACTTCGCCGGTAATCACCATGAACCCTTCGCCCTGAGCCAGGCCATAGCCGAGGTAGCTCATCGCCTTACGATGGGTGGCGCTCTCGAAATAGAAGTGGGGGTCCGGCGTCAACTGGAAGGGTCGGGCCGTCAGTCCGTAGAATTCTTCGAACATCGTCGAACAAGTCCTTCAAAAATCGTAGCGCAGGCCAATCAGTACCGAGGCTGCACCGACATTGATCGAATCCCCGTCGATGCGCTCAATTCCGAAGGCAGCGTTGGCGGAAAGGCCGTCGATCAATTGCCGCTGATATGCTGCCGAAGCGCCGAGCACTGTTGCATCACCGCCGTTCGCGAAGTCGCTGCGAAGGCGGTTTCCGTAAGCGCTGACCTTGAAGCTCGAGCGCTCGTCGAGAGGGCCCGAAAGATACCCCGCAATCCAGGCGTTCCGGTCCACCACGCCATCGGCCGCGGCCAGCACGGTGCCCGGTGCCGCAATGAACTTGCGCCTGTCGTAACCCGCCCCCGCGCCGGCCGTGACCTGGCCGATCCGGTACGAATAGTTGGCGGCAATTCCGCGCCCGCGGAATATCGCCGATCGGACAGAACCCAGAACGCCGTTGAGGCAGACGCCCCCCTCCTGGCTCGACACGCAACCATCGACGTCCCCGCTCACGGCGTTGCGGCTGGCAGTGAATTGGGCCGGAAGACCCGAGAGAGCATTCGTCAACAGTCCGCCGAGTCCGCTTATTCCGTCATAGATCGACAGGTTGAATGAACTCCGGCTGTTCAACAGCCATGAGAATGTGCCGCTGTATGTTGTTGAACCGTAACGCTTACCGAAGCGGAATTCAGCGGATGTGCGCCGGCTGGGGCGCCATATGGCCCCGATATCCCAGATGATGCCGGAAACATCGAAAGCCACCTTGCGGGGCGCGCTTTTATCGGTGACGAAGCGACCATCGGGTCCCAGCACGGGCAAGCCGCCGGCGTCGCGCACGGCGTCCCTGTTGGCGACCAGCACGTCCTCGTACCCGAGGCCGCCGACCAGAGCGAGCGATTGCGCTAAGGGCACGGTCATGTCGCCGCGGAGATGTGCGTTGCGCACCCGCTGATCGAGGTTGGACACATCTTCCTGCATGAACCCGGCGCCCAATCCGACGCCAACAGGCAAGGGCGCGCCGGGGCGCGTCCCCAGCCGCAGGTTCGCGCTCTGCACCACGCTTTCGTCGAAGAAGTCCAGGACATGCGCTTGCGGTGCGATCGGAACCTGGTTGCCGGTATCAAGCCGCGAATAACCGAGGCGGTAATCGCCTTCGATCTCGGCATCGCCCGCGCGCGTGCGGATCACCGGACCCGCGTAGGCGGAATAGAGCCGGTGCTCTGCACCACGTATCCGCATTGGGCCGAATGCGCGATTATCTCGGCCTGACTGCGTCCGCGACGCCAGGGCCCCGCCTTCGATCGTCAGCATATTGGGAACAAGACCAGCGTATCCTCGCGCCAGCCCGGACAGACGAGAACCGTCCGTCACGCCGTCCCCGTATCCGAACGAGCGTTCGTATCGCAGTGATGCGGAGCCGCCGTTGTAACGCCCCTGGACGGACGCATCGACGCCGGCCGCAGCCTGCGTGTACGTCGCGGTATCGCCATCCCCGGACAGTTCTGTGGTCAGAACCTGGCCAAGCTCGACGTAAGGCGACACGTTGACCGAGCGCGTATCTTTCGGTTCACTCTCGCGTGATTGCGCCGTCACAGGAACACATGTGGCGCAGGCAAGTGCGTACAGCGCGATCCGCCGGAATCTGGCTCGCGCTGCGGTCATCCATCGAAACCATAATACGTGCCGAAGCGCCGACCGCTGGGCGAGAACCGGGTGGCGTTGAGCAAGAGCTTGATGTCCGGGCAGGCGCCCAGGAGCTGGACCGAGTCCTCCAACGCGCTCTGCGCTGTGCTGTCCGCACGGGCCACAAGCACCGCCTGGCCCACGTGCCGCGCAAGATCGGCCGCGATGGATGCCGCAAGGACAGGCGGACTGTCGAAAACAATCATGCGCCCCGGCGCACCGCGCGACAGGCGCGCTAACACTTCCGCAGTGCGGGCACTCGCCAGCCATTCGCTGTCGCTCGCGATCTGCTGGCCGGCCGGGAGCACGAAAAGACCCGGAATGTCCGTCGCCAGCACGACATCTTCCACATTGAGTTCGGGATTTGCGAGTGCATCCATCAGGCCGGGCCCGCGCGGAAGGCCAAGTGCGTCGGGTATCGACGGCTTGGCGAAATCCGCATCGACCAGCACCACTTCGCCGTCGCGCTCGCCAGCCATGGCAATCGCGAGGTTTGTCGCGCAGAATGTCTTGCCGTCGCCGGGCAGCGGAGAGCAGACAAGGATGCGCCGGGCGGCGGGATCGGCGTTGTCCCGCGCGGCGGCGATCAATTGCCGCTTTATGATCCGGAACTCCTCAAGCAGGGCCGTCGGTTCGGCTTCGGGGACGATTAGCCCCTGCCGCCGCAGACGTTCCCGGTCGATGGCATGGCGGACGCCTTCCAGCGAAACCGAAGGCTCCGGAGGCGGGGCCTCTGTTTCACCAGCGATACGCGCGTGCTCCTCTGGCGACGCCCGGCGCTTCGGATCGCGGACGAGGCGAACGGGTTCGCTTGCCAGCTCCTGGGGCACTGGGGCCAGGCGCATGGCATCGAGGCCGAAGGCTGCAGAGGCCCGCTCGAAGAGGGAGTCCTCGTCCGTGTTATCGGAACTGGGCGGCAGCGGGTGTGCGCTGTGATCGGTCATGCGACGAAACCCCGTTGGACGAATTCGATGGTGAGGAGCACTCCGAACATTCCGGCGAGCGACGCGCTTGCCGCGTAGAAGTGCTTCATCCGTTTGCGCTGCAGGGTGCGCGCGGCGTCAGACAACGCTTCCGATATCGATCCCAGGACCGGCAGGCCGAGCGCCTTCTCAAGGCCCGAGGCGGTCGCAAAGGTCGAGCGGATATGCCCGACGCCGAAAGCCGCTGCTATGCCGCCAGCGATGCCCGCGAGCAGGACCCCGAACAACAGCAACGGGCGGTTCGGCGAGGCTGGCTGGCGCGGAGCGCTCGGTGGATCGACGACGTCGAACTGGAAGCTGGCACGTTCGTTTTCGACTTGTCCGCGGAGGCGCATTTCCTCGCGGTTCTGCAAAAGCTCGTCGTATTTCCGCTTCAGAACATCATAGTCGCGGCTGATCCGGTTCGCTTCTGCGGCGACCGCCGGCTCGCTCGCCTGATCGGCCATCGCCCCGGACACTTCCGATTGCAGCGCGGCCTTTCGCGCCATCAAAGCCTGGACGTTTGCCTCGCGCTCGGCCTTGATCGAAATCAGCGAGCTGTAGGCCGGGTTCGCCATACCCCCCTGCGGGCCGCCCGCACCCGCACGGTCCAGCAAGGCGATCTGCCGCTTCAACGCTATGACATCGGGATGGTTGTCGGTCAGACCGCGCGACTGCATCCCGGCAAGCTGCGCATTCGCCTGAGCAAGTGCACCATCTCCACCGGAGCCCGCAATCACGCGGGGCGTACCTGCAAGCTGGCCGTTCACTGCGGCGAGCGCGCTTTGCGCGGCAGCGAGATCGGCATCGACCCCGCGCAGTTCCATCCGCGTCGCTGACAATCTTCCTGAAATGGCAGAGCTGCCGCCCACAAGCCCGGGATAGGATGCCTCGAATGTCGACAGCTTTTGCTCGGCCACTTCCAACTCGGCCTTACGCTCGTCGAGCTGCTGGTCGAGGAAGGCGACAGTTTCGGCAACCTCGCCGCGGCTGCCCGCAATGTTCTCTTCACGGAAGATATCGATGAGCTTCTGAACGACATCCTGCGACAGTTTCGCGTTGCTCGCGTCGGACCTGTCGGACTTTCCGATCGTCGCCGTGATGGTGAACAGCCTGTCTTCCTGGCTTTCGACCTTCACGCTTTCACTAAGATCGTCGACTGCACGGTCCATGTCACGCTGGGTCGCGACCGTGCGGCCCAGATCGGTCGCACGAACCACTTTCTCGAGGTTAATCGCCCCGATGAGCGTTTTGCGAACGCGTTCGATTTCCTCGCGGCCCCCGTTTGCGATTTTCAGCTGGTCGGACAGGACATTGTCCGACTGAACGTAGATGCGCGCCCTGGATTCGTAGCTGTTCGGGATCATGGCCACGGCCATCCACCCCAGCAGGCAGATTGCCCAGGCAACGCCCAGTGCCAGCCAGCGCCGGTGCCAGACCGATGCAAGGCCTGCCCTGAGTTCTTCGAAGATCTCGTTCATGGCCGCCGTGCCCTCAGAACATGCTTTCGGGGATGATGATCACGTCGCCCGGCTGCAGCATCACGTTGGCCCGGCTTTCGCCCTTCTTGAGCAGATCGCCCAGGCGCAGGGCGAACTCGCGCTGCGACCCGGTCTCCTTGTCGAAGCGGATCAGTTTCGCCTTGTTGCCGGCGGCAAATTCACTGAGCCCGCCGACTGCGATCATCGCGTCGAGCACCGTCATGTTCGCGCGGTACGGCAGGCTGGCGGGCTTTTCCGTGGCGCCGATCACGCGCACTTGCTGGCTGAAAGTGCCGGAAAAGTCCGTAACGATCACACTGACCAGCGGATCTTCGATGTATTGCGAAAGCTGGTTGCGGATGTCCTGCGAGAGCGCCGCGGGCGTCTTGCCGACGGCCGGCATGTCGTTCACCAAAGGCGTCGTGATGCGCCCGTCGGGCCGCACCTGGATCTTCTCGGCGCTCAGTTCGGGATTGCGCCAGACGTTGATCGTCAGCTCGTCGAGCGGCCCGATCACGTAGTCCTCACCCGGCCCTTCCTGCGCGGCAACGAATGACGCCGATGGCAACTCTCCGGCGGGGCCGGTGCTCACGCATCCTGGCAACGCGATGGTCGCTGCGGCGAGGATCGCCAGGATGGGGAGGCGGCGAGAGATGCGCATCGGGTATGGTTCCTTGCAAGCGAGCAGCCCGCGGCTGACGGGCGCCCGGCTACCCGTCACACACCGTGGACGCGTGTGTTCAGGGCCGCTCACTCGCGGGGATTGATGAAGATACCGTTAGGCTGAAGGGGGTTGTCGCGCCCGGTCCCGCAGCGGGACACCGCATGGGGAAAGGTTAAACCAGGATTTCCCGGGCAGCACCCTGGCCCAGAAACATCATGGGTGATGCCGTCGCGCCATATGCGCCGGCACAGAACACGGCGATCAGGTCCCCAATCCGGGCGGCTGGCAGGAACGCCTTGTCCGCCAGCCGATCGAGCGGAGTGCACAGGCAGCCAACCACGTTCGCGGTCTCCACTGGCTCCGCATCGAACCGATTGGCGACAGCCACGGGGTAATTGCGCCGCACCACCGTGCCGAAGTTGCCCGAGGCGGCCAGCTGATGATGCAGCCCCCCATCGGTGATCAGGAAAACCTCTCCGTGACTGATCTTCCGGTCGATCACCTCACACAAGTAAACGCCGGCCTCCCCCACGAGGTAGCGGCCGAGTTCCATGGCCATCGTGGTTTGGGCGAGGCTGTCGGGAAGATCCGCAAAGCGCTCCCCCAGCCGATCGCCCACGATGCCGATGTCGACCGGCACGTCACCCGCGAAGTAGGGGATGCCCAGGCCACCTCCGATGTTCAGTTTCGGCAAGGGGCCTGCGCCGATTGCCCGTGCAAGCGAGTCTGCGAGGTCCAGCACTTTGCCCTGCGTCTCGGCGATCGCTTCGGCGTCGAGGTTCTGGCTTCCGGCGAAGATATGCAGTCCTTGCCAATCCGCCCCGCCGGCAATGATCGCCTTCGCGAGCGCCGGCACCCGTTCCGCGTCGACGCCGAACTGCCTGGCGCCCCCGCCCATCTTCATTCCGCTGCCTTTGAGCTCGAAATCGGGATTGACGCGGACCGCGATACGCGGCGCGCGCCCCACCCTGTCCCCGATCGCCAGAGCACGCTGCGCCTCGTTCTCGCTCTCGCAATTGAGCGTGATGCCGCTCAGAACAGCGGCTTCCAGCTCCCGGTCTCGTTTCCCGGGGCCGGCAAAGCTGACATCCGCCAAGTCCACGCCCGCATCGCGCACGATGGCGAGTTCACCGCCCGAAGCGATGTCGAACCCGTCGACCAGCGTCGCCATGTGCGCCAGCAAAGGAGGAAAGGGGTTAGCCTTGATGGCATAATGGATCGCCAGTTGCCCCGGCATGGCAGCACGAAGCGCGGCCACGCGCCGATCGATGTGCGCCCTGGAATATACAAACAGAGGTGTGCCACCGGCGGCGTCAACCAGATCCCGCGCAGATTGCGCACCAATCGCGAGTTGCCCGCCGATTGCGTGATAGCCATCCGGTATCGGCCCGAGCGGTTTCACGCGGCGAATTCGGCCATGGCCAGGGAGATCGCGCGGCGATCGACCTTGCCGTTCGGGTTGCGCGGCAGTGTCTCCAGGTTCCCCACCACTCGTGGCTGCATGAACCCCGGCAGCATGATGGAAAGCGCCTTGCGAAACGCAGCCTCGTCAAATCCGGTACTGCGAACGGCGAGCGCGACCGCCTCGCCCAGCCGCGCGTCGGGGACTCCGACTGCAACCGCTTCCGCGATCATCCCTGTCGCCATGGCAGCGCGTTCCACCTCCTCGGGACTGATGCGGTTTCCCGCACTCTTGATCATCGCATCGCGGCGGCCGACAAAATGGAGTAACCCGCTCGCATCGCGTCGCACTCGATCGCCCGACCAGACCGCGGTACCGCCGCTGACGGAGCTTTCTGGCGCCGGCCGAAAGCGTTCCGCGGTGCGCGCCTCGTCGCGCCAGTAGCCTTGCGCCACCAGAGGTCCGGCGTGGACCAGCTCACCTTCTTTATCCTGACCAGCGACCGCACCGTCGTCGCCGATCACCAGGACCTCGGCGAACGGGATCGCTCGCCCTATCGAGGTCGGGTGCGCATCGACAAGCGCCGGATCGAGATAGGTCGACCGGAACGCTTCCGTCAGCCCATACATCGGGAACAGGCGCGCGTGGGGAAACATCTGGCGCATTTTCCGGACAAGCGGCTCCGTCAGGGCGCCTCCGCTGTTCGTCAGCCGGCGCATCGACGCGGCAGCCCCTTCCGGCCACTCGATCTCCGTGAGCTGGACCCACAACGGGGGAACGGCGGCAAGTGTCGTCACCCCGTGACGAGCGCAGGCCCGTGGAACGTCCCGCGCCAGCAGATAGTCGAGCGGCACGACTGCACCCCCGGCGTACCAGGTCGAGAATAACTGGTTCTGGCCGTAATCGAAGCTGAGCGGCAAGACAGCGAGCGTGACGTCGTCGCGGGCCATCCCAAGATAATGGGCCACGCTGACCGCGCCGAGCCACATGTTGGCGTGGCTCAGCATGACGCCTTTCGGCAACCCCGTCGAACCGCTGGTATAGAGAATGGCGGCAAGGTCGTCGGAATCGTGCTCTGACACACCCAGGGTGTCGCACCTCATCACCTCAGCCCAAAGGTCCTCTTCGGCATACGTCCGGCAGCCGGCGGGGACATCGCCCGCCTCAAGCGATCCAACCCGCGCGCCGTTCGCGACGAGCAGCGTGGCGGCGCTGTCTTCCAGGATGTGGGCAACCTGCAGGCGCTTGAGCGCCGGATTGATGGGGACGTGGACAAGCCCCGCCCGCGCTGCGGCCAGGGGCATCATGCAGGTGAGTTCACCCTTCGCGGCCCATGTCGCCACACGGTCTCCCGGGATCGCCTGCCGAGCGAGCCAGGACGCGAGCTTTCCGACACGGGTTCTTAAGTCATCATAGGTAAGTGTTTCGCCGCGCATGACGAGCGCCGGCGCGTCACCGTTGCCACGTTCGGCGAGATGATCGAGGGGCCGGGGCACGGGGTCGGGCGCGTCGAGCAAAGACAACTCCGGCAAGAAGGACGGCAGGATTGGCCGCGGTCAGCTATCACCGCACGGTAAACGTCTTGCAAGCGGCGAGCGACGCCGTGGGCCCGTTCGACCGTGTCGAGTGGTTCAAGATGCTGGAAGATTCTGGCCACAAACCATTGATTGCATTGGCGGGCGACGCAAACGGGCGGGATCAGGCGCTGGTCCTGGAAGGTGCCGCGGGACGATTGCAATCGCTCGCGAACTGGTACGCATTCACATGGCGACCGATCGGCAATGACCCTTCCCTTATGGAAGCGATCGCGCGGAGTCTCCGGCAGTCCGCCTACAGGGTGACCCTGCGACCCGTGCCTGAGGAAAACGGCGTGGCCGCAATCCTTTGTCGCGCTTTCCGGAAATCGGGTTGGCACGTTCGATGTGTCCGCTCGGACGTCAACCATGTGCTCAGGGTCGGTGGCAGGACATTCGCGCAGTACTGGGGCGGGCGGCCCGGCGCCTTGCGCACCGCCGTCTCACGCAAAGGCGGAAGGGTAGATGTTCAGGTTTTCCGGCACTTTGATGCGGATTCGTGGAAGTCGTTCGAGGCAGTTTACGCGGACAGCTGGAAGCCCGCGGAAGGCGATCCCGAATTTTTGCGCCGCTTCGCAAGGGCCGAGGGCGATGCCGGGCGCATCAGGCTCGCCATCGCCACAAAGGATGGGCAGCCCGTCGCGGCCCAGTTCTGGACGGTGGAAAACGCCACCGCCTATATTCACAAGCTCGCGCATCGAGAGAGCGCGAGCTACCTCTCCCCCGGAACCATCGTCACCGCACGCCTGATGGCGGAGGTGATCGACCGGGACAACGTGGAGTTCGTCGATTTCGGCACCGGTGACGATGCGTACAAGGCCGACTGGATGGAGATCGTGCGGCCGCGCTTCACCATCGATTGTCTGAACCCGTCCAACCCGCGCGCCTGGCCGGCGCTGGCGAAGCGGATGCTTGCGCCAGTGCGCGCCGCGGTCTAGTCGCGCCCGGCCTTGGCGCGAGGGAGCCCGAATGACCGCCGATCATCATCACCTGGCTGCGAGCCGAGGCGATATCGACACCGCGCTGCGCGGTATCCTGGTCGATGTGCTCGGCCTCGATGCGGGTCGGGTGGATCAATTTACCGCCGACACCGGGCTGTTCGGACACCTGCCGGAGCTTGATTCGATGGCGGTCGCGGGCCTGCTGACCGAGATGGAAGACCGGCTCGGCATCGTCATCGACGACGACGAGGTCGGCGGCGAGATGCTCGAAAGCTTCGGCGCCCTGCTTGCATTTGCCGAGGCAAAAGCCGTCTCGGCGTGAGGCCGTTCGAACTTCTGAATTGGCCCTCTGTCGGCCCTGACGGGGAACGACGCGACGAACTTGCACTCGCATTCGACAGGCGGCGCGCGCGACGCCTGCTTGTCCTGCCCGCATGGTTCCAGGAAGCCAACAAGATGCGGCGCCAGACGGTCGAGGTGATGCGACGCCTCGACGTATCGGGCATCGACAGTTTCCTGCCCGACCTGCCGGGCTGCAATGAAAGCGAAAGCCCGCTGGCCGAGCAGACGCTCACGGGATGGCGTCATGCCGCCGACGTCGCGCGTTCTTATTTCAGGGCTACGCATGTTCTCGCCATTCGCGCGGGCACGCTTGTTGCCCCGCGCGAAATGCCCGGGTGGCACTATGCGCCGCTTGCCGGTGCGCGCATGTTACGGTCGCTCGTCCGGGCGCAGGCGATCGCGGACGCGGAAGGGGGCCGCGGCCGGCCGGGGCCCGCTCTTCTCGAAGAGGCGCGAACGCACGGCGCCGTGCTCGCCGGGTGGCACCTGGGTTCCGCCATCTTCAATGCCATCGAAAGCGCGACACCGACGGAGGGACTGGTCGAGATCGAGCAGTCCGCATTGCCAGGCAGCGCCCTGTGGCTGCGCGCCGAGCCCTCCGAAGCGCCTGAGCAGGCCGAGGCGATCGCGGCCATCATTGCCGACGGGATCGGCCCCGCATGAGCCGTCGCCACATCGTGTTCCCTTGCGGAGAAGACTGGCTCGCCGGCACGATCGACATGGCGCCCGGGAGCAGCGGGTTGTTGATCGTCAGCGGCGGTGGCGAAGTTCGATCCGGCCCCGCCGGGCACTACGCGGCGCTGGCGGGCAGGCTTGCCGCCGCGGGGTATCCCGTCTTCCGCTTCGACCGCCGCGGCGTCGGCGACAGTGTGGGAACCAATGGCGGATTTCGCAGCGCCGGGCCCGACATCGCCACCGCCGCCGCGGCGTTCCGCGCCGAGGCGCCGTCCGTCAAGCGGTTGATAGCATGGGGAAATTGCGATGGTGCCAGTGCGTTGATGTTGGATTCCGGCGCCGGGATGGACGGGCTGGTGCTGTCCAATCCGTGGGTCCTGGAAGACGACGCCGAACTACCTGTGCCGCGCGCGGTGAGGCAGCGGTACGGCGCCAAGTTACGCAATCCGCAGGAGATTTTGCGCCTGCTGACCGGCAAGGTGAATGTCGCCGGGCTGGCCAAGGGGCTGGTTCACGCGATGAGACCCAGACCCGCGCCCACGTCCCTTGCAGGGGAAATGGCAGCCGGGTTGGCGCGATTTCATGGTGCAAAGAGAATTCTTATCGCGACGCGTGACAGGACTGCACAGCATTTCACGGCGTCCTGGCCGCCGGGAGACGCGTGCGTTATCCATTTCGACAGCGCGAGCCATGGCTGGATCGAGCCACCCGACCGCGATTTCCTGTTCCAGCACCTGCTCGAGGCTCTGAAGGGCTAGCGGACGAAGAGACTCGCCAGCTCGACATGCGTCGACCACCGGAATTGGCCGACCGGGCGCAACTCGGCGAGGTGGAAGCCGGCATCGGCCAGCGTCCTTGCATCCCTGGCCCAGCTCGCCGGATTGCAGCTGACGTAAACGACCCGCCCCACCGCACTCGAAGCGATCTGCGCAACCTGATCGCGCGCGCCGGCGCGGGGTGGATCGAGAACGACCGCGTCGAAATTCGCCAGTTCATCAGGCCGGAGCGGGTTTCTGAACAGGTCGCGGTGGAAGGCGTCCACCTGCCGGTTCGCCCGGGACGCCGCAGCGCGGCAGGCAAGGTGCGCGTCGCGTGCCGCCTCGAACGCGGCGACGCGGCCCCCGAGGGCGAAGGCAAACGTTCCGAGACCGGAAAACAGGTCCGCGACGACAGGGCTCCCCATCGTCCATTCCCGCGCGGCCTGGGACAGCGCCTGCTCCCCGTCAGCGGTCGCCTGGAGGAAGCCGCCCGGTGGGAAGGGCACCGGAATGCCGCCCAGGCGCACGGTCACCGGCTCCGGTTCCCAGATCGTTTCCGGACCGTAGCCGAGGTCGACAGTGAGCCGTGCCAGCGATTGGACGCGGGCGAACGCCATCGCCGCTTCCGTGGCCTCCAGACCCTCCATGCGGAAATTGCGAATGCCGCAATCGACGCCCTGGTCGGTGAGAGCCAGATCGACATCGGTGGACCAGTTGCCCGTCTGGATCGCCAGCATCGCGCGCAAGGGCGCGACGATCGCGAACAGTTCCGGGCGCAGGATATGGCATTCCGCCATGTCGACGATGCGGTGCGCGCCGGCCTCACGAAAGCCGATCGCCGCCCTGCTCTTGCCCCCCGACGCATGAAGCGTGGCGCGGCGGCGCGAACGGGGCGGCGATAGGTGCACGGGCGCGAGCACCTGCGGTTCGAGCCCTTGTGAAAGCGCCGCGTTGCGCACCCTGCCTTGCACGAATGCGGCAAGCGCCGCTTCGTCCAGATGCTGTAGCTGGCACCCGCCGCAGCGCCCGAAATGGCGGCACGGCGGGATCGCCCGGTGCGGCCCCGGCTTCACGCTGCCGTCTTCCCCGACCCGGTCGCCCGGTGCGGTGAACGCGACGTGGCGGCCGCTTTCAGTCACGCCTTCGCCTTTCGCGGCGACGCGCACGATTTCTTCAGGTTCCATCACAGGAAATGCGCGTAAGCGCCTGACACGCAAGCCGCAAGATCGTCCGCCGTGAATGCCGCTCCGGCGCGGCGCGCCGCTTCCGAATGTAGCCACACGGCCTCCCCCGCAGCCGCGAAGCAATCTTCGCGCGTCGCCAGGCGCGATGCGGCGACCCCGCCGAGGACATCACCCGTGCCGGCTGTCGACAGCCAGCTCGATGCCCGGTCAAAGAACGCCAGCCGGCCATCGCCCGCCGCCAGGATCGTATCGGGGCCCTTCGCGAGAACCGTCAACCCGGTGACCGCTGCTAGCCCACGTGCGCGGTCAACCTTGGCCGTCCCCGCGATGCCAAATGCCGCGCAGAGCTGGCCCAGCTCCCCTTCGTGCGGGGTGAGAAGGAGCCGCGCGGTATCGACGCCCTCCAGCATGTCGGGATCGAGCAAATGCAATGCGTCGGCATCGAGCACGCAGGGCACCGCGCGATCGAGCACGTGGCGCAATCGATCGCGTGCCCGGTCATCGCGATCAAGACCGGGGCCGACCAGCAGGGCCGACCAGCGCGGGTCCTCCAGCGCATTGGGCAGCGGCCTGCCGTCGACGACAAGCGCGGCGGGCCCCGCAGGATGGGGCTGGTCGGCAAGGAGCTTCACATAACCCGCGCCTGCTCGCATGGCGGCTTGCGCAGCGAGAAGCGCGGCGCCCGGCATCGGCCCGCCCACGACGCCGACCAGGCCTCGCGCATATTTGTGCGCCTCCGTCGCCGGGGCAGCGAGGTGCGGACGCGGATAGAGACAGGCGGCGTCCTCCACCCGGTCCAGGCCGATGTCGACCAGACGTAGCGCCCCCATCCGCGCCATTGCGGGCATCAGGAAATGCGCCGGTTTCCAGGCCCCCAGCGCCAGCGTCATGTCAAAGGACGGCAGATCGCCCAGCAAGGCACCATCGTCGGTCGCCACGCCGCTCGGCACGTCCACCGCCACGGCGAAAGCGTGGGACTGGCCCAGCGCGGCGATCAGCCCGGCGTGATCGGCAGACAGCGGCCGCGTGAGGCCGGTCCCGAACAGGCAATCCACGAACACCCCGCCCCGAACCGAAGCGCCGCCCGTTTCGGCGCCGCCCGTTTCGGCCCCGCCCGCCCAAGCATCCCGCGCCGCGCGCGCGGCATCGGTCGCGGGGGGAAGCGGCGCGACCACGCGCACCGCGAGCCCGCGATCCTGCAAGACCCGGGCAATCACGTATCCATCGCCGCCGTTGTTGCCCGGCCCGCACAGCACGGTCACGTCACGCCCCATTGCGGCACGCCAGATCCAGTCGGCCGCGCCCTCCCCCGCGCGCAGCATCAGCGCATCGATCGTCGTGCCGCGTGATACCAGCGTTTCTTCGGCGGCGCGCATCTGCGCCGCGGTGAGCACCTGGTCAGGGCTGCGCATCGAGGTCCGCCGGGAAGCGATAGCGATCCTGCGCCACGCGGACTTCGAGCATGGGCGGATCGCCCGCCAGCGTGTTGACCGCGATGTCGGCGCCATCGGCGGCCATCATGCCGCTGCGATCGGGCGCGATCTTGAAGCGCCGAAACCCGCCATCGGGATGCCGCACCACGAATTCCGCGCCTTCCTCGCCCACTACCCGCTCAACCAGGCAGGTGGAGGCGAAATCCGCCGCCCTGGCCAGCGCGCACGCGACCGGAACCGCCCCGGGGGCGGCCTGGGCCTGTTCCTGGCCGGGACTGCACGACACCAGCGTGCCCGCCAGCAACATGGCGGCAATTCGCATCACGCTCCCTGCAGGCGGCTGACGTCGCGCACTGCCCCGCGCGCTGCGCTGGTGGTCATCGCGGCATAGGCCCGGAGCGCGGGTGATACGGCGCGCGGACGCGGCTGGGCGGGATGCCAGCCATCAGCCTCGCGCGCGGTGCGGCGCTGGGCGAGCTCCTCGTCCGGCACAGCGAGGTTGATGGTGCGCGCCGGGATATCGATCTCGATCGGGTCGCCGTTCTCGACCAGGGCGATCAGGCCCCCTTCGGCCGCTTCGGGGCTGACGTGCCCGATCGAAAGGCCGGAGGTGCCGCCCGAAAACCGACCGTCGGTGATCAGCGCGCACGCCGCGCCCAGCCCCTTCGATTTGAGATAGCTCGTAGGGTAGAGCATTTCCTGCATACCGGGCCCGCCGCGCGGCCCTTCGTAACGGATCACCACCACGTCGCCCGCAACAACCTGGTCGGTCAGGATCGCGGCCACCGCGGCGTCCTGGCTCTCGTAGACCTTCGCAGGGCCGGTGAACTTCAGGATGTGTTCGTCGACGCCCGCGGTCTTCACGATGCAGCCGTCCCGCGCAAGGTTGCCGAACAGCACCGCGAGGCCGCCGTCCTGGCTGAAGGCGTGGTCACGCGCGCGGATGACGCCGCATTGCCGATCCGTATCGAGATCGTCCCACCGCCGCGACTGGCTGAACGCGGTCTGCGTGGGCACGCCGCCCGGCGCCGCGCGGTAGAAATCCTGCACGGCGGGGCTGTTGGTGAGGCGCACGTCCCAGTCCGCCAGCGCATCGCCCATCGTCGGGCTGTGCACCGTCGGCAGGGCGGTGTGGAGCAGGCCGGCACGCTCAAGCTCGCCAAGGATCGCCATGATGCCGCCCGCGCGGTGCACATCCTCCATGTGCACGTCCGCCTTCGCCGGGGCGACCTTGCACAGGCAGGGCACCCGGCGGCTGAGGCGGTCGATATCGGCCATCGTGAAATCGACGCCCGCCTCGTGCGCGGCGGCCAGCAGGTGGAGCACGGTGTTGGTGGACCCGCCCATCGCGATATCGAGGCTCATCGCGTTCTCGAACGCTTCGAAGCTGGCGACGCTGCGGGGGAGGACGCTTTCGTCACCTTCCCCGTAATAACGCTGGCACAGCGCCACGACGAGCCGGCCGGCGCGTTCGAACAGGCCCTGCCGGTCGGCGTGAGTGGCCAGGACCGATCCGTTGCCCGGCAGCGACAGACCGAGCGCCTCCGTCAGGCAATTCATCGAATTCGCCGTGAACATGCCGCTGCACGATCCGCAGGTGGGGCACGCGGCCCGCTCGATATCGGCGACCTCCTCGTCGGTGTAATGTTCGTCCCCCGCGGCAACCATGGCGTCGACCAGATCGAGCGCCACCTCCTTGCCCCGCAGGACGACCTTGCCCGCCTCCATCGGGCCGCCGCTGACGAACACTGTCGGCACGTTTATGCGCAGCGCCGCCATCAGCATGCCCGGCGTGATCTTGTCGCAGTTGGAAATGCACACCATCGCATCGGCGCAGTGAGCGTTGACCATGAACTCCACGCTGTCGGCGATCAGCTCGCGGCTGGGCAGGGAATAGAGCATCCCGTCGTGCCCCATGGCGATGCCATCATCGACCGCTATCGTGTTGAATTCCTTGGCAACTCCCCCCGCGGCCTCAATCTGGCGCGCGACCAGCTGGCCGAGATCCTTGAGGTGGACGTGGCCCGGTACAAACTGGGTGAAACTGTTGACCACGGCGACGATCGGCTTCCCGAAATCGCCGTCCTTCATCCCCGTCGCCCGCCACAGCCCGCGCGCCCCCGCCATGTTGCGGCCGTGAGTCGAAGTGCGGGATCGGAGTTCGGGCATCGGGCAGGTCCTTGGTTGTCGAGGCCGGATTAGGCCAGCCGCCGCTTCGGCCCCAACGGATTTTCCTTACGCCGCCTCAAGCAGGATTGCCACTTGGCCCGCGACCTTCCCGATCAGCGCCGCCCAGCGCGCCTGGCCGGCCGCGTCGGTGATGAGGTCCTGGCGCACCTCTATCGCGAGATAGGGGCGCCCGTGCGCCTCGGCATGGCGGTTCATCGTCGCGTTGAGCAGGCGGCCGGAATAAGGCTCGTTATCTCCGACCTTTAGGCCGTGTTCTTCGAACAGCTTGATAGCATGACGGGCCGCGCGGTCATCGCGGTTGTACAGCAGCGCGACCTCCCACGGCCGGGGCGCCGGCGCGCTCCGCAGCGCGGGGGTGAAGCTGTGCAGCGAGATGACCAGCGCAGGGTCCGCAGCGTCGAGCCAGGCGGCAAGTGCATCGTGATACGGCCGGTGGAACCGCGCCAGCCGCGCTTCCCGGTCGATCCCGATATTGCCGGGAATCGCGTGGCCATCGCTCGCTTCGGGAATGACGGCGGGATTGTCCTCCTCGCGGTGCAGGTCGCAGACGAGCCGGCTCACGCATGCGAGATGGGCCGGGATGCCGCTGTTCCGGGCGAGGTCTTCGGCCACCGCGTCCACCCCGATATCAACCGCGATATGTTCGTGCAGCAAGGCGGGATCGATGCCGAGATCGATATCCGGCGGCACCGCGTTCGAAGCGTGATCGGCGACAAGGACGATGCCGCCCTTGCGCGGTTCGGGGCCGATGTGACGCCACGACTGCGCGGTCACGGGCGCAAAGCCCCGCGCATCTGCCACCAGCCACCGTGTTCGGCAGCGATCCGCGCGCTTGCCGCGTCGCGCGCCCGGGCATCGGCGTAAAGCGCGAAGCATGTCGCGCCCGAACCGGACATGCGGGAGATCGTCGCGCCGCTCTCCCCAAGTGCGGCGAGCACTTCCGCGATCTGCGGGACCAGCGCGATCGCCGCGGGTTCCAGGTCGTTGCGCCCCGCCCGCATGATGGCCGAGGCCGGGCCGGCCGGCAGCGGACCGCGGTCCATCCCGTCCCAGCCCGCGAACACCGGCCCGGTCGCGAGCGGGATTCGCGGGTTGACGAGGAGGACGGGCGCGCCGTCCAGATCGTTGACGACGCCCGACAACGCGGTGCCGGTGCCATGGCCAAGGCACATCCTGCTTTCCACGCAGGCCGGAACGTCGGCGCCAAGCCCTGCCGCCCGCGCCCGCCAGTCGTCGGGCAGGCCGTGAGGCGCCCCGACGATCCGGAAAACCGCCCCCGCATCGGCCGACCCGCCGCCGAGGCCCGCGGCCACCGGCAGGTTCTTCTCCAGCGTCAGCGCGAGCCCCTGCGAGCGCGGCAGCTTCGCCAGCGCCTTCGCGATGATATTGCCAAATGGATCAGACAGTTGCGAGGCGAACTCGCCAATAATCCTCAGCTCGTCCCGCTCGGCGGTGCGCGCGCTCAGCGTGTCTCCGCAATCGACAAACGCGAACAGCGTCTCGATCTCGTGATACCCATCCCCCCGCCGCCGCCGCACGTGCAGCGCCAGGTTGATCTTGGCGTAGGCGGTTTCGCGCAAGGCCGATCACATGTTCGGATAGTTCGGCCCGCCGCCGCCTTCGGGCGCGACCCAGGTGATGTTCTGGTTGGGGTCCTTGATGTCACAGGTCTTGCAGTGGACGCAGTTCTGGGAATTGATCTGGAACCTGGGTTCCCCCGTCCCTTCGTCCACAAGCCATTCGTAAACGCCCGCGGGGCAGTAGAACTGCGACGGGCCGCCATAGACGCCGAGCTCGCTGCGTTTCTGCAGCTCCATGTCCTTGACGATCAGGTGGACCGGCTGGTTTTCCGCGTGGTTGGTGTAGCTGAAGGCGACGCTGGTCAGGCGGTCGAAGCTGATGACCCCGTCGGGTTTGGGATAGGCGATCCTTGGAAACAGGTCGGCACGGCCGGTCAGCGCGTAGTCCGGTTCGTGCTTGAACGCCGGGATGATCGGCAGCTTGAGATAGCGCAGCCACATGTCGAGCCCGGCGACCATGGTGCCCAGTTCGCCGCCGAACTTGGCGACCGCGGGCTGGGCGTTCTGCACCATCTTCAGCTCGTCCGCGATCCAGCTATCGCGAACGGCCGCGTCGTAATCCATCAACGCGGTCTTTTCCTCGCCCCGGCCGATCGCTGCCGCCACGCTTTCGGCGGCGAGCATGCCGCTTTTCATCGCGGTGTGGCTGCCCTTGATCCGCGGCACGTTGACGAAGCCCGCGGCGCATCCGATCAGCGCGCCGCCGGGAAATGCGAGGCGCGGCACGGATTGCCAGCCGCCTTCGTTGATCGCGCGCGCGCCATAGGCCACGCGCTTGCCGCCTTCGAGGTATTCGCGGATCGCGGGATGCTGCTTCCAGCGCTGGAATTCCTGGAACGGGCTGACCCACGGGTTCCTGTAATCGAGCGCGGTGACGAAGCCGAGCGCCACCTGGCCGTTCCCCTGGTGATAGAGGAAGCCCCCGCCCCAGCTCTCGCTCTCGCTGAGCGGCCAGCCTTGCGTGTGGATCACCCGGCCCGGCACGTGCCGGGCGGGGTCGATGTCCCAGATTTCCTTGATGCCCAGACCATAGACCTGCGGCTGGCAATCCGCCTCCAGGTCGTACTTCGCCTTCATTCGCTTGGTGAGGTGCCCGCGGGCTCCTTCGGCGAAGAGGGTATACTTGGCATGGATCTCCATGCCGGGCTGGAAATCGCCCTTGTGCGAACCATCGGCGGCAACGCCCATGTCCTGCGTGATGACGCCCGCGACGGCGCCATCCTCGCCGATGATCACCTCGGCGGCGGGGAAGCCGGGGAAGACCATCACGCCCAGCGCTTCGGCCTGTTCCGCGAGCCAGCGGGTCATGTTGCCGAGCGATCCGGTATAACACCCGTCGTTCGACATGAACGGCGGCATGATCATGTGCGGCAGGTTCGTCTTGCCCTTTGCACTCAGCACCCAGTGCCAGTTGTCCGTCACCGGCACTTCGGCCATCGGGCAGCTGTCGCGCCAGTCGGGCAGCAGTTCGTCCAGCGCGCGCGGATCGACCACGGCGCCCGACAGGATGTGCGCGCCGATCTCGCTGCCTTTCTCGAGCACGAGGACCTCAAGCTCGGCATTGATCTGCTTCAGGCGGATCGCCGCCGCGAGCCCCGCCGGCCCGCCGCCGACGATCAGCACGTCGCACGGCATCGATTCACGTTCGATCATCGGCTTTCCATTATCCCACGCTGGTTTGCGAGTTTGCTTGATTGCAGCCGCGTGGCAGGTCAAGACCCGACCGGCTACACTTATGCCCCAGCCCGCCCAATCCCCGCTTGCAAGCGACATCGCCGCCGCGCTCGATTGGTGGCGCACGGCGGGCGTGGACGCCGCTTACCGCGACACCGCCGAACCCTGGCTCGCGGAAAAGGAGGAGCCTGCGCCCGCCGGTCCCGCGCCGCGTTCGGCGGCAGCGGCCCCGCCGCCGCCCGCACCTGCCCGCGTGGGCGGCGACCGCGCGCAGTGGCCGCAGACGCTGGACACCTTCGCCGACTGGTGGCTCAATGAAGGATCGCTGGACGAAGGCGGACTTTCGCCGCGCGTGGCGCCGCGCGGGCCGCTGGGTGCCGAGTTGATGATCGTGGTCCCCATGCCCGAGGATGCGGATCGCGAAACGCTCCTCTCCGGGCCCCAGGGACGGCTGCTGGGCGCGTTCGCCGTGGCGGCGGGCCTGTCCGCCGACCAGGTCTATTACGCCGCCGCCCTGCCCCGGCATGAAACGCTGCCCGACTGGGCCGGCCTGCGCGCGGGGGGCATGGGCGATGTCCTGGGCCACCACGTGGCCCTCGCCAGGCCGAAGCGCGTCCTGGTCCTGGGCCAGAACATCCTGCCGCTGATCGGGCACGATCCGGCGCAAGGCGCTCAAAACCTGCGCACGTTCAATCATGAAGGCGGCGCGGTCCCTGCCCTTTTCGAAGCGGGGCCGGAGCGACTGCTAGGGAACGGAAAGCTGCGCGCGCGGCTGTGGCGCCGCTGGCTGGAATGGACGGACGGACAGAAATGGGACGACGGGTGAAACGTGCCGCGGGGGTCTTGGCAGCGCTTGCCTGCGCGGCGACGACGCCTGCTCTCGCCAACAGCTCCGCCGCCGAATACTTCCGCGCGCGGGCCAATGCCACCACCGTCCCCGAACTCCTGAGCAAGTCGGAACGCGACTGGTACAGATCGCTGTTCGCCGCGCTGGAGGCGAAGAACTGGGCGCAGGCCGACATGATGCTGGCCGAAAGGCCCGACGGGCCGCTGCACCAGGTGGCCCGGGCGCAGTACTATCTCGACGCCGCGAGCCCCAGGATCGAACTCCCCGCCATCGAACAGTGGCTGGCGCAAGGCACGCACCTCCCCCAGTCGGCGCAGATCGCGGCACTGGGGGTGAAGCGCGGGTTGACGATCATGCCCGGCCTGCCGGTGCCGCAGCAGATGGTCGCGCAGCCATCGGCCAGCCGCCGGGTCCTGCCGCGCAGCGTCGAAGATGGCACGATGCCCGCCGACGTGAAGGCGGCGATCCTTGATCGGATCAAGTCCGACGACCCGACCGGCGCGCGCATGCTGCTCGACGGTGTGGACGCCGCCCTGTCGAGCGCGGCACGGGCCGAATGGCGCCAGCGCGTGGCGTGGAGCTATTACATCGAGAACCAGGATGCCGCGGCACTGGCGGTCGCCCAGACCGTGGGCAGCGGCGGCAGCGGGGCATGGGTCGGCGAAGGCGACTGGACGGCGGGCCTCGCGGCATGGCGACTCGGCGATTGCGCCGGCGCGGCCGAGGCATTCCAGCGCGCCGCCGGTTCGGCGCATAATATCGAACTGACCGCGGCGAGTTACTATTGGGCCAGCCGCGCGCTGGTCCGCTGCCGCCAGCCTGAAAAGGCGGCCGAGCAGCTGCGCGGTGCGGCGCGGCTCGACGAAACGCTCTACGGTATGCTGGCGCGCGAGGCTCTCGGACAGGCCCTTCCGGGCGAACGGCGGTCCGCCGACTTCGATCTTGCCGACTGGCAGCGCCTGCGCGACGCACCGAACGTACGCACCGCCGTGGCCCTTGCCGAAGTGGGGCAGGACACGCTGGCGGACGAGGTGCTGCGGCACGAGGCGCGCATCGGCACGCCTTCCGAATACGACGCCCTCAGCCGCCTGGCGCGCGAACTGGGCCTGCCTTCCACCCAGTTGTGGATGGCGGCCAACGCGCCGCGCGGGGCAAAGGCGCAGACGGCCCTGCGCTACCCCGCGCCGCGCTGGCAGCCAACCACCGGCTGGCAGGTCGATCCCGCGCTGGCCTTTGCCCACACGTTGCAGGAATCCCGCTTCCAGGCCGGCGCGGTCAGCCCCGCCGGCGCGCGCGGTCTGATGCAGATCATGCCCTCCGCGGCGAAGGACCACGCGGGCCGGATCGGTGTCGCCGGTACAGCCGCCGACCTCAACCGGCCGGACGTGAACCTCGCGTTCGGCCAGCGTCATCTGGCGATGCTGCGCGATTCGGGCGCGACGCGGGGCCTGCTGCCCAAGATCATGGCGGCATACAACGCCGGCCTCACGCCGGTCACGCGGTGGAACAGCGAAGTGCGGGACCAGGGCGATCCGCTGCTCTACATGGAGAGCATCCCCTATTGGGAGACGCGCGGATACGTCGGCATCGTCATGCGCAATTACTGGATGTACGAGCGGCAGGCGGGCGGTGTTTCCGACAGCCGGATCGCGCTGGCGCAGGGCATGTGGCCGACGTTCCCGGAGCTTGCCGGCGGCGGCGCGGTGAGGCTCACCCGCGCCGACTGACTTTGCGGGCGGCGGGTCGCGCCGTCTTCCCCGCGCCCTTTGTTCCGTGTATGTTCCGCCAATGGAACGCCGACTCGCCCCCCGGATCGACGGCCGCGGTGCGCAATCGGCCGAGGCGCCGCAGCGATTCGGCCTGGCCGAGCGTGCGGTGGACGGCGACTGGCGCGATCACGTCGAATCCCTCGATGGCCCTCCGGTCAAGCTGCGCACCACGGTGACGGAGGAACATCCGAAGACCATCCTCACCTTCAACACCTCGCCCGACATCGCGTTCGATCGCTCGATCAACGCCTATCGCGGGTGCGAGCATGGCTGCATCTATTGCTTCGCGCGGCCGACGCACGCCTATCACGACCTGTCGCCCGGCCTCGACTTCGAGACGCGCCTGTTTGCCAAGCCCGATGCTGCGCGCCTGCTGCGCGAAACGCTCGCCCGGCCGCGCTATCGCCCGAAGCCGATCGCGATGGGCACGAACACGGACCCGTACCAGCCCATCGAGCGGACGTACCGGATCACCCGGCAGGTGCTGGAGGTATGCCTCGACAGCCGGCACCCGGTGACGATCACCACCAAGTCCGACCGCGTGCTCGACGATCTCGATCTCATCACCCAGCTTGCCCGCCAGCGCCTGATCGCGGTCAGCGTGTCGGTGACGTCGCTCGATCCGCGCCTGTCGGGCCTGCTCGAACCACGGGCCGCAGCGCCTGCGAAGCGGCTGGCGGCGCTGGGCCGGCTGGTGGAAGCCGGCGTGCCTGCGCATTGTTCCGTATCGCCGATCATTCCCGCCATCACCGACAGCTTCATGGAGGACATCGTCAGCCGCGCGGCCGCGCTGGGCGTGAAATCGGCGGGGTGGATACCCTTGCGCCTGCCGCACGAGGTCGCGCCGCTGTTTCGCGAATGGCTCTCGGTCCACTTCCCCGAGCGCGGGGACAAGGTCATGAGCATCGTCCGTTCCATCCGGGCGAACAGGAACGGCGGGCGCGACAACGATCCGGCGTTCTTCACCCGGATGCGGCCCAGCGGGGTGTGGGCCGACCTGTTTCGCGCGCGGTTCGCGCTGGCGTGCCGCAGGGCGGGCATCGGCAAGCACCGATTCGAACTCGATTGCACCGGGTTCCGCACTCCCGCCCCTGCCGGCCAGTTGCGGCTGCTGTGAAGGCCGCCGTTTACCGCGCCCCGCGCACCCTTCTATAGCCAGCGCATGACCCATCCCCTGCCCGACCTTGCGCTCCAGGCCGACGAGGCCGCGCTCGACCGTTACGCCGCATCGCTGGCCGCACAGGGCCATGTGCGTATCGAGCCGGCATTCTCGGCGGAGGCGGCCGAGGCATTGCACAGGCATCTCGCCAGCGAACTGGAATGGTGGCGGGTCGTCAACCAGGGCGACAAGACATGGGACCTCGGACCCGAATCCATCGCCGCGCTGGACGGGGAGCAAGGCGCCGCGTTCATGCGATCGGTCCACGACGCGGCGCGCGACGGCTTCCAGTTCCTGTTCGATTCCGTGCGGGTGTCGGAAAATGCCCGGGAGCGCGCCGATCGCGGCCTCCTGCTCGACCGGCTGCTCGACATGCTCAATAGCCCCGCGACGCTCGCCAAGCTCCGGCGGCTGGTGGGGGACGACCGCGTGACCCTCGTCGACGGGCAGGCGACACGATACCTGCCCGGCCACTTCCTGACCGGGCATGATGACGGCGTGGAAGGCAAGAACCGCATCGCCGCCTACGTGATCAACCTCACTCCCAGTTGGCGAACCGAATGGGGCGGGCTGTTGCAGTTCCACGATGCGCGCGGGGATGTGACGGGCGCGCTGGCCCCGGCCTTCAACGCGATGCACGTGTTCACCGTGCCGCAGCTCCATTCGGTCAGCTACGTCGCCCCTTTCGCGGGTGCCCCGCGCTATTCGATCACGGGCTGGCTCCGCGCCGCCTAGCCCTTGGCGCGATCAGCGCCTATATGCGCCGCCGCCATGGCCGATACCGCACTGATGCCCATTCCCGGACCCGTCGATCCGGTCCCCGTCGCGCGCGACACCACGCCGCGCGCCGATGGCCGCATCGATCTGCTCGGCCTGCCGCGTGACCGGATCATCGCGCTGTTCGCGGAAGCCGGGCTCGATGCGCGGGCGGCGAAGCTGCGCGCCAAGCAGGTGTTCCACTGGATCTACCACCGCGGCGTCACCGATTTCGAGGCGATGACCGACATCGCGAAGACGATGCGCCCGTGGCTGGCGGAACGCTTCGTGGTTGGCCGGCCGCACGTTGTCGAGGCGCAGCATTCGACCGACGGCACCCGCAAGTGGCTGCTGCGCACCGCCGACGGCCACGACTTCGAAATGGTGTTCATCCCCGACGCCGATCGGGGGACGCTGTGCGTGTCCAGCCAGGTCGGCTGCACGCTCAACTGCACGTTCTGCCACACCGGCACGATGAAGCTGGTGCGCAACCTCACCCCGGGCGAGATCGTCGGTCAGGTCATGCTGGCGCGCGATGCGCTGGGTGAATGGCCGAAGGGTTCGATGGCGGGCCTCGAGGATGCGGAGGATGCCGGCCACTATTCGTCCGACGGGCGCCTGCTGACCAACATCGTCATGATGGGCATGGGCGAACCGCTGTACAATTTCGACAACGTGAAGGGCGCGCTGCGCATCGTGATGGACGGTGATGGCCTGGCCCTGTCGAAGCGCCGGATCACCCTGTCCACCAGCGGCGTTGTCCCCATGATGGCCCGCTGCGGGGAGGAGATCGGCGTGAACTTGGCCGTCAGCCTGCACGCCGTGACGAAGGACGTGCGCGACGAGATCGTGCCCCTCAACCGGAAATACGGCATCGAGGAACTGCTTTCCGCCTGCGCCGCATACCCTGGGGCGAGCAACGCGCGCCGCATCACGTTCGAATACGTCATGCTGAAGGACAAGAACGACAGCGACGAGGATGCGCGCGAACTGGTCCGCCTGCTGAAAAGCTACGACCTCCCCGCCAAGGTGAACCTGATCCCGTTCAACCCCTGGCCCGGCGCGCCCTACGCCTGTTCCACGCCGGAGCGGGTGCGGCGATTTTCGGAAATCGTCTTCGAAGCCGGCATCAGCGCGCCCGTCCGCACGCCCCGCGGGCGCGACATCGACGCCGCGTGCGGCCAGCTCAAGACAGCGGCCGAACGCAAGAGCCGCGCCCAGATCGACCGCGAGGCGGCTGCGACCCATTGATGGCAGCGCGTCCCTGAGCGCCGGCCAACAGCCTCGTTCAGGTCAGGTTGCGATGGGCCCGGCCATCATCATTTCCGACACTCGCGACGTTCGCGGGGGAAAGGACCCGATCATGAAGAAGAGCCTTCTCGCCATCGCCGCCGCCGGCCTCACGCTGCCCATGGCGACGCCCGCCCTTGCCGATCCGCCCCACTGGGCGCCCGCGCACGGCAAGCGCGCGAAGCAGGCCTATCAGCCGCGCTACTATACGTCGGACAACGGCATCCGGTACTGGCGCGGCGAAGACAATCGCTACTACTGCAAGCGCTCGAACGGCACGGTCGGCCTGCTGGTCGGTGGTGCGGCAGGTGCCCTTGCCGGCCGCGCCATCGATACGCGGGGCGAACGTGCCACCGGAACGATCCTGGGCGCGGCCGCCGGCGCGCTGCTTGGCCGGGAAGTGCAGAAGTCCATGTCCTGCCGCTGATCCGGCCATTGGTGACAACGTGGGCGCGCATTCCAATGGGATGCGCGCCCTTTTTGTATGCACGGTTCACCGCTCGATTGACGCGGCCTGTCGCGAATTCGCCGGCCACGGCATCCGTTCATCTGCCGTTGTGGACCCGTTGGGCAGCTCGCGCGCTGACACCGAAGAACCCAATGAGGGAAAGGAAGACCCCGTGAAGAAGATCATGCTCGCCCTGGCCGCAACCAGCCTGCTCGCGCCGGCCGCCCCGGCCTTCGCCAAGGAACGCCGTTATTATACAAGCGACAACGGCGTCCGTTACTGGAAGGGCGACGACGGACGGTATTATTGCAAGCGTTCCAACGGCACGACCGGCCTGATCGTCGGCGCCGCTGCCGGCGCGTTGCTCGGCCGCGCGGTCGATACGCGTGGCGAGCGCGCCACAGGCACGATCCTCGGCGCCGCAGCGGGGGCCCTGGTCGGCCGCCAGGTCCAGCGCGGCACGGTGAAGTGCCGCTAAAGGCAGCCGACACCCACAAGCTGACGCGAACGACGCGCTGTCCCGGCAGGGGCGGCGCGTCTTTCTTTGTCTTTCCCCTGCCCCCTGCTCTGTGCTTCAAGGCCCGGGTGACAGGCTTTCCCATCTTGCAGCGCCCATGACGCGGACAGACGGACGGCCGGCTGTCCTGGTTACGGGAGGCGCCCGGCGCATAGGCGCTGCCATATCCCGTTGCTTCGCCGCCGCGGGCTGGCACGTCATCGTCCATTACGGCCATTCGGCCGCGCAGGCGGAAGAGATTGCGGACGAGCTCGACGGCAGCGCCATCCACTGCGATCTCGTCGACGCCGAAGCGGCCGAGGCGATGGTGGCGCATCTCGGCGCCAAGTTCCCCGATTGGCGCGTCATCGTGAACTCTGCGTCGGTCTTCGAACGCGACGATGCCGTCCGAATGGACAGCGACATCTATCGCAAGGCCATGCGCGTCAACGCGGAGGCGCCGGCGCGGATGGCCCAGGCGTTTCTCCGCCTGGATCCTGACGGTCCGCCTCGCCGCGTGATCCAGGTCACCGACCAAAAGCTTGCGAACCCCAACCCCGATTTCTTCAGCTATACCATGAGCAAGCACGCGCTCGCCGCGACGATCCCGATGCTGGCGATGGACGCGGCCCGGTCGCAGGACAAGGTGTACGGCGTCGCGCCCGGCGCGATCCTGGCCAGTCACGACCAGCTCGAAACCGAAGCCGACGTCAGCCACCGGCTCAACCTGCTGAAGCGGAGAACGGGCGCGGACGAGATTGCCGAGGCGTGCCGCTGGCTGGCCGAAGGTTGGCTCGAATCCGGGCAGACACTGTTCGTCGACAGCGGGCAGCACCTGCTGAGTCAGCCGCGCGACGTGATCTTCCTCGCCCGTTCCGGCGGGTCGTGATTCGGCGCCGGCTCCACCGGCAGCGAGGGCGGCCGCCTCGCCTGGCGGCACCGGTCAGGGCAAGCGCGGACCGGTAAGCTCGCGCGGGCTACCAGCGTAACGCGCGCCTATAGCGGAGGCCCGGTTGCCCCGTCGCCTTCGCGCTGATAGCGGCCCGCCCAATCGCCATTGCGGAGCCTGTCATGTCCGACATCAAGAAAGTCGTCCTCGCCTATTCCGGCGGGCTCGACACCAGCGTGATCCTGAAGTGGCTTCAGGTGACTTACGGATGCGAAGTCGTCACCTTCACCGCCGACCTCGGCCAGGGCGAAGAACTGGAACCCGCGCGCGCCAAGGCGAAGCTGATGGGCGTGCCCGACGCACACATCTATATCGACGACCTGCGCGAGGAATTCGTGCGCGACTTCGTGTTCCCGATGATGCGCGCGAACGCCCGTTACGAAGGCGATTACCTGCTGGGCACCTCGATCGCCCGCCCGCTGATCTCCAAGCGCCTGATCGAAATCGCGCGCGAAACCGGCGCCGACGCGATCGCCCACGGCGCGACCGGCAAGGGCAACGATCAGGTTCGTTTCGAACTGAGCGCCTACGCGCTTGACCCCGATATCAAGGTGATCGCCCCGTGGCGCGAGTGGGACCTCACCAGCCGCACCGCCCTCATCGCGTGGGCCGAACAGCACCAGATTCCCGTGCCGCGGGACAAGCGCGGGGAAAGCCCGTTCTCCACCGACGCGAACCTGCTTCATACGTCCAGCGAAGGGAAAGTGCTGGAAGACCCGTGGGAAGAAGTGCCGGACTACGTCTACAGCCGCACGGTCAATCCCGAGGATGCGCCCGACACCCCCCAATACATCGAGATCGCGTTCGAGCGCGGCGACGGCGTGGCCCTCAATGGCGAGACGATGAGCCCGGCCAGCCTGCTTGCGGCGCTCAACGACCTCGGCCGCAAGCACGGGATCGGCCGGCTCGACCTGGTGGAAAACCGCTTTGTCGGGATGAAGAGCCGCGGGATGTACGAGACGCCGGGCGGCGAAATCTACGCCCGGGGGCATCGCGGGATCGAACAGATCACCCTCGACCGCGGGGCCGCGCATCTCAAGGACGAGCTGATGCCCAGGTACGCGGAGCTCATCTACAACGGCTTCTGGTTCGCCCCGGAGCGCGAGATGCTGCAGGCCGCGATCGATCACAGCCAGGCGAAAGTCAGCGGCACCGTCCGCCTGAAGCTCTACAAGGGGCTCGCGCAAGTCGTGGGGCGGAAGAGCGCGAACAGCCTCTATTCCGAACGCCACGTCACGTTCGAGGACGACGCCGGCGCCTACGACCAGACCGATGCGCAGGGCTTCATCAAGCTGAACGCACTGCGCCTGCGTCTGCTGGCGCAACGTGACGCGGCGGGCCGTTGACTTGTCCACGCGTGTCCACAGCGATTTCGGGGGACAGTGGATAACCGCCCTCTTGCGCGCTTGCACGACTCGGGCTCGCGGCGCAGTCTTGGGACATCGAAGCGGTGCGAAAAGCCACCAACTTGACGGCCCAACCGCCTGAAAGAGAACGGCATTTTATACCACGGAGAGATGGCGGCAACTGTCCGCGCGATCGTCGAGATCGAGATGCCAGCGACCTCGGTTCAAGGCAAATCGGTCGCTTGAGAAGTTCGCGACGCTGCGCAGCCATCGACCGGGCTTTTCCCGGTCATTCGTTAGAATGGCACGATACCGGGTTTCGACCTGGAAGACCGCGCCTGAAGACGAAGGACCAGAACGGCAAGTCCGGTTTCGGGACCGCCAGGCGAAGCGGAAGGATCCTCGGATCCCGCCCCACCGACTGGCGCAACCGGATGCCGGTGCGAGCGCCGGTGAAAGCGCCGGGAGACTGCGGTCGAACGGCATAGGCACTGGCCGCCAAGCGCCTTTCCTTCGGGAAAGGACCACGCGCTGGTGAGAGTGGGGTCGACCTTCGGGTCGGCCCCATTTGCTTTTGCGGCAGGGCCGCGCGACTCGCCAGTTCGATGAGGCCCCCATTTCCCGGCGAGCGCGGGAGTCGCCCGCCGAATCATGGTTAATACTCCCGGACCATACGATGAACGGTGAAGAGTCCGGGGTGAGGCGAGCACCAGAGGGTGCACAGCCTCAAAACGCGTCCGTAAAAACGCCGCCATGCAGATTACGGACACCCGGCGCGGTTCGCGCACGATCCGCACCGCCGCGTTTGCCGCCGCGTTGATGTTGCCGGCATCGGCCAGCGCCCCGGCCTTCGCCGACAACGGCGCGCCCCCCGGCGGTCAGGGTGACGACGCGTTCGCCGCGTCGTTCTCCCCAATCAACACCGCAGCCACCGCATTTGTTCCGGCCCCCGGAATGGTCGACGTCACCGCGATCGAGGCACCTGTCGAAGAGGCGGAGCCGGAGGCGGAAGTCTTGGGCAGCGGCGTGGCGAGCTATTACGCCGACAAGTTCAACGGCCGCCGCACCGCCAGCGGCGAGGCGTTCAGCAACTCCGCCCTCACCGCCGCGCATCGCACCCTGCCTTTCGGGACGAAGCTGCGCGTGACGAACCCCGCCAACGGCAAGTCGGTGGTGGTGCGCATCAACGATCGCGGGCCCTTCCACGGCAATCGCGTGCTGGACCTGTCGAAGACCGCGGCAGTCACGCTCGGCCTGGTCCAGCGCGGCAGCGGCCGGGTGAACTTCGCGCTGCACGACTAAGCACACGTGCGCCGATAGAACCCGCCGCAGCAGGTTTATCGTTCCTCGCCGACTTCATCCGTCGACCACAGCGCCGGCCCCGGAACATCGAGGCCGCTCGTGCGCTGGTCCGTCAAGGGCTAGCTGGAAAGGTACGAGCGATGGGCGGCGAAGTATGGACACTGGTGGTGATCGGGGGCCCGATCCTGCTCATCGCGATCGTCATCTGGGCCTTCCTGCGCAACCGTTCCGCCGGCCGCGGCACCGCCGCCCGGGCAGAGCGCGGCGCGGTGGAGCTGCGCGAGGACATCGAACGCGGCACCCCGCCGCCGCGGTAACCAGGCGAACGAGCGCGCGCCCCCGTGGCGAGCCTACTCGCCCCGGCGCCAGAACGCGCGGAATTCGCCCAGCCCGCCGCTCATCCATTCTGACACGAACAAGGCCGTGCCCAGGAACGCGGCGAAAATCACGAGCGGGATGATAATGTCTGACATCGCTGCTCCTCGTCGCGTGGCGGGAGCAATGCCGAAGCTTCTCTCAGTCACCGACAGGCCAATTCTGGTCCGGCAATGGCAAACATGTAACACGGTTGGCGGGAAACACCTAATCGCCGCAATTCAGCGGGAACGTGTCGTCATGTTGCGAATTGTTTACGCCCGTCTCGCGTGTTGAGCGCGAAATCCTCGCCGCAGCGCCACCGATTCATCCACGAGGACGTCTTACTCCGCCGCCTCGAAGCGACGCTCCAACAGCGGCCGCAGATACTGCCCCGTAAAACTCCGCGGCTCCCGCGCCACGTCCTCCGGCGTGCCTTCCGCCACGATCTCCCCGCCCCGCACGCCGCCATCCGGGCCCAGGTCGACGATCCAGTCGGCGGTCTTGATGACATCGAGGTTGTGCTCGATCACCACCACACTGTTGCCCTGGTCGACGAGGCGCTGGAGCACTTCCAGCAGTTTGCGCACGTCCTCGAAATGCAGGCCAGTGGTCGGCTCGTCGAGGATATAGAGCGTCTGCCCAGTGGAGCGCCGGCTGAGTTCCTTGGCGAGCTTGACCCGCTGCGCCTCGCCGCCAGACAGCGTGGTCGCCTGCTGGCCGACCTTGACGTAGCCGAGGCCGACTTCGTTCAGCATGTGCATCTTGTCGCGGATCGGGGGAACGGCCTTGAAGAAGCCCTCCGCGTCCTCGATCGTCATGTCGAGCACGTCCGCGATGGAGAGGCCCTTGAACTTCACCTCCAGCGTTTCGCGGTTGTAGCGCTTGCCGTGGCATTCCTCGCACGTCACGTACACGTCGGGCAGGAAGTGCATCTCGATCTTGATCAGTCCGTCGCCCTGGCACGCCTCGCACCGGCCGCCCTTGACGTTGAAGCTGAAGCGCCCCGCCTTGTACCCGCGCGCCTGGCTCTCGGGCAGCCCGGCGAACCAGTCGCGGATCTGGGTGAAGGCGCCGGTGTAGGTGGCGGGATTGGAACGCGGGGTGCGGCCGATCGGCGATTGGTCGATCTCGATCACCTTGTCGCAGAATTCGAGGCCCGTCACCTTGTCGTGCGCCCCGGCGATCACCCGCGCGCCGTTCAGCTGCCGCGCGGCGGCGGCGTAGAGCGTGTCGATGGTGAAGCTGGACTTGCCGCTGCCTGATACGCCGGTGATGCAGGTGAACGTGCCGAGCGGCAGGCTGGCGGTGACATTGCGCAGGTTGTTCGCCCGCGCGCCGTGGACGGTCAGCTGGTGGCCGTTGCCCTTGCGGCGCGTGGCGGGAATGGCGATCTCGCGCCGGCCGGTGAGGTAATCGGCAGTGAGCGAGTTCTTCGCCTTCAGCACCTGCTTCAGCGTGCCCTGCGCCACGATCTCGCCGCCGTGGACGCCTGCACCGGGGCCGAGGTCGACTACGTGGTCGGCGGCGCGGATGGCGTCCTCGTCATGCTCCACCACGATCACCGTGTTGCCGAGGTCGCGCAGGCGCTTCAATGTTTCCAGCAGCCGGTCGTTGTCGCGCTGGTGGAGACCGATGCTCGGCTCGTCGAGCACGTAAAGCACGCCCGACAGCCCGCTGCCGATCTGGCTGGCGAGGCGGATGCGCTGGCTCTCGCCGCCGCTCAGCGTGCCGCTGGTTCGGTCGAGGTTGAGGTAGTCCAGCCCGACATTGTCGAGGAACCCCAGCCGCTCGTTGATCTCTTTCAGGATCGCCCGCGCGATCTGGTTCTGCGTTTCGCTGAGATGCGCCGGCAGGGCGAGGAACCAGTCCTTCGCCGCGGTGACGCTCATCTGCGTGGGGGTGGCGATGTCGGTGCCGCCATCGGCGCTCGGGATCTTCACGGCGAGCGCCTTGTCATTGAGGCGCTTGCCGTGGCAGGTCTCGCACGCCTGCGCGGTCTGGTACTTGCCGAGCTCCTCGCGCATCCACGCGCTTTCCGTCTGCAGCATGCGGCGGTTGAGGTTGCCGATCACCCCTTCGAACGCCTTGCGCACGGTATATTCCTTGCGCCCGTCCTTGAAGGTGAGCGGCACGGCCCTGCCCCTGGTGCCGTGGAGGATCACGCCCTGGTTCTCCTCCCCCAGCGCCTCCCACGGGGTGGTGAGATCGAAGCCGTATTCCTTCGCGAGGCTGGAGAGGACCTGCATGTAATAAGGGCTCGGCGGGTTGGACTTCGCCCACGGCACGACCGCCCCCTGCTTCAGGGACAGATGTTCATTCGGCACGACGAGCTGCGGGTCGAACAGCAGCTTCTCGCCCAAGCCGTCGCACGCCGGACACGCCCCCTGCGGGGCGTTGAACGAGAACAGGCGCGGTTCGACTTCCTCGATGGTAAAGCCGGAGACCGGGCAGGCGAACTTTTCGCTGAAGACGATGCGGTTGGGCGGCAGGCCGGCGCCTTTCATCCCCCCTCCGTCAGCGCTGCGCGCTGCCACCTCTCCCAGAGGGGGAGACTCTGAATCTCCCCCCTTGGGGGAGATGGCGCGAGCAGAGCGAGCGTCGGAGGGGGCAAGGTCGGCCACCGTCGTATCCGCCAGATCGACATACGCCAGCCCTTCGGCCAGCTTCAGCGCCTGCTCGAAACTGTCGGCGAGCCGCGTTTCGATCCCTTCCCGCACGGCCAGACGATCGACCACGACCTCGATGTCGTGCTTGAATTTCTTGTCGAGCGCCGGCGCCTCGCCGATCTCGTACATTTCGCCGTCGATGCGCACGCGGGTGAAGCCGGCCTTCTGCCATTCGGCCAGTTCCTTGCGATATTCGCCCTTGCGGCCCCGCACCACGGGCGCGAGCAGGTAGAGCCGCGTCCCTTCCGGCAGCGACATCACACGGTCGACCATGTTCGACACGGTCTGTGCCTCGATCGGCAGGCCGGTCGCGGGCGAATAGGGCACACCCACCCGCGCCCACAGCAGGCGCATGTAATCGTAGATCTCGGTAACGGTCGCCACCGTGGATCGCGGATTACGGCTTGTGGTCTTCTGCTCGATCGAGATGGCGGGGCTGAGCCCGTCGATATGCTCGACATCGGGCTTCTGCATCATCTCAAGGAACTGGCGGGCATAGGCGCTCAGGCTTTCGACGTAGCGGCGCTGCCCTTCGGCATAGATCGTGTCGAAGGCCAGGCTGGACTTGCCGCTGCCGGAAAGCCCCGTGATCACGATCAGCGCGTCGCGCGGCAGATCGATGTCGATGCCCTTGAGGTTGTGTTCGCGGGCGCCGCGCACACTGATTTTCGTGAGAGACATAGGTCGGGCGTGTTCCGGTTTCGTTCGCGCGTGTCAATAGGTGCGGTGGGACCCTCCACCCTGAACGCGCGATGTGGGGAGCGGGGTCCGCACATGCAACGCCGGGCCCGGATGCCAGCGCCTGCCGCCGGCCCCCCCCCCCCTTCTTTCGTCGACGCCTCCCCGCGGTTCATCGACCACTCCTCGCACGGTTGAGCGGCAATGGTTTCAGCGACAACCACTTGCGCGGGTGTCTCTCGACAGGCACGGCGCGCGCTTTCAGGGGACCGCCTATCATGACACGTTTGAGGACCAAGCTCGCCGCCGCCACCGCGCTGGCGCTTTCGCTCGCAGCCGCGCCGGCTTTCGCGCAGGACGCGGCGGCAGACGACAGCCAGCAGATCGTCGTCACCGGCAAGGCGATGATCGGCGATTTCGGGGTCGACCTCACCTCGCGCGACCTCTCGGTCAAGCCGGGCGACGACTTCGAGAAGTACGCTTCCGGATCGTGGATCGCGGCGACCGAGATTCCCGCCGACCGGCCAAGCGTCGGCTCGTTCTACAACCTGAGCGAGGAAATCCAGGCCAACGTCCAGAAGCTGATCCAGCAGGCGCCCGCGGGGACCAAGTACGGCGCGCTCTACAACGCGTTCATGGACGAAGCCGCGGTCGAGCGCGCAGGACTCAAGCCGTTAATGGCCGACCTCGCGGAAGTGCGTGCGATCTCCGACAAGAGCGAATTCGCCCGCTACATGGGCAGCACCACCTACCGCTTCGGCGGCAGCATGTTCGGCCCCGGCGTCTATGCCGATACCGACAACCCGGACATGAACGTCCTGTGGTTCGGCACCAGCGGGCTCGGGCTGCCGCAGAAGGATTACTACTTCAAGTCGGACTACGCGAAGCAGCGGGCGGCCTACCAGGATTATATCGAGCGCACGATGAAGACGCTCGGCAAGGCCGACCCCAAGGGCGCGGCGAGCCGGATCATGGCGTTCGAGACCTATCTCGCCTCACTGAGCTGGGATGCCGCGCAGCAGCGCGATATCGGCCTGATCAATAACCCCATGTCGACAGCCGAGCTTGAGGCGTACGCCCCCGGGGTCGACTGGGACGCGTTCTTCGCCGGCGCGCGAATCCCTGACCAGAAGCGCATGATCGTGAACGACAACACCGCGGTGAAGGCGTTCGCGGCGCTGTACGAAAAGACCGATCTCGAAACGCTGAAGCTGTGGCAGGAACTGAACGTCACCGCCCAGGCAACGCCGTACCTTCCCCAGGCCATGGTCGACAGCCGCTTTGCCTTCACCAGCACGCTCTCGGGCGTCAGCCAGCAGCGCCCGCGCTGGAAGCGCGCGGTGGACCTCGTCAACGGATCGCTCGGCGAAATGGTCGGCCAGGCCTATGTCGCCGAGTATTTCCCGCAGGTCGCCAAGCAGCGGATGGATGACCTCGTCAAGAACCTGAAGCTGGCGATGGGCGACCGCATCCGCGCCAACGATTGGATGAGCCCGCCGACCAAGGCCGCCGCGCTGGAAAAGCTCAACCGAATGGAAGTGATGGTCGGCCACCCCGACGAATGGCGCGACTATTCGGGCCTCTCTGTGAACCCGGGCAGCCTCTATTCGAGCGCAGCGGCCGCGACGCGTTTCAACGCGGAGTACGGGATGAGCGACCTCGGCCAGCCGGTGGACCGCAAGAAGTGGGCAATGGTCCCGCAGACGGTCAACGCCTACAACGGCGGACTGGAGAACAAGATGGTGTTCCCGGCCGGCATCCTCCAGCCGCCATTCTTTGATGCCTACGCCGATCCGGCGGTCAATTACGGCGCCATCGGCGTCGTCATCGGCCACGAGATCAGCCACGGTTTCGATGATCAGGGCCGCAAGATCGACGCTACCGGCGCCGTGCGCGACTGGTGGACGCCGGAGGATGCCGCGCGCTTCGAGGCCGAGGCCAAGAAGTTCGGCGCACAGTACGCCGCGTTCGAGGTAGTGCCGGGCAGCTTCATCAACCCGGACCTGACGATGGGCGAGAACATCGCCGACCTGGCCGGCGTGATGATCGCGCACGACGCCTACAAGAAGTCGCTCGAGGGCAAGGAGGCGCCGGTGATCGCCGGGCTGACAGGCGACCAGCGTTTCTTCCTGGCCTATGCCCAGGTGTGGAAGGCCAAGGCGCGCGAGGATGCCCTGCGCAGCCAGGTGACGACCGATCCGCACAGCCCGGCGCGCTATCGCACGATCGCCCCCTTGCGGAACGTGGACGCGTGGTACGAAGCGTTCGGGGTCACGCCGGACAACGCGATGTACATCGCGCCTGAGAACCGGGTGCGCATCTGGTAAACGTTTGTTTGGATGGGACCGCATCGCCGGCTTGGGCGTTACGGTCCCATGCAAATGACCCTGACACGCACGGGCGTCGGCGATGTCGACGCCCCTTCTTTTACCGTTGAAGACCGGTTCCGCACCATGATCGCGGACGCGGCGTTTCCGTGCGTTGGCGCGAAATCCGCGGCTGCGAAGGGACTGCTGCAGGTTACCCGCGCGCGTGACATCACCAGTGCGTGGAACGACCTGCAGATCACGCACGATCTGCTCGAATGGTCGTGGCGCTACAAGAACGACCAGGACGGGCTGCGCAGCTTCGCGGTGATCTTCGACACGCCATGCGACCTTAGCGAAGTCGAATTCGAGCGGGCCATGTGGCAGCGCCTGCAGTCGATCACGGACAAGGACATGTGGCTGGGCCAATCGCGCGATGATCGGGTGAGCGCGGACCCGGACGATCCCCATTTCTCGCTGAGCTTCGGAGGCGAGGCCTATTTCGCCGTCGGCCTCCACCCCAATGCGTCCCGCCCGGCCCGGCGGTTCGAACGGCCGGCAATCGTGTTCAACCTGCACGACCAGTTCGAACGGTTGCGCGCCGAGGGCCGCTACGAACGAATGCGCGAAAGGATCATCGCCCGCGACGTGGCCCTGGCCGGCACGCCCAACCCGATGCTGGACCGGCACGGCGCGACGAGCGCGGCACGCCAGTACAGCGGCCGGGCAGTGGCCGAAACCTGGACGTGCCCCTTCAAGGATCCACGGGTGTGAACGGGGTGCATGAAATCGCGCCCCGCAGCGGCGTCGCCTTCCCGCTGGCCGCAGGTGAAACCCTTACGGTGATCGATCCGATGGGCATGCAGGTCGCCGATCTGGTGGCGTACAACGCCGACGACCGGCGCGAGGTCATCTCGAACGGGCGGACCTTCGATTACGAGGAGACGATCCGCCTCAGCAAAGGGCATCGCCTCTGGTCGAACCGGTCCCGCATCATGCTGGAGATCATTGACGACACGGTCGGCCGCCACGATTTCCTGCTGACCCCTTGCAGCACGGATACCTTCCGCATCTTTTATCCCGACAAGCCCGTGCACCGCGGCTGTTTCGGCAACCTTGCGGAGGCGCTGGAACCTTTCGGCATAGGGCCCGATGCCATCCCCACTGCGTTTAACCTGTTCATGAACGTGCCGGTGCGGGAAGACGGCGCGCTGAGCGTCGATCCGCCGATCTCCCGCGCCGGCGACATGGTCGTGCTGGAGGCCCGGATGGACTGCATTATCGGATTGACCGCCTGTTCGGCCTACGCATCGAACGGCGGCAGCTTCAAGCCGATCCATTACCGGATCGACTGATCGGCCGCCCGTGCGCCTGTTCCTCGGCCTTCGACCGCCTGCCCCGGTCCGGGACGCATTGCTGGCGGCACAATGCGGTGTGGACGGTGCGCGCTGGCAGGATGAAGACCAGCTCCACCTGACCTTGCGCTTCATAGGCGAGATCGACCATCGCGGCGCGGACGACCTCGGCGCTGCGCTCGGCAGCGTGATGGGGGACGCCTTCGACCTGGCGATCCGCGGCGCCGGCCATTTCGAGCGGAAGGGACGGCCATCGGCGCTCTGGGCCGCGATTGCGCCCTCGGATGGGTTGTTGACCCTTCATCGTCGGGTCGCCTCGGCGTGCCGCGCGGCGGGTGTTCCGCCAGATTCAAAGTCGTTCGTGCCGCACGTGACCCTCGCCCGCCTTGGCGGCCACAGCACGGGGGCGGGCGAATGGCTTGCACGCCACGGCGCGCTTTCCGCCCCGCCGTGGCCGGTCACTTCCTTTCGTCTGTACGAGAGCACGCTCGCGCCGACGGGATCGCGCTACACCACCCTGGCGAAATGGCCCCTTGCCCGACGAACGGCCGACTCAGGCTGACGAACGACGAATCCCGCGGTTGCGATTGCGGGCAAACACGGCTTTGTTGCGCCCATGCGCTAGCCGACCTACCGCCAGCGTGACACCATTCACCGAACGGGGACTTCCTGTACCATGACCAATCGTTTCCTTTCCGCGACGGCGCCACTGGCGCTCGCCAGCGCTCTGCTTTCGGGATGCACCACCATGCAGGATACCACGACTGCCGCCACGCCCGTGACAGATGCGCCTGTTGCCGTCGCCATTCCCGAGGGTACGGGCTACTTCGCATCCGACAGCACGCTCCCCTTCCTGGCGCCCGACTTCACGAAGATCAGCGAAGACGATTACGTCCCCGCGTTCGAGCAGGGCATGGCCATCCAGAAGGCCGAAGTGGCCGCGATCACCGCCAACCCGGCGGCCCCAACGTTCGAAAACACGATCGTCGCGCTGGAGAAATCGGGCCGTATGCTGGGCCGCGTGGCGACCGTGTTCTTCGCGCTCACCGGCTCCAACACCACCGACCGGCTTGACGAGATCAACGAACAGATCAGCCCCAAGCTGACGGCGCACGGCGATTCCATCACGCTCGACCCGGCGCTCTTCGCGCGCGTGAAGGCGGTTTACGATAACCGCGCCGCGATGACGATGACGCCGGAAGACGCCAAGCTGCTGGAAACCACGTACGAGAACATGGTCCAGGCCGGCGCGATGCTGACCGATGCCCAGCGCGAGCAGGTGAAGGCTCTCAACAGCGAGCTGTCCACCACGACCACCCAGTTCGGCCAGCGCCTGCGGGAAGCGACCCTCGCCAACGCGCTGATCGTCGATACCCGGGCAGAGCTTGCGGGATTGAGCGATGCGGATATCACCGCGGCCGCCAAGCTGGCCGAAGAAAAGGGCCAGCCGGGCAAGTTCGCCATCGCCCTGCAGAACACCACGCAGCAGCCACTGCTCCCCTCGTTGACCAACCGCGCGGTGCGCGAACGGCTGATGAAGGCCAGCCTCCACCGCGCCGACCAGGGCGGGCCGAACGACACCCGCCTGCTGCTGGCCCGCATCGCCAGCCTGCGCGCGCAGAAGGCGGCCCTGTTCGGCAAGCCCGACTGGGCGACCTACACGATGTGGGACCGGATGGCCGAAACGCCGAAGACCGCACTCGACTTCATGGGGCAGATGGTGCCGCCACTCGCCGCCACCCAGCGCCGCGAGGCCGCGCTGCTCAATCAGCAAATCCGCAAGGAAGGCGGCAAGTTTACCGTCCAGCCGTGGGACTGGTACCGCTACGCCAACAAGGTGAAGGCCGAACGCTACGACCTCGACGAGGACAAGGTCGCCGAATACTTCCAGATCGACAAGGTGCTGGAAGATGGCGTGTTCTACGCCGCGGAACAGCTGTACGGCCTGAAGTTCGCCAAGCGCACGGACCTGCCTGTCTATCACCCCGATGTGACGGTCTATACCGTGTTCGATCGGGACGGCAGCGAGCTCGGCCTGTTTTACTTCGACCCGTACCAGCGGCCCAGCAAGCGCGGCGGCGCCTGGATGAGCAACTTCGTGGACCAGAGCTACCTGTGGGGCACCAAGCCGGTGATCTACAACGTACTCAACATCCCCAAGGCGCCCGCCGGCGAGGCCCAACTCGTCAGCTTCGACAACGTGAACACCATGTTCCACGAATTCGGCCACGCGCTGCACGGGTTCTTCGCCGACCAGAAGTACGTGAGCCTGTCGGGCACGGCCACGGCGCGCGACTTCGTGGAATATCCGAGCCAGGTGAATGAGCTGTGGGCGACTTATCCGTCGGTCCTGTCAAACTATGCCAAACACTACAAGACGGGCGAGACGATCCCGCAGGCGATGATCGACAAGCTGGAGGAAGCGGGCAAGTTCAACCAGGGCTATGATTTCGGCGAAGTCGTGGCAGCCGCGCTGCTCGACATGAAGTGGCACGCGCTCACCCCGGCCGAAGCGGCAGCGATCGACACGCCCGCGGAAGTGGACGCGTTCGAACGTCGCGCACTGACGGAGCTCGGGCTGGAAGTGGACCTCGTGCCGCCGCGTTATCGCAGCAGCTACTTCAACCACATATTCTCGAGCCCGGCCGGATATTCCGCGGGCTATTACAGCTACTTGTGGACCGAGATGCTCGACAAGGACAGCCGCAAGTGGTTCCTCGACAACGGCGGGCTGACGCGCAAGAACGGCGACCACTACCGCGCCACCGTGCTCAGCCGCGGCGGGACGATGGATTATTACCAGATGTTCCAGAACTTCCTCGGCCGCCGTCCCGACGTTCGCCCGATGCTGGAATCGCGCGGCCTGGTTGGCGGTGACACCCCGCCCGAAGCTGCGACGACCGACGACGGCGGCAACGGCACAGGCACGCCGAAGTCCTGACCCGCGATAAGCTCTTCCGGCGGCGTTAAGTCGCCGGAAGGGACACCGCTTAACCCTCGATTGCGGGCTGTTCCGCCAAGGGACAGTGGCTACCACTCCCCTCGCCTGTGCGCGAGGTAACCGGTAGGCGGCCCGCTTCGAGGAGTTTTGTGCGCAACACCCCTGCCCCGACACGTGGCCCTGTCTATCCCCGCCACCGAGCGACGTGGCGGGACCGGATTCGCGCGCTGCTGACAATCGACGGGCCGCACCGCGGGCGCCGGATGCTGACGTTGGCAGCGGCGGTAACCTTCCCCGCGATGGCCGCGCCCGGTGGCTGGCACGCTCTCGGCCCCGCGGCGGAGGCGGCCCCCGTCCGGCTCATGCCGTTCGAGACCGCCGGCCTCAGCTTCCCCGGCTCGGCATTCTACTACCTGGAGGATGTTTCGGGGCTTCCCGACGACGCCCCGCCCGCGCCGATCGCGACCGGCGCGCGCTGGGATGCGGAACCCGCCCTGGCCCCTGCAGTCAGCGCGGCTGCCTTCCGCGCGGCGGGCAGCGGGCTCGACAAGGCCCGCGCGCTTCAGTGCATGACGATGGCGCTTTATTACGAGGCCGCGAACGAACCTGCCGACGGGCAGCGCGCGGTGGCGCAGGTGATCCTGAACCGAGTGGCCCACCCCAGCTATCCGGCCAGCGTGTGCGGCGTCGTGTTCCAGGGCAGCGAGCGGCGCACAGGCTGCCAGTTCTCCTTCACCTGCGACGGATCGCTGGCCCGCATTCCTGCCCGCGCGGCCTGGGACCGGGCGCGCGGGATCGCTGCCGCAGCGCTGGCGGGCTATGTTCACCGCCCGGTCGGCTTCGCGACGCACTATCACGCCACGTACGTCCTGCCTTACTGGGCATCGAGCCTGGAAAACGTCGGCACGATTGGCCTGCACACGTTCTACAAGTGGCGCGGCGTCGCGGGCCGCAGCGACGCGTTCGCGGCGCGTTATCGCGGGCACGAGCCGGCCGCGGCCCCGCACCCACGGGCGGCATCCCCCGTCGCCGATTCCGCGGCGGATCCGGTCGTGCTGGCGGAGGCCTACGAAGCGGCGCGGCGCAAGGCTGCCGACACGGCCGCCTTCGCTCCGGTCGCGTCGGAGTTCGCTGCGTCAGCTTCGTCCCGCACCGTTGCGCCCGCGCCCGTTGTCGACACGCTCCCGCAGGCGAGCAACGTGAAGCCCGAATACGCCAACTCGGGCCGCTGGATCGCGCAACCCGGTGCACGCCCCGCGGGGTAAACGCCCTGGCAACCGTGTCGCTATACCGGGGCGTAGGAGTGTGCCGCCATACGCCGTTGCGCCATTCGGGCTCGCAGGAAAGCAGTATCATCATGCCTCTTCATTTCGCCGCCGCGCGGGGTGCCTCGCCCGCGCCGGTCGCCCGCGCGCTCACCGCGCCGCGGCCTTACGACGCTGCGAACGATAACGGCCGCCGCCTGGCCGACGACGCGTTGCTCGATGACGCGCTGCGCCACTTTGCCACGCACGGCCTGGGCGCCCTGTCCGTGGCCCGCGCCAACCTTGCAGCCGCCGAAAGCGCGGGCGACGCCACTGGGCGCGTTCGATGGCAGGCGATCTGTCAGGCGTTTGATCGCAGGACCACTCGCCTCCGTTGATCGATCGCGAAAGGTGACTCATCGAGGTGCCGACGGACCGCGTTGCAATTGATAACTAATTGCAAAGATTGTTTGCGCCGCTGCCCTATTGCCGGTTGCAATGAACGCCCCCCGGGCCTAGGTCCGCCATCGAATTCACGGGCTGCCGCGCCTGCGGGACGGGGCATGCCGACCGATGGCCGATCCCGCGCGATGGAAGGATTGCTCTCCCTATGGCCCGGAACAAGATCGCGCGCGCCAAGATCGCCCTCGTCGGCGCCGGCATGATTGGCGGCACGCTCGCTCATCTCGCCGCGAAGAAGGAAATGGGCGACATCGTCCTGTTCGATATTGCCGAGGGGATTCCCCAGGGCAAGGCGCTCGACCTCAGCCAATGCGGCCCGATCGAAGGGTTCGACGCGAAGGTCACCGGCACCAATTCCTACGAGGATATTGCCGGCGCCGACGTGGTGATCGTCACCGCCGGCGTGCCGCGCAAGCCGGGGATGAGCCGCGACGATCTGCTCGGCATCAACCTCAAGGTGATGAAATCGGTCGGCGAAGGCATCCGCGATCATGCGCCCGATGCCTTCGTTATCTGCATCACCAATCCGCTCGACGCGATGGTCTGGGCCCTGCGCGAATTTTCCGGCCTGCCGCACAACAAGGTGGTCGGCATGGCCGGCGTGCTCGACAGCGCACGCTTCGCGACGTTCCTCGCCTGGGAGTTCGGGGTTTCGGTGAAGGACGTGAACGCCTTCGTCCTCGGCGGACACGGCGACACGATGGTCCCGGTCACCAGCTACACCACCGTCAGCGGTATCCCGGTCAATGATCTTGCGAAGATCAAGGGGATCGACGCCAGCCGCATCGACGAAATCGTCCAGCGGACCCGTTCCGGCGGTGGAGAGATCGTCGGCCTGCTGAAGACGGGCAGCGCGTACTACGCCCCCGCCACCAGCGCAATCGCGATGGCCGAAGCCTACCTCGGCGACCAGAAGCGAATCCTCCCGGTCGCCGCCTACGTAGAAGGCAAGTACGGCCTCGACGGCCTCTACGTCGGTGTCCCCGCCGTCATCGGCGCGAACGGCATCGAGGAAGTGGTCGAGATCGCATTGTCGGATGAGGAGAAGGCCAACCTCAAGGTCTCGACCGACGCGGTCGAGGAACTCCTGGTGGCCTGCAAGGGGCTGGATAGCGAACTGGCTTGACGATGTTGGCGATCGACCAGCCACCGGTTGTCGAAGCGGTCGCCCCGTTGCCGACACCGTTCCGGGTGTTCCAGGAAGCGTGCCTTGAAGGCAATGCGACGCTGGACCCCGACCGTGTCGAGGCGGTAAAATTTCGTGAATTGCCCGAAGACGCCCAGATCATGATCCGGTTCGCGCTGCCGCTTGGATCGGCCAACAGCTGGTCGATGCGTCCGCCGATGACGTCACAGGTCATGGAGAGGATATATCGACTGGCTGGCGAATCCGATGCCTATCTCATGCTGCCCGACGGAACGGGCGACACCGGTTTCGCCAATGTGTGTTCGGTCGTCGTCGAGGGCGCGACGTTCGGCGACACGAGGGGTGCGATATTGCATGAACGCACGTCATCGAACTTGCCGAAATCCGCTCTAGGCAGTCGGGCCCTACCTTACGTGGCGCACTACGCCGATGGCTATCAACTTACGGCTGCCGAGCACAATGGCTGGGCGATCGCCGCAACTGTCCCGGGCCAGGTCCCGGTGGGAGAATCGAGCAAATGAGCATCCTCGTCGACAAGAATACCAAGGTCATCACGCAAGGTATGACCGGCGAAACCGGCACGTTCCACACGCAGCAGGCGCTCGACTACGGCACGCAGATGGTCGCCGGCGTCACCCCGGGCAAAGGCGGGACTGAACACATCGGCCTGCCGGTCTATGACACTGTGGCGGAGGCGGTCTCGGCCACCGGCGCCACCGCGAGCTGCATCTATGTGCCGCCGCCGTTCGCCGCGGATTCCATCCTCGAGGCGATCGACGCCGAAGTGCCGCTGATCGTGTGCATCACCGAAGGCATCCCGGTGCTCGACATGGTGCGCGTCAAGCGCGCGCTTTCGGGAAGCAGGAGCAGGCTGATTGGGCCCAACTGCCCCGGCGTGCTCACCCCCGGCGAGTGCAAGATCGGCATCATGCCCGGCTCCATCTTCAAGAAGGGCAGCGTCGGCGTCGTCAGCCGCTCCGGCACGTTGACCTATGAAGCCGTGCACCAGACCACGATGGTCGGCCTCGGCCAGACGACCGCGGTCGGCATCGGCGGCGATCCGGTCAACGGCACGAACTTCATCGACGTGCTCGAACTGTTCCTCAAGGACGACGCCACCAAGTCGATCATCATGATCGGCGAGATCGGCGGCAGCGCCGAGGAAGAGGCGGCCGAGTTCATCGCTCACCAGGCGAAGAAGGGCGTGCGCAAGCCGATGGTCGGCTTCATCGCCGGGCGCACCGCGCCTCCGGGCCGCCGCATGGGCCACGCCGGCGCGATCGTCTCGGGCGGCCAGGGCGGCGCGGACGACAAGATCGAGGCGATGGAGAAGGCGGGGATCACCGTATCCCCTTCGCCCAGCGAACTCGGCACCACGATGGACGCGTTGCTGAAGGAACTTGCGTGAGGACGGCGGGTCTCATCTGACGACGCCTCACGCCGAAGGAGGCCCCGGGACCTGCCGGGGCGTATAAGTGACTGTTTATGAGTAACGAGCTGCACGATTTCCTCCCCGACGACCCGCAACCCGGGCCGACGTGGGCCCGCGCGAAGTGGCCGCTGGTCGGTGGGGAAAGCGAAGACGATCTGACCCAGGCGCTCGATCCCACGGCGATGACGCTGGCGGTGAAGGCCGCGGCAGGCACGAAGCCCGGCAAGGCGCTCGACGATGCGGCGGTAGAGCAGGCGGCCGCCGATTCCATCCGCGCGATGATGCTGGTGCGGACCTACCGGGTGCGCGGGCACCTCGCCGCGGAGCTTGATCCCTTGGGCCTGTCGCACCGCGAGTTGCCGGCAGACCTCACGCCCGAATACCATGGCTTTACGGGTGACGCGCTGGAACGGCCTGTCTTTGTCGGCGGGACCCTCGGTCTCGAATGGACCACGATCCGCGAACTGGTCGCCATTCTCAGCAAGAATTACTGCGGCCACGTCGGCTTCGAATACATGCACATCGCCGACGTGGAGGAGCGCCGCTTCATCCAGGAACGGATCGAGGGGCCTGACAAGGTCATCACCTTCACGCCCGAAGGCAAGCGGGCGATTCTTTCGGCCGTGATCCGCGGCGAACAGTACGAAAAGTTCCTCGGCAAGAAATACGTCGGCACAAAGCGTTTCGGCCTCGATGGCGGGGAAAGCATGATCCCGGCGCTCGAAGCGGTGATCAAGTACGGCGGCCAGCTGGGCGTGCGCGAAATCATCTACGGAATGGCTCACCGCGGCCGGCTCAACGTGCTCGCCAACGTGATGGCGAAACCTTACCGCGTTATCTTCCACGAATTCTCGGGCGGCAGCGCGAACCCCGAAGACGTCGGCGGATCGGGCGACGTGAAATATCACCTCGGCACCAGCACAGACCGCGAATTCGACGGCATCACCGTCCACATGAGCCTGGTGCCCAACCCAAGCCACCTCGAAACCGTCAATCCCGTCGTGCTTGGCAAGGCGCGGGCCCAGCAGGCGATCCGCGACGATCTCATGCAGCACGAACAGGTGCTGCCTGTGCTGATCCACGGCGACGCGGCTTTCGCCGGCCAGGGCATTGTATGGGAATGCCTCGGCTTTTCGGGCGTGCGCGGCTACAACACCGGCGGTTGCATCCACTTCGTGATCAACAACCAGATCGGGTTCACCACCAGCCCGCAATTCGCGCGCAGTTCCCCCTACCCGTCGGACGTGGCCAAGGGCATCCAGGCGCCGATCCTGCACGTGAACGGCGACGATCCCGAAGCGGTAACCTACGCCTGCAAGCTCGCGATCGAGTATCGCCAGCGGTTCAAGCGCGACATCGTGATCGACATGTGGTGCTATCGCCGCTTCGGCCACAACGAGGGCGACGAACCGAGCTTCACGCAGCCGCTGATGTACGCGGCGATCCGCAAACATGGCCGCGTCAGCGATATCTACTCCGCACGCCTGAAGCGCGAAGGGGTGATCGCCGAAGGCGATGCGGATGCGATGTGCGATGCGTTCAACGCCAACCTGGAACAGGAATTTTCCGCGGCTGCCAGCTACAAGCCCAATGCCGCCGACTGGTTCGGCGGGCGCTGGGCGGGCCTCAACAAGCCTGTCGATCCCGAAGACGCGCGGCGAAACGTCGACACCGCGATCCCGCGCAAGCTGATTGACAGCCTGGGCCGCACGCTGACCACCGTTCCGGACGACCTGACGATCCACAAGACGCTGGAGCGCGTGCTGGAAGCAAAGCGGCAGATGTTCGCCAATGGCGAAGGGTTCGACTGGGCAACGGCCGAGGCGCTCGCCTATGGCAGCCTCGTCACCGAAGGCTTCGGCGTGCGCCTGTCGGGCCAGGATTCCGGGCGCGGCACGTTCAGCCAGCGGCACGCCGTGTGGCTCGACCAGACGGACGAACGCAAGTACATCCCGCTGACCCAGCTGCCGCACGGCAAGTTCGAAGTCTATGACAGCCCGCTGTCCGAATACGGCGTGCTGGGCTTCGAATACGGCTTCGCGATGGCCGATCCCAAGTCGCTGGTATTGTGGGAAGCGCAGTTCGGCGACTTTGCCAACGGTGCACAGATCGTCCTCGACCAGTACATCGCGGCGGGCGAGGCCAAGTGGCTGCGCGCCAACGGCCTCGTCATGCTGCTGCCGCACGGCTACGAAGGCCAGGGCCCCGAACACAGCTCCGCCAGGCTGGAGCGGTTCCTGCAACTGTGCGCGGACGACAACCTGCAGGTTTGCAACATCACCGTGCCGGCGAATTACTTCCACGTCCTGCGCCGCCAGATGCTCCGCCCGTTCCGCAAGCCGCTGGTAATCATGACCCCGAAGAGCCTGCTGCGCCACCCGATGGCGAAGAGCAGCCTGTCGGAATTCACCGGTGAAAGCCACTTCCGACGCATCGTCTCCGACACGGCGGACATGCCGGACGAAAAGGTCCGCCGCCTGGTGCTGTGCAGCGGCAAGGTGGCCTACGACCTCATCGCCGCCCGCGACGAGGCTGGCCTGGATGATGTCTCGATCGTCCGGCTCGAACAGCTTTATCCCTTCCCCGGAGATCCGCTGGCGGTGCGCATGGAGCGCATGACGAACCTGCAGGAGGTCGTCTGGTGCCAGGAGGAACCGCGCAACAACGGCGCGTGGTTCTTCGTGGAAAGCAAGATCGAGGCTGCACTGAACGAAGCCGGCCACACCGGCATGCGGCCGCGTTATGCCGGACGGAAGGCGGCGGCTTCGCCAGCCACCGGCTTTGCGAAGCGCCATGAGGAACAGCAGCGCGCGCTGGTCGCGGCCGCTCTCGATCTGGACGGCGCCGGCGCCGTGCCGGCCGATCGTCCTGCGGCCGCCAAGCAGAAACCCGCTTGAGGAACCACGATATGTCCAAGGAAGTCACAGTCCCCACGCTGGGTGAATCCGTCAGCGAAGCAACCATCGGTGAATGGCTCAAGAAACCCGGTGACGCGGTGAAGGCCGACGAGCCGATCGTCAGCCTGGAAACCGACAAGGTGGCGATCGAGGTGCCCTCGCCCGTCGCCGGCGTCATGGGCGAACACAAGGTGGCGGTTGGCGATACGGTCGAGGTCGGCGCCCTGATTGCCGTGATCGAGGACGACGTCGCCCCTGGCGAAAGCACCAACGTGGAGCCGCGGACAGAGGCCGCCCCCGCAGAAGCTACCGCCGCGCCCACGCCCGCACCTTCTCCCGCAGCGGACACGGGCGCCCCGGCCCAGGCGAAAAGTCAGGGTTCCGACGCCACGCAGACCCTCAGCCCCGCTGTGCGCCGCGCGGTGCTCGAGCACGGCGTCGATCCTTCGAGCATCAAGGGAAGCGGCAAGGACGGCCGTTTGACCAAGGAAGACGTGCTCGCCGCTGCCACCGCGAAGAAGGAAACCGGGGACTCGCCGGCACCCGCTGCCAGCACCGCCCCGCCAACTGCGGGCGGCGGCGAGCGGCGCGAGGAGCGGGTCAAGATGACCCGCATGCGCCAGACCATCGCCAAGCGCCTCAAGAGCGCGCAAGAAACTGCCGCGCTGCTCACGACTTTCAACGACGTGGACATGACCGCGGTCATGGAAACGCGCGAGAAGTTCAAGGATACCTTCGCGAAGAAGCACGACATCAAACTCGGCTTCATGAGCTTTTTCGCCAAGGCTGCGTGCCTGGCGCTGAAGGATATCCCTTCGGTCAATGCACAGATCGACGGCGAAGAAATCGTCTATTTCGACTATGTCGACATCTCGGTAGCGGTCAGCGCGCCCAACGGCCTGGTCGTGCCGGTGGTTCGCGATGCGCATGCGAAATCCTTTGCGCAGATCGAGAAGGACATCGCCGACTTCGGCAAGCGCGCCAAGGACGGCACCCTGACGATGGACGACATGAAGGGCGGAACCTTCACGATCTCCAACGGCGGCGTGTTCGGCGGCCTCATGTCGACGCCGATCATCAATCCGCCGCAGAGCGCCGTGCTCGGCCTCCACCGGATCGAGGATCGCCCGGTCGTCCGCAATGGCGAGATCGTGATCCGCCCGATGATGTACATCGCGCTATCCTACGATCACCGCCTGATCGACGGGCGCGAGGCGGTGACGGCGCTCAAGACGATCAAGGAAGCCATCGAAGATCCGATGCGGATGCTGATCGACCTGTGATGCGCGCTCGCTCCTTCCGCGCGGCCAGCATCGCCCTGACCGGCGCAGCGGCCGTCCTTGCCCTGTCGGGATGCGATGCCGCGACACAGATCGCAGGTGACGCGGTGCGCGGGGAAGCCCGCACCGCGATCGATCTGCAATGCCGCCAGGTGGCGGAAAACGCCGGCATCGTGGCGGGGCGGGTGGCGGAGGTGTGCGCCTGCAGCGTCGAGACATTCCTTGCCGAAAGCGATGTGTCCGTCCCCGACGTCAGCCCGGCGCGGATCGAGACTATCGTGAATTCCTGCGCCGGCGCGACAGGCGCGAACAGCGACAAACAGATTTTGCCCACGGAGGAAGCGGGTGGCTGACCAGACTTACGACTACGACGTCCTCGTTATCGGCGCCGGCCCGGGCGGCTATGTCGCCGCCATCCGCGCGGCGCAGCTCGGGCTGAAGACCGCTTGCGCCGAAAGCCGCGAGACACTCGGCGGCACGTGCCTCAACGTCGGGTGCATCCCGTCCAAGGCGATGCTCCACGCCAGCGAGTTCTTCGATGCGGCCGCGAACGGCACGATGGCCAGGATGGGCGTCGTCGTCGAGCCGAAGCTCGATCTCGAAACCATGCACGGCCAGCGGCGCGACGCGGTGAAGCAGCTGACCGGCGGGATCGAGTTCCTGTTCAAGAAGAACAAGGTGGACTGGAAGAAGGGTCGCGCCAGCTTCGTTGATGCCCACACCGTCAGAGTGGGTGAGGAGACCGTCACGGCGAAAAACGTGATCATCGCCACCGGTTCCTCCGTCACACCCCTGCCGGGCGTGGAGGTGGACAACGAAGCGCAGGTCGTGGTCGATTCCACCGGGGCGCTGGAACTGCGCCAGGTGCCGAAGAAGATGGTCGTCATCGGCGGCGGGGTTATCGGGCTGGAGCTCGGCTCGGTCTGGCGGCGGCTCGGCGCGGAAGTGACCGTCGTCGAATTTCTCGACCAGCTGCTGCCCGGCATGGACATGGACCTACGCAAGGAAGCGGCAAAGATCTTCAAGAAACAGGGCATGACCCTCATGATGGGCACCAAGGTCACCGGCTGCGCTGTGAACGGCACCAGCGCAACGCTGACGGTGGAACCCGCCGCCGGCGGTGACAGCCAGGCGATCGAGGCCGACTGCGTCCTCGTTTCCATCGGTCGCCGCCCCAATGTGGATGGTCTCAACCTCGAAGCGATCGGTCTCGAGCTCAACCAGCGCGGCCAGATCGAAACCGACCACGACTTCCGCACGGCGGTGGACGGCGTGTGGGCGATCGGTGACGTCATCCCCGGCCCGATGCTCGCGCACAAGGCCGAGGACGAAGGCATCGCCTGCGCCGAGAACATCGCCGGCCAGACCGGCATCGTCAATCACGCGGTGATCCCTGGCGTGGTCTACACCTGGCCCGAATTCGCCGGTGTCGGGCTCACCGAAGAGCAGGCGATCGAAAAGGCAGGTGGCGACAAGGCCGGTATCAAGATCGGCAAGTTCCCCATGATGGCCAACAGCCGGGCCAAGACGAACCACGAGCCGGATGGCTTCGTGAAGGTGATCGCTGATGCACAGACCGACCGCGTGCTTGGCGTCTGGTGTATTGCCAGCGTCGCCGGGACGATGATCGCACAAGCGGCGCAGGCAATGGAATTCGGCGCAACCAGCGAAGACATTGCCTACACCTGCCACGCCCACCCGACACATTCGGAAGCGATCAAGGAAGCGGCGATGGGCGTTCGAGGAAAGCCGATCCACATCTGATCCGCACCGGGCGATGCGGCGGCGTCCTGTCCCTCTCGCCGCGATGGCGCTGGCCGCTACGGTGATCGCCGGCGCGGCGTGGCAATACGGCGCCGGCGCGCCTTCTTCCTATCCGCTGGTCAACCTGGCCGCTTTGGCCGTGGGACTGATAATTATCCCGCTCATGCGCCGCGTGCCTGACGGGGCGGCGCTGGCCGCCGCGCCAGCCGCGGCGCTGATCGCGCTCGGCTTTGGCCCAGCGATTGACGGTGTGGAGCGCTGGCTGGCGATCGGCCCGCTGCGATTGCACGCGCTGATGCTTACCGGCCCCATGCTCGCCGTTACGCTCCAGCGCCGTGGCGGGTGGACGGGCGCCGCCGCCGCAGGCGCGACCGGCCTCCTGATCCTTGCCCAACCCGACCGGGCCGCATCTTTCGCGCTAGTCGCAGCGACCGCGGCCGCCGGGCTTGTGCGGCGCGATCGTCCTGCCATGGTAGCATTCGTTGTCACGCTCGCCACCGGGGCGCTCTGCATGTTGCGTGCTGACCCGCTTGAACCCGTGCAGTTCGTCGAAGGCGTGGCAAACGACCTTGCCGCGAGCGGCGGCATGCTGCCGTTAGCCGTCTGGTGCTGCTCGCTGTTGCTGTGCTCTCTTCCGCGGTGCTTAACCCGGAACGCAAGTGCGGAGGGTTGGGCCTCGCCGCTTGGACCGGCGCCCTTGTGGTTGCATCGATTCTGGGTCCTTACCCCACCCCGCTCATTGGCTATGGCGCCGCGTCGATCCTGGGCTATTGCCTGGGCCTTGGTGCCCTGCGAGGGAGCACGCGATGACGATAATCCGGCTGGCCGAGGCGCTGCATGGGTGATCGCGCACTTTGCTGGAAAACTGATCGATGGCGGGGGGAGCTAAGATGAGGCGCCTGGCGCGGTGGCATATCTGGCTTGGCTGGCTGGTCGGCGTGCCGATGCTCCTGTGGACGCTCAGCGGCGTGCTGATGGTCGTGCGCCCGATAGAGGACGTGCGCGGGACCCATTTGCGCCTCAATCCGGAGCAACGCCCTGCCCTCACGATCACACCCGCTCAGATCACGGCCGGCCCCGGCCAGACGATTTCGGAGCTACGATCGTTCATGCAGCACGGCCGCGCGATCACGCTCGCCACGGCACCCGACGGCCGCATCACGCGTTACGACGCGGCGACAGGCGCAGCCCTTCCGCCCCTTGACGAGGCGGAAGCGCGCGTTGTGCTCCGCTCTGCCGTCCGCGGGGGAGACCAGGTGACGATCATCCGCGGCTTCGATCCCCGGAATCCCCCGCTCGACCTGCGCAAGCCGGTCGCGGTATGGCAGGCGACTCTGACTGACGGCACGCGGGTCTACATCAACCGGGACAGCGGCGAAATCGAAGCCGTGCGCACCCGCTGGTGGCGGTTCTACGATTTCATGTGAGGAATCCACATCATGGATCTGCAAACGCGCGAGGATAGTCACAATCCGTTCGTCATGGTGTTCGGCCTCCTGGCGCTGGTAGCTTCGATCATGGGTGTGGTCCTGTTGTTCCGTCGTCGCCGCTCGCGGGTGGCGGCATGACGCCGATCGTCCTGCCCCCCGCGCTGGACCTGATCGGCACGGCGATCTTCGCCCTTACCGGCGCGCTGCTGGCCGCGCGCCTGCGTCAGACGTTCGTTACGATGGCATTCTTTGCGCTGGTGACGGGTGTCGGCGGAGGATCGCTTCGCGACATGCTGTTGGGTGCGCCGGCATTCTGGCTGCACAACCCCTGGGTGGCGCCGGTGATCTTCGCGACCGCGCTGATCGCGTGGTTCACCCCTCGCCGGTGGTGGGAAAAGGAAGTTCTCGAATATGCAGATGCCGCAGGGCTTGCCGGCTTTGCCGTGCTGGGCGCGGCAAAGGCCCTGGCATTTGGTGTTGCCCCTGTCCCTGCCGCCGTGCTCGGCGTGGTCACCGGATGCGCGGGCGGCGTCGCGCGCGACGTGATCGCGGGCGTTCCGTCGATCATCATGCGTCCCGAAATATACGTTACCGCCGCGGCGATTTCTGCCGGGCTAGCCGTAGCCGGATGGCTGGCCGGTTTGCCCGATGGACTGACCTGGGCGGTAGCATGGACCACCGGCTTCGCGGTCCGGAGCGCTGCGATCCGGTGGAAGCTCGGATTGCCGAGCTACCGCGAGGAATGAGCGGTTAGCCCGGAAAATCCGGAGCGTCCGCAGTTTCGTAGCGTCCGTCGCCCGTCGGGTCACCCGGCAATGGGCCACCGGGATAGGCCGGCACTGCGGCGCGGCCATCCTCGGCCTGCCGTGCTGCGGCATAGCGATCGTCCTGCCACTGACGATCGAGGACGGCGCCGCGCTGTCGATCGAATCCCTGGCCATATTCGACGCCGTCGATCCGTCCGTCGTTGCCGATCATGCAAGTAAAGTTCTGCCCGGTCCGCAGGCGCCCGGTGACATGCCAGCCCGCGGCGTTACGTTCGGCCGCGTCGACCGTATCGATCCGCGCATTGCGCTCCACCTCGCGCGCGCACATATCGACCGCGCGCTCGATCCCCGCGCTCCATCCCCGGTCATCTTGCGTGCGGTAACGGCTGTCGTATGATCCACCCGGATAAGGGCTCCGGTAGGGATAACGATAATCGCGGGCGCGGTTGCGGTTGGCGTTCGATGCTGCGCTGGCGACGGCCGCAATCGTGCCCAGAACCAGGAGCCCGCCGATCACATCCCCTGCGTCTACCCGGTCACGGCGATGCCAGCGGCGATAGTTATCGGCGTTGACGCCATCGGCTTCGAACCCCGCCTTCGCAAGGGCAGCGGGCGCTTGCACGGCAGGCATTTCCGCAGCGGAAAGCGGGGTGACAACCATTGAGGCCGTCGCGGCGAACGCAGCGACGGTGGCAAGGCGAGGCATCATGGTGGCAATCCTTCGAGCGGCCTCACGGCAACAGGCCGCGCGCCATTCAAAAAGATAGGCGGCCCAGACTTGCAAAAGCCTGAACCGCCTGACGCGTTTTTAATGGATCTGCTGCTTACCGCAGACCGCTGTAATCGAGATCGACCACTCGCCCGTAGCGAACGTCGCAGGTGAAGCGGCCGGTATCGTAATCGCGGCCACCGTAGCGGTAGTTGTAGTCGCGACCCCAACCGCCGTTACGTTCGTTGACAACGATGGTGCCCTTCACCCGATACCCGTCGCGCTTGCGGTCGACGTTGCGGATGTCGGTCACCCGCGCATTGCCATACCGATAGGCGTTCTGCTGGGCGGCGCGGACGCACTGTTCGACTGCCTGGCGCGAACTGCCGCCATTGTAATAACGATTGTCGTACCGGTTATTGTAATAGCCACCGTTGTAATACGGTTCGCCATAGGTGCCGTTGTAACCGCGGTCCTTGCCGATTGCGCTCGCAACAGCAGCGATGCCGCCGATCACCAGCGCGCCGGCAATGATTTCGCCCGCGCTGATGCCGTTGTCGCGGTCGCGGTAGCGATCCTGCGCGGCGGCGGGAGTGGCGGAAGCCAGAGCCATCGCGCCAGCCGCGACCGTTCCAGCAAGGGCTTTCGAAATGGTATTCATGGCTCACCTCACGATTTCGCGAAAGGAACTGAACCCTTCGCTATTGCCCGCCATGTTTAGGCGATTCGCCGTGAGGTGAGTCTGAATTGCTATGTTAGCTGTCGTTCATTTTCAGCGTTGCGTGGATGAACGGTTCGCCGGGGACATGATCGGCTCCGCATCGCCAGGTGCCGGCGGCATGGCCAGACCGGTCCAGTGCGCGAGAAACGCGAGGACGTCCGCCCCCTCCTGGATGGCCTTGTCGGTCGGCTTGCCGCTGCCGTGCCCTGCCCGGGTCTCGATCCGGATCAGATGTGGCTTGTCCCCCACATCGGCCGCCTGCAGCGCGGCCGTGTACTTGAAGCTGTGGCCCGGCACGACGCGGTCGTCCGTGTCGGCGGTAGTGACGAGCATCGCCGGGTAATCGGTGCCGGATCGAATGTTGTGATAGGGCGAATAGGCCCGAAGCACCTTGAAGTCGGCTTCCTTCGACGGATAACCGTAATCGTCCACCCAGTACCGGCCGGCCGTCCATCGATCGAAGCGCAGCATATCCATCACGCCGACGGCGGCATGGGCGGCGTCGACCAGATCGGGCCGCTGGTTGGTGACTGCGCCCACCAGAAGGCCGCCGTTCGAGCCACCTTCGATCGACAGGCCGCCGGGCGTGGTCACGCCATTGGCCTTGAGCCAGTCGCCTGCCGCCGCAAAATCGTCGAAGACGTTCTGCTTGTTCGCCAGCCGCCCGCCATCGTGCCACGCCTTGCCGTATTCCCCCCCCCCGCGAATGTTGGCGAGGGCGAAGACACCGCCCGCCTCCATCCACGCCATGCGCGTGGCGGAGAACCCCGGCGTCAGCGAAACATCGAACCCGCCGTATCCGTAAAGCAACGTCGGGGCCGGGCGCGTCACATCCTTGCGATGGGCGATGAACATCGGGATCTTCGTCCCGTCCTTCGACGGGTAGAACACCTGACGCACGGTGAAGCGATCCGGATCGAACGTCAGCGTGGGCGTGGCGAACGGGGTCGTTGCACCGGTATTGACGTCGAGACGATAGATCGTGCCCGGGCGATTGAAGCTGGTGAAAGTGTAGAATGTCTCGGGATCACCGGCCCGGCCGCCAAAGCCGCCAGCCGTTCCCAATTCGCCGAGTGCGATATCTTTCTGCGGCTTCCCGTCGAGGGTGTAGACAGCGGCGCGCGTGGTCGCATCCTTCAGGTAGGTGACGACCAGTTTATCCCCGATGATCGAAGCGCCGTCGATCGGCTGTTCGCCTTCGGCGACGACGGTTGTCCAGTTGGGTGTCGCGGCCGAAAGATCCGTCTTGACGATGCGATAGCGCGGCGCATCCTTGTTGGTCACGAAATAGGCGGTGTTGCCGATCACATCGATCGGATTCCAGGCGTTGTCGAACCCGGTCACGAGCGGCCGCGCGGCCCAACCTTTCGCAGCCCGCTGAGTCAGGTCGATGGCGTGAACCTCGTACTTGGAGTCCGTGCCCAGCGAACTGACGATGAAGGCCCATCGGCCATCGTCGGTCACCGCCGCGCCGTGACCACGTTCCTTGTGGTCCGGTGTCGCATAGACGAGCTGGTCCGCCGACTGCGGGGTGCCAAGCTTGTGGTAATAGACGGCCTGGTTGTAGTTGAGCGCCTGGAAATCCTGGCCCTTCTCCGGTTCGGGAAAGCGCGAATAGAGGAACCCGTCCTCACCCACCCAGGACAGCCCGGTGAACTTCGCCCAGCGGATATCGTCGTCGATCTTCTCGCCGGTTGCGACGTCGAGCGCGCGGATGATCATCCAGTCCGTGCCGCCGTCCTGCACCATGTAGAGCAGCTTCGATCCGTCAGGCGACGGACGCCATCCGCTGAGCGCAGTGGCGCCGTCCTGGGCCCAGGTGTTCGGGTCCAGCAACACGCGCCGTTCCCCGTTCAGGCCGTCCTGCACATAGAGCGGGCTCTGGTTCTGCAGCCCGGTGTTGCGGGTGTAGAAATAGCGGCTGCCGTACTTTTGAGGGACACCGAACCGCTCGTAATTCATCAACGCGGCGATCTTGCCTTTGAACCAGTCGCGGCCCGGAAGGGTATCGAGGTAAGCATCGGTAACGGCATTCTGCGCCGCCACCCATTCGGCGACCTTCGGATCGGTCCGCACGTCGTTCTCGAGCCAGCGATAGGGGTCGGCAATCTGTTCGCCGAACTGGGTCTCCACCGTGGTACCGCGTTCGGTGGCAGGATAGGCGATCGGCCCCGGCTGGACTGCGGCGTTCATGGATGCTCCGGACGTTTGGGCCGCGAGCGGCGCGGACAAGGCAAGCAGCGAGGCGGCGCCAAGAAGCGCGCGAAAGTTCGACGACATGGAATCTCCCGGGGAAGGTGCACGTGCGGCAACTGTAATTCGCCGTGCGGCGTTAGCAAGGTCCGGACACCGCCTTCGCCACGGCAAAAACGAAAAGGGCCGGAGGTTTCCCCCCGGCCCCGGATACCTTGCGAAACGGCCCGATCAGGCGGCGGCTTCGTATTCGTCCTCGTCATGGTTCATCACCGGACCGGAGTCCTGGCCCTTGGCTTCCACGTCACGGTCCACGAGTTCGATGATCGCGATCGGCGCCGCGTCGCTCTGGCGGATGCCCGCCTTGATGATGCGGGTGTAGCCGCCTTCACGGCCCGCATAACGCTCGGCAAGAACGTCGAACAGCTTGCGCAGCTGCACGTCGTCGCCCAGGCGGCCCATCGCCAGGCGCCGGTTGCTGAGGCCGCCGCGCTTCGCCAGCGTGATCAGCTTTTCGACATACGGACGCAGTTCCTTGGCCTTGGGCGTCGTGGTCATGATCTGCTCGTGCTTGATGAGCGCTGCCGCCAGGTTGCGCAGCAACGCGGCGCGGTGGCCACTCTTGCGCTGCAGCTTGCGGCCCTTGATGCCATGCTTCATTTCCGGTTCGTCCTCGTTCGTAGGGGGTCCGTGTCAGGTAACCCGATGCAGGCCGGATGAAGGGGTCCGGCCCATGCCCCGGTTGGAGAATCAGCCGATCAGCCGAGCAGTTCCTGCTCCAGCTTCTTGGCCATTTCCTCGATGTTTTCCGGCGGCCAGCCGGGGATGTCCATGCCGAGGCGCAGGCCCATCGAGCTCAAGACTTCCTTGATCTCGTTGAGGCTCTTGCGGCCGAAGTTCGGCGTGCGGAGCATCTCGGCCTCGGTCTTCTGGACCAGATCGCCAATGTAGATGATGTTGTCGTTCTTGAGGCAGTTTGCCGAACGGACCGACAGTTCGAGCTCGTCGACCTTCTTGAGAAGGTAGCGGTTGAGCTGGTTCGCGTCGCTCTCTTCCGGTTGCGCGGCAAGGCCGATCATCGGGCTCGACGACTGCGGAATGCCGTCTTCGAAGTGGACGAACAGCGCAAGCTGGTCCTGCAGGATGCGGGCGGCATAGGCCACCGCGTCTTCCGGGGTCACCGTTCCGTCGGTCTCGATCGTCAAGCTCAGCTTGTCGAAGTCGAGTTCCTGCCCGACGCGCGCGTTCTCGACCTTGTAGCTCACCTGGCGGACGGGCGAGTACAGGCTGTCGATCGGGATCAGGCCGATCGGCGCGTCGACCGGCCGGTTGCCCACGGCCGGAACGTAACCCTTGCCGGTGTCGGCGGTCAGTTCCATGTTGAGGTTGGCGCCTTCGTCGAGGTGGCAGATCACGAGATCCTTGTTCATGATCTCGATATCGCCGGAGACCGCGATGTCACCCGCCTTGACCTCGCCCGGGCCGGTGGCGGCAAGCTGCAGGCGCTTAGGGCCCTCGCCTTCCATGCGCAGCGCGATCTGCTTCACGTTCAGCACGATGTCGGTCACGTCTTCGCGAACGCCGGCCAGCGACGAGAATTCGTGCAGCACGTTTTCGATCTTGATCGAGGTGATGGCGGCACCCTGGAGGCTCGACAGCAGAACGCGGCGCAGTGCGTTGCCGAGAGTCAGGCCGAAGCCGCGCTCGAGCGGCTCCGCCACGAAGGTTGCCTTGCGGCCCTTCGAGGCGTCCTTCACGTCGAGGCTGTTGGGCTTCTTGAGTTCCTGCCAGTTCTTGGTGTTGACGGCCATGGATATCCCCTTGGGGTTCAAATGCGTGTGGGACCGGCGCCGGCGAGGCGTCCGATCCTACGAAAAATCGGCGGCAAGGAGCGACCCTGCCGCCGGGCAGGCAAGATCAGACGCGGCGACGCTTGGACGGGCGCACACCGTTGTGCGGGATCGGCGTCACGTCGCGGATAGAGGTGATCGTGAACCCGATCGCCGCAAGGCCGCGCAGCGCGCTTTCACGGCCCGACCCGGGCCCCTTGACCTCAACCTCCAGCGTGCGGACGCCGTGCTCGGCCGCCTTCTTGCCGGCATCGTCGGCGGCAACCTGGGCGGCATAAGGCGTCGACTTGCGGCTGCCCTTGAACCCCATCATGCCGGCCGAAGACCAGCTGATCGCGTTGCCCTGTGCATCGGTGATGGTGATCATGGTGTTGTTGAAGCTGGCATTGATGTGCGCAACGCCGCTGGTGATGTTCTTGCGCTCCCGCCTGCGGATGCGCTGAGGTTCACGAGCCATGTGGGAATTCCTGTCCTAAATCCAAGAAATGAAGCCGTCGCCGCCGACCGAGCGGGGCGAGCGCGGCTTACTTCTTCTTGCCTGCGATCGGCTTGGCCTTGCCCTTGCGGGTCCGGGCGTTGGTGTGAGTGCGCTGGCCGCGAACCGGCAGGCCCTTGCGGTGACGCAGGCCGCGATAGCTGGCCAGATCCATCAGGCGCTTGATGTTCATCGCGGTTTCGCGGCGAAGATCGCCTTCGACCGAATGATCGGCGTCGATGGTTTCACGGATCTGCAGCACTTCGGCGTCGGACAGGTCCTGCACGCGGCGGCTGTGATCGATGCCCAGCTTGTCGGCGATCTTCACCGCCGTGGTCGGACCGATACCATGGATGTAGGTGAGCGCGATGATCACGCGCTTGTTGGTGGGGAGGTTTACCCCGGCAATACGAGCCACTTAGTTCTCCATGCTCCACAGGAGCTACCCGGCCGGGCGCCCCTATCTCATCGCTTTCATTCGAGATCGGCAGGTTGCGTTACGGCAAAGGTCCGGATGGCGCGCCCTGCTTGTTACAGGAACACCTGCCGGACCGACCCGCGTATGACGAATGAGGGGCGCGCTTAGTGCGATTCGCTGCGCGCGTCAATGGCGCGCACCCGCAGGGGCCGCCGGAGGATCTGTATGCACCGCCGATCTCCCGGCTGGCACGATCACCTCTTCGGCGCGATCGAAGCAGTCCGATGTTTATTACGGATCGCCCTGGTCCGCAAGCGGGCGTGTTGACGCTAGGCCGCTGTCCCCGCCCTCCTCCTCGCGCTCACCCTCGCTGTTCGCCGCTGCGACGAGTCGACCCAGTTGCACCCCCATCACCGCGTCCACCGATCTGGCGAGGGAATCGACCGGAAACCGGAAGTGCCCGGCGACCGCATATTCCCAGACCAGCGCGGTTCCGCCGCTTTCGCGCGGTTCGATCGTCACGGTCAGGACACCGTTGACCGGCTCGCCCTGGAGCGGCCCCAGCGCACCCGTCATGCGCAGGAGCTTCATCGGCTGCGCCATCACCACAGTCATGTGCTGCACGCTGCCGTCGAGCCGCCGCTCCTGCGCGGACAGCCGTTCGCAGAAGCAGCCGCCGCCCTGGGGCGCAATGGAAAGGTTCGCTGCGCTCCCCGACCAGGTGTGTGCGTCCTCCCACCAGGCCGCCGGCTCGATCAGCGTGCGCCAGACGGTGGTGGAATCGGCGGTGGTCGACGCCGTGTTACGCGAGACGAAGTGGCCGGGCGATGTCTGCGTGACTTCGGCCGAAGCAGGCACAGCAACGATGCCCGCCGCCAGAGCCGCAAGCAGGATTTTCAGTCTGCCCATGATTATCACCCCCTGCTCTTGGAGGGGAGGATACACCACGAGGCGCTAACTGGCGAGAACCCGCTCGATCGCCTCGCTCACGATGTCGATGTCGGCCATTCCGTCGATACGCCGGACGATATTGCGCGCCTCGTAGATCGGAAGGATCGGCGCCGTCTTGGCGCGATATTCGGCCATGCGGGTGCGCACGGTGCCTTCGTTGTCGTCAGGCCGGCGCTTGAATTCGGAGCTGCCGCACTTGTCGCACGTTCCCGCCAGGCGCGGCCTCTTGTGGATGTCGTGGTATCCTTCGCCGCAGACCGCGCAGGTGAAGCGCCCGGTGATGCGTTCCACAAGTGCGTCTTCGTCCACGTCGAGTTCGATCACGTGATCGAGCGTCCGGCCATGCGCGGCGAGAATGGCGTCGAGCGCGGAGGCCTGGGCTTCGGTTCGCGGATATCCGTCGAAGATGGCGCCGGTCTCATCAGCCATCGCGGTAAGCTCGGCATCGATGAGGCGTGAGACGATCTCGTCAGAGACGAGCTCCCCGCGCTCCATCACCGCTTTCGCTTCCAGGCCGACGGGGGTCCCCGCCTTTACCGCCGCACGCAGCATGTCACCGGTGGAGAGCTGCCGCATCCCGTGACGCTCGACCAGTCGCTGCGCTTGCGTGCCCTTGCCCGCCCCCGGGGGGCCCAACAGGATAATGTTCACGGTAATGCTCCCCGCAGCAGGCCGAGATAATGCCCTAGCGCAGACGGCCCTTCAACTTGGCCTTCTTGATGAGGTCGCCATACTGGTGGGCCAGCAGGTGAGACTGTATCTGGCTGATGGTATCCACCGTCACGTTGACCACGATCAGCAGGCTGGTGCCGCCAAGAAACAGCGGAATGCCCGTCTGCGCGATCATGTATTCCGGCAGCACACACACCAGGGTGAGGTAGGCCGCGCCGATCACGGTGATCCGCGTAAGGACGTAATCCAGGTAATCCTGTGTACGCTTGCCAGGCCGGATACCCGGGATGAACCCGCCATTCTTCTTCAGGTTGTCGGCCGTCTCTTCCGGATTGAAGACCACCGCGGTGTAGAAGAAGCAGAAGAAGACGATCCCGATGGCATAGAGCAGCAGGTACAACGGCTGCCCGTGCTGAAGGTAGAAGTTCAGCGTGTTGATGATCCCGCCGGTCGTGCTGTTGGGGTCAATGCCCTGCCCGGCAAACTGGCTGATGGTCAGCGGCAGGAGCAGGAGCGAGCTTGCGAAGATCGGCGGGATGACACCCGATGTGTTGAGCTTCAGCGGCAGGTGGCTGCGATCCGCCTGCATCATGCCGCGCTGGCTGGCGCGCTTGGGATACTGGATCAGCAGGCGTCGCTGAGCGCGTTCCATGAAAGAGATAAACAGGATCAGGCCCACGATCATCACGACAAAGCCGACGATCACGAAGGCGCTGATGGAGCCCGAACGCCCCCCTTCGAACAGGTTGGCGCCGAAGCTGGGGAACTGGGCGACGATGCCGGCCATGATGATCAGCGAAACGCCGTTGCCGATCCCGCGGCTCGTGATCTGCTCACCCAGCCACAGGAGGAACATCGTGCCGCCCACCAGGCTGATCACGGCGGTGATCTTGAACAGCAGGCCGGGAATGACGACGGCCTGGAGCCCGCTCTGCGCCCCGTAGCTTTCGAGACCCTGGGCTAGGAACCAGCCCTGCACTGCGCACAGGAACACGGTACCGTACCGGGTGTACTGATTGAGCTTCTGCCGTCCGCTCGCACCTTCCTTCTTCAACGCGGCGAGCGCCGGGTGAAGCGAAGCGGCAAGCTGGATGACGATAGACGCCGTGATGTAGGGCATGACGCCGAGCGCGATGAGGCTCATGCGCTCAAGGCTGCCGCCCGAGAACGTATTGAACAGATCGAGGATGCCCCCGCGCGTCTGCTCGTACAGCGTCTCCAGCACTAGCGGATTGACGCCCGGAAGCGGCACGAAGCTCAGGAAGCGGAAGATGATCAGGGCGCCGATCGTGAACCAGATGCGGTTCTTGAGTTCGGTTGCCTTGGAAAAGTTCGCGAGGCTCAGAGTGCTCGCGATGTTGTCGGCGCGTGATGCCATGGGGTTACCCGAGATCCTGTATTGGCGCCAAGGGGTCTTTGGGGTCCTCCCGGCAAGGGAGGCTACATAGGAAGCGGGGGCCGACATGTCGAACCCCCGCTGCCCGTTATTCGCTTAATTGGCGGCCTTGTCGTTACGCGCGGTCTTGTTGGCGGCCGCGCGCGCAGCCTTCTTCTCGTGTTCGGGCTGGCCGCGCTCGATGACTTCGACGGATCCGCCGGCCTTCTCGACCGCTTCGATCGCACCCTTCGACGCCCCGGCAACCCGGAAGCTGACCTTCGCGCTCAGCTCGCCCTTGCCAAGCAGGCGCACGCCGTCCTTGCCGCCCGTCGCCAGGCCCGCGCTCTTCAGCACGTCGTGATCGACCGTGCCGGTGGCGTCCAGCTTGCCGGAATCGATGAACTTCTGGATCATGCCAAGGTTGACCTCGGCGTAATCCTTGCCGTTCGGGTTGTTGAAACCGCGCTTCGGCAGGCGCATGTGAAGCGGCATCTGGCCGCCTTCGAAGCCCTTGACGGCGACGCCGGAACGCGCCTTCTGGCCCTTCTGGCCGCGACCGCCGGTCTTGCCCTTGCCCGAACCGATGCCCCGGCCGATCCGCATCTTGCGGTGGCGGGCGCCTTCGTTGTCGCGGATGTCGTTCAGTTTCATGTCAGTGCACTCGCTTTCGCTTTTGTCGCGCCATGTCGCGGCCAGGCAACCCCGGCCGCGCCATGTCATTTCAGTCGACGATCTCGACCATGTGCGGCAGCTTGGCGATCGCGCCGCGGACTTCGGCCGAATCCTCGACCTCCACCACGCGGTGCATCTTGCCGAGGCCCAGGCCGATCAGGATCTTCTTCTGGCTTTCGGGGCGGCGGATCGGGCTGCCGATCTGCTTGAGTTTGATCTTCGCCATCAGTCTTACTCCACAATCGCGGCGGCGTCGGCTTCTGCCTCGGCCTCGCTCGCGCCGCCACGACCCAGCAGGTCGGCGACCTTCTTGCCACGACGCTGCGCAACCGACTTCGGCGAAGTCTGGTCAGTCAGTGCGGCGAAAGTGGCGCGGATCATGTTGTATGGGTTCGAAGTGCCGACCGACTTGGTCACAACATCGGCGACGCCTAGGCTTTCGAACACTGCGCGCATCGGACCGCCGGCGATGATGCCGGTACCTGCCGGGGCGCTGCGGACGTTGACCTTGCCGGCACCGAAACGGCCCTTGCCGTCGTGATGAAGCGTGCGGCCTTCCTTCAGCGGAACGCGGATCATCTTCTTCTTGGCCGAAGCGGTCGCCTTGGTGATGGCTTCCGGCACTTCGCGCGCCTTGCCATGACCGAAGCCCACGCGGCCCGAGCCGTCGCCGACTACGACCAGCGCTGCGAAGCCGAAGCGCTTGCCGCCCTTCACCGTCTTCGAGACCCGGTTGATGTGGACCAGCTTTTCGATGATCCCGTCGTCTTCTTCCTCGCGGCGGTTGTCGCGGCGATCGCCGCGCCCGCGGCCACCGCGTCCGTCACGATTGCCGCCGCCGGGGCCGCGGCCGCCGCGATCGTTTCCGCCTCGTCCGCCGCGTCCACGCGGCTGCGTCGGATCGCCACTTTCGGCGCTCTGCGCCTCGGCAGCCTGCGAAGGAGTATCGGCAATCGCCGGCTGCTCGTTCACGACGGCATTCTGCGTTTCGGCAGCGGCTTCGTTGGTGTTTTCGTTGTCAGCCATCATCAGAACTCCAGCCCGCCTTCGCGGGCGGCGTCGGCCAGCGCTTTCACGCGGCCATGAAACAGAAACCCGCCGCGGTCGAAGACGACAGCGGAGACGCCGGCCTTCTTGGCAGCTTCCGCGATGTCCTTGCCGACCTGGACGGCGGCATCGACATTCCCGCCGGCGGACTTGCCACCCAGCGTGCTCGCGGCGGCAACAGTGCGCCCCTGCGCGTCGTCGATGACTTGCGCATAGATGTGGCGCCCGGTGCGGTGGATCGACAGGCGGGGCCGCGATCCGGCCCGGGCCTTGATCGCAGTGCGCACGCGGCGGCGGCGGCGCTCGAAGAGGGAAAGCTTGGCCATCTTACTTCTTCTTTCCTTCCTTGCGGAAGATGAACTCGCCGCGATAGGCGATGCCCTTGCCCTTGTAGGGCTCCGGCTTGCGCCAGCGGCGGATTTCGGCGGCAAACTGGCCGACGGCCTGCTTGTCGATCCCCGAAATCTCTACGGTCGTCTGGTCCGGCGTCTTCACCTCGAGCCCTTCGGGCACAGGCAGGTCGACGTCGTGGCTGTAGCCGAGCTGCAGCTTCAGGGTCTTGCCCTGGGCCTGCGCGCGGTAGCCGACACCCTTGATCACCAGGGTCTTGGTGAAACCGTCGGTAACGCCTTCGACCAGGTTGGCAACGAGCGTGCGCTGCATGCCCCAGAAGGCCTTTGCAGCCTTGCTGTCGTTCGCCGGCTTGATCGAGATCGCGCCGTCTTCAACCGTGTAGGTGACGTTGTCGGACAGACCCATCGACAAGGTGCCCTTGGGGCCCTTCACTGACAGCGTCTTGTCGTTGATGTCCGCGGTGACCCCGCTGGGGATCGCCACCGGACGCTTGCCGATGCGGCTCATCAGAACACCTCCGCCAGCACTTCGCCGCCGACGTTCTGGGTACGGGCTTCCGCGTCGGAAAGCACGCCACGAGGCGTCGAGACGATGGTGATGCCGAGGCCGTTGCGGATCGTCGGCAGTTCCTTGGAACCCGAATACACGCGGCGGCCAGGCTTCGAAACGCGCGCGACGTGCTTGATCGCCGGTTCGCCTTCGAAATACTTCAGTTCGATCCGCAGCGCCGGATGCTTGCCCGAAGCGTCTTCGGTGAAGCCACGGATGTAGCCTTCACGCTGAAGCACTTCGAGGACATTCGCGCGCAGCTTGCTGGCGGGGGTAAGGACGGAGTCCTTCTTCGCCTGCTGCCCGTTGCGGATGCGGGTGAGCATGTCACCCAGGGGATCGGTCATAGCCATCTGTCAGATCCTCACCAGCTCGACTTGGTCAGACCGGGAATCAGGCCCTTGTTGCCCAGGTTCCTGATCTCGATCCGGTTAAGGCCGAACTTGCGATACACGCCGCGCGGGCGGCCGGTGGTGGAGCAGCGGTTGCGCACCCGGGTCGGGTTCGCATTGCGCGGGATTTCGGCCAGCTTCAGGCGCGCCATCAGGCGCTCCGAATCGTCCTTCGATTCGTCGTCGGCAATCGCCTTCAGCCGGGCGTACTTGCCCGCATACTTCTTCACGAGCTTCTTGCGCCGCTCGTTCTTGTTGATCGAACTCAGTTTCGCCATGGACTTAAGCTCTCTTCCTCAAATCTAGCTTCACGCGGCCTGCTGCTCTTCAGCAGCGTCCTCGCGCGGGAACGGGAAACCGAACAGGCGCAGCAGCTCGCGCGCCTCGTCGTCGGTCTTCGCGGTGGTGGTGATGATGATGTCCATCCCCCGGACCTTCTCGATCTTGTCGTACGAGATTTCCGGGAAAATGATCTGTTCCTTCAGGCCCATCGCATAGTTGCCGCGCCCGTCGAAGCTCTTCGGGTTCAGCCCGCGGAAGTCGCGGATGCGGGGCATGGCGATCGTCACCAGGCGATCAAGGAATTCGTACATGCGCTCGCGGCGAAGGGTCACCTTCGCACCGATCGGCATCCCTTCACGCAGCTTGAACTGCGCGATCGACTTCTTGGCCTTGGTGATGACCGGCTTCTGGCCGGCGATCAGCGCCATTTCCTCGGCAGCCGTCTGGACCTTCTTCTTGTCCTGGCTCGCTTCGCCCACGCCCATGTTGAGCGTGATCTTTTCGAGCCGCGGCACTTCCAGCGCGTTCTTGTAGCCGAACTTTTCCGTCATCGCCTTGGCGATTTCGGCGTCGTACTTAGCCTTCAAGCGCGGGGCATTGGTATCAGCCATCGATGGTCTCCCCGGACTTGACGGCAACGCGGACCTTGCGTCCGTCCTTGGTTTCGAACCGGACGCGGGTCGGCTTGCCGTCCTTGGGATCGGCCAGCGCAACCTTGGCAATGCGCATCGGGGCCGGCTTGCGGTCGATGCCACCCTGCGGGTTCTGCTGGCTCGGCTTGCGGTGACGGGCGATCACGTTGATGCCGTCGACGACGACCTTGCCGTCCTTCGGCATGACGGACTGGACGGTGCCGGTGCGGCCCTTGTCCTTGCCCGAAAGCACGACGACGCTGTCGCCCTTCTTGATCTTGGCGCCGGCCATTACAACACCTCCGGAGCGAGCGAGATGATCTTCATGAAGCCGCGGCCGCGCAGTTCGCGCACCACCGGCCCGAAAATACGGGTACCGATCGGCTCCTCGTTCTTGTTCACCAGGACCGCAGCGTTGCTGTCGAAGCGGATCACGCTGCCATCGGGACGGCGAACATCCTTGCGGGTCCGCACGATCACGGCGCGGTGAACATCGCCCTTCTTGACCTTCGTGCGCGGCTGCGCCTCCTTGACGGAGACGACGATCACGTCGCCCACGCCGGCGGTCCGACGCTTCGATCCGCCCAGCACCTTGATGCACTGGACGCGCTTGGCGCCGCTGTTGTCAGCGACATCGAGCGTGGATTGCATCTGGATCATAGATCCGTTTCCTTCTCGTTCGGCTTGCCGGAACCAGTCCGGCAGTTCCTATTAAAACTGGCTCAGTTGCCCGCGGCCTCGACATCGAGATCGGCATCGACCGCCTGCACACCGCCAGCCTGCACCCGGTCCTTCACGGTCCAGGTCTTGGTCTTGGAGATGGGGCGGGTTTCCTCGATCCGCACGACGTCGCCCGGATGATAGGCGTTCGCCTCGTCATGGGCATGGTACTTCTTCGAGCGACGGATGATCTTGCCGTAGAGCGGGTGCTTAACCTTGCGCTCGACCAGCACGGTCACGGTCTTGTCGGTCTTGTCGGACACGACGGTCCCGACCAGGATACGCTTTGGCATATCGGTTCCTTACTTCGCTTCGGCAGCGCGAGAACGCTCGCCCTGCAGCGTTTTGATACGCGCGATGTCGCGGCGAACCTCGCGGATGCGCGCGGGGCGCTCCAGCTGGTTGGTCGCCGCCTGAAAGCGCAGGTTGAACGCCTCGCGCTTCAGCTCGACCATCTGTTCCGCCAGCTGGTCGTCCGTCCGGGCGCGCATGTCGGCGGCCTTCGCGTTCCCGCCGGTGGCAGCCGTGGGGGCTGGTTTCTTGGCCATTACTCGGCTCCCAGGTGGCTGGTGTCGCCCAGGCGAGCGACAACCTTGGTCTTGATCGGCAGCTTCATCGCCGCGCGGCTGAACGCCTCTGCCGCGAGCGGACCGGGCACGCCGTCGAGCTCGAACAGGATCCGGCCCGGCTTCACGCGCGCGGCCCAGTATTCGATCGCGCCCTTGCCCTTGCCCTGGCGGACTTCGGCCGGCTTCTTCGAGACCGGAACGTCCGGGAACACGCGAATCCACAGGCGCCCCTGGCGCTTGATGTGACGCGTGATCGCGCGGCGCGCCGCCTCGATCTGGCGGGCGGTGACACGTTCCGGCTCAAGCGCCTTGAGGCCATAGGAACCGAAGTTCAGGGCGGTACCGCCCTTGGCTTCGCCCTTGATGCGGCCCTTGAACATCTTGCGGAACTTTGTTTTCTTCGGTTGCAGCATGGTTCTTGCTCTACCTTAGCGCCGGTCGGAAGCCGGGCGGACGCCGGAGGTCTGGGCCTCCATCATCAAGCGGTCCTGCGCGGTCGGATCATGGCCGAGAATCTCGCCCTTGAAGATCCACACCTTGATCCCGATCACGCCGTAGGCGGTCAGCGCCTCGGCTTCGGCATAGTCAACGTTCGCGCGGAGCGTGTGCAGCGGCACACGGCCTTCCCGGTACTGTTCGACGCGCGCGATCTCCGCACCGCCAAGACGGCCGCCGCACATGACCTTGATGCCTTCGGCGCCAAGGCGCATGGCCGACTGCATCGCCCGCTTCATCGCGCGGCGGAAGGCCACGCGGCGGATGAGCTGGTCGGCAATGCCCTGGGCGACGAGCTTGGCATCGATCTCCGGCTTGCGGATCTCGACGATGTTGAGCTTCACATCGCTCGCCGTCATGGACGCGAGCTTCGAGCGAAGCTTCTCGATGTCGGCGCCCTTCTTGCCGATGATGACGCCCGGACGGGCGGCATAGATCGAAACGCGGCACAGCTTTGCCGGACGCTCGATCACGACCTTCGAGATCGCAGCCTGTGGCAGGCTTTCGACGATGTACTTGCGGATCGCGATGTCTTCGCTGAGCAGCTTGGCGTAGTCGCGCCCTTCGGCGTACCAGCGGCTGTCCCAGGTCCGGTTGATCTGCAGGCGCAGGCCGATGGGGTTCGATTTATGACCCATATCAGGCCTCCTCGCTTTCACGGACCACGATGCGCAGCCGGCTGAACGGCTTCAGGATGCGGGTGCTCTTCCCGCGCCCACGCGTGTGGAAGCGCTTCATGGTTACGGACTTGCCGACCGACGCCTCGGCGACGACGAGCGCGTCGACATCGAGGTTGTGGTTGTTCTCGGCATTCGCGATCGCGCTGGCGAGCACCTTGGAGGCGTCGCGAGCCATCGCCTTCTTGGAGAAGGCGAGGATATTCAGCGCGTCCTCGGCCTTCTTGCCGCGGATGAGGCCGGCCACGAGGTTCAGCTTCTGCGCGGAACCACGGATCGTGGTGCCGACGGCCAGAGCCTCGTTATCGCCGACGCGGCGGGGGGCTTTCTGCTTGCCCATCAGCGCTTGCCCTTCTTGTCGGCGGCGTGGCCGGGGAAGTTGCGCGTGGGCGCGAATTCGCCGAGCTTGTGGCCGACCATGTCTTCGTTGACGGAGACCGGAATGAACTTCTGGCCGTTGTAGACGCTGAACGTCAGACCGACGAACTGCGGCAGGATCGTGCTGCGACGCGACCAGGTCTTGATCGCACCGCGCGCGCTCTTCTCCTGCGCGTCCTCGGCCTTCTTCAGCAGGTGGAGGTCGACGAAAGGACCTTTCCAGACGGAACGAGCCATGTCCGATTACCTCTTCTTCTTCGCGTGGCGCGAACGGATGATCATCTTGTCCGTGGCCTTGTTGTGACGGGTGCGGGCGCCCTTGGTCGGCTTGCCCCACGGGGTGACCGGGTGGCGGCCGCCGGAAGTGCGGCCTTCGCCGCCGCCGTGCGGGTGATCGACCGGGTTCTTCGCGACGCCGCGGGTCAGCGGACGCTTGCCCAGCCAGCGGTTGCGACCGGCCTTGGCGAAGTTCTGGTTCTGGTTGTCGGGGTTCGAGACCGCGCCAACCGTACCCATGCAATCCGCCCGCAGATAACGCTGCTCGCCGCTGTTGAGGCGCACGATCACCATGCCGCGGTCACGGCCGACAACCTGGACATAGGTCCCTGCCGAACGGGCGATCTGACCGCCCTTGCCCGGCTTCATCTCCACGTTGTGGCAGATGGTACCGACCGGCATGGTGCCCAGCAGCATCGCGTTACCCGGCTTCGTATCCGTCTTCTCGCCTGCGACGACGCTGTCGCCGACGGCGAGGCGCTGCGGCGCAAGGATATAGGCCAGTTCGCCGTCCTCGTACTTCACCAGTGCGATAAAGGCCGTGCGGTTGGGGTCGTATTCCAGACGCTCGACGGTGGCAGGCATGTCCCACTTGCGACGCTTGAAGTCGATGTAGCGGTACTTCTGCTTGTGGCCGCCGGCGATCCCGCGCGACGTGACGTGGCCCTTGTTGTTACGGCCGCCGGTCTTGCGCTTGCCTTCGACGAGCGCCTTGACCGGCTTGCCCTTCCACAGGCCGGATTTGTCGACCAGGATCAGGCCGCGGCGGGCCGGGCTGGTCGGCTTGTAGTTCTTGAGTGCCATAGTCCTGCCCTCAGATCCCGCTCGTGACGTCGATCGAGTCCTGGCCTTCAGCCAGGGTCACGATCGCCTTCTTCATGTCGGTGCGCGTGTAGGGCTTGCCCTTCCAGCGCTTCGTCTTGCCCTTGACGACGATGGTGTTCACCTTTGCCACCTTGCGATCGTAGATGGCCTCGATGGCTTCCTTGATCTGCGGCTTGGTCGCATCGCCGGCAACCTTGAACACAATCGCGTTGTGTTCGGACGCCAGGGTCGACTTCTCGGTGATGTGCGGGGCGACGATCACGTCATAGTGACGCGCATCGACCTGCTTTGCCTGCTTAGCCATTGAAGCGCGCCTCCAGCTTTTCGACCGCAGCCTTCGTCAGGACCAGCGTGTCGTGCTTCAGGATGTCGTAGACGTTGGCGCCCACCGCCGGCATCACGTTGATGCCGTGCAGGTTGCCCGCAGCCTTCGCGAACGAAGTGTCGACCGCATCGCCGTCAATCACCAGCACCTTGCCGCCGCTCCAGCCATTCGCGTCGAAATGGCCTTTCAGCGCCTTCGTCTTGGCATCGGCGAGTTCGAGCGTGTCGACGATGACGAGGCCGTCCTTCGCCTTGCTCGAAAGGGCCATGCGCAGGCCGAGCGCGCGGATCTTCTTGTTCAGCGAGATGTTGAAATCGCGCTTCCTGGCACCGTGCGCCTTGCCGCCACCGATGAACACGGGTGCTGCACGGTCGCCGTGACGTGCCGTGCCGCCGCCCTTCTGCCGGCCGAACTTCTTGCCGGTACGGGCAACGTCGCTGCGCTCGCGGGTCGGACGGGCGGTCATCCGCCGGTTCCACAGCTGCCAGGTGACGACGCGGTGCAGGATATCCTGCCGCGGCTCGATACCGAAGACCTCGTCATTCAGCTCGAGGTCGCCGGCGGCGCCGCCGTCGAGTTTCTGGACCTTCACCTTCACGGGATCAGCCCTCCTTGTTTTCATCACCGGCGGGCGAAGCGCCCTCGGCGGTGGTTTCGGCGGTGGCATCGGTATCCGTATCGGCACCGGCCTGCTGCTCTTCAGCGAGCTGCTCCTGCATCTCGGGGCTCACCTGCTCGATCACTTCGTGCTCGGCAGCAGCCTCGACCATGCCGGCAGGCGCTTCCTCGTGCTCGGGAGCAGTGCTCTTCTTCTCGAGAACCGCGCCGGGGAACGGCAGGTTCTCGGGCAGCGAAAGCTTCACGGAGTCCCGAACGAGCAGCCAGCCATTCTTCGAACCCGGGACAGAGCCCTTCACGAAGATCAGGCCGCGGGTCGCGTCGGTGCGAACCACTTCCAGGTTCTGCTGGGTGCGCTGACGGTCGCCCATGTGGCCGGCCATCTTCTTGTTCTTGAACACGCGGCCCGGATCCTGGCGGTTACCGGTCGAACCGTGGGCGCGGTGGCTGATCGAGACGCCGTGCGTCGCGCGCATGCCGCCGAAGCCCCAGCGCTTCATGGCGCCGGCAAAGCCCTTGCCCTGCGTGTGGCCGGTGATGTCGACCTTCTGCCCGGCAACGAAATGCTCGGCCGAGATGGTCGACCCGACGGGGATCAGCCCGTCTTCGCCGTCGACGCGGAATTCCGCGACGCGCATCTTCAGGCCGACTTCGGCCTTTGCGAACTGCTCGCGCTGCGGCTTGTTGACGTTCTTCTGCTTCGCTTCGCCCGCACCGAGCTGGACGGCGAAGTAGCCGTCACGGTCACCAGTGCGGTGCATGACGACCTGGCAATCTTCCAGCGACAGGACGGTGACCGGCACGTGGCGGCCATCTTCCTGGAACAGGCGGGTCATCCCGACTTTCTTAGCGATCACGCCGGAGCGCATGATCCGTTCTCCTTACAGAGGCCTGCCGGACCATCCGACAGGCGTGCTCGGCCCAGGTTGTCATGCATCGCCCCGTCCGGGCCAAAGTGCCTCTCTCGAGGCGAGACGGGGGACGCTGCCCGGCCAGTGCCCGAAGGCGCGGCCGGAGGTATCCCTTGTCCGCGAGCCTGCCGGCTCGCGACGAAATCAAGCCAGCTTGATCTCGACGTTGACGCCAGCGGCTAGGTCGAGCTTCATCAGCGCGTCCACCGTCTGGGCGTTCGGCTGCACGATGTCGAGCAGCCGCTTGTAGGTGCGCACCTCGAACTGCTCGCGCGACTTCTTGTCGACGTGCGGACCGCGGTTCACGGTGAATTTCTCGATACGCGTCGGCATGGGGATGGGGCCCCGGATCAGCGCACCCGTGCGACGGGCGGTGTCCGCAATCTCGCCAGTCGCCTGGTCGAGCACGCGGTGATCGAACGCCTTGAGGCGAATGCGGATATTCTGAGCTTCCATGTCCCTACCGATGCGAAAGAGCCGTACGAGCCGTTGCCGGCCCGCAAAAAAGAAAGGCCCGCCCGGTCTTGCCCGACATGCGGGAACAGGCGGCCTTCCTGTGAATCTGTTTGGATGGAGACGAATCCCCGTCCGGTGGCGCGCCTATACGGATAGCGCGGTTGTCGTGCAACCCCCGATTGCACGGTTTTGTTGGAGGATTCGATCGCGATCCCACCAAGGGCGCTGACGAGCCTGCAATGGCTCCAGACACAACCAGGCCCGGCTCCCTTGCGAGAGCCGGGCCAGACCATGCTGCCGTAAGAGGCTTACTTCGTGATCTTGGCGACGACACCCGAACCGACGGTGCGGCCGCCTTCGCGAATAGCGAAGCGCAGACCTTCGTCCATCGCGATCGGGGCGATCAGCTTGACGCCGATCGTGACGTTGTCGCCCGGCATGACCATTTCGGTGCCTTCGGGAAGAACAACCTCACCGGTCACGTCGGTGGTGCGGAAGTAGAACTGCGGACGATAGTTGGCGAAGAACGGCGTGTGACGGCCGCCCTCGTCCTTCGACAGCACATAGACTTCCGCGTCGAAGTCGGTGTGCGGCTTGACCGAACCCGGCTTGGCGAGAACCTGGCCACGCTCGACCTCTTCGCGAGCCACGCCGCGGATCAGCGCACCGACGTTGTCGCCGGCTTCGCCCCGATCGAGCAGCTTGCGGAACATCTCGACGCCCGTGACGGTCGTCTTCTTCGAGTCCTTGATGCCGACGATTTCGACTTCGTCACCAACGTTGACGACACCCGTCTCGATGCGGCCGGTCACGACCGTGCCGCGGCCCGAGATCGAGAACACGTCTTCGATGGGCATGAGGAACGGCTTGTCGACCGGACGGTCCGGCTGCGGAATGTATTCGTCGACCGCCTTGATCAGCGCAACGACCGAATCCTTGCCGATGTGGTCATCGCGACCTTCGAGAGCAGCCAGCGCGGAACCCTTGATGATCGGAATGTTGTCACCGTCAAAGTCGTACGAGCTCAGCAGCTCGCGCACTTCCAGTTCGACGAGTTCGAGGATTTCCTCGTCGTCGACCTGGTCGACCTTGTTCATGTACACGACGAGAGCCGGCACGCCGACCTGGCGCGCGAGCAGGATGTGCTCGCGGGTCTGCGGCATCGGGCCGTCGGCTGCGTTCACGACCAGGATCGCGCCGTCCATCTGGGCGGCACCGGTGATCATGTTCTTCACGTAGTCCGCGTGACCCGGGCAGTCGACGTGCGCGTAGTGACGAGCGTCCGACTCGTACTCGACGTGTGCGGTCGAGATGGTGATGCCGCGCTCACGCTCTTCGGGTGCCTTGTCGATGTTCGCGAAGTCGACGGGGGTGCCGCCGTACACTTCGGCCATGACCTTGGTGATCGCCGCGGTGAGCGTCGTCTTGCCGTGGTCAACGTGACCAATGGTGCCGATGTTGCAGTGCGGCTTGTTCCGCTCGAATTTTGCCTTTGCCATTTTGACTAAAACCTCTGTCTGGATTGAATTTCACCAAGCCTGCGGCGGCACCCGGTGAATCAGGCGCCGCCACTAGACGCTCGCCTTTCCTTAGGCAAGCTTCTCCTTGACCTCGGCAGCGACGTTCGCCGGCACCTCGTCATAGTGCGAGAACTGCATCGTGTACTGCGCGCGACCCTGGGTGAACGAACGCAGTTCGTTGACGTAGCCGAACATGTTGGCAAGCGGCACCTTGGCTTCCACGGCCTGGGCATTCCCGCGCGTGTCGGTGCCCTGGATCTGGCCGCGGCGGCTGTTGATGTCGCCGATCACGTCGCCGAGATAATCTTCCGGCGTGACCACTTCCACCTTCATGATGGGCTCGAGCAGCTTGATGCCCGCCTTCTGCGCCACTTCGCGCATCGCGCCGCGACCGGCGATTTCGAACGCGATCGCGCTCGAGTCGACGTCGTGGTACGCACCGTCGTAGAGTGTGACGGTGAAGTCGATGATCGGGAAGCCGACGAGGTAGCCGCTCTCGGCCTGCTCGCGCAGGCCCTTCTCGATCGCGGGGATGTATTCCTTCGGAATGTTGCCGCCCTTGATCTCGTCCACGAAGACGAAGCCCTGGCCGCGCTCACCCGGCTCGACCTTGACCTTGACCCGGCCGAACTGACCCGAACCACCCGACTGCTTCTTGTGGGTGTAGTCCACGTCCACCGGCTTCGCGAGGTATTCGCGGTATGCCACCTGCGGCGCACCGACGTTCGCCTCGACCTTGAACTCACGCTTCATGCGATCGACGAGGATGTCGAGGTGAAGCTCGCCCATGCCCTTGATGATCGTCTGGCCCGATTCATGGTCGGTGGTCACGCGGAAGCTCGGATCCTCGGCCGCGAGGCGATGGAGCGCGACACCCATCTTCTCCTGGTCGGCCTTGGTCTTGGGCTCCACCGACAGCTCGATCACCGGCTCGGGGAATTCCATCCGCTCGAGAATGATCGGCTTCGCCGGGTCGCACAGCGTGTCGCCCGTGGTGGTTTCCTTGAGCCCGGCCAGGGCCACGATGTCGCCCGCGTATGCCTCTTCGATGTCCTCGCGGTTGTTCGAGTGCATCAGCAGCATGCGGCCGATCTTTTCCTTCTTGTCCTTGACGGAGTTCAGGTACGAACCCTTGGTCAGCTTGCCCGAATAGATGCGGGAGAAGGTCAGCGAGCCGACGAACGGGTCGTTCATGATCTTGAACGCAAGGGCCGAGAACGGCGCGTCGTCTGAGGACGGGCGCGTGTCTTCTTCCTCGCTGTCGGGCTTGATGCCCTTGATCGCGGGGACGTCGACCGGGCTCGGCAAGTAGTCCACCACCGCATCGAGAAGCGGCTGGACGCCCTTGTTCTTGAACGAGGAGCCGCACAGGACCGGCACGAACGCGCCCGCCAGCGTGCCCTTGCGGATCAGCCGCTTGAGCGTCGCCGCGTCGGGCATCTCGCCTTCGAGATACTTTTCCATGACGTCGTCGTCCTGCTCGACGGCGAGTTCGATCAGGCGTTCGCGGTATTCCGCGGCCTTGTCGGCCAGGTCGGCGGGGATGTCGGTATAGTCGAACTTGGCGCCCAGGCTCTCATCCTGCCAGATGATCGCGCGGTTGTTCACCAGGTCGACGAGACCCTTGAACGACGATTCCGCGCCGATCGGAAGATAGAGCACAGCGGGGACTGCGCCAAGGCGATCGATGATCGTCTGGACACAATAATAGAAGTCCGCCCCGGTACGGTCGAGCTTGTTGACGTAGCACATCCGCGGCACGCCGTACTTTTCGGCCTGGCGCCACACGGTTTCGGATTGCGGTTCGACGCCGGCGACGCCGTCGAAGGCCGCAACCGCGCCGTCGAGCACGCGCAGCGAACGTTCGACTTCGATGGTGAAATCGACGTGGCCGGGGGTGTCGATGATGTTCAGGCGGTGCTCGGGGCCCTGGCCGTCCTCAGCCTGCCAGAACGTCGTCGTGGCGGCGGAAGTGATCGTGATCCCGCGCTCCTGCTCCTGCTCCATCCAGTCCATGGTGGCGGCGCCATCGTGCACTTCGCCGATCTTGTAGGACTTGCCGGTGTAGTAAAGGATACGCTCGGTCGTCGTGGTCTTGCCGGCGTCGATGTGCGCCATGATTCCGAAATTTCGGTAACGCTCGATGGGATGGCTGCGTGCCATGGGAAAATTCCTTGGAGAGAAGGGAGCGGCCGGACGCAAGATCGCCCGGCCCCGCCCTATATAGGTGTTACCAGCGGTAGTGCGAGAAGGCGCGGTTGGCGTCGGCCATGCGGTGCGTGTCTTCGCGCTTCTTGACCGCGTTGCCGCGGTTGTTGGCGGCATCCATCAGCTCGCCCGAGAGACGCGCGGCCATGGTGGTTTCCGCACGGCCGCGGGCAGCGGTGATGAGCCAGCGGATCGCGAGCGCCTGGCCGCGTTCCGGACGCACTTCGACAGGCACCTGGTACGTGGCACCGCCGACGCGGCGCGAACGCACCTCGATCTGCGGCTTCACGTTGTCGAGCGCGGTGTGGAAGACTGCGATGGGATCGCTCTTCGCACGGCTCTCGACGGTTTCGAGCGCACCATAGACGATGCGTTCCGCAACCGACTTCTTACCGTCGAGCATGAGGTTGTTCATGAACTTCGACAGGATCTGATCCCCGAACTTGGGATCGGGCAGGATGACCCGCTTTTCGGGACGACGACGACGTGACATTTCTTAAACTCCAGAACACGGGAGCGACAGCGGTGTTTCAACACATCATCCCGGCGAAAGACGGGATCGTTTGCCGCAAGCACTCCGGTGGAAACTCTCTCCGGTGATATCCGACCAGGCCGACAGCGATCCCGGCCTGACACCGGGACGACGGCCTGGACCAGCCATCACTTGGGACGCTTGGCGCCGTACTTGGAGCGGCTCTGCTTGCGGTCCTTCACGCCCTGCGTGTCGAGCACGCCGCGCAGCACGTGGTAACGCACGCCCGGAAGGTCGCGCACGCGGCCGCCGCGGATCAGCACCACGGAGTGCTCCTGCAGGTTGTGCCCTTCACCCGGGATGTAGCTGATGACCTCGCGCTGGTTGGTCAGGCGCACCTTGGCCACCTTGCGCAGCGCCGAGTTCGGCTTCTTCGGGGTCGTGGTGTAGACGCGGGTGCAAACGCCGCGCTTCTGCGGGTTCGCTTCCATCGCAGGGACCTTCGACTTGGCCTTCTGCGGTTCGCGGCCCTTGCGGACCAACTGGTTGATCGTCGGCATTAAAGGAGTTCTCTCTCTTCACCGTATGGCGGTGCCACAAGAACAGGGTGAAGGGAGAAAGTTCGCCGAACCGGTCGTTCCCGGCCAAACCGGGATCGTTGCCAAGGCGCGATGCCTGGCCAACAGGGTCTGCGAGCTTGAATCACTCCACCCGCGCCCACGGACACCGGGTTACTTTGACGGCCGCCCCGAAACGCCCTGCACGAGGCCGCGCTTCAATAGAAAAGAGCCCTTGCGCAACATACGCCAGGCCCCCGGGACGACACCGCCAATGTTCAGCTCTATCTGACCGGGGCCGAGCGAACCGGGCCCTGGATGGGCGCGCCCCTAGTCGGATTCGCCCCGGCGGTCAAGGGAACGGCCGGCGATCGCGAAATCCGCCGGGGCCGGAACAGGTGCGGAACGCCGTAGCATGGCGCGAGTTTCATACCGCATACCAACCATGTGGAGCCCTGTCATGGCCGACAAGAAGGACAGCGACGGCAAGCGCGAACTCATCCAGCCGCACGAGAAACGCTACCAGCGGCGCAACGACGACGGCACTTTCGGCGAATCCGACGATCAGTCGAAGTCGCTGAGTCAGGACGCGAGACAGCATGCGAGCACGAAGAAGCCGCGCAACCAGGGCGACAAGGGCGACTGATCGCTCGGGATCCCGCTTCGGCCCGGTTGCGGGACCCGACCCCTGCCCTGGCCCGTTACTTCCCCGAAGGATAGCGAACGACGACCGACCCCAAACGAGAGCCTGTTGCGCCCGAAGGCCACAGCGGCCCGAAACCGCGAAGGGCAGAACCAGTCCACCCGCGACGGAGATGAAGGGGGCCAGCCCGGACAGGACAACGATCTTGCCGCGATGGAAGGTCAGGAAACCGACCCGCGCGGGCAGCAGGGCCAGCCAGCCAAGCGTTCCGGCATGGACGGCGAGCGCGGGGGAAACCGTTGATGGCCGACCGGAACCTCGAGCGCGGAGAACAGCGCAAGGATCAGCGACCGCAGGCCGAGCGCGAGCCTCAGGAAGACGCGCAGCCCAATCATGCGCGGATCAAGGACGATCAGGGCCGTGACGGGGGCCGACCAGGCAGCGACAGCGGCGGCGGGGACTGAGCGCCGCGTCTCCACCCCGCTAGGGAAAACCGCGCGCTTCGGGTCGTGCGCCCGCAAAGCGCGCGCCTTTTATTCAAGCGCATCCAGGCCGAAGTGCTGCCCAAAACCTGCAAGCCGGCGATCCGGCGCCCTTACCAGCTCAGCGTATAGGCACCTTGAGTCGGCACCGAGAACCGGCACAGCGCGGTCCCTGTATCCTTCAGGGGCGGGATTTTCTGACCGTCGGCGCCGCGCAGCACGATCGTAGTGGCGGATCGGCGCGGCTTGTCCGCGATCAGCGCGATCGCCGCGTCCATCGCCGCCGGCCCGTCGATCGCGAAGCTGATGGCACATTCGTCCATCCGGGTCAGCGCCCGCACGAAATGATCGCAGTGGAGCATGAAAGGCGCCCGCTCCACCCGGTGAAATGCACGCGTGGCAAACACCATCGCCCCGCCCGCCCCGTAGATTTCCTGCCCCACCTGCCCCGCCGGCTGCCCATCGGGGTAAAGGTCTTCCAGGGGGAATGACAGCGCGCGATCAATATGGCCGTTGCGGATATCGTCCTTCGCCATCGCATCTTCCGGCAACGCATCGGGATAGTAGAACCATGCGCGGTGGAGCGCGTAGCGGCAGTATTCGCTCACGAGAAGTTTTACCGACGGGATCAGGTCCGGCCCGCCGAGATCGAGGTAGGTCTCGAACGCGGCGAAGCTGTCGAAGCATTCGTACATCGCCATGTACGGCGCATCTTGCAGGCAGGTGACGCCCATGAAATTGCCGTATTCGCGCGCAGCGCCGATCTCGCTCTTCCACATAAGCGAATTGTGGAAGAAGCTGGCGAGATAGACGTAGCTTTGTGACAGGTAGTGCTTCTGGTTGGTGATGCGCCACAGAAGAATGCACGCCGCCGCGCCCCAGGCGGTGAGGTTGGCCTGGTAATTGAGGTGGAAGCGGCTGCCCGCGGCAGCTTCGATGGCGGCGCGCGCCTCGGCCAGGAAGCGCGCTTCTCCGGTGAGGGCGTGCACCTGCAGCATGACCCAGGCGTACATGCCGTTCACGTCGGTCTGGCCGCGATCGTCGGCAGCCACCGCGGTGATGACCTCGAACGTGTCCACCTTGTACTGGATCGGCCAGCGATACTCGAAGTGCTGCGCCGCCTTGATCCCGTAATCGACCGTGTCGAGCAGCAGGGCCCGCGCCTCCTCCTCCCCGTCGAGCGCCAGGGAGCAAAGCATCGCCATCGGGTGGTACATGTACCAGCTGTCCACCGCGTCGGCGTCCTTGTCGTCGCCCACATCGGGCAGGTAGCGCCGCAGCGCCTTGAGCTTCGGATCGTAGAAACCGCGCAGGCCCTTCACGATCTCGCGTTCGAGCGGATCCCGCTTGCCTTGCCAGCGTCCCCATTCGTGGATGGCGGAAAGCAGCGAGAGCTGGACCATCGAATCCGGGTATTCGGTCGCGGTGTAGGGGTGGAAATAGGTATTGCCGCGATGCCGCGTGCGCGCCTTGGGGCTGGCGCGCAGGTCGTCGAGGGTCCGCCGCGATCGGCCGACCCAGTCGCGATACATGGCTTCAGGCCGGTCGATCCTGCGATAAAGGGCCGCCAGCATATCCAGGAATTGCCACGCGGATGCGATTTCCTCCTCTTGCGGGAAGCGACGCACCAGGATGTGCGCGCTGGATAGCACCGTCTCGCGCCCGCCCGGGAGAGCGGCCGAGGGGTCATCAGGGTGAGTGGGCGCGAGGTAGCCTAACTCGGGCCACTCCCCGCCCACCGCGTTTTCAGGCTTCGTGCCGGTCGCGTTGAAATAGGCGTTCAGCCGGGTGAGATCCTGGAGATAGAGCACCTTGCCGAAATCGGGCTCGTCGAGCGAGAAATAGCACAGCCCGGTATTCAGCCGCCGCTGGCTCGCCTCGATCGTGCCTTTGGGCCTTTCCGCGCGGACACCGGGTCCCACCGCGATCAGGTCGCGCGGGATGAACGGCAAGTGCAGCGCACGATCGGGCCGGAAGGCGTGTTCCAGCGAGAACAGCGCCGGATCGCTCTCGTCCGCGCTCACGGTAATGCGGTGCGTGCCGAGGTCGGTGACGGCGGTGAAAGCGAGGAGATCGTCGCCCTCCACCCGCTCGATCCTGGCCCCTTCCGTGAGCAGCGGAACCCGCCATGCGAGCCCGCCTGACTTCGCATCGCGCGACAGGCGGATCCAGAGGTCGGCACCCAGCGTCACGGCCTCCACCAAGAACGCGTTGTGCTTCGCTTTCGCCAGCTGCCGCCCTTCGCCGAACGCACGCGCCGTCTCGCGGACCGCGAGCGACGGTGAACCGGTCACCCTCTGTGTCCGTGGGGCTGGGCGTGGCCGCCGTGCCGCATGAACTTCTCGTCGAGTTGCTCGACGACCTTCGCGCCTTCGTCGCCCTTCATGCGAAGGAGCGCATCGATCTTCGCTTCCAACCGATCGTCATTTTCCTTCGAGGACGGCGAGCCGAGGTAGAGGAAATAGGCCAGGCCGACGACCTGCCACAGAAGCTGGAGGAATTCGGACTGCCAGTTCTCGAACGTGTCGCGGCCCATGGTGATGAGGTACTCGTTGACCTCCGGGCTGCTGCCATGCTGGCGTGCTTCATCGACGTACGCCTGCCACCCGAAGTACCAGTGGAGCGCAAACGAACCGATGAAAAACGCGAGCGTAATCCAGGCGTAGGCGTATTTGCCGAAAATTCCCAATCGGGCGGCGCTGCTCTCGACGTTTCCGGACATGAGCAATGCTCCTTCCAGTGGCCAGAAGGACAAATCTGCGGCTTTGTTCCCGCCCCTGACTTATTGCGGCAATGCACGCGCGCTGCACTCTGGCGCGCGGGGGCGGGATCGGATGAATTTAACCCTCGCCCATTATCCACACCCGCCTGGAAGACGGGACGGCCGTGTGCATCCGCGAGCTTACGCGAACCGGCGAGCTGGCGGGTGTCTTCAGCCGGCGTCCGTCAGGAAGGCAACCAGCGACTTCACCTTCTTCTGCCGCCACTGCGGCAGCGGGGCGACCAGCCAGTAGGCGCGGCGCCCTTCGTCAGGCCCCTCCAGCACCTCGAGCCGGCCGGCCGTGACCGCTTCCTCACACAGCAGTGCCGGCAGGATCGCCTTGCCCAGCCCCGCGATGGCACTTGACAGAGCCTGGCCGGGATTGGCGACCTGGACCATGCCTTCGCCCCCATCGGGCAGGGCCACGCCGGGCCAAGCGATCCACTGGTCGGGCGCGCCGGGGGCGGCCACGACGACGCGGCGGGCCGGCGCAATTTCCACCCCTTCCAGGTCACCGGGGCCATCCACGAGGCGGATTGCCACGTCGAGGTTTGTCTCCGTGAAGTCGGCATTCTCGTCGGCGATGAGCTGGTAGCGCACGCCAGGATTCTCGGCGAGAAACGCGGCGAGGCGATGACTGAGCCACTGGGCGTAAAATTCACGCGGGGCGGCGATGGTATAGCGGTCGCTCGCCTGGCTGGCCTGCATCGCCTGGACCGATTCCTCGAACTTCAGGAACCCTTCGCGCAGCGCATCGAGGCCGGCGGTCGCCTCGTCCGTCAATTCCAGCCCCTTGCTGGTCCGGCGGAACAGGACCGTTCCCAAGTGATCTTCCAGCGCGCGAATCTGCTGGCCGACGGCCGCGGGCGTCACCGCCAGCTCGTCAGCCGCGCGGGTGAACGACAGGTGCCGCGCGGCGGCATCGAATACGCGCAAGGCGTTGAGAGGCAGGTGCGTGCGCTTCATGCGCGGCGCCTTAACCGGCGGTGGCCGGCGCCGCCAGCGGGAAGAACGGGATGCGCACCTCGAGCGGCTGGCCCGATCCCTGCGCATCGAGCAGGTGGAAGGTGTAGAAGCCTTCCATCGTGCCGTGCGGCGTATCCAGCGGGCAGCCGGAAACGTAATCGTGCGCCTGCCCCGGATCCAGCACCGGTTGTTCGCCCACCACGCCTTCGCCATCGACAATGCTGACGATCCCGCGCGCATCGGTGATGCGCCAGTGCCGGCTTACGAGCTGGACCCGGCTGTCCGACCCGTTCTCTATCCGGATGTGATAGACCCAGAACCACTTGCCGTCATCGGGACGGGACTGTTCGGGCAGGAAATTCACCGCCACCCGCACGGTGATCCCGTCGGTGATGGCGGCATGCTGGAATAGCTGTTTCATCGTGGAGGCAACCTAGCGGGCGGCCGCCGCCGGTGCAATCGGCCGGGGTAGGAAAGCCCCGGGCTAGAGCCCCGCGGCGGACATTGCGGCGTCGACATCCCTCACAAGGTCGGCGACATCCTCCAGCCCCACGTTGATGCGGAGCAGCCCTTCGGTCACGCCCATTTCCGCCCGCGCATCGTCGCTCAAGCCGGCGTGCGTGGTGCTGGCAGGGTGGCACATGAGGCTGCGCGCGTCCCCGATGTTGTTGGAGATATCGATCAGTTCCAGCGCGTCCAGCAGGGCAAAGGCCTGCGTCCGCCCGCCCGGGACCTCGAAGGCGAAGATGGGGCCCGTACCCCGCGGCATCTGCCGGATGGCGAGTTCGTGACGCGGGTGGCTCGGCAGGCCCGGATGAAGCATGCGGCCGCCGGCGGGTGCGATACGTTGTTCGATCGCGCGCCCCAGCTCGATCGCGGCCGCGCTCTGCGCCCGGGCGCGAAGATCCAGCGTTTCCAGGCCCTTCAGCACGACCCAGGCGTTGAACGGGCTCAGGTTCGGGCCGGTGTTGCGCTGAAACGGAAGAAGGACATCGTTGATGAAGGCCGCGCTGCCGCACACCGCACCTGCCAGGACACGGCCCTGCCCGTCCATCAGCTTTGTGGCGCTGTAGGCGACGACGTCCGCGCCGAAGTTCAGCGGTCGCTGCAACGCGGGCGAGGCGAACGCGTTGTCAACCACCGTCACGATGCCGTGCGCCCGCGCGAGATCGCAGACGTATTGCATGTCCACCACGTCGAGCGTGGGATTGGCCGGGGTTTCGAAGAAGAACACCTTGGTGTTCGGACGGATCGCGGCATCCCATTCGCTGTCGACCGCGCTGTCGATAACTGTCGTCTCGATGCCGAAACGCGGGAGCAGGCTGTCGACCAGCCAGCGGCACGAACCGAACCCGGCACGCGCGGCAACGACGTGGTCGCCGGCCGAAAGCTGGCACAAGAGCGCCGCGGTCATCGCCGCCATTCCGCTGGCCTGCGTGCGGCACGCTTCGGCCCCTTCCATCAGGGCGATGCGTTCTTCCAGCATGGCGACGGTGGGGTTCTGCAGACGGGAATACGTCATCCCCGCAGCCTCCCCGGTGAAACGGGCGGCGACAGTGCCGGCATCGTCATACGAATAGCCGGAGGAGAGGAACAGCGCCTCGCTCGTCTCGCCGTGCTCGCTGCGCCAGGTGCCGCCGCGCACCGCGCGGGTGGCCGGGCCCCATGCCTGGGTGACGGAACGGTTCATGCCGGTGGTCTTTTTCATCGCGAGGCGGGCTCTAGGGGCGGATTGCCCGCGGCTTCAACGAAAAATGGCTTTGAGGGCGCAGTGGCCGGGCGCAGACGCAAAAACGGGGCCGAATGCGGCCCCGTTTCGTGAATGGTCGAATCGTTCAGGCGATCGCGGGCTGGCCGGATCGTCGTCGTCGGCGATGAGAATGATACCGACCACGAGGGCGATTGCCGCCACGATCCACAGAAGGCTTCCGCCCAGTTGGCTGTCCTCGGTCACAGGCGCGGTGGCGCGCTGTGCTTGGGCGGCCTGGACCGCGACCGGCGAAATCGCCAGCGCAGCAGCGGAAAGAGCGATCGGCAGCTTGCGAAGCATGATGGATTTTCCCCTCGGTCAAGCGGTGCAGGATCGCGACGCCGCACTTCTTTACTGCCGGTTCCGCGACGGAAACTGGACGAAATCACCGCATTGTCAACGCTCTGCCGCGCTGCAATAACGGTTTGCCGACTATTCCGTTCGGGGCCCGCATTCGCTATTCGCCGCTTCGCATGTCAGCCAGTCCCGATCCCGCCGCCCCATCCATGACGCGCGATACGGAGGCCCGCGATCCCCTCTGGTGGTGCGTGGCGCTGACGGCCGCATTCACCGCACTCGCGGCGGTGCGCCTCGGCATCCCGTCAAAGCCGTATTTTGACGAGATCCACTACCTGCCGGCGGCACGCGCGCTGCTGGCCGGCAGTGACTGGCTCAACCGCGAACACCCCATGTTCGCGAAGGAAGTGCTGGCGGCCGGCATCGGCCTGTTCGGCGACCACCCGTGGGCCTGGCGCCTCAGCAGCCTTCTCGCGTCGGCGCTGGCCCTGTTCGCGGCCATGCGCGCGCTGTGGCTGGCGTCGCTCAGCCGCTTCGCGACCATTGCTTACGGCGTACTGCTCGCGACCGGGTTCCACCTGTTCGTCCACGCCCGCATCGCCATGCTCGATGCTGTCATGGTGGCGATGCTCGCGGTTTCATTCTGGCAATGCGCCGCCGCGATCCGCGCGCCGGAGCACGGGCGGCGCAGCCTGGCGATCGCGGGGGCCGCGATGGGTCTTGCGCTTGCCGCCAAGTGGAACGCCATCCCGCTCGCCCCCCTGCCCGGTATCGCCTTCCTGGCCGCGCGTCTCCATGCCGCCGGCTGGAGCGGCCTGTGGGTCCGCCGCGGCGCCCCGGTGCCCGGCATCCGCCTGACCGAAGCGGCCGTGTGGCTGGGGGTGCTGCCGCTCGCCGTCTATGCCGCGACATACCTGCCCGCGTTCATGATCGCACCTGACCAGGCGAAGGGAGGGCTGATAGGCCTCCACCAGATGATGCTGCAAATGCAGGAAAGCGTCATCAAGCCGCATCCGTACCAGAGCACCTGGACCGACTGGATCATCAACCGGCGTGCGATCTGGTACCTTTACGAACCGGTCGACGGGGCGCAGCGCGGCGTCCTGCTGATCGGCAATCCGCTGACCATGCTGCTGGGCCTTCCCGCCATGCTGTGGTGCCTGTGGGCCGCGTTCGCGCGGCGGCGGATGGACGCGCTGGCCGTGGCCACTATCTACCTCGTCAGCCTGGGGTTCTGGATCGTGGCGAGCAAGCCCATCCAGTTCTATTACCACTATTTCGTGCCGAGCATGGCGCTGCTCGCGGGATTGGCGCTGGCGCTTGGCGCATTGCGCCGCCGGGGTTGGGGGTGGATCGCCTGGACGGTGCTGGCGGGCTCTGCCGCCCTGTTCGCCTGGTTCTGGCCGATCCTCAGCAGCGCACCGCTCGGCGGTGAACGTGCCTTCGAACAATGGATGTGGATTGCCAGCTGGCGCTAGAAGCGGCCCCAGACGACGCGGCTGGAAAGGGCGTAGTTCCACACGGACCCGATGACGATCCCCGCCAGCGCGGCCAGCACCCAGTGGAGGCCCCGCGCCTGCAGCAGGGTCGCGGTCGCCACGTTGGCCAGCGCGCCGACCGAACAGGTGGCGCAAAAGCCCAGCCAGCCCTTCAGGATCGCGCCGGGGGTGCGGAGGCGCTGGTCGCGGTACGTCAGCCGGTTGTTGAGCCAGAAGTTGAACGTCATCGCGGCGAAAGTGGCGATCACCGTGGCGAGCGCGAACCCCTCTCCCCCGATACGGAACAGCAGCGTGAGCACCGCCATGTGCACCGCCACGCCCATCGCGCCGACGGTACCGAACAGCGCGAAACGGCTGGGGACGATGCGGCCGAAGCTGCGATCGTAGAGTCCGACGAGAAACTCGAACGCGACCGCGCTGTCGAGCTTGCTCTCGCCGCTCCGCCGTTCCGCGAATTGGAGCGGGAGTTCCTTTACGCGCAACGGGGGGGCGGCAGCAGCGAGCAGGTCGAGCAGGATCTTGAACCCGATCCCCGACAGGCGCGGCGCCACGCTGCGCAAGGCATCGGTTCGCAGCATGAAGTATCCGCTCATCGGGTCGGTAAGCTCGACCCCCGTCACCTTCCGGGCAAGCCGGTTGGCGAGGCGGCTGCCTTTCTCCCGGGTCTCGCTTGACAGGCCCGCCGCCGTGCCGCCTTCGACGAAGCGGCTGGCGACGGCGATGTCGCACACCCCCGCCTCTATCGCCGCGCGCATGGCCGGCAGAAGCGCGGGATCGTGCTGGTGATCGGCATCCATCACCGCGACCAGCGGCGCCGCCGTCGCGCACATCCCCTCGATCGCCGCGCTTGCCAGGCCGCGGCGGCCGAAGCGCTGGATCACGCGCACACGCGGGTCGGCCACGGCGAGCGCACGGGCAGCGTCCGCCGTGCCGTCGGGGCTGTTGTCGTCGACCACGATGACTTCCCAGCCATCCGGTCCCAGCGCGCCTTCGATTCGCGCGACCAGGGGCGCGATGTTCTCACGCTCATTGAGCGTTGGCAGCACGATGGCGAGACCGGCCATGGTCAGAGGCGCGCGATCACCGCGTCGCCGATCGCTGCGGTGCCGGCATCGCCCCCCAGGTCCGCGCCGCGCACCCCATCGGCAAGCGCCCTGGCCACGGCGCTCTCCACCCGCACGGCGTCGGCTTCGCGGCCGAACGAGTGGCGCAGCATCATCGCAGCTGAGAGGATCGCCGCCGTCGGGTTGGCGAGGCCCCGGCCGGCGATATCGGGCGCGCTGCCGTGGATTGGCTCGTAAAGCCCGAACGTGCCGAACGCGGTCTGCCGTTCCCCCAGCGCCGCGCTGGCGAGAAGGCCGATGGAACCCACGCACATGCTCGCCTGGTCGGACAGGATATCACCGAACAGGTTCCCTGTTAGCAGAACGTCGAACCGACCTGGTTCGCGCACGAGCTGCATCGCCGCGTTGTCGACGTACATGTGCTCCAGAGCGACCTCGGGATACTCGGCACCGACCTCGGTCACTACGTCCCGCCAGAGCTGGCTGGTTTCGAGCACGTTGGCCTTGTCGACGCTGCACAGGCGCCCCTTGCGGTCCTGCGCGGCGCGGAAGGCGACGTGGGCGATCCGGCGCACCTCGTCGTCGTCATACCGCATCATGTCCCACCCGCGGCGCCCGCCGCCGGGGAGCGTGTCCACGCCCTTCTCGCCGAAATAGACGTCGCCGTTCAGTTCGCGCACGATCAGAAGGTCGATACGCGCCGCGATCTCGGGGCGCAGGGCGCTCATGCCCTCCAGGCCCGGGAAAGTCCTGGCGGGGCGCAGGTTGGCGAACAGCCCCAGCTCCGCACGTAGGCCCAGAATCGCCTGTTCGGGCCGGAGCGCGCGCGCCAGGCCGTCGCAGGCCGGATCGCCGACCGCGCCGAACAGGATCGCGTCGGAAGCCCGCGCCATCTCCAGGGTTTCGGGCGGCAGAGGATGGCCGTGGCGGCGATAGGCCGCGCCGCCGACGTCGCCTTCGAACAGGGTGAGCGCGGGCAGATCGAGCGCTTCCAGCACGCGCACGGCCGCGCCCGCGACTTCCGGTCCGATGCCGTCCCCTGCAAATACCGCGACTTTCATCCCGTCAGTCTCTCCAGCCGCGCGTGCAGCATTGCGCGGGCGGCCATAGCATTGCCCTTCCGGTCGGCAAGCAGGTACCGCTCCAGCGGGGCGGCACCGCGGGCAAACATTTGCAACAGCCCCTCAAGGTCCGCTTCGGGCACGCTGCCCCGGCCGCCGTAACCCAGTTCGCGCAGGACCAGCGCCTCGTAACCGATCACCGCCGGCAGCCACCCCCGCGCGGACGGGGCATGGCACACCGCCTCCAGCGTGGCGGCCAGCGCATCGTATAGCGCGGGATAGGCGTTCCGTTCGGGCAGGACCGCTGCCGTCAGCGTCGTCACCCATGCGATCGCGGCGGCGGGCAGCGGCTCGCCCATCCAGGGCCCGCGGCTTTCCAGCAGTTCCAGCCGCAGCGAGGGCAGGCTGGCATCGCTGCGGGCGACAAGCTCCGCCGCCACGCGGTTGCCCGGGATCAGCACCGGCCGCAACTGCCGCCCGCGCGCGCCCGCGACATAGCCGGCGACGAGGCCGTACGGCCCGCTCAGCACGCGCACGATTGCGGCGGTCTCTCCGTGCTGGCGCGCGGCGACGAGGATGGCGGGGAAGGTCAGGTGCATCTGCCCGCCCTCCCCTAGCGCATCAGACGAGCATGCGCACCTTCGGCTCGCGGTCGAAGAAGCGCCGGGTCGCCGCTTCGATGAAGGCCGCGTCGAGCCCGGTGACGCCGTCGTCCGCCTCTACCCCCGCCTTGTCGAGCAGCGCGAGCGATCCGGCACTGGCGCCGATCGCCTTGAGGTGGCCGAATGCGTCCATCACGAACTGCACGGCGGCGCCTTCCTTCAGCAGCTTGGCCGTGTCCTCCTCGGTCAACGCAAGCGCGATCGCATCGAACTTGGCCGAGGGTGAGCCGGCAAGCTGCCCGTCTGCACCCAGCCCCACCTTGGGCGCGACGAAGTGGGCCGATCCGCCGGCGTCCTCGATCATGTCCTGCAATTCGTCGAGCAGGTCCTGCTCCGTGTTCTCGCCGAAGAGCACGCCCACCACCCGGCCTTCGAGTGTGCGGCGCATGTTCTTCTGAATGGACAGGGCATCGCTCGGGCGCATGTCGATTGGCGGACGGGCGGCGGGTGCGGCCGGGGGCAGGTCGAGCGCCAGGCCTTCGGCAACGCGCCGGGCAAGATCCTCGTCCACGTTCCGCAGGCGCGAAACCATCCGGGTGCGAATGTGGACGAGTTCCACCTTGCTCAGTTCGAACACGAAGGCACCGACGATATGCGCCTGCTCGCTTGGCGTCTGCGAGCGGTAGAATTGGCGCGCCTGGCTGAAATGGTCGGCGAACAGCTCGGCCCGGATGCGCAGCGAATCCCCCGCCTCGCCCCCGATGTCGCGGGGGGCGAAGCTGGTGTAGCCGGTTTCGGGGCATTCGCGCGGGCCGCCGTCCTCGCCGCCCATCGCAAGGCTGTTCGGTTCATAGTTCGCGCGCCCTTCAGGCACCATCATCTGCATGTGCCCGTCGCGCTGGAAGTTGCGCATGGGACAGCGCGGCGCGTTGATCGGGATCTGGTGGAAATTGGTCGTGCCCAGCCGCTTCAACTGGGTGTCGAGATAGCTGAACAGGCGCCCGTGCAGCAGGGGATCGGCGGTGAAGTCGATCCCCGGGATCACGTTCGCCGGGCAGAACGCAACCTGTTCGGTTTCCGCGAAGAAGTTTGCCGGATTGCGGTTGAGCTCCATCCGGCCGACAATCTGCACTGGGCAGTCTTCCTCCGGGATGATCTTGGTCGCGTCGAGCACGTCGTACGGCTGCGCTGCGGCGAATTCCTCGTCGAACGTCTGCAGGCCCAGGTCCCATGCGGGGAAATCGCCGCGATCGATCGCTTCGTACAAGTCGCGGCGATGGTAATCGTTGTCCGCGCCCTGCAGCTTTGCGGCCTCGTCCCAGACGGTCGACTGCATGCCCAGGACAGGCTTCCAGTGGAACTTGCAGAACGTGCTCTTCCCCTCGGCATTGACCAGCCGGAACGTGTGCACCCCGAAGCCTTCCATCATGCGCAGCGAGCGGGGAATCGTGCGGTCGCTCATCGCCCAGAGCAGCATGTTGGTCGATTCCGGCATCAGGCTGACGAAATCCCAGAAGGTATCGTGCGCGGCCGTCGCCTGCGGATAACCGCGATCCGCCTCCATCTTCACGGCATGGACCAGGTCGGGAAACTTCATCGCGTCCTGGATGAAAAACACCGGGCAGTTGTTGCCGACGAGGTCCCAGTTCCCTTCGTCGGTATAGAACTTCACCGCGAAGCCGCGCACGTCGCGCGGGGTATCGACGCTGCCCCTGTTGCCCGCCACGGTGGAAAAGCGCGCGAAGACCGGCGTTTCCTTGCCCGCGGCCTGCAGGGGTGCCGCACGGGTGAGTTCGGGCACGGCGCGCGTGCAGGTGAACGTGCCGTGGGCGCCGCTGCCACGCGCGTGGACGATCCGTTCCGGAATGCGTTCGTGGTCGAAGTGGAACAGCTTTTCCCGCAAGACGAAATCTTCGAGCAGGACGGGGCCCCGGGCGCCGGATTTCAGGCTGTTCTGGTTATCGGAAATCCGCACGCCCTGGTTGGTGGTCAGGTGCGCATCCTCGTCGGCGTGATCGCCCCCCTTCGCCACACGCTGGTGCGTTTCGCCCCCGCTGCCGGTTTCGAAGGCGAACGACCTGCCACCGGTATCTTCGGCCCCGGATTTTGCATTGTCGTCGTTCGTCATCGGTCTCTCCTGCTGCTGGTTTGCAGGAGAGACGGTTTACCGCACCGCGCGTTCCGGCATTTCGCCTGCCCTCAAAGGCGGTCGGGCCCATCGGGTTGGGGAAGCGCTTCGGCCACCGCGTCCGACGTCGCGGAAACGAGCGCTTCGACACCTTTCGCCGTCGGATGGACCCGATCGGCCTGGAGCAGCGCCGGATTGGCGAAGACCGCTTGGGTCACGAAGGGCACCAGCGTGGCGCCATGTTCTTTGGCCAGCGCCGGGTAGAGCGCGTCGAACTGATTCTGCCACGTTGCGCCGTAGTTGGGCGGTGCTTGCAGGCTCATCAGCACGGCCGGGATGCCGCGCTTTTCAAGCTCGCCGAGCATGGCGGCCAGGTTCGCGCGGGTCTGTTCGGGCGGCAGGCCGCGAAGCAGGTCGTTGCCGCCCAGTTCCAGCAACACGAGGTCCGGCGGCGCGGGCTGGCTGTCCAGCGTGAAGGCCAGGCGCTGGCGGCCCGCGGCGGTCGTATCCCCCGATACGCCCGCGTTCGTCACCTTCACGTCATGGCCATCGGCCCGCAAGGCCGCTTCCAGCCGGGCGGGATAGGCAAGGTCGGGGCTGGTGAGGCCGTAGCCGGCAAACAACGAGTCACCGAAAGCCAGCACCCGCACTGCGCGACCGGCAATCGCGGTATCGGGATTGTCGGTGGCGGCAGACGCGGCCGACGCCGTCGACGTGGCTGCGGGCGCGGGATCGGGGGCGGCGACTTCGCCCTGGCAGCCGGCCAGCGCCATTGCCGCACCAAGCATCATCCAGCCGCGCAGTCTCATCGTGTCATCTCCCATGACGGATATTGCCGCCTCACCCCAGCTATGTCATCGCGTGGGCGTGACAAGCCCCTCCCGCGCGATTTCCGCCCGCAACCTGACCCTGACCCTCGGCACCCCGGCCGCACCGGTGCACATCCTCAAAGGCATCGACCTCGATGTCGGCGTGGGCGAGGTGGTCGCGCTGCTCGGCCCGTCGGGTTCGGGCAAGTCGAGTCTGATGGCGGTGCTGACCGGGCTGGAACGCGCCAGTTCGGGTTCGCTGGAGATCGCCGGTGCGGATTTCGCCGCGCTCGATGAAGACGGGCTGGCACAGGCACGCCGGGGCCGGATCGGTATCGTCCTCCAGGCCTTCCACCTCCTGCCCACGATGACCGCGGTGGAAAACGTCGCCACCCCGATGGAGCTTGCGGGGATGGAGCGCGCGCGCGACCGCGCCCGGGCCGAACTGGAGGCGGTTGGCCTCGGCCACCGGCTCGACCATTATCCCGCGCAGCTTTCCGGCGGGGAGCAGCAGCGCGTCGCCATCGCGCGCGCCACGGCGCCCCGCCCCGCGCTGATCTTCGCCGACGAGCCGACCGGCAACCTCGACGCCGCCACCGGCGCCGCGATCATCGACATGCTGTTCGACCGGCGCGCGGAAACCGGCGCCACGCTGCTGATCATCACGCACGATGCCGAGCTTGCAGCGCGCTGCACCCGGGTGATTACCGTCGCCGACGGGCGCATCGCGAGCGACGTGACCGCGTGAGGTGCGGCCGATGAGCTGGTCCACCGCCTGGGCCATCGCCCGGCGCGATCTCAACGCGCGGTTCCGCGGGCTTCGGCTGCTGCTCGTCTGCCTGTTCCTGGGCACCGGCGCGCTTGCCGCCATCGGGACGCTGACCAGCACGATCGAGCGGGAGCTTTCGGATCGGGGGCGGGAGTTCCTCGGCGCGGACCTGCAGGTGGAGCTGTGGCAGCGTGGTCCCAATCCGGCGGAGCTGGCGGCGCTCGACGCGCTCGGCACTGTCTCCCTCGGCACGCGCATGCAGGCGATGGCGACCACCGACACCGCCGCGGCGCCCATCGAGCTCAAGGCCGTGGACGATCGCTGGCCGCTCTATGGCAAGGCGACGCTCGCCGGCGGAAAGGTCGTCGGCGCCCCGCCGCAGGGCCAGGCGTGGCTGGCGCAAGGCGCTGCCGATCGCCTTGACGTTGGCCCCGGAGACAGTTTCTCGGTCGGCACCGCGCGGCTGACGGTGGGCGGCATTATCGACAACGAGCCCGACCGCCTGGGCGAAGGATTCCAGCTGGGTCCGACGGTCATCGTGCGGTCCGAAGTCCCCGCCGCAGCCGGGCTGACCGCGCCCGGCGCGATGTATCAGTCCAAGACCAACGTCGCCTTCGACGGCCCGGGGGACCCGGCGGCGGCGGAAACGGCGCTCAAGGCTGCATTTCCCAACGCCGGGTTCGAGATCAACACGCGCGAGCGGGGCGCGCCGGGGGCGGACCGGTTTGTCGGGCGCATGGGCGAATTCCTCACGCTTGTCGGCCTGGCGGCGCTGGTCATCGCGGGCATAGGGATCGGCGGGGGGGTTTCGTCCTATCTCGACGCGCGCCGGCAGAGCATCGCGACGCTGAAGGTTCTGGGCGCGACGAGCCACGACATCGCGCGCATATATATGCTGGAGATCGGCGCGGCGGCGCTTGCGGGAAGCCTTGCGGGCATCGCCGCCGGCGTCGCGCTGACGCCGCTTCTGGCACGCGCGCTCGAAGGGCTTCTTCCGGTGGGAAGCGGGATCGTGTTCGCGCCGTTCTCGCTGCTGACGGCGCTTGCCTACGGCCTGCTGGTCGCCCTGGTGTTCGCCGCGCCGCCCCTGATGCGTGCGCGGCGTTTTCCGGCCATGGCGCTGATGCGGGAACGCGTGTCGCCGCTGGCGGGCGACCGCGCTGCGCTCGTGCCCGTCATCATCGGGCTTGCCGCGATCGTGGCGCTGGCGCTGGCGACGGCGCGGCAGCCCCTCCTCACCGCCGGGTTCCTCGCCGGTGCGGGCGCGACCCTGGCGCTTCTGGCCGGGATCGGGTGGGCAATCCGCCGGGGCGCGGCGCGCATGCCCCGGCCGCGTGACCCGCTGCTGCGCGCGGCGCTCGCCAATCTCCACCGCCCCGGCGCCGCCACCGGCACGCTGGTGACGGCGCTCGGCTTCGGGCTCTCGGCGTTCGTGCTGCTCGCCGCGGTGCAGACCAGCATCGACGGCACGATCGCCCGCAGGGTCCCCGCGCAGGCGCCCGATTACTTTGTCCTCGACTTGCCGAAGGACCGCGTTGCCGAGTTCGGCGCCCTGGTGGAAACGGCCGCGCCGGGCGCGAACGTGCGCACGGTGCCTGCCCTGCGCGGCGCGATCCTCGCTTACGGCCCGCGCGGCGCGATGACCCGCGTCGCCGATCTGGGGGACGACCTGCCGGAAGGCGCCTGGGCGCTGCGGGGGGAACGCGGGCTGACCTATGCCGACAGCGTGCCGCCCGGCAACACCGTGGTGGACGGCGCATGGTGGCCGGCCCATTACACCGGCGAACCGCTGGTGTCGGTGGACGAGGACCTGGCGAACGCCATCGGCCTGTCGGTCGGCGACTACCTGACGATCGGCGTGCTCGGGGTGGAGCGGCAGGCGCGCATCGCGTCGCTGCGGCGGATCGACTGGCAGACGATGGGCTTCAACTACGTACTGGTGTTCAGCCCCAACACGCTGCGCGATGCGCCGCACAACCTGGCCGCGACGGTCGATCTCGGCGAAAGCGCCGCCAGGGGATCCCTGCTTCGCGCGCTGGTCAGCACGTTCCCTTCCGCCAGCGTGATCGAGATCGGGCCCGTGCTGGTCCAGGCACGGCAGCTGCTGGGCCAGGTCGGCCTGGCGACGCTGGCCGCGGCATCGGTCGCCGTGCTCGCAGGCCTTGCCGTGCTTCTCGGCGCGATCGCGGCGGCGCGGGCGCAGCGGACGTACGATACGGTCATCCTGCGCGTGCTGGGCGCGAGCCGGCGGCAGGTTCTCCTCCTGGCGCTCGCCGAATACGCGGCGCTGGCGGCGATGCTCGCCGTGGTGGCGCTGGGCATCGGGCTCGTCGCGGCCTGGGCGGTCGTGACGCAGATGTTCGAATTCGACTGGCTGCCGTCCTGGCCCGCCGTCCTCGGCGTGCTCGGCGCGGGCCTCGCGCTCGTCGTGGTGTTCGCGGTGGCGGGCGCCCTGCCCCTGCTGCGCGCCAAGCCGGCGCAGGCCCTGCGCGCGCTCTAGCCCGTCAGGCGAAGACCTCGGCCACGTCGCGCGTGCCGAGGGGCGGAGCCCAGCGATTCTCCTTGCTGGCGGCTGCGAAGGCCCGCCCGGCTGGCAGGCGGGCCCCGGTCCGTCAGTCGTCAGGCAAAAGTCTCGGCGTCGCCCACACCCTTGGGATCGGGCCCGTAGCGGTTCGGCCCCGGCGTGCCGGGCAGCGCCATCAGGACGAGGAACGCGATCGAGACGAGGAACCCGACGTAGGGGATCATGCCGCCCACGATCGCGCCGAGATACCACCACCCGCTCATGTCGCGATCGTGCAGGCGGCGCACCGTGACGGCGATGCTGGGGATGAGGATGGCGAGCCCGTAGACCACGATCAGCAGGCCCATACCGCCGAACAGCGCCATGAGGCCGGCGGCCGGATCGCCGCTCGCGTCCGCCTCCAGCACGCCGGCGGCGCCCCCGGCGCCCAGCGCGAAGACGATCAGCACGGTCATCACGATCGCATTGAGCAGCGTGAACATCCAGTATTCCATCCGGCGCGAACGGCCGCTAAATTCGGCGTAGCGCTTGAATGGCAAGATCATCCAGTTCATCGAAATTCCCCCTGTTCGGTCAATCACATGCGGCGAGAGCAACACAACGGGGCCGCCCGCGCAACGAAAAAGGGCCCCGCGAACGAGGCCCTTCCTTCATTCCCCTGAACGCCGGAGCGATCAGAACTTGAACCGCGCCGAAACGCCGTAGGTGCGCGGCTGGTTCGTGTAGCCCGAGATCGAGCCGGCCTGCGCGACCGAATCGAAGATCGCGGTGATGTTGCGATCGTCGAGCAGGTTGCGGCCCCACACGCTCAGTTCGAGGCCCATGTCCATCACGTAGGTCAGCGACGCGTTGAGATCGTTGACTTCCCTGCGGAACTGGCGGCCGACGGCAATCGCCGGCGCGAAGCTGACGATGTTGCCGGCGGCATCGCGCTGGATGAAACCGGGCAGCCCCTGCGACACCGGGACCGGCGACGCGTAGCTGAAGTCCGTGCGCGCGATCAGGTGGTCGCCGTCGCCGATTTCCTGGTCCCATTGCGCGCCGACCACGGCCGACAGCTTCGCGATCGTCGGATCGGACGCGCCCGAAAGGTCGCCGAACGGCGAGTTGACGAAGCTGTCGTACTTGGGATCGAGGTAGGTCATCGCCAGGCTCAGGGTGAGCTGGTCCACCGGCCGGACATAGCCGTCGAACTCCACACCGAACGTCGATTGCTTGTCGGCGTTCGCGAAGATGAAGCCGGTGCCGGTAAAGGTGTTGGTCTGGAAGTTCTTGATCGACTGCTGGAAGAACGTGAGGTTCGCCGCGGCGAGGCCCCAGTTGCCCTTGATGCCGAGTTCGTAAACGGTCGAGTCCTCGGGTTCGGCGAAGCGCGATCCCGATGCCAGGTTAGTGACCGCCAGGCCCGCTGCCCGCAGCGCCAGCGCGTCCGCCGCGGTCGGGCGGCTGTCACGCGACAGGTTGAAGCTCGCGCCCTTGTAACCGGTCGAATACGACGCGTAGACGTTCAACGTCGGGCTGATCTCGTAGGCGAGCCGGGCCGTGTAGCTGAGATCGCTGTCGCGCGTGGAGCAGTCTTCCACCGCGTTCGGGCAGTTCTGGAACGGCGGCAGGAACTGCAGCGGACGAAGGCCCAGGATGGGCGCGGTCTGGGCCGCGGCACCCGCCTGGATCTGCGCGAACGCCGCAGGCTGCGCCCCGGCGAAGCCGGCGATCTGCGCGGGCGAGGCGAGCGCGCCGCCCTGAAGGCCGATCAGGCGCCCGACGGTCTGGGCGATGCCGAAGTTCGTCGCCGTCGTGCGGATCGCATTGAGATCCAGCGCGGAGAAGACATCGGTGCTTTCGGAATTGGTGACCACGTCCTTGGCATCGTGCGTGTAGTTGGCGCCCAGCGTCAGGACCAGGCCCGGGGTCACTTCGAAATCGACATTGCCGAAGATCGAGTACGCCTCGTTCTTCTGGGTCATGCGATTGAAGAAGCCCTGGCCGGGCTGGAAGAACTGGTTGATCAGGTTCCGCCCGGTGAGCGCGCTGAACTGTGCTTCCAGCGCATCGACGGCCGCATCGTTCGGCGGGTTCGTGATGACGCCCGGCCCGCCGATAAGGATGTTCGCATACTCGCGGAAATCCTCGCCATAGATGATCTGGTCGGCGGTGCGGACTTTTTCATTGAAGTAATATCCGCCGAGCAGGAAGTTCAGCGGCCCATCGAAGTCGCTGGCGAGGCGCAGCTCCTGCGTGAAGGTCTTGAGCTTGGCCTGCCCCACGTTCGCGCCGGTGGCGAGACGCGCGCTGGTGAAGTCGACGTCCTGGTCCGCGTCGAGCTTGGTCTGGCGATAGGCGGTGATCGAGGTCAGCGTCAGCGCGCCCAGTTCGTAATCGGCCTGGCCCGAAACGCCCCAGTTGCGCACCTTGCTGTCAGGCACGACGTCGGAATAGATCACGTCGTCGAACGGGGTGCGGAAATCGTTCACCATGCCGCCGACCGCGGCCACCGCACCGGTGGCCGCCGAAGGCCGCAGGTTCACGACGCCGCAGCACTTCTCGTCGATCGAATCGTAGTCGCCGATCAGGCGGAAACGGAACACGTCCGACGGTTCGAACAACATCTGGCCGCGCACGAAATAGCGGTTGCGATCGTTCACGTCGTCGCCGTTGAAGGCGTTGGTCAGGTATCCGTCGCGGCGGTTGTAACCGGCCGCGATGCTGGCCGCGATCGTATCGGTGATGGGGCCGGTGAGGTAGCCCTTAACCACCATCGCGTCATAGTTGCCGTACGTGGCCTCCACGCTGCCGCCGAAATCGAAGCTGGGCGAACGCGTGACGATCGAGATCACGCCCGCGCTGGCGTTCTTGCCGAACAGGGTGGACTGCGGCCCGCGCAGCACCTCCACGCGCTGGATATCGGGAAGATCGCTGATCTGCGCGACCGCGCGGCTGCGATAGACGCCGTCGACGAACATCGCGACCGACGGTTCGAGGCCCAGGTTGTTGCCGTCCGTGCCGAAGCCGCGGATGGAGTAGCGGGTTGCGAACTGGCTCTGGTTCTGGCTGACCTTGAGCGAGGGAACGACCGAGGCGAGGTCCGTCACGTCGCGGATCTGCGCCCGCTCGATCGTCTCGGCGGTGGTCACGCTGACGGCGACCGGCACTTCCTGCAGCGTCTGTTCGCGCTTAGTCGCGGTGACGATGATCTGGTTGCCCAGCCCGGAATCCTGCGAATCCGGCGTGTTGTCGCCATCGGTGTCGACCTGGGCCTGCGCGTCGGTGACCGGGGTGCTCTGGGCCTGCGCCGCGGTGGGCAGCGCAATCGCGGCGACGCCGGCGAGAAGGGTAAATCGCGCGTGTCCGGCCATGCCGATAACGGTCTTCATCATGGGGTATCAGATCCTCACCAAGAGGGCGCTAGCTGTCACGCGGAACATTCCGTGCGCGCCGGCAACCCAAGCTGACATCCGAGTCAGTATGTTAGCCTTCGCGCAGGCTCAAGTGCATCGGGCGGATCGGCTTGCTTGTCCCCGGGAGTGTTACCGTGACGACACAGCGCGCCGCGCTTGCCGCCGGGCCCTCTGTCCGCTAGGGGCGCGCCCGCAATCGGCCGCACCACGCGCGCCCTTCAAGAGACATCTATGACAACATCCCTCCGTAACGTGGCGATCATCGCCCACGTCGACCACGGCAAGACGACGCTGGTCGACCAGCTTTTCCGCCAGTCCGGCACGTTCCGCGAAAACCAGCGCGTGGAAGAGCGGGCGATGGATTCCAACGACCTGGAGAAGGAACGCGGGATCACCATTCTCGCCAAGCCGACCTCGGTCGAATGGGCGCCGGAAGGTTCGGACGAACATGTCCGCATCAACATCGTGGACACCCCCGGGCACGCTGACTTCGGCGGCGAGGTGGAGCGCATCCTGTCCATGGTCGACGGCGTGATCCTGCTGGTCGACAGTTCCGAAGGGGCCATGCCGCAGACGAAGTTCGTCACCGGCAAGGCGCTGGCGCTGGGCCTGCGCCCCATTGTCGTGGTCAACAAGGTGGACCGCCCGGACGAGCGCATCCAGGAAGTGCTGGACGAGGTGTTCGACCTGTTCGTCTCGCTCGACGCCACGGACGAACAGCTCGATTTTCCCGTGCTCTACGCCTCGGGCCGCAATGGCTATGCCAGCGATGACCCGGAGCGGCGTGAAGGCACGCTGATCCCCCTGTTCGAGAAGATCGTCAGCCACGTCCCCGCCCCCGGCCTCGATGCGAGCGGGCCGTTCAGCTTCCTCGCCACCCTGCTGGACCGTGACAACTTCATGGGCCGCGTCCTGACGGGGCGGGTCCAGTCGGGCACGATCAACGTGAACGATCCGATCCGCGCGCTCGACATGGACGGCAACGTGGTGGAAACCGGCCGCGCGACCAAGCTGCTGGCGTTCCGCGGCCTGGACCGCGTGCCCGTGGACAGCGCGCGGGCCGGCGACATCGTCGCGCTCGCGGGGCTGGAGAAGGCGACCGTGGCCAACACCATCGCCGACCCTTCGGTGAGCGAGCCCATTGCCGCCCAGCCGATCGACCCGCCCACGCTGTCGATGCGCTTCGCCGTCAACGACAGCCCGCTGGCAGGCCGCGAGGGCGACAAGGTGACGAGCCGCATGATCCGCGACCGCCTGATGCGCGAAGCGGAAACGAATGTCGCCATCCGCGTCACCGAAAGCGCCGACAAGGACAGCTTCGAAGTGGCCGGCCGCGGCGAGCTCCAGCTGGGCGTGCTGATCGAGACGATGCGCCGCGAAGGCTTCGAGCTCGGCATCAGCCGCCCGCGCGTGCTGTTCCGCGAGGAAGACGGCGAGCGGTTGGAGCCTTACGAACAGGTCGTCATCGACGTGGACGACGAACATTCGGGCACCGTCGTCGAGAAGATGCAGCGCCGCAAGGCCGAGCTGACTGAAATGCGCCCGTCCGGCGCGGGCAAGACCCGCATCACGTTCTCCGCCCCCAGCCGTGGCCTCATCGGATACCACGGCGAATTCCTGTCGGACACGCGCGGCACCGGGATCATGAACCGGTTGTTCGAGAAGTACGGGCCGCACAAGGGGTCGATCGAAGGGCGCCAGAACGGCGTGCTGATCTCGAATGGCACGGGCGAGGCAGTGGGCTACGCGCTCAACAGCCTGGAAGAGCGCGGGATCCTGTTCCTGGGCCCGCAGGCGAAGATCTACGAAGGCATGATCATCGGCGAAAACGCCAAGCCCGAGGATCTGGAGGTCAATCCGCTCAAGTCCAAGCAACTGACCAACTTCCGCTCGACCGGCAAGGACGATGCCATCCGCCTCACCCCGCCCAAGGTGATGACGCTGGAGCAGGCGATCGCCTACATCGACGATGACGAGATGGTGGAAGTCACGCCCAAGTCGATCCGGCTGCGCAAGGCGATCCTCGACCCGCACGAGCGCAAGAAGGCGCGGCGCACTGCGGCCTGATGCGCGCGTGACCGGCCTCGCGACCGGATTGCCCGCATGACGGCCGGCAGGTTCCCGGCCGACCGGGCGTGGACGGCCGAGGCCATCCGGGCGATCGAGGCGGACTATAACCGGTCCGCCGACACGCACCTGGTGCCGGTCCCGCTCCCCGCGATGCCGGGGGTGCACCTGTACCTGAAGGACGAGGCCAGCCATCCGACCGGCAGCCTGAAGCACCGGCTGGCGCGCTCGCTGTTCCTCTATGCCCTGTGCGACGGGCGCATCGGGCCGGGCAAGCCGGTGGTGGAGGCGTCCAGCGGATCGACCGCGGTGTCCGAAGCCTACTTCGCGCGCATGCTCGGACTGCCGTTCTATGCGGTCGTGCCGCGCAGCACGGCGCCCGCAAAGGTGGCGGCGATCGAATTCTACGGCGGCACCGCGCATTTCGTGGACGATCCGGCGGCAGTCTACGCCGTGGCCCAGCAGATCGCCGACGACATGGGCGGCGTGTACCTCGACCAGTTCACCTTCGCCGAACGGGCAACCGACTGGCGCGGCAACAACAACATCGCCGAAACGATATTCGAACAGCTGGCGCTGGAACCGCATCCCGTGCCGGCATGGATCGTCTGCGGTGCGGGGACCGGCGGCACCTCGGCCACGATCGGCCGCTTCATCCGCTTCCGCCGCCACGCCACGCGCCTGATGGTGGCAGACCCGGCCGCCTCCGTCTTTCACCGGCACTGGGCGGACCGCTCGATCACCACGGCTCCGGGCTGCGGCAGCTGCATCGAAGGCATCGGTCGCCCGCGGGTGGAAGCAAGCTTCCTGCCCGATGTCGTCGACGCGATGGTGGCGGTGGAAGATGCCCAAAGCGTCGCGGGCGCGCGGCTCCTCAGCCGGCGGATCGGGCGCAAGGTCGGGGGATCGACCGGAACGAACTTGTGGGCCGTCGCGATCCTCGCGCAGGAAATGGCCGATCGCGGCGAAAGCGGCAGCATCGTCACCATCCTGTGTGACGACGGCGAACGCTACGCCGGAACCTATTTCGACGACGCGTGGGTTGCGGGTTGCGGGCTGGATCTTGCGGGGCCGACCGAGAAACTGGCCCGAACGTTCGGCTGGCCCGCCGATTGAGAAGCCTTGCAACGCCAAAGAGAATTCTCTTTGCAGGGGCGGCGATGGCTCGTCCCATGAGGAAACCCGTGCATAGCGACCAAGGGGGGCTGTAGTCACCGCGTCCGGATTGGTATCACGCGCCATGCAAACCGGCGTCATCGTCTCGCTCGCGATCTACTTCGTCCTCATGCTCGCCATCGGCGTTTACGCCTTGCGCAAGTCCACCGCGGACAGCGAAGGCTACCTGCTGGCGGGCCGGGACCTGTCGCCATCCGTCACCGCGCTTTCCGCCGGGGCGAGCGACATGTCGGGCTGGCTGCTGCTGGGCCTCCCGGGCGCGCTCTACGCCAGCGGCCTGGTCGAGGCATGGATCGGCATCGGTCTGCTCGCCGGCGCGCTGGTGAACTGGATCGTGGTCGCCCCCCGCCTCCGGCGCCAGACCGAAGCGCTTGGCGATGCGCTGACAATCCCCGAATTCCTGGGCAACCGCTTCCCGGAAAAGGCGACCGCACTGCGTCTGATCAGCGCGGTGATCGTGGTGGTGTTCTTCACCGTCTACACCGCAGCGGGCATGGTGGGCGGCGGCAAGCTGTTCGAGATGGCGCTCGGCGGCAGCTACATGACCGGGATCTGGGTTACAGCGCTGGTGGTGCTCGCCTACACCATGATCGGCGGTTTCCTCGCCGTCAGCCTGACCGATTTCGTGCAGGGCATGATCATGTTTGGGGCGCTGGTCATCATGCCCATCGCGGTCATGTTCGGCCCCGACGGCAGCGCGGGCGCCAGCCTCGCCGCCGTGCCGCAGGAAGGGTTCCTCGACCTGACGCATGGCCTCACCGCGATCGGGTGGCTTTCGGCCGTCGCGTGGGGTCTGGGCTATTTCGGACAGCCCCATATCATCGTTCGGTTCATGGCGATCCGATCGGCGGACGACATCCCGGCGGCGCGCAATATCGGGATGATCTGGATGGCGGTCTGCCTGATCGGCGCGGTGGGCGTTGGCCTGGCGGGGCGCGCGTTCGTGGAGCGTAACGGGCTCACCCTCGCCGACCCCGAGACGATCTTCATCCTGCTCGCCAACCTCCTGTTCCATCCTCTCGTGACGGGCCTCCTGTACGCCGCACTGCTGGCGGCGATCATGTCGACGATCAGTTCGCAGCTCCTGGTATCGTCGAGCTCGCTCACCGAGGATTTCTATCGCCTGTTCCTGCGCAAGCAGGCGGGGGAGCGGGAAGCGGTCACCGTCAGCCGTGTCTGCGTGGCCCTGGTCGCCGCGATGGGCATCGCGATCGCGGCCGATCCGGACAGCGAAGTCCTGGCGCTGGTGGCGCACGCCTGGGCCGGTTTCGGCGCGGCGTTCGGCCCGATGATCGTCCTCGCCCTCACCTGGCGCGGGATGACGGGCGCGGGCGCCGTGGCCGGCCTCGTCACCGGGGCACTCGTCGTGGGCGCGTGGATCGTGCTCGGCTGGGATCAGGATTTCCTGGGTGGCCCCGGCGTGTACGAAATCATCCCCGGCTTCATCGCCGCCTGGATCGCGATCGTCGCCGTCAGCAAGCTGACGCGTAACGAAGGCGAATTAGGCCTGCGTTAACCCTGTTGCGGCAACCTTGGCCGGATGGGAAGCACGGCCCCCTGGTTCGTCATCGCGTCAAGTGCGCTGGCACTGGCGGGATGCGGCAAGCTCGTGCCGCAAGGGACGGAAGCCGCCCGCCCGCCGGTCTCGGCTCCCCGACCGGCCGCCGTTGCGTCGGAGGCCCGGCAATGCATGACCGGGCTCGGCGAAACGGGCGCGCGTTTCTCGCCCGCGCCTGATCGTTATTTCGGCGCGGGCTGTTCAACCATCGGCACCGTAAACCTCGCCGCCCTTCAGGGAGACACCGCACAGTTCGCGGTGACTGGCATGGGTCCGGTCACCTGCCCCCTGGCGGAGACGATGGCGGCCTGGGCCCGGTTCGGCGTCGACCGCGCCGCGCGCCATACCCTGGGCAGTCCGCTATCGCGGATCGAGACGTTCGGCAGCTATTCCTGCCGAGACGTCGCCGGCAGCTCGCGCCGGTCGGCGCACGCCACGGCCCAGGCGATCGATGTCGCCTCGTTCGTGCTGGCCGATGGCCGTCGCATCAGCGTGACGGAGGACTGGAACGGGGCCGATCCGGCGCGCCGGGAATTCCTGCGCCTTGTCCACGCAAGTGCATGCAAGCGCTTCGGCACCATACTCGGTCCGGATTATAACGCGGCGCACCGGGATCACCTTCATCTGGAGGCGGGGCGAAGCGGCGGGTTCTGCCGCTAACCCGCAAGAACCGACGGCGCTTCGAGCTGCGCCTCGATCCGCAACCGCACCGCCTCGGCGGCATGGACCGCGCCAAGCTTGGTCATCATGTTCGCGCGGTGAATCTCCACCGTGCGCGGGCTGATGGCGAGCTCGCGGGCTATCGCCTTGTTGCTGCTGCCAAGGGATAGCCAGTCGAGGACCTCACGCTCCCGCGGGGTGAGCGTCCCGATCCGCGTACGGGCGTCGATCACCCTGCGCCGCGCCTCCGCATGCGCGCGCGCCTCCTCGTCGATATCGGAAAGCAGCGTGCCCAGCCGTCGCCGGTCGAGCGGCAGCGCAAGGTAGTCGATCGCGCCGGCCTTCACCGCGCGAACAACCTGGCCGGCGTCCGGATCGCTGTCCATCGCCACGAGCGGCAGCCAGATGCACGCCGCCGACAGAGTATCCAGAATGCCCTCGACACCGCCCCATTCGGCACGGTCACGTATCACGGCGATTCCGCGGGTGGCCCGGTGATCGGCAAGTTCCGCAAGATCGGCATAGACCTCGGCGTGATGGCCAAGTTCGAAGGTCGCGCGCGCAAGTTCGGCGCGCAGGCGCGTGTCGGGTTCGACGTAGTGGACGAGTTGTTTCAGTTTCATGTCGGCACGATGGCCGGTGCGGAAAAGCGCGTAAAACCAATCGGCTACGAAAATGGACCGATTGCCGCTAAGTGCTAATGCGTGGTCGCCGTCCGGTCGTCGGCGTACGATCCATCCGAAACGGACCCATCGGCCGGGGGCGCGCGCCGGTCAGCCGTTCTTGTCCCCGGCGTAGAACGAATAATCCGGCAGTTCGGTGAAGGCGTTCTTCAGCGCCTCTCCCCATCCGAGCGAGACCGCCTGGTAGTACGTGTCCTCGTGCGTGATCCGCCGCTCGTGCGTGGCCACGAAGGCGTCACGCTCGATGACCATCAGGTCTAGCGGAAGCCCGACCGACAGGTTCGCTTTGAGGGTGGAATCGAAACTGACCAGCAGCAGCTTCACCGCGTCTTCGAAACTCATCGAGCGATCGTAGGCCCGGATGAGGATCGGCCTGCCGTATTTGGTTTCGCCAATCTGGAAGAACGGCGTGTCCCAGCTCGCCTCGATGAAGTTGCCTTCGGGATAGATCAGGAACAGCCGCGGCTCCATGCCCTTCATCTGGCCGGCCACGATCATCGACGCGGTGAAGCGCCCCTTCCCCGCCGCACCGTTTACCGCCTGCCGTTCGGCGATTGTTTCGTGGAGCAGCCGGCCGATTTCGGTCGCGATCTGGAACATCGTGGGCGCTTCGAACACGCTGTTGCGCCGGTCGCCAGGGGCCTTGGTCCGTTCCTCGAGTTGGCTGATCACGGCCTGGGTCGTCGCCAGATTGCCGGCCGTCATCACCGTCACGATCCGTTCCCCGGGCACGCTCCAGCTCATCATCTTGCGAAAGACGGAGATGTTGTCGACGCCCGAATTGGTCCGGGTGTCGCTCATCAGGACGAGCCCCTTGTCGAGCACCATTCCCACGCAATAGGTCATCGTTTCGCCAGGCTCCTTGCGTTCAGCTTCATTGCTCCGCCTTCTGCTGCGCCACCGCGACATCGACGTGCAGGTGGTCGGTCGCGCTGCCCAGGGTAATGCCGGTCACGGGCGCGGCCTCACGATAGTCCCGGCCCGTCGCCAGGCGGATGTAGCGGGGATCGGGGCTGATGCCGTTCGACACGTCGAAGCCGACCCAGCCGAGACCATCGACAAATGCTTCGGCCCAGGCGTGGGTCGCTTCCTGGTCGACCCTGTCGTCCATCAGCAGGTATCCGGAGACGTAGCGTGCCGGAATATTTTTCAGCCGAGCAGCACCGATGAAGATGTGCGCGTGGTCCTGGCACACCCCCCAACCGGCTTCGACCGACTGTTCGGCGGTTGTGCCGACCCCGGTCGTGCCCTTGCCGTACCTCACCTGATCGCGGATCGCCGCGGACAGGGAATGTAGATACTCCAGGCGGTTCTGGTCAGTCACGTCCAACCCCCGGATCAGGTGCCGCAGACGGGGGCCGGGTCGCGTCAGGTCGGTCTGGGTGACGAAGCTCCACAGGGGCAGGTGGCCGGCATGGCGCCCGATCACCCCGGCATGATCGCTGGTTTCCACCACCCCTTCACAGGTTACTTCCACCTCGGTTACACCCGGTTCGACAGAGATGAGCGAGACATGGTTGTGGTGCTGGTCGTCGTAGGCGAGCTCCATCTGCCCGTTGCGATAGGTCATCGCCCATTCGACGATCGACTGGCCCTGCGTTTCCTTGGGCGTCAGGCGCAGCCGCTGCAGGGCGTGCACCACCGGCTGCTTGAATGTGTAGCGCGTGGTATGGCGGACGGCGAGGCGCATGTCGGTCCCTCTTCAGCCCATGAACCGGTAATCTTGCACGATGGCGTTAGCGATGGCCTGGTTCCGCCCCAGGAACCCCTGGATGTACTGGTGGAGCCCGTCTTCGAACACTTTCTCGATCGAGAGATCGACCAGGCTGTCGCATGACGCGCGGATCAGTGCGCCGCTGGGCAGTTCCGCGTCGTGAATGCGCTCCAACGCCGCGAGGTTTGCGCCCAGCTGGTGATGACTGTGCGACAAGCTGCGGGGGAAGCGCTGGTCCATCACGAGAAATTCCACGATTCCGCGCGGGTCCGTTTGCCCGGCGTTGAGCCAGCGATAGGCGCGGTCCCCGGCGACGGACCGCAGCACCTGATCCCACTGCCCGGAATCGAGGCTGGATCCCACGTAACTGAGCGACGGGAGCAGCAGGTAATACTTCATGTCGAGGATGCGGGCGGTATTGTCCGCCCGCTCGACGAATGTCCCGGCGCGCGCAAAGTTGTAGCCGGCATCCCGTAGCATCGAATTGACCATCGCGCCGTGAGCCAAAGTCCCCGCGCGCCGGATCATGCCGACGACCTCGCCCACGCTGCCCTGGCCAATGGGGCGCGACAGCTTGTCATCCAGCGCCATCCAGCTTTCGTTGACGACGGCCCACAGTTCTCCGCTGATGGCATTGCGTACACCGCGTGCATTCGTGCGGACCTGCCGCATCATCGCCAGCACGCTGCCGGGATTGTCCCTGTCGCGCAGGATGTGATTCCAGACCTGGATGCCGGTGTAGGTACCGTGCTTGGCCCTGTATGCCGCGCCCTGGCCGGCGGCATGGATGACCGATCGCCATTCCTCCTCGGCTGTCACCAGATCGCGGGTCAGCGCCATGCGCATCCCGGCGTCGAGCAGGCGCGCGGTGTTCTCCGCCCGTTCGAGGTAACGGAACATCCAGAACAACCCGTTGGCGGTGCGGGCCAGCATGTCAGTCCTTCAGCACCCAGGTATCCTTGGTGCCGCCTCCTTGCGATGAATTGACCACCAGACTGCCCTTCTTCAGCGCCACCCGGGTGAGGCCGCCGGGCGTGATGTCGATCCGGTCGGGCGAAACGAGGACATAAGGGCGCAAGTCGACGTGCCGGGGTGCCAGGCCCTTGCGCGCGAACACCGGGCACGTGCTCAGCGCCAGTGTCGGCTGCGCGATGTAATTCTCCGGCCGGGCAGCAAGCTTGCGGCGGAATTCCGCCAACTCGCGGCGGCTGGCGGCAGGGCCCACCAGCATGCCGTATCCGCCCGAACCGTGCACTTCCTTCACGACCAGCTCGGCCAGGTTGTCGAGCACGTATTTCAGGCTGTCCGGATCGACACAGCGGAAGGTTTCCACATTGGGCAGGAGCGGCTTTTCCCCGGTGTAGAACTCGACGATTTCCGGCATGAAGGAATAGACCGCCTTGTCATCCGCGATGCCGGTGCCGGGCGCGTTGGCGATCGTGATGCCGCCTGCGCGGTACACATCCATGATCCCCGGCACCCCCAGAACGCTTTCGGGATTGAAGGTCAGCGGATCGAGGTATTCGTCGTCAACCCGGCGATAGAGCACGTCAATCGGCTGATATCCCCCCGTCGTCCGCATTGCGATCCGCCCGTCGACCAGACGCAGGTCGATGCCCTCGACCAGTTCCGCACCCATCTGGTCGGCGAGGAAAGCATGCTCGTAATATGCGCTGTTGTAGATGCCGGGCGTCAGGACGGCGACGACGGGCTTGCCGCTTGTCATGGCGGGCGCGCAGGCGGCCAGGCTTCGCGCCAGCCGCATGGGATAATCGCTCACCGCTTCCACCTGCACCCGGGTGAATAATTCCGGGAACATGGCCATCATCGTTTCGCGATTTTCGAGCATGTAGGACACGCCGCTTGGCGTGCGCGCGTTATCCTCCAGCACGAAAAAGTCGTTCGGGCCCGTCCGCACCAGGTCGATGCCCACGACATGGGTGTAAACCCCCCCGGGCGGCGTGAATCCCACCATGTCGGGAAGCCAGGCGGCATTATCGCGGAACAGCCGCTCCGGCACGCGGCCGCTCCGGATGATTTCCTGCCGGTGATAAAGGTCGTGGATGAACGCGTTGAGCGCACGCACGCGCTGTTCGATACCCTTGCTCAGCCTGCGCCACTCGGCCGCCGACACGATCCGCGGGATCATGTCGAACGGGATAAGGCGTTCCTCCGCCGCATCCTCGCCATACACGTTGAAGGTTATGCCGGTGCGGCGGAAAACGCCCTCGGCCTCGGCATTCTTGCGCCGCAGCCAATTCGGGTCCTGCTCGTCGTACCATGTGCTGTAGCCGGCGTAAGCCGGCCTCACGGCGCCGGCCGGATCGCGCATTTCGTCAAACGGATCGGTCGCGCCGTTCATCGGCCCCCTGCTGGCAAGACTTGTGCGCACCGTAATCCGGCGCCCCGCAAATGCACTGCAAAATTACCGCGAAAGATCAAGAAAGCTCGCGCAGGACGGCAGCGATCACCTGTGGATCGTAGGCGAACCCCATGTGTGTGCACCGAAGGGCCACGGCCCGGTCGCGTTCGCCGGCCTTGCCGCAGGCCGCGCGCGGGTGGACGATCCCGTCTCGCGGGCTCCACATAGCCACCGTCTCGACCGGCGGCTTGGCGGCGAGGTCCACGTCAACCGGCGGGCTTTCGACCGGGTGCCCGGCGATGAACTGGTAAGCGCGCCACACATTGTTCGCGCGCGGTGAGTGGGAGAACGGCGAACCCATGGTGACGACTTTCGCCACCGCTTCCGGGCGGCGCTTGGCGATCTCGCGTGCGAATAGTCCGCCCAGGCTCCATCCCACCAGGGTCACCGGCTCCCCATACCGGTCCGCCAGGTAGGCCAGGCGCGCTTCGGCCCGGTCGAACCGGTCTGCATCGGCGCCCCAGTTGAAGCCCATGCCCCAGTTCGACACGCGGTGGCCCGCCGCGCGAAGTCCGCGCGCGAGATGCCGCATCCGCACGGGGTGCGTGGCGAACCCGGGAAGCAGCATGACGGTGCGGCTGGTGGCGGCCGCTGCGCGAGGTTCACGCTTGCGGAGCGGGCGCCGTAACGGTTCGACGAGATAATCGAGCTCGCCAAGCATCAGGCGCAGGCGCGGACCCGTGACACCCTCTGGCGCAGGCTGGCTGGCGAGCGCGACGCGGTCGCGCAGGCCGGCAGGAATGTGCCGAGCGATGGTATTGGCATATGTCATGTTCTCGTAACGCGCTGCCCGCCTCCTTCGTTTCCAGTCCGAAGCCGTGCTATACTTCGGCAGTTGCCCGCCGCCAAGCGGACCCCCATATCACGGTGCATGAGCGAACTGGTGATCCGCCGCGGGCTTGAAGAGCCCGATACCTCCGGCAACTTCGTCCCCCACAAGCCCGCCCGGCCCGAGAAGTCCATGGGCGGTCGGCGGTTCGAGCTCGTCTCGGATTACGAGCCCAGCGGCGACCAGCCAACGGCGATCGGCGAGCTCGTCGCCTCGGCACGCGATGGGGAACAGACGCAGGTCCTGCTTGGCGTGACCGGAAGCGGCAAGACCTTCACCATGGCTAAGGTGATCGAGGAGCTCCAGCGTCCCGCCCTCGTCCTGGCGCCGAACAAGATCCTTGCCGCGCAGCTCTATGGCGAGTTCAAGAGCTTCTTCCCCAACAACGCGGTCGAGTATTTCGTCAGCTACTACGACTACTACCAGCCGGAAGCCTACGTGCCGCGCAGCGACACCTACATCGAGAAGGAAAGCTCGGTGAACGAGGCGATCGACCGGATGCGTCACTCGGCAACCCGGGCGCTTCTCGAACGCGACGACGTGATTATCGTCGCCTCGGTCAGCTGCCTCTACGGCATCGGTTCGGTCGAGACGTACTCGGCCATGATCTTCGACCTCAAGAAGGGCGTATCAGTCGACCAGCGCGAGATCATCCGCAAGCTCGTGGCGCTCCAGTACAAGCGCAACGATGCGGCGTTCCAGCGCGGCAACTTCCGCGTGCGCGGCGACAGCCTGGAAATCTTCCCCAGCCATTACGAGGACATGGCCTGGCGGGTCAGCTTCTTCGGCGACGAGATCGAGGAGATTTCCGAATTCGACCCACTGACGGGGGCAAAGGGCGCCAGCCTCAGCTCGGTGCGGGTCTATGCCAACAGCCACTATGTCACGCCCGGCCCTACGATGAAGCAGGCAAGCCAGGCCATCAAGTTCGAGCTTGAGGAACGGCTGAAGGAACTGCACGCGGAAGGGCGCCTCCTCGAAGCTCAGCGGCTGGAACAGCGCACCAATTTCGACCTCGAGATGATTGCCGCAACGGGTAGCTGCGCCGGCATCGAAAACTACAGCCGCTTCCTGACCGGCCGCCTGCCGGGTGAGCCGCCGCCGACATTGTTCGAATACCTGCCCGACAACGCACTGCTGTTCGTCGACGAAAGCCACCAGACGGTGCCGCAGATCGGCGCGATGGCGAAAGGCGACCACCGCCGCAAGATGACCTTGGCTGAGTACGGGTTCCGCCTGCCGAGCTGCATCGACAACCGCCCCTTGCGCTTCAACGAATGGGACGCGATGCGCCCACAGACATTCGCCGTCAGCGCAACGCCCGGAAGCTGGGAAATGGAACAGACGGGCGGCGTGTTCGCAGAACAGGTCATCCGGCCCACCGGCCTAATCGACCCGCCGGTGGAGATCCGCCCGGTGGAGGACCAGGTGCAGGACTGCATCGCCGAATGCAAGGCGACGGCGAAAAAGGGTTATCGAACGCTCGTCACCACCCTGACCAAGCGGATGGCGGAAGACCTGACGGAGTTCATGCACGAGCAGGGCGTACGCGTGCGTTACATGCACTCCGACGTCGAGACGCTGGAACGCATCGAGTTAATCCGCGACCTGCGCCTGGGGGTGTACGATGTCCTTATCGGTATCAACCTGCTGCGCGAAGGGCTCGACATTCCCGAATGCGGCCTCGTCTGTATCCTTGACGCCGACAAGGAAGGGTTCCTGCGGTCGGAAACCAGCCTCATCCAGACGATCGGGCGCGCGGCGCGCAACGTGGAGAGCAAGGTCATCCTCTACGCCGACCGCGTCACCGGCAGCATGGAACGCGCGATCGCAGAAACGGAGCGCCGCCGCACCCGGCAGGAAGCCTACAACGCGGAACACGGGATCACTCCCACCACGATCATCCGGGGAATTCAGGACATCGTGGCACATACTGCCGCGCAGGACAGCGTCACGGTCGACATCGGCGATCCGGAACGGAACAACCTCGTCGGCCACAATCTGCGCGCGTATATCCAGGACCTGGAAAAGCGGATGCGCACCGCCGCCGCGGACCTGGAGTTCGAGGAAGCCGGGCGCCTGCGAGACGAGATCAGGCGACTGGAAAACGACGAGCTCGGCCTGCCCGCGGGCGAGCACAAGGCACCGCTTGTGGGCCGCAGCAACGAAGGCAAGCCCGGCACGCGCAAGGACCGCTTTGGCAAGACGCGTTACAAGCGCATGGGCGGCAAGCCCTGATCCTTGCGCCGCGTCACGGGTTTTAGACAGCTTCGAAGGCCCTTGCTCCTAACGGTGCGTTTACCAGCCACGGTGTCGCTGCCATAGCGTGCGCGTGCTGCCCCGCCCGTCCCCCGCGATCCTCCCTGCCGCGATTCTGCCCGTCGCGATGCTGGTCGTCGCCGTTGCCGCATGCCGTCCACCGGCGAGCGACGGGTACGTGCAGCGCATCGACATGGCCCAGCAGGCCCGGGGGCCGCGCGTCGAAATGACGTCCCCTGCGACGGACGATGCCGTCTGGGCTGACAGCCGCGAACCGGGGCGCATCGTCTTCGGGCAGCCCGGTCACCGGCCGTTGCTTTCCATCGCCTGCACGGGCAGCGGCGAAAATGTCTTCGTGGAAGTGACCCGCTACGCGCAGACCGATCCCCGCGCGCAAGGCATGATGGCGCTGGTCGGCAACGGTCACGTGGTGCGCCTGAAGATCGACGCCGCCGACAGCGGGCGCGGCTGGTTGTGGCGCGGCCGCTATCAGGCAATCGATCCGCGCCTCGACGCGCTGACCGGGGCGCGCAGGCTGGAACTGACCATTCCCGGCGCCGGCACTCTGGTGCTCCAGGGCAGTCCGCGCCCTGGCGCGTTGATCGAAGCCTGCCGCCGCATCGCGACGCCGGTCAGGAACCGGGGGGCTCAGGAACATCCGCCGCCAATGTGACCAGGCTGTCCGGCGAAAGAACCTGCGGGAGGACCTCCGCCTCGGCACCGGGCGCGTACCACAGGTAAAGCGGAATCCCCGCAACGCCGCGATCCGCCAGGAAGCGAGTGATCGCCGGATCGCGACGCGTCCAGTCACCCACCAGCGCGACGACGCCCGCCCGCTCGAATGCCGCCCGCGTCGGCTCCCGCTCGATCGCCACCTGCTCGTTGACCTTGCATGTCAGGCACCAGTCCGCGGTGAACCACACGAAGACCGGCCTGCCGGACGCGCGTGCCTGGGCGAGGCGATCCTCGGTGAACGGTTGCGCGCTCAGCATGCCGGTATCGGCCTGCCGCGAAGGCTGTTCGAAGAGGCGGGGCAGGAACTGCGCGGAACACACCGCGAGAATGCTCGCGCCCAGGACCAGGATGTAGGCATGGCGGCGGTCGCGCGCGCGTTCCCGCATGGCCCACACGATCACTCCCACGGCAAGGGCGGCAAGGAGCAGGGCGCCGAGCGCGAACCACGGACCCCCGAGCCGCCAGCACAGCCAGACCAGCGCCAGCGTGGTGAGGCCCATCGGGATCGCCATGATGCGCCGGAACCGCTCCATCCACGGTCCGGGGCGCGGCAGCATCCTCCTGAGGCGCGGAACGAAGCCGAGCGCCAGGAACGGGAGCGCCAGGCCAAGGCCCAGGGCCGTGAACAGGAGGAGCGCCTCAACCGGCGGCAGCAGGAGCGCGGCGCCCATCGCGGCGGCCATGAACGGCCCCGTGCACGGCGTCGCGACGAAAGCGGCCAGCAGCCCGGTGGCGAATGCCCCGGCCGGCTCGCCCCCCCGGTCGATCGACAGGGACGGCAGATGAAACAGGCCAGCGAAGTTGGCGGTAATCGCGCCCGCCAGCACCAGCAGCGCCACGACAACCGCCGGCTCCTGCAACTGGAACGCCCAGCCCACCGCCTCTCCCCCGGCGCGGAGAGCCAGCATGACCGCACCCAGTGCGATCGTCGCCAGCATGACGCCGCCAGTATAGGCCAGCCCTTCGATGCGCGCCTTTCCATCGCTTTCCCCGGCGCGCGCCAGGCTCAGCGCCTTCAGACTCAGTATCGGAAACACGCAGGGCATGATGTTGAGCAGCAGACCGCCGGCAAGGGCGCCGATCGCAAGCAGCCACAGCGGGCCCGTTTCAGAGGCCGCGCTCACAATCGGCGTGCCGTCGGCCGGAACCGCGCCAGGCTCCCCACGGAAGCGGATGCCGTCGCCATCATCAAGCGCCAGTATGCCCTCGATGGAATCGGGGGACGCGACAGTGGCCGCCAGTGGAATGCGCGCAATCAGCAGGTCGCCCTTCCGCGCGAATGCCTGGGGCGCAGCGTAATCGACGAGGTCGCGGGGGCCGATGAAAACGTGCGGCCCCGTGACAGGCATCGTGCGGGGAAGAGGGACGGCAAGGCGAAGGTATCCGCCCTCGATGGCGTAACGGGCCGGCTGGTCCAGCAGCGCAGGAATTGCCGCGCGCCACTGGTCGAACGCGGCGCGTTCCGGTGACGCCTGCGACAGGTCGAGCGCAAGCCGCGCCTGTTCGGGCACGCAGATCGTATCGGTGCAGGCCAGCCAGCGCGCGTCGAGCGCGATGCGGTTCGCCGCCTCCGCACTCCCTGCAGGCGCGACCAGGTCCACCAGCACGGAGTACGGCCCTTCGTAAATATGGTTCATCAGCCCGCCGATCACGAGCTTCTGCGGTACGGGGTATTGCGGTTCCCCTGCACGCCACCCCGCGGGAAGCTCCCAGTCGAGTTCCATTCCGTAGCCAGCGTCGCCAGGATTGGACCAGTATCCGTGCCAGCCTGGCTCGGGGTCGAAGGCGATGGCGATCGTCAGCGTCTCTCCCGGTTCGGCCGGCCCTTCGGCCACAAGGCGCGCGGCGATGTGATTTTGCCGCGGTTCGACGCCGACCTGGGCCAGCGCCAGGCCCGGCAGCAGAACGAGGAACAGCGCGCAGATCGCCGTCAGCAGGGGCAATGTCCTTGCGTGCATCGTGCGTGGCGCTCTAGGGCTCACAGGCATGAACGACAAGCGCGACCTCGTGATCCTCGGCGGCGGACTGGTCGGCATGACGCTGGCCCTTGCCGCGGCGAGGAAAGGCATCACCAGCCATGTGGTCGATCGTGCCGACCCGGCAGAATTGACCGCCGAAGGGTTCGACGGCCGGGCCAGCGCCATCTCCACCGCAAGCTGGAACCTATTCACCAACATCGGGCTCGCGCCGTTGCTGGAACCCTTCGCCTGCCCGATCGCGCGCATTGCGGTGAGCGACCAGCTCAAGCCCGGCCGGATCGATTTCGTGGCGGAGCCGCACGAAGGTTCGCTCGGCCGAATGTTCGAGAACCGCCGCCTGCGCCTGGCGCTGTTCGAGGCTGCGGAAAAAGTGCCGGCGATCGCCTTCCATCCCCGCGCCGAAGTGACCGGGCGCGTGCGGGGCGAGCACGGCGTGTCGGCCACGCTGGCGGACGGCACCGTCCTGCAAGGGAGCCTCATGGTCGCCGCGGAGGGACGCCGGTCCCCGACGCGCGAAGAAGCGGGCCTTCCCCTCGCCCAGTGGAATTACAGCCACCGGGCGATCGTAAGCTGGCTTACCCATTCGCTGCCGCACGACGGCACCGCGTGGGAGATATTCTATCCCGCCGGTCCGTTCGCATTGCTGCCGATGCAGGACGATGCGGAGGGAAATCACCGAAGCGCGCTGGTCTGGACTGTCGCCGAACGCGATGCCGCCGGATATCTCAAGCTGTCGGATCGTGCATTCCTGGCCGAGGCCGTGAAACGGATGGGGGACATCCTGGGTGATATCGTCGCGGTCGGTCCCCGTTCGTCCTACCCGCTGAGCTTCCAGCACACGGCGCGCACCGTGGCCCGGCGCCTGGCCCTGGTGGGCGACGCCGCACACGGTATCCACCCGATCGCGGGACAGGGTCTCAACCTCGGACTACGCGACGTGGGCGCACTGGTGGAGGTTGTCGCCGAAGGGATGCGCCTGGGCCTCGACCCCGGCGATGCGCAAGTGCTGGCGCGATACGAGAAATGGCGCGCGCTCGACGGGTTCTCAGTCGCGCTGGCGACCGATGGCCTCACCTGGCTGTTCGGCGTTCCCGGCAAGGCAGCGAGCGCCGTGCGACGCCTGGGCATGGCCGGCGTCCAGCGGATGGCACCGCTGAAGAGCTGGTTCATGGACGAAGCGCGCGGCGTGTCCGGCGCCTTGCCCGAGCTGCTGAAGGACTGACGCGCCCGTCAGGGAACGGTGGGCTCCGGGCTGGCCGCCGTAGCGGGGCTGAGCTGCTCCACCGCCTGGCCCGCACCGTTGCGCAGCCGGCGCGGTTCCTGCACCGCAGCGGTCTCGATCAGGTCGAGCGCCTCGCGCGCCCGGTCGTAACGACGCGCATCGGCGATCCAGTTGGTGGCGCTTGCCGAACCAGGCAATTTTTCCACTTCCGCGATCGCGCGACTGATGCGCCCGCTTTCGAGGAACATGCGCGCGCGTTCGAAGCGCTTGCCGGCCTGAGGCGACGGCGCGCTTTCACGCCGGATGACGAACAGGCTGGAGATTTCGTTCTGAAGCCGTGTGAAGAGCGGTTGCGTCGACACGTTCCGCAGGTTCGGCTCGAGCCCGTCCAGCCGCGCGAGCAGCACATCCAGCGTCACGGGGTTTTCCGAGAATGCGATGACCGTCCGCACGGAATTGGGCTGCGCATCCCCGAAGCGAAGGCGAAGCTGGTCGGCAAGATAGCCCAGCGGCTCGCCACGATCGAGGGCGCGGCGGGTCGCGAACGCGATCAGAAGCCCTTCGGCCCGGGCCGCGTTGCCCGCGGCGGCCTGCGCCTGGAGATCGAGGCGGGCGATCCGCTGCTCTGCCGCCGCGAGCCGCTGGTCGATGCCGCCTTGCACTTCTTCGACCCGCTCCACCGCGGCGCTCGCGGTTTCGCTGACGCTGGGCGTTGGCGAAGGCGCGGGCACAACGGCGGCCGTGGTGGCCGTGTCGGCCGGCTCGATCGGCACTGCGCGGGGCGCGAACACGCCTTTCCATGCGAGGTATCCGGTCACCGCCGCGCCCAGCAGAAACGCCGCAAGCACGGCAAACAGCAGCGGCTTGATCGACGGACCTGCGCGGCCCGTGGAGGTGTAATCGTCCATTCAGTCCCGTTCTTCGACCCACGGCCCGTGCGGCCAGCAACCCCGCCGCCCTAGTGGCATAACTGTTCGGCGATGGCCAGCAAGGCGGCATCTGCCACGACATCGGCTGTGTGCGCCGCGCGCCAGCCCCGCCCCGCCGCGTCGGCAATGCGGGGCCCCAGCGCTGCGATTTCGACGTTGGCGCGGACGATTCCCAATCGCGTGCACTCCGCGGCAAAATGGCGTGCGGCCGCTGCCGAGTGCAACAAGGCAAGCCCGCCTGCGGTCAAGGCCGCGGCACCTTCTGGCGAAAGAGGGCGCGGGACCGCACGGTACACGATGCAATCATCGATCCCGATCCCTGATGGCGCGGTGACCGGCACGCGTTCCTCCCCACCTATGCGCAGGAGCCGCCGCGGCGGCACAAGCGCATCGAGCACGCCCTGGAGGACGCCATTGCCCGTCATCTCCACAGCGAAACCGTGATCCATCGCCGCCATCGCCGTCCGCTCTCCCACACAGAGGGTGGGCAGTTGCTTCAGAGCCGCGAGGCCTGGGCCCCCGTGGCGGAAGGTGTTGCCGCTTCCCACCAGCAACCCGTCATAGCGGTCCGGATGGGCGACGGCCCAGGGAACGGACGCAATGTCGAACAGCGGCACCGGCACAGGCTGCAGGCCCAGTGCCCGGGCCGCAGCCACCGTCTCCGACAGGCCCGGTTCGGGCCGCAGGATCACCAGTGGCCGGCTCATTCCGGGCCGGCGAACAGCGCCCCGATCGCAGGGCTCGCGCGGGCGAGAAGGTCTGCCGCAAGCCGCCGCGGCGCCTCATCGTCCCCAACCGCTGCGGTTACCGTCGCTTCCACCATCTCCAACCCGTCCGCACTGTAGATCGCGCAACGAATGGCGAGGTGATCGCCGACGTGGCGAGTCAGGACAGCGATAGGCGAATGGCAACTGCCGCCAAGGCCGGCCAGCAGTGCGCGCTCCGCCATCACTTCGGCGCGGCTCGGCGCGTGATCGATCGCCGCCAGCCATTCGCGGACCTGTCGGTCACCCGCCCGGCACTCGATCGCGATAGCGCCCTGCGATGGCGCCGGTAGCCAGTCATCGAGAGCAAGCGGCGTGCCCACCCCGCTTTCGCCCAGCCTTTCCAGGCCCGCTGCGGCCAGCAGCGTCACGTCAGCTTCCCCCGCCGCCAGCTTGGCCATCCGCGTCGCCACGTTACCGCGGAACGGCACGATGGACACGTCCGGCCGCCGATGGAGCATTTGCGCGGCGCGGCGCGGCGCGCTGGTGCCGACCCGTGCGCCTTCCGGAATCGCCCGGATGCTGGGCGCGCCAAGCAAGACATCGCGCACATCCGCCCGGGGGAGCACGGCGCCTATGTATATGTCCGACGGCCGGATCGTTTCGACATCCTTCAGCGAGTGGACCGCGAGGTCGATGCGTCCGTCGGCAAGGCACGCATCCAGCTCTTTCGTCCACAGGGCCTTTCCGCCGATCTCGGCAAGTGGCCGGTCCTGCACCTTGTCACCGCTCGCCAGCACGGGGACGAGCTCGATCAGGTTCTCGTCCCAGCCCCACGCCTTCGCCAGGCGCGCGCGCGCTTCGTGCGCCTGCGCCATCGCGAGGGGCGAACGTCGGGTCCCGAGGCGGAGGGGCTTGACGGTCGAAGGGCTGGCGGAGAGTGGCTGAGACATCGGGTCCGCTTGCCGTAGCCGTCCAAAGGGCTAAGGGAAAGCAAGGATGGGCATCGTACTGGGCATTGAATCGAGCTGCGACGAAACCGCGGCCGCGATCGTCGCAGACGACCGCACGATCGTGGCGCAGGCAATCGCCAGCCAGGACGATGCGCACGCACCCTATGGCGGCGTCGTTCCGGAAATCGCCGCCCGCGCCCACGCGGAACGGCTCGCCCCGATGATCGAGGCGGTCATGCGCGAAGCGGGCGTATCGCTTGGCGATCTCGACGCGGTGGCCGCAACCGCCGGGCCGGGCCTGATCGGCGGCGTGATGGTCGGCCTCGTCAGTGCAAAGGCGTTGGCGATGGCGGCGGACGTGCCGCTGATGGCGATCAACCACCTGGAAGGGCACGCGCTCTCGCCGCGGCTCGCCGATCCGGACCTCGCATTCCCTTACGCCCTGCTGCTGGTTTCAGGCGGCCATTGCCAGATCCTGCGGGTGGACGGCGTCGGCCGTTATCGCCGCCTGGCCACGACAATCGACGATGCCCTGGGGGAAGCGTTCGACAAGACCGCCAAAATTCTCGGCCTTGGATTCCCCGGGGGCCCGGCGGTGGAGCGGCTCGCGCGCGACGGTAATCCACAGGCCGTCCCCCTTCCCCGCCCCCTGAAGGGTAGCGCCGAAGCGCATTTCAGCTTCGCCGGGTTGAAGAGCGCCGTGCTCCGCGCGCACGCCACGGGGCAGCACCCGCCCGCCGACATTGCAGCGAGCTTCCAGCAGGCGGCGATCGAATGCGTGATCGACCGCCTGGGCCATTCCCTGGGGCGGATGGCGCCGGTGCCGTCGCTGGTGGTTGCTGGCGGGGTCGCGGCCAACGCCGCGGTCAGGAGCGCACTTGAAGGGCTCGCGGCGAAACATGGAATGCGCTTTTCCGCGCCGCCCCCGGCCTTGTGCACCGATAACGCCGCGATGATCGCCTGGGCCGGGCAGGAGCGCCTCGCCATAGGGGCCCAGGCCGATCCGCTGGACGTCGCCGCACGTCCGCGCTGGCCGCTCGATCCGGAGGCGGAACCCGTGCGCGGCGCCGGGGTCAAGGCATGAGCGGCGGACAACCGACAGTCGGCGTGCTCGGCGCCGGGGCGTGGGGCACGGCGCTTGCCCAGATGCTTGCGTCCGACGGACGCAATGTACTGCTCTGGGCGCGAGAGCCCGAGATCGTCGAGGAGGTGAACACCGCGCGCCGGAACAGCGTGTTTCTTCCTTCAGCCGCGCTCCAGCCCACGATCGAGGCGACTGGCGACCTGGCGCGGATGGCGGCGCTCGACGTCTTGCTGGTGGTGACTCCCGCGCAGCATATGGCCGTCGTACTCGGCGCCATGCCTTCGCACCCGCGCGATCTCGTCCTGTGTTCCAAGGGGATCGAGGCAGGCACCGGGCGCCCGATGAACGAAGTGGCGCATGACACGGCGCCCACGTCGCGGATCGCCGTGCTTTCCGGCCCAACTTTCGCCCATGAAGTCGCCGCCGGGCTGCCCACTGCGGTCACGCTGGCATGCGGGGGCGGCACGGAGCAGTGGAACCGGCTTCACCCGGTCATCGCGCGCGCCGCGTTTCGCCCGTATTATTCAGGGGACGTGGCCGGGGCGGAAATCGGCGGTGCGGTTAAAAACGTGCTGGCGATCGCCTGCGGAGTCGTCGACGGCCTCGGCCTCGGCCAGAACGCGCGCGCGGCCCTGATCGCGCGCGGCTATGCCGAAATGCTGCGCTTCGGGGAAGCGCTGGGTGCCGAACGCGATACACTGGCCGGCCTGTGCGGCCTCGGCGATCTCGTCCTCACCTGCTCTTCCACGTCCAGCCGGAACTTCAGCCTCGGCAAGGCGCTGGGCGAAGGGGCCGATCCGGCCGCACTGATGGCCGACCGACGCACGGTTGCCGAAGGTGCGCACACCGCGCCCGTGCTTGCTGATCTCGCCGCGCGGCACGGTGTCGCGATGCCCATCGTGGCGGCCGTTCATCGCCTGCTGCAGGGCGCGCCGGCGAAAACCATCGTTGCCGAACTGCTCGCCCGCCCGCTCGCGACCGAGGTCGGTGCATGAGCGTGCCGGCTGTGCAGCCGGGTAATCCGCAGGAAGACATCGCCGCGCTGGCCAAGGGTGGCCGGACCAATTTCTTCGGCTTCCTGCTACGCCTCGCCGCGCGCCTGCCGTTCCTTTTCATCGCGGGCCGGCTCTATGGTGCAGAATCGCTGGGGCGCTTCGCATCCGCGCTCGTCGTGGTGGAACTGACCGCCATGATCTGCTCGATGGGCGAAAAGCGCGGCCTGGCGCAGCGTTTGTCGGAAGCGCCCGACGAACGGCCCGCTAACCTCGTTTTCGACGGGATCCTCATCGCGACGCTGGCTTCGCTTGCGGCGGTGGCCTTCTTCTGGCTGGTGCCCGCGCCCATGTTCCCCAGCGGCGAATATACCGCTCTCGACCGCCTGATCGTGCTCGCCATCCCCGGCTATGCGCTGACCGAGATCGTGCTGGCCGCCCAGGCCTATCGGTTCGATGTCGGCACCACCGTGCGGGCGCGTGCGGTGGTGGAGCCATGGACGATCTCGATCCTCGCCGGCGCGCTGTGGTTCGTGATCCCGCGATCAGGCCTGTCGATGGCCTATCTCGCGTCGATCTATGCCGGGTTGCTGACGGCGCTGTGGCCGTTCTTCAGGACATATGGCCTGCCGAGCGGGTGGCGCCCTCGGCCCCGGGCCATGGCGCGGTTCACCTGGCGCGCACTGCCGCTCGCCAGTGCCGACGCGATCGAATGGGGCACGCGGCGGCTCGACATCTTCATCCTGGGCCTGTTCGCCGCGCCAGCTGCGGTGGGCGTATATTACGTGGCGCAGCAGGTTGCCTCGCTGCCGCAGAAGCTGAAGACCAGTTTCGAACCGATCCTGGGCCCGGTCATCACCCGCAACCTCAAGGAAAAGAACTTCGCCGCGATCGCGCGGCAGGTGTGCCAGGTGGGCTTCTGGATCACCGCCGCGCAAGCGGGAATCGCCCTGGCCCTGGGCATTCCCGGCGAAGCGGTGATGGGCCTGGTGGGCCCGAATTTCGTGGGAGGTACCGGCGCGCTCGCCTTCCTCCTCGCGGCCGAGGTGGTGGCGGCCGCCGCGGTGGTGGCCGAAGCGGCACTGATATATGTCGCACGGTTCAGGAACCTGATCGTGTCGGTCGCCACGATCGGGCTACAGGCCGTGCTGACCATCGGGGCGATGATTGCGGTGGACCGGCTGGACCTTCCCGAAACATACAAGGCCGCGGGCGCCGCGCTGGCGCTCGTGCTGGCTTTGGGCACGGCCTCGATCGTCAAGTCGATCATGCTGGGGCGAATGCTCAGGCAACGGATAAACAACTGGCGCTGGGCGCTTGTCTACGCCGCCGCGCCTGCCATCGTCGTCGGCTGGCTGGCGACGCGCTTGCCCGAATGGGCGGAGCTGGCGTTCGGCATTCCGCTCATCCTGCTGACATACGGCTGGGTGATCTGGCGTTACGGATTCGGGCCCGAGGACCGGGTGCTGTTCCGCCGCAATCTCGAACATGGCGATAACGTGGCCGCACCGCCGGCTGCGTCGCTGGAAGGGGAACCAAGACCATGAACACGTTCGCTGCCGAAAACTGGCTTCTGCTCGCCATCGCCGGGGCCGTCCTGCTGATCCTGCTGTGGTGGATCATCGCGGCCAGCCGGCGAACTCGGGTGACGATTGATCGGCGCGACACGCTGGACGAAGGCGCCGCGCCGGCCGCGCGCAACCAGGCCCTGATCGATGCGCCCCCGGCGGCGACGGGCACGTTCGTCAATGCTCCGCTGCCGCCCGATGTGCCCGAGGCGATCGGAGGAGCAGGCGCCGCTGTCGCCGCCGCCGCTGCCATGGCCGACGTGCGGGCGGGCGAAATCGCGGAAGAGGATGCGGCCGAGAGCGACCGGCCAGGCGTCGGCGATTCCGACGATCTCACCCGCATCAAGGGCCTGGGTCCGAAGCTCGCCGGCACCCTCAACGCGCTTGGCATCACCCGCTTCGATCAGATCGCCGGGTGGAGCGATGCCGACATCGACCGGATCGATGCGCAGCTCGGCCGTTTTCAGGGCCGCATCCGGCGCGACGACTGGACGGGCCAGGCCCGCTTGCTGGCGAGCGGCGATGAAGCCGCCTTCGCGACCCGCTTCGGCGCCAGCTGACCGGCGTTAATCCCTATCCCCGGGAACCGGAGGGGACCGGCGGAGTTTAAGCCCGGCCCCCTCAACCGGAGAACCCCCATGGCCCAATGCGTGCTTGTCGCGGAAGATGAGATGATCATCGGAGTGGACCTGCGCCATACGGTCGAGGAAGCCGGCTACGAAGTTGCCGGCCCGTACGATACCACGCAGTCGGCCTGCGACGCGGTAGACCGCCGCACGCCCGATCTCGCGATCCTGGACGTGCGACTGGAAGATGGCGAGGTCTTCCCCCTTGCCGAAAAGCTGCAAGCGGCAAACGTGCCGATCATCTTCCATTCCGGAGAAGTAAGCCCGGACGAGGTCAGCCGCCGCTTTCCCGATGCCCTCGCGCTGGCCAAGCCGTGCCCGCCAAATCGCATCATCGCGACCATGCGCGAGGCACTTGCCGAGGCGTAACGCGCGCCCCCTTGCGCCGCCCGCCCGGGCCTGCGAGAGCGCAAGGCATGACACCTTTCGACTGGGAAGATCCGTTCGGCCTCGACGCGCAATTGACCGAGGACGAGCGAATGATTCGCGACGCCGCCCGCGCTTTCGCACGATCCGAATTGCAGCCCCGGGTCATCGAAGCATTCGCCAACGAAGCGGATGCACCTGAACTGTTTCCCCTGATGGGCCGCGCCGGCCTTCTGGGCGCCACGGTCCCGGAGGAATACGGCGGCGCGGGCGCGAGCTACGTCGCGTATGGCCTGATCGCGCGCGAGATCGAGCGGGTCGATTCCGGATACCGCTCGATGGCAAGCGTGCAGTCGAGCCTCGTGATGTATCCGATCCTCGCCTACGGGTCGGAGGAACAGAAGCGCAAGTATCTGCCCGGCCTCGCCAGCGGAGAACTGATCGGCTGCTTCGGCCTGACCGAACCGGACGCCGGTTCCGATCCCGGGGCGATGCGGACGTACGCGAGAAAGGACGGCGACGGCTATTCGCTCTCCGGCGCAAAGACCTGGATCAGCAACGCCCCCTTCGCCGACGTGTTCGTGGTCTGGGCCAAGAGCGAGGCGCACGGCGGCGCGATCCGCGGCTTCGTTCTGGACAAGGGAATGGCCGGTCTTTCGGCCCCGAAGATCGAGAACAAGCTGTCGCTGCGGGCAAGCACGACCGGCATGATCCTGATGGACGAGGTGAAGCTGGGCGTCGACGCGCTGCTCCCCGAAGTCAGCGGTCTCAAGGGCCCGTTCGGCTGCCTCAACCGCGCGCGCTACGGGATTTCGTGGGGCGCGATGGGCGCGGCCGAGTTCTGCTTCCACGCCGCTCGCCAATACGGGCTCGATCGCCAGCAGTTCGGCGTGCCCCTCGCCTCAAAGCAGCTCTACCAGTTGAAGCTGGCCGACATGATGACCGAGATTGCGCTCGGCCTTCAGGCCTCCCTACGCGTCGGGCGGCTGATGGACGATCACGCATTCGCGCCCGAGATGATCTCCATCGTCAAGCGCAACAATGTCGGCAAGGCGCTCGATATCGCTCGCAAAGCGCGGGACATGCACGGCGGCAACGGGATCAGCGGCGAATACCAGGTGATCCGTCACATGGTGAACCTGGAGACGGTCAACACCTATGAAGGCACGCACGACGTCCACGCGCTGATCCTGGGCCGCGCGTTGACGGGCATCCCGGCGTTTTGATGCGGCTGCACGCCTATTTCCGCAGTTCCACCAGCTACCGGCTGCGGATCGCGCTCAACCTCAAGGGCCTCGATTACGAAATCGAACCGGTCAACCTGCTGAAATCCGAGCAGCGCGGCGATGCGTACCGCGCGCGCAATCCGTTTGCCGGGGTACCGATGCTGGAGGCGGGAGGGCGCGACCGGGCGCAGTCAATGGCGATCCTGGAATGGCTCGACGAGGCGTATCCGGACCGACCGCTGCTGCCTCGCGATGCGGAAGATCGTTTCACCGTGCGGGAGCTTTCCTATGCGATCGCAACGGAATTGCACGCGGTGAACAACCTGCCGGTGCTGCAATACCTCAAGAACGAGCTCGGCCATTCGCAGGATGATATCGACACCTGGTACCGCCACTGGCTGATGAAGACGCTGGTCCCGGTGGAGACGCGGCTCACGCAACTGGGTGTCAAAGAGACGCTTCATGAGCGGCCCGGACTGTTCGAAGTCGTTCTCGTTCCACAGATGTACAACGCGCGGCGCTTCGACTTCGACTTCAGCGGCATGCCCAACATGACACGGATCGAGGCTGCCTGCCTCGCCCTCCCCGAATTCCAGCGCGCCCACCCCGACAATCAGCCGGACACCCCTCAAGGAGCCTGAGCCTTTTATGAAACTCGCATCGCTCAAGCACGGCCGCGACGGCAAGCTCGTCGTCGTGTCCAAGGACATCACCCGCTATTCCAGCGCCGAGCATATCGCCCCGACGATGCAGTATGCGCTGGACAACTGGAGCCAGGTCGCTCCGCAGCTCGAAGCGCTCTATCGCGATGTGGAGCACTGGACCGTCCCGTGCGGCCGGTTTCACGAACACGACGCGGCAAGCCCGCTTCCCCGCGCCTACCAGTGGGCGGACGGTTCGGCCTACATCAACCATGTGGAGCTGGTGCGCCAGGCGCGCGGCGCGAAAGTGCCGGAAAGCTTCTACCACGATCCGCTGATGTATCAGGGCGGCAGCGACGGGTTCCTCGCCCCGCGCGATCCCATCCCGCTCAAGGACCAGGCCTGGGGCTGCGACATGGAGGGCGAGATCGCCGCCATCGTCGACGACGTGCCGATGGGCGTGTCGCCGGAGGACGCGGCGGATCACATCAAGCTGCTGATGCTGGTGAACGACGTTTCCCTGCGCGGCCTGATCCCGGGCGAACTGGAAAAGGGGTTCGGGTTCTTCCAGTCCAAGCCTGCCAGCGCCTTCAGCCCGGTAGCGGTGACGCCGGACGAGCTCGGAGAGGCGTGGTCAGGCAGCGTCATCAACCTTCCGCTGATGGTCGATTACAACGGCCAGGCGTTTGGCCGCGCTAATGCCGCGCAGGAGGCGACGTTCAGCCTCGCCGACCTGATCGCCCACGCGGCCAAGACGCGCAACCTCGCCGCCGGATCGATCATCGGGTCCGGCACGGTCAGCAACAAGGGCGCGGATGGCGGAGCGGGCAAGCCGGTGAGCGCCGGCGGGGCTGGATATTCCTGCATCGCGGAAATCCGGATGATCGAAACGATCGACGGCGGACAGCCCACTACTCCGTTCATGAAGCCGGGCGACGTGGTCTCCATCGAGATGCGCGACCAGCAGGGTCATTCCATCTTCGGCAAGATCGAACAGGAAGTCGTCGCGGCCTGAGAGCGGGGGCAGCGCCCGCCCCCCCCCGAGCCCTCCTCCCGCTGTCCCGCGCGACTCCGCTTGCCCGTTTTCCAAAACGCGGTATGTTCGGACAACAGGACTGCGATACCGCAGCCTGCGGGAGAGATACCTCGATGGCTGCGGACGCCCCGCACTGGTTTCGAAGCACCGCCACGGATGGGCCGGGTATTCATTGGCACCCTGTAAACGGCCTGCACCGTTCCCGGCGGAATGCGCCCGCGCTTTGCCGTTGTATCCCGCTGCGCAAGCACCGCGTGCCCCGCGCCTCAGGCGTGAGCGGCGCGCCTGAAGGTCATCCGTCACGGGCCTCCGGCGCCCCTGCACGGCAACGAGGAGAGTGAACATGGCGACCCTGGCCGAACCCAAAGAAGCAAGCGCTGACGACGCTTTTCGCGAGGAGGTGCGCGCATTCCTGGCCGAACATTTCCCGGCTGAGCTGAAAGGCAGCAACAATGCTCTTGCCAGCGTCGAAGGGCCGACGAACGAAAGCCCGGCGGAAAAGGCCTGGCGCGAGGCGATGGGCAGCCGCGGCTGGGGCGTGCCGACCTGGCCGAAGGAATACGGCGGCGGCGGCCTCACCCGCAAGCAGGCGCATATCCTGAATGAAGAGATGGCGAAGGTCGGCGCCTACAACCCCATCGGCGGCATGGGTGTGATGATGTTCGGCCCCACCTTGCTGGAATATGGCAGTGAGGAACAGAAGCGCGAACACATCCCGCCCATCGCACGCGGCGAAATCCGCTGGTGTCAGGGCTATTCCGAACCCAATGCCGGGTCCGATCTCGCCAACCTGCAGACCTTCGCGGAGGACAAGGGCGATCATTACCTGGTCAACGGACAAAAGACCTGGACCAGCGGCGGTCAGTGGGCGGACAAATGCTTCGCCATCGTCCGCACCGACCGCAGCGACAAGCATAACGGCATATCGTTCATGCTGATCGACATGAAGGACCCGGGGGTGGAAGTCCGCCCGATCCAGATGATCAGCGGGATGAGCCCGTTCTGCGAAACGTTCTTCACCGACGTGAAGGTGCCCAAGGAAAACCTGGTCGGTAAGGAAGGCCAGGGCTGGACCATCGGCAAGCGGCTGTTGCAGCACGAACGCACGAACCTGTCGGGCGGCGGGTCGATGGCGCGGCTGATGGGGTCAGCTCTCTCCGATGTCGCGAAGAAGTATCTCGAGACCGATGACCAGGGCGTCCTTGTCGACGCGGTGATGCGCGACCGGATCGCCGATTTCGAAATCCGCTGGCAAGCATTCCTGCTCACTGCCAAGCGGGCGATGGAGGAATCGAAGGCGCAGGGCGGCGTGTCGGAGATCAGCTCCGTCCTGAAGAAGCTCGGCACCAAGCTCGGGCAGGAACGCGCCGAGTTGCTGATCGAGATCATGGGCCTGCAAGGCCTCGGCTGGGAGGGGGACGGCTTTTCCGACAGCGAGCTTTCCGGCGTGCGCGCCTGGCTCTTCGGCAAGGCGACGACGATCTACGGCGGCTCCACCGAAATCCAGAACAACATCATCGCCAAGCGCGTGCTTGGCATGCTCGACCACCAGTAAGGGCGCGCGGAACATGGCCATTCTCAACGAAGAACAGGAAATGCTGCGTGACATGGCGCGCGAATGGGCGGCGAACGAAAGCCCCGTCGCCGCCTTCCGCAAGGTGCGGGCCGAAAAGCCGGCGGAGGGATATTCGCCCGATGCCTGGTCCGCGATGGCGCAGATGGGCTGGGCCGGGATCGTCATCCCCGAAGCACACGGCGGCAGCGATTTCGGCTGGATGAGCGCCGGCCTGGTGGTGGAAGAACTCGGAAAGTCCGTGACCGCCAGCCCGATCGTCGCGACCACCATCGCCGCCAGCGCCATCGTGCTGGGCGGCAGCGACGAACAGAAAGCGAAGTGGCTCCCGCGCCTCGCCAGCGGAGAGATCGTTGGCACCCTCGCCGTCGACGAAGGCGCCCGCCACGATTCATCCCGGATCGAAACCCGGGTCAACGGCGGCAAGCTGACCGGTACCAAGGCCTTCGTGCACGAGGCGGACGGCGCTGCGCTGTTCGTCGTGGCGGCGGCTGACGGGCTCTACCTCGTCGAACGGGGCGAAGGCGTCACCCTCTCGCCCCGGAAGCTCACCGACATGCGCAGTCATGCCGAAGTCACTTTCGACGGCGCGGCTGCCGAGCGGCTGGCCGGCGGCGGGGACGATCTCCTCGACCGGGTGCTTGACCGCGCGCGGATCCTCACCGCGGCCGAAATGCTCGGCATGGCGCAACAGGTGTTCGACGTAACGCTCGATTATCTGAAGCAGCGCGTCCAGTTCAATCAGGTGCTCGCCAGCTTCCAGGCCTTGCAGCACCGCATGGCGGACCTGTTCGGTGACCTTGCGATGATGCGCAGCGCGGTCGAAGGCGGGCTGGAGGCGCTGGACAGCGGCTTCGGCGTCGCCCGGGCGGCGACGGTTGCGAAGGCGGAGGCAAACCGCGTGCTCCACCTGATGAGCCGCGAAGGCGTGCAGCTTCACGGCGGGATCGGCATGACCGACGAATACGACATCGGGTTCTACCTGAAGCGCGCGCGTGTGCTGGAGGCGAGCTGGGGGTCCACCAGCTATTGCCGCCGCCGGTTCGCATCCCTTGCAGGATATTGACCGCAGCCTTGCGCAGCTGGCCGCAACGCCCTGGCGCAATCGCGCCTGCTGGATTCCGGGTACGCATTGCGTGACATATTGGGCGCAGCCCGTTCGATAATGACGTAAACACGGAGGAAATTGAACCAAAACCGATTGACAGCACCCCTTGCTTGCAATTCAATTTCGATAAACGGGTATCCGCTTCGCGCGAGATTCAAAAAAGCCCTGAATGTGGGAGACAGACCAATGAAATTTGCCCTGCGCCAGTCGTGCGCCTGCCTTGCACTGACGGTCGGCGTGCTCGCCCCGACCTCGGCATTCGCCCAGGATACTGCGCCTTCCCCCGTGGAGGATGAGCAGGCCGCCGCGGACCCCAATGTCATCGTGGTGACGGCGCAGGGGCGCGCGCAGGCGCTGGCCGACGTTCCCGTCGCGATTTCGGCGGTGAGTGCCGAAACGCTTCAGAACAGCGGCGCGAACGACATCCGCCAGCTCAACCAGGTGGCGCCGTCCCTGCTGGTATCCTCCACGGGCACGGAAGCGAACGCTTCGCCCCGCATCCGCGGCATCGGCACGGTGGGCGACAACCCCGGCCTCGAAAGCTCGGTCGTGGTGTTCATCGACGGCGTCTATCGTTCGCGTTCGGGCATCGGCCTCAACGAACTGGGCGAGATCGACCGGGTGGAGGTTCTGCGCGGCCCCCAGGGCACGCTGGGCGGCCGTAACTCGTCCGCCGGTCTCATCTCGATCATCTCGAAGCAGCCCTCGTTCTCCGGCTTCTCCGCGGGGGCCGAGGCGACGTACGGCAATTACGATTATCTGCGGCTGGCGGGCAACGTGAACGTGCCGATCGGCGATACTATCGCCGCGCGGGTCGACGGCGTGTTCGTGCAGCGCGACGGGTTCTACCGCGATCCGGCCAACGACACCCGGGTGAATGACCGCGACCGGTATTTCATCCGCGGGCAGCTGCGCTTCGAACCGACCGATGCGCTCAACATCCGCATCATCGGCGATTACACCAACCGCGACGAAAGCTGCTGCGGCGCGGTCTATGTCGATCGTTCAGTCAATCCGTTCATCGGAAACCTCAACGAACCCGTGCCGCTCGTGAATGCAGGTGTCGGCACGTTCGGCAACGGCAACAACATCATCAACGTGATGCGCGACCTGGGCCAGGACCCGGCGGCATTCAACAGCGGATACCGACGCGTCCTGTCGGTCACGCCGGGCCGGACATACGGCGGCAAGACCGAGGATTGGGGCATCTCCGGCCAGGTCGACTGGGACTTCGGCGGAATCCAGCTTACCTCGATCACCGCCTATCGGGATTATTACGCCGAACAGGCTGGCGATATCGATTACAGCTCGGTCGACATTCTTTACAACGCCGCCGACGGGAACAACCGCCGGGCGTTCAAGACGTTCACGCAGGAAATCCGCCTAAACGGCACGGCGTTCAACGATCGGCTCGACTGGCTGGTCGGCGGGTTCTTCGCCGACGAGAAGTTCCGCGGGCGGAGCAACCTGCGCTTCGGCGCGGACTACGGCCGTTTCGCGACCTGCCGCGCGGTATCGGGCGGATCGCTGGCCGCCTTCTATTCACCGACCGGCCAAGGCTGTCTCTCGGCGACCGGTCGCGCGCTGCTGCCGTCGGGCGCGCTTGCCGGTGCGGGCATCAGCGCGGCAGTCGGCACCGCACTCCTCGGGGCGTTCGATCGGCTGGACTCGGTGCGCGACCGGGGCAGCACTGTGGACAACTACCGCCAGGACAGCACGAGCTTCGCGGCGTTCACGCACAACATCTTCCACGTGACCGACACGGTCGATCTGACGCTCGGCCTGCGCTACACCAACGAGAAGAAGAAATTCAGCGCGACCTTCGGCAACGACAACGTCGCGTGCACGGCCCAGCAGGCCGCTCTGACGCCCTTCCTGACCACCCCTCTGGCAGCAACGGCGGGGGGTCTCATCTCGCTCACCTGCCAGGGCAACTCGACCGCGGAGCTCAACGGCGTCAGCATTGCCGACGAGCGTAAGGAGGACGAATTCACCGGCACGGCCATCCTCTCGTGGAAGCCGGTTGACGACCTGCTGGTCTACGGCAGCTATTCGCGCGGGTATAAGGCGGGCGGGTTCAACTTCGACCGCTCGGCCCTGAAGTCGCCCGTGCTGCCCTTCGCGGCTTTCGGCGGCGGCAACAGCGCGGCCGGGGCGCAGGCGCTGGTCGGCAGCCTGCAGTTCGATCCCGAAACCGTGAATGCGTACGAGATCGGCGCCAAGTATTCGACTGGACCGTTCACCTTCGGCATTGCCGCATTCCGGCAGGAGTTCAGCAACTTCCAGCTCAACACGTTCGACGGCACCGTGTTCATCGTGCAGAACGTCAACGGCTGTTCCAATGACCTGGGCGGGGCCGACCGCGACCAGAGCAAGTTCGTCGGCGCGCCCAACTACAACGCCGGCGCGGCGGCCAGCGGCGCCTGCAATCCGGACGACGTGACGTACGGCGTCCTGTCCCAAGGCGTGGAGCTGGAAGCGCAGTTCGTGCCCGCCCGGGACCTGCGGATAGCGATGGGCCTGACTTATGCCGACACGAGCTACCGCGATGACCTCGTCGGAACGGAGGACGGCGCGCCGCTCAACCAGGCGCTGCGCAAGCTGCCAGGCGATAACCTGTCGAATGCCCCGGAAATCACCACGACTGCCTCGGTTGCCTTCACCCCGGCTATAGGATCGTCGGGCATGTCGGCGCTGTTCTACATCGATGGGCGCATGACCGGGGACTACAACACCGGTTCCGACCTGTTCCCGCAGAAGGAACAGGACGGGTTTGCCACCTTCAACGCCCGCGTCGGGCTTCGTGGGCCGGACGATCGCTGGGCGATCGAACTGTGGGGCCAGAACATCTTCAACAAGGATTATGCCCAGGTCGCGTTCAATTCGCCTTTCCAGGAAGGCGCGGTCTCGACAACGGCTGCGTTCGCCGACCCGCAGTATCCGGGCGGCCGCCAGATCTTCTCGCAGTTCCTGGCCGAACCGCGGACTTATGGTGTGACGTTGCGCACGAACTTCTGATCCGCGCGACGTGAAGAAAGGGGCCGGGTTCCGCAAGAGCGGAGCCCGGCGCTTCCTGTCAGCGATCCCGGTTCAGCGCACTTCGGGCGGATCGGTGAACACGCCGGCGCACAGCGTCCATGCGTAGAGCTTCACCGCCAGCGCCGGATCGGGCTGGCGCGCCGCCCAGCCGCGCGCTTCGTACGCGGCATTGAGAGCCGGCATGATGAGCTGGCTGGCCACGAGCGGATCGACCGCCCGCACGGATCCATCGGCTATGCCATCCGCCAGCATCCCGGCGAAGCGATTTGCCAGGCGGTTCGAACGCACCACCACGCTGCCCCGTTCGTCACTGGGCAAGGCCTGCAGCGCCGCCGTCCGCAGCAATGGCATGGCATCGTGGAACTGCAGGTCCACCAGTTCGGCCAGCGCGCTGGCGATCTGGGACCAGCCGTCGCCGCCCGCCTCGCACGCCGCGAGCTGCACCGCCGACAGCCGGTCATAACTGCGTTCGAAGCAGGCGAAGACGAGATCGTCCTTCGCGCTGTGGTGGTGGTAGAAGCTGCCCTTGGTCACGTTGAGCGCGGCGGCGATGCGGTTGACCGACGCGCCGCGATACCCCCGCTGATTGATCATCACCGTCGCCGCGCGCAGGAAGGCATCGACCGTATCCCCTTCCCCATCGCGTTCGCCTCGCCACGCCCGGTTGTCGAGCGGACGCGGCGCCCACCCCTGCCCCGTCCCGGCGAGACCGTGCGCAAGCACGTCGAATATCCGCTCTTCCAGCCGGTCGAAATCGCGCGTGGAATAGCGCAGCGACCAGACCGGCCACCAGAACATGGCTTCCAGCAGGATATGTGCCCGCGCGGTGTCCACCGCGCGCTGCAATCCGTGGCGCTCGTCGCCGAAGAAGGCGCGGACGTGGCCGACGATGCGGGAATACTGATCCAGCAGCGGGCGCTGGGCGCCTTCCTCGAGCGTGCGGATTTCGCTGAGCGCGGTGATGAGGCCGCGTTCGCCCGCGCGGATGCGGCGGCGCAGCGCGACGTGCGCGGCGATGAATGCGCGCAGCCGGTCGGCCGGCTCCGCCTGTGCCGCCGCGGTGCGGGCGGCGTGCTCCATCCAGTCGAGGGTCGCCTCGTACACCGCGGTGACGAGCTTGTCCTTGCGGTCGAAGTAATAGGTGATGCTGGTGGCGTTGAGGCCGACGCGCTGCGCCAGCTCGGCAAAGGTCGTGCCTTTCACCCCCAGTTCGTTGATGAGTTCGGACGCGGCCTGGATCACATCCTGCCGCCGCCGTTCGAAACGGCCGGTTTCCCCCGCCCTCATCCCCTCGCCCATCGGCCCGCTAAAGCCTTTCCGGCTCGCGTTCGAACAGCGCCTTCAGGTCCTTCTTCAGGATCTTGCCGTTGGCGTTGCGCGGCAGGGTGTCTTCGGTGAACAGCACGCGGACAGGTACCTTGAACCGGGCCAGCCGCTCCGCCACCCAGGCCTGCAGCTCCGCTTCGCTGGCGCTGGTGCCGGGCGCCAGGTGCACGACCGCGGCCGGTTCTTCGCCCAGCGTATGGTGGGGAATACCCACCAGCGCCGCGTCGGTGACGGCCGGGTGATCGTAGAGGACGTTCTCCACTTCGGAGGAATAGATGTTCTCCCCGCCGCGCAGGATCATGTCCTTGGCCCGGTCGACGATGTAGCAGAACCCTTCCGCGTCCAGCCGCGCGAGGTCGCCGGTGCGGACCCAGCCATCGACGAACGTCTCCGCCGTCGCTTCCGGCTTGTTCCAGTATCCCTTCACCACCATCGGTCCGCGCGCCCACAGCTCGCCCACTTCGCCCGCCGGCAATTCGCGCGCGCCGTCCTCGCTCATGATCCTGAGGTCGGCCACCGCCACCGGGGGACCGCAACTGGTCGGCCGGTTGAGGTAATCCTCGGCCGAGATACCGGTCACTGTCGCCATGGTCTCAGTCATGCCCCAGCCGTTGCTGGGCAAGGCGCCGAATTCATCGCGGATTTTGCGGACCAACTCCGGCGCGCTTGGTGCGCCGCCATAGGCGATGGCTTCCAGGCTGGAGAGATCGTACTGCGCGCGAGCAGGGTGCTCCAGCAGCTGCCACGCGATCGTCGGCACGCCGCCGGTCACGTTCACCCGCTCGCGCTCCATCACCTGGAACGCCTGCACCGGATCCCACCGGCGCATGTAGACGAGGGTGTGGCCCGCAGCGACCGCGCCCATCAGCCCGGCGGAACACGCGGTGACGTGGAACAGCGGTATCACCGTCAGCATCGTCCTGGGCACGGGGTCCGGCGGCACTTCGCCCCTTCGCAGCGCGGCTACGACCGCGTTCCACGCGCTGGAGAAGATGTTCGTCACGAGGTTGCGGTGCGTGCCCAGCGCGCCCTTCGGATTGCCGGTGGTGCCGCTGGTGTAGAAGATCGTCGCGTCGTCGTCGGCCGCGATGGGCACGTTCGGCAGGTCCGCGTCGGGCAGGTCCGCCCAGGTCGCCGGCGCACCGATCAGCGTTTCGAGACGTTCGGCCCCGCCCGCGAGGGTTCCCGGCTCCCCCCGGCTGACGAAGACGTGCCGCAGCGTGGGAATATCGGCCACGTGGGGCGCGATGCGGTCCCAGCGTTCCGCATCGCAGATCAGCACGCTGGTTCCGGAATCGGCAAGGCCGTACGCCAGCTCGCCCCCGGTCCACCAGGCGTTGAGGGGCACGCAGATCGCGCCGATCGAAACGGCGGCGAAGAAGGCCACGGGCCACTCCGGAAGGTTGCGCATGGCCAGCGCCACCCGGTCGCCCCTGGCAGCGCCGCGCGCCTGCAGTTCGACCGCGAGCCGGGCAACAGCGCGGTGGAACGCGGCGTATGTCACGCGCTCGCTTTCGTAGATCACAAATTCGCGGGTGCCGTGCGTTCGGGCGAGCGTCATGAGCGCGCGGAGGTTTTCGGGCGCATTCTTCCATGTCCGCGTGGGGACGCCGCGGATGTCCACCAACTCCATCTCGAACCGTTCGCCGGGCGCGGTCAGGCGGGCCTGGATGGCGTCGCGGCTCATCGCCGGCCAGCCCGGCGGCGGCGTCCAGCCGAGCGCCTGCGCCACATTGGTTTCCGACATCGCTTTCCCTTGCCGTCGCCTTGTTGTTATTCGGCCTGGTTGTAGGAATATTCGCGGCGCGGGTGCAAGTGCCCTTTCCAACGCGTGGTATGGCCTCGTGCGGCGGAGAGGGTTTGCCCTTGTCAGAAAGGCGGGTATGCCTGCGGCCACAATGGCACGAAGCGACCTGTGCGGAGGGAAAAATACACGATGTCGGACGTGACAGTACCGGCCAGCCTTGGTTTCGATCCGGAACGGCTCGGCCGGATCGAACCGTTCCTGCGCGATGCCTATCTCGACGCCGGCCGCCTGCCGATGATGCAGCTGCTCGTCGCGCGTGACGGCCAGCCGGTGTACGCCGCGCGAATGGGGACGATGGGCGAAGGCCGCGGCCCGCTGCGTGACGATGCCCTGTTCCGCATCGCCAGCATGACCAAGCCGATCACCTCGATCGCGTTCATGCAGCTGGTCGAACAGTGCAAGGTCGCGCTGGAAGACCCGGTGACGAAAGTGCTCCCCGAATTCGCGGACCTGCGGGTCTATGCCGGCGGCGGCGGGTCGAGCCCGTTCGTCCCGGGCAAGGCGGCAGGGCCGATGCGCTTCGTCGACCTGCTGACCCATATGTCCGGCCTCACCTACGGCCTGCAGAACCGCACCAACCTCGACGCGGTCTATCGGGAGAACAACTTCGACTTCGCGCGCGCGCACCTTTCCAGCGAGGAGTATATTGCGCGGCTGAGCAAGCTGCCGCTGGAATTCTCGCCCGGCGAACGGTGGAACTACTCGGTCGCGACCGATGTGCTCGGCATTGCGGTGGAACGCATTTCGGGGATGCGGCTGGGCGATTACTTCGCGCAGCATATCTTCGCGCCGCTGGGCATGACGGACACCCGCTTCGGCGTGGCGGAGGGTGAGGCGGAGCGGCTGGTCGATGCCTATCAGTACCTGCCCGGCCAGCCCGCGAAGCTGATCGACGCGGGGCCGACCAGCAAGCTCAACCAGCCCGGCACGTTCGACAGCGGGGGCGGCGGACTGATCGGGACCCTGGCCGATTACCATCGCTTCGCCGCGATGCTGGTGAACGGCGGCGCTTTGGACGGCGCGCGCATCGTCAGCCCCAAGACGCTCGCCCTGATGACGGCCAACCACCTGCCGGGCGGCCAGGACCTGACCCAGCTTTCGCAAAGCCTGTTTTCCGAAAGCCAGAACGCGGGCGTGGGCTTCGGCCTGGGCTTTGCGTGCGTCATTGACCCGGCCAAGACCCTGATGCCCGCCAGCAAGGGCGAATTCTACTGGGGCGGCGCCTATTCCACCGCGTTCTTCGTCGATCCGGTGGAAGGCATCACGATGGTGTTCATGACGCAGGTCTATCCCTCCAGCGCCTACCCCATCCGCCGCCAGCTCAAGACCTTGATCTATTCCGCGCTTGCCGACAGCCGCGCCTGAGGAGAACCCCCGATGACCGATCCCATCACCGCCCGCCGCAACGGCGAAGTCCTGATCATCGTTTCGAATAACCCGCCGGTCAACGCGCTGGGCCAGGCCGTGCGGTCGGGCCTGAAGCGCGAGATCGAGGCGGGCCTCGCCGATGACGCGGTGAAGGCGATCGTCGTTCGGTGCGACGGGCGCACGTTCTTCGCAGGCGCCGACATCACCGAATTCGGCAAGGCGCCGCAGGGCCCCAGCCTGCTCGAAACACTGGACGCGATGGAAGCGAGCGACAAGCCGGTGGTCGCAGCCATACACGGCACGGCGCTCGGCGGCGGGTGCGAGGTCGCCCTCGCGTGCCATTACCGCGTCGCGGTGCCCAGCGCGAAGATCGGCCTGCCGGAGGTGAAGCTCGGCCTCATCCCCGGCGCCGCGGGCACCCAGCGCCTGCCGCGCCTGGTCGGCGCGGAAGCCGCGCTGCCCCTGGTCGTCGGCGGCGATCCGATTTCAGCAAGCAAGGCCGAAAGCATCGGACTGATCGACGCGATCGTGGGCGAGGACAGCCTGGAAGCGGACGCGGTCGCATTCGCGCGCGCGAAGATCGGCCAGCCCGTGCCCCGGGCCTCGGAAGGCACGAAGAACCAGGACGGCGTGCGCGATCCCGACATCTTCGACCGGTTCCGCGCTTCCCAGGCGCGCAAGATCCGCGGCTTCGACGCGCCCAACGCCGCCATCGAGGCGGTCAAGGCGGCGGGCGAACTGTCTTACGCCGAAGGTGTGAAGCGCGAACGCGACCTGTTCCTGAAGCTCATGGGCGGCACCCAGTCGGCCGCCATGCGCCACTATTTCTTCGCCGAACGCGCGGCGAACAAGATCGACGACGTGCCCGCCGACACCCCGATCCTCCCCATTCGCAAGGTCGGCGTGATCGGCGCGGGCACGATGGGCGGCGGCATCGCGATGAATTTCCTGACCGCAGGCATCCCGGTAACCATCCTCGAAATGCAGCAGGACGCACTCGACCGCGGCACCGGCACGATCCGCAAGAACTACGACGCCACGGCAAAGCGCGGGCGCATGACCGCCGATGGCGTGGAACAGGCGATGGGCCGCCTCACTCCCACGCTCGATTACGCCGACCTCGCCGACTGCGACCTCGTCATCGAGGCGGTGTATGAAGCAATGGACGTGAAAAAGGAGGTGTTCGCCAAGCTCGACGAAGTGGCGAAGCAGGGCGCGATCCTCGCCACCAACACCAGCTACCTCGACGTTGACGAGATCGCGCGGGCGACCAGCCGGCCTGGCTACGTCCTCGGCCTGCACTTCTTCTCGCCCGCCAACGTGATGAAACTGCTGGAGATCGTGCGCGGCAAGGAAACCCGCGCCGATGTGCTGGCGACAGCCATGAAACTGGCCAAGACGATCGGCAAGGTCGCCGTGGTCGCGGGCGTATGCCACGGCTTCATCGGCAACCGCATGTTGAGCCCGCGCCAGCAGCAGGCGAACGCGCTGATCCTGGAAGGCGCGAATTATTGGGACGTGGACGACGTCCTGCTCGAATTCGGCTTCCCGATGGGCCCGTTCCAGATGGCCGATCTCGCCGGGATCGACATCGGCTGGCATCGCGATCCGAGCCGGGTGGAAACGATCCGCGAGGCGCTGTGCGCCAAGGGGCGTTTCGGCCAGAAGAACGGCAAGGGTTTCTACGACTATGACGAGGCGCGCAATCGCACCCCTTCGGAAGAAACGAAGGCGATCGTCGCCGAATTCGCGGCCCGCGAAGGAAAGCCGCAGCGCGCGGTGTCCAAGGAGGAAATCCGCGAGCGGCTGCTCTACCCGATGATGAACGAGGGCGCGATGATCCTGGAAGAAGGGATGGCCCAGCGCGCCAGCGACATCGATGTGGTCTGGATCAACGGTTACGGCTGGCCGCTATACACCGGCGGCCCGATGTTCTGGGCCGACACGATCGGTCTCAAGACCGTGGTCGAAGGTCTTGAAAGGCATGGCCTTCCGGTCAGCAACTACTTGCGGCGGAAGGCGGAGGCGGGCGAGACGTTCAACCGGTGATCGGGCTTCCCGCATCGCGTGAAGCGAGGCATGCTCGCGCGATGACACTGCCCCCTCCCCGCCGAACCGCTGCCCAAGCGGCTCGCGGCGGGCGTCCGGATCGTTCCGCCAGGATAATGGCCCAGGGCTGACATGGTCCAGGAATTGTCCTCTGACGCTGTCGATCGCACCCCCGTCATCGTCGGCGTGGCGCAAGTGGTTGAGCGGATCGGCGATCCCGATTATCGCGCCCGCTCCGCCGCCGATCTCGCCGCCTGGGCTGCGGAGCGCGCCCTGGCCGATGCCGGCGCAGCGCGGGACTTGCGGCCGCTGATCGAAAGCGTCAGCGCGATCCGCACGTTCGCGGATTCGGGGGCGGCCCCCGCCCCCTTCGGGAAGCCGGACAAGTTCCCGCTCGCCGTGGCGCGCCGCGTTGGCCTCACGCCCCGGCACGCCGTGCTGGAGGCGGTCGGCGGCCAGTCGCCCGTCACAGCGCTGGTCGGGTTGGCGGACCGGATAGCGCGCGGCGAAGTGGGTGCCGGCATGGTGTTCGGGGCGGAAGCGATCTCCACGACGCGCCACCTCGTAGCCCTGGGCGAAACACGCGATTGGGCGGAGCATGACGAGGGCGAAGTGGAAGACCGCGGCGCCATGCGGGTCCTCACCAGCGAGGGGATCGCCCACGGCATCGTCACCGCCCCCATCGCCTACGCCCTGCTCGAAAATGCCCGCCGGGCCCGACTCGACCTCAGCCGAGAGGCATACCGCGCGGCGATGGGCGAGCTGTTCGCACCCTTCAGCGCGGTGGCCGCTGCCAACCCGTTCTCCAGCGCCGCGAGCGAGCCGCTCTCGGCCGAGGATATCGCCGCTGTCACGCCCCGAAACCGGATGATCGCCGATCCCTTCCCGCTGAAGGTCGTCGCGCGCGACCAGGTCAACATGGGTGCGGCCCTGCTGGTCATGTCGGCAGCCGCGGCGCGGGAGGCCGGCATTCCGGAGTCGCAGTGGGTGTTCATCCACGGGGCCGCCCAGGCGGAGGAGCCCGACATACTCGATCGCGCCGACCCGGGCGCATACCCCGCGGCCGCGGCCGCGCTCGACGCCGCGCTGGGCGCTGCGGGCAAAGGCATTGCGGACATGGCGGTGCTCGATTTCTATTCGTGCTTCCCGATTGCCGTGTTCTCCACCGCGATCGACCACCTCGGTCTGGCACCCGGCGACCCGCGCGGGCTGACCGTCACCGGAGGGCTCCCGTACTTCGGCGGCGCGGGCAACGGGTATTCCAGCCATGCCATCGCCGGCATGGTGGACCGGCTGCGCGCGCAGCCCGGCGCGTTCGGCCTGCTGGGCGCAAACGGCGGCTTCCAGAGCAAGTACGCCGCGCTCGTCCTCTCCACCCGGCCCGCGCCGTTTCCTGGCTGGAGCGTTACGCAGCCTGCGCGTGCCGCGCCGCCCCCGCGCGCCGAACGCGCGGAAGGCGTCGGCACCATCGAAACCTACACGATCGCCTACGGCCGCGACGGGCCGACTTATGCCATCGCGATCGGGCGCCTCGCGGACGGCCGCCGCTTCATCGCCCGCAGCGACGATCCCGCCACCGTCGCCGAGATGGAGGCGCACGAGCCGCTCGGCCGGCAAGTCACGCTTTCGAGCGACGGAGAACGGAACGCGTTCACACTCACGGCGTGATTGGCTAGCGTTCGCTGGACAAGGAGAGAGCCATGACCGAGCCCGCCGCGCATCACGACGAATGGGTGCGCCGCCCCGCTGCCGCTGAGCAGGGGACCAACTGCACCGCCGCCCAGTATGCGGAGATGTACGCCCGCAGCATGGCTGACAGCGACGGGTTCTGGCTCGAACAGGCGCAGCGGCTGGACTGGAGCCGGCAGCCGACCAAGGCGGGCGACTGGCGTTTCGATCCCGTCTCCATCGAATGGTTCGTCGATGGCGCGCTCAACATCTGCCACAACGCGGTGGACCGCCACGTCGCCGCCGGAAACGGCGACCGCATCGCTCTGATCTTCGAGCCGGACGATCCCGCCGGCGAAGTCCGCCGCATCACGTATGCCGATCTCCAGGCCGAGGTGATCCGCATGGCGAACACGCTGAAGAAGATGGGCGTCGCGAAGGGCGACCGGGTGACGATCTACATGCCGATGGTGCCCGAAGGCGCGTTCGCCATGCTCGCCTGCGCGCGCATCGGCGCGGTGCATTCAGTGATCTTCGGCGGCTTCAGCCCGGAGGCGATCGCCGGGCGGGTGGAGGACTGCGCCAGCGACTGGATCGTCTGCGCCGACGAAGGCTTGCGCGGCGGCAAGACCATTCCGCTGAAGGACAACGTCGATGCAGCGCTGGCCAAAGCTTCCGTAAAGGCGGTGCTGGTCGTCCGCCACACCGGCGGCGATGTAGCCATGACCGAAGGGCGCGATCACTGGTATCACGACCTGTCGCAAGGCGTGCCTGGCGAATGCCCGTGCGAACCGATGAACGCGGAAGACCCGCTGTTCATCCTCTACACCAGCGGATCCACCGGCAAGCCCAAGGGCGTGCTCCACACCACCGGCGGCTATGCCGTCTGGGTCGAAACGACGTTCCGTTACACCTTCGATTACCGGCCGGGCGAGGTGTTCTGGTGCACGGCGGACATCGGATGGGTCACCGGGCACAGCTATGTCGTTTACGGCCCGCTGCAGAACGGTGCCACGGCGCTGATGTTCGAAGGCGTGCCGAACCATCCCGACCACGACCGGTTCTGGGCCACCGTGGCGAAGCACAAGGTCAACATATTCTACACCGCGCCCACCGCGATCCGCGCCCTGATGCGCGAAGGGGCGGAGCCGGTGAACCGCCACGACCTGTCGTCCCTGCGCCTGCTGGGCTCTGTCGGGGAGCCGATCAATCCGGAGGCCTGGCGCTGGTATTCGGAAACGGTTGGCAAGGGCGCGCTGCCGGTGGTGGACACCTGGTGGCAGACCGAAACCGGCGGGGTGATGATCACCACCCTGCCCGGTGCGCACGACATGAAGCCGGGCAGCGCGGGCCGGCCGTTCTTCGGCATCTCGCCGCAGCTTGTGGATGGCGACGGCACGGTGATCGCCGACGAGCGCACGGGCGGCGCGGCGAGCGGCAACCTTGTCATCGACCGTTCGTGGCCCGGCCAGTCGCGCACGGTCTATGGCGATCACGATCGGTTCGTGCAGACCTATTTCAGCACATATCCGGGCAAGTACTTCACCGGCGACGGATGCCGCCGCGACGCTGACGGATACTACTGGATCACCGGCCGGGTCGACGATGTGATCAACGTCAGCGGCCACCGCATGGGCACCGCCGAGGTCGAGAGCGCGCTGGTGCTGCACGACAAGGTGGCCGAGGCCGCGGTCGTCGGCTTCCCGCACGATATCAAGGGCCAGGGCATCTATTGCTACGTCACCCTCAATGCCGGTGAAGAGCCGGGCGAGGAACTGGCGGCGGAACTGCGCAACCAGGTGCGGCGCGAGATTGGCCCGATCGCCTCGCCCGACCACCTGCACTTTACGCCTGCCCTGCCCAAGACGCGCAGCGGCAAGATCATGCGCCGCATCCTGCGCAAGATCGCGGAGAATGAAACCGGCGCGCTGGGCGATACCTCCACCCTGGCGGAGCCGGGCGTCGTCGACACGCTGATCGAAGGGCGGCTGAACCGGTAGCGCCCGTCAGGGTGCGGGATGCGCGTCCAGCCAGGCCAGAAGGTCTTCGATCACGGCGTCTTTCTCCGGTTCGTTGTAGATCTCGTGGTAGAGGCCGGGATAGGCGATCACCGTCTTGTCCGCCGCGCCGATGCGATCGGCAACGGGGCGCATGCCGTCGATGGGGACCAGGCTGTCGGCCTCACCGTGCTGGATCAGAACGGGCACATTCATTGACGGAGCCTTGTCGCGATAGCCCGCGACCGCGGCGAACATCTCGTGCACGGTTCGCGCGGCGAGCTTGCCCGTGGTGACGAGCGGGTCAGCGATATAGGCCTGCACCACCGCGGGATCGCGGCTCACGGCCTCGGGCGGCAGGGCGATCGTGCCGGTGTTGGGCGCCGCCGCGGACAGGAGGCGCAGCACCGCCCGCTGCACCATCGGCAGGCTGCCGCCGATCATGGGGCCGGACAGGATCAGGCCCGAAAGGTCTTCCGGCCAGCGCAGGGCATATCCGAACGCGACGTTGCCGCCCATCGAGTGGCCGAGGAGCTTGATCCGCTGCCCGCTATGCCGCGCCCGCACCCGGGCCACGAACCGCTGGAAGTCCTCGATCACATGGTCCATCCGGTCGACCAGCGCGCGCCTGCCGCCGGACCGCCCGTGCCCACGATGGTCGAGCGCGTGGACCGCATATCCCGATGCCACCAGCCGTTCGGCGAGGTGGCCGTAGCGCCCGCCGTGCTCCGCGTAGCCGTGCGATATGGCGATCACGTCACGCACCGCGCCGCCGGGCAGCCACGATTGCGCATGGAGACGCAGCCCGCCGTGGCCCCCTACGGTCCAGGTCTCGCTCGGTGCCATCTGCTTCTCTCCCCTGTCAGGTGACCGCGGCGCGCGATCGGTATTCCGGGCGGTCCCACGCCCCTGTCTCCATCACTTCCGCCAGCACGGCGACCGCCGCGGCGACGTCGGCGTGGGAAGTATAGAGCGGGGTGAAGCCGAAGCGCACGATATCCGGCGCGCGGAAATCGCCGATCACGCCGCGCGCGATCAGCGCCCGCATGATCGCGTAGCCTTCCGGGTGGCTGTAGGAAACCTGGCTGCCCCGTTCCGCCGGGTTTTCCGGGCTGGCGAGGCGAAAACCGTGGCCGGCGCAAAGCGGCGCCATGCGTTCGATGAAGAGGCCCGAGAGCGAAAGCGACTTGGCGCGAACCGTTGCCATGTCGGCTTCGAGAAACAGGTCCACCCCCACCTCCAGCGCGGCGAGCCCCAGCACGGACGGCGTCCCCACCAGGAAGCGGCCGACCCCTTCGGCAGGGCGATAGGTGTCGTCGAAGGCAAACGGGTCGGCGTGGCCGAACCATCCGGAAAGTGCCGGCATCACCCGGTTCTGGTGCCGCCGGGCGACGTAGAGGAACGCCGGCGCCCCCGGCCCGCCATTGAGGTACTTGTACCCGCAGCCGACGGCGAAGTCGGGCCCCGCCCCGGCCAGATCCACGGGGATCGCCCCCGCGCTGTGGCTGAGATCCCAGACGATCGTGGCCCCCGCTTCATGCGCCCGGCGCGTCAGGCCCGCCATGTCGCGCACGCGACCGGTCTTGTAATGGACCTGCGTCACCAGCACGACCGCGACGGTCTGGTCGATCGCGTCCTCCAGCGCGCCCGGTTCGACCAGCCGGGCTTCGACCTGGCCGCCGCCGAGCGCGGCAATGCCCTGCATCATGTACACATCGGTGGGAAAATTGCCGCGTTCCGACAGGATCACGCGCCGCTCCGGCGCCAGCGAGAGCGCGCCGGTCAAGGCCTTGAAGACGTTGACGGAGGTGGAATCGCACGCGATCACCTCGCCCGGCCCGGCACCGATCAGCCGCGCGATCTTGTCCCCGATCCGCCCCGGCGCGTCGACCCAGCCCGCATCGTTCCACGATCGAATCAGGCCTTCGCCCCATTCGCTCCGGACAGCCTCCGCCATCCGGGCCGCCGTGTCCCGCGGCAGCGCGCCGAGCGAGTTTCCATCGAGATAGATCGTCTCCGCGGGGAGCGTGAAACGCTGGCGAAACGGGGCGAGGACATCGGCGGCGTCGAGAGCTTCGGGGGTCATCGCCGGGATGCATAGCGCCGGAAGCGTTTGCCAACCACGGGCGATTTGCCCATCCTCCCCGCCCGTGGACAGGGCGGAATCGGAACTCGCGGCGCATCTTGCCAACGCGGCACGCGGCGCCGGCATCGACTGCCGGCACGTCACCGGCCTGCGCAAGCTTTCCGGCGGCGCGAGCAAGGAAATGTGGGCCTTCGACATCGAGGCGGCGGACGGCACGAAATGCCCGCTGGTCTTGCGCCGGCAGCCTGCAGGGCGGCGCTTTTCCGCGCAAGGCCTGGCGAGCGTCGCGGCAGAGGCGGCCGTAGTGCGACGCGTCGCGGAAGCGGGCGTGCCTGTCCCGGCGGTCGCGTTCGAACTGCCCGGCGGTTCCCCTGCCGGCGACGGCTATGTCATGGCGCGGCTGGAGGGGGAGACAGTCGGCGGCCGCGTGCTGCGCCTGCCGGAACTGGCCGCCGCCCGCGCCGGGATGGCGCGCCAGTGCGGCGAGATACTCGCCCGCATCCACGCCGTTCGCGATCACGCGACCCTGATGCTGGCCGAACGGACGAGTGCGGAGGAACTGGCCGCGCTGGAGCAACGCTATCGCGACACCGGCCAGCCTCGTCCGGTGTTCGAATATGCGCTCCGATGGCTGGCAGGGCACCTGCCCGACACCGGGCGAAACGTCCTCCTTCACGGAGATTTTCGCACGGGCAATCTCATGGTTGGGCCGGAAGGCATCCGCGCGGTGCTGGACTGGGAACTCGCCCGGATCGGGCCGCCTGCCTATGACCTTGCCTGGCTCTGCGTCGGCAGCTGGCGCTTCCAGCGGCCCGACCTGCCGGTGGGCGGATTCGGCACGCGCGACGATCTGCTGGCAAGCTACGCCGAAGCGGGCGGCGCGCCGGTCGACCGGGATGCGCTTCACGCCTGGGAAGTGTTCCAGACCATGAACTGGGGGGTGATGTGCGCCGGGGTGGCGGAAGCATTCGTGGCCGGCAGACGCACGGTGGAAGCCGGCGTGATCGCGCGCCGGGCATCGGAAACCGAATTCGATCTCATGCGCCTGCTCGCGCCGGGACACGGGGCGTGGAATGCTCGATAGGCCCGCAGCCCTGCTGCTCATTGCCGAGGCCCGCCGGGCCCTGGAACACGGCGCGGCGCCGGGATTCCCGCAGAAAGTCGCCGCCAATGCCCTGGGCATCGCGGAGCGCGAGCTTGCGCTGGGGCCCGCGTTCGAGCGCGCGGTCCGCGAACGGATCGGGGCTCTGCTCGGCGAGTTCGGCAGCGCCGGGGAAGCGACCGAGGCGCTGTGCGCCGCGATCAGGAGCGGCACCCTCCGCCTCGACGATTCGATGCTGATCGATCACCTCATCCGCACCAGCGTGGCCAAGCTGGCGGTCGACCAGCCCACTTACCCCGCCTACCGCGCATCGCGGGGCGAAGGGGACGGCGGTCAACCCCGCGACTGATCGCGCGTTGTCAGCGTGCGCGATATGGCGGCATGCCATCCGCGGCGCAGCTCGGCGCGGCGATCGTCGGCCATGGCCGGCACGAAGCGGTCGGTCGCCCGAACCAGGCCTGCCAGCGTGTCCAGATCGCGCCAGACCCCCATTGCCAGCCCGGCCAGGAACGCCGCGCCCAGCGCCGTCGTCTCGAGATGCGCGGGCCGTTCCACCGTCACCCCCAGCATGTCCGCGATGAACTGGCACAGCCAGTCGTTGGCGGCCATGCCCCCGTCGATGCGGATCGTGGCGGGCCTGTCCGCGCCGCCCGCGATCATCGCATCCACCAGATCCATCGTCTGGTAAGCCACTGCCTCCAGCGCCGCGCGGGCGAGGTGCGCGCCCGTGGCATCGAGCGTCAGCCCGAAGATCGCCGCGCGGGCATCCGGGTCCCAGTGCGGCGCACCCAGGCCGACAAAGGCCGGCACCATGTACACGCCGTGGCTGTCGGGCACGCCCGTGGCGAGGCCGCTGGTCTCGCTGGCGTGTGCGATCACGCCCAGGCCGTCGCGCAGCCACTTGATCGCCGCCCCGGCCACGAAGATCGATCCTTCCAGCGCGTAGGTCGTCTTCCCCGCAAGGCGATACGCGGGTGTCGCCAGGAGCTTGTCGTCGGACAGCTCCGCCTCGCTGCCGGTGTTGAGCAGGAGGAAGCAGCCCGTCCCGTATGTCGCCTTGGCCATGCCCGCGCTGAAACACGCCTGCCCGAACAAGGCCGCCTGCTGATCGCCCGCGATGCCTGCAATCGGGATCGCCGCATCGAACAGGCCGGGCGCGGTGTGGCCGAACACGTGGCTGTTGTCGTGGACCAGCGGCAGCATGGCCATCGGCACGCGGAAGAGCTTGCACAGGTCAGTATCCCACCGGTCGGCGCGGATGTCGTAGAGCAGCGTCCGTCCCGCATTGGTGGGATCGGTCGCGTGGACCCGGCCGCCCGTCAGGCGCCAGAGCAGGAAGCTGTCGATCGTCCCGAAGGCAAGCGCGCCCGCTTCGGCCCGTTCCCGCGCGCCTTCGACATGGTCGAGAATCCAGGCGACCTTCGTGGCGGAGAAATAGGGGTCGAGCAGCAGGCCCGTTTTTGCCCGCACTTCCGGCTCATGGCCCGCGTCCCGCAGCGCGGCACACACATCCGCCGTGCGGCGATCCTGCCAGACGATGGCGCGGTGGACCGGCACGCCCGTCTCGCGATCCCAGACAACAACGGTTTCGCGCTGGTTGGTGATGCCGATCCCGGCAATCGCGGATGCGTGCAATCCGCTCTCGGCCAATGCGGCGCGCATCGTCTCCAGGGTATCGCGCCAGATAACTTCGGGATCGTGTTCGACCCAACCTCTCTCAGGATAGTGTTGAGAGAATTCTCTTTGCGCGGTCGCCAGCCCGTTTCCGGCCGCATCGAACACGATCGCCCGGGTGGACGTGGTGCCCTGGTCGACCGCCAGCACGTACCTCGCATCCGCCATCGTCCCGTCCCCTTCCCGGTCATCGCCAAGGTGTGCAAAGCGCAAAGCGGGCTATAGAGCAAGGCGATGGCGCCGACGAACCCGCCTTGCGAAACGATCGACCTGCTGGTCGTGGGCGGCGGGATCAACGGCGCCGGCATTGCGCGCGACGCCGCCGGCCGCGGGCTGTCGGTCTTGCTGGTGGAGCGCGACGATCTGGCCAGCCACACCTCGTCCGCCTCCACCAAGCTCGTGCACGGCGGACTCCGCTATCTCGAATACGGCGAGGTGCGGCTGGTGCGCGAATCGCTGATCGAGCGCGAGCGGCTGATGGCCATCGCCCCGCACATCATATGGCCGCTGGAATTCGTCCTGCCGCAAAGTGCCGGTTCGCGCCCCGCGTGGCTCATCCGCGCCGGGCTGTTCGTGTACGACCACCTGGGCGGACGCAAGCGCCTGCCGGCGACGCAGACCGTGCGCCTCGCCACCGATGCGCGCGGCGAAGGACTGCGACACCGCGGCGGCCGCGCGTTCGCCTACTACGACTGCTGGGTGGACGATGCGCGGCTGGTCGTCCTCAACGCACGCGATGCGGCGGAACGGGGCGCCCGCGTCTGCACCCGCACCGCCTTCGTCCGGGCGCAGCGCACGGCCGCCGGATGGTCCGCCACGCTCAAGGATTCTGCCCGCGAGCGCACGGTCCGCGCGCGGGCGATCGTCAACGCGGCGGGCCCATGGGTCAATCAGGTGATCGGCACGGTCGAATGCGCCCGGAAAAGCAGCCATGTCCGGCTGGTCAAGGGCAGCCACATCGTCCTGCCCCGGCTCTACCCCGGCGCCCACGCGTTTCTGCTGCAGAATCCGGACGGACGGGTCGTCTTCGCGATCCCCTGGCTCGACAGGTTCACGCTTGTGGGCACGACGGACGAGCCCTGGCATGGGCCGCCGGGCGAACCGGCCATCAGCGCCGCGGAAACGGACTACCTGCTCGCCACCGTCACGCGTAATTTTGCGCGGCCTGTCACCGCCCAGGACATTGCTTGGACATATTCCGGGATCCGCCCGCTCTATGACGACCGGGCCGCGAACGCCTCGGCCGTGACACGCGACTACGTGCTCGACCTCGATGCGGACGGGGGCCGAGCCCCACTGCTGAGCGTGTTCGGGGGCAAGATCACGACATACCGCAAGCTGGCCGAACACGCGCTGGAGATCCTCGCGCCCATCCTCGGTTCGTCCCCGACCGGGTGGACGTCCGGCGCGGCGCTCCCCGGCGGCGACTTGCCGGACAGGGACCGGCGCGCATTCCGGGAAACGCTGAAAGCCCGGCATCCGGCCTTGCCGGCTGACCTGCTGGCGCGGCTCGCCGATACTTACGGCACCGCGGCCGAGGATATCCTCCACGACGTCACGGAACCCGGCGACCTGGGACAGGCGTTCGGGGCTGGCCTGACCGCGCGCGAACTGGCGTGGCTGGCAGACAGGGAGTGGGCGCGGACCGCGGAAGACGTCCTGTTTCGGCGCACAAAGCTGGGGCTGGACATTCCGCCGGCTGACTGGCCTGCCATCGACCAATGGCTGGCCGATCACACGCGCACTAGGGCGGCGGACCCCGCACCGGCCGGCCGCATTCAATCGACGGCGCGTAGGTGACGTCGCTGTTCCTCGACCGTCATCCCGCCTTTTCGCTCGAGCCGGTTGCCGGCTCTGGCGTCTTTCAGGCGCTCAATCTCATGACCGCGTCGGCGGCCCCGCGTATCGCGCCTTCGATGTAGCTTACCCCGTTCGCGTCGCCGACAGTCTCGACGGCGAAGCCATCGGCGCGCAAGCGGTCGGCCAGCGACGTGTCGCCATGCGCGCCCATCGCGACGATCACGTGGTCGGCCGGCACCGTGCGCTCCGCCCCCGCCGCGTCGGTGAAGCGAACCACGTCCTGCTCGATCGAAAGGTCGCGGACGCCGGCCAGCAAGGCCACGCCATGCTCCTTGAGTTCCGCGAGCAGCCGCATCCTCCGGACCAAGGTCAGCCCCCTGCCCAGTGCGGGCGACGGTTCGAGCACAGTGACCGTCCGGCCGCGTTCGTGCAGGAATTCGGCCAGTTCGACCCCGACCAGCTCGCCGCCGACGATCACCACGTTCTGGCCCAGCGGCATCCAGGCTTTCGTCGCCGTGCGGACGAAGTCGATGTTCGCGGTCGCACCGGTCGCGGCGCCGATCCTGGTCGCCATGCGGGTCATCAATCCGGTCTTGCGCTTCAGCTCCGTGCTCCCCTCCCCCAGCAGGAGGTTGCGCATGTCTTCGCCGCTGAAGACGTGAGGCAGGTCGTTGCCGGGCAGATCGGGCATCGCGCGCCGCGCGCCGCTCGCCACAATGACCGCATCCGGCTTCAGTTCGCGCAGAAGCCCGGCGTCGGCTTCGGTGTTCAGCCGCACGTCGATCGATGAGCGTTCGACTTCCTGGATCAGCCAGTCCAGCAGCCGTTCATTCGCCGGATACGCGAGCGACGCGATGCGCAAAGTGCCGCCGAGCCGCGCGCCCTTTTCGATCAGGGTCACCCGGTTGCCCGCTTCGTGCATGCGCCTTGCAGCCTCCATTCCGCCTGGCCCACCGCCGACGATCACGAAGTGCTTTCCCGTCACCAGCGAGGTGGGGCGTTCGCACTCGAACCCGGTCTCCGGATTGACGGCGCAGCGCACTTGCGTGCGCACATAGGCTGTCGAAACGCAGGTGTAGCAATAGATGCACGGACGCACGGAATCCGGCGCGTTGCCCGCCAGCTTTGCCGGCAGGGCCGGATCGGCGAGCAGCTTGCGGCCCATCGCCAGGAAATCGTATTTGCCGTCCGCAATGTGCTTGTCGCCGGCCTCTGGCTCGACGCGGCCGGACGCGATGACCGGGATCCCTACGGCGCGCCTGACCTCCGCGGCTGAAGGAATGTTCGTTTCCGGTTCGTGCGGAATGTTCGAGCCGGAATGGAGCTTACCCTTGCCGGTGTCGTGATACGCGGTGACAGTGATCGCATCCACACCGGCCCTCTCGACCAGCTTCGCCGCCGCGATGCAATCGTCCAGCTCGATCCCGCCCTCCTTGCCGATTTCGCGGGAATCGAGCTTGCACCAGACTGGGAAGTCCGGACCCACTTCCGCCCGCACTGCGGCGATCACCTCCAGCAGCAGCCGCACCCGGTTTTCCAGCGACCCCCCGTATTCGTCGGTGCGGGTATTGGTCTTGGGCGAAATGAACGATGACAGCAGGTAGCCGTGCCCGCTGTGGATCTCGACTCCGTCGAACCCGGCCTCCCTGGCGCGGCGCGCACCGGCCGCGAACTGCGCCACCACGAGATCGATGTCCGCCTTGTCCAGCACCTTGAGCGACGGCAGCTTGCCGCCGGCGAATCCGGCCAGCTCCTCGGGCAGGAAATAATCGAGGAAATCGCCCTGCATCGGCGGGGGCACGCTGGGCGTCCAGAGCGGCTGGTCGAATTCATCCGAAGAGTATCCCGCCACCAATCCGCCGTGATGGAGCTGGGCCGCGATCTTCGCCCCGTGCGCGTGGACCCGGCTGGCCAGCGCCGTCAGGCCAGGCAGGAACTTGTCGTCCGAAATCGCGGTCTGGCAGGGCTGCACCGCCCCGACCGGCCATGCGACGCCGAGCACCCCGGTAATAATCAGGCCCGCGCCGCCCCTGGCCTGTTCCTCGTGATAGGCCGCCAGTCGCTCACCGACGGTGCCGTCCGGTTCGGACAGGCTCACGCCCATCGCCGTCACGGCGATACGGTTGCGAAGCTCCATGCTGCCGATCCGGCCGGGCGAAAGCAGGTGGGCGTAGGGTGAAGCACTCATTCCCGGCAATCCTCGTGATTTCGCACCTGTTGCGTCAGTGCGGTGACTGATCGCGTTTTAATCCGCATCACCGCAGATTGTAAGCGGTTATTGCGTTGTTTGCGTCCTTGGTTATGGTGGTCATTACGCATTTCGCGACGGAGAGCATGCATGAACTACGGCTTCGACGGCAAAGTGGCGCTGGTCACTGGCGCGAGCGGCGGGATCGGCCGCGCGACCGCTCTGGCGTTCGCCGCCTCGGGCGCGCGTGTCGTCGTATCGGATGTGAACGACGACGGCGGCGAAGAAACCCTGGCGATGATCGCGGACGCCGGCGGCACCGCGATCTATCAGCGCTGCAACGTGGCCGATCCGGCCGAGGTCAAGACCCTCGTGGCGCGCGCTATGTCCGAGTTTGGGCAACTGGATTTCGCGCACAACAACGCCGGCATCAACAACCTGGGGGCCGATGAATACGAAGACGCGGTGTGGGACCGCAGCATTGCGATCAACCTGTCAGGCGTCATGTATTGCATGCGCGAGGAAGCAGCCGCGATGCTTCCGCAAGGCAAGGGCGCGATCGTCAACACATCGTCGATCAACGGGCTCACCGGCAACGGCGCGCAACCGGGCTATGTCGCGACCAAGCACGGCGTGATCGGCCTTACGCGACATGGCGCATTGCGCTGGGCGACGGCCGGAATCAGGGTCAACGCGGTTTGTCCGGGCGTCATCGAAACACCAATGACTGCGCCGCTCACCGCCGACCCGGAGATGAAAGCGGTGATCGACAAGATGACCCCGATGGGCCGGATGGGCCGCGCCGAGGAGATCGCGGCGGCGGTCCTCTGGCTGTGTTCCGACCAGGCGAGCTTTGTCACCGGCCACCCGCTGGTGATCGACGGCGGCGCAACCGCTGTCTGACAGGAGACAGGACATGAATCGTTTGCAAGGCAAGGTTGCGCTCGTCACCGGTGGCGCGCGCGGGATCGGTGAAGGTATCGTGCGCCGTTTCGTTCGCGAAGGCGCCCACGTCGTCATCGCCGACGTGCTCGACACCGAAGGCGCCGCCCTCGCCAGCGAGCTTGGGGATGGCGTCGTCTTCGTGCGGCTCGACGTTACCCGCCGGGCCGACTGGGATGCCGCCCTCGCCGAAACGGAGCAGCGCTTCGGCCGGCTCGACTGCCTCGTGAACAACGCGGGCGTCATCGTGTTCAAGGCGCTCGACGACCTCACCGAAGACGAGATGCGCCGCATCATCGACATCAACGTGATGGGCGTCATGATCGGCAGCCAGGCCGCAATCCCTCTGCTCGAACGAGACGGAGGGGGCTCCATCGTCAACATGAGCTCCGCCGACGGCATCTCGGGCGCAAACGCCCTATCAGCCTACTGCGCGTCGAAATTTGCCGTGCGCGGGTTCACCAAGTCATGCGCGCTCGAACTGGGGCCCCGCGGAATCCGGGTGAACTCGATCCATCCGGGCGGCATCGTCTCGGCGATGACCAACCCGACGAACGCCCCGCGCGAACATGTCGACGCGGCCTTCAGTATCTATCCTGCGCAGCGCGCCGGCGATCCGGAGGATATCGCCGCCGCCGCCGCCTTCCTCGCGTCAGATGACGGACGGTACTGCTACGGCACGGAGCTGTCGGTCGACGGCGGGCTCAACGCCGGGCACTACTACATAGGGCTGCCAGGGTCTCCAGCGGCCTGAGCCAGCCGTTCCCTGTCGGCTTCCACCCGGCGCATGGCTATCCAGGCCAGAGCCGCGGCCACGAAGCCGGCGGGGATCGTCACCGACAGACCAATCCGCAGCGACATCGCGTCGTTGCCGAGGGACTGGCTGATCTGGCCGGCCGCCCACGGACCGATGAAAAACCCCAGCAAGGTCGTCGCCGCGAGAAACAGCGCGGTCGCGGTCGCGCGGAAACGGTCGGGGAGAACATAGGCCAGCGTCGCAAGGAACCCGATCGACCAGCCGCCACCCATCAGCCCGGACGGGATCGCCAGCGCCTTCGCAATCGTCAAGGACGGGGCCCAGGTCGCCGCCAGGACGCAGACTGTGGCGGCGAACAGGGCGATCGCGCCAAGCCGCAACGGCCATTGCATGGAGCGTTTCGAAAGGCGATCCGTGACCGCGCCGAAGGCCAGCATGCCGGTGAGCCCGGCGATCCCGAAATAGCCTGCGAAAGTGGACTTCGCCACGACCGGATCGACGCCATAGGCGCGCGCGAAGACTTCCGGCCCCCAGAATCCGAACGACACCCCTGAAAGCGACCCGAGTCCGAATGCCAGGGCCATCAGCAGGTAACTCGGCGCAGCGCGCAGGGTTGCGATGAGCTCGCGGAAGGGAATCGTCGCGGACGGTGCGACGCGCCCCCCGCGTGGCGGGTCTTTCACGATCAGGGGCAGGATCAGCCCGAAGGTCAGGCCCGCCGCGCCGAGGCCCCAGAACGCCGTGCGCCAACCGTATTCGGCCGCCACCGCCGGACCGCCCGCCTGCCCGGCGATCTGGCCGATATAGGTTGTGAGACCCAGAATCGCGAAGGCGAGCCCGCGCCGCTCCGGCCTAAAGAAATCCGCGAGCAGAGAATAGGCAGGCGCAGCGAACGCGGCTTCCCCCACCCCCACGCCGACCCGGGCAAGCGCGATCTGCCATGGGCTGACGGCAAGACCGGTCGCGACTGTGCAGGCGCTCCACATCACGCAGCCCAGCGCGATGATCTTCACCCGCGATCGGCGATCGGCGATGCGCGCGATCGGCACACCTGCCGCGACGAACAGCAGCACGAACGCCGGCCCCATCAACAGGCCGATGAAGCCGTCGCCGACCTGGAATGTTTCCTTGAGCGGCCCGACGAGCCCGGTGACGAGAAACCGGTCGGCATAGTTGAATATGCCGACGACCAGCAGGGCGAACAGCGCCAGCCATGGGTTGGTGCCGCGGGCGGCCTGGGCCTCAGTCACGCATTTGTGCTCCGCCGTTGACGTGCCAGACCTGCCCATTCACCCACGCGCCGTCGTCGGACGCAAGGAACGCGACTGCCGCGGCAATGTCTTCGGGCGCACCAAGACGGGTGTGGGGAACGGCCTTCAAGCCGCGCTCCACATATTCGTCGGTCAGATGAAGCTTCACCGCTTCCGTTAGAACCAGGCCGGGACAGATGACGTTCGCGCGGATGCCCTGCTTTCCCCACTTCGCCGCAACGTGCCGCGCCAGGGGGTGGATGGCGTTCTTCGTCATCGGATAGGCGACCTGCCACGGCGCGCCGCCCGATGCCGCGCCCGACGAGGTGTAGATCATCGCCCCGCCACCGCGCTCCAGCATGGCCGGGAGCGCGGCCTGAGTCGCGAGGAAATGGCTCTTGCTGTTGATCGCAAAGCTTTTCTCAAGCACATCGACCGGACAGTTCAGCGCGTCGATATCGCCGTCTGTCCCGCCCGCCAGGTTGGAATGGTAGAAGTCGAGGCCGCCGAATTCGTCCTGCGCGGCCTGCACGATGGCGGCCTGGGATTCCGCGTCGGTCCCGTCGAGCATCACCGCGATCGCCTTGCCGCCGGCGGCGCGGATCGCATTTGCCGTTTCCTCGGCCTGGTCGGCCAACAGGTCTCCGATGACGACGCTGGCACCCTCTTCCGCCAGGCGCCGCGCGGTCGCCGCCCCGATTCCGCGCGCCCCGCCCGCGATCACCCCGACCTTGCCCTGCAAACCGCGCATCATCGCTCCAATCGCCCAATGCGTTTTCCTATTGTGCTTTTCATACGCAAATCGCAAGTATGCCTCAAGAGAATTCGGTGATTGCGAAACTACGGAGGCGACTTGCAGGGAAAATTGTCTGGCCGCACTGCGGTGGTCACCGGTGGCGGGAGCGGCATCGGCGAAGGGATCGTGCATCGCCTCGCGCGTGACGGCGCCGAAGTCATTGTCGCCGAGTTCGACCCGGCCAGCGGCGCTGCCTGCGCCGACGCGGTCAACGCGGCAGGCGGCACGGCGCGCTTCATAGAAGTCGACGTTACCGACAAGGAAAGCCTGCTCGGGATGATGGCCGAGGCCGGCGCCGTCGACATCCTCGTCAACAACGCATGGCGCGGCAGCGGCGTCGACCGGATCGAACGCAAGACCGACGAACAGATGGATGTCGCGCTGCGCTTCGGGGTCCATGCCGCAAAGTGGTCGATGCAGGCTGCGCTGCCCCATATGAAGAGTCGGGGTTGGGGCCGTATCATCAACATGGCCTCGCTCAACGGCGTCAACGCCCACATGGGCAGCGCCGACTACAACATCGCGAAGGAGGCGCTGCGCGCACTGACCCGCACCGCCGCGCGCGAGTGGGCCCGGTACGGCATTTCCTGCAACGTGGTCTGCCCTGCCGCAATGTCGGACGCCGCGCGGCGGATCATGTCGCAGCAGCCGGGCATGATCGAACGGATCGAAGCGGCCAATCCGATGGGCCGCATGGGCGATCCGGAAAGTGACATCGCGCCGGTGGTCGCCTTTCTGGCGAGCGAGGACGCGCGCTATCTTACGGGCAATACCCTGTTCGTCGACGGCGGCGGGCACATCAACGGTGTCGCCTGGGCGCCCGACCTGGGCGACTGAGCACGGCTCAGGGCGCGCCTTCGATCGCCGCGAGCCTGGCCCGGGCGCGGGCAGCCACGTCGAGATATATCGTCGATTCCTGCACAGGCATGTCAGGCTCGGCCAGCCGCGCCAGATAGACATCGATGGCGAGCCGCAACGCCCGCGGATCGTCGGGCGCGCCGTATTGCGCCCAGTCGGCGAGCCGGGCGGCGAGCATGGGCTGCGTCGGGAGCAATTCCCGCGCGCGCGTATCGAGCGCCTCCACGCCGCCGGCCAGCCGCACCGCCTCGCGCGCTTCGGCTTCGTATGGCAGCGCCGCGAAGTGCGAAGGGATGTCGTCCCACCATCCCGTCCAGCGCCGCGCGACCATGCGCGCGATATCGGCCGGGCGGTTGTACTCCGGATCGAGCAGCGGTGCCTTCGCGAACTTCTCCGGCCATGGCACGTTGGCCGCGATCACGTCCTTGCGCTCACCCGCGTTGAGACGGTCGACCACGTAGTTGTCGATCCATTCGAGCGCTTGCGCATTGAGGGTCAGCGCATCGCCGATAGCGCCCTTCCCCCTGACCGCCGCGTTGTGCATCGGCAGCATGAGCTCCGGCTGAAGGGCCGCCATCTGGCGGAAGGCCTGGGCCCACTCCGTGATATGCCGCGTGATCCGCTTGCCGTTACCGGCGTTCGGCAGGAAACCCTGGTAGTAATCGGCGGTGAAAATCGTCTTGCGATCGGGCAGCCAGACCCAGATCTGCTCCTCCGTTTCGCCGGGCGAGCGGATGAACACGAATTTCTCCCCGCCGATGGTTCGTTCCATGCGGTCGCGGAACGTGATGTTCGGCATGACGACATCGTCGCGGCTTGTCGGCTGGAGCGCGAGCGGCTGGTTGTTGAACCGGCCGATGGACCCGCCAAGGCGGATTTCCTTGTCCATCATCGCCGGGAACACGTCGCTAGCGATGACGTCCGGCCGCGGGGTCAGGCCCATCAGGGCCCGGGCGCCATAGGCATGATCGACGTGGACGTGGCTGAGGACGATCGTCTTGAGCGGCTTGGGCGACAGCGTGGGGAGGACATCCTTGAGCACCTCGCCCACGGACGCATAGCCCGAATCGATCAGGACAAGTTGATCGCCCGTCTCGACAACGGCAACGTTGACGTAGGGAAAGCGTATCAACCACAACCCCTTGCCGGGCGTGCCGTAGCTTTCGACCGTCATCTTCGCGCGGGCTTCGGCAACGACCTCCGGCGCGGTGCTGAGCATCTGCCGCGCGATCAAGGGCGCGGACGCCCCGCCGAAACCGTCGTTTCGCGACAGATGCCGCATGACGTCGGGGTGCTCGCGCGCGAGGATCGCACGCCCTTGCATGGCGAGCTTGTCATCTTCGCTGGGGACGAACTCGTGGGCGCTAGCCGTGCTGGCAAACAGCACGGCAGCAAGGATCAGGCGCTTCATGCCGCAGGCCTCCGATCGAACCATGGTTGCGCTTTTTCGAGTTGTGCCGCGAGGCGGAACAGCGTCGCTTCGTCTCCGTAGCGCGCGGTGAACATGCTGCCGATCGGCAGCCCCGTCTTCGACATGCCGAGCGGCACCGACATGCTCGGCTGGCCCGTCTGGTTGAACAATCCGGTCCACGGCGTGAACGGCGTGACGTTCTTGATGAAGGTCTGGAAATCCTGGGCAAGGTGGATCGTGCCAAGCTTCGGCGGCACGACCGCGATGGTCGGCGACAGGATCACGTCGTAATTATCCATGAACCGCGCCAGCTCGACCGCCGCGGCCTGCAAGGCGTTGTTGCCGCGAACCCATTCGGTCGCCGGGAACTTGGCGCCCAGTTCCCGGAACGCGAGCGTGACCGGCTCCACCAGATCGGGGCCGAGCGTGACCCCCATCGCCTTGGCGCGGTCGTCCAGCTCCGCCGCGACGGACGCCCCCATGAGGACGAACGATGCCTGGCCCACCGCCGCGGCATCGATCTTCGGGGCGGCTTCCTCGACATGATGGCCGAGGCTTTCCGCCAGCCTGGCCGTTGCGCGCGCGGCATCGAGCACTTCGGGATCGACCGGCGTGCCGCCCGGCGTGGTCAGCCACAGCGCGATGCGAAGCTTGCCCGGGTCCCGGCCGACCTCAGCCAGATAGGCCCGCTCAGGCGTGGGCGCAGCATAGCGCGAGCCCGGCTCCGGCCCCCGCGTCGCGTCCAGCAAGGCCGCGCTGTCGCGGACGCTCCGGCTCACGACGTGGTGGATGGAGAGGCCGCCCCAGCCTTCCGTGCGCAGCGGGCCCATCGGGGTCCGGCCGCGGCTGGGCTTCAGGCCGAACAGCCCGCAGCACGAGGCAGGGATGCGGATCGAGCCACCGCCGTCGGTCGCATGCGCAGCCGGGATCACCCCCGCCGCGACCGCAGCCGCCGCCCCGCCGGACGATCCACCGGCGATATGTTCGGGGTTCCACGGGTTCCGCGTTGCGCCTTCCGCGATCGATTCCGTGGTCCCGGTCAGGCCGAATTCGGGCGTCGTCGTCTTACCGAAGATCACCAGCCCGGCGCGCTGGTAGCGCCGCACGATCTCCGATGTCACCGTGCCGACGTTGTTCTTGTAGAAACGGCTGCCCTGGCCGGTCACCGTTCCTTCGATGTAGGTGTTCAGATCCTTGACCAGCCACGGAACGCCCGTCAGCGGGCCTTGCGGCAGGCCGGCGTCGATGGCCTTGCGCGCCAAGTCATAGTGCTCGCGGGCGAGGAAGTTGTATTTGGGGTCCGCTTTCTCGGTGCGGGCGATCGCCGCATCGAGCAGCTCGCCCGGGCTGACTTCGCGCTTCCGGACCAGTTCCGCGAGGCCGAGCGCATCATGCTGCGAGAATTGATCCCGTTGGACCGCCATGTGTTTCTCCCTCGCCCCCGCCGCGCCCGCAACCGCGAGCGCCGCCCCGCCCGCGATCACCTGCCGGCGCGTGGCGCTCACGCCGCCACCATCGACTTCGGCACGCCGTCTCCTTCGGCGTAGTAGCGCGCGTAGAAGCGGCGGAACTGCGCGATGGGGCCGTCACCCTGGCAGATCACGGGATTGGGCTGATACTGCTGACGGTCCCAGACGACCTTGTCCTGGTCGAGCTGCTTGTTGACGTCCTTGATGATCGCGCGCGCCAGTCCCGCCATCGGGCCTTCAGCCTGTTCGCGTGGCTGGGTGTAGAAATAGCGCACGTGCATGCGATCGGGCTCCACCGGTGTGACGCACGCGATCAGCAGCGTCTCGCAGATGCCGGTAAACCGCACCCATGCCTGCCCGGGCCCGTTCGAGATCGACGTGATCGTCCCGTCCACTTCGCCGCGGGGGGTGCCCATCTTCGCGCGGACGATGCCGGTGCGATCCCACTCCCCCCAGCCGAGTTCCGCCTCCGGCATCGACGCCGTGCCGTGAATGAACTTGAAGTGCGCGAAATCGACGCCGTTCTCGGCCATGTTCTGAAGCGAGCCCCAGACGGTCCAGCTCGCTTCGTCGTAGGGCGTCCAGGCCGGATCGCTGGTCTCGGGAATGTGCTTCACATCGTAGAGCGGCGCGATGTCTTCGGGATGATACCAGAACCAGATCACCTGGTTCGCTTCGGCGACGTGCCATGTGCGCATGCACTTGCGCTTGACCTGGGGCGGAATGGACGGGGAATAGGGGATTTCCTTCACCACCCCTTCCTCGCCGTCATAGCGCCACGCGTGGAACGGGCATTCGAGCAGGTTGCCGGCCACCTTGCCACCATGGCCGAGGTGCGCCCCCAGGTGCTTGCAATAAGCCTCCATCATCCGCACCTGGCCGTCCTCGCCGCGCCAGATCGCCAGATCGGTGGAGAAATAGCGCAGCGGCTTGACCTCGCCCGTCTGCAGCTCGCTCGAAAGCATGGCCGCGTACCAGCCGAACGGGTACCCGATATCGAGCCGGCGCTCCTCCACCGACGCGCGATTGGAAGGTTCGGCGAGCCGCCATTCGAGCAGCTCCTCCTTGCTCATGCGCTCGAGAACCTGCCAGACGGCGACAGGAGGGGTACGGGCATCTCTGGGATCGGCTTCGACCATTGTCAGTCTCCGAGCTTGAACAGCTTGCGCGCGTTTTCACGCAGGAACTTGGGCCAGACTTCGTCCTTGAGCGGCACGTTCTCCATGTCGGAAAAGATGCGGTCGAGGCTGAGCCCCATCGGGAAATACCCGGCGTATATCACCTTGTCGGCGCCGCGGGTGTTGGCATAATCGATGATCGCCTTGGGATAATGCTTCGGCGCGAACGCGCTGGTCGAATAATAGAGGTTCGGCCATTTGAGCATCAGCTTCACGGCCAGCGCTTCCCACGGCTCGGCGCCGTGGCGCATGACGATCTTGAGATCGGGGAAGAACCAGCACACTTCGTCGAGGTGTTCGACCTTCTGCGTCTCCATCGGGATGCGCGGGCCGGGAATCCCGACGTTGAGCAGGATCGGGATATCGAGCTCGACCGCACAGGCGTAGAGCGGGAACATGTATTTGTGGTTGATCGCCACTTGCGGCAGCGTGCCGCTGGGAAACACGCTGATCGCGGAGAGTCCGACCTCGGAGTGCACCCGCTTGATGCGGCGGACTTCCTCCATGCCCTTGTTGGGATCGCAAGGCATGTCGAAGAAGAACCGGTCGCCGTACATCTCCTTCGCCCGGCGCGAGGTATCGTTATCGTTCCACCCCACCAGCGCGCGCTCGATGTTGAAGCGGTCCATCTGCTCGACGGTCCAGCGGATGTAATCGGCCTGCTGCCCCGATTCCGGAATGTCCTTGAACATGTACTGCGCCGGCATCGCGAACTGCTCCAGCGTCTGCGCGTCCTTTATCAGGGGCCGGAAGCTGGCGTACCAGTCGCCGCGCTCTTCCGCTTCGGGAATGCCCAGCATGCAATCGATGATCTTGATGTCCTTGGGATACCCCATCAGGCGGGCCCTCCGATAAGTTCGTTCCATCGCGCCTTGAGCGCGCGCTTGTCGATTTTGCCCACCGCGTTGCGCGGAAGGGTCTCGCTTGAAAAAGCCACCCGCCCGGGCGCCTTGTAGCGGGCCAGCCGCTCCCCCACGTCGCCGATCAGGGATGCTTCGCTGTGACCTTCGCCCACGACCACCGCGACCAGCAATTCGCCCAGACGTTCGTCCGGAATGCCGAAGGCCGCGCATTCGGTGATGCCGGGCAATTCGCCGAGTGCGCGCTCCACCTCGGCGCAATAGATGTTCTCGCCGCCCGAAATGACCATGTCCTTGGTCCGGTCGACAATGAAGATATAGCCTTCTTCATCGACGTAGCCGACGTCGCCTGTTCGCAGCCAGCCATCTTCGGAAAGGACCGCGGCCGTGTCATCGGGATGGTTCCAGTAACACTGCATCGTCTGCGCGCCGCGGACGAGTATCTCGCCCGTCAGCCCCGCCGCCAGCGCCTCGCTCCCAGGCCCTTCGATCCGCACGTCGACCAGGGGCAATACGCGGCCGGCGGAGGCGGGCTTTCGCACGAAATCTTCGCCCACGGCCTGCGCGATCGCACCCGACGCTTCCGTCATCCCGTAACCGGTGCCCATCTGCGCGGCCGGGCAGACATTGCGGATCGCCTGGAGCAAGTTGACCGGCAGCGCCTGCCCGCCCGACGCCACGTTGCGCAGCGATGACAGGTCCGCGTCTTCGAGTCTGGCGGTGTTCAGCAGGTCCCAGAGCATCGTGGGCACGCCGGTGAACATCGTGATCTGTTCGTCCCGGATGAGCCGGAGCGCCTCGTTCGCATCCCAGCGGCGCATGATGACGATCTTCGATCCGGCAAACAGCGGAGAAAGGAACGCTGAGCCCAGGCCCGATATATGGAACAGGGGATAGACGAGGAGCACCGCCTGCTGCGGCATCTGCGACATCAGGGTTTCAGGCTCCACCCCCAGCTTGCGCGCCATGTTGTGCAGCACCATGACCCCGGAAAGCTGCATCGAAAGCAGGCCCGTGGTCAGGGCGCGGTGGGTGAGAACGGCCCCCTTCACGCGGCCCGTGGTCCCCGAAGTGAACAGGATCGCGGCCGGATCGTCCGGCGCCGCGGGCTGGACAGGCAGGGAACCTCCGGCATTGCCCCAGGCGCCACCGGCATCGCCATCGGCATCGGCGTTGGCGTCGGCGGTGAGGTCGAGGATCCGCCCGGCGTATCCGCCTTCGCGCAGCCGCGCCGCCCGGTCCGCGTCGGCGATCACCACGGCCGGCGTCACTTCTTCGATCATGGCGACAAGCTCGTCAGGCGAGCCGCGGCTGTTGAGCAGCGCGGCAACGCCGCCCGCCTTGACCGCCGCCATGAAGGCCACGATCCATTCCGCACGGTTGCGCATGCAGATGGCGACCCGATCGCCTTTCGCTATCCGGAGCTGCGGCGCGATCCGATCGCGCCAGGCGAACACATCCTCGAACGTCAGGCGTCTTTCGCCCTCGACGATGAACGTCTTGTCGCCGTGCCTGCGCGCCGCATCGATCAGCACGCCCAGGTCCGCGGGCATGTTGACGAAGCAGCGGCTCCCGTCGCGTTCGCCGATCTCGAACGGTTGGCCGGCAGCGGTCAGCGCCGCGAGGACAGGATCGACCGCACCGCTCATGCCGCTTGTGCCGCCACTGATTTCGCCCATTGGTAATCCTGTTTTCCCGCCGGCGATCGCCGCACCTCGTCCACCCAGATCAAGGCGCGCGGCAGCTTGTATCCGGCGAGCCCCGCCTGGAGATGACTCCTGATCTCTTCCAGCGACGGCCGTGCGGCGTCCGCGCGGGGCGAGAGGACCGCGACCACCCGCTCACCCCAGCGCTCGTCAGCCTGGCCGACCACGACTGCATCGAACACGGCCGGATGGGAACGAAGCGCTTGCTCCACTTCCTCCGGGAAGACTTTCTCCCCCCCGGTATTTATACAAGTAGAACCGCGCCCGAACACGGTGATCTTGCCGTCCTGGTCCAACCGGGCGGCATCACCCGATACTGCCCACAGCCGGCCGTCGATGGCCTGGAAAACCTCTGCCGACGCCTTCGGGTTCTTGTAGTATCCAACCGGCGTGTTCCCGCTTCGCGCGACGAAGCCGATTTCGCCAACCTCGCCGATCCGTCCATCGACGATGACCTGCTGGTGTTCCCCGGCCGGCAATCGCATCACCCCTTCGTCGGACGTTTCGGCCATCCCGGCGATGCCCGTTTCCGATGCGCCCATGCCGTCGGTCACGCTGGCGCTGGGGACAAGTTCCTTGAGTTCGTCCTTGAGCTTTTGCGAGAATACGGCCCCGCCCGAACCGAGGTTCATCACGCTGGCCAGGTTCCACCGCTCCGTATTGGCGCGCAGCGCGTCCCGCAACGGGACCGCCATTGCGTCTCCCACGAACTGCACCAGGTTGACGCCTTCGCGTTCTGCCGTGTCCAGCATCCGTTCCGCGTCGAACGCGGCGCCTTCGTCCAGCACGATCGTGAGGCCGTTCAACAGTCCGGACCACACCGCCCACATGGCCGCCATGTGCATGAGCGGCGCGAGCGGGAACATCTTCAGCGGATACCCGTCACGCGCACGATCCGCGATGCCGGCCGGTTCCGCCAGCACGCCGTGCGGGTTGAAGAAACCGGCCCCTCCTGCGCAAGCGAACAGGAAGGCACGGTGCGGCCACAGCGCCCCCTTCGGCAGCCCGGTCGTTCCGCCCGTATAGCAGATCAGGCAATCGTCTTCGGAGCGTTCGTAGGGTCCCGCCGGCTCTGCCGAGAGAAGATCGGCATAGGGGACGGAGCCTGCCGTATCCGCGCCGGAGCCATCCTGCACCGCTACGGCCAGACGAAGCGTCGGGATGTCGCCGCGTATCTCACGAACCGTCGGCGTAAACTGGGCACCGTGCACGATCGCCGCGCAATCGGCGTTGTCGAACAGGTAACGCAGCTCTTCCGCGCGATAGCGGTAGTTCACGTTGAACGGGACCGCCCCGATCTTGCACGCCGCGATGAAGACTTCGAGGTACGCCGGCCCGTTGTGGAGATAGAGCCCGATGTTGTGGCCGCGCCCGATCCCCCGCGCCGACAGCCCTCCCGCGATACGGTCACACCGCGCGTTCAGTTCGGCGTATGTCAGCCGCGCGGAATCGGAGATGACGGCAACGCGGTCCGGGACGGTCGCCGCGACCGTTTCGAACAGATCGGCGAGATGGAACTGGCCCGCCATCTGCCGGTCAGTAAACGGCCGCCGGATTCTTGGCGTTGGGGCTGCCCAGCATCTCGCGATGCGACGGACGGTCGCGCCCGCGGTCCGTCACACCCAACTCGCGCGCGACCTCTGCACCGATGAGGGTCTGGCCCGACAGCTCGTCACGATTGGGTGCGCGGCTGATCGCGTCCAGGATGTGGCCGGTGAACTCGGGGTTCTCGGCCATCTCCATGAAGCCCTCGTATTGCTCGGGATTGACCTCGCGTGCGATCAGGGCGCGCTCCGTCACTTGTGGGCCAAGCCAGATGGAGACAGCGGCCACGCCGGTCCCCCGCAAGTCATGCTCCATGTCGTGGGCCAGCTTGTCGAGACCGGCCTTCTGCGCGCCATAGGCCGGGCCGTGCATGTAGCAGCTTGCGCCGAACGAACTCACCATGCCGATCAGCCCGCTGCCTTGCGGCACCATGATCCGGGCCGCGTGCCACGACGCGATGTAGGCCGAACGCAGCCCCACATCGAGGATCTTGTGCGCGTCGAGCTCTTTCTCCCAGAACGGCTTCTTTTCGATGAGCTGATGATGGATATACGCCGCGTTGTTGACGAGCAGGTCGAGCCGCCCCTGTTCGTCGCGGATGCGCTGGAACAGTCGCTCCACCTGGGCGTCGTCGGCGTGATCGCAGATGGCGGCGATCCCTTCGCCGCCGCGTTCCGTGACGGCGGCCGCCGTTTCCGCGACCGTGCCGGGCAGGACGCTCCCGTCCCACCCCTTTGCATCGCCGGGCGCCGTCGTGCGGCCCGTCACATAGACGGTGTAGCCGAGCTCACCCAGGCCGCGTGCAATGCCGGCCCCCGCGCCGCGGCTGGCGCCGGTCACGAGCGCCACCTTTTTATCCATCATCCACACCCTCCTGCTGCGACGCATTTTCTAGTTTGAGTGACATATATACGATGGTTTGCGAATTGGAAAGCGGCACCGCGCTACGCACTCAATCAAAATTCGCCTGCCCGCCGTCCAGGGGTATCGTCGCCCCGGTGAGGTATGCCAGGTCCGGCCCGCACAGGGCGGCGACAGCGCGCCCGATGTCTTCTTCCAGCCGGCCGATCCGCGCAAGCGGTATGGTCCGGAAGAAAGCCTCCGCCTCCTCGGGATTGTTTTCCACCCACCATTTCAGCCCGGGCGATTCGGCGTGCGGGGCGACGGTCAGGACACGGATCCCGTCGCGTCCCCACTCCGCTGCCGCGGCGCGCGTCAACGAACGGACGGCCTGCTTGACCGCCGCGTATGCGCCGTATCCGGTCATGTCCCAGCGAATGCCCGCGGACGAGGCCAGGTTGATGATCGTCCCCCCGCCGCGCGCGACGAGATGGGGATGGGCCAGCTTCATCAGGCGGAAGCTTGCCAGCGGCCCCGATTCGAACCCCGCGACGAACGCATCGTCGGTGACTTCGAGCAGGGTGCCGAGCGGCACTTCCTGGGCATTGTTCACGACGATATCGAGGCCGCCGAAAGCGTCCACGGCGGCCGCGACCATCTCGCCCAGCGAGGCAGGATCCTTCACATCCCCCGCAATGGGCAAGGCACGGCCGCCACGTTCGCGTATCGCGTCGCAGGTCTGTTCCAGCTTGGCCGCGGTGCGCCCGGACACCGCGACCGCCGCGCCCGCATTGGCCAGCGCGAGGGCGATGCCCTGCCCCACCCCTTGCCCGGCGCCCGTGACCAGCGCCACCTTGTCCCGTAGGTCCGTCATCCTATCACCCCGCAGATTCGTAAATGTGAAGCGGTCACATTTACGCATCAGGTTGACAGACGCCCGCACGGTGCGTCAATTGCGTCTCGAACTTATCAGCGCATGGACGCTCGAAACACCACCAGAGGAGCGTATGATATGGCCCACGACCTGAACGGACGCGTCGCGATCGTGACCGGGGGGAGTGACGGGATCGGCCTTGCCACGGCGGCACTCCTCGCCCGCCGCGGCGCGCACGTGGTCATCTGCGGCCGCCGCCAGGACGCGCTGGATTCCGCCCGCGCCCGGATCGAAGGCGAAGGCGGCAGCGTGGAGGCGGTGCAGCTCGACGTGACGGACTTCGACGCGTTCACCGCCCTCATCGAACGGGTCGCGGAGGAACGCGGACGGCTCGACATGCTGGTCAACAACGCGATGTCGGTTCACTATGCCCCCATCGGCAAGCTCACGCTCGATCACTGGCGCAAGGATTTCGCGGTCAATGCGGAAGCCGTGTTCATCGGCACAAAGGCCGCGATGAAGGTGATGGGCGAGGCTGGCAAAGGTTCGATCGTGAACATTTCCTCCACCACCGGCATTCGCGCGATGGCCAATTACGCCAGCTATTCGGCTTCCAAGGCGGCGCTGATCCAGTTCACCGCCGTGGCCGCGATGGAAGGCGCGCGCAAGGGCGTGCGCGTCAATGCCATCGTCCCGGGCCAGGTCCAGACCACCGCGACCGAGGACTTCGCCCGCACCGCGCCCGAGATCGCGGCAAAGACGGCGGACGCCATCCCGATGGGCCGCGGCGGCCAGCCGGAGGAGCTGGCGGAAGCGATCGTGTTCATGCTGTCGGACGCTGCGAGCTATATCACCGGGGTGGCCCTGCCGGTCGACGGCGGCAAGGCGGCGCAACTCTACATTCCTTCCTGAGCGCGATGCTGGACCAGCTGCCCCCGACGATCCCGCACGCCGCGCAATCGGCGGCCGCTCGCTGGGGCGATGCGCCCGCACTGATCGAACGCGGCGAGACGTGGAGTTTCGAACACCTCTGGCAGCAATGCCGCACGGCCGCGGCCGCGCTGATCGCGCAAGGCATCGGCCCGGGCGCCCGCGTCGCGATATGGGCACCCAATTCGCGCGAATGGATCGTCGCGGCCGTCGGCGCGATGACCTGCGGCGCCGCCATCGTCCCGCTCAACACCCGGCTCAAGGGGCGCGAGGCGGGCGACATCCTGCGGCGCACGCGCGCACGCGTGTTGTTCACGGTCCGCGATTTCCTGGGGATCGACTATCCCGCGCTCCTGGCGGACGAAGCCCTGCCCGCCCTGGAATCGACTGTCCTGATGGACACGGACTGGGACGCCTTCGTCCGGGGCGGAAACAACGTCGATCCGGCGCGGGTTGATGCCGCGCTCGCGGCGCTGTCGGCAGACGACCTGTCCGACATCATCTTCACGAGCGGCACAACCGGCGCACCCAAGGGCGTGCTCATGACTTATGGCCGGGTCATTCCGCAGGTGGGCGTGTGGATCGGCAATACCGGCCTTGCCGAAGGCGAACGGTACCTGATCGCCAATCCGTTCTTCCATTCCTTCGGGCTCAAGGTCGGGTGGGTCGCGTGCCTGATCGCGGGCGCGGTGATCGTCCCGATGGCACAGTTCGATGCGCGGCAGGCGGCACGGATGATCGAGGAACACCGGATCGCGTTCCTTCCCGGCCCGCCCACGATCTTCCAGATGCTGCTGGATGAAAAGCAGGCACGGCCATTCGACTGCGCGTCGCTGCGCGGCGGGACAACCGGTGCGGCGACCGTGCCACCGGTGCTGGTGCAGCGCACCATTGCCGAACTGGGCCTGCGCGATATCGTCACCGCCTATGGGATGACGGAGTGCGTCAACATCACGTCCTGTCGCCCCAGGGATTCGATCGACCGGATCGCCACCACTTGCGGCGCTGCGATCCCCGGCAACGAGGTCGTTATCGCCGGGGAAGACGGACGGGAACTGCCGCGCGGGGAAACGGGCGAGATCCGGGTCCGCGGCCAAGGGGTAATGCTGGGCTACCTCGATGACCCGGATGCCACGGCCGAGGCTATCGATGCGGACGGGTGGCTTCATACCGGCGACATCGGCACGATGGACGCCGACGGCTATGTGCGCATCACCGACCGCAAGAAGGACATGTTCATCGCCGGCGGCTTCAACTGCTACCCGGCGGAGATCGAGAAGCTGCTGGCCGAACATCCCGCCATTTCGATGAGCGCCGTAATCGGCGTGCCCGACGAACGGATGGGCGAAGTGGGCAAGGCGTTCGTCGTCCTTCGCCCCGGTGCCAGCGCTGGCGAGGAGGATCTCATCGCCTGGTCGCGCGCCAACATGGCGAACTACAAGGTCCCGCGCAGTTTCGTGGTGGTGGACGAACTGCCGCGCAATGCCTCGGGCAAAGTGATCAAGACGGAACTCAGATAATCCGCAACGGGGAGATGGACGTGGGCTGGCAATCGATCCGCTACGATTACGCAGGCGCGGACATTCTCGTCACCGGCGGGACCAGCGGCATCGGACGCGCGATCGCGACCGCCTTCCGCGAGGCCGGCGCGAATGTGACCGTCACCGGAACCCGCGCAAGCGCGAACGAATACGATGCGGACCTTTCCGGCATGCGCTACCTCCCGCTCGACCTGGAGGATGACGGCAGCATCGATGCCGTGGCGGACGCTGTCCCTGCTTGCGACGTGCTGGTCAACAACGCAGGAATGTCGTTCTACCCGCTGGGCCTGGACGAACGCGATCCGGATGTGTTCGCCAGGGCCGTCCGCATTCACCTGACCGCCCCGTACCGCCTGACCCGCAAGCTCGCTGGAAAGCTGGCCGCATCCGGGCGGGCCGGTGGCGGCTGCGTTGTGGGCATCGGATCGGTGACCAGCTTCATGGGCCTCGCCGTGACCCTGGGATACGGCGCGGGGAAGACCGGTCTGCTGGGCATGACCCGCGGGCTCGCAGTCGATCTGGGTGCCAGCGGTATTCGCCTGAACGTCGTTGCGGCGGGCCTGGTCGAAACCGCGATGACCGCAGCGGTGTTCAGCCCGGAAGGATCGGCCTGGCGGGAACCGTCCGTCGCCCGCACGCCGCTGGGCCGCCTGGGCAAGCCGGACGATATCGCCGGACCGGTGCTGTTCCTGGCCAGCGACGCCGCGGCATGGATCACCGGCCAGACGATCATGGTCGACGGAGGCTACACGATCAGTGGTTGAAACGATCCGGATCGACGATCTGGCCGCACCCCGGCTGACTCCGGAAATCGAAGGTGCGATCGCGTCCGTTCCGCCGGTGCGGATGAATGCCGAAGCCGTTCTCGACGCGGCGCGTGTCGCGACCGGCCTTTCGGATTTCGGCGCGGCCGACTTTCGCGAACGCCTAGGGATCTGGCTTGCAAGTTTTGACGAAGATACCGGTCTGAACCCGCTCGGCCGCGCGAACCTGTTCGCCGACTGCGTCCGCCAGGCCAGCACCCGGCTTCGTTTCGAAGACGCCTGGAAGCGGCATCCCGCGATCGCCGATGTCGTTATCGACAGGCCGATTCTCATCGCGGGCCTCCCGCGTTCCGGCACCACGCACCTGGTGAACCTTCTGGCGGCCGACGACCGGCTGCGATCGATGACGCTGTGGGAATCGATGGAGCCGATCGCGCGCAGCGAGCCTGCGCCGCCGCCCGAGAGCGATCCGCGCAGGGCGGACTGCGTGGCCATGTGGGGCCAGTTCGAATCGCTGCTGCCGCTGATGCCCGCGATGCACGAGATGGCGCCCGACGGGATTCACGAGGACGTGGAACTGCTGGGGCCGGACTTCTCGGGCTACCTGCCGGAATGGGTCAGCCGCCCGTATCGCTGGCGCGACTATTACCTGTCGCACGATCAGGCGCCGCATTACGCCTATGCCCGGCGCATCCTGCAATACATGACATGGTCGCGCGGGCCGAACCGCTGGGTGCTGAAGTCGCCGCCTCACATGGAAAACCTGCGCGCGGTGGCGACGACTTACCCCGACGCGACGGTCGTCATCACGCACCGCGATCCGCTCGCAGTGCTGCAATCGGCGATCACCATGATCGCCTATGGCGACCGCCTCCGCCGGACGGTCGACCTGGTAGAGCTGGCGACGTACTGGATCGACCGGATCGAGGCCCTGCTGCGCCGATGCGTGGCGGACCGTGACGCCCTCCCCCGCGCGATCGACGTCCGCTTCGACGCGTACATGGCCGACCAGCTGGGCACGATCGAGGGAATCTATGCGATGGCCGATCTCGAGCTGACGCCCGCCGCCCGCCAGCGGATCGAACGCCACCTGGCAGCGAACCCGCGCGGCAAGCACGGCCAGGTGGTGTATGACCTGCGCGGCGACTTCGGGCTCGACCCCGATGCGCTGTGGGATCGCTTTTCCTTCTACACCGAACGGTTCGGCGTATCGCGAGAAGTGCGATGAACGGGCGTGAACGCTTGCTGGCCGGTGCCGCGTGGGACGATTTCTGCGATTCCCTCAAGGCGGCGGGCCGCATCGTCGACGCGTTCGGGGAAGACGCCAACGAACTCGACCGCGCGGAGTGGTACCGTTTCCTGGGAAGGCTCACCCGCAACGGTCTGGAACGGTTTCTCGAGAACTGCGAACCCGATAATCCGCGCCTTCGCGACACGCCGTGGCGCCAGTCGATCAACTTCCAGTCGCCGGACCAGGATCACCTCCTCGCGGAATTTGTCGATGGCAGCCACGATTACGTCATCCGGGGCAACCGCGGGGGCTTGCCTTATTTCGTCATCGCGAGCTGGAATTCCACCCAGCCGCGCCATCCGGGCGATCGCGCATGGGCCGCCGATGGCGTCGCGGGCCTGACCCGGTTCGATCCGACCGCTTACCAGACGACCGGCTTCATCACGTCCGACCAGGTCCATTTCGACGATGATGGCCACTTCACCATCGCGGTTTCGCAAACGCCGATCGAGGGGATTGCCGACTGGCTGCCGATCCAGCCCGATTGCGTCGGGCTGCTGGTGCGCACGCTCTATCACGACCGGGCCAATACGGCCGCGCCGCAGTTTGCCATCGAACGCATCGACAGCCCTGCCCCGCGCGCCGTCACGCCGGGCGAGGTGGCGGACGGCCTCGCGAAGGCGGGCCAGACTGTGCTCGGTTACGGCGAACTCGTGCGGCGGTGGTGGCAGGCGAACCTCGGCCAGCGGCCCAACCGCATCCGGTTCGACCGCGCAGTCTATTTCTCCAACGGCGGCGTGCCGGATCGCCATCACGGCTTCGGTGCATGGGAATGCCAGCCTGACGAGGCGCTGGTGATCGATTTCATGCCCAGCGCGTGCGATTACTGGATCTTCCAGCTTTGCTCCATCTGGCAGGAAAACCTCGACAACTACGAACAGGGCGACGGCTACGTCACCAAGTACACCGCACGGTTGAACGCGGACGGTTCGGTGCGGATTATCGTCACCGGCACCGATCCGGGAATCTGCGGCAATGTGATCTCGCCATTCGGCCATGTCCACGGGGGGATGAGCTTGCGCCTCATCGGCACGCGGGGCGCGCCGCCTGCCGTATCGCTCCGGCGGGTTCCGCTCGCGCAGCTTGCGGCGCACGGCGAGAGCGCGCTCGCTGCGATCGAACCCATTCTCAGCGGAGAAGTCGCCGAATGAGAACGCTCAAGCCCCGAGAGAGAATTCTCTATGCAGGCACCTGTCAGGGCACGCCCGTGACCGAGCGCTACCCCGCGGCGCGCGATGCGGGGTTCACGGCCGTCACCCTGTTCGCATCCGACATCGTCGCCGCGCGCAGCCTTGGCCTCGGCTGCGACGATCTCAAGACCATGATCGCCGACGCCGGGCTCACGCTCTCGAACGTGGAAATCGTGGGCAACTGGATGCCCGGCCAGAGCGCGGACACCCCGCTGCTCCCGCGCGAGATGGCCGTGGCGATGCTCGATGGGACGGCCGAGCGGGTGTGCCGGACCGCCGCCGATCTTGGTTCCGCGGCGGTCACGGTCGCCGACTTGTTCGGCCTGCCCTTCGACGCACCCGAGGTCGCGAAGCATTTCGCAAAGGTCTGCGACGTGGCGGCCGACCATGGCCTCGACGTCACCCTGGAATTCGTGCCCACCGGCTGCGTGCGCACCGTCGCGCAGGCGCAAGAGGTCCTCGAGCGAGCAGACCGCACGAACGCCGGAATGCTGGTGGACAGCTACCATTTCTTCCGGGCAGGATCGTCCCTCGAGGATATGGCGCGCGTGCCGCCGGAACTGATCTCGTCCTGGCAGATGAACGATGCGGCGGCGACGCCGGCGACCGACGATGCCTTTGCCGACATGATGATCCGCGCCATGCCCGGTGACGGCGCGTTCGACCTCAAGGGTCTGATGCAGGCGCTCGCCGCAACCGGAACCACCGCGCCTGCCGGGATCGAGGTGTTCTCGGCCGAACTTTCCGCGCTCCCCTTCCCCGAGCTTGCGCGCCGCAGTGCCGAAGGGCTCGATTACTGCCTCGCCTTGTCTGGAGTGGACGCATGATTGGCGCTGTCGTCGTCGGGACGGGTTTCGGCCTGTTCACGCACGTGCGCGCACTGCGCGACGCCGGGATCGAAGTGCGCGCGATCGTCGGCCGCGACCGTACGCGAACGGCGGAACGCGCCGCGCCGCTTGCGATCCCGCTTGCGACGGACAGCCTCGACGAGGCCCTGGCGGATCCCGCCGTCGGCCTGGTCACTGTCGCGACGCCGCCGCACGCGCACTACGCGCCCGTCATGCAGGCGATCGCGGCCGGGCGGCACGTCGTGTGCGAGAAGCCGTTCGCGCGCGATGCAGCGCAGGCCCGCGAAATGCGCGACGCTGCGAATGCCGCGGGCGTCATCCACATGCTTGGCGCGGAATTCCGGTTCGACAGCGCCCAGGCGCTGCTTCGCCGTGTCGTGCAGTCGGGCGCCATCGGCGATCCCCTTCACTTCCTGCGCATCTATCACCAGCCCGGCAACCTTTCGCCGGACGAACCGGTAGCGGACTGGTGGGAGGACGCGAGCCAGGGAGGCGGTTTTCTCGGCGCGTTCGGAAGCCACATGTTCGACCAGGTCGATTACATGTTCGGGCCGATCGCGCGGGTGTCCGGCCAGTTGCAGGTGCTGGCGCCCGGGCGCCCCCAGCGCACCGCGGACGATTGCTATTCCGTCCAGTTCGAAACGGGCAGCGGCGTCATGGGCACGATCGTCGCCGCGCAGGAATCGCGCAGCGGGTTCGTCATGGCAACAAAGGTAACCGGCACCCGGGGCGGCGCGTGGATCCAGAGCGGGCCGAACTACGGCGACCCGGAAGAAGTCTGGCTGGCCGACGCGTCGGGCGAACGGCAGGTGCCGATGCCCGCCGAACTGGTCAACGCGCCGCCGACTCCCTTTCCGGTCAGCGAACTTGTCCAGACGGAAATGGACCGTTGGCACACCATGGGTTTCGATGTGCCGCCCTACACACGTCTGTTCGCCGAAATGGCCGAGAAGATCGCCGGTCGCGAACCTGCGCTGCCAGAGCGGGCGGCGACGTTCGACGACGCGGTCAAGGGCCAGGCCGTGCTCGACGCGATCCGCGATTCCGCTCGCGCAAGACAGTGGCGGGACGTAAACGCGAACCCATGATGGGCGAAATGTTGCGTGTTCCGGGCGGACGGTTCTGGATGGGATCGGACTGCCATTACCCCGAGGAAGGCCCGGCACACGAGGTCGAAGTCGATCCGTTCGAAATCGACCTGACCCCGGTGACGAACGACCAGTTTGCGGCGTTCGTGGCAGACACCGGGTACGTCACCTTTGCCGAAACCGCCCCCGATCCGGCCAACTACCCGGGCATGCCGCCCGAAATGGCGCGTGCGGGTTCGCTCGTATTCACCCCGCCGCGCGAGAGGACCGGTCTTGCCGATCCGTTCGCCTGGTGGGGCTTCGAATTCGGCGCGGACTGGCGCCGTCCGTATGGCACGGGCAGCGATCTTGCGGGGTTGGCGGATCATCCGGTGGTGCACATCGCCCTTGCCGACGCGGAAGCGTATGCAACCTGGGCCGGCAAACGGCTTCCGTCCGAAGCGGAATGGGAATTCGCCGCGCGCGGCGGCCTCGATCGCAACGATTACGCCTGGGGGCGGGAATTCGAGCCCGGAGGAAAGCCGCAGGCTAACTACTGGCAGGGAGAATTCCCGCACCAGAACCTCCTGACCGACGGGTTCGCCCGCACCTCGCCGGTCAGGGCTTTTCCAGCGAACGGCTTCGGCCTGTTCGACATGATCGGCAACGTCTGGGAATGGACCGCCGACTGGTACGCCGATCGCCACGCAACGCCGTCAGCCAGCCCGTGCTGCATCCCGCGCAACCCGCGCGGCGGTGACGAAGGCACAAGCCACGATCCCTGCACGCCGGATATGGCGATTGGCAGACGCGTTCTGAAAGGCGGATCGCACTTGTGCGCCGCGAACTATTGCCAACGTTACCGACCGGCTGCGCGCTATGCCCAACCGGTCGATACAAGCACCTCGCACGTCGGATTCCGTTGCGCGCGATCGCTTTGACGCGCCCTTATTTGAGGTCGATCGTCACTTTGTCGATCTGGCCGCCGCCGAACGGATATCCGAGCGCCGCGGTCGCCGGGTAGTCACCGACCGGCGAACCGCGATCGATCCCGACGTCGAACGTCTCGTCGATGGTGAAGAACGCCGGCGGGCTGGCGACCAGTCGGCCCCCGGCAACCTTCGTCCCGTCAGCGCTGAGCGACAGCTGCCCGCCCTTGGCATACCCGGAGCCATCGTAGTCGAAATCCATCCGAAGGTCGTGCTGGCCCGGCGCAAGTGGGGCATCGCCGCGCAAGGCGAGCTGCTGGATATTGAACAGGCGATAGGAGAACACCGGCCGCCGTTCCGCATCGAGATAGAGCGACCATCCCGCGCTCGACCCGCCAACCGCAGCGATGACACCCGACGACGCGTCCGTCACGTCCACGGTTGCGGAGAGGGACCATGAACGGTTGTAAACCCGCGGCAGCGCGGCTTCGGGTATCCCGACGGCGCCCATGTGATAGGTCACGGACGTTCGGCCGGCGGAAAGGGACGGCAACCCGTTAGGCCGGGTGAGATCGACATTCTGCAACGGGAGGACCTGGTTGGCGGCCGCCTCCTGCATGAAGAGCGCCTTCATCTCGGCCAGTTTGTCGGGAAATTTCGCAGCGACGTCGTTCGCTTGCGAATAATCGTTACGCAGGTCGTAAAGCTCCCACTTGTCATCCTCGAACGACTTGTTGCCGAAGCCCATCACGGCCCATGGCAAGCGGCTGTGGAAGGCCGACGCCATCCAGCCGTTGTGATAGATTGACCGATGCCCGAACACTTCGAAATACTGGGTCGTGTGGCGTTCGGGCGCCTTCGCGTCGTTGAAGCTGTAGATCAGGCTTGTCCCGTTCATCGGCTTCTGCGCCACCCCGCCCACTTCGGCAGGGGCCGGAATGCCCGTCGCCTCCAGAATGGTGGGCACGATGTCGTTCACGTGGCCGAACTGGCTGCGCACCCCGCCCTTGTCGGTAATTCGCGCGGGCCAGGTGACGACCATGCCGTTGCGCGTCCCGCCGAGGTGCGAGGCGACCGTCTTCATCCACGGAAAAGGCGCGTCCATCGCCCAGGCCCAGCCTGCGGGGATATGGGCGTATGTTTCCGGCCCGCCCAGCTTGTCGATCTGCGCCAGCCGCATCGCGTCCGTCTCGGGCATTCCCTGGATCGCGCCCATGTAGCTCGCGCTGCCCAGCAGTCCGCCTTCGCCCGACGCACCGTTGTCGCCAACGACGTAGATGAACAGCGTGTTGTCGAATTCCCCCTGCGCCCGCAACGCCTCAGCCAGCCGGCCCACTTGCGCATCGGTGTGCGCGAGGAAGCCCGCGTAGACTTCCATCAAACGTGCCGCCACGCGCTTCTGGTCGGGCGTCAGCGCGTCCCATGCGGGCTGTTGCGGATCGCGCGCGGAGAGCGTCGCATTGCTGGGGATGACGCCCAGCTTTTTCTGCCGCGCGAAGATCTCCTCCCGAAGCTTGTCCCAGCCTTGGTCGAACTTCCCCTTGTACCGGTCGATCCAGTCGCGCGGCGCCTGGAGCGGCGCGTGCGCGGCTCCGGGCGCAAAATACAGGAGGACCGGCTTGTCGGGCCTCGTCGATTGCTGGGCGCGGAGCCATTCGACGGCCTTGTCCGCAAGATCTTCGGTCAGGTGATAATTCTCGACCGCCGGGCGCATGGTCGGCCTGGTGCCTTCATACAGCGTTGGCTCGAACTGATCCGTCTCACCGCCCAGGAAGCCGTAGAACCGTTCGAAGCCCTCCCCGGTCGGCCATCGGTCGAAGGGGCCGCTCTGCGAGATTTCCCAGTCACCCGTCTGGTGCCATTTGCCGAACATCGCCGTGTTGTAACCGCGATCGCGCAGGATCCGGGCAATGGTCGCGGTGTCGGCCGAATGATACCCGCTGTAACCCGGGCGGCCGTCGGAAGTGTTGGCGACCGCACCGACGCCGGTGGCGTGCGGGTTGCGGCCGGTGAGCAAGGACGCGCGCGTCGGGGAGCAGATCGCCGTCGTGTGGAACCGATTGTAGCGCAGCCCTTGCTCCGCCAGCGTGTCGAGCGCCGGCGTCGCGACAGGCCCGCCAAATGTCGAGGTCGATCCGAATCCGACATCGTCCAGCAGTACGATCACGATGTTTGGCGCGCCGTCGGGCGCCTTGGTCACGTAGGGACTGGATTGCGCAGGCGCCGCTGCGGTCTGCTGCGCCACTAGCGGCGCCCCGGTCAAAACGAGAGACGTTGCCATCAGCAGCCTGGAAATACGCATTCACCCCTCCATGCGCGAATTCTTATCGTGTCTGCGCACCATAGCGGGCGGATTGCTACGCGCAATAGGATGCCCCGGCTTTCCTATCGCGCGGCGGCGTCCGGCCGTGTCTGCTGCGCGCGGAAGTGCGGAATGACTTTTTCGCCGATGTTGCGGATCGTCTCCATGATCACGTCGTGCGGAATGCCGCCCATCTGGAAAATGAAGAGAATCTCGTCCGCCCCGGCGTCGATCAGGCGCTGGACATACCGGATGCAATCGTCGGGCGTGCCGTAAGCATCCTGGGCGACCGTGTAGTTCGACAGGTGTTCGTCACCCACCGGGATCGCTTCTTCGGAAAGGTATGCGACGACCTGCTTCTTCTCCTCGGCCAGGATCGCTTCCTGTTCGTCGGCGGAGAGGTTCTCGTCGACCGTCGGCTTCGGGCCGCCCTGATACCAATACGCGATAGATTCGGCGAAGAAGCGCTGGCCCCGCAAGCCGATCTTGCGCGCCTTCTCGCGGTCGTCGAGCACCGTCGCGGCGCACAGGGCGGCGAGGTGCTCGTTCGGGCGGAAGCCGACCTGGTCCTCGGCCTTCCGGTTGCGGAAGGCCTCGCGGTAGATCGCGTTCTTCTTGGCGATTTCGTCGGGGCCGGAGAAGCCGAGCACCAGCGCGCCGATCCCGCGGCTGCCGGCCGCGATCAGCGTGTTTTCGCGCGTGCAGGCGAGATACATCGGCGGGTGCGGGTCCTGAAACGGCTTGGGATGGATCGGACGCCGCGGAATCTTGATGTATTCCCCGTCGTGCTCGATTTCGTCCTGCACCATGATCTTCGGGATCAGGTACATCGATTCATCGATCATCGGCTGAAGCTCGTTCAGGTCGTAGCCGAACGTCCCCGCCTCCTGCTGCGTGCCGCCCTTGCCCACGCCGAAGTGGACCCGCCCCTGGCTGAGGATGTCGAGCGTGGCGATCCGTTCGGCGACTTTCACCGGATGGTTCATCGCGGGGGGCAGACAAACGACGCCGTGGCCCACGTGGATGCGGCTGGTCGCCCCGGCGATGAACGCCAGCACCGTCTCGGGCGCGGACATGTGCGCGTACTGGGTCAGCGCGGTATGTTCGACGCACCAGATGCAGTCGAAGCCCATCTCCTCGGCAAGCTTGGCCTGTTCGACGATCTGGAGAAACACGGCCTGCTCGTTCGCCCGACTGGTGTCCACCATCTGCGCTTCGTAGATGATCGAAAACTTCATTGCTTGCTCTCCCAAATGGCGCGCACCTTCGCATGGTGTGCGGACCGCCGCCTCGTCCGAACGGATCAGTTTTCCTGGCCTCCGAGCCCCGGCAGGCTGGAATGGACCAGCCGCACGAGCTCACCCTGCCGCGACGCGCCCGTCTTCGCAAACAGGCCGCGCAAGTGCGAACGGGCGGTATTGCGCGCGATGCCGAGCCGCGCCGCCGCTTCGTCGAGGGACAGTCCCGCCGCAAGCTCGCCCGCCAGTTGCGCTTCCTTGTGCGTGAGGCCGAAGCGCTGCCGCAACGCGGCGATATCAGCCAGCACGGGGCGATCCGGATCGCTGATCATCAGGGTCACTGCGGGGGTAGACCCCGTGCGCATGAAAGGGGGCGTCGCGAGCCGGTGGATGGCCACGCCATAATCGCGGCGACCCGATGGACGCCCGATCCGCAGGATTGCGATCGGCGCAACGCGTTTGCCGACACCGGTTCGCGCCTCGGCCAGCGCGGCGTCGAGAGCCGTTCGATTGTCCGCCTCGGCAAAACGGAGCCGCCCGTCGCTGCAGGCCACGCCGTCGCCCTGCGCCAGGATGGCGTCGGCGACCGCGTTGCTGCGCACGATGCGACCGTCGTGATCGAGGACGACGATCCCCACCGCGAGCTGCTCGATCGCACCCGAGAACACCGCGTGCTCCGATCGGTTGGACTCCAGCGCCTGGTAGATCGCCAGCGCGTTTCGGACATGCGGCACCAGTCGCTGCAGTGCGGCGACCTCGTCGCGGCGGTAGTCGACGCCGCGGGTGCGGGTGATGCGCAGCCGCGCCTCGAACCCGGTGCCCGAACGCATATCCACGCCGAGCACGCGGTGAGTCGAATGTTCGGCAAGCCAGCGGTTGTAGTCGCTCGCCTCCGTCGCGCGCGCGCCCAAGAATTCGTGATAGGCAACGACTTCGCCTTCCGGCAGCCCGGTGAAGGGATCGTCGCGGAAAAATTCCGCCGTGTAGCGCTCCACCTCGGCCGCCGGCGCGCCGGGCGTGAGGATTTGCCCCGGACGCGTGGCGCCGGGCGGCGTCAGGATCAGCGTGGCGAATTCGGCATCGAGCATCCCGCGAACCGCCAACAGGAATTCATCCCACGGATCGCTGGAGGCGAGTCCGCCGAAAAGCGCCTCCAGGGCGCGTGATAATGCCGTGAGCGCGGCCGCGCTCAGGAGACCGCGCTCCGCCCGGCGATGTCATCGAGGAATTCGCCCATGATCCTCGTCACTTCGCCCGAGCGTTCGAGTTGCATCAGGTGCCCGGCCCCTTCGACCATCTCGACCCGCCGCACGTCTTCGTACTGGGTCTTGATCTCGGCAATCGGGTCGGGCCCGTGCCACGCCTCCAGGTCGACATCGTGGACGCTGCCGATGAAATAGAACGGGACCGCGCACCGGCGCCCGCGGAAGGGCGCCCGCTGATGCCAGCGCAAGTCCATCGCGCGATACCAGTTGATCCCGCCCGCGAAGCCCGAGGCCGCGTAGTCCGCGACGATGAATTCCAGCTCCAGCTCGCTCAGCCACCGCCACGGGAGCGGCGGCGCAGGCGGCAGTGCGTCGATGTAGCGCGTTCCCGGCGGATGCTTCCAGACATCGAGATAGTGGTATTCGGCCGACAGCGCGTAATAGACACGCGCAAGAAATTCGCGCGGGTTGGCATCGAGCTCCGCGTGGCTGTCGTCACGGGAAACGAAGTCGTGAATGTGGACGAAATGCGTCCGCGCCCATTCTGCTGCCTCGGCCAGCGGCGTCTTTTCGGGCCGGTCCGGCCAGTGCGGATTTTCGAGCCCGATGATCGCGGTGAGCCGTTCCGGATGGCGATATGCGAGATCGTAGATCGCCAGCACTCCGAAATCGAGCCCGGCGAACACCGCCCGCTGCTCCCCCAGGTGATCGAGCAAACCCAGCAAGTCGCCGACCGTGTGGTCGCAATCGTACGCCCGCCAGTCTGCCGGCGCGCTGGTCCGCCCCATCCCCCGCATATCCGGAGCGACCACGCGCCAGCCTTTTGCGGCAAGGGCGCCGATCTGGCGGTGCCAGCTGAACCAGGTGTGCGGAAACCCGTGGCACAGGACGAGGAGCGGCCCATCGCCCTGCTCCACGTAGTGCATCGTCAGGCCATTGACTGGCGCATAATGATGCGACCACTCCGCCATCAGAAGAAATAGCTCCCCCCGTTCGCAACCAGTACGGAACCGGTCGTGAAACTGGCCTCGTCGCTCGCCAGCCAGGCGACAGATGCAGCGACTTCTTCCGGCCGCGCCATTCGGCCAAGCGGTATCGACGCCTCCATTGACGTGATCCAGTCGTCCGGAATTCCCTGCATGATCGGCGTATCGGTCGGCCCGGGCGCAACCGCGTTCACGCGAATGCCGCGCGGCGCAAGCTCGCGAGAGAGCTGGCGCACCAGCCCGATCACGCCCGCCTTGCTGGCGCAATAATGCGGGCTGCCCTCGCCCGATTGCGCGGAAGTCGAACTGATGCACACCAGCGAGCCGGCGTTTCCGTCGGCCGCCATGACGCGGACCGTTTCGCGCATGAGAAAGAACGCGCCGTCGAGGTTCACGCGCACGACGCCGCGCCAGCCTTCGTCTCCCATGTGAATCAGCTGATCGACCGGGACCGCCGGGTCCTCGGCCCGCCGGGCCATGGCGGCGTACATCTCTTCCGAACCGTCGCCCGGCGCCTTGCCGATGCCGGCGTTGGCAACCGCGATATCCAGCCGCCCGAACGCGTGGCGCGCCGCGGCGACCGCAGCCGCCACGCTGGCGCTGTCCGAAACGTCGCAATCGAGCGCGAGGTGACGTTGGGGATCGGCTGTGCCGGCGACGGTGGCTTCCGCATCGGCGAGGTTGAGGTCGAGCGCCGCGACCCGGGCTCCGTCCGCTGCCAGGCGCTGGGCAATCGCCCGGCCGATGCCGCGCCCCGCGCCGGTGACGACTGCACCCCGTCCTTCCAGCGGGCCGCTCACGCGTTGGCCCCTGTCATGTCACGGGCGGCGATGTAGCCGAAGGTCAATGCAGGCCCGATCGTGACGCCCGCCCCCGGATAGCTTTCGCCCATGGCCGAAGCCGCGTTGTTACCAATCGCGTAGAGCCCCGGAATCGGCTCGCCCGCTTCGTTCAGCACCCGTGCCCTGGCGTCGGTGACCATGCCGCCATTAGTGCCGATATCGCCCGGGTGGATGGCGAAGGCATAGAAGGGCGCCTTCAGGATCGGGGCGAGCGAGGGATTGGGGCCATTGCGCGGGTCGCCGTACATCTTGTCGTAGGCCGCCTCCCCGCGATGGAAATCGGGGTCCTCGCCCTTGACCGCGAATTCATTGAACCGCGCAACGGTCGCTTCGAGCGTCGCGGGATCGGCGCCGATTTCCCGTGCGAGCTCTCCGATGGAATCGGCACGCTTCATCGCCAGCTTGACCATCCCGCTCTGCGCCCAGTCGGGCACGAGAGGGAGCAGCGGGCCCATCGGATACTTGTGACGAAATGCGTGGTCGAAGATCATCCAGCTGGGGTCGGTACCCTCCCCCGCCGCTTCCGCGGCCGCCATCTGCTGGCCGACGATGTGATAACTCGCCGCCTCGTTCAGGTAGCGCTTGCCGCTCTGGTTCACCATGATGGTTCCGGGCAGTGCGCGCTCGATCGTGCACAGCCGCCCGCGGTCCTCGCCCGGAATGTAGAACACCGGAGCCGCCCAGGCCGAATGCATGTTGCGCAGCGCCGCGCCGTGCTGCGCGCCCACCCGGATGGAATCGCCGGTGTTGCCGGACGTGCCCCCCGACAACCTGGCGCGGCGATAGTTCGGCGCATATTGGTCGCGCATGGCCTGGTTCTTGTCGAACCCCCCGGCGGCGAGCACCACGCCCTTGCGCGCGCGGACGCGCACGTCCCTGCCCCCACGGCCGATTACGGCGCCGACGATCCGGCCGTCCTCCTCGATCAGGTCGCGCATCGGGCTTTCGAGCCACAGCGGCACGCCGCGCTTGTTGAGGGCCAGCCGCAGTCCGCCGGCGAGCGCATTGCCCAGCGTCAACCGTCGGTCCTTGCCCGACTTGAAGCGGAACGGGAGATCGAGCCAGTAGCGCGCCAGCGACTTCGCCAGATGCGTGAACCAGCCCTTCGAGCGAAACAGCAGGATGTATGTTTCGTCGAAGTGCCAGTTCAGGTAGCCGAACAGGCTTGCCGCGGGCGAGGCGTAGCGCAGCGTCTCCACATCCTTGCCCAGCCGCCGCCCGTCGATCGGCAGCGGCATGTGCGTGCGGAACCCGGTCGGCGAGCCGCCGGGGTTTTCCGCGTGATAATCGGGATAGGGAAAAGCCTGGTACTCGATATCGGTGTTGGCGGTGATCCAGCGCAGCATCGGCGCAGCATTTTCCACGTAGGCGCGGATCTGTTCGTCGGGAACGTTGTCGGCCGACAGGCCCCGCACGTACGTGAATGCGTCGTCCACGCTGTCGTGGAAACCCGCTGCGGCCGCCTGGTCGCTCCCCGGGATCCAGATGCCCGCGCCCGACGTGGCGGAGGTGCCGCCCCAGAGGGCTTCCTTCTCGACGATCAGGACGTCCGCGTGGTTGTCGGCGGCGACCAGCGCGGACAGCAAACCGCCCGCCCCCGAACCGACCACCAGAACATCGACTTCCTTGTCCCAGGACTGGCTCATGAATCCTCGTCTGTCATGTAGAATTGCGGCGTCGCGCGTGTCGCGATCGTTTCGTTGCGCGCACGCAGGCCCTCGTCGAGCGCTTCGGGCTGCGGGACGATCCAGTATTCACCGCTGTCGATCGCTGCAAACACGCGTTCGGCGAATTCGTCCGGCGTGACGCCGTGCTGTTCCAGCATGTCGCGCATGGTGCCCACGAATTGCTCCGCATTGGCGCCCGCTTCCTCGCGGAAGATCTCGGACTTGACCGGGCCGGGCGCCAGAAGGGAGACGGCAACCTTGCTGCGCACCGTGGCAAGCTCGCCCGCAAGCGATTCCGTTAGCGCGACGACCGCGAACTTGGTTGCGGAATACGGGGCCATGAGCGGGCTGGGTAGAAAGCCGCCGACCGACGCGGTGTTGACGATCCGGCATGGGCGATCGGCCGCGATCATGCGGGGCACGAACGCGCGCAGCCCGTTGACCACGCCGAGCACGTTGACTTCAACCGACTGGCGCCACTTGTCGGCGGGGATTTCCCACGAATTGCCGGTGGTCAGCACGCCCGCGTTGTTGAACAGCAGATCGACCGGGCCTTGCGCGAACGCTTCGTGCGCCAGCGCCTCAAGCGCGTCCGGGTCGGTCACATCCGTGGGAACGGCGATCCCCCCCGTCTCGGCAGCAACCACCGCCAGCCGCTCGGCATCCCGATCCGCGAGAACTACGGACATGCCTCGCGCCGCTGCCTTGCGCGCAAGACCCGCGCCGATGCCGCTCGCCGCGCCGGTGATGACCGCCACGCCGCTCACCCGAACTGGTCCACCAGGTCTTGGACGGCGTTCGTCACGTCGTTCCGCCGGTAGCCGAGCGTGGCCGTTTCGTCCGCATCGGGATCGACGCGCACCCAGTTCCCCCGCCCCTGCGGTATGGCGATGTCGGGCAGCATCGGGTGTTCTTCGTCGCGTTCCTCCACCTTCGCCGGATTACCCGCCGCGTCGAAGAAGCGCTGGAAATAATCCGCGAAGCTCAGGTTCTCGTCACCGACAAGGTACGCCTTGCCCGGCTCGCCCCGCTCGAACGCGCCTTCGATCGCTTCGCTAAGCGAGCGGAACGACATGAAGTTGGTGCCCCCGGCGGGCGCATAGGCCGGCACGGGAATCTTTCCCTGGGCCCACTGAACGTAGGGCTCGAAGATCATGCTCGGCAGGCCCGGCACGCTTCCCACCATGAAAGGGGCGTTGACGCTGACGACGTCGAAGCCCGGCCGCCCTTCGGCGCGCGCGCCTTCGCAGGCGGCCTTGCGCGACTGGATATATCGGTTGCCTTCGACGAGTTCGGGCGCTGCCTGGTGATAGTAGCTGCCAAGCTGGACCACGCGCTTGACCCCGGCTTCGCGGCAGGCGGCGAAGAACGCTGGCACAGCCTCGTGATTGGCCCTCTGCAGATGCGCCTCCGCGTCGTCCCCGGGCGGGATGTGGCGCGGATCGTTGCCGGCGGCAAACAGCACCCAGTCGAACCCGCGGAGCCGGTCGGGCGTGAAGTCGCCCGCCACATAGTCCCCTTGCAGGAACGGCATTTCGGCCATCGGTGTGCCCGGATGCGCGGGGTTGCGCGCGCCGATCGTCACGTCATGCCCCTTGGCTGCAAGATGGATCGCGGCATGGCCGCCGAGTGCGCCGGTGCCCCCGACAACGAGAATTTTCATAGGGTTCCTTCCTTCGCGCAATCGCTGGGTGGTCATGTCGCGCCGGGCTTCGGAGTGACCGGGCGGGTCTCCTCCCAATCGACGATCAGCTTGCGGCGGGCGAAACGCCACGCCCCCTCCTCGCGCCGCCAATGGTCCTGGTACCGGATCGACCAGACGAGGATTGTGTCGGCATCGTTCGACAGGTGATCGGCGGTCGAGTAAGTCTCGCCCCGGGCTTCGTGACCTGCAATGGTCGCCACGCACTGGTGAACGCGGTGGATCGTGGCGCGGAAGTTCGCGGCCAGGAAATCAAGCGAACCGAGGTTCGCCTCCACCCCCTCGATCAAAAACCCCGGGCCTTCGATAACGCAGTCCTGCGCCAGCACCTGCCGCCACAAGTCCTTGTCGCGGCGGTCCGCCCCCACGGCATAGAGTTCGGCGGCGCGGCGAAGTTGGGCGTGATCGTCCACGCTCAGCTCCCCGGAATCCTGAGGCCGTTCCCGGCGACCATCGGCATGATAGTCCATTCCCCCGCCGGCGTGCGGGTCCACCCGGCGGCCGCCAGGGCGCCCCCGTCCACATGGATCGCCGTGCCCGTGACCCAGCTCGCGAGCGGACTGGCGAGATAGAGGGCCGCCCCCGCGCAATCGGCCGGCGCGCCGAAGCGGCCGAGCGGTATCCACTTGTCCATGTCGGCCCGGTTTTCCGGCGGAATCATCACGTCGAGCGCCACCTGCGGCGTGTCCGTGGTTTCGGGCGCGACATCGTTGATGCGGATGCCCTCGGGCGCGAGTTCGAGCGCGAGGCTCTTGGTAAAGCCTGCGATGCCAGCTTTCGCCGCTGCGTACACACTGCAGTACGGGATGCCCCGGTATGCTTCGATCGAGGTCACGTTCACGATCGACGATCCCGGAGCGGCCGCGCGGAGCAGCGGGAGCATGGCCCGGGTCATGCGCAGCAATTGCCCCAGGTTGACGTCGAGAATCTCCTCCGCCTGCCCATCCTCAAGCATCGCGAAGGGCAGCGCGTGGACGAAGTGGCCGACGTTGTTCACCAGCACGTCGAGCTTGCCCGCCGAAGCGCCGATCCGTTCGGCTAGCATCGCCGGGGTGGCGCGATCGAGCACGTCGCAGGTTATCACGTCGGCGCCCGGCAGCGCGGCGGCCACGTCGGCAGCGCGGGCGGGATCAATCTCGGCAATGGTCAGGCGCGCACCCGCAGCGGCGAACGCTTCCGCAATGCCGCGTCCGATACCGACACCGCCGCCGGTGACGAGGACCGACTTTCCGGTGAAATCGAGCGCGCTGGACGGCGGCGTCACGCGCACTGCCTCCCGCAATGATGCTCGACAATGTCCATTCGCGCTCTCCTCACGAAATTGAGGCCGGTGTAACAACGCGAACAGGCTTTGTCATGGCCTTTCACTTCAGTTATGCGTAGGTCAAACGGCCAGATGCTACGAAAACGGGTAAAGCGGGAGGGGAGCAAATGGAGAAGGTCGTGGCGGCGCTGTGGTCGCCGGAAGGCCAGGATCGCGCGGCGTTCAACGCGGCGTTGCTCGATCGCCTGCCGGTTGCCCTGCGATCCGCAGGGGCGAGCTCAATCCGCCTGAATGTGCGCGATGACGCGGTGGAAGCGGGCGCGGGCCACGTGCAGCGCTGGCAGGAACCGCACGCGGTGGCGCAGTTCTGGCTGCCCGCCGCGAACCCGCGTTTCTTCGCACCCGTGGCGGATTCTGTCGGCGCGATCGCGCCGCGCTTCGCCGCCTGGCTCGTCTCCGAAGCGACGATCATTGCGAACACGGCGCATCCGCCGCGGCGCGGGGAACGCACCTGGGGCTGGTCCCAGGCAACCTTCCTCGCCTTCCGGCCCGATCTGGAGCCCGAGGCGGCCGATCGCCACTGGCGGACCCACCACACCACCGTCGCCATCGAGACGCAGGCCAATTTCGAATACGTGCAGAACCGCGTCGTCCGCGCGCTTACGCCCGATGCGCCCGCCTACGATGCCTTCATCGAGGAATGCTTCCCCGCCGAAGCGCTGACCGAGCCGCAGGCGTTCTTCGATGCGGTCGGCGACGAGGCGAAGTTCCAGGCGAACCTGGCGAGCATGATGGACAGCTGCGGCGGGTTCATCGACTTCGCGCGGATCGATGTCATCCCGACGAGCCAGCATGACTTCGGCTGAGCAGTCCGCCGGGCGCGTGGTCCGCATCGGCGGAGGGGCGGCGTTCTTCATCGACAGCGCGCTGGCCGTCCCGCAGCTTCTGGCCGACGGCGTCGACTACATCGTGCTCGATTACCTGGCCGAAGGAGCAATGGGACTGCTGGGCAGGATGCGCGCGGCCGATCCGGGCAGCGGGTATCCGTCCGATTTCATGCAGGTCCACATCGGACCGCACCTGGAGACTATCGCAAAGACGGGGTGCCGGATCGTCGCGAACGCCGGAGGGGTCAATCCCGCTGCATTGGTCGCCGCGCTGCGTGCGGAAATCGCCCGGCGCGGCCTGGCGCTCAAGGTCGCCTGCATCAGCGGTGACGATCTGCTCCATCGCCTGCCGGAACTCGCGGGCACCCCCGACATGGCGAACGGGGAGCTGCTGCCGGGCGAAGGGGTGACGAGCTGCAACGCCTATCTCGGCGCGTTCCCCATTGCCGAGGCCCTGTTGCGGGGCGCGGACATCGTCGTGACCGGGCGAGTCGTCGATTCGGCGCTGACCCTGGGCGCGCTGGTCCATGAATTCGGCTGGGCGGCGAACGAATGGGAGAAACTTGCCGCCGGCACCCTCGCCGGCCATCTGGTCGAATGCGGGGCGCAGGCCACCGGCGGCACCTTTACCGATTGGGAGAGCGTCGAAGGCTGGGACACCATCGGTGCGCCGATTGCGGAATGCCGCGCGGACGGCACGTTCGTCCTCACCAAGCCGGCGGGTAGCGGCGGCGTGGTCAACTGCGGCACGGTCGCCGAGCAGATGCTCTACGAAACCGCCGACCCGCAGGCCTACATCGTGCCCGACGTCGTCCTGGACATGAGCGAGGTTCGCCTTGCGCAGATCGGGCCCGACCGGGTGGCGGTGACGGGCGCGATCGGTCACCCCTCGACCGGCACGCTCAAGGTGTGCGCCACCTGGGACAAGGGCTGGCGCGGGACGGCCCTGCAACCGGTGATCGGCCCGCGTGCCGTCGCCCGCGCGCGCAAGCAGGCCGATGCGCTGTTCGCGCGCGGGGCGGCCATGCTGCGCGCCCGCAACATGGCCCCCTTCCTTTCCACCGAAGCCGTGCTGGTCGGCGCGGGCGAAGCGATCGGCCTGTTGAACGAAGACGCGCAGGAAGTGCTGGTGAAGCTCGTCGTCGACCACGACGAGGCCGCCGCCGTGCAAGGCTTCGTGCGCGAACAGTTCGCGGCCATTTCGGCGATGGCGCCGGGGACCAGCGTGGCGTTCGGCGTGAGCGTGGCGCCGCTCATGCGGCTGGTCTCGTTTCTGATCCCCAAGGCCGACGTCGTCCCCCTGCTCGACGTGGACGCTGGGTTCGAGCCGCTGGCGGCCACGGCGGATGGCGGATTCGATGCTGCGGCGATCCAACGCCCGGCTCCCCCGGCGCCCGGCGCGCTCATGGTGCGCGAGCTTCCTCTCGAACGGCTCGCCTGGGCGCGCAGCGGCGAGAAAGGCGAAACCGTCAACATCGGCGTTATCGCCCGCGATCCCGCGCGGATGGGTGATCTGCGCGCGGCGCTGACCCCGCAGGCGGTGCGTGCCTGGTTCGCGCACCTGTTCGTGAGGGACGCGGGCGCGGTCAGGATCTACGACCTGCCCGGCATCGCCGCCGTCAATATCGTGCTGGAAGGCGCGCTGCCGGGCGGGATCAATGCGAGCACGCGCCTCGATCCCGCCGCCAAGAGCGTCGCGCAGCAGTTGATGCGGTTCCCGGTGCCGGTGTCCGCCTGAAGCGCGGCTAGCGCGCGCCGCGCACAAGCCTTCCCGGACGGGCTCCGGTGTCCTCGTCGAAGCGGCGGATCACCGTTCCCGCAACGACCGTCGCATCGTAACCCGTCGCCCGCTGGTCGAGCCTTCGCCCTCCGGCGGGCAGGTCGTAGGCGACGTGCGGCATCGGGAGGTGCAGCCTGTCGAGGTCGATCACGTTGAGATCGGCCTTCATGCCCGGCGCGATCAGCCCCCGGTCGCCCAGCCCGATGGCAAGCGCCGGTTTGCGGCTCAGCATATGGACCGCCTGCTCGAGCGAGAATCCTTCTCCCCTAGCGTCGCGGACCCAGTGAGTCAGCATGAAGGTCGGATAGCTGGCGTCGCAGATCGCGGAATAGTGCGCACCGCCGTCGCCCAGCCCGACGATGCAGTCCGGGCGCGACAGCAGTTCCTTCACGACGTCGAGCCGCCCTTCGTAATAGTTGCCGAGCGTAGCCAGCAGGAAATTCCCGCCCGCCCCCTCGGTCAGCCAGTCATAAGCCCATTCGGGCGGCGAGACGTTCGCCCGGGCGGCCAGCGCGGCGACGCTGGTGTCCTTTGCGGGCGCGTAATCGGGTTCTCCGGCGAAGGGGAACAGCCACTCCCAGTTTCGCGCCATCTGCGCGAGCGGGTGGCCGGGGTCGGGCTCCTCCGCGATCAGATTTGCGCGCAGGTGCGGATCGCGCATCGCGGCAAGCTTTTCATCGAGGGGCAGCTTCGCGAGCGCTTGCCAGCTCGGGCACAGCACGAACGGATGGACCGACAGCTCCAGCCCTTCGATCATCCCGATCGGGCGCGGAAGCACCTGCGAGGTCATCGATACGCCGCGCGCGCCGGCCCCATCCATCACTTCGAGCGCCCCATCCCAATTGGGCGCGCCATCGTTGGCGGTGCCGAGCGTGACCGTTGCCGGCCGGCCGCAGCTTTCGGCGACATCCGCGATCAGCGCGAATTCGGGCCCGAGGCCGAGGAACAGGTTCGGGACCACCTGCAGGATGCCGGATCCCGCTTCCGCCATGCCGGCGGTGATCGCCTTCAGCTCGTCCGTATCGGCGTCGAAGCTGGGGATCGCCGCGCCGCTGGCGGTCTTGTGGATCAGCAGGCGCGATGTTGCGAAGCCGATAGCGCCGGCTTCGATCGCCTCGCGCGCCAGCCCGCGCATTGTGGCCAGATCGTCGTCGTTCGCGGGCTCCCGGTTCGCGCCGCGCGCGCCCATGGCGTAAACGCGCAAGGGGCTGTGCGGCAGGAACGCCGCCACGTCGATATCGCGCAGGCCCGCTTCCAGCGCGTCGAGGTATTGCGGGAAGGTTTCCCAGCTCCACGGCAAGCCATCGGCCATGACGACCCCGGGAATATCCTCCACCCCCTCCATCACGTCGATCAGCGTTTCCCGGTCCTCCGCGCGGCACGGCGCAAAGCCGACGCCGCAGTTGCCGAGGACGACGCTCGTCACCCCGTGCGACGATGACGGGCTGAGCCGGTCCGACCAGATCGCCTGGCCATCATAGTGCGTGTGCGGATCGACGAAGCCGGGGGTCACGATCCGGCCGGTGGCGTCGATCTCTTCCGCGCCCCGCCCGGTGACCGCACCGACCGCGGCGATGCGCCCGGCGTTCACCGCCACATCGCCGACGAACGGCGCGCCGCCGCTGCCGTCGACCACCGTGCCGCCGCGGATCACCAGGTCGTAGGCGCTCACGCCGCGGCCCTGCCCGACCAGATCTCGCCCTCGCGCGCGGTATCGCGGTCGACAGCTCCGCGCACGCCCAGCGCCTCGCGCGCCTCTGCCAGGGGGAGGTGCCAGTAATCCTCCATCTTCGCCATCCAGAACGGGTCGGACTGCTGGCCGATCTCGATCCCCTGCTTGATGCAGTCGAGCGCGGTTTCCCACACTTGCGGGTAATGGAGCATCGTGCGCACGACATAGCGCATCGAGCCCAGGATCCCCATCACGCTCATCTCGCCGGCGAGTTCCTTGTCGGTCACGTGCGTGTGGATCGTCGCCAGCCGGAACCAGTAGGGGATCAGCTCGCCCATGTAGTTGAAGCCGCCCCCGGTCAGGATGTGTTCGAAATCGTGCGTCTGGCCGGACCGCAGCGAGTAATACTCCCACTGCGTGCGGGGTTCGTAGGGCGGCACGATCTGCACTTCGTACCCGCCGTCGCTGAACGCCTTGTACATGATCCCGCCGAGCGTTCCCGGCGCGCAGCCGGCCATGTCCTCCAGCTTGTAATCCGACACGAACCCTTCGGAAAACCACGCGTCGAGCGCGGGATTGACCTTGCGCTCGGCGGTGAACATCGCCTCGATCCGGTCGTAGTCGCGCAAGTCCGCGAGGATGCCGATCAGCTGGTGCATTTCCGCCGCGGGCGGGAAATCCGGCCCGTTCGCCTTGAGCGCGATCATCGCGATCCATTCACGCAGGCGCGGGTCGTTGAGGTATTTCGACGAGGAGACGAGCACGCTGGAATCGGTACCCACCGGCATGATGCCGCGCGCGAGGTAGGGAATATCGTCCATGTTTGCGTACCCGTCTCCAGTATGATCAGTATTCGAACGAGAGTGTCAGTCCGTACGTGCGCGGGTCGCCGAATTCGCTCACCGTGGTGGCACCGGTGAAGGCGAACGATCCGTAGGTGACCGTTTCGTATTCACGATCGAAGATGTTCTTGCCCCACAGGCGCAGCGACACCTCCCGGTCTTGGGCAAGCAGGCGCGTCAGTTCGATGCTTCCATCGACCAGCACCTTGGGCCCGATCGTGCGGTTGTCGAGCACGTTCGACGATGTCTCGATGCTGCTCTGGTAGCTGACGTTGGCGTGGAAGCCGAGCGCCCAGGCATCCCCGATGAGCCGGTTGTAATCGAGATAGACGTTGCCCGACGCCTTGGGCGCAGAGGTCTGTTCCCCGATGAAATCCTGCACCTGGGTCTGGCCCGTATCGAGCAGCACTGTCGCCGAACGCTCGCCGAATGTGGCCCGCAGCAGGGCGCCCGACAGCCCCACCGACAGCTCGTCAGTCAGGCGTCCGGCGAGATCGAACTCGATCCCGTAAATCTCGTTGCCGTCGATCGGCTTGAAATCGCGGTCGCCCGCGGTGGCGCCCGTCTGCAGGCTCGCCTGGTAGTTATCCAGCGTCATGTAAAACGCGGCGATCGAGTACAGGAAATTGCGGTCGAACGCCTTGCCCTTGATGCCGGCTTCGTAGGAATCGACCTTTTCGGGGTCGAATCCGACCGCGAAGTTCAGCGGGTTCGCCGACCGCTGCGACGTCCCGCCCGATTTGTAGCCCCGCGCATACTTTGCATAGAGATTGAGATCGTCGTTCGGCTTGTAGGCGACGGTCAGGGACGGCGAGAAATTGTTGAAGCTCCTGGCATAGGACGCCGCCTGGACGACCCCGGTCGGCGCGCAGGTCTGGCCCAGGGCCTGGAACGTGCGGGCAAAGAACGCGCAATCCTGTGCGGTGAATCCGCCGAGCGCGGCGAACGAGAACGACCGTTCGTTGATGCGCGTCGCCTTGCGCCGATCGTGCGAATAACGGGCGCCGAGAGTGATCGAGAGCTTCTCGTCCGCGCCGGGCCGCGCGGTCACTTCGCTATAGGCCGCGTAGCTCTTGTTATCGACGGTGGTCAGGTTCTGGAGCACGAGCGGTCCCGACCCGATGGCGCCGCCGATGATGTCCAGCGTGGCGCTGTCCTCGTAGTAATAGCCGCCGAGCACATAATCGAGGCTGCCGGCCATAAAGCCCGTCGTGCCCAGCAGTTGCAGTTCCTGCGACGTGCTGCGGAAGCGCGTGTCGTCGGTGGTCGCCGCCACGCCGTTCGGCCCGATCACGTCGAGCACGGTACCGGCCGGCAGGGTCGGGATGGACGACGTCAGCACGCTGGTGATGATGCGCGCTTCGTGAGACGGCAGGTTGTCGGCGTGCTGGATGTTGTTGATCCGCCGGTGTCCCGTGATCGAGCGCACCGTCAGGTTGTCGTTCGCTTCCCACTCCAGCGTCAGCGTGTGACCATAGACCTTGCCGTCCCCGGCGATCACCGGCCTGAGCGCGGTGGCGCTGTCGGGCCTTCCGCCTTCAAAAGGCACCGGGCCTGCGAACGTGTTGACGAGCCGCGTGATGCCTGTGGCCAGGCCGAACGTGCCCGGAATCGGGAACGGGGCGGCGAGCGGAACGGACAGCGGTGCGCCCTCGGTCGGCACGGTCAGCGTGCCCGTGTCCCGGTTGCGCGAATAGTCGAACGCGTAATCGAACGTGAAGCGTTCGCTCGGCTGAACGCGCACGGCACCGCGAAGGGCAGTACGGTTCTGCCTGGCAAAATCCGCGCCCAGGCCAGTGTTCTCGTACAGACCGTCGCGCTTCGACCGCAATCCGCTGACCCGCACCGCTGCGATGTCACCAATCGGGGCATTGAGCGTCAACACCGCCCGGCGGGCGTCATAATTGCCGTAGCCGATCGAGCCCTTGGCCTGAAACTGTCCAAGCTGCGGCTTGTTCGAGATGATGTTCACCGCGCCGCCCGTCGCGTTGCGGCCGTAGAGCGTGCCTTGCGGTCCGCGCAGAACCTCGATCCGCTCCAGATCCTCCGTCTCGAACCCGCCGCCGACCGTCGTGCCGACATAGACCCCGTCGACATAGAGCGCGACTGACGGGTCCTGGGTCAGCGTCACGTCGTTCTGGCCGATTCCGCGGATGAACAGGCGGACCGTGTCCGACCGGCCGTTGAAATTGTTGACGAATAGGTTGGGCACCTGGCCCACGAAATCGCGCAGCTCGGCAATCTGGTTGTTCTCGAGCTGCTCCGCGCCCAGCGCCGCAATGGAAATCGGCACGTCGACAAGTTGCTGTTCGCGCTTCTGCGCCGTGACGACGATGTCGATCCCGCGATTATCGTTGCGGGCTTCCGGCGGCGTGTCCTGCGCGGCGGCGGGCGCTGCTGCCATGGAAAGCCCCAGGGCCAGCAGCGACGATCCGCTCGCGATAAGAATCCTCGAATAAGCCATTGCTCTTCTCCCTGCTCGCCGCCGGTCTTCGACTCGCAGTGCGAGCGCCAGCTGGTCGCAACCGAATAAACATCATTTCGGCCTCAGCAGGAAGTCTATGCGTAAGGCTCCGAAGATATTTCTACGCAAATGCCGCGCCGCCCTGACCGCGCGCGTTCAGGCAGCAGCGCGGGCCGCCACGCGGCAATCCATGTCGGCCAGCACAGGATTGGCCATCGCATCGGCGAAGGCCTGGTAGCTCCACGGCCACGTCATCGGGACGCCGTTCTTGTCGAGGTACCAGCTCGAGCAACCGGAAGCGAAGATCGTGCCCGCGGCGGCAGCCGTCCGGCGCGTGTCGTAAGCCGCCATTGCCTCGGCGCTCGCGCTGATCTCGTCGCACGCACCGCTCGCCAGTTCGGCGATCAGCGCCGCGACGAAGCTCCACTGGCGTTCCGCAACGTCGATCAACGAGAAGTTGCCGACCGGGGACGTCGGGCCGTTCAGGAAAAACATGTTGGGGAAGTCGGGTATCGTGATGGCCATGTAGGCGCTGGCGTGATCCTCCCACGCTTCGTCCAGCGTCAGCCCGTCGCGTCCCCGCACCGTCGTCGGCCGGATGAACTTCTGCGCGTCGAAACCGGTCGCCAGTGCCAGCACGTCCAGTTCGTGCAGGGTCCCGTCCTTCATCCGGACGCCCGCCGGCTCGATCCGCTCGATCCCGCCGGTTTCGACGACCACCGCGGGGAGCTGGACGCGCTCGTAATAATTCGGCGAATAGATCAGCCGCTTGCAGGCCGCGCGATAGTTGGGGCGCAGCTGCTCGCGCAGGACGGGATCGGCGACGGACTGCTCCAGGTTGACGCGGCAGAGCTCTTCGATCGCGTGCATCGCCTCGCTATCGGGATCGATGATCCCCATCGTGAAGCGCTGGACGTTCCCTTCGTATTCCGGGTCGTAGCGGATCGCGTCGACAAGCGACGGGTCGTTCCGGAATGCCTCGCGCTCCGCGTCGGTATAGGCGAAATCCACCACCGGCATGATCCATTGCGGATTGCGCTGGAAGTGGACCAGGCGCGCCGCGCGGTCCGCAAGGGCGCTGACCATCTGCACGCCGGTCGAACCGCATCCGATCACGCCCACGCGCTTCCCGTCGAGCGCCACGCTGTCATCCCACCGCGCGGTGTGCATCGCCTGGCCGGCGAAGCTTTCCAGGCCTTCGATGTCGGGCATGCGCGGGTGATGCAGCGGGCCGGACGCCACGATGACGACATCGGCTACGTAATCCTCGCCAACGCCCGTCGCGGCGCGCCACTCGCCGCCTTCCCACGACAGGTCGATGACTTCGCGGTTGAAGCGGATCAGCGGCAGGATGCCGTGATCGCGCGCGACCTTTTCGAAATATGCGCGGATCTCGTCGGCCCCGGCGAAGAACCGGCTCCACTCCGGATTCGGCGCAAAGCTGTAGGTATAGGCATGGGCCGGCACGTCGCAGGTGAGGCCGGGATAGCGATTGTCGCGCCAGGTTCCGCCCAGCTGATCGGCCTTTTCCAGCACGATAACATCGTCATGCCCGGCTTCCCGCAGCTTGATCGCCGCGAGAATGCCCGACATCCCGGCGCCGATCATCAGGAACCGCATCTTCCGTCCATTCATATGCCTATGCCCTTCGCTATCCTCTGCCGCCCTGGTATCATGCGCGCGGGTGGCCGGGCTTCGTCCGAACGGACCAGAAAACGCGGGTCACGAGACCTCCATCACGATCTTTCCGCGCACGTGTCCTTCCTCGACCAGACGGTGCGCTTCGGCTGCCTGGCCAAGCGTCATGCGGGTCAGCGCGATCGTATCGAACGCGCCGTCGGCCAGGCGTTCGACCAGGGCGCGTAGCTGGCGGCCCTGGCGTTCGAAGCTGGCGATCGTGGGAACGACCCGGACCCCGCGCGCCGCCGCCCGCCGTGCGTCGTGCGCGGGCTCGCCGGCAATCAGCGTCCCGATCGGCGCCACGGTCCCTCCCGGGCGGACCCAGTCGACCGCATCGAGGAGCGTTCCCTGGCCCACGGTGTCCACTACCAGCGCCAGGTCGTCGCCCGCCCACGCGCGGACGGCCCAGGCCACATCGCCGCTGCGATAGTCGATCGCGCACTCCGCGCCGAGTGCACGCAGATAATCGTGGTTGGCCGCGCGTGCGGTGGCGGCCACGCGCGCGCCTGCTTCGCGTGCGAGGCGGATGGCGAAGCTGCCCGTTCCCCCCGCGCCGCCGTTCACCAGCACGCGCTGCCCCGGCTCCAGCCGGCCGACATCGAACAGCGCCTCGAACGCCGTGATCCCGGCCGTCGGCAAGGCCGCGGCGAGGTCCATCGGGCAGGCGCCGGGAAGGTGCGCGACGCGGTCCACGTCGGACCGGACGAATTGCGCATAAGTCCCGTTCTCGCCCAACCCCTGGTTGGACGCCGTCACCACCCGGTCGCCCGGCGCGAACGACGTCACGCCCGCGCCCACCTCGGCGATGGTGCCGGCGGCGTCGAAACCGACGACGAAGGGGAAGCGATAGTCGAAATATTGCGCCAGCCACCCGCGCCGCGCCTTCCAGTCGGCCGGGTTGACCCCGGCCCAGGCGACGCGGATGACCACTTGGCCCGGGCCCGCAGTGGGCCGCTCGATCTCGGCAAGGCGAAAGACGTCCGGTTCCCCGAAGCGATCGATCACCATCGCCTGCATCGTGCCGCTCATCCGCGGCTCACCATGGCCGGGTCGCCTTGCGAGACCGCCAGGGTGTACGTGCGCTCGGCCACCCGCCAGCCTGCGGGCGTCCGCACCAGCACGTCGTCGTATTCGCCCCACATGACATAGCTTTTCCCGGCGTGAGAGCCCTCCCCGGCATGGGCCGCGATATAGTGGACTTGCGCCCGGGCTCGGCCGCCTTCCACCATGATGCGGAAGTTGCCGACGTTGTGATGCGTCGCCCCGCAGTGGGATCCGGCACCAAGGTTGTGGTGCATCGCGGCGATCAGCGCCGGCAGGCCTCGGGTGACGACGCCCTCGCCCAGCGCCCGCGAATAATCGCCGAGCGTGTCCGCGGTGAACACTTCGTCCAGCCGGTCGAAGTCCTTGCCGTCGACGAGTTCGCAATAGCGGACATAGATCTGCTCGATCGCGCGTTCGTCGATCAGCTGGCTGAGCGCGGCGTCCATCAGTCGGCCCGCACTTTCACCCTCGGTGCGGAGGCGCCGCGGCGCATGGCATTGAGGAACCCGTCGAGCGGAGCGGGCTCGGGCACCGGCCCTTCCTGCGCCCCGTCCCGGGCCCAGAACTCGGCATAGCTGGGAAACAGCTTGTGGAAGTTGCCCTCGGCCGCCTCGGTCCCGGGCCAGCGCATCTTGTTGGGGCCCGTGGGCGGGGCATTGAGATCGGCCGCGTACCAGTAGAGCGGCAGCCGCCGCGCGAAATACCAGCGCCCATCCGCGCGCACGTAATCATCGACGTACATCATCTGCATGATGACCCATTCGTCGCGCCCGCCCGGGACGGGGGTCTCGTGTTCGTTCTTGGAATAGACGACACCGTGCGCGTGATCGGGATCGTCGAATTCGATCACATGGCCGCCGATGTGGTGCGAGGTTCCGGTGAACGGGGAGCGCAAGGTGCGGTCCATGTAGGCGCGCAAGGCCACGCGCCCGCTGGCATCTTTGCCGACGCGGACGTCGGCGGGGAACAGCGAGACCATCGCGTCCATGTCCCGCATGTCGAGCGCGAGGGCGTATTTGGCCGGGAGCTGGCGGATCGCATCGAGCGATTCCAGCCGGTCGATCCGGGCAAGCAGGGCAGCGTCGGTCAAGCGGGTGTCCTCTCCTGAATGATGGGTCGTGCGCCGTGGCGGTTGCCCGACGTATCGAGGCGCCGCCTCAAGCTCCGCCGCGCATGGTGTAGCGCAGCGGCAGGCGCTTCAGGCCGCCGGTGAAGTTGGTCCGTACCCAGTCCGGCTCCCCGGCCAGTTCCACGCTTTCCACGCGCCGGCCGAGTTCGCGGAACAGCGCCTTCACCTCCATTTCCGCCAGCACGCGGCCGAGGCAGTGGTGCGCGCCGTAACCGAAACCGAGATGGCGGTTGGGGCTGCGATCGATACGGAATTCATACGGCGCGTCGAACGCATCCTCGTCGCGGTTGGCGGACATGTAGAGCATGCACACGCTCTCTCCCGCAGCGATCGGCTGCCCGGCAATCGCGGTGTCGTGCGCGGCGGTGCGCATCATGTGGCGCACCGGGGTCGCCCAGCGGAATATCTCGTCGGTGGCCGTGGCTGCCAACCCGTCCGGATCGGACTTGAGCCTTTCGAGCTGGTCCGCGTTGCGCGCAAATGCGAGCATCCCCACCCCCACGCTCGAACTGGTGGTGTCATGCCCCGCCGTTGCCAGGAGAATACCGTACGCGATGGCATCCATCACCGGGATCGGCGCGCCATCGATCTCGGAATTGGCGATCACGCTCATCAGGTCGTCGGTCGGCGCGTCGCGCCGCTGCTGGAGGATGCCGCCGAGGTAAAAGGCAAACTGCTGCGCCGTGGCGAGCCCGGTCGGTTCGCCCGAGCGCTGCCGCTCGGGATCGGTCGCGTGGAACAGCTCCTGCGTGAGTTTCAGAACGAGTTCGTTATCGCTTTCAGGCAAGCCGAGCAGCGCCGTTATCATCGTCAGCGGATAAGGTGTCGCGATCTCTTCGGCGAAATCACAGCTGCCGCCGAGCGACGCCAGCTTGTCCACGTAGCTGGAGGCCAGCGCATCCATCCTGTCCTCGAGCGCGCGCAGGGACCGCGGCGTAAACCACGCCTGCGCAATCGCGCGATAGGTGCGGTGATCGGGCTCATCCATATCGATGAGCGTGCGCACCGGCCCCCACCGGGTGCCGAACTGGGCGAGCGTGGCCTGCTCGACCTCCGCCGGTACCAGCGTCACGCGCGGCGCGCTGAGCCAGGTCTTCTGGTCACGCTCGACCTCAAGGATATCGGCATGGCGGGTCAGCGCCCAGAACGGGCGATAAGGTTCCGCCTCCACCCAATGGACCGGCCCCGCCGCCCGCAGCGCGCGATAGCGCGCGGTAATCTCGCCCTCGTCGGCATAGACCGCCGGGTCCCACACATTGATCGCGCACGGCTTGGGCATGGGCAGATCACCTCCGGAAGCGAACGCTACGCAACTGTTGCAGAAATGCAAGCCTGCGACGCGCCGTGTTTGCGCATATCGTTGGCATTCTTGCGGATAGGCACGCTATTGCGTAAGTGAATCGACAAAATACTGCGGCTCCTTGCAGGGCCCCACACTCCCGGAGAGGTTTTCATGCGTAGCTTGCTGTTCGTTTCCACCGCCATCGCCGCCGTTGCCCTGGCGAACCCCGCCTTCGCGCAGGAAACCGACACGACCACGGCCACGACCGATGACGACGTGGGCATCGGCGCGATCGTCGTCACCGCGCAGAAGCGCGCGGAAAACATCCAGGACGTGCCGATCGCGATTTCCGCGGTCTCGAGCGAATTCCTCGAATCGCGCGGCATTACCGCGATCGACGATCTCGGCTCCATCGCGCCCAACGTGAAGATCGAACGCGCCCCTTCGAACAAGACGATCTCCCAGATCGCCATCCGCGGGTCGGTGACGATTAACCCCGCCGTGACGTGGGAACCCGCGGTCGGGCTCTACCTCGACGGGGTCTACATCGCGAAGGCGCAAGGTTCGATCTTCGACGTCGCCGATCTGGAACGGGTGGAAGTGCTGCGCGGGCCGCAGGGCACGCTCTATGGCCGCAACGCGCTTGCCGGCGCGGTCAACCTCGTCCCGCGCAAGCCATCGGGGGAGCTTCGCCTCGTCGCGGAAGCCACTTACGGCAACTACGATTACTGGAAAGGCCGCGCGGTCGTTGATCTTCCCGCGATGGGCCCTCTGGCGCTAAAGTTCTCCGGCCAGATCCAGAAGCGCGACGGCTTCATCGACCTGGTGCCCAACCCGTACCCGCAGCAGGCGTTCCTCGCCGGGCCGGTGCTGTATGACGATACGAACGATCTCGACGGGCGCAGCTTCGTGGCGCAGGCCCGCCTCCAGCCGGAAGGCAGCGTGCTGACGGTCGATTACATGTTCGACTATTCCAAGTTCGACCAGCGCCCGGACTTTGCCCAGCTCGTCCGCATCAACCGTAACGGCGATCCGCGCGACATCTTCGATCCCAACAGCCCCGGATATGCGTTCGGCGGGGCGTTCTTCCCGATTGGCCTGTTCGAAAATCCGGACCGGCAGGAGACCGGCTCGGTCGACGGCGTCCTGTACGAACGGTCGCGCACGTATGGCCACGCGCTCACCCTGACGGCGGACCTCGACGCCGTGACGCTCAAATCGATCAGCGCCTACCGCAATCTGCGCTGGTCCGACCTGATCGACCTCGACGGCTCGCCGCTTCCCGTGGCGGCGACGGGACGCGAAACCCGCTTCCACAGCTACAGCCAGGAACTGCAGGCCACCGGCAGCGCCATCGACGATCGCCTTAACTACGTGGTGGGCCTGTTCTACTACAAGGAAAAGGCCGAGACCGACGGGCCGCAGAGCTTCTTCGGCGGGGGCAGCGCGTTCCAGTCCGACTATGGCTCCCACACCGAAGCCTATGCCGCCTACGCGCAGGCGGACTTCAAGATCACGGAGCAGCTCAAGCTGACCCTCGGCGGGCGCTTCACGCATGAGAAGAAGGATATCCGCCGCTTCCTCCAGATCCTTGCGGACCCGTCGCTGCCGGCGGCGATCCTTCCGCTGACGGCGATCGACATCCCCTACGGCGGAGTGCCCGATGCGAAGTACAACAACTTCAGCCCCGCTGCGACCCTGTCGTACGAGGCAACCCCTGACGTGAACCTCTATGCCCGTTTCGCGCGCGGGTTCAAATCGGGCGGCTTCAACGGCGAGACGAACACGATCGCCGCGCCCACGGCCGACTGCCCGAGCGGCGCGCTGGAACTGTGCGATCCCTACGACGCGGAAAAGGTCGACAGCTACGAAGTGGGGGTCAAGACCCGGCTGTTCGACCGCAAGCTGATCTTCAACGTCGCCGGCTTCTGGGACGAACACAAGGACATCCAGCTTTCGATCTTCACCGCTGCCGGCGCCGCATCCTCGATCGTCCGCAACGCGGCGGCGGCGCGCATCAGGGGCCTGGAATTCGAAGCGATCTTCCGCCCGAGCGACGCGATCACGATCAACGGCAGCCTCGCCTATCTCGATGCGGACTATAAGCGGTTCGTGGAGTTCGGCACCGACGTGTCCGACAACCGCGCGTTCCCGCATACGCCCAAGTACACCGCTGCACTGGGCGCGGACTGGCGGATCGTCGAAGGGAACTGGGGCAAGCTGAATCTCGTCGGCGACCTTAACCACGTCTCCAAGTACTACACCTTCCCCTACGCGCTGGTGACGCCCACCCCATCGGATCAGAACGCGAACAATACGCGGTCCGACGGCCGCACGATCGTCAACGCCAGCCTGCGTCTCAGCGAGGTGCCGGTGGGCGGCGGCCAGGCCGAAGTGTCGCTCTGGGCCCGCAACATCACCAAGGAAGACAGCCCGTCGAACTTCATCGACTTCGGGCCGGGCTTCGGCGGCCTGACGGTCGGGTACTTCCCCGATCCCCGCACCTACGGGCTCACGGTGGGTTTCCGCTACTGACGTGATGGGTGCGATAGACCAGATCGGCCATGTCACGGCCGACCTCGACGCCGCGGTTGCGATGTGGACATCGCACCTCGGCGTCGGGCCGTGGACGGTCTATCGCAACGTCAGGCTGACCGGCGATTATCGCGGGCTGCCGGCCGACGTGACCATCGATGTCGCGCTCGGTTATCGCGGCACGGTGCAGATCGAATTGATCCAGCCGACCAGCGATGCGCCTTCCCCCTATCGCGATGACGACGGCACGCTCCGCGAAGGCGTTCACCACCTCGCCTGGGTGGTGGAAGACTTCGACACCGCGGTGGCCCTGCTCGGCGCGCACGGGCTTGCACCCGTTTTCAAGGCGGGCAATTCGGCCAGCCAAGTCGCCTATTTCGAACCGGCGCCCGGCGTGGTCTGGGAACTGATCGCCGGCGAAGGCATGCGCGCGATGATGGATGCCGGCATGGCCGCCGCCGCAGGCTGGGACGGCCGCGATCCCGTGACCGAGATCGACCTGGCCGCCTGACATTCGTCAGCGCAATTCCTCGCGCAAGCCAGCTCCATCCAGGCGCCGTGCAGCGTAGAGCACGGCGTGCCACCGCCGCGGGAGCACCGCCGTGCGGCGATCTTCCTCCGCGATCCCGTGCAGCTCGCGCCGATGGCGTTCGATCGCCTCGGCAACCCGGGCGGCGCCCATGTCCGACAGCTTGACCACTTCGGAGGCATAGACCGCGTCGAGCGCGGCGAAATCCATGCCGACGAACTGCGGCTTCATCTGCGTTTCGAACCGCTCGCGCAGCGGCGACTTGCGCCACAATGCATTGCGATCGAGCAGCGCCCGCGCCCGCCCGCCCGGCAGGCGATCGATCAGCGCCAGCTTTTCCAGACGCGCCAGCGCCGGTTCGATCGCGTTTTCAGGCACGCCGAAATCGCGCGCGAAATCCTCCCACCCCTCGCCCCCGACGATGACCATGAAGAGGAACGAGAGGAGGCTGTCTTCGGATAACGCCTGCTCCTGCGCCAGCGTCAGCTCCTGCGCCAGCGCGCGCGCCGGCTGATGCGGCGCCTCCGCCAGTTCCGCGAGCGAAAGGCCGGTCAGGGCGGCCAGGTCTGCGAATCGGGCCAGGGTCAGCCCGCGACCCGCCAGCCAGCGCTTCGCGCTCGCCTCGCTGGCTGAGAAATGCGCCGCGATACGTTTTGCCGTCCAGCCGCCCGCGCGCAATTCTCGCCGCAATGCGGCCAGAAGAGAATTCTCTTTGCTATCCGCTCGTTCCGTCATGCACCGCCCCGGGATCACCACGCGCACCACTGGGTATCACGGCATGCACCTTCGCGCGAAGAGATTCTGGACGCGAATCGCGCCGCGCATACTCTGTCAGGCAAAGCGGCCCGTGCGCCGCAACAGTCGGGAGATTTGCAAAAATGACAGACATGCTGATCCGCGGTGGAACCGTCGTCGACGGGACCGGTGCCGAACCGTTCCTCGCCGATGTCCGCGTCACCGACGGCATGATCGCGGAAGTCGCGCCGGGCCTTTCCCTCCGCGATGGAGAGCGCGAATTCGATGCCACCGGCTGCTACGTCTCCCCCGGCTTCATCGAAAGCCACACCCATTATGACGCGACCATGTGGTGGCAGCCCGATCTCGATCCCCTGCCCGGCTACGGCGCCACCACGATGATCCTGGGCAACTGCGGCTTCACCGCCGCGCCCCTCCATCCCGACAAGCAGGCGCAGCGCGAGATGATCAACATCTTCTCGTTCTTCGAGGATATTCCCGAAGGGCCGTTCCTCGAACACGTTCCGTGGGACTGGCAGAAGTGGAGCGAATATCGCGCCTCGATGCAGCGCAACGTCAAGGTTCCGCTGAACTACGCCCTCTATGTCGGCCACATCGCGATCCGCCTCGCCGCCATGGGCATGGACGCGTGGGAGCGCGCCGCGACACCTGACGAAATCGAAAAGATGTGCGAACTGCTCGACGATGCGATGGCGGCCGGCGCGCTGGGCATGAGCGACAACATGCACGATCACGACGGAAGCGATCGCCCCGTGCCGTCCCTCCTTGCCGACGACGCCGAGTTCTCCGCGCTGTTCGATGTACTCGAACGCTATCCCGCGGCTTGCTACCAGGTGATCGTCGACACCTTCATGCGCATGACGGGCCCCGCGAACATGGAGCGGCTAGAGAAGCTGCTCACCGGGCGCAAAATCCGCATCCAGGTGGCCGGCGCCGTGCCGACGCTCGGCTTCCAGCAGGCTATTCGGCCCGCGATGGAAGAGCGCGTCAATTCCATGCGCGCTGCGGGCGTCGATATCTGGCCGGGCGTGGCGCACGTCTCGCCCACGTCCACGCTCAGCCTCGTCAAGTCGCTCATCTTCGCACAATCGAACGATTACGTCTGGCATGAGGTCGTGCTGGCTGAAACGCACGAGGAAAAGGCGGCGCTGCTCGCCGATCCCGACTGGCGGGCGCGTGCGCGGGAAAGCTGGGACGCGAACGCCTGGGATCACTCCCCGCTAAAGAATCCGCAGGATCTCCACCTGCTGGACAGCGAGAACGGCACCGGCCCGCTCAACATCACGCTCAAGGAATATGCCGACGAGCGCGGGCAGCACCGGTCTGATGCCATGGCGGACTGGATCCTTGCCAACGGGACGAAGTCGACCGTCCACATGGCCCCCTTCCCCAAGGACGAGGACCTCACCATTGCCCTGATGCGTGACCCCAAGACGGTCGGCAACATCTCCGATGCGGGCGCGCACCTGCAAATGCTGTGCGGTGGTGGTGAGAACGCCCTGCTGCTGACCCAGTACGTGCGCGACGAGAAGTCGATGACAATGGCCGAGGCGGTCCACGTGATGACCGGCAAGCTCGCCGAACACTTCTTCCTCCACGATCGTGGCGTCATCGCGCCGGGCAAGCGCGCCGACATCGCGGTGTTCAATCTCGAGGAAGTGCAGCGCAGGCAGATGGAAAAGGCGTTCGACGTGCCCGACGGCAAGGGCGGCACGACATGGCGTTTCACCCGTCAGCCCATGCCCACGCGCCTTACCATGGTGAACGGGGTCCCGACGTTCGAGAACGGCGCATACACCGGTGCCAAGCCGGGCGAGTTCCTCGCGCCCGTCAACGACCACGCCGAAGCCGCCGCGCTGGAAGCGGCCGAGTAAGGAGAGCGCCAGGATGCAAAGCGAAGCCATCGTCGGCGAAGGCGAGCGCCAGTATTTCAACGGGGCGATCCGCAAGGTAGAAACGTCGAGTTCGGTGCTTGTCAGCAGTTCGAAGTACCTGAACAGCGCCGAACTGCGGAGCCTGGTCGCGCAGGAGATGCTGCGCCGAAACGGGCCCGATCTGCCCAACACGGCTTATATTCCGGAAGTCGCGCAAATCCTCCACATGCTGGAGGATCACGCCGACATCATCCGCCTGTTCGAGGAGGAAAAGGCGCGACTTCCCCTGTTTCGGGAGTGGCTTGAAAAGAGGAACCTGGCCGATTTCACCAAGGCGGAAGTGGAAGGGTGCGCCCCCGGCACGCTCGGCGCGATGCTCTACGACTTCATGGTCAACAGCGGCTACGAGCTCGACGTCTTCTTTCGCGAAGTGCAGGTGGTCAACGACTTCACGTTCTACCTCCGCCAGACCGCGCTGACTCACGATATCGAACATATGGTGACCGGCTTTGGCCCGAACCACGGCGGGGAAATCGCTCTCCTGAATGCAAACCTGCATTCGAAGTCGCTGTACTTCCGCCCCGAGCTGGCGGCGTTCTTCAACCGCATCCAGTGCTATCTCAAGGCCAAGACCATCATGAAGGATAGCCTGCACTATCCTGAGGCACTGGCGCTCAATCTCGAAGCGGAGTTCCGCGGCGCCGAGCAGGGACGCAACTGGGCCTATCCCATCATGCTGGCCGACTGGCGGTCGCTCGTGGACACACCCATCACCGAGATTCGGCGAATGCTGAACATTACGCCGGTTCCCCCTGCCGGTGAATGGGAGGATACCAATCGGCTTTGCATGGACCTGCCCGCAGACAACGACGACATTGCGCTGGAAGCGGCCGAATAACGGCCCCTTCTCGCGTTTCGCTGTTGCAGCAGTTACTTTCGGGCGATATGCGTATTTTTGAATAACCGGTAATACGCATATCGCGCGAGGGAGGACGCCATGACCGCACTTTTCCCGGACGGCTGCGCCCTTGTGTTCGGCGCCAGCGGCGGGATCGGCAGCAAGGTCGCCGAAGTCCTCGCCACCGACGGTGCCGACCTGGCGCTGGTCTATAACCGCAAGAAAGACGCTGCACAGACCGTGGCCAGCGCGGCGGTCGCCAAGGGTCGCAAGGCAAGTGTCCATGCCTGCGACGTGCGCGATCCAGCGAGCCTGTCGGCGCTTGTGGACAGCGCGGTTGCCGAACACGGGCGGGTGCACACGCTGGTCTGGGCGGCCGGCCCCCTGGTAGAGCAGCACTACCTTGCCAACACCCCTCTCGATGCGTGGCGCAACGCGATCGAAACCGAAGTGCTCGGTTTGATCGGCGCCACCACCGCCCTCATTCCGCACATGCGCCAACACGGTGGCGGATCGATTGTCCACCTCGGCTCCGCCGGCCATCGGCGCTGGCCGGACCGCGATGGTCTCTCCGTCGCGCCAAAAGCCGCGAACGAGAGCTTTCTGCAGGGCATCGCGCGCGAAGAGGGCCGCAATGGCATTCGCGCGAACTCGGTCCTGGTCGGCGTGATCGACGCTGGGATGTTCCACGAACTGATGGCGAAGGGCGCGTTCCCCGATGGCTGGGTCGAGGAGACGCAAAAGGCGCTGTGCGTGAAGCGCTGGGGCGAGGCGGAAGAGATCGGCTATGCCGTCAGCTTCCTTGCATCCGCGCGCGCAGCCTACGTCACGGGCGAGACGATCAACGTATCAGGCGGATTCGGAGTCTAGGACCATGGCCATTCACCCCGGCTTCAACCCGATGCTGGAAGCGATGGCGCCGTTCGTCTCGATGGACTGGGCCACCGTTCCGGCCGATCAGCTTCGTGCCTTCGCTGACAACCCGATGGCGTCTGGCGAGCCCTTGGCGATGGCCCGGGTCGAGAACCTGACGATCCCGGTCGAAGGCGCGTCGATCCCGGCGCGGCTGTATGTACCTGAAGGTGCCCCGGATACGCCCCCGCTGACCATGTTCTTCCACGGCGGCGGCTGGGTGCTCGGCACGCTCGAAACCCACGACGCGACGTGCCGGGCGCTCGCGCGGGACGCGGGGTGCGCCGTCCTGTCGGTGGGCTATCGGCTGGCGCCGGAACACCGCTATCCCACCGCTGCTGAGGATTGTTACGCGGCGACGCTCTGGGCAACCCGTAACGCGCGCGAACTGGGCGTGGACGGATCGCGCCTAGCCGTGGCTGGCGATAGCGCTGGCGGCAACCTGGCAGCGGCGGTCGCCCTGATGGCACGTGATCGGCGCGGACCCGATATCGTGCACCAGCTTCTGATCTATCCGGTGGTGGTTCGTAATTTCGAAACACCGTCTTATCAGGCCAATGGCGGCCCCGGCACGTTCCTCCCGATCGCGGCGATGCGGCGTTTCTGGGACGACTATCTGGGCGATGCGGACACCGATACAGCCGAACTCGCATCGCTGCTGACACGCGACGATCTTGCCGGGCTTCCGGCCGCAACCGTCGTCGTCGCGGAACACGACCCCCTCCACGATGAGGGGGTGGCCTACGCAGGCAAGCTATCGGACGCCGGCGTTGCCGTCACCAAGATCGAGGCACCGGGGATGATCCACGGGTTTTTCGGAATGACCGACATCGTTCCGGACGCCAGGGAGTGGACCGTGGCCGCCGCCCGGCGGCTTGGCGAGGCGCTGGCGTGACAGCGGCCGACCGCGAAGAACTGCGCCAGCTCGCCTGGGATTATGCGTCGTGCGTGGATCGCGGCGACGCGGAAGGGCTCGTCCGGCTGTTCACGGACGATGGCCTTGTGGGATCGTCCGACCGGGGCGTCCCTGCCTTTGCAGGCCATGACGGGCTGCGGCAGATGATCGCACAAGTCGGAACAGCATTCGTCAAGACGATGCACAACGTCTTCAATCATACCTTCGGCGCGATCGAGGGCGACAGCGCAAGCGGCGAAACCACCTGCATCGCTGGCCATATCATCGATGACGGCGATGGCGGGTGGAAGGTGTTCGACATGGCGCTGCGCTACGCCAATCGCTACGCCAGGGTAGATGGCCAATGGCGCTTTGCAGAACGCCGCCTGACGGTCGAATGGGTCGAGACGCGCCCGGTGGAACGGTTCGACCCGGCGGGCCTGGCGATGCGCGCGGACAACCGCGCGGCGGCACAAGCGGGTTGACGGCCAATTCGACGCGCTTCAACAGACCTGGCAATGAACGCCGGCTTCACGATGGACGACATCGACCGCGAAATTGTGGCGCACTTGCGTCGCAATGGTCGCGCCACCAACCAGCAGATCGCGGACATCCTCGGTCTCACTGCGGCGACGGTCTCCTCCCGCATCCGCCGGATGGAAGAAGCCGACGCCCTGCGCGTGGTGGCCGTATCGGACTTTTCGGCACATGGTTACAACGTGCTGCTGGAAGTCGCCATCGAAGTCGAAGGCCGCGCGGCAAGCGAAGTGGCCGAAGAACTCGCCGCCCTGCCCGAAGTGTTCGCAGCACACCTCGTGACGGGGCGCTATGACATCGACGTGCTCGTGGCGCTCCACGATTTTGACGGACTGTCGGACCTGATGCTCAACAAGCTGGCCAAGATCCGCGGCATTCGCTCGCTGGTCCCGGCAATCGCTATCGACGTCGTCAAATATGAATTCGACGTCGCCCCGATCGAGGCGCGAAGCTAGTGCCGACCCCCTCCCTGGACGATTTCGATCGTCAGCTCATCGAAGTGCTGGCGCGCGATGCGCGGGTGTCCAATCGCAAGATTGCGGCCGACCTCGGCGTCACCGAAGGCACGGTGCGCGGGCGCATCCGGCGGCTTCAGCAGGACAAGCTCATCGCCTTCACCGCGCTGACCGGGCTCGGCACCCAGGGCGAAACCAAGTTGGCGTTCATCGCGATCAATGCGGAAGTCGATCAGGTGAGAGCCATTGCGGAGCGTATCGCGACGATACCGCGGGTCACCGGCGTTCTGGTCACCATGGGTCGGTCGAACATCATCGCGATCTGCCTGTTCGAGCAACTCGAGGAACTGGTAGCGGTCGCCTCGGACCAGATCCTGGCGATGCCCGGGGTCCACCATGTCGAGACCTCGATCGCGGTCAAGACGTTCAAGTACAACGCAAGGGTCGTAAAGATCACCGGCACATCCGATATCGCCGAAAACGACGATTAGGCCCGCGCACCAGCGGTCCCGCACTGCGATGCCCCGGGGGAAGCCGGGGCCGGATTGCCCGCCCCAATCTATCAAACCCGTCATCCGGATTTTCGGGACGCCGCCACGTCGTCAGCCGCATTCACCCGCCGCAACTGGTGCAGAGGGTGAATGCGTACAGAAAACTCCGAAACTTCGCCGTCAGGCCGCGTCTGGCCAGGGCGAATTACGGGTGCCGCTCGTTTCGATTTCGCCGTTGACCCGGGCCTGGAACTCTGCGGCACGGGCCCGGGGATTGTAGAACTGGCGATACCAGATGCGCACCTTGTGGAACGGCCCGTCACCCTTCACCATCAACGGGTTGATACAGGCGCGCTTGTTGCCCCAGATCTCGAAGTCCTGGGAGAACGCGGCAAGACTGGCCGCCTGATAACCGCGGGCCATCTCAACGTCCGGCGTTTTGACCAGCAGCGCGTGCCATACGTAGATCACACCATCGTCCACCGGCGTGTGGCAGATCAGCATGAGCGAGGGATACTCGCCGAGCATGGTGGACTGCAGGATGCCCGGCCCCGTGTACCAGGTATCATTGATCATCATGCCGTCGCCGTCGCTGATCAGCGTCTTGTGCCCGGCCACGAGGTACTGGCGGACGACATGATCGTCGAACCGGTTGACGAAACGCTCCATGTCGATCGATCCATGGACCGGCGTCAGGTGCGCCTTGTCGGTCATGTTGTCGATGACTTCCTGGGGATGACAGGCCAGGGTGCCGAGATCGTCCACCTCCCACTGGACCCATTCGGGATTGTCCCAGTCTTCGAACGCCGGCACGTCATAGTCCGGCGCGCCGCCTTCCGCGTCGTGCCACAGCCAGATGATCCCGGCGCGTTCCTTCACCGGCCATGTCTTTACACAGGCGGCCTTGGGAATTGCGGCGGGTGAATAGGGAATGTCATCGCACTGGCCCGTCGCACCGTCGAAGCGCCAGGCGTGGTAGGGGCAACGGATACCCTCCCCGTCGATATGCTCCCGGTCCTGCACCACATACGATGTGGAGTTCTTGCCAAGGTGAGTGCCCATGTGCGGGCAATAGGCAGCGACCGCATAGACCTTGCCGCTCTTGCCGCGGTAGATCACCATGTCTTCGCCAAAATAACGCGCGTTGAAGGGCGTGTCCTGCACCTTCGTGGCATCGGCGACCATGAACCATCCACGCGGAAACGTGAATTCGCCCAATCCGTATTCGGCAGTCGTGCCCATTTTGCGACGCTCCTCTTCCTCAAGGTCAAGCTAGTGACGTTCGCGAAGATTGTCCAGCCTGCAGCCGCGTTCCTCGCCCGATTGACGTTCTTTGGCCCAGTTTGCGTAACTGCATGGCCTAGCGGTTACGCAAACAATAATCAGACCCGACTCCGCCCCTAAGAAGTGGGGGCGCGCACCGCACTGGTACGCGCCCCCGTGCTCGATCGGCCTTCCGAGAAGGTCAGAACGTCAGTTCGGCGGTCACACCGTAAGTGCGGGGCTCACCATAGATCGTCGTGCCCATTCCCAATTGACCGAAATCAACTGCACGGCTGACATATTCCTTGTCCGTGAGATTCTTCCCCCACAGGATCAGGCTCAACCCGTTATCCGAATTGCCGAAGCCGATCCCGTCGAGCTTGATCTGGGCGTCGAACAGGCTGTGCGCTTCAGACGAGGTCGCTTCCTGAAACGGTGCGGTCAGCGGGTTGTTGAACTGAACCTGGCTGGAAACGTAGCTCCACCCAGCGCGGGCGGTAAGCCGCATGTCGCTGTTGCCGACAGGTGCGGAATACGTCAGGCCCGCGTTGGCCGTGTAGTTCGGCGAATAACCGGGGACGATCACGTCACCGATATTGCGAATCGTTCCGGTGATGTCGGCGCCCGGAAACTCCTTCACGTCCTTGTGCACATAACCCAGTGATCCGTCGGCAGTGAACGCATCGGTGATCGCCAGTCGGCCTTCGATCTCGAAGCCCTTGTAGACGGTCTTCCCCGCGTTCACGACTTGCGTGCCGAAGCTGCCGCCACCCACGATGGGGATGGGAATGGTCGCCTGCTGGTCGTTGTAGACATTGTAGAAGGCGGCGGCGTTCAAGCGAAGACGGTTGAAGAATTCTGTCTTGGCGCCAATTTCGAACGAGTCGATCTTTTCCGAATTAAACGGAATGAGGCCGACCGCCTCGTTCACATTCGGGGTCGCCGGGTTGTCCAGCTGCGTCGACTGCCGCAGATTGAACCCGCCCGAGCGATAACCGCGCGCGACCCGGGCATAGAGATTGATGTCCTCGGCAGCGCGGTAGTCCAGCGTGACGTGACCCGTCGGTTCGCTGAAGCTCACGCTGCCCGTGTTGAGCGCGATCTCCGCCGGGTTGGTGTACGGCGTCAGCCCGTTCTGGAACCGGTCGACCCACTTCTTGTCCCATGTATAGCGAAGGCCGGCGGTAATGCCGAACGGCGCATCAGGCCCGCCGGGGCGCCACGTGGCCTGCCCGTACACGGCGATGCTGCGCCCCGACACATCGTAACCCAGGGTCGATGTCTGCGGCAGGGCGCGATACCGGGCCGGGTTCGCAGCGCGGAAGGCCGCCCCAAGCGGTCCGAACGAGGCATCGGTAAACACGGCCTGGTTGGTATCGAGCACGAACAGGAAGTTCTGCCGGTTCAGCTCGTACCCGCTTTCCTTGAAATAGAACGCGCCCAGCACCCACTCGAACGCCCCGCCAGACTGGGAGATGATCTCCACTTCCTGGCTGAACTGGCGCTGCCGCCGATTGTTTTCCGCCTGGAACAGCGGATTGGTGGTGGTCGGCACAGGCGTCGCCGCAATGAACGGCGCAAACGCTGCCTGTGCGGGGGGCAGGACGAATGCGATCAGGTTGGCGGGCATGCCGTTGAACAGCGAAGCCTGGCTGAACAGCGGGCCGCGAATTCCCCCGAGACCGTCGAGGTCGCTGCCGCGAATCTTGTTGTTCCACCAACGGAATGCCGTGGTGGAGCGGACCGTGAAGGGATCGAAGCCAAGCTCGACACGGGTCATGTTGCCATAGAGCTTGTCGGTCGAAACGCCGGCCTGATCGAGACAGATCTTGTCGAGCCGCTCGCGGCTGACCGAATCGAGCGGCGCGCCGCACTGGGGCTGCAGGGGCGTGGCCGTGCCTAGGAAAGCGCGCAGATTGGCCGGCTGCACTTGAGCGAACTGGAATCCGTCAATGGTCACGTTGGGCCGGAAGGTGCCGTCGCCGACCTCGGCAAGCTGGTTCGCAAACGTAACACCTTCGATCACCGTGTAGTCGAACGTGTTCGTGAAGCTCACGATGCCGCGGTCGACCTGGGTCGCCCAGCGGAAGCTGTCGACATTGATGCCGCCCGGGTCCCGGCTGTCATCGGGTTCGAGGATGTTGTCGACCACCCCGTCACGCTCCCGATGGAGGTAGCCGAAGCTCATCTTGACGCCGCTGTCGCCCCACAGGCCAGTGTCCACCAGCGCGCGGACGTTCCAGGCATTGTAGTTCCCGTATCCCGCGCGCAGCTTCACGCGTGTCTCGTCCTCGGGAAGCCGGGTGATGAAGTTGATCGCGCCGCCGGTCGTGTTGCGGCCGAACAGGGTGCCCTGCGGCCCGCGCAGCACTTCGACGCGCTCGATGTCGGCTACTTCGAAAGTCGAGGCCGAGGACCGCGCGAGATAGACCCCGTCGAGATAGACGCCGATCGGGCTGTCATAGCCCTGAGTCTCGTCAGCCGCCGTGGGAATGCCGCGAATCGTGATGACCGAGGCGGTGGCGTTGGTCGTTGCGCCGCTGACGACCACGTTGGGCACGACTGCCGACAGATCCTTCGCCTCGGTCAGGCCGCGGAGTTCGAGGTCCGCAGCCTGGACCGCGGAGATCGCGATGGGCACTTCCTGGAGATTTTCGGTTCGCTTATCCGCGGTGACGACAATTTCGTTCAGCCCGCCGGCGTTACCCTGTTCGGTCTCGTCTGCCGCATCCTGCGCGGCAGCCACCGCAGGGCAGACCAGCGCGGCAATGCTGGCACTGGCGAAAAGCGACGCAATGGGTGCGCGAAAGCGATTCATGGACAATCCTCCCCGGGGCGCGATGAATCTCGCGCTCGCCAACCACGCAAATCCCACTTTTCGTCGATTATGTCAACTTCAACTACGCAATTTGGGGATATAGCACTGCTTTGACCCACCTTTGCGAATTTATCATGGGTCCCAGGGCTGTTTTCGGCAGTGAGGTATGCTAGGCTGCGCGTCACGGAACGGCAGAAAGGGCTTCTCGCATGACGCGCGTCAAGGCGGCGATCATCGGTTCAGGCAACATCGGGACGGACCTGATGATGAAGATGATCAAGTACCCGCAGAACATGGAACTCGTGGCCGTGGTCGGCATCGATCCGGCGAGCGAAGGCCTCGCGATGGCGCGTGAACACGGCATCGCGACCACGCACGAGGGGATCGAGGGCCTGAAGAAGCTGCCGTTCTACAGCGAGATCGGCATCGCGTTCGATGCCACCAGCGCATACGCCCACAAGGTCCATGACGAGGCCCTGCGCGCAGACGGGATACAGGTGGTCGACCTGACCCCTGCGGCGATCGGACCGTTCACGGTGCCGCCGGTCAACATGGAGGCGCATCTGGACCAGCCCAACGTCAACATGGTCACGTGCGGCGGGCAGGCGACAATCCCGATGGTCGCCGCGGTGAGCCAGGTCGCCAATGTCCATTATGCGGAAATCGTCGCCTCGGTTTCCTCGCGGTCCGCCGGCCCGGGCACCCGCGCGAATATCGACGAGTTCACCCGAACCACCGCCCGCGCGATCGAGGATGTTGGGGGCGCGGCAAAGGGCAAGGCCATCATCATCCTGAACCCCGCCGAACCGCCCATGATCATGCGCGACACGGTGTTCACCCTGTCGGACGGCGCCGATGAGAGCGCCATTCGCGCCTCGGTCGAGGCAATGGTCGCCAAAGTGCAGAAATACGTGCCCGGCTACCGTCTGAAGCAGGACGTGCAGTTCGAACGGTTTGGCGACAACAACCCGCTGAAGATTCCCGGCCACGGCGAATTCACCGGTGTGAAGACGATGATCCTGCTCGAGGTCGAGGGCGCCGGTGACTACCTGCCGAGCTATTCGGGCAACCTCGACATCATGACCGCAGCCGCGAAGGCGACGGGCGAACTGCTCGCAGAGCGCCGGATGGCCGCGCAGAAGGAGACCGTGTGATGACCGCGCAGCAAAGCGGATTCGACGTCGAAACCGGCGCGAAGCTCTACATCCAGGACGTCACCCTGCGCGACGGGATGCACGCCATCCGGCACATGTACGGTGTCGACCATGTGCGCCAGATCGCCGCGGTCCTCGACAAGGCGGGTGTCGACGCGATCGAGGTCGCGCATGGCGACGGCCTCAGCGGAGCGAGCTTCAACTACGGCTTCGGTGCACATACCGACTGGGAATGGCTCGAAGCGGTTGCCGAGGTGCTCGAGAAGAGTGTGCTGACGACGCTGATCCTGCCCGGCGTGGGCACCGTGGAGGAACTGCGGCGCGCATACGATCTCGGCGTGCGTTCGGTTCGGGTGGCGACTCACTGCACCGAAGCCGATGTCTCGAAACAGCACATCGGCATCGCGCGCGATCTGGGCATGGATGTCTCCGGCTTCCTGATGATGAGCCACATGATCGAGCCCGATGCCCTCGCCCGGCAAGCGCTCCTAATGGAAAGCTATGGCGCCCAGTGCGTCTATGTCACCGACAGTGGCGGCGCGCTCGACATGGACGGCATCCGCACGCGGTTCGAGGCGTACGACCGCGTGCTCAAGCCCGAGACGCAGCGCGGGATGCACGCGCATCATAATCTCAGCCTGGGCGTGGCGAACTCGATCGTCGCCGCCCAATGCGGTGCGGTGCGGATCGACGCCAGTCTCGCCGGCATGGGCGCAGGCGCGGGAAACGCGCCGCTCGAGGTCTTCATAGCCGCCGCCGACCGCAAGGGTTGGAACCACGGCTGTGACGTCATGGCGTTGATGGACGCGGCCGAAGACCTCGTCCGGCCCCTTCAGGACCGCCCCGTGCGGGTCGACCGCGAGACGCTCGCGCTCGGCTATGCGGGCGTTTACTCCAGTTTCCTGCGCCACGCCGAGAAGGCGGCCGCCGACTACGGCCTCGATACCCGCGCGATCCTCGTCGAGCTCGGTCGGCGCAAGATGGTGGGCGGACAGGAGGACATGATCGTCGACGTGGCGCTCGATATGCTCAAGGAACGCGCGGCCTAGGGCAGGATACCCCCCGGACGCGGAACGTATTCGCCACCGCGCTCGCTCGTCAGGGCGAGCGCGGCGAGGAGTTCGTTCCGCAAATCGCGCGGGTCGATCACGGCATCGAACGCCAGCTTGCCGGCCATCGCACACGCACTGCCCGCCTGATCGGCTTCCGCCTTCGCCTTTTCCTCGGGCGAGAGCCGGGCGGCGTCGGCGCCTGCCCGGGCCGGCATGGCGCCGAGGGTCACTGCGGGAAAAGCCAGGCTGATCGTCTGTCCGTCGAACGGGTTCATGGCCATCAGCGAACTGCCGAAACCGAACGCTTTGCGTAACGTGACATGGACTTTGGGCACGCGAAGGCCGTGCTGGACCGCGAACATCCGTGCCGCGTGACGCAGCGCTGCGCTGCGTTCGGAAGCAGAACCGGGCATCACCCCGGGATTGTCGGTGAGGAAAACCACGGGCAGGTGGAACGCGTCTGCCAATGTCAGGAAACGCGCGGCCTTCTGTGCGGCGGCTGCATCCACCGCGCCCGCGCCTGACGCAGGATTGTTTGCGACGATCGCCACCGCCCGCCCGCCAAGGCGAACGAGAGCCGTGACGAGCGCGCCGCCCCACTCCGGCTGAATTTCGAGCAGGCTCCCCCGATCGGCGAAATCGCCGAGGAGCAGGCGCATGTCGAAAGGGCGACCGGGATCGGGATCAACCAGTTCGAGGATGCCCTCGAGCAATCGGGGGCCGTCGTCAGGCTCCGCCGCCGGTGGCGGCAGCCAGGCGTTCGACGGAAAATACCCAAGGTATCGGCGCGCCAGCCTGATGGCCGCGCCGTCGTCCGCCGCCCGGTTATGCGCGACGCCCGACGCCAGATGCACCGCCGGACCGCCAAGAGCCTCCTTGGTCACGGTCTCCCCGATGGCGGCTTTCACGATGGGCGGGCCTGCGACGAACATCGAGCCCTGCTCGCTCATCACCACGAAGTCCGACAAAGGTGCCGTCAGCGCCCCGTGGCCCGCAGACGCGCCGAGAACGAGGCAGACCATCGGGACCTTGCCGGACAGATCTGCGAGGCCCTGCAAATCGTTCGGGCGACGACCGGGATGGATATTGGTCAGCCTGTGCCCTGCGCCTTCCAGCATGAACACGAGCGGCACCCGTTCCTGCAGGGCAAGCTGGGTCAGCCGGTAGCGCTTGTCGGCGCCCACATCCCCGATTGAACCGCCAAGCACGGTCACATCCTCGACCCCGCATAGCACCGGGCGGCCGTCGACTTTGCCGAAGCCTGCCAGCAGACCGTCAGCCGGCGTCCCTTCCTCGCCGGCGAATGCCCCGATCTCGGTCCATACGCCATCGTCGAAGAGAGCGGCCATCCGCGTCCGCGCATCGAGCTTCCCCGCGCCGCGGTGACGATCGAGGCGCTCCGTCCCGCCCATCTCGCGCGATGCCTGCTTGCGCCGCGCCAGCTCGGCCAGCAGCGGTTCCCAGCGTTCCTTCATGCATTCAGCTTGGGATAATCGATGTAGCCTCGCTGCTCGCCCGTATAGAGCAGGGCGTAGTCGGGCTTGGCAATTACGGCGCCTTCACGGATGCGGCGCGGCAGGTCGGGATTGGCGATGAACGCGCGGCCGAACGAAACGGCTTCGGCCCGGCCGGCTTCGATCAATGCGGCTGCACTGTCTGCCTTCAGCATGTTGTTCGCGACAATCGGCCCTGACCAGTTGTCGCGAACCATCTGCAGGGTGTCGAGATCGGTCAGCCCCATGTCGATCACATGGGCATAGGCCAGCCCGAGACCGTTCACGGCGCGCAGCAGCGGCACGAAGGTCGAGGCTGGATCGCGCGGGTCCATGCCGTTGTAGGGATTGCCCGGCGAAATGCGGAAACCCACGCGATCGCCGCCGATGGCATCAGCCATGGCCGCCAAGACCTCGGCGGCGAAGCGGGCGCGGTTGTCCGCCGTCCCGCCGTATTGATCGTCGCGCACATTGCTTGCCGGGTTCAGGAACTGGTTGACCAGGTAGCCGCTGGCGCAGTGCAGTTCGACGGCGTCGATCCCGGCCGAACGAGCATTGCGCGCCGCCTGGGCATATTCCCCCACAACCCTGCGGATGTCGGCGGACGTCATTGCCCGCGCCACGGCGCAATCCATCGGAACGCCATCCGGTCCGGGCACCTTGTCAGGGCAGGCAATCGCCGATGGCGCGATGACGTCAGCGGTGAAGCCACGGTTCGCCGGAATCACGACCCGCCCGCAGTGCATGAGCTGCATCGCGATTCGGCCACCTTCTGCGTGAACCGCGTCGGCGACACGGCCCCAGCCGTCGATCTGCTCCTGCGAGTGTATCCCGGGCGTGCGCCAGTAACCCTTGCCTTCGGGCGTCGGCTGGGTCCCCTCGGTCACGATCAGGCCGGCGCTGGCGCGCTGACGGTAATACTGGACCATGTCCGCGGTCGGGACGTCGCCCTCGCCTGCCCGGTCGCGGGTCATCGGGGCCATGACGATGCGGTTCGGAAGGTCCAGCGCGCCAATTCTCACGGGCGCAAACAACGCGTCCGTCACGGGCGAAACACCCGGCATTGCGGTACGGGATGCGTCGGCGCATCGATCCAGCGGAACAGCGCCGTGCCCAGGCGGTGCCCGGCCAGGTCCAGCCAGTTCCCATAGCCGGGATCGGCGTCCGCGCAGATGAGGCGCACGCTGCCATCCTGTTCGGGCGTGACCATCGTATTGTTGACCCAGACCCGGTGATGGACATGATCGAGCGATTCCATCCACCAGTTGTCGAGCTGGAAATTCCACATCCGCGTGCCCGGCGGCGGGGTGAACGTGAGTTCCCACGCCTCCCCCGGTTCCAGGTTGTAGAAGGCATGGCCGTACCAGATCTGCGGGTCCCCGCCGGCTTTCTGGAAAAAGCTCTGATCGTGCTCGAAGATGCGGTTGGGCGCCGCCATGAACATTTCGGTCCAGCTGGCGAACGTCTGCGCGGTCCCCTTCACCCAGGCCGCCGTCTGGGCGAGCTGGGCGCGGATTTCGTCCGGAGTGACGAGGTGGGGGTGCGACGGCCCGTCCAGGCATTCGACGGTGAACGTGGCAGGGGTTTGCGCCGCCTTTTCCTCGAACGTCTGCCTGATGATCACGATCGTCGAATCGTCGGCGAGCGGAAGCCAGTTCCGGTTCTCCGGCTCCCGCCCGATGAGGATTTCGAAGGTACCGTCCGGTTCAAGCTCCACGTCGGCGAATTCGATTTCGCCAGTGGAGGCCATGGTGCCATCGATGGCATAGCGATTGGCCTTGGAGCCGAGAGAGAGATAGGGCACCGTCCCGCGTTCGCCGCGCAATCGGTAACGCCGGTCTCCGCGCACGCAGAACTGCTGGTAGATGTTGTCGGGATTGTCCGCGCCGATCTTCAACTTGTCGTCGCAAAGCTGGAAAATCCGCGGAAAGTCAGGATCGTTCGAATCTACCAGCATGTTGAGCGCGGTGCGCGTGAGACGACTGAGATAGCGTAGCCCTTCCGCCTGATCGAGCGGCGTCGCGGGACCGCGATCGAGCACGGCGCCGGCTTCCGCCAGCTCGGCGCAGAAAGTACGCCATGCTTCCGACAAGGTCTCAGCCATCGCTTGAAGTCCCTTCCTCGTACCAGGTGAGCCAGCGCCCGGTGTCGACCCTTCGCTCCGGAGGACGCCCGGTTTTCGCCAGCAGATGCGCGGTCAGCCTGGCTTCGGCCCGGATGGGCGATACTTCTTCGTACACACGTTCGTACTCGCTCGCGGCGATCTTCCAGCCATCGTCGGTGCGGCGATAGGTATCGTAGTAGAGCGACGATCCAATGGTATCCGTCCCGCGTACCGGATCGATGAACCGATCCTGGAGATACCAGGTGCCCGTCGCCTCGTCAGGTGCGACAAATGCGATTTCCGGCGTGTGGCCGTGGTGCATGGCGACAATGTCGGAATTGAAGCTGGAGCCGATGAAATCGATCATCTCGCCCCGCCCTTCCACCTGCAGGCGATAGCCGCCGCCGCGCAAGTCCACCCGCACGTCTTCGGTGAACAGGGTCGCAAGTTCCCCCTCGTTACCGGTGTCGATGCACCGGAAATAGCGCGCCTTTAACTGCCGGATATCCTCCAGGTCGGACAGCTGCTGCAACGTAAAGGGCATCGCCTGTATCCTTTACATCCCGGTGAAATTGCCCGGGCCGAAGAACGCCTGCATCGATCGGACCTTGCCCGCGTCGTCGAAGCGGAACACATCGATCACATCGACCGTCGCATCGGCCTCGCCCATTTTCAGGCGCACCTGGAACGCAAAGGCTGCGAAATCGCCGCCGACGCGGATGGGCCCCTGCAGTTCGAGTTTCGCGCCAGTGCCGATCGACATCGTGTAGAATTCGCGGATCGCGTCGTGCCCGACCTTGGCGGGGGTCCCGACCGGATCTTCCACCGTGGCGTCCTCGGCAAACAGCGCGACGACGCCTTCGGAATCCTCGCGCGCAAAGGCATCGACGTATGCATGGACGGCGGCTTGCATCTGTTCTGGCGTGGGCATTTGCGTCACTGCTCCGAATAATAACGGCTGATGGTATCGACGCTGAGCGCAGGCTTGTCGGCACCCTCGATCTCGATGACGACGCGCACCACCGACTGGATCGCGCCCTTGACCTCCTCGACAGAGATCACTTCGCCTTTCGCGCGGATGCGGCTGCCGACCTTTACCGGGCTTAGGAACCGCAGCCGATCCGCCCCGATGTTGACCGCGTGCGTGAATCCCCGGACTTCCACGAGTTCGGGAAGGAAGTGGTTCACCAGGCTCATCGTCAAATAGCCGTGGGCGATCGTGCCCCCGAACGGCCCCTGCCGGGCGCGCGCGACATCGACGTGAATCCACTGGTGGTCGCCGGTCACATCGGCGAAGCCGTCGACCCGCTCCTGCTCGATGGAGAGCCAGTCGGTCGGGCCGAAGGTCGCCCCTTCCTGCCCGATCAGGTCGCGCGGCGATTGATAGACGGCGGTCATGCGCGCTGGCTCGATACCGACAGCACTTCGCCGGTCATGTAACTTGACAGGTCAGAGGCGAGGAACAGCATCACGTTGGCGACCTCCCACACTTCCGCGGGACGACCGAACGCTTCCTTGGCGGATAGTTCGGCGAGCAGTTCGTCGGTCGTGACCTTGGCAAGGAACGCGTGCATCGCGATCGAGGGCGCGACGGCGTTGATCCGCACGCCATGTTCGGCGGCCTCGACCGCGGAACAACGGGTAAATGCCATCACCCCGGCCTTTGCGGCCGCGTAATGCGCCTGCCCCTTCTGCGCGCGCCAGCCCAGGACCGATGCGTTGTTGACGATCGCGCCGGTCTTGCGCGCCTGCATCGACGGCAGGAACGCGCGGGTCATCCGGAACACGGAATTGAGCGTCACATCGATGACGCGAAACCACTGGTCGTCGGTCATGTCGACAACGGGCACCTCGCCCCCCAGACCGGCATTGTTGATCAGGACATCGACATGGCCAAGCGCCGCGAGCGCCGCGGTGTGCAGGGCGTCGACGTCCTGCTGGCTGGTAACATCGCACACGAAGGTTGCCGGGCGTGCGCAGCCCACTTCGGCCGCGATGCGATCGGCCGCTTCGCCCAGTCGCCGCTCGTGGAAGTCGCTGACGAGAACGGTCGCCCCCTCCTCCGCCGCGCGCTTGGCGGCGGCGAAGCCGATGCCCGTGCCGGCCGCGGCGGTCACGACGACGGTCTTGCCCCGGAGCAAGCCGCGCGGCTCGGGATATTGCGGTACGATCACAGGTCACCCCTCGGCTCGCGCGGCATTCCAAGACCGCGCTCCGCGATCAGGTTGCGCTGGATCTGGTTGGTGCCGCCATAGATCGTATCGGCGCGGGAATAGAGGAACAGGTTGGGCAGCGTATCCCATTCGTATTCCGGATTACCGGTGACCTCGCCCGCCTGGCCGAGCACGTCCATCGCAAGTTCCCCAAGGTTGCGCCGCCAGGTCGCCCACTGGATCTTGTAGGTGAGCGCCGCGCCGTCGATCCGTGAATGATCCGTGTTCGACAGCATCCGGAGGGCGCCATAACGCATGAGGCGCAGTCCGATTTCCGCCTTCGCGATGCGCTGGCGAATCAGGGGATCGTTCGCCGAACCGTTCGCCCTGGCCACTTCGATGATCGCGTCGAGCTCGTTACGGAAAGCCATCTGCTGGCCCAGCGTCGAAACCCCCCGTTCGAACGCGAGGAGGCCCATCGCGATCTGCCAGCCGCCGCCTACCGAGCCGATCAGGCTGTCCGCCGGGCAGCGGGCGTCGGTGAAGAACGTTTCGTTGAATTCGGCATCGCCGTTGATCTGCTCGATGCCGCGTATCTCGATGCCCGGCTGGTCGATCGGCATCATCAGGAAAGTGAGGCCCTTGGGCCCCTTCGATCCTTCTTCCGTGCGCGTCACGACGAAGATCCAGTCGGATATGTGGGCAAGGCTGGTCCAGATTTTCTGGCCGTTGACCACCCATTCCCCGCCCTCGAGGCGGCCTTTCGTGCGCACCGCGGCAAGGTCGGAGCCCGCGTTCGGTTCCGAAAAGCCCTGGCAGAAGATCGTCGTCCCACCGGCGATGCCAGGCAGGAAGCGTGCCTTCTGTTCGGGCGTGCCGAACGCCAGGATCGTCGGCCCCGCCAGCTCCACGCCGATGTGGTTGACGCGGCCCGGAACCCCGGCGCGCGCGTATTCCTCGGCAAAGATGACCTGTTCGGCCAGCGTCGCGTTGCGGCCGCCCCATTCCTCCGGCCACCCGATGCACGACCACTTGTGCGCGGCGAGCTGTTGCTCCCATTCCTTGCGCCGCTCGGGCTTCTCGGTGAGCTTCGTGATCCCCTTGATGTCGCGGAATTCGCCCGCCATCTGACCTTGCAGCCAGTCGGCGGCCTCGGCACGGAACGCCTCTTCCGCCTGCGAAAATCCCAGCTTCATGCCGCTTCTCCGAGGATCATTGCGGCAACTTGTTCCCGGTGCCATGCATTGCTGCCGAGCATGGATTGCAGCGCCCGCGCACGCTTGAAAAACAGGTGCGCATCGTGTTCCCAGGTGAACCCTATCCCACCGTGGAGCTGGATCATGTCGCCGGCGCATCGCAGGAACGTGTCGGTGGCAAAGCTCTTGGCGGCATGCAGCGCCAGCGGCGCTTCGTCCGATCCTTCGTCCACCGCGCAGGCCGCCCAATACACGGCGCTGCGCGCCTGTTCGATCTCGATCATCATGTCCGCCAGGCGGTGTTTGTAGGCCTGGAACGACCCGATCGGGCGACCGAACTGGACGCGTTCCTTGGCGTAAGCCACCGTGCGGTCGAGAGCCTCCTGCGCGCCGCCGAGCGCCTCTGCCGCGGCGACGACGAAGGCGGCCTGGTGCGCCGCGGTGCTTGCCGCCATCGGATCGGCGAGTGGCTCCCCTTTGGCTCCCTGGAATGAAACGCGGGCGTAGGGCCGCGTCTGGTCCATCGTCGTCAGCGGGGTGACCGTCACGCCCTCTGCGTCAGCCGGGACGATCCAGGCCGATGCGTTGTTACTGGCCAGAAAGACCTGCGCAGACCCACCATGCGCGACGAAGCCCGCTTCGCCCGAAATCCTGTTGCCATCAGCCACGAAACCCGCGTCGTGCGCGTAGCCCGCGATGACTTCGCCGGAGAGAAGGCGCGGCAGCCAGCTTTCGCGCTGCGCATCGCTGCCACCCGCCGCGATTGCCTGCGCGCACTGGGCGAGGCTACCCAGCATCGGCAGGGCGGAAACCTGTGCGCCCGCGGCCTCGGCAATGATTGCCAGCTCCACCAGCCCCAGCCCGGCGCCACCGACCGCTTCCGGAATGCCGATGCCCGACAGCCCAAGCTCTGCGCAGAACGCGTCCCACAAGGCGCGATCGATTCCGTCGTTGGCCATCGCCGCCCGGGTGCGGGCCGAAGACGCGTTCTCGCGGAAGAACGCCTGCGCGGTTTCCACGATCATCGCCTGTTCGTCGGTGAATGCGAAATGCATCAGGCGGTCCCCCAGACTTTTCGGGGAGCAACCCTTTCGGCGAGCAACGTCTCAACGGCCTCGCCGACCTCGTCGGGGTTCCAGCGCCTGCCCGCGTCCACCGCCGGTCCTTCGCGCCAGCCATCTCCCAGCATGATCCTGCCGCCTTCCAGTTCGAACACGCAGCCAGTCACGTTCGCACTCTCGCTGGAGCCGAGCCAGACGACGGTGGGGGCGATGTTCGCCGGGTCCATCACGTCAAACGCGTCGCCCTGGGTGGCCATCTTGTCCGCGAAGGCCTGCTCCGTCATGCGGGTGCGCGCCGAAGGGGCGAGCGCGTTGGCCGTGATGCCGTATCGGCCGAGTTCGGCTGCCTGCACCAGCGTTAGCGACGCGATCCCGCCCTTGGCGGTCGAATAGGCCGACTGCGCGATGGAACCCTGGAGCCCTGCCCCACTGGTGGTATTGATGATCCGCGCATCGGGATTTTCCCCGCGCTTCTGCTTTGCACGCCAGTAATCCACGGCGTGGCGCGCCAGGCAGAAATGGCCGCGCAGATGGACGTGCATGGTCGCGTCCCATTCTTCCGGCGTGGCGGACACGAACATGCGGTCGCGCACGATCCCTGCGTTGTTGACGATCACGTGAAGGTCGCCGAACGCCTCGATCGCCGCATCCACGATACGCTTCGCAGCGTCCCAGTCGGTGATGTCCTCGTAATTCGCGAGGGCCGCCCCGCCCGCCGCGCGAATTTCATCGACCACCGCGTCGGCGGCGCTCGTGTCGCGACCTTCCCCGCCCAGCGAAGTGCCGATGTCGTTGACGACCACGTTCGCGCCTTCGGCGGCGAAGGCGAGCGCATAGGCGCGTCCCAGCCCGCGCGCTGCGCCGGTGATGATCACTGTCCGGTTGTCGCAGATTCCCATGTCTTATCCCAATGCCTGGAGAGTGTGCGCGGAGCTGTCGCCGACGAGATCGGTCTGGACGTAGGTGCGCTCTGTGAAATGCCAGCGGCCCGCGTCATCCCGGGCAAAGCGATCGCGGTAGCGGCCCGATGCGACCACCTGCAGCGGGAAGCCGGGCGCCGCCTGGATTACGGTCCACTGGCTCTGGCACGTCGCGCACGCGCCATCGTCCGACAGTTCGATGATCGGATTGGTGGTGATGTGCCGGGTAAGAGGCTTGCCATCGTAGGTTTTCACCCACGTCTTCCACATGGCCAGAATGCTGTCGCGCCCGGCGATCCGCTGGCCCCCGGCGATCACGCACCCCTTGTCGAACAGCGCGGCGGCGCCGGCGAAGTCGCCGTCGTCGAAGCGCATCGCGTATTGGTAAAGCAGGTTTGGAATGGCGATCGCCGGTTCCATTACAAACGCTCGATGATCGTCACGTTGGCCTGACCCCCGCCTTCGCACATCGTCTGGAGGCCATAGCGCCCGCCGGTGCGCTCGAGCGCGTTCAGCAGCGTGGTCATCAGCCGCGCGCCGCTGGCGCCAAGAGGATGGCCCAGGGCGATGGCACCACCGTGGACGTTCACCTTCTCGTGCGGGATGCCGAGTTCCTTCATCCACGCCATCGGCACGCTGGCGAATGCCTCGTTGCATTCGAACAAGTCGATATCATCGACGGTCATGCCGGCCTTGCTCAGCGCATACCGCGTCGCCGGGATCGGCGCCGTCAGCATCCACACGGGATCGTCGGCCCGCACGGACAGATGATGGATGCGGGCACGCGGCTTCAGTCCGTGATCCTTCACCGCCCGCGCGCTGGCGACCAGCAACGACGCCGCACCGTCGCAATTCTGGCTTGCCACGCCAGCGGTGATCGCCCCGCCTTCCTGCACCGGCTTGAGACTGGCGAGCCCTTCCAGGGTGGTGCCCGGACGGATCGTCTCGTCAATCTCGAGCCCCTCCAGCGGGGCGATTTCGCGCGCAAACCAGCCATTGTCCGTCGCGGCCTGCGCACGCTGGTGGCTGGTGAGGGCAAATTGTTCCATTTCTTCGCGACTTATCGACCATTTCTCAGCAATCATCTCAGCCGAGTTGATCTGGTTGAGAAGCCCGTCGCCATAGCGTTCGACCCAGCCCGGCGAGGTGTTGAAGGGGTTTCCGAAACCGTAGGGTTCGCCGGCATACATCGCGGCCGAGATCGGGATCGCGTTCATCGCCTGGCTGCCCCCCGCGACCACGAGGTCCTGCGTGCCGCTCATCACCCCTTGCGCGGCGAAATGCAGCGCTTGCTGCGACGAACCGCACTGGCGATCGACCGTCGTGCCCGGCACGTGCTGGGGCAGCCCGGCGACGAGCCACGCGGTGCGGCCGATGTCCCCCGCCTGCGGTCCGATGGTATCGCAGCAGCCCCACACGACATCCTCGACGGCGTTGGGATCGATGCCCGTGCGCTCGACGAGAACCTTGATCGGGTGCGCGCCCAGATCGGCGGGATGAACGTGTGCAAGGCTGCCCTTCTTGCGCCCGATGGGTGTTCGCACCGCGTCTATGATAAAGGCTTCAGGCATTTGTTCTCTCAGGCGAAAGTGTGTTCAGGCCCAATCGGAAGCGCGCCACCGATCACTGCGTCGTCGACCCTGGAATAGTGGAATGCGCGATCGCCCCAGGCCCCGGCGAGCGCCCAGGCACGCTTCATCCAGAAGTGAAGATCGACCTCGTAGGTATAGCCCATGGCCCCGTGAACCTGGATCGCGGTCTCGGCGGTAAGGATCGCGGCATCCGTGGCGGCGAGCTTGGCGTGACTGACGTGGACCGGCCCGCCAGCGAGTCCATCCTCCAGCGCCTGCGCGGCGCGCCAGACCACCGGCTTGGCGAATTCGATCGCGACCGCACACGTCGCCAACTGGTGCTTGATCGCCTGGAATCCCCCGATCGGCTGGCCGAACTGGGTGCGGACCTTCGCGTATTCGCCCGCCTGTGCCAGCATCGCCTCAGCAAGGCCGATGAGCTGTGCGGCCGACATCAACGCACCGAGATTCAACAGCTTGTCGTCGGGTCCTGAGACGCCGTCTCCGCTTGACGCAGCAAGGTTTCGAAGCGGATCGACGCTTTCGAGCGCGTCTCCCGCGCCGTCTGTCACCCAGGGATTGACCGGGTGGTTGAGCGGGACAGTCTTCTCGCCCCGCGCGATTGCGGCCAGATCGCCGGTCTGCCCCTTGGCGAGCAACCACGGCACCGCCACGAACGCCGTGTCGACGAGCGGCTCGGCAAGCGCCGCACGGCCGCACTCGGACGCGATCAATGCGGCGTCCAGCAGCCCGAGGCCAAGGCCGCCGTGCTCTTCCGGGACAAGCAGGCCGGTCAGGCCCATGTCCGCAAGACCCTGCCAGATGGCCGGATCGCGGTTACCCTCCGCATCCAGGCGCCGCAGGACTTCGGGGCCATGCGTGCCCGCCAGATAGTCGCGGACCGTTTCCGCCAGGGTGAGCTGGTCTTCGGTGAAGCGGAAGTCCATCAGCCTGCTCCCACCCGCGGAAGGCCGAGCAGCCGCTCGGCGATGATATTGCGCTGCACCTCGTTCGAACCGGCGTAGATCGGCCCCGACAGCGAGAAGATGTAGCCTTCCAGCCACTGGTTGATCCGCCCGTCGGCGAAGCGTTTCAGCTCCGCCTGCGCGCCCAGGAGCTGCATCGCCGTCCGGTGCATCGCCCGGTCGAGTTCCGACCAGAAGATCTTGTTGAGGCTCGCCTCCGCGCCGATCTTGCCGCCCGCCATGATCTTCGAGGCGACGGCGTAGGTGTTGTAGGCGTATGCCTGCGCCGCGCCCCAGGCCTGCACCACCGCCTCACGCGCCGCGGGGGACGCTTCGGCTTCGTGCCGACGGTAGAGTTCGACAAGCCGTTTCGCAGTCGCCTGGAAGCGTCCCGGCGAGCGGAGCATCAGCCCGCGTTCGAAGCCGGCGGTCGCCATTGCCACGTTCCACCCTTCGCCTTCGCCCGCCAACCGGTTTGCCACCGGCACGCGCACTTCGTCGAAGAACAGTTCGGCGAAGCCCGTGTCGCCATGAAGCTGCCGGATCGGACGCCTGGTGATGCCGGGCGAATCGAGATCGAACAGGATGAACGTCAGGCCCTTGTGCCGCTTGCTATCTGCATCGGTCCGAAAGATTCCGAAGCCCCAGTCCGCGAATGCCGCGCGGCTGGACCAGGTCTTCTGGCCGGTGAGCACGTAGTGATCGCCATCGCGCACAGCCCTGGAACTGATCGCCGCCATGTCGCTGCCTGCGCCCGGTTCCGACCACGCCTGCGCCCAGATCGTCTCGCCCCTCGCCATGGGCGGCAGGAAGCGCGCCTTCTGTTCGGGCGTGCCGAATTCCATGATCGTCGGGCCCAGCAGGAAGATGCCGTTCTGGTTCGCACGGTTGGGTCCGCCGGCGCGAAAGTATTCCTCTTCGAAGATCAGCCACTCAATCAGGTCAAGGCCGCGCCCGCCGAATTCCTCGGGCCACGTAACCATGCCCCAGTTACCGCTCGCGAGTTCCCGTTCCCACGCGACGTGCTGATCGAACCCTTCGCGGCATTCGAGTGTGACGAGCGGTTCCTTCGGAACATGCGCTTCCATCCACGCGCGAACCTCTGCGCGGAAGGCTTGCTGCTTGGGCGTGTAGGCAAGGTCCATGGTCAGAACTTCGCCGCCTTGCCCGTCTCCACGAACGCGTCCCGGCTCTTCTGCGAATCCTCGTGCATGTACATTTCGAGCGTGAAGCCCTGTTCCCAGCGGTATCCGCGGTCCACATCGCGCGGTTCGAGACCGTTCAGCGCTTCCTTCGCGATGACGAGCGCCTTGCGGCTTTTCGAAGCGACGACCGCGCAGAACGCCCGCGCTTCCTCGACCAGCTTCTCGCGAGCGACCACTTTCTCCACCGCGCCCAGGCGCCAGGCTTCCTGCGCGGGAATGTTACCGCCGGTGAAGAATGCCGCCCGCACCTTGTGGAGCGGCAGCATGCGCGAAAGATGGCTGGCCCCGCCCATCGCGCCGCGATCGACTTCGGGCAGCGAGAAGAACGCATCGTCGGCCGCGATGATCGTGTCGGAAGCGCCGCAAATGCCGATCCCGCCGCCGATGACGAACTTGTGAACCGCCACGATCACCGGCACTTCGGCGTCGCGAATGGCCTTGAAAGTCAGGTAATTTCCGCGGTTCAGCAGCGTGATCCGCTCGGGATGGGCCTGCATTTCCTTGATATCGACGCCTCCGCAGAAGCCGCGCGCGGTGTCGGCCGCGCGGATCAGGATGCAGTTCACGCCAGGATTGCGCGCCGCGGCCGAAATGATCTCCGGCAGCGACAGCCAGGTCTCGGAGTCGAATGCATTCACCGGCGGCACGTCGAACACGATCTCCGCGATCCGGTCGCTGATGGTGGTTTCTATGCCCATTTGTGCATTCCATTGACCTGTTGCGACGGTTGGGTGAGCGCTGCGATCCGCGCGAGCGCTTCCGCTTCGATGCGCGCCAGCAGCTCTGCGCATGTGGGAAGGTCGGCGAGCCGCCCGGCGACCACGCCCGTGGCCATGAGCCCCTGTTCGGCATCGCCGGCGACGACGGCGCGCTGGATCATCATCGGTGCCGCAGCGGCCATCATCGCCTGGGCCAGGGGCATTTCGCCGTGGCTGGTCATCCCGCGGGCGGTCGAAAGCACCTGGCCCCAGCTCATGCCTTTCTGCCGCTTCATCTCCAGCCCGGCTTCCATGGCGCGTTTCCACATGCCGAGCCGGCCTGACCGTTCGATCCGGCGGAGCAGCGGGTTGAGGATCATCCGCTGCGGAATCCCGTCCACCTTGGTCGTCACCGCGATATCGCCGGTACCCGCCTTGACGTAGGCCGCCTTGGGCAGGGCCGGAACGGGGCTTTCCGCGGTCATCAGGAAGCGCGTGCCCATCGCCACCCCGGCGGCCCCATAGGCGAGCGCCGCGGCGAGGCCGCGCCCGTCACCGAAACCACCGGCCGCGACCACGGGCACGTCAACCGCGTCCAGCACTTGCGGCAAAAGCACCGTCGTCGGAACCGCGCCGGTATGGCCACCGCCTTCGCTGCCCTGGACGGTGATCATCTCGCACCCCAGCGCGACCATCTTTTCCGCGTGCTTAACGGCCCCCACGGTGGGAATGCACAGAATCCCGGCATCGCGGAACCGGGCGATCATCTTCGCATCCGGGCCGCGCCCGAAGCTGACCGCGCGCACCCGGTCCGCATTGGCGAGGATGACCGCGACAATGTCCGCCGCGCCGGGCTGGAAGCTGTGAAAGTTCACCCCGAACGCGTGCGGCGTCATGTCCTTCAGCCGCGCAATCGCATCCGCCAGTTCGGCCGGCTCCATCACCGCGCCGGCCAGGAAACCGAACGCCCCTGCATTGCTGGACGCCGCGACCAGTTCGGGCGTCGCGATCCAGCCCATCGCGGTCTGGATCACCGGCAGACGGCAGCCTAGCCGCTGCGTAAGCGCGGTGGAGAGCGGCCCGTTCATCAGGACGACTTGTTGGCCGCCGCCGCCGATTTGCCGCTGACGCCGCCGATCGAATCCCCGGTGACCAGATCGTTCTGCGCATGGGCGAAGTGATGCATGTGGAAGACCGCATCCATCGCGGCGCGCTTGCCGCGCAGCTCTTCGACATGGTTGACGGCCTGCTTGGTCAGCCAGTTGCCGAGCCTTGGCGAAGCGGCGAGCTTGGCGGCCCACGTCGCGGTCGCCTCGCGAAGCTCTTCGCGAGGGACGACCTTGTTCACCATCCCGAACTGCGCAGCGCGCGCGGCGGGCATCCGCTCGCCCAGCAGCAGGAATTCCTTGGCGATACGCGGGGGCAGTTCATAGGCGTGGGCGAAGTATTCGACGCCCGGGATGCCCATCAGGGGCACGACCGGATCCTGGAAGAACGCGTCCTCGCTCGCCACGATGAGATCACAGACCCAGGCGAGCATCAGCCCACCGGCGATGCAGGCACCCTGAACCATCGCGATCGTGGGCTTGGGCACATCGCGCCAGCGCCTGCACATCCCGAGGTATTGTTCCTGCTCGCGCGTGTAGAGCAACTCTGCCGCGGGCTTGTTCGTGTGCGGCGCGACCATCAGGCGCTTTTCGAATTCGTGATGGAGGTCGCGCCCCGGCGTGCCGATGTCGTGGCCGGCGGAAAAGTGCTTGCCTTCGCCGGCAAGCACGATCGCGCGCACGTCGTCATCTTGGACGGCGCGGTTGAACGCGTCGTCCAGCGCGTAGGTCATCTGCCCGTTCTGCGCGTTGTTGAACGAGGGACGGTTCATCGTGATCCACGCGACGTGGTCGACAACTTCGTACCGGACCGGCTCTTCGGTTTCGTAGGAAACGTCGGCGCGCTTCGGCTCGACGAGCTCGTGACCCTTGCTCATGCCGCTTTCCTCGCAGGCGGATTGTCCTTGATCACCGACGCGCGGATGCCGTGTGGGTCGAGGCTTTCGATCACCGCCAGCTGCTCATCGGTGGGCGCAGGGGTCACGCTCTCGACCGCGTCGATCAGATCGAAACCGGTGGCCTCCGTCACGTCGGCGAACGTGACGCCCGGATGCAGGGAAATCACGCGGATCGCGTTGCCAGGCCCGCGGAAATCCATCACGCACAGGTTTGTCACGATCAGTCGCAGATCGACGCCGGAATAGTTGCCCCCCGCGACGCGCCGGGCCGGATTGTATCCCACGCCCGAAACCATATCGACCTCGTCCGGGACGAACACCCGGGGGCTGTGCGCGGGGAAGAAGAACGAATTGGGGTGGTAGATCGTGTTCCCAGGGAAGCCCCGCACGCCCAGCATCTGCGTCTTCGGCTGTTCGTGCGTGCCGCCGAGGCGCGACAGGTTGATCTGGCCGAACCGGTCGATCTGCGTGGGGGTGACCATGGCATGCCGCCGCCCGGTCCACACCGCCGCGTCGAAGAATCGGCTGAAGGGCAGATGTCCGGCGAACCGGGGCTTGTAATCGCCGCGGGGGCCCAGCGGTACCGGCTGCTCGACAAGGTAAGCCTCCCCGTCGGTCATCAGCAGTTCGGGCGTGTGCGTCAGCTTGGCGAGACCCGCCGCCAGCCGGGGTACCGGGCCCACGCCGGTCGCGACGACCTCGCCATTGCCGCGGAACGCCTCGGAACAGGCGACGATGCACAGTTCGGCCAGTGTGGCCATGTCAAATACCTCCCTTGTGTGGGAAAGCGCCCATCATCAGAAAACCGGCAGCGGCAGCTTGGTGACGGCATCCGTGCCGCCAAATCCGGCGATGTATTCATCCTCGCTTGCGCCGACGAAACGATCGGCCACCGCGCTCCAGTCTCCCGGATCCTTGGCCGCGTCGGCGTAAGCCTTGAACGCCTTCATGTCCCAGCCATAGGCCGGCGGCAGCGAGCTCGGATGCGCGCCGCCGCGGATTTCCGCGACGCCGGAAATGTACGACCGTTCGACGATGTTGGCCTGGGCGTCCTGGGGATAGGCGTCTTCCATCGCCTCGACGAGCTCTTCACAGCTCACGAACGTCCGTGCCGCCGCGCGCGCGAACCACTCGTCATAATACGTGTCCGGGCCCAGCGCCTGGATGTTGCCGCGCCGGTCCGCGCGATTGACGTGGATCAGCGCCGCGTCGAGCGCCAGCGCCGGCATCGCGATCAGCGTCTCTTCGTCCGCATAGGGCGACTGCACCGTCTTGAGGCCGCCCAGCTCCGCCAGGTCGGTGCCGAGGCCGACGCGCGTCGGCAGGAACGGCAACCCGAACGCCGCCGCCTTCAGGCCCCACTGCAACATGCCTTCGTCGAGTTCGAGGACGTCGATCGCACCGGCTTCCCGCGCCTTGCGGAACCACGGCTCCAGCGGGATTGCGTCGAGCGAGACGAACGCGAACACCAGTTTGCGGACCTTGCCGGCGGCGCACAGCATCCCGACATCCGCGCCGCCGTAGGCGACCACGGTCAGGTCCTTGAGATCGGAACGGAGGATTTCGCGAACCAGCGCCATCGGCTTGCGCCGCGGGCCCCAGCCGCCAATCCCCAGCGTCATGCCGTCGGACAGTTGCCCGACGATTTCCGCCGGGCTCATTCGTTTGTCGAGCGGTCTGCTCATGCCGCGGACTCCGCCTCCTTCATCGCCCGTTGCCAGGCCCATTCGTGCCCCCAGGCACTGATACCCTTGTGCCGGGTCACTTCCCACGCCCCGGGATCGATCACGAGGCTGTCGCAACCGATCTCGAGATCGAAGCCACCCGGGGTCTGGACGTAGAACCCGGTTGTCTCGTCGTTGAGATGGCGGCCCAGGGTCGCGCTCTCGACATAACCGTGCGCCTTCATCCGGTCATGGGCCCTGCCTACTTCCGTGAGGTCGGGATATTCCAGCATCAGGTGCACGCAGCCCGAAGGTGGCACCGGACCTTCCCCCAGCGCAATGCTGTGATGGCGCCCATTGTCCGCGTGCATGAACGCAAAGTGCATCGGGGGCGCATCCGGGCCCATGAGGTGGAACGCGGGCAGGTCCGTGTCGTGAAAGCCGATCACGTCACGATAGAAGGCGTGGCATTCGTCGAAGTTGGGCGCCGAGAAGACCGCGTGACCCATCCCCATGTCCCCGGTGACGAAACCCGGCACCCCGACGGGCGAGACGAACGCCACGTCATCGCGCGTGTCGCCCGTGAAGAACTCGAGACCGTTCCCTGCGGGATCGGAGGTGCGGATGAACCGCGCGATCCCGCGCCCGCGCGCCTCTTCGGAGTCGCCATGCTGAACGGGGCGTCCCGCCGCGGCGATGGCATCGACAAGGCGGTCGAATTCCGCATCGCTCACTTCGTACGCCGCGGCGATCAGACGCTCTTCCGCGCCGCGTTCGATGCGAAAGCGGAACGGCCGGTCGTCGATGCGGTACAGCGCCGCGCCGTCGGCGGCGTCCGGCGCACGCATGACCCCGGCAACCTGCGTCAGGAAATGATCCCACCGCTCCGGCTGAGCCGTAGCAATCACCACGTATCCGAGCGATTTCACACCCATCAGCCCTCTGCCCCTTTGACCAGATCGAGAAAATACGGCCGCTCTCCCCCGCCATCGACCTGGAGGCGGGCGCCGCTGACATAGGCGGCAAGCGGCGAACACAGATAAAGGACGGCGTCGGCGATATCCTGGCCCCGCCCCATCCGCCCGAGCGGAATCGATTGCCCAACCGCGGCCTGGGCTTCGGCCGAACCGTATGTCGCCTCGGCGGTTTCCGTCTGCATCAGGCCGACGATCAGCGCGTTCACCCTGATCCCCGCGCGGCCCCACTCCTGCGCCAGGCTCTGCGTGAGGTTGAGCAACCCGGCTTTCGCGGCGCCGTACACAGCGGTGCCAGGTGCCGGGCGGGCGCCCGCGACGCTGGCGATGTTGACGATACTGCCGCCGCCCCGCCCGGCCATGTGCCGGTGCGCGGCTTGCGCCATGTAGAGGGGGCCGAGCAGGTTGAGCCTGACGATCGCTTCGGCAAAACGCGGCGAGGCGGTCGCCGCATCGCTTTCGGGTGAGCCGCCGGCGTTGTTCACCAGTATGTCGAGCCCGCCGTGCCGTGCGGCGACCTTGTCGACGAACGCTGCGGCGGCTTCCGGATCGCGCACGTCAACCGCTTCGAACCGCACACCGTCCGGCAGGTCGTCAGGCTGGGCGCGGCCGCACACGGTCACATCGCACCCCGCCTGCACCAGCGCCACCGCGATCGCGCGCCCGATCCCGCGCGTCCCGCCGGTGACGATCGCGGTTTGCCCCGTCAGGTCGATACGAGCGGATGGAGGGGACACGCGCAACAGGCTCCTTGAACGGAATCGCCGACCTCGGGCGGATTGCATTTGCATTATCGGAAGCGAAAACGCTTTTCAATTGACGATTTGCGTATCCCATGGCATTTTTTATTACGAGTTTCCCGCATGAGGCGAATCAAAATGGGCGAGCGCATTTCCGTAGCCAAGGCAGAGACCATCGGGCGCGAGGGCGCCGTGCCATCAGCTGACGATCTGATCGCGCGTGCGAAGGCGATGATCCCGGTGCTGAAGCAACGCGCCCGCCGCTGCACGATCGAAGGCAACGTGCCGGCCGAGACCATCGCGGAAATGCAGGAGGCGGGCTTCTTCCGCGTGCTCCAGCCCAGGCGCTGGGGCGGCTACGAGATGCATCCCAACGTCTTCTTCGAAATCCAGAAGGCCCTGGCCGAAGGGTGCATGTCGACCGGCTGGGTCTATGGCGTCATCGGCTGCCATCCGTTCGAGCTCGCCCTGTTCGACGACCGCGCGCAGGCGGAAGTGTGGGGCGACGATCCGGCAATGCTGGTGTCATCGACCTACCAGCCCGTCGGCAAGGTCGAAGTGGTCGAGGGCGGCTTCCGCCTGTCGGGCCGCTGGGGCTTCTCATCAGGATCGAAGCATTGCGGCTGGATTCTGCTGGGCTCGCTGATCTTCGGCGAAAGCGGCCCGCCGGAGATGCGCACGTTCCTGCTGCCGCGCAGCGATTACGAGATCATCGACGGAACCTGGGACGTGTTCGGACTTCAGGGCACGGGCAGCCTGGACATCGTCGTCGACAATGCCTTCATCCCCGAATATCGCACCCACAAGGCGAGCGACGGGTTCGCCTGCACCAATCCGGGCCAGGATGTGAACACGGGCCCGCTCTATTCCCTCCCCTGGGCCCAGGTCTTCATCCGGTCGGTATCGACCGCAGCGTTCGGCGGCGCGCGCGCCGCGGTGAACGCGGCGGTGCAGATCATGCTCGACCGGGTTTCGTCCAACACCGGCAAGGCGTCGAAGGCCGACCCCTTGCTCCACGCGGCGATTGCCCGCGCGCACGCGCAGATCATCGAGATGGAGCGGACCCTGGCGGCGACGTTCGACGACCTGATGGAAACCGCCGGGCGGGGCGAGCCCATCCCGATGGAAAAGCGGGTGCTCTACGCATACAATTCGTCCAACGTGGTCAGGCGTCTCGCCGATCTGGTGGACGAAATGCTGCCCCTTCTCGGCGGGCGCGCGATCTATATGTCGAGCCCCATCGTCCAGCCCTGGCTCGACTTGTGCGCCGCGCGCGCCCACGTCGCCAACGATCCGGGCAACCGGACGAGTGACCTCGTAGGCAGCCTGACGGGCGAACCGCCCGCATTCACGTTCCTGTGACCGGAGAGACCATGGCCGAACTCCGCGAAGCGACCTACACGGTCGCCGGCGATTACCAGATTCACCTGAAGGAAGCCGGCAGCGGCCCCGCGGTGGTGTTCATCCACGGAAGCGGGCCCGGCGCGTCGGGCGCTTCCAATTTCCGCCAGAACATCGACGCGTTCGTATCGGCCGGATACCGGGTTATCCTGCCGGACATGATCGGCTACGGCGCGTCGTCGAAACCCGAAGGCGTTGACTACCCGCTCCAGCTGTTCACCGACACGCTGTACGATGCCCTGCGCCAGCACGGCGTGGAGAGCGCGCACCTCATCGGCAATTCGCTCGGCGGCGGGGTGGCCATCCAGATGACGCTCGATCATCCGGAATTCGCGCGCCGCCTGGTGCTGATGGCGCCGGGCGCGGTGGCGGAACAGGCGAGCTATTTCACCATGCCCGGCATCGCCAAGATGGTCTCTGGCTTCGGCGGGCCGGACTTCAATCTCGAAGAGCAGCGCCGGCTGATCGCGAACCTCCTCCACCCCGATTACGCCGACAGGATCCCCGAAGAGCTGGTGGCCGAACGCTTCGCCGTCGCGCGCACGCAGCCCAAGGACGTGCTGGCGCGCATGAAGACGCCCAACCTGGGGCTGCGCCTGCACGAGCTGGACAAGCCGATCTTCGTGATGTGGGGGCTGAACGACGAATTCTGCCCGGAAAGCCACGCACGCCTGTTCCTCGACGCATGTCCCGACGTGCGCACGCTCACCTTTGCGCGCACCGGGCACTGGGTCCAGGTCGAACGCGCGGCCGAGTTCAACGCCTACGCGATCGACTTCCTGAATGCAGACCGCTGAACGCTACGGCGCGGAACTCTACCATGCGCTCCGGGACGGGCGCACGGTGCCCCCGCTGATCGCGCGCGACCCTTCGCTCACGATCGACGATGCTTACGCGATCAGCCTCGACGCGCTGGCCCGCCGCCGCGCCGATGGCGAAAGGGTGATCGGCAAGAAGATCGGCGTCACCAGCAAGGCCGTGCAGGACATGCTCGGCGTGCACCAGCCGGACTTCGGCTTCCTGACCGACCGGATGCTGGCCAAGGGCGTGATCGACATCGCCGCGCACAACCTGATCCAGCCCCGTGCCGAAGCGGAGATCGCGTTCATCCTCAAGGCGCCGCTCAACGGACCGGGAGTGACCGCCGCGCAGGTGGTCGCTGCGACCGAGGCGATCGCCCCCTGCTTCGAGATCGTCGATAGCCGGATCGAAGGCTGGAAGATCGGCATCGTCGACACCGTGGCGGACAACGCGAGCTGCGGCGTGTTCGTGCTCGGCGAAGCGCGGGTCGACCCCCGCGATTTCGACCTGCCGGCGCTCAGGGTGACCGTCACGAAGAACGGCGCGCCGCTATCGGAAGGCTACGGTTCGGCGGTCCAGGGCGACCCCGCGCAGGCGGTCGCGTGGCTCGCCAACACGCTCGGGGAATACGGCGTCACGCTCGACGCGGGCGACGTCATCCTATCGGGCAGCCTCGTGCCGCTGGAAGACGCGCGCCCGGGCGATGTTTTCGAAATGACGCTCGAAGGCGTCGGCACTTGTGAGGCACGGTTCGAATAATGACGGAAATCTCGCTGCATCGTCCGTTTCCGGCTCACGAAGTCGCCGCCTGGGACTACGAGACCGATGTGGCGGTGATCGGCTTTGGCGCGGCGGGTGCCTGCGCTGCGATCGAGGCCGCCGGTGCCGGGGCGCGGGTCATGCTGTTCGAACGCAATTCCGGCAGCGGCGGCGCGAGCGCGCTGTCGGGCGGCGAGATCTACATCGGCGGCGGCACGGACGCGCAGAAGGCCGCCGGGTTCGACGACACCACCGAAGCGCTGGCCGCTTACCTGAAGCTTGCCGGCGGCCCCTGTGCCGACGAGGCGAAGTGCGATCTCTACGCGGCCGAAGCGCTCGATCATTACGCCTGGCTCAAGGCGCAGGGCGTGCCCTATCGCGGCAACTACATGCCCGGCAAGGTGATCGAACCCACCGACGATTCCACGCTGATCTGGTCGGGCAGCGAAGCCGCCGCGCCGTTCTGCGATCTCGCCACGCCCGCCCCGCGCGGCCACGTGATCCAGCACATGGGCTGGGGCGGCGGCCGCCCGCTGGTCGATATCCTGGAAGCCGGCGCGCGGGAGCGCGGCGTCGAGATCGTGACCGATGCGCGCGCGGTTGCGCTCGTCCGCGATGGCGAACGTATCGTCGGCGCGGTGATGCGGATCGACAACCAGAACCGCTTCGTCCGCGCGGCGAAGGGCGTGGTGCTGGCCGCCGGCGGTTTCGTGATGAACGAAGGGATGCGCCGCAAGTATTGCCCCGATACCTTCCGCATTGCCGATCCCATCGGCGACAAGGATGACGGGTCGGGCATCGAACTGGGCGTGAGCGCCGGCGGCGACGCGATCCACATGGACCAGTTCTTCACCACCTGCCCGTGGACCATGCCCGAACCGCACGCGAAAGGCGTGTTCGTCAATATCGCCGGCCAGCGCTTCATCAACGAAGACTGCTATCACGGCCGGGTAAGCCGCACCGCGGTCGATCAACCGGGCGGCAAGGTCTATCTCCTGCTCGACAGCGCGCATTTCGAACAGCCGCCCGAATTTGCCCGCGTCTCGATCGCCGGGACGGGCGATACGTGGGAGGAAGTCGAGGCCGAACTGGAGATGCCGGCGGGCACCCTGGCGGCGACAATGGCGTTCTATAACGCGCACGCGCGCGAAGGCCGCGACCCGCTGTACGGCAAGCGCACGCCGATCCTCGTCCCGCTCGACCAGGGGCCGTTCGTGGCGCTGGAGCTCGATTTCCAGGCGAGCTATTTCAGCTTCTTCACGCTCGGCGGCTTGAAGACGTCCGTGGATGGCGAGGTGCTCGACCGGGGCGGCACGCCGGTCCCCGGGCTCTATGCCGCGGGTCGCTGCACGTCGGGCCTTCCCGCCTGGGGCCACGGCTATTCTTCGGGAATGAGCCTTGCCGATTGCACGTTCTTCGGCCGCAGGGCCGGACGGAAAGCGGCGGCGTGACGGCGGACGAGGCGCTCGACAGGGTCGCGCTGGCAGACCTCGTCATGCGCTATTGCCGCGGCGTCGACCGCCGCGACTTCGCCCTGGTGCGCTCGCTATACTGGGACGACGCCGTCGACCACCACGGCGCGATGTTCGATGGCACCGCCGATGCGTTCGTCGCGTGGCTGCCCGATGCCATGGCGCCGTTCGAGCTCACCGTGCACCGCGTGACCAACAGTCTCTTCGCGATCGATGGCGATCGTGCCGAAGGCGAACATTACGCGGTCGCCTACCACCGCACCCGCCCGCCCCAGCGCCGCGAGATCGTGATCGGCGGGCGCTATCTCGACCGGTACGAGCGGCGCGCCGGGACGTGGAAATTCATCGAGCGGAGCCTGGTGTTCGATCACGGCGATGCCCGCCCCGTCGATGAAACCGCATTTGAGGAACTTTCCGGGCAGGCGCCGGGCGGCACGGCCGATCGCAGCGACCCGTCGTGGACGCTCGGCTTGCTGGCAGGCCCCGGCGCATGAGCGGGTTCAAGGTCATCGCCCTGCTGAAACGGCGCGCCGACATCACTCGCGATGCCTTCATCCGTTACTACGAAAATTACCACGCGCCCCTGATCCTGTCACAGTTTCCGTCAATCACCGCCTACCGCCGCAACTTCGCGGACTTTACCGCAGCGTTCGAAAGCGATGCCGCCCCGTTCGACTTCGACGTGGTGACGGAGATCGAGTTCGGCGACCGCGCCGGATATGACGCGATGCTCGCTCGCCATGCCGACCCCGCGGTCGCCGCCATGATCGCCGCGGACGAAGATCAATTTCTCGATCGCGCGTTCACCCGCATGTTCGTGGTGGAAACGCGCGCAAATGACCTAGAGGAGAATTCTCTTTGACGTCACAACTCGACGTGGAAACGCTGCTGGCCGAAGCCCGGGCGGAAACCGGGCTCGATGACTTCGGCGATCCGTGGTTCCTTGCTCCGCTCGAAAAGCTCGTCGGATTCGTCAATCGCGATGCCGGGCTGGTCTCGCCCGAAAGCTCGGCCGGGGTGCGCATCCGCGGCGCACTCGCCGACCGGCTGAAGCTGGTGCAATACTTCAAGGATCATCCCGCGGCGGAAGAAGAACGCGTGGAAGCCGCCTGCGCGATCGTCGGCCTGCCGCGCACCGGTTCCACGATGGTGCACCGCCTGCTGGCCTCGTCCCCCAGGCTCACCGCGCTGTGGTGGTGGGAAACCGCCTTCCCCCTCCCCTTCCCGGGCGAGACGGCGAGCGATCCCGGTCCGCGCCAGGAAGCCGGCAAGCAGCTCGTCGACTGGCTGCTCACCGAATGGCCCGACTTTGAAAGCATCGACCCGATGGACGCGATGGCCATCAACGAAGAAGTGGTGCTGCTCGACCGGACGTTCCTGTCGAGCACCTACGATTCGATGATGCCGATCCACGAATACGGCTTCTGGCAGGCCGAACAGGACCAGGAGCCGGCCTTCCGCGATCTGTACCGTTTCATGCAGGCGATCCAGCACCAGCGTGCGGCACGCGGCGAGCCGCGGCGGCCCTGGGTGTTCAAGACGCCCCACCACCTGATGGGCGGTCTCGCCGGCTTCCTGAAGGTGTGGCCCGAAGCGAAGCTGGTGATGACGCATCGCGACGTCGGCGAGGTCGTGCCCAGCTACTGCTCGATGTGCTGCTCGCTCACGGTCAATTCGTCGACGACGTATCGCAAGGAGGAACAGGGCGCTCACTGGAGCCGGCGCTTCGCGGAAGGTCTCGCCCGGCTCGAGGCAATCCGCGCTACGCTGCCCGCGGGCCAGGTGATCGACGTGCGGTACGAAGAAACCGTGCGCGACCCGGTGGGCACTGGAGAGCGCGTGATGCGCGCACTGGGACTGGGGTTCGACGAGGCCGACGCCGCCGCGATGGCGGACTGTGTCGAGGCCAACCGGCGCGAGGGGCGGCCGCGTCACAAATACACACCCGACCAGTTCGGACTGACGCCGGAAGGCATCGCCGCGGACTTTGCGGAATATCACAGCCGCTATCTGGAGACGGCCCGGTGACCTCACGACTTTCGCAGCCGCCGCGCGTCCTGGGAAAGCGGCCAAAGTCATCGTAACGATCCCATAATCATACCCTGAAAGGATGCCCGCGGATGTTGCTCAAGGATAAAGTCGTCATTGTCACCGGCGCGGGGCCCGGCATGGGCCAGGCCACTTGCCGCGGTGCAGCCGCCGAAGGGGCGAGAGTGGTCGTATCCGCACGCAGCAGGGATGCGATCGAGGCGATCGTCGCCGATATCGCCGGCAAGGGTGGCGAAGCGATCGCCGTACCATGCGACGTATCCGATACCGACCAGTGCCAGGCCCTGGCGAAGGCCGCGATCGACCAGTGGGGCCGGATCGATGGCCTGGTGAACTCCGCCTATTTCCACCCTGACTGGATGAACCTGGAAACGCACTCGATCGACCAGCTTCTCCAGGCGTTCAATGTCAACGCGGCCGGCGCGCTGCGCATGGCGCAGTCGGTAATTCCTGCCATGCGCGAGGCCGGCGGCGGATCGATCGTCAACGTCTCCACGCTCGCCACGCGCAAGCCGATGCCCGGCGAGGGCGGCTATGCGATGGCGAAGGCGGCGCTCAACCAACTCACCCGGCAACTCGCAGTGGAGCTTTCGGGAACCGGTATTCGGGTCAACACCACGCTCATGGGCTGGATGATGGGCGCGCCGCTGGAAGGTTACATCGGGTCCCTGGGCGATCAGGGCGATGCATTTCGCGCGCAGCGCGCATCGGAAATCCCCGTCGGCCACATCCCGCCCGATGCGGACTGCGCCAAGGCGATCTATTTCCTGCTGTCCGACTACGCGAGCGAGATCACCGGCGCCGCGCTCGACGTCAATGGCGGCGACTGGGTGGCGCCATGATCATGCTCGACTGGATGAAAGCCGCCCCTTCGCTCGCCGACGATCCGGCTATGGGGTTCGACCCGGATGCCGTGACGGTCTCCGACACGATCGACATCGCCGCGCCGGCGCGTGTCGTCTGGGAAATTCTCACCGACCTGCCGCGCTACAACGAGTGGAACCCGTTCTGCATTCGGGCGGTCTCCACGCTCGAGATGGGCGCGCCCATAGAGATGACCCTGATAAACTATGCCACCGCGGGCGGTCCGACGGTGCCCAACCTCGAATATATCTGCGGATTCGAGCCGGAACGGCTGCTGAGCTGGGAATTCCCGAACCTCGACTACTGGCCCTACCCCGCGCGGCGCGATCAGGTGATCGAGGCGACCGGTCCGGAAAGCTGCCGTTATTATTCGACCGACGCCTTCCTGGGCGCCAACGGCATCCACGTGTTCCGCTTCGCAGGCCCGTGGATCAAGCGGGCGTTCGACGACAGTGCGCTGGCGCTGAAGGCCCGCGCGGAGGGGTTCCATGGTGGAGGCGGCTGAGCTCCGCCTGCGGCGCGTTGAAGACCGCGAAGCCATCCGCGACCTCATCGCGCGTTACGGACCGCTTGCCGACGCGGGCGAGGCACAAGCGCTTGCCGCCCTGTGGACCGAAGCGGGCGAGTACGATGTCGGCGGTTTCCACGTGGCGCGCGGCCGTCCCGCCATCGCCGCGCTGATCGATGCGGCGCTTCACCGCGCGCTGATGGCCGATGGCTGCGCCCATGTGCTCAGCGCGCCGGCCATCGACCTGGATGGGGACAAGGCGATCGCCGTCAATCACAGCATCGTGTTCCGGCGGAACGGCGATGAATGGACGGTATGGCGCGCCAGCGCTAACCGTTGGGAACTCGCGCGCACCCCCGAAGGCTGGCGCGTTGCGCGCCGGGTCAATCGCCCGCTGGACGGCAATCCCGGCGCGTTCGCGCTGCTGTCTGCCGCTCAGCCGGCGAGCTGACCGCCATCGACGTTGAGGATTGCCCCGGTCGTCTTGCGCGATCGCTCCGAAGCGAGGAACGCGATCGTTTCGGCAATGTCGGAAGGCGCGCAGGTTCCATCGACCAGTTTGGGCGAATTGCGCATCACGAGCGCCCAGTCCACATCGCCCGCTGGCGGCGCGGAATTGCCCATCGGCGTGTCGACATGGCCTGGTGCGACCGCGTTGACCCGCACGCCCTTGCTCGCGAACTCGACCGCCAGGCTCTTGGTGATGCCCATCACGCCGTGCTTCGAGGCTGCGTAGGCAACCGTGTAGGCGATCCCCTGCAAGGCGGCTGTCGATGCCGTGTTGACGATATTGCCCTTGCTCTCGATCAGGTGCGGCAACGCCGCGCGGCACAGGCAATAGACGCTGGTGAGGTTCACCCGCACGATCTTCTCGAACAGCGCCTCATCGAAATCGAGCGTCGGACCCCAGGCCAGCATCCCCGCGACGTTGGCGAGCACGTCGATGGGGCCGCCTTCCGCCGCGGCCGCGATCAGCGCGCGGCAGGAATCGAAATCGGCAGCGTCGTAAGGCACCGCACGCGCGGTTCGGGCCAGCATCCCGGCGGTTTCCTCCAGCCCGGCCTGGTTGATGTCTGCGATGACCAGGTCGGCCCCTTCGGCCGCGAACTTGATCGCCGTGGCACGGCCGATCCCCGATGCGGCACCTGTCACGACTATGCGCTTGCCGGCAAACTCCATGTGGCTCTCTCCGCTTGATTTGCGTAACGGCATAACGGTATGGCTACGCAAATCCAGAGGGAAATCGCATAATGGCGGAAATGTCGTTGAATGACGTGACGGCTCGGGTTCAGCGCCTGGAAGACGAGCGTGCGATCCGCGAATTGAAGGCGCGTTACCTGCGCAGCTGCGACCTCAAGGATGTCGAAGGGGTGCGCGATACGCTTTCTCCCGACGGGGCGGTGATCGATTTCGAAGGTTTCCCGCGCTTCGATGATCGCGACGCTTTCGTGGCAGTCTATCGCGAAATGGGTTGCGCGCCTGGTGTCTTCGACATCCACCACGGCGCCAACGGCGTGATCGAATTCGATGGCGCGGACGAGGCAAGGGGGCGATGGTCGCTATTGTTTCACAATGTGAACCTCGGCCCGCGGCTGCTGACCCAGATGGGCGTCGAATACGAGGATGATTACGTTCGCCGCGATGGCCGCTGGTGGATCGCGGCGACCCGCTCGCGGCGAACCTCGTTCCTGCAGCAGGCGGTGGACAGCGAGGGCCGAACCACCGTAACCGTGATGGGCGAAGCGCCGTCGGGGACGGCGATCGGGCCTGCCGGAGATTGATGAGCATGAGCGGAGCGATCGACCAGAACGAGTTCCGCTCGGCTCTCGGCGCATTTGCGACCGGCGTGACCATCGTGACGGCGACGGACAAGGCGCAAGGCGACGTGGGCGTCACCGCCAACAGCTTCAACTCGGTCTCGCTCGACCCGCCTATGGTTCTGTGGAGCCTCGCGCGCAAATCCTCCTCGCTGCCGGTGTTCGAGGCTGCCGATCATTTCGCTGTCCATGTTCTCGCCTCCGACCAGGAGGCGCTGTCCAACCGCTTCGCCCGGGGGACGAGCGCGGAAAAGTTCGCCGGCCTCGAATTCGAGCGGGGCGCAGGCGGATCGCCCTTGTTGACCGGCACGGCAGCGCGCTTCGAATGCCGCATGGCCTATCGCTATGACGGCGGGGACCACGTGATCTTCGTGGGGCAAGTGGAGGCGTTCGAGCGCAGCGACCGCCCCGCCCTGCTGTTCCACTCCGGCCGTTACGCGCTCGCGGCGCGGCGAGCCGCCAACCTGGAACAGGCGCAACCGGAAGCGGCCACCGCCGACCGCTTCGGCGAAGATTTCCTCGGCTACCTCCTGGGGCGCGCGCATTACCAGGCCTACGGCAGGATTCGCCCCGTGCTCGAACGTCTCGAGCTCAGCCTGGTGGACCATTTCGCCCTGAGTGTCCTGGGGCTTCGCGGCCCTGCCGACATCCAGGAGATCAACGCGCTCATCGGATACACCGGGTATCGTTTCGACCCGGCAGTCGCATCCGATCTCGAGAAACGCGACCTCGTGGTGCCGGTCGATCACGGCAAGCTCGAACTCAGCGAGGCCGGACGGCGCAAGTTCCTGGAAGCCGCCGCCGCGGCCAAGGCGATCGAGGATGAAATGCTGGAGATACTCGATCCGAGCGAGGCGGACCTCCTGCGCCATCTGCTCAAACGGGTCATCCACGGAACCGACCCCGGCCTGCCGCGCCTGTGGCTGGAAGACGGCAGCGCCGGTTGACGCGCGCCGGCGCCGACGAACTCTTCGGCAACGATGGGATCTGTTTGCGGCGGGCCGATCATCGCAGCCCATCATAATGTCTCTATTTTTGATAGCATCTCACATTACGCTGTGATACGCCGACGTCATGTCTGCTGATCTCATCACTCGAATCCGTCGCCTCGTGAGCGAAAGCGGCATGTCCCGCTCTGGCCTCTCCCGTGCGGCCGGGCTGCACGCCAACACATTGCGCGATCTGATGGAGGAGAACTGGAACCCCACTGCCGAGACGCTCGGCAAGCTGGAGCGGTTCATTTTCGCCAGCGACGACGGCCCCGCCCTTGTCCCGATCGAGGAGATCATCGACGAAGCGCGCAACGGGCGCATGTTCATCCTCGTCGACGACGAGGACCGGGAGAACGAGGGCGACCTCATCATCCCTGCGCAGATGGCGACCCCGGATGCGATCAACTTCATGGCCACTCACGGCCGCGGGCTGATCTGCCTGGCGATGACCCGGGAACGGATCGAGCACCTGGGGCTCGAATTGATGAGCCGGAACAACGGCAGCCGGCACGAAACGGCCTTCACCGTCTCGATCGAAGCCCGTGAGGGCGTGACGACAGGGATTTCCGCAGCGGACCGCGCGCGCACCGTCTCGGTTGCGATCGATGCCAGCAAAGGCAAATCCGATCTCGTGGCACCGGGGCATGTTTTCCCCCTGGTCGCCCGCGATGGCGGCGTCCTCGTGCGGGCGGGTCATACCGAGGCCGCGGTCGATATCGCCCGCCTCGCCGGTCTGAATGCCGCCGGCGTGATCTGCGAGATCATGAAGGACGACGGTACCATGGCGCGAATGGACGATCTGATCGCCTTCGCCAAAGTTCACGACCTGAAGATCGGCACCATCCGCGACCTCATCGAATACCGGCGCCGCCACGACAACCTGGTGGAATGCATCGCGACCGCGCCCTTCACCTCCGACTACGGGGGCGACTGGATCGCGAAATCCTACCGCAACAAGGTGGATGGCACGGTCAACATCGTGCTCCAGAAGGGCGCGATCGACCCTTCGCAGGCCACCCTCGTGCGGATGCACGCGATCTCGATCTATTCCGACGTGCTGGGCGCACCTGGGCCGCGCAAGCGCACGCTCCAGCGCGCGATGGCCGAAATCGGCCGCGAAGGCGCGGGGGTTATCGTCCTGTTGATGCCGGGCGATCCGGAAAGCCTGACCCGCGAGGTCGAAGCCGCGAGCGGCCAGCCCCCAAGCATGGACTTGCGCACTTACGGCATTGGCGCGCAGATCCTGGTGGACCTGGGTGTTCAGGACATGATCCTGCTCACCAATGCGCATCACAACGTGGTCGCCATCGAAGGCTATGGCATCAACATCGTGGGTGAGAAGGCGATCGGGGACACCTGACCTCAGCGATCAGGCGGGCGCGAAGCGGTCCGCACTCTCATCGACCGAATCGCCCTCGCCGCCCGAACAAAGCCAAGGGCTTCACGTCGACATGGAAGACCCGGCTTCTTGGTCCGGGAATGGTAGCGGAGGAGGGACTCGAACCCCCGACACGCGGATTATGATTCCGCTGCTCTAACCGGCTGAGCTACTCCGCCCCAGAGGGCCGCGCGGCTATGTCGCCGGGCAGGCGGCGCATCTAGATGCGCTGGTCACGCCGGTCAACCGCGGAAATTCCAGCGGCGGACAAACTCCCAGGGGCCACCGCGGTATCGGTGACAGGCGAGCCCCGCGAACGCAAACGCGCGCGGTTGGAGCGAAGGCGCCAATCGCGCCTGGAGCGCGCGGGCCTCGTCCGGGGAAACCTTGTTCTGGATCGTCACGTGCAGGCGTGGTTCCTGCATGTCCTGCGGGGTGAGCAGGCCATGGAACCGGTCGGCCAGTCGTTCGCGCAACGCCACCATCGCCGGGCTCACGATCCGCAGCGCCGTCCCCCGCCCGAGGTTCATCAGCCCTTCGAGGCGCGCCTCGGGCGGCCGCGCCCGAGCCTCGGTCGCGAGCGCGGCGCGAAGTTCCCCCTCCAGGCTCGGCGGGAGCGCATGGAACAAGGTGACGTGCGCCTTCAGAACGTTGCGCTCAGGCGGGAAGTGCGCGGCGCGGAGTTGGTCGGCGCGCGATTGCAACGCCTCGGGCAGTTCGGCGGTGACGATCAGCGGCGCGAGGCTGCCTGTTCCGGTCAGTCCAGCTCTCCGCGAGCGCGGCGGATGGCGAACCACTTGCTGACGTTGGCGTTATGTTCGGCAAGGGTGTTCGCGAAAACGTGACCGCCGGTCCCGTCGGCCACCATGAAGACCGCATCCGTCTTTGCCGGGTCAAGCACCGCCGCGATGCTTTCGCGCCCCGGATTGGTGATCGGCCCGTCGGGAAGGCCGCGCATCGTATAAGTATTGTAGCCGTTCACGGCGGCGATCTCGCTCTGGCGGATTCGGCGGCCCAGCGGCTTTCCTTTCGTGATCGGGTAGATGATCGTGGGATCGGCCTGGAGCGGCATCCCCTGCTTCACCCGGTTCGAATAGAGGCCGGCGACCATGCGCCGTTCGCGCGCCACGCCGGTTTCCTTCTCGACGATCGAGGCCAGGATCACCGCATCGCGCGGGTTTGAGACAGCGATGCCGGGCTTCCGCTTGGCCCACGCTTCGGCGAGATAGGCGGTCATTGCGGCCTGCATCCGCGCCAGCACTTTCGCCCGGGTTTCGCCGCGTTCGAAATCGTACGTATCGGGGAGGACGGAGCCTTCCGCCGGGACCGGAATGGGCCCGGTCAGCAGGGGTTCGGCCATCAGCCGCTCGTGCACCATGATCGACGGCAGCCCTTCCGGCACCGTCACGAAGCGGCGGATGACCTGGCCATGCTGCAGCGTATCGAGGATCGTCGCCGGGCTCGCACCCTGGGGCAGCGCAAACTCGCCCCGCTGCACCGGGTCGCCGCTGCCGAGAATCTTCGCGCGCAGCAGGAAGCTGTCCGCCGAGGCGATCAGGCCCTTGTCCTCCAGTTCGCGTGCGACGCTCGTCAGCGTGGCCCCGTCCGGCACGGTGAAGGCCGTCTCCTTCTCGACGTTGGCCGAGCCGTACCAGCCCCACGCGAACCAGGCGAGCCCGACCGCCCCGATCAGCGCGGCGGCCAGTATCAGGCGCTTCACGTCAGCCTTCGACCTTCTTGAAGATCAAGCTGGCGTTGGTGCCGCCGAAGCCGAAGCTGTTCGACAGGGCGGCATCCACTTCGCGGTGACGTGCGGTGTGGGGCACGAGATCGACCCCTTCGGTGCCCTCGTCCGGATCGTCGAGATTCAGTGTCGGCGGCACCACCTGGTCGCGAATCGCCAGCACGCAGAAGATCGCCTCCACCGCCCCGGCGCCGCCGAGAAGGTGGCCGATCGCGCTCTTGGTGCTCGACATCGAGGCGCCGTTGAGATCGTCGCCCAGCACGCGCTTTACCGCGGCGAGTTCGATCGTGTCGGCCATCGTGCTGGTGCCGTGCGCGTTGACGTAGTCGATGTCGCCCGGCCCCATGTCCGCCTTCTTCAGCGCCATGCGCATGGCGAGCTCCGCGCCGCGCCCTTCCGGGTGCGGGGCCGTGACGTGATAGGCATCGCCCGACAGGCCGTAACCCACGACCTCGGCATAGATCTTCGCGCCCCGCGCCTTGGCGTGCTCGTATTCCTCCAGCACCATGACACCGGCGCCTTCGCCCATCACGAAGCCGTCACGCCCCTTGTCGTACGGGCGGCTCGCCTTTTCCGGCGTGTCGTTCATGCTCATGTTGAGTGCCTTCGCCTGGGCGAACCCGGCAAGGCCCAGCGGGTTGAGCGTGGATTCGGCCCCGCCCGCCAGCATGATGTCCGCATCGTCGTCGCGGATCATGCGCGCGGCATCGCCGATCGAGTGCGCGCCCGTGGAGCACGCCGTCACGACCGAGTGGTTCGGCCCCATCAGCCCGTACTTGATCGAAACCTGGCCGCTGGTGAGGTTGATCAGCCGCCCATGGACGAAGTGCGGGCTGACGCGCCCTGCACCCTTTTCTGCCAGCACGAGGGATTCGCTCTCGATTCCCGGCAAGCCGCCGATGCCCGATCCGATGGAGACACCCGCGCGTTCCCTGGTCGCCTCGTCCATGTCTTCGAGGCCGGCATCCTCGATCGCCTGCCCGGCGGCATCGATCGCGTAGACGATGAACGGATCGACCTGGCGCTGAACCTTGTGATCCACGCGCTTGTTGGGATCGAAGCCCCATTCGTGGTCGGCCGGCTTCACCTCGCCGGCGATCTTCGCCTTCTGGTCGGTGACGTCGAAGCGGGTGATCGGTCCGATCCCGCTCTTGCCGGCGATAAGGTTCTTCCACGTCGTTTCGACATCGGCACCCAGCGGGGTTACGAGGCCCAATCCGGTTACGACCACTCGGCGCATTCTGCTCTCCGTGAAATGCAACAGGCCCGGCCCCGCCTGGGGTCGAGCCTGTCGAAGCCCCGCCGACTTGCCGTCAGGCGAGCACGGCGGGACGGGCCTGTCAGCCCTTGTGCTCTTCGATGTACTTGGTGGCGTCACCGACGGTGGTGATCTTCTCAGCCGCATCGTCGGGGATTTCCACGCCGAATTCTTCTTCGAACGCCATCACGAGTTCCACGATGTCGAGGCTGTCGGCGCCCAGGTCGTCGATGAAGCTGGCTTCCTGGGTAACCTTGTCGGCTTCTACACCCAGGTGTTCGACGACAATCTTCTGCACGCGTTCAGCGGTATCGCTCATGAGAGTTCCCTCTTGGCTTGGGGGTTTCGAATTGCCTTTCGCCCTAATGAACGCCGCCGGGGCTGGCAAGTGCCCGGGCGCGCGTGCGTATCCTTGGTTTAGCGTGACCCAAGCGAAAGGCGGCAGCACTTGCGAACTGCCGCCATGTCCGCCCGGCGACCGGTTCAGGTCGAGCTGTACTGGGTGGACCGCGGCGAGGATGCTTCCGCGAAAGACCGTTCGGCCGATCCGGCGGACTGGGTATCGCCCATCTTACGGTCGGCCTTGTCGATCAGTTCATCCTTCTTGTCGCGCGCCATGTCGGCAAGGTCGTGTGCCTTGTCCTTTGCGGCGTCGAGCGCGTCGGAGCCCATCCTGCCCATCTGCTCTTCTTCGAAGCGCGTCACCGGCGCGGTCGCCCCGGCAAGCGCGCCCACGAACGCGGCGACCATGCCGCCCACCATGGGGTTCGACTGATAGGCCTGGCTGGCGCTGTCCGCCGCGCCCCGGGCGGTGCCCCTCGCGCTGCGGCCCATCTGGCCGGCTTGGTCGAGCAGGCTGTCGCGCTTGTCACGCAAGGCGTCCGTCGCCTGATCGAGCCGCTGCCGGAACGAGGTCTCGTCCTCGTCGTGCCGCTGCTCGATCATCAGATAATTCGACCGGGCAATGTCACGCCGACGGCGATATGCGGCCATGTCCTCGTTCGCCTGCGGCTCGCAGCGGCTCATATGATCGACATAGCCACGATGATGATCGTCATGGGCGCCCCATTTCTTGAGGTTGCCAAGGCCGGATGGCTTGAGCGACGATGCCTTCGCGTCGCTGTCGCTCACCAGCCAGATTCCGCCGAGGGCGATCATGGCCAGCGCGATCGGGTTGCGCCGCGCGCCGTCGACGAGATACCGCGCGTCGATACCGTTCTCGTCCGCCTTGTCGAGCAGCCCGTTGAGGAGGTTGCGCGGTGTCAACTGGTCCCCGAGACGGTCGACGGTGCGGCTCATCTCGGCCTGCGTCTGGCGGATTTCCCGTTCGATCTCGGCAGGATCGCGGTGCGATGTGTTGTCAGTGGCGTTCATGGGTAGCTCCTGTGGTGCTGTGCGTGCCGGTGACGATGTCCGGCGTATGTTCCACGGTCCGGATGGTGCGTTCCGGCTTCAGGTTGGCGGCCGCGAGCTTGTTCTTGGCGCCGGAGTAAAGAACGGCGGCGACGATCAGCGTGATGATCCCGACGATGACGATCCCCAGCGGGACATTGTCGATCGCCGTGCCCAGCCACCAGCCGAGGCCGGTCAGCGTCACGCCGAGGCCGGCGAGCCCCAGCACGGCAGCGCCCGCGTAGGCGCCGATCGCCTGCTTGATGTCGGTCACGCTTTCCCGGACTTCCGCCTGCATCAGGGCAACCTGCTCTTGCGCAAGATGCGCGCCCTGGCTTGTCAGGCGGCCGATCAGGTCGACGACGTTGTCACCGCCGCCCGGGTCCCGCGATCGAACGGACCCGGCGGCCGTGGTGTGGATTGTGGCATCGGTCACGACATGCTCCCTTCACGCTGAGACGCCGACGAAGCAGGCGACCATGTGGTCTCGCCCGGTCGCGATGCGCCGCCCTGGGCGCTGCTGCTGCCCGTGCCGAAACCGGTCGAGGTGCCGGCGCCGCCCATGTCCGATCCGGTCGCTGAGCCTGCGCGCGTGCCCGGTCCGGTCCCGCCGGAGCCGGTAGACGCCGAAGGATCGTACGACGAACCCGCGAACCGGCTGGTGGCGGAGGACGATCCCTGTCCGCCTTCCGGATGATGGCTCTGATATTCGCTGCCCGCACGCAGGAACCGTGCCGCCGCGAATCCGGCCGCAGCCGACGCCGCCAGGAATGCCAGGGGGTTCTGGCGCGCGAACTGGCTCACGCCCCGGCGTATCTCCTTGATATCCTTCCCTTCGATGGTCCGGGCGAGATCGTCGATCTGCCGCGCGGTCTTGTCGAAGGCGTTGGCGAGCCACTCCGGCGCCTTGTCATCCTGGCGAAGCGCACCGGCCGCCTTCCCGATGGCGGACGACGCGGCGTGCGCGGCAGTGGTGGCCTGTTTCTTGCCCCCGTCTGCGGCCTGTTCTGCCCGCTGGGTGGCTGTCTGGGTCAAGCGCGAGGCATCTTGCGAAAGCTCGTCGCGTACGGATTGGGCAGACGTGCTCGTGCTGCTCTGGCCTGTCGTTTCGGTCATGGGAGGGGCTCCTTTGGCTTGCTGGGAAACCAATGGACGCCCCGCTCATGCGTTCCGTTCAGAATGGGCGATCGCCATCAACACGCCGGGATTGCGACGAAACGTGCCCGTTCCGCCTCCAAGCGAATTAAATACTTGATTTTAATTAAAGCTAGGAGCCGGACTCCGCTGGCTGGGCCAACCGGATGTGGACATCGCGCAAGGCCCGCGCCGGCACCTCGCTCGGCGCGCCCATCATCAGGTCCTGTGCCCGCTGGTTCAACGGGAAAGCGATCACCTCGCGAATATTGGGCTCGTCGGCAAGCAGCATGACGATGCGGTCGATTCCGGGAGCGGAACCGCCATGCGGGGGTGCGCCCAGCTTGAACGCCTCGATCATGCCGCTGAAGTTCGCATCCACGTCCGCCCGCGAATAGCCGGCGATCTCGAACGCCTTGTACATGATCTCCGGCTTGTGGTTCCGGATCGCGCCCGAACTCAGCTCGTACCCATTGCACACGATGTCGTACTGCCACGCCAGGACATCGAGCGGGTCCTTGCTCTCCAGCGCCTCCATTTCGCCCTGCGGCATCGAGAACGGATTGTGGCTGAAGTCGACCTTCTTCGCGTCCTCGTCGTATTCGAACATCGGGAAGTCGACGATCCAGCAGAATTCGAACCGGTCGTCCGGGATGAGGCCGAGCTCCTCGCCAACCCGCGTTCGCGCCGCGCCGGCGAGCTTGGCGGCGTCCTTCTCCTTGCCGGCGGCGAAGAACAGCCCGTCGTTGTCGCCCAGCCCCAATTCAGCATAGAGCGTCTCCATGCCCTCGGTGCCGTGGTTCTTGGCGATGGGCCCGCCGAATTCGCCGCCCTTGCGTGTGACGTAGCCGAGGCCGGCGAAACCTTCGCGCCGTGCCCACTCGTTCATGTCGTCGAAGAACTTGCGGCTCTTTTCGTGAGTCGCGGGCGCCGGGATCGCGCGGACGACGCCGCCGGAACCGACGATCTTCTCGAACAGGCCAAAGCCGCTGCGGGTGAAGTGCTGCGACACGTCGGAAATGATCAGCGGGTTGCGCAGGTCGGGCTTGTCGGTGCCGTATTTGAGCATCGCCTCGCGATACGGAATGCGCGGGAAGCTGCCCGCGGGAGTCACGCTCTTGCCGCCCGAGAATTCCTCGAACACGCCGGCGAGCACCGGCTCGATGGTCGTGAACACGTCCTCCTGCGTCACGAAGCTCATCTCGAAGTCGAGCTGGTAGAATTCGGGGCTGCGGTCGGCGCGCAGGTCCTCGTCGCGGAAGCAGGGCGCGATCTGGAAATAGCGGTCGAAGCCGGCCACCATCAGCAACTGCTTGAACATCTGCGGCGCCTGCGGAAGGGCGTAGAAGCGCCCCGGGTGCAAGCGGCTGGGCACCAGATAGTCGCGCGCGCCTTCCGGGCTCGACGCGCCGAGAATCGGCGTCTGGAATTCGGTGAAGCCCTGCCCGATCATCCGCCGCCGCAGCGAGGCGATGACACCAGAACGCAGCATGATATTGCGGTGGAGGCGTTCGCGCCGCAGATCGACGAAGCGGTACTTGAGGCGGGTTTCCTCCGGATAATCTTCCGCCGAATTAACGATCAGCGGCAGATCGTCCGCCCGGCTCTGCACGGTGACGTCGCGGGCGAAGACCTCGATCGCGCCGGTCGGCAGGTTCGGGTTCACCGCGGCTTCGGCACGCGCCTTCACCGTGCCGTCGATCGTCACCACCGATTCCAGCCGAAGCTTTTCGAGCACCGGCAGCGCCGGGCTGTCGCTGTCGGCCACGATCTGCGTCACGCCGTAATGATCGCGCAGGTCGACGAACAGCACACCGCCGTGATCGCGCTTGTTATGCACCCAGCCCGACAGGCGGACGTCCTGCCCGGCATCGTTCGCGGTCAGGGCGCCGCAGCTGTGGGTACGATAGGCGTGCATCTAAATACTTTCCAATTAGGCGGGTAAGGCGTTAGGGGCGGCCCGCAAAACGCATCGCGGGCGCGGCCCCCATAGGGGCAAACGACGCGGGCTAACAGGGGAACGACCCGGCTTTGTCAAGCTGCGGCGCGATCCCGTGGGCGGTACTCCGCCCGGGACAAGAAAAGAACCGATGAAGATACACGATCTGATCACCACCACCCAGGCGCTGGCCGACCTTTGCGCCCGCCTCGCGAAATCCGATTTCGTCGCGGTGGATACCGAATTCATGCGCGAGAACACGTACTGGCCGGAACTGTGCCTGGTACAGATCGCGGACGCCAACGAAGCCGCCGCGATCGACCCGATGGCCGACGGCATCGACCTTGCCCCCCTGCTCGACCTGTTGTGCGAGAACGAGGATGTGCTGAAGGTCTTCCACGCCGGGGGCCAGGACGTCGAGATCGTCTATAACCTCACGGGCAAGACCCCGCATCCGATCTTCGACACCCAGATCGCGATGATGGCGATCAGCCAGTCCGAACAGATCGGCTACAGCAACCTGGTCGAAAGCTGGCTGGGCTTCGCGGTCGACAAGGGGGCGCGCTTTACCGACTGGAGCCGCCGACCGCTGACCGATCGGCAGATCGAATATGCCATCGGCGACGTCACGCACCTGGCGCAGATCTTCCCGCGCATCCTGAAGAAGCTGTTCAAGACAGGCCGCGGCGCCTGGCTCGACGCCGAAATGGAGAAGCTCGCCGACCCGGCGAACTACGCCAACGACGCCGGGAGCGCGTGGGAACGCATTCGCCCGCCCAGCCGCAACGCCGCCGTGCTCGGCCGCCTCAAGGCGCTGGCCGCCTGGCGCGAGGCTGAGGCGCAGCACAAGAACATCCCGCGCGGCCGCATCATGCGCGACGAGACGCTGGCCGACCTCGCCAGCCATCCGCCCAAGGCGCAGGCCGACCTCGTCAAGGTGCGGGGCCTGAGCGCCGCGTGGCGCGACAACGATATCGGCAAGCGCCTGATGAAGGCGATCGAAAAGGCCGAGCCCCTTTCCGCCGACGAGATGCCCGACAAGCCGAAGCGCGGCGCGCCCTTGGGCAAGGAAGGCGTGCTGGTGGCGGACCTCCTCAAGCTGCTCCTCAAGATCCGCAGCCGCGAGATCGACGTCGCCGCGCGCCTGCTTACCCGCAGCGACGAGATGGAGGCGCTGGCCGCCGGGGTGCGCGACCTGCCGATCCTCAAGGGATGGCGCTACGAAGTGTTCGGCAAGGACGCGCTCGACCTGGTGGAAGGCAAGCTCGGGTTCGGGGTCGAGAAGGGCCGCCTGGTCATGACCCGGATCGAATTGCCCGCGGCCGGGGATGAACTGGCCGCGGAGTGAGCACTTACCTTCCCACCATCAAGCAGCTGCAGTACCTGGTTGCGCTGCACGAGCATGGCCATTTCGGCCGTGCCGCCGACGCGAGCTTCGTTTCGCAGTCCACGCTGTCGGCCGGAATCCGCGAACTGGAATCGCTGCTCGGCGTCACCCTGGTGGAGCGCAGCCGGCGCGTAGTGCGCTTCACGCCGCTGGGGGAACAGGTCGTCGCGAAGGCACACCGCCTTCTGCGTGAGGCGGAGGAACTGAGCGATCTGGTCCAGGCGAGCGGAAAACCGCTGAGCGGTGAGCTGCGCATGAGCGTGATCCCCACCATCGCCCCGTTCATGCTCCCCCGCATCCTGCCGCGCCTGCGCCGGGAACGGCCCGCGCTCAAGCTGTTCCTGCGCGAGGAAACCACCGGCGACGCGCTGGAAAGCCTGAGCCACGGCCGGGCGGACTGCGTGCTGATGGCGCTTCCCTATGCCACCGGCGATGTCGATACGGCGCACATCACCGACGATCGCCTGTTCGTCGCCTTTCCCCGGGACGAACCCCGCGATCCACCGGCGGAAATCCCGGCCTCGATGATCGACGAAGGACGCCTGCTCCTGCTGGAGGACGGGCATTGCCTGCGCGACCATGCGCTTGCCGCGTGCAACCGCCCTGAACTGCGCGCCTCGGCGACGATGATCGGGACGTCGCTCCACACCCTGGTGCAGATGGTGGACAATGGGCTGGGCATGACGATGCTGCCCGAAATGGCGATCGAGGCCGGCATCCTGCACGAAACCGAAGTCGTTGCCCGCCCGCTCAAGGGCAAGGCCCCCAGCCGGGAAATCGCCCTGGTCTGGCGGAAGAACTCCCCCCGCAGCGAAGAATTCAGGCTGCTGGCCGAAGAGCTGAAGGCCGGTTGAAGGGCTTGACCCGCACGGCCCCGCCCAGCGGTCAATCCATGTGTTTGAGGCCGACGCGCAGGTAGTCCCAGCCCGTCACCAGGGTGAGCGCGGCGGCGGCCCACAGGCTGACGAGCCCGACCACGTGAATCCACTGGTCCGCCAGCGGGCCGCAATCGCTGCGCACTTCGCACGGCGCGCCGTGGACAGCGCCCCCCAGTATCAGCGCGCCGAGGCTGACGAGCTGGAACGTCGTCTTCCACTTGGCGAGCTTCGACACCGGGACCGAAACCTGCAGCGGCCCCAGGAATTCGCGCAAGCCCGAAACCGCGATTTCGCGGACAAGGATGATGAGCCCGGCGATCACGTGCAGATCGCCCACATATGGCCCGCGCATATATCCCTGGGCCGCCAGCACCAGGATCACGGCCGCGACCATGATCTTGTCCGCGATGGGATCGAGGAACACGCCGAGCTTGCTCACCGTCCCCTGCGCGCGGGCGAGGTACCCGTCGACATAATCGGTGAAAGCGATCACGCAGTAGAGCACGAAGCCCACGCCATACCCGAAACGCCAGTTGGGCCACCACAAGAGGAAGGCCAGCAACGGGACCGCGAAGATGCGGCTCAGCGTCAGCAGGTTGGGCAGTGACTGCATCGCCCCGCCCTAGCGCAGCCCGCGCCCCGGCAAAAGCGCCCTTAGCGCTTGTCCCCAGCGCGGCAGCCGCTAGAGCCCGCGGCGGACGCGGCAACCATTTCGGGATCGCATGACTGTCACCACCCACATGTTGCGCCGCCGGCGGTTCCTGCCGCTATTCGTTACCCAGCTTCTCGGCGCCTTCAACGACAACCTCTACAAGACCGCGATGGTCCTGTTCGTGGTGTACAGCGTCTACAACTCCGAAAGCGCCGAAGGCACGTTCAGCGCGGTCGCGAGCGCGGTGTTCATCCTGCCGTTCTTCCTGCTCTCGGCCCTCGCGGGGCAGCTTGCCGACATGCGCGACAAGGCCCGCATCATCCGCATCGTGAAGGCGGCGGAAATCGCGATCATGCTCGTGGGGGCGGCAGGTCTCCTGCTGGCATGGCAGGGCCTGCTGATCCAGGCCGCGGCGATCCCGCTGATGATGCTCGCGCTGTTCGCGATGGGCGTGCATTCCACCTTCTTCGGCCCGATCAAGTACGCGATCCTGCCGCAACACCTCCACGAACGCGAAGTGCTCGCCGGGACCGGTCTGGTGGAGGCGGGCACGTACATCGCCATCCTCTTCGGCACGATCCTGGCCGGCTGGATCGCCGTGGAAGCCGCGGCCGCCCTCGTCGTGCTGACCGCCCTCGCCGGATTTCTCGTGTCCCGCCATGTCCCGCCGGCCCCTGCGCAGGGTGCCGTTGAGCCGCTCGATTTCCATATCGTCCGCAGTTCGATCAACCTGGTGCGCAATACCGCCCATGACAGGCGCGTGTTCCTCGCCATCATGGCGATCAGCTTCTTCTGGACGATCGGTGCCGTCCTGTTCATCCAGTTTCCGCCGCTGGCGAAGAACGTGCTGACGGCCAGCAAGGAAGTTGCCAGCCTGTTCCTGGTCATCTTCTCGATCGGGGTCGCGATCGGTTCCGTTTCGGTGAACGCGCTGCTCAAGGGCACCGTTTCAGCGCGATATTCGCCGATGGCCGTCATCGCGATGGGGGTATTCGTCCTCGCGTTCTATTTCGTGTGCCGGACCTGGGTGGCAGAGGCGGACGGGACATTGCTCACCGTCGGCGAATTCATCGCGCATCCGGGCGCCATCCCTCTCCTCGTCAGCCTTCTCGGCATCGCGGTGGCGGGGGGCATGTTCGTGGTTCCGCTCTACGCGTTCCTCACGACCTTCGTGCCCAAGACGCAGACCGCGCGCACGATCGCCGCGAACAACATCGTGAATTCCGGGGCCATGGTGGTCGGATCGCTGATCGCGACGGGCCTGAGCGCCGCGGGCCTCGAGATCGTGCATCATCTCCTGCTCACCGCGGCGATGTGCCTGATCTCCGCCTGGCTCGGGCTGCTGCTCCTGCGCGCGGAGCGCGCCGCCGCGCTCTAGACGATCAGGACGGCGACCGCGGCAAGGCTTGCGAAATAGGCACTCGCAAATCCGCGCACGTCGTCGCGCGTGATGGCCCAGGACACCGGATCGGGAACCGGCGGGCTCTTGCGAACATGGGGCGGAAGGCCGGCGCGGAAGGGGTGGCGGGCCGATTCATCGGTGAGAACGAGTGAGCGTCGCATAGCGATGGTGTTAACACTTTGGAAACCATTCCGCTCCTCGCCAATGACGCGCTGTCGCGCGGCGGGACATTAAGCCTGTTCGTTCATCAGGCGACCGGCGCTCACACGAAGAAAAAGGGCCGCTCCTTTCGGAGCGGCCCTTCGAATGGCATTGGCTGAACGCGGTTAGACTTTGTCGCCGAACGCGCCCTTCACCTTGCCCTTGAGGTTCTGCGCTTCGCCCTTGCGTTCCTGCGCCGCGCCTTCGGCGCGCGTTTCCGGATCGCCGGACATCTGCTTGGCATTGCCCGCGATTTCATTGCCGAGGCCCTTGGCCTTGTCGGTGAATTCACCCATGGATTGTCTCCTCTCGGGATGGCTGCGGCAACCCGCCGCTGCTTCATTCGACCAACGGGCGGGCACCGCCCGCGTTCCCGTCACTCCCCCGCCAGATCGAGGATCGCGGCCCACTCGTCCGGGGTCAATTCGGCGACGGAGAGCCGCGACTGGCGGATGAGTTCGCTTTCCTTCAGGCGCGGGTCCTGCTTTATGGCGGCGAGGCTGACGGGGCGGCTGACGCGTTGCACCGGCTTTACCTTGACGGACGTCCAGCGCCCCGTGTCGTCGCTGGGATCGGGAAACCCCGGCACGCTGATCTCGACGATGCCGACCACTTCCTTGCCGATATTGGAATGGTAGAAGAACGCCCGGTCGCCAACCTTCATCGCGGCAAGATTGTTGCGTGCGCGATAATTGCGGACGCCGTCCCAGGTCCCCTCGCCCTCGGACACCAGATCGTCCCAGCTATAGGCATCCGGTTCCGATTTCATCAGCCAGTATCGCGGCACGCTATCACTCTCCTTCGACCGGGGCGCCGCGGGTGCACGCACCCTTAACGCAATGTTCAATCCCTTAGGGAATAGGTGGCCTCGCGCAACATGGGGGATCGGTTGCACGGGCATGCGGGCGAAAGACGACAAGGGACAGGAAAGCCCGCCGCCCAAAATGGGCGCGGCGGAACGCGATCTTGTCGCGCTCGGCATTGCTGCGGCGGCCATCATCCTCTTCGTCGGGACGGGCGGCATGGTCCTGCCGCAAGTCCTCCAGTCCTGGATGGGCATCGGCGCGGCGCCCGATCCCGTGCTCGTGAACGCCCTGCTTCTCAACATCGCGCTCGTGATCTTCGGATGGCGCCGCTACGCCGAGCTGACCGGCGAGATTGCTGAACGGCGCAAGGCGGAACAGCTTGCCCGCGAACTGTCCGAACGCGATCCGCTGACGGGCAGCCTCAATCGCCGCAGCATCGGCCCCGCCACCGATACGCTGCTGGCGGCGGCCAGGGCCGATGGTCGCGCGGCCGCATTCGTCATGGTCGATCTCGACAACTTCAAGATGATCAACGACCTCAACGGGCACACCGCCGGTGACGCCCTGCTGCGTGCGATCGCCGACCGGATACGCGCGCTGATGCCGAAGGACGGCCTGCTCGCCCGGCTTGGCGGGGACGAATTCGCCTGCGTCGTCCCGTTCGACCCGCGCACGCCCGAACGGGTCGATCACTTCGCCGGGCTGCTGATCGAACGGGTGGCCCAGCCCGTATCGCACGGCGGGATCGATATCGAAGTCACGATCTCCGTCGGCATTTCCGCCAACCTGGGGGCGCATGACGATCCGGCCGCGGTCGACGCCGAGACGCTGACGCACCGTGCCGACATCGCGATGTATCACGCGAAGAAGCAGGGCAAGAACTGCTTCTTCTGGTTCGAAGAACCGATGGAGCGGGCACTGCGCTTCCGCGGCGAGCTGGAAAACGGCATCCGCCGCGGCGTCGCGCGCGGCGAGTTCGTGCCGTTCTACGAACAGCAGGTGGACCTTGCCACCGGCCAGCTGACCGGGTTCGAAATGCTGGCGCGCTGGCATTCGCCGACATTGGGCTCGATCAGCCCCGAAGTGTTCATTCCCGTGGCCGAGGAGATCGGCATGATCGGGGAACTGAGCGAGCGGCTGATCGACCAGGCCCTGCAGGATGCACGGGAGTGGTCGCCCACCCTGTCCCTGTCGGTCAACATCTCGCCCATCCAGCTGCGCGATCCGTGGTTTTCGCAGAAACTGCTCAAGCTGCTGGTGAAGCACAATTTCCCGCCGCATCGGCTGGACGTGGAGATCACCGAAAGCTGCCTGCACGAGAATATCGGAGTGGTCCGCTCGATCATCACCAGCCTCAAGAACCAGGGCGTGACCATCAGCCTCGACGATTTCGGCACGGGATTCTCCAGCCTGTCTCAGCTTCGCTCGCTCCCGTTCGACCGGCTGAAGATCGATCGCAGCTTCGTGTCCGAACTCGCCGGCAGCGACGACAGCGACAAGATGGTGCGCGCCATCGTCTCGCTGGGCGATGGGCTCGATCTGCCGATCACGGCCGAAGGCATCGAAAATCCCGTCATTCTCGAAAGCCTGCGCCGCATGGGCGAGCTCAAAGGCCAGGGCTACTTCTACGGACGGCCCGAAGACGCCGCCGCCGTCCGCGCGCGTCTGGCGGAGGCGGGCCTGCTGGCCCACGCAGTGGCGCCCGCGGATGACGCGGCCGATTTGACGGAGCACTCCGCCCGCGTGAACCGCAAGGCGAGCTGACGCGAAAACTGGACGCGGCGCCCGGCCTTGCATAGAGCCCGCCGCCTATGCGGGTTCCTTTCGTCAAGATGCACGGGCTCGGCAACGATTTCGTCGTGCTCGACGGGCGCGCGGAATCCTTGCCGCCCATCGGCGCGGCCACCGCGCGGGCGCTTGCCGACCGGCGGACGGGGATCGGCTGCGACCAGTTGATCCTGCTCGAGGCGGCCGATACTGCGGACTTCCGGATGCGGATCTTCAACGCCGACGGCGGCGAGGTGGAAGCGTGCGGCAACGCCAGCCGCGCGGTCGCCCTCCTCCATGGCGCGGCGGCGCGGGTCGAGACTGCGGGCGGCACGATCACGGTCGCCCCGTCGGGAAGCGGCGCCCGGGTCGACATGGGCGTTCCGGTGTTCGGCTGGTCGGATATCCCGCTGGCCTACGCGATGGATACCGCCGCGATGCCGGTGGCGTGGGAGGGCCTCGCATCCCCGATGGCGCTGCGCATCGGCAACCCGCACGTGGTCTTCTTCGTCGACGATCTGGACCAGGTTCCCCTGGAGCGGCTGGGCCCCGAGATCGAGAACGATCCGCTGTTTCCCGAACGGATCAACGTCATGGTCGGCCAGGTGACGGGCCCCGCCGAGATAGTGCTGAGGGTGTGGGAGCGGGGCGCGGGCCTTACGCGCGCGTGCGGCACGGGCGCCTGCGCCACGGCGGTCGCAGCGATGCGAAAGGGCCTGGTCGAAGGGCGGGAGGCGACGGTCTTCCTCCCCGGCGGTCCGCTGCATATCGAATGGGGCGAAGACGGGCGCATCGGGATGACCGGCCCTGCCGAAGAAAGTTTTCGCGGCAGCTTCGACTGGGGCAAGTTCGCGTGACCATGGAGGTCATATCCCTCGGTTGCCGGCTCAACCTGTCGGAAGGCGAACGCATCCGTGCCGTGCTCGCCGAAGCGCGCGACACGGTGGTCGTCAATTCCTGCGCCGTCACCGCCGAGGCGGTGCGCCACACCCGCCAGGCGATCCGGCGCGCCCGCCGCGCCAGGCCGGATGCGCGCCTGCTGGTCACCGGATGCGCGGCCGAAGTCGAACGCGCGATGCTGGCCGCGATGCCGGAAGTGGATGGCATCGTCAGCAATGCGGCCAAGCTCGATCCGCGCGCGTGGAACGCACCGGTCGCGCCGCGCCCGGCAGAACGGGCACACACCCGCGCCTTTGTTGCCGTCCAGAACGGCTGCGACCACGCGTGCACGTTCTGCATCATACCCCAGGGGCGGGGCCCGGCGCGATCGCTGCCAATCTCCGGAGCACTGCGCGAAGTCGAGACGGTGATCGCCGCGGGCGTGCGCGAAGTGGTGCTGACCGGGGTGGACCTGACGAGCTGGGGCCACGACCTGCCGGGCCGGCCGCGCCTGGGCGATCTGGTCAGCGCGATTCTCTGCGCTTTCCCCGAACTGCCGCGGCTGCGGCTGTCCTCGGTCGACGTGGTGGAGATCGACCCGTTGCTGGAGGATCTGATCGGTGGCGAGGCACGCGTGATGCCGCATCTCCACCTGTCGCTGCAGCACGGCAGCGACCTCATCCTGAAGCGCATGAAGCGCCGCCACCTGCGCGCGGATGCCATGGCGCTGGCCACCCGGCTGAAGGCGCGCCGTCCGGATATTGCCCTGGGCGCAGACCTGATCGCGGGGTTCCCCACGGAAACCGCGGCGCACCACGCTGAGAACCTGTCGATCGTGCGCGATCTCGGTATCGTTCACGGCCATGTCTTTCCCTATTCGCCGCGGCCTGGCACCCCCGCCGCCCGTATGCCGCAGGTCGATCCGCTCACGATCCGCAGGCGGGCGTCGGAACTGCGCGCGGCGGTCCGCGATACGCGCGCGAACTGGCTGCGCACCCAATTGGGCCAGCCGGCGGCCGTGTTGTGCGAAGCTGACGGTACGGGCCATGCGCCCAATTTCGCACGGGTGCGCCTGCCCGCGAACACGCGGCGCGGCGACATCGTGACAATGATCCCTGACCGCATCGAGGAAGGCCTGCTCGCATGAGCGAACCCACGTGGACGGAGCGCGTGTTCGGCGGCTTCCGCAAGACTTCCGAACGGCTCAGCCAGAACCTGGGCGGCGTGGTCGGCACGACCCGGCTGGACGAAGCGACGCTCGACGATGTCGAGGATGCCCTGATCGTGTCGGACCTCGGCCCGGCCGCCGCCCGGCGCATTCGCGATCGATTGTCCGAGAAACGCTTCGGCCTCGACGTCACCGAAACGCAGCTGAAGGAGGCGGTGGCGGAGGAAATCGCCGCGATCCTGCGGCCCGTGGCGGTGCCCCTGGAAATCATCGCCTTCCCCCGGCCCCAGGTCATCCTGGTCATCGGGGTGAACGGCAGCGGCAAGACGACCACGATCGCCAAGCTTGCCCACTGGTTGCAGGAAGACGATTACGGCGTGATGCTGGCCGCGGGCGACACGTTCCGCGCGGCGGCGATCGGCCAGCTCGCCACCTGGGCCGAACGCATCGGCGTACCCATCGTTCGCGGGCCCGAAGGGGGCGATCCGGCCTCCATCGTGTTCGATGCAGTCAAGGACGCGACTGCGCGCGGGATCGACGCGCTGATCGTGGACACCGCCGGACGCCTGCAGAACAAGCGCGAGCTGATGGACGAACTCGCCAAGATCCGCCGCGTGCTGGGACGCCTCAATCCCGAAGCGCCGCACAACGTCATCCTGGTGCTGGATGCGACGAACGGCCAGAACGCGCTCAGCCAGATCGAGACATTCCGCGATGTCGCGGGCGTCACGGGCCTGGTCATGACCAAGCTCGACGGAACCGCGCGCGGCGGCGTCCTGGTCGCCGCGGCGGAACAGTTCGGCCTGCCGATACATGCGATCGGCGTCGGCGAGAAGATGGACGATCTCCGCCCGTTCGATGCGGATCTCGTCGCGCGTGTCATTGCAGGAGTGGCGTGATGGCCGATGATGCTGCCCGAAAGCCGTCAGGCTGGTTGAACGTGGCGGTCGATTATGGCCCCATCATCGTATTCTTGCTGGTCTACAAATGGATCGCGCCGGGGGACGATTCGCCGGGATCGCAGATCGTCGCCGTCGTCCAGAGCACGCTGGCGTTCATCGTCGCCGCGCTGGTCGCGCTCGCCGTGTCGAAATGGAAGCTGGGGCGGGTATCGCCCATGCTGTGGCTTTCGACCGCCCTCATCGTGGGGTTCGGCGCGCTGACCATCTGGCTGCGCGACGAACGCTTCATCCAGTTGAAGCCGACGGTGATCTACGTGCTGTTCGCGGTCGCGCTGATCGGCGGCTGGATGCGCGGCAAGGCGCTGCTGAAGACGCTGCTGGGCACCGCGTTCGAAGGCCTCGATCAGGCCGGTTGGCTGAAGCTCAGCCGCAACTGGGGGCTGTTCTTCCTCGTCCTGGCCGGCCTCAACGAAGTGCTGCGCGCGCAGCTCAGCTTCGAAAACTGGCTGTGGGCGAAACTCTGGGTTTTCATGCCGCTGAGCTTCCTGTTCACCTTCACCCAGATCCCCATGCTGCTGAAGCACGGGCTGGCCAGCGAAGGCCTGCAGGAAGAAGAAACGACCCCGCCGCCGACCGGCTGATACGCGCGGTCAGATTTCCAGCTGGCTGCCCAGTTCCACGACCCGGTTGGTGGGCAGGCGGAAGAATTCCATCGCCGTCGCCGAATTGCGCAGCATCCAGCTGAACAGCTTTTCCCGCCACTTCGCCATGCCCGGCCGCTTGCTGGTGATCAGCGTCTGCCGGCTGAGGAAGAAGCTGGTGTGCATCATGTCGAACATGCCGCCGCATTCGTCCATCATGGCAAGCGCTGCGGGAACGTCGGTTTCGTCCATGAAGCCATAGTGCAGCTTCACCCGGAACAGGCCGTCGCTGACGGCATGGATTTCGTAACGGTCCGCCTGGTCGACATACGGGACGTCCGCGATCTCGACCGTCAGGATCACCACGCGTTCGTGCAGCACCTTGTTGTGCTTGATGTTGTGCAGCAGCGCGCTGGGCACGCCGTTCGCGGTCGAGGCCATGAAGATCGCCGTCCCGGGAACGCGGGTCGCGGAATTCTTCGCGCTCTTGGCAAAGATCGCGATCGGCAGGGCGACCTCGCTCATCCGTTCGCGCATCAGCCTGCGTCCGCGGGCCCAGGTGGTCAGCAGCGTGAAGGCCACCGCCCCCACCACCAGCGGGAACCAGCCACCGTCAGGCACCTTGTAGAGGTTCGCGCCGAAGAACGATCCGTCGACGAAGAAGAACACCGCCACGACCGGGATCGTCATCCACAGCTTCCACCGCCAGACCATCATGAACAGCACGGCCATCAGGCAGGTGTCGATCAGCATCGCGCCCGTCACGGCGATGCCATATGCCGCCGCCAAGTTCGACGAATTGCGGAACGTCAGCACCAGCAGGATGACCGCGATCATCAGCACCCAGTTCACGAACGGGATGTAGACCTGGCCGTGCTCCGTCTCGCTGGTGTGCAGGATCGACAGGCGCGGCACGAAGCCGAGCTGGATCGCCTGCTGCGTGACCGAAAAGGCGCCCGAGATCACCGCCTGGCTGGCGATCACCGTCGCCGCGGTCGCCAGCAGCACGAGCGGCAGGCGGAACGTCTCGCTTGCCATCAGGAAGAACGGGTTCTGCACCGCGTCCGCAGCCGCCGATGCCTCCAGGCTGAGGATCATCGCGGCCTGGCCAAAATAGTTGAGGACCAGGCACGGCATGACGAACCCGAACCACCCCATCCGCAGCGGGCCGCGCCCGAAATGCCCCATGTCGGTATAGAGCGCCTCGGCCCCCGTCACCGCGAGCACGACGGATCCCAGCGCGAGGAACCCCAGCAGCTTGTCGGTCATGAAGAACTGCACCGCGTACCACGGGTTGAGCGCGGCGAGCACGCCGGGATAATCCGCGATGTGGATGATGCCGAGCACGCCGACGGTCGAGAAATAGACCAGCATGATCGGCGCAAACAGCTTGCCGATGCTCGCCGTACCGCGCTTCTGGAGCAGGAACAGCGGGATCAGCAGCGCCAGCGCGATCGGGATGACGAACGGCGCCAGGCGCGCCTCCACCGTCGTCAGGCCCTCGACCGCGGACAGCACCGACACCGCGGGCGTGATCATGCTGTCGCCATAGAACAGCGCGGTCGCGAACACGCCCAGCATGATCGCGATCCACCCGCGATTGGTGCCGGAAATCTTCTGCGATATCAGGGCCACCAGGGCCAGCGTGCCGCCCTGCCCCTTGTTGTCGGCGTGCATCAGGATCGCGACGTACTGCAGCGACACGATGATCGTGATCGCCCAGAAGATCAGGCTGACCACGCCCATGATGTGCAGGGTGTCGAGCGTCAGCGGGTGATGCCCGACGAACGTTTCGCGAAAGGCGTAGATCGGGCTCGTCCCGATGTCGCCGAACACGATGCCGATGGCACCGACTGCGAGCTTGACCTTGGCGCTTACCGGTTTCTCACCGGCCGCACCTTCCGCGAACGCCTGACTCATCGAGTCGCCACCTGTGCCGTGAAGGCCGCGGCCATTAGCACCGCCCATTTCGGTCCGCAACGCGCTGGGCTTGCGCGGTGCATTTACTGGCGGCCGGCCTGCGCGATCAGCATGTCGAGCCGGGCGAGCCGCTCCGCCAGCCCCGCCCGCCACGGCGCATCGGGCGGCGCACGATCGAGCATGTCCACCCACAGCGCGCGGGCCTCGGCCGGGCGACCCGACGTGATGAGGGCGACCCCCAGGAAATACCCCGGCCCCGGACTGCCGGGATCGGCCCGCTCCGCCCGCTCGAACGCCAGCACGGCGGCGGGCGTAACCTGCCCGTCCGCGTTCTGAACCAGCGCGTTGGCCAGCGCGAGCCAGGCTTCCGGATCGTCGGGATTTTCGTCCAGCGAGCCGCGGAGTATCGCGGCGGCATCGGTGAACTGGCCGCGCCGGGCGAAACCATCTGCCACGGTCACGAACCGCGACGGAGGCGCCGGGCCGAACAGTTCGCGCCGCGCCTCGACCAGCACGACCCCCGCGTCCGCCTCGCCCGCCGTCGGCGCCTTGGGGGCGCCTCCCTGGCCGGGAGAACCCTGCAACGCGTAGCCTGCCAGCCCGAACACCAGCGCCGCACCCAGCAGGGCCCATGCGCTCCGGGGCAGGCGCAGGACGAACGCCGCCACGGCGAAGGCGATGGCCGCGAGCAGGATGACGGGAATGTAGCTCATGACCACTTGCGCCCCAGCCGCCGCCACAGGAGCAGCCCGGCAATCGCCAGCAGGGCCAGCGGCCCGGCGAAGAGCGGCCAGGTCGTCCGGCTGACCTGCGGCGCATAGCTGACGTAATCGCCGTAGCGTTCCATCATCCAGGCGCGGATGGCGGCCGGGTCCTCCCCGCGCGCGATCCGCACGCGCACCTGGTGCCGCATGTCGCCGGCCATCGGCGCGTCGCTGTCGGCGATCGTCTGGCTCTGGCACTTGAGGCAGCGCAGCGTCACCATCAGGTCGTGCGCCCGCGCCTCCTGCGCCGGGTCGGGCAGCTGGCGGTAGGCATAGGGCGCCGGCGGCACCGCGTCCTGCGACCACGCAGGCACGGCGGCAAGCACCAGCACGATGGCCAGGACCGCCCTCATCCGCCGGCCTTCCGCAATTCATCGAGCAGCAGCGGCACGTGTTCGGCCCGCACGTCGCCGATGTGCTGATACCGGATGACTCCCTTGCCATCGATGACGAACGTTTCCGGCACGCCGGAACTGCCGATCGAAAGCTGAAGCTCGCTCAGGTCGTCGGCGCCGATCCGGGCATAGGGATTGCCATAGCGGGCGAGGAAGGCGGCGACGTCTTCGGGACGGTCGCGGATCGCCACGCCGACGATGGTCGCGCCCTGCGCCTCCAGCGCGGCGAGCTGCGGGGCTTCGGCGGCGCACGGCACGCACCAGCTTGCCCAGATGTTGAGCAGCTTGGGCCGGCCATCGGCAAGGTCCGCCTGGGTCAACCCGGGCCGGTCGGGCGAAGCGGCGCGCATGGCGAAGGCGGGAACCGGCTTGCCGATCATCGCCGACTGGACGAATTCGTCCTTCGGCTGGTTGAGCTGGTAGGCCGCCAGCCCGGCAAAGGCCGCGAACACCGCCAGCGGCAGGAAGAAGCGCCACTGCTTCACGATGCCATCCCCTCGCGCCGCTCAGCCGCCTTGCGCTGCACGGTACGCCGCTTGAGATCGGCGCGGACCCGCCCGATCAGCGCCAGCAATCCGCCCAGCGCGATCATGACGCCGCCGTACCAGATCAACGTCACGAAAGGCTTCCACCACAGCCGGACCTGCCATCGGCCACCGTCCGCCGCCTTGCCGAGCACGGCGTAGAGCTGCCCGTTCCAGCGGGTTTCCAGCGCGCTTTCGTTCGTTTCGGTCGGCGGCGCCCAGAAGCTGCGCGCCTGCGGGGCGAGCCGGCGCGGCGCACCGTCGGCATACCGGGCGATCATCACCCCTTCGATGGCGTTCCAGTTAGGACCCGCGACTGGCGTCACCTCTTGCAGCGTCACCTCCCACGGCCCCACCGTGGCCGCTTCACCCACGCGCAATGCGGCGAGCCGTTCCTTGGTGAAGGCACTCTCGCTCGCCATGCCCATGACGGCCACCGCGATGCCTAGATGCGCCACCACCATCCCCCACGTCGCGAGCGGCAGGCGGCGCACGTCGCGGCCCCGCAGCGCGAGGAGAGACGCCGCGGCGAGCCCCGCGCCCACCGCCAGCCCCAGCAGCGGCAGCACGCGCGGTGTCGCCAGGGCCAGCGCGAGTGCCAGCATCGCGAGGGCCACGATGCCCGCCAGGATCAGCGGGCTCTGGACCCGGGCCAACCGGTCGCGCCGCCAGCGCAGGAACGGCCCTATCGCCATGACCACCATCATCGGCATGAAGAAGATCGCACCGACGGGATCGAAATACGGCGGGCCGACCGAGACACGCACGCCAAACGCCTCGGTCATCAGCGGATACAGAGTTCCGAGCAGGACGACGCCGAGGATCGCCGACAGCAGCACGTTGTTCACCACCAGCGCGCCTTCGCGGCTGACGGGCGCGAACCGTTCCCCTTCCGCGACGCTGCCCGCGCGCAGGCCGAACACCGCCAGCGCACCGCCGATGTAGATCGCCAGCAGCGCAAGGATGAACGTGCCCCGTTCCGGGTCGACCGCGAAGGCATGGACGCTGGTGAGAATGCCGGATCGGACGAGGAAGGTGCCCAGCATGCTCATGGAAAACGCAACGACGCCCAGCATGATCGTCCACGCGCGCAGGGCATCACGCGCCGCCAGCACTCCGACGGAATGAAGCAGCGCGGTCGCCGCGAGCCACGGCATCAGCGCGGCGTTCTCCACCGGGTCCCAGAACCACCAGCCGCCCCAGCCGAGTTCGTAATAGGCCCAGTACGATCCGGCGGTGATCCCCAGCGTCAGGAAGATCCACGCACCCAGCACCCAGGGGCGCATCGCCCGCGCGAAATCGGGCGTCACCTGCCGCGTCACCAGTGCGCCCACGGCAAAGCTGAACGCAACCGACAGCCCGACATATCCGACGTAAAGCGTCGGCGGGTGGAACGCCATGCCGATGTCCTGCAGCAGCGGGTTGAGGCCGTTCCCTTCGAAAGCCGGCACGGGCAGCCGCTCGAACGGGTTGGAGCTCAGCAGCAGGAAGGCATAGAAACCAAGCGCGACGAAGCCCTGTGCGGCGAGCGTCGCCAGCATGGTGCGTTCCGGCAGGCGGCGCTCCGCCAGCGCGATCAATGCGCCCGCCGCGCTCATCACGGTGATCCACAGCAGCATGGACCCTTCGTGGTTGCCCCAGGCCCCCGCCAGCTTGAAGATCATCGGCTTGATTGAATGCGAATGCATCGCGACCAGCTTCACCGACAGATCGGTGCGCGCGAACAGCCAGACCAGCATGGCGAACGCGAACGTGGTCAGGAAACCCTGCACCACCGCCGCCGGGCGGACCAGGGCCGCGATGTCGCTGCCCGCGCTGCGCAGGGCCAGCACACCGGCCACCAGTTGCAGCGCCGCCAGCGCGGCGGCCAGCCACAGCGCCGCGAGCCCGAGTTCGGCGATCATGCCGCGCTGCCCGTCATTCGGTGGTCGCGGCCACCGCGGCGTCTCTCTCCGCAGCGGTCATGCTGTCGAGCTCGCGCGGCATGTAGTTCTCGTCATGCTTGGCCAGCAGCTTGTCGGCATAGAACGTGCCGTTCGCCTGCATGCGCCCTTCCGCGACAACGCCCGATCCTTCGACGAACAGGTCGGGCACGATGCCGGAAAACCGCACCGGCACGCGCGCCTTGCCGTCGCCGACGATGAATTCGATGGTCACGCCGTCACCTTGCGTGACGATGGAATTGTTCTCGACCATCCCGCCCAGCCGCACGGAACGCCCCGCGCCCGGCGGGTCGGCGACGATCTCGCTCGGCACGTAGAAATAGCTCGCCTGGCTGCGCAGCGCCCACGTGGCGATCACCGCCGCGGCGATCAGGGCCACCATCGCCGCGACGACCAGTGCCAGCCGCTGGTGCTTGGGCTTGACCGCGTTCACCGGCCGCTCCCGTCCCGGCGACGCTCGGCCCGGCGCATGGCGAGCCAGGCCCAGGTCAGCAGGACGATCGTCCCGATCACGCCGATCGCGTAGGCCGCGATGACGAACGGCCACTGGTCCAGGCTCTCGCGCATCAGGCGGCCTCGCGCGCGCGGCGGCGAAGGCGCGCCTCGGCCTGCACGTCCGCCAGCAGGGCCCGCATCCGCATCAGCACGACGGCCGCGAACAGGCAGGTGAAACCGACCGTCGCCACGATCAGCGGAACCAGGAAGTCCCATGCCATCGCGGAACCGCCCATCGACAGGCTGGGCGGCTGGTGGATCGAATACCACCACAGCACCGAATAGTGGATGACCGGCACGTTGACGATGCCCACGATGCCGAAGATCGCCGGAATGCGGCTCGATACGCCTTCGCGCGCCGCGGCCCCGGCAAGGGCGATGTAGCCGAAGTAAAGGAACAGCAGCACCAGCATGCTGGTCAGGCGCCCGTCCCATTCCCACCACGTCCCCCACGCGGGCCGGCCCCAGATGGACCCGGTGACGAGGCACAGCGCGGTGAAGAATGCCCCGGGCACGGCGGCGGCGCGGCCGGCGATGGTGGACAGCGGATGGCGCCAGACGATCTCCGCCACGCTGGCGCCGGCGATCACGGTCCACCCCGCCATACCCAGCCAGGCGGCGGGCACGTGCAGGAACAGGATGCGCACCGTTTCCCCCTGAAGGCGCTCGGCCGGAACCTGGGTCAGGCCCCAGAGCAGCGCCCCGCCCGTCAACAGCACGCCGGCGGCAAGCAGCCACGGCGTCAGCGGACGCGCGATGCCGAGAAAGCGTTTGGGATTGGCGAAGCCGTGCATCGGGATAACCGTCCGTTCCGCTTTGGCAGGACCGGGAGGGTCGGACAAGTAACCGTTCGTGTCAGCGGCCGATAAGTGCCTGGGCCATGCGGTCGGCAACCTGGTCGGCCGATACGCCGGTGCTGTCGCTTTCCTGCCAGATGGTCCGCAACCGGTCCGGAATCTGCGCGATGCGCTTGCGCACCTCGTTGATATCGCAGGGCGTGTTGTCGCGGCGGCAGAGATATTCCAGCGTCACGGAAATGATCCCGCCGGCGTTGATGACGTAATCGGGCGCGTAGAGGATGCCGCGGTCGGCCAGGACGCGGCCGTGCTCGGCCCGCGCAAGCTGGTTGTTCGCGCCGCCCGCCACGATCGGGCAGTCGAGCCGGGCGATCCCCTCTTCGTCCAGGATCGCGCCGAGCGCGTTGGGGCTGAACACGTCGCAGGCCACCGACATGATCTGATCGGGGGCGACCGACTCGCCGTCCAGTTCCTGGGCGAGCGCGGCGGCCCGCGCCTCGTCGACGTCGGCCAGGACCAGCCGCGCGCCATCCTTCGCCAGCAGGCGGGCGACGCCGCCGCCGACGCTGCCGACACCCTGGAGCGCGACCCGCACGCCCTGGAGCGATGCCTTGCCCAGCTTGTGCTCAACCGCCGCCCTGATGCCGTGGTAGATGCCCATCGCGGTGAAGGGCCCGGGATCGCCCCCCGCCTCGCCCGCCGCGACCGGCAGGCCGGAAACGAAGCGGGTGTGCTTGGACACTTCGGCCATGTCCGCTTCCGAAATGCCCACATCCTCGGCCGTGACGTAGCGGCCGCCCAGCGCCTCGACCGCCGTGGCGAAGGCTGCCAGCATCTCGGGCGTCTTGCGGCGATCGCGTCCGGCCAGGATCACCGCCTTGCCGCCGCCCATCGGCAGGCCGGCCATGGCGTTCTTGTAGCTCATCCCGCGCGACAGGCGGAGGACATCGCGCATGCCGTCGGCGGGGTCGGCATAATGCCAGAAGCGGGTGCCGCCGGCCGCCGGGCCGAGGTGCGTGGAATGGATCGCGATGATCGCGGTAAGGCCCGAAGCGCGGTCGTGGACCAGCTCGATCAACTCGTGACCGTCATAGTCCGCCTGGGTCCAGAAAGCCGTCATCGCATACCCCGTTCAAGGCCGGAAAAGCCCGGTGCGCACGACGGGGAAAATGGGGCGATCGAGGGGTCTCGAACCCCCGACCTCCGGTACCACAAACCGGCGCTCTAACCAACTGAGCTACGATCGCCACATGCCCCGATGCATGCCATGAGGCGGGGCAGATAGACCCCTGAAAAGGCCCGTCAAGCGGCATCCCGCGGGGGCTGCGCCTGTTGCATAGCCGCCCCGCTTTGCAAAGCGAAAACTGCGGCAGCGGCCCATCGGCGCAAGATTGTTTCCCGCCCCCGTTTCGCCTAGTCGGCGCGGACATGATTCAACCCGGCGAATCCTCGGCCGAAATCCTGGGCGCCACCACCGGTGTGCAGCGCGCGCCCTTCGCGAAGCTCGAACTGTTCCAGCTGAAGCGGTTCCTGCCCCCCGACCTGTGCCTCGAACTGATCGCCCTCATCGAACAGGGCCGGCGCCCCTCCACGATCGCCGACGACAATGGCGACGCACTGTTCCGGACCAGCGAGACCTGCGATCTCGACCCCGCCGCGCCCGCCGTCCGGCAGCTGGAGGACCGGCTGTTGTCCCTCAACCGGATCGATCCCCGCCATGGCGAACCGGTCCAGGGCCAGCGCTATGCCGTGGGGCAGGAATTCAAGGCGCATACCGACTACTTCGAACCGGGCGGACGGGACTGGGAGAAATATTGCGCCATCGCGGGCCAGCGCACCTGGACCTTCATGGTTTACCTCAACGCGGTGGAGGCTGGCGGCGGCACCCGGTTCGGTGCGGCGAAGAAGATCGTCCAGCCCGAAGCCGGCAAGCTGCTCGCCTGGAACAACCGGCGACCGGACGGCAGCCCCAATCCGGCGACCCTGCACCACGGCATGAAAGTGCGCCGCGGGGTCAAGTACGTCATCACCAAGTGGTATCGCGAGAAACCGTGGGGTTAAGACGGCAGTTAAGAATTCTCTTTGACATGGAAAAGGGCGGCCGTTGCCGGGCCGCCCTTCGCACGTTCCGCGATGAACGAACCGCTTATTTCTTGAGCGTGAGCCCGCCGAAACGCTGGTTGAACTTCGCCACGCGGCCGCCTTCCTGAAGCTGCTGCTTGCCGCCGGTCCACGCCGGGTGGCTCGTCGGATCGATGTCGAGCGCCATCACGTCGCCTTCCTTGCCCCAGGTCGAACGGGTCTGGAATTCGGTGCCATCGGTCATCTTGACGGTAATGGTGTGGTATTCGGGGTGCGTATCGGCCTTCATGGCAAGTCTCCGTAGCTTCGGATCGGTTCCGACCGGTCCAGCTGTCGTGGGAAAGGCGCGCGGTTAGCCGGGTCGCGCGGCCTTGGCAAGCGGGTCTCTCTGCCCCGGTGCCCTAATGGGGCGTTCGGTCAATCCGAAGGCGCGTCGGCGATCATCGCGGTGAATTCGACTTCGCAGGTCGTCTGGCCTTCGACGCTGGCGCGCCCCTTGAACCTGCACACCCGGCTGCTCTTGCGGACGAATTCAACCTCGAGGTCGAGCAGGCAGCCCGGCTCCACGGGCGCGCGGAACTTGGCGTTCTCTATCGCCATGAAGATGACCAGCTTGCCCGTGCCTGCCAGCTCGAACGTCTCGATGCCGAGCACGCCGGCCGCCTGGGCCAGCGCCTCGATCTGCAGCACGCCGGGCATGATCGGCCGGCCCGGAAAATGCCCCTGGAAGAACTGTTCGTTGAACGAAACCGCCTTCACCGCATGGATCCGCGCGCCGAGCTCGATCGACTTGACCCGATCGACCAGCAGCAGCGGATAGCGGTGCGGCAGGGCCTTGAGCACCTTGAGGATATCGAACGCACCCGCGTTCGTTTCGCCGTCGCTCATGGCCCTGCCGTTCCGATCAGCGGCCGGTGGTTGCCGGCGGGTTCTGCGTCGGCGCAGCCGGAGCCGCACCCTGCGCTGCCGCGGCGGCGGCCTGCTGCTGGCGCACCTCGCGCGGGACCCAGCCCTGCGGCGGCACGAGCTGCGCGGAGGGGAGCAGCGTGTTCAGTTCGTTCAGCACGTCCTGCGTGATGTTGTAAGCGGCATCGGCATAGAGCACCGCGCCCGAGCTGGGATCGAGGATCAGCTGGATGTTCTTCTTGCGCGCGGCGTTCTGCACCGCGGCGTCGAGCTTGTCCTCGATCTGCTCGGTCACATAGGCACGGCTGAGCGCGACCGGCGCCACGAGCTGCTGGATCTCGTTCTGACCGGCCTGGCTGATCTGCTGGATCGCCGCCGCCTGCTGCGCCAGGGAAGCGTTGTTGGGGTTCGCGCGCTGGTCGTTGTTGTACTTCGTCACCAGCGGCTGGAGCTGGTTCGAGATCGCGAGGCGACGGGCTTCCGCCTGGTCGATCTGAGCCTTGTAGGTGACGGGGCGCTGCGTTTCCGCGGTCTTGTAAGCGTTGGAATTGGCAACCACGGCGGGCAGGCTCACGACGCCGATGCCCTTCACGATCTGCGCCGAAACCGGCGTGGCGACGATCGGCGAGACGGCGACGAGGGCCGCACCGGCGGCCAGCAGGGGCTTGAGATAGGTCTTCATCAGAATTGGGTTCCTACGTTGAAGGTGAAGCGCTTGGTGTCATCACCGGGCTGCTTCAAGAGCACCTGGGCAAAATCGATCCTGAACGGGCCGAACGGCGAGTTCCAGTTCACGCCAACACCCACCGACACGCGGGGGCTGGGAGAATCGCCCAGGTAAACTTCCTGGAAGGGCGGAATGTTGTTCTGAAGCGGCGTGTTGGACGCGCCGCTTGGGCTGGTCGGCGACGTGACGATCGTGGTCGTCGTCGTGCCGTCCGGATTGGACACGATCTGGGTGTAGAGGGGATTGCCGTTCGCATCTCGCTGCGGGAAATTGATCCCGCCGGGGAACGGGCTGTTCTCCGCATCGGCCTGGCTGAACTTGTTGCCCCATAGCGCGCCGACATCGACGAACACCGACGGACGCAGGCCCATTTCGCGCGCGCCGCTGCCCAGCGGAATTTCCAGCTCCGCGCGGCCGAGGTAATAATAGTTGCCGCCCAATGCGTCATCAGACACGCGGTTGCGGTCGGTGACGGTGATGAAGTCCGCCGGATCGGTGCTGTCGGGATCGTCGATCAGCGGCCGCCGCAGCACGCGCGGGCCGACGCCGCGGATATCGAACCCGCGAAACTGCGGCTCGCCCAGGAAGAACCGGTCGGTCAGGCGCACCTCGTCACCGCCCAGCCCCTTGATCGCGCCGCCTTCAGCCGAAAGTGAGAAGATGAAACCCGCGCCTACAGGGAAGTATTGCGCGGCCCGCGCGCGCAGGCGGGCGTACTTCACCGAACCGCCAAGCCCGGCGAATTCACCGGTCAGCGAGGCCGAACGGCCGCGGGTCGGACGCAGTCGGCTGTCGAGCGAATCGTAGGCGATGGTCGCGCCGACGATCGAGCTGGTGCGCTTGCCCAGCGCGTCGCACAGGTACCGCCCAGCCAGCAGCGGATCGCACGTGAAGTTCGGCGGATCGAGGCGGTCGGAGAAGAACTGGTTTTCGTCCAGCGAGACGTTGTCGAAGTTGAGCGTGTAGCTGCCCACCAGCGACATATATTCCGTCAGCGGCACGCCCAGGCGAAGCTGGCCGCCCGTCGTGGTCTGTTCGAACGTCGTATTGCGATCGTTGTTGAGGTAGTTGAAGCTGTTCAGGTCGCGGCGATAGATATCCGCGCCGAACGAGATGTTCCGATCGAACACATAAGGGTCGGAGAAACTGATGTTCGCACTCTTGGAATAGCGCGAATAGTTGACCCCCAGGCCCACCGTCTGGCCGCGCCCGCGGAAGTTACGCTGCTGGATCGAGGCGGCGAGGATGAAGCTTTCGATCGACGAGAATCCCGCCGAAAGCTGCAACTGCCCGGTCGGCTGTTCCTCGACGTTGGCTTCCAGGATGATCCGGTCGGGCGTCGTCCCGTCCTTCTGCGCGACTTCGAAGCTTTCCTGGAAATAGCCCAGCGACTTGATGCGGTTGGTGGTGCGCTTCACCTGCAAGGAGTTGAACGCATCGCCTTCCACCAGGCGAAATTCGCGGCGAATCACCTTGTCCTGAGTCAGCGTATTGCCGTTGACGTCCACGCGTTCGACATAGACGCGGGGCGCTTCCTTCAGGACAAAGCTCACGCCCATCGTGCGCTCGTCCTTGTTGCGGCGGTACACGTCCTCCACCTGGGCGAAGGCATAACCGAAGGTGCCGGCAAGCTCGGTCAATTGTTCGACCGTGTCCTGCACCAGCTTGGCGTCGTACCAGTCGCCTTCCTTCATCGGCACGTTCTTGGTCAACGCGTCGCTGGAGAAATCGCGCAACTCGCTCTGCACGGAGACATCGCCGAACTTGTAGCGCTCGCCCTCTTCCACCACGTACGTGATGATGAAGTCCCGCTTGTCCGGCGTCAGCTCCGCGACGGCCGAGATCACGCGGAAGTCGGCGTAGCCGTTCGTCAGATAGAACTGGCGCAGCTTCTGCTGGTCGAACGCCAGGCGGTCGGGGTCATAGCTGGTGTTGGAGCTGAAGAACCGGGTCGGCGCCGCGGTCTTCGTGACCATCTCGGACCGCAGTTCGCCGTCGGAAAACGCCTCGTTGCCCAGGATGTTGATCGCGCGGACCTTGGACTTGGGCCCTTCGTTGATTTCGAACACCACGTCGACGCGGTTCTGGCTGAGCTGCACCATCTTGGGCTCAACCGTGGCGGCGAAGCGGCCCTGGCGCTTGTAGAGCTCGATGATGCGGGCGACGTCCGCGCGGACCTTGGACCGGGTGAAGATCTGCCGCGCGGAAAGCTTGATCTCCGGCAGGATCTTGTCACTCTTGATCCGCTTGTTGCCTTCCAGCACGATGCGGTTGATCACCGGGTTTTCCGCCACGGTCACCACCACGTCGCCGCCGTTGTTCACGATGCTGGCGCTGGAAAACAGTTCGGTGGCGTAAAGATCCTTCAGCGCCTGGTCGGCCGCGGCCTGGGTGTAAGGCTGGCCCACGCGCAGGCGGATGTAGGATACGATCGTGTTGGGTTCGAGCCGCTCGGCACCCGCCACCGAGATCGACCGGATCGTGTCGACCTGGGGCGCGACAGTCGTTTCGGCCGGGGTCGGAGAGGCAGCCGGCGCGGGCTGCGCCTGTTGCGCCAGGGCAATGGTGGGAATGCCGCCAAGCACCGTTCCGCACATCAGGGTCAGGGCCAGTCGGGCCATGGCCGGCCGGGTGCGTGAACCGGCGAAATCGCTTGCGAACATCGAGATGGGACTCCCGTCCAAAAAACTATCCTGCGGGTTTCCCGCGCACGCCGCCTGCGGACCTTGGACGGCACCGGCAGCACTGCGTGCGCCCTTGCCCCATAGCCGTTGCCCGATCAAGCGGCGCGACGCCTTTGCTGGCCGCGCAAGAACCCTTCCATGACGCCCCCTCGTCACCCGAAAACGGGGAGCGACAGGATATCGTTGACCGTAACGAACAGCATCAGCGCGAGGAGGACCGCCACGCCGGCGCGGAACGCCATTTCCTGACCGCGCGGGCCCACCGGCTTCCGGCGAACCGCCTCGGCCGCGTAGAAAGCCAGGTGCCCACCGTCGAGCGCGGGGATTGGCAACAAGTTGATGAATGCCAAATTAAGCGAGATCAGCGCCGCGAACCCGACGAACGCCTGCGCCCCGAGGCTGAGCTGCTCGCCCGAGAACTTGGCGATCTTGATCGGTCCGCCAAGCTCGTCCACCGACCGTTCGCCGATGACGATCTGGACAATGCCGACCACCATCATGCGCACCAGGCCCCAGCATTCCGCGGCCGCGAGGCGCACGGATTCCAGCGGGCCAACCGGCTCGAACCGCATGGGGCTGGAGACGACGCCCAGCCGTCCGACGCGGGATTGGTTGCCGAACTTGTCGCTTTCCACCGAACTGCCGATGGTCAGCGGAATGCGCAGGCGCTCTCCCCCGCGCTCCACGCCCAGGACGATCGCCTCGCCGGGATTCATGATCACGCGTTCGGTCAGGCTCCGAAAATCGCCGATCGGCTCGCTGTTCACGGCCACGATCCGGTCGCCCGCCCGCACGCCGGCGGCCTTGGCCACCGATCCTTCGGCGAAGGCCTGGACGACGTTGGTCTGCGCCGGATCGGCCTGGACCGGCTTGCCGTAGATCATGAAGAAGGCGGCGAAGATGCCGATCGCCACCAGCAGGTTGGTGAGCGGCCCCGCCAGCACGATGAGCGCCCGCTGCCACAGCGGGGCAAGGTGGAAATTGCCGTCCCGTTCCGCCGGGGTCAGGTCTGCCACAGTGCGCGCGTCTGGGATGCTCGCTGGGTTCATGTCGCCCTTGAACTGGCAATACCCGCCCAGCGGCAGGGCCGACAGCTTCCAGCGCGTCCCCCGGCGGTCGGTGAAGCCGGCGACTTCCTTGCCGAAGCCGACCGAGAACGCCTCGACCCCCACGCCGAACAGGCGACCCATCAGGTAGTGCCCGAACTCGTGCACCGTCACCAGCGGTCCGAGCAGCAGGATGAACCCCACGATGTAGAGCCAGAAGGGCGGCGATTCGATCAAGTCAGGTAAGCTCCAGCATTTCCTGCGTCCGGGCGCGCGCTTCCCGGTCCACCGCCAGCACGTCGGCAAGGCTTGCAGGCGCGGATGCCGGTACCATGCGCGAGAGTGCCTGCTCGACGATTACCGCGATGCGGGTGAACGCAATCTTGCCGGCGAGGAATGCGGCGACCGCCACCTCGTTCGCGGCGTTGAGCACGGCGGGCGCGGCGCCCCCGGCTGCCGCCGCTTCGCGCGCGAGGCGGGTGGCGGGAAAGCGTCCCTCGTCCGGCGCCTCGAACGTCAGGCTGCCGATCGCGGCGAGGTCGAGCGACGGCATCGGCGTTTCCATCCGCCCTGGCCAGGCAAGGCAGCTCGCGATCGGCACCCGCATGTCGCTCGGACCCAATTGCGCCAGCGTCGACCCGTCGCGATACTCGACCATCGAATGGATCACGCTCTGCGGGTGGACGACGATGGCGATGCGGTCGAGCCCCACCGGAAACAGGTGATGCGCCTCGATGAATTCGAGGCCCTTGTTCATCATCGTGGCCGAATCCACGCTGATCTTTGCTCCCATGTCCCAGTTTGGGTGGGCCACCGCCTGCGCCGGTGTGGCCGTCGCCAGCCGGGCGGCGTCCCAGGTGCGGAAGGGGCCGCCGCTGGCCGTCAGCGTGATCCGGCGAACGTCTTCGATCCGCCCGCCCGCGAGGCATTGGAAGATCGCGTTGTGCTCGCTGTCCACCGGGAGCAGAGTGGCGCCGTGCCGGGCGACCGCGGCCGTCATGACCTCGCCGGCCGAAACGAGTGCTTCCTTGTTGGCGAGCGCGATCGTCCCCCCTTGCTCGATCGCCGCCATGACCGGGCCCAGCCCGGCGCAGCCGACGATCGCCGCCACGGTGACATCGGCCCCCATGGCTGACGCATCGCACAGGGCGCGGGCGCCGCCCGCCGCCTCCACACCGCTTCCCGCCAGCGCCGCACGCAGGGCGGGCAGGCACGCCTCGTCGGCAACGACCGCCAGCCTGGCCGAAAATTCCCGCGCAAGCGCCGCGAGCTCGTCCACCCGGTCGTTGGCGGTCAGCGCGGTCACACGCCATTGGTTCGGGTTGCGGCGAACCAGGTCGAGCGTCGATGCCCCGACCGAGCCTGTCGCGCCGAGGATGGAGATCGTGCGCATCAGTTGGCGAGGCAGGATGCGACGAACCCGACGGCGATCGCCACCGGCAGCATGCCGTCAACCCGGTCGAACACGCCGCCGTGACCAGGGATCAGCGCCGAGGAATCCTTCACCCCTGCCCGGCGCTTGATCCAGCTTTCGAAGAAGTCGCCCGCCTGCGCCAGCACCGCCAGGATCGCTCCCAGTGCAGCCGCCTGGCCGAGGTTCGCTGCGGAAAGCGAAAGACCGAGATCGAAGCGCGGGCCGACGATGCCCCCGTCGATGGCCAGGACCCAAAGCACCACCCACAACGCTGCGCCCGCCATGCCGCCGATAAGGCCCGCCCAGGTCTTCGAAGGGCTGATTGCCGGGGCAATCTTCGGCCCGCCGACTGCCCGGCCCGTGAAGTAGGCGAACGTGTCGGTAAACACCGTGACGCCGACGATCAGCACGATCAGGAAGTCGCCCGCCCCCGCCAATATGGCCGCGGCCACGCCGAAATAGAGCGCGGCGGCAAGAACGCCCGCCAGTCGGAACGGCACGTTGGGCGTCGCCCGCACGATCAGGAGGATGCATTCAACCAGCGCGACAAGCGCCACGACGACCACGAAAGTATCGAACACCGCGCCGCCCGCCACCAGCGCGCCGATGGCGGCCGCCAGCATGATCACGGCCGAAACGATGCGCACCGTCAGGTCGCTGGATTTGGCCTTTACTGCCGTGGCCATGGGCTCACCGTCCGCCATAGCGCCGCTCCCGTTTTGCAAAGTCGGCCAGCGCCTGGTCGAAGTGCCCCGGGGTGAAATCAGGCCACAGCACGTCGGTGAAGTTCATTTCCGCATAGGCGCATTGCCACAGCAGGAAGTTCGACAGGCGCACTTCGCCGCTGGTGCGAATCAACAGGTCAAGCGGCGGCAGGACAGCCGTGTCGAGATGCCGCTCGATCGCCTCGGGGGTGATCGCGCCTTCCGCGGCTGCCTTCGCCGCGGCGCGGGCGATTTCCTGTTGCGCGCCGTAATTGAGCGCGACCGCCAGGGTGCGCGAGCCATTGGCGGTGCGAGCGAGCGCGTCTTCCAGCATGGCGACGATGTCCGGCGCCAGCCCGCGCCAGTCGCCCAGGATATGCAGTTTCACGTCGTTGGCGATGAATTCCGGCAAGTCCGATTTCACGAACTTGCGCATCAGGTTCATCAGGTCGCCGACCTCGTCCTCCGGTCGCTTCCAGTTTTCGCTGCTGAAGGCATAGAGTGTGAGGCACTCGACCGAAGTGTCCTTCAGCGCGCGCACGAGGTTGCGCACCGCTTCCACCCCCCGCTGATGCCCGACCACGCGCGGCAGGTGGCGCGCCTTGGCCCAGCGGCCGTTGCCGTCCATGATGATCGCGACGTGACGTGCGACCGCGTCCCCGTCCGTCATCACGCCGCTCCGGAACGCCGCGGCATCACTGGGAGAGGATTTCCTTCACCTTCGCCGCCACAACTGTGTCGGTTTCGGCGACGTGGCTGTCGGTCATCTTCTGGACGTCGTCCTCGGAGCGCTTGCGCTCGTCCTCCGAAATGTCCTTCTTCTTCTCGTCGTCCTTCAGCGCTTCCATGCCGTCGCGGCGGACGTTGCGGATGGCGATCTTCGCCTTCTCGCCGTATTCGCCGGCGATCTTCGCCAGGTCCTTGCGCCGTTCTTCTGTCAGGTCAGGAAGCGGCAGGCGCAAGGTCTGCCCGTCGATCATGGGATTGAGGCCGAGGTTCGCCTTGGCGAGGCCCTTCTCCACCGCGGTCAAATTCGATTTGTCCCACACCTGCACGCTCAACATTCGCGGTTCGGGCGCGGACACCGTGGCCACCTGGTTGAGCGGCATCATCGCGCCGTAAACCTCGACCACGACGGGATCCAGCAGGCTGGTGTTGGCCCGGCCGGTGCGCAGGCCGGAAAGGTCGCCCTTCAGGCTTTCCACCGCGCCCTTCATGCGCCGTTCGATGTCGGACTTGTCGTATTTCGCCATTGTCAGCTTCCCTGCACTATCGTCTGCACGCCTTCGCCCGCCAGCACGCGCGCAAGGTTGCCTTGCTCGCGGATGGAGAACACCACGATCGGTATCTGGTTGTCGCGGCACAAGGCCACGGCGGAGGCGTCCATCACCTTGAGATTGTCCGCCAGCACGCGGTCGTACGTCACGGTGTCGAAACGGACCGCGGCGGCGTTGCGCTTGGGATCGCTGTCATAGACCCCGTCCACGCTGGTGCCCTTGAGCAGGGCATCGCACTTCATTTCGGCAGCCCGCAGCGCCGCACCGGAATCGGTCGTGAAGTACGGCGCGCCGACACCCGCGGCAAAGATCACCACCCGCCCTTTTTCCAGGTGGCGTTCGGCGCGGCGGCGGATCACGGGTTCGCACACCGTGTCCATCTGGATCGCGGACTGCACCCGGGTCTGCACGCCGATCTGTTCCAGCGCATTCTGCATCGCCAGCGCGTTCATCACGGTCGCCAGCATGCCCATGTAGTCGGCCTGGGCGCGGTCCATGCCCTGCGCCGCGCCGGCCACGCCGCGAAAGATGTTGCCGCCGCCGATGACCAGGCAGATTTCCAGGCCGGTGTCCTTCGCGGCCTTAACCTCCTGCGCCAGTTCCATCACAAACGCGGGATCGATGCCGCCCTGCTGCGTGCCCATCAGCACCTCGCCCGACAGTTTCAGCAAGACGCGCTTGAGTTTCGGCAGGGCCATGAAAGTGGATTCTCGTCTGTCGAACGGCGGGGGGAATGGGCGCCCTTATAGGACGCGGCCCTTTTGCGGCAAGGGCATAGCTGCCAACGAAAAGCGGCCGCCGGATCGCTCCGACGGCCGCCTGCGTTCTGGGTAGGGCTCAGCCCTTGACCGCGGCGGCGACTTCGGCGGCGAAGTCGCTTTCTTCCTTCTCGATGCCTTCGCCGAGCTGGAAGCGGACGTAGTCCACTAGCGCGATAGGCTTGCCTGCTTCCTTGGCAGCAGCCGCGATGACATCCTGAACGGGCGTCTTGCCGTCCATCACAAAGGCCTGCGTGAGAAGCGCGTTCTCGCGAAGGAACTTCTCGACCGGTCCGTTGAGAATTTTCTCCGCAATCTCGGGCGGCTTGCCAACGATCTTCTCCGCATTCTTTTCGCGCAGAACGGCACGTTCACGCTCCACGACGGCCGGATCGATGCCTTCAGCGTTGAGCGCCTGCGGGAACGCAGCAGCGACATGCCACGCCAGCTTCTTGCCGAGGTCCTCGAGCACAGCCTTGTCGGCCTCGCTCTCGAGCGCAACGAGCACGCCGATCTTGCCGAGGCCATCGGCGGCCGCGTTGTGGACGTAGGGGAACACGATACCGTTGGTGACCGAAACATGCTTCAGGCGGCGGACCTGCTGGTTCTCGCCGATGGTCGCGACGTTGTCGGTCAGCTTGTCGGTCACGGTGCCGCCGTCGGGATACGAAGCGGCCTTGAGCGCGTCGACGTCGGCCGTCTGCTCGGCCAGCGCGACTTCGGTGACCTTGCGGACGAAATCCTGGAACTGGTCGTTCTTGGCGACGAAGTCGGTTTCGGAGTTGACCTCGACCGCGACACCTTTCGTGCCATCGACGGCCACGCCGACGAGTCCTTCGGCCGCGGTGCGGCTCGACTTCTTGGCGGCCGTGGCAAGGCCCTTGGCGCGCAGTGCGTCAACGGCGGCTTCGATGTCGCCGTTGCTCTGCTCCAGCGCCTTCTTGGCGTCCATCATGCCCGCGCCGGTCTTCTCGCGCAGGGCCTTCACGTCGGCGGCGGTAAATGCTGCCATGTCATTGTTCCTTCTTGAATGCAGGCCGGGCGCCGGGTCAGTGGGCCCCGACGCTCCGGTATCCGGTTGGAAGCGTTCTCACGCCTCGGCGGCGGCAGCGGCGTCGGCTTCGGCCGGCGGTTCGGCCATCGCGCCAAAGTCCTCGCCCGAATCCATCGTCTGGCGGCCCTTGCCGCTGGTGGCCGCTTCGGCCACCGCGTCGCAATAGAGGCGCACGGCGCGCGCCGCGTCGTCGTTACCCGGGATCGGGAAGGCGATGCCGCTGGGGTCGACGTTCGAATCCAGCACCGCGACGACCGGGATGCCGAGCACGCCGGCTTCCTTGATCGCGAGGTCTTCCTTGTTCGCGTCGATCACGAACATGACGTCGGGAATCCCGCCCATGTCGCGGATGCCGCCGAGCGACAGTTCCAGCTTGTCCCTTTCACGGGTGAGCTGGAGGACTTCCTTCTTGGTCAGGCCCGAAGTGTCGCCCGAAAGCTGTTCTTCCAGGGTCTTGAGCCGGCGGATCGAGCCCGAGATCGTCTTCCAGTTGGTGAGCATCCCGCCCAGCCAGCGGTGGTTGACGAAGTGCTGGCCGGAACGACGGGCCGCCTCGGCGATGGGATCCTGCGCCTGGCGCTTCGTGCCAACGAACAGCACCTTGCCGCCCGAGCGGACCGTGTCCTGGATGAAGTCCAGCGCGCGGGCCATCAGGGGCACCGTCTGCGACAGGTCGATGATGTGAACACCGTTGCGGGCGCCGAAGATGTACGGCTTCATCCGCGGGTTCCAGCGATGGGTCTGGTGGCCGAAGTGTGCGCCGGCCTCGATCAATTGCTGCATGGAGACGGTAGGTGCCGCCATAGGTATTTCCTTTCCGGTTGTTCCTCTGGAAAGCTGGAACCCGTGCGGAGAGCCCGCTGCGGGCACCGGTATGCAGTGCCTTCCATGTGAATTTGCCCGATTACGAAAGCCTGCCGATGCAGAATCGTGGAATCGAACGGCGCGCCCTCTAGCGACTTGTTCCGTCGATTTCCAGTCTCGATTTGACGCAGGGTTAACGCGTTTCGTCCCAAAAGCGGCTTGACGGCATGGAACAAATAGGGAACATTTCGGATGACGGGGGAACAAACCCCGAATCGACGATTTCCACTAAGTGTCCACAGCCGATTCACATGGTTGTGACGCCAGCAAGGGCAATTTCGCATGACCACCATGTTCCTGATCGCGCCATTCGCCGCCATCGCCGTCGCAAGCCTCCTCACGATCGCCGATGCCGCAGTGCGCGGGTGGAACGCGGCCAGGAACCTCCGCGCGGACGCGGACCGGCAGGATTCGCTTCGCCAGATCGTCGTGCGTTTCGAAGATCAGGTGCAGATGGCGCGCATGCCGGCGTTGCGGCCGGCCACAGTCAATGCGGGCCGGCGTCAGCGCCAAGGTGCGCGCTCACCGGAACGGCTGCGCGCTGTCGCCTGACCCGCGCATACCGCGCCCAGGCGTAGGGGATCAGCGCCAAATAACCGATGCAGATCGCCGCAAGCGTCCACCACGGCTCCAGCAGGAGCGCCGCGAAGATCATCCCCACTACCGCGATTACGCCGAGCCGCACCGCACGCCGGGGGCGCATCAGGGTCCAGCTCAACGTCGCGATGTTCGATATCATCAGGAACGCCATCAGCGCGGTCCACGGCGCCACCAGTCGGGGATCGCGGAAGATCGGCTCTCCCGTCGCCATCCACAGGTAGATCGGCAGCATGGCAAGACCGGCCCCCACCGGGGCGGGGACCCCGGTGAGGAATCCGGCGGACTTGTGCGGCTGGTCCGTCACGTCGATCTGCGCGTTGAATCGTGCAAGGCGCAACGCGCCGCACACGGCAAATGCAAGGGCTGCAAACCAGCCCAGGCGCGTCATGTCGCTGAGCGACCAGAGAAACAGGATCAGCGCCGGCGCCGTCCCGAAGCTGAGCGAATCGGCCAGGCTGTCCAGCTCTGCACCGAAGCGGGACTGCGCCTTCAGCAGGCGGGCAATGCGGCCGTCGATACCGTCGAGCACCCCGGCCAGGATGATCGCCAGGACCGCTTCGGCCCACATGCCCGAAATGCCGAAGCGGATGCCGGTGAGCCCGGAACAGAGCGCCGCCGCCGTGATCGCGTTGGGTACCACCGCCCGCATCGCCAGCCCGCGCTGGCCGCTGCCGCGCGGCGGGAGCGGCGTTTCGTCCTCGGCCGCCTTGGGCCCAATGCGCGGTCTCCCCTCGATCATTGGTTGACCCCTTCGATCAATTGCTGCGTCCCGATTTCAGCGAGGATCGTCTCGCCTGCGACAACGGTCTGTCCGGTCACGACCCTCGCGTCCGTGCCTGCCGGCAGATAGACGTCCACCCTGCTTCCGAACCGGATCAGGCCCACGCGCTGCCCAGCCGCGACCATGTCGCCCGGCTTCACGAACGGCACGATCCGCCGCGCGACAAGACCGGCGATCTGGGTGAAGCCGACCTGGGTACCGTCGTTCCGCTCGATCAGCAGATGCTGCCGCTCGTTGTCGTCGCTCGCCTTGTCGAGGTCGGCGTTCATGAACTTGCCGGGGATATAGACCACGCGCCGCACCGTGCCGCCCACGGGCGCGCGATTGATGTGCACGTCGAACACCGACATGAAGATCGAAACGCGCGTCACTTCGCCCGCCGGCAGTCCGCGTCCGGACGTACCGTCGTCCACGATCAGTTCGGCAGGCGGCGCCATGCGCCGGATCAGGGTGACGGTGCCATCCGCGGGCGAAAGGATCGCCCGATCGTCCTGCGGGACGACGCGTTCGGGATCACGGAAGAACGCTGCCACCCCGAGTGTCAGGAATGCGAGGGGCCAGGCGATCGTTTCCCAGGCGAGCAACGCGGTCACGAGACTTGCGACCCCGACCATGAGCGCGAACTTGCGGCCTTCCGGGTGGACCGAGGGCCAGTGCCATTGCGACGCGCCCCGGCCCCTGTTGTCGAGAATTTCTCCGGGCATGGAGGCGGGCTTACGGCGTGCGCCGGATTGTCACAAGCGAAACCGCCGCCTTCTAGGCGGCCCGCCGCACGAACACCGCGCCCACGGAGTATCCGGCACCGAAGCTGCAGATCACCCCGGTATCCCCGCCGGAAAGGTCACGGTTGTGCTTGTGAAAGGCGATCACCGATCCGGCGCTCGAGGTGTTGGCATATGTGTCGAGCACGGTGGGGCTTTCATCCTCAGACGCTTCGTGCCCCAGCACACGCTCCGCGATCAGGCGGTTCATCCCGGCGTTGGCCTGGTGCAGCCACAGCCGGCGCAACGCCTGCGGATCGAGCCCGAGCCGCGCGGATTCCTCGAGAATCAGGGCCGAGACCATCGGCACCACTTCCTTGAACACCTTGCGCCCTTCCTGGACAAAAAGCTTGTCGGCCAGGCCCTCGCCCTCAGGCGCCGCACGGTTGAGGAAGCCGAAATTATTGCGGATGTTGTTGGAAAACACGGTCTTCAGCCTCGTGCCCAGAATGTCCCAGTGACAGACCGGGGCGATTCCGGCGTCCTCCACCAGCACGGCCGTGGCAACGTCGCCGAAAATGAAATGACTGTCGCGGTCGCGCCAGTTGAGATGGCCGCTCGTCACTTCGGGGCTGACGACCAGCACGGACCGGGCGTGGCCGGCGCGGATATAATCCGCCGCGGTCTGGATTCCGAACGTGGCGGAAGAGCACGCGACGTTCATGTCGAATGCGAAACCCTCTATGGCCAGCGCCTGCTGGATCTCGATGGCCATCGCAGGATAGGCGCGCTGCATATTGGAAGCGGCGCAAAGCACGGCGTCCACGTCGCTCGCCTCGCGCCCGGCATTCGCCAGCGCCTGGCGCGCGGCCGCGACGCCGATTTCCGCCATGACGGAAAGCTCGTCATTCCCACGCTCGGGGATGCAGGGGCGCATGACGGCGGGATCAAGGACGCCCGCCTTTTCGATCACATGGCGCGACTTGATGCCGCTCGCCTTCTCGATGAACTCGGTGGAACTGGGCTGAAGCGCTGCAACCGTGCCCGCGGCAATCGCCTGCGCATGGTCGGCGTTATACCGCTCGACATAGGCGTTGAAGCTGGCGACCAGCTCGGCATTGGTGATCGATTCCGGCGGCGTGTAGAGGCCGGTCGCCGATATGACCGGGCGGTGTGACGCGTTCATCGCCGCGGGTTAGGCCCGCGACGCCCGTGCCGCAAGCATCGGATCACTTGCCGAGAAACAGGTAAGCCCACATTCCGATCACCAGACCGCCCGCGATGACGAGCAGCACTTTCGTGATCAGGAGGCGTTTACGCCGCGCTGCGGCAGCCTTCGCGCGAGCCTCCGGCGACATCGGCATTCGCTTGTTCATCCATCCCCCCAGATGCATGTCGATCCACCCGGACGCCTTTGGCGCCTCAGGCAAAAAGGTGGTGGACAGGGCTGGATTCGAACCAGCGTACGCTTGCACGGGCAGATTTACAGTCTGCTGCCTTTAACCACTCGGCCACCTGTCCACACAGGGCCTGCCGCTTCTTTTTAAGAGATGACCCCTGCTACAGGGTCGGCCGGCCGAGAGGAGCGCGCAATGGCGAAGCGGCGCTTGCCTGTCAATGGCCCCGCTGGCACAGGCCCGCACATGGCCAAAGGTGAAAAGAAGAAGGCGATGCGCGGCCGCGCGGGCCGGATGCAGGGCGGTCGCGGCAGCGGCCGGGCAGGCGCGGGGCAAGTGCGCTTGTGGGGGCGCCACGCCGTCGAAGCGGCGCTGAAGAACCCGCAGCGCGTTCACCGCAAGCTGTGGGCGACGCGCGAAGGGGTGGCGTCGCTCGATGGTGAACTCCCTTCTGATTTCCCCGTGGAATGGGCCGATCCGGCCGACCTGGCACGCCTGGTCGCGCGCGATGCGCCGCACCAGGGCCTGGTGCTCGAATGCGCGCCGCTGGAGGATGTCTTCCTTGACGAGGCGATCGAGGATGACGGGCCCGTGCTCGTGCTCGACCAAGTCACCGACCCGCACAATGTGGGTGCCATCCTGCGGTCGGCCGCCGCATTCGGCGCGGCCGCGATCGTAACACAGGATCGCCACGCGCCGCCCGAGTCGGGCACAGTCGCGAAGTCGGCCAGCGGTGCGCTGGAAATCGTGCCGTGGGTCCGCGTGGTGAACCTCGCCCGCGCGATGGAGGATCTGGCCGAGGCCGGTTACTGGCGCATCGGCCTCGCCGGAGAAGCGGAAGCGACGCTGGCCGAAGCTCTGCCCGCGGGCAAGGTCGCGCTGGTCCTGGGCGCTGAAGGCGAAGGCATGCGCCACAACGTGGCGTCCCATTGCGATTCGCTGGCACGGCTCCCGATCGCGGAGGCGATGGAGAGCCTTAATGTCTCCAACGCAGCGGCGATCGCGCTCTACGCGATCGCCACGCGCTGATCGTTCAATTCACCGAATCCTTGAGGAGCTTCCCGGCCTTGAACTTGGGCTGATTGGAGGCATTGATCTTCATCGGTTCACCGGTGCGCGGGTTGCGCCCCGTGGAAGCCTTGCGGCGCGCTACGGTGAACGTTCCGAATCCGACCAGACGCACTTCGTCGCCGTTCTTCAGTGCATTGGTAATTGCATCGAACACGCCCTCTACCGCGCTGGCGGCGTCGCTCCTGGAAAGCCCGGCAGCTTCGGCGACTGACCCGATGAGGTCGTTCTTGTTCATTCAATCCCCCTTGCGAAAGCGACAGCGATGAAGCGGCGAACCGACAGGATTCGGCGCCGCCAAAGGCCGGGAGTTTGAGAGCGTTTTGGCTATCAAGTCAAAGCGAAATCGGGCTTGTCACACGGGAACGCGCGCCGGTGCGCGGAAATGAGACACACGGGCGACGAGGCGATCGCGCGGCAGGGATCGCCCGGCCGCATGGTCAATGCGCGCGCGCGCCCTCGCCATGTTGGGGCGGCAGGGGTTGGCTGGCGAGATCGTCCGCTTCGCTCCACTCGATGGCACTGAGCGGTGCGACCAGTGCATGTTCCAGCACCTGGTCTACATGGCTGACCGGCACGATCTGCAACCCGTCGCGAATGGTCTGGGGAATTTCCACCAGGTCCTTCACGTTCTCTTCCGGGATCAGCACCGTCTTGATGCCGCCCCGCAGCGCGGCGAGCAGCTTTTCCTTGAGGCCGCCGATTGCCAGCACGCGGCCGCGGAGGGTGACTTCCCCGGTCATCGCCACGTCGGGACGCACCGCGACGCCGGTGAGCGTCGACACGATCGAGGTGACCATGCCCACGCCCGCGCTCGGCCCGTCCTTGGGCACGGCCCCTTCGGGCAGGTGGATGTGGATGTTCTTGCGCTGGAACAGCCGCGGGTTGATACCGTATGCCGGCGCCCGCGCCTTCACGAAGCTGAAGGCCGCCGCCACGCTCTCGTTCATCACGTCGCCCAGCTTGCCCGTGGTCTTGGCCTCACCCTTGCCGGGCGTGGTGACGCTTTCGATGGTGAGCAGTTCGCCGCCGACTTCGGTCCAGGCAAGCCCGGTCACCGCGCCCACTTGCGCTTCGTCCTCGCTTACCCCGTGCTTGAACTTGCGCACGCCCGCGAAGTCGCCGAGGTTTTCCGGCGTGATGGTCACGCTGGTATCCTTGTTCTCGAGGATCCGCCGCAGGGACTTGCGCGCAAGCCGCGCGATCTCGCGCTCCAGCGTGCGGACGCCGGCCTCCCGCGTGTAATAGCGGATGAGGTCGCGCAGCGCGTCTTCGGTGACGACGAATTCGCCGTCCTTCAGGCCATGCGCCTCCACCTGCTTGGCGACCAGATGGCGCTGCGCGATCTCGACCTTCTCGTCCTCGGTGTAGCCTTCCAGGCGGATGATCTCCATCCGGTCCAGCAGCGGCTGCGGCAGGTTCAGGCTGTTCGCGGTGGTCACGAACATGATGTCGCTGAGGTCGAGATCGAGCTCGAGATAGTGATCCTGGAACTTGTTGTTCTGTTCCGGGTCCAGCACTTCGAGCAGGGCCGAAGCGGGGTCCCCGCGAAAATCCTGGCCGAGCTTGTCGATCTCGTCGAGCAGGAACAGGGGGTTGCTGGTCCCGGCCTTTTTCAGGTTGGAAACGATCTTGCCCGGCAGCGAACCGATATAGGTCCGCCGGTGGCCGCGGATCTCCGCCTCGTCGCGTACGCCGCCCAGCGACTGGCGCACGAATTCACGCCCGGTCGCCTTGGCGATCGACTTGCCGAGCGACGTCTTGCCCACGCCCGGCGGGCCGACGAGGCACAGGATCGGGCCCTTCAGCTTGTTGGTGCGCGCCTGCACCGCCAAGTATTCGACGATCCGGTCCTTCACCTTTTCAAGGGCGTAGTGGTCCTGGTCCAGCACCGCCTGCGCTTCGGCGATATTCTTCTTCACCTTCGACTTCTTGCCCCAGGGCAGGCCCAGGAGGACGTCGAGGTAATTGCGGATGACGGTGGCTTCCGCACTCATCGGCTGCATGGTTTTGAGCTTCTTCAACTCGCCTTCGGCCTTGGCGCGGGCTTCCTTGCTGAGCTTCAGCTTGGCGATCTTCTCGGTGAGTTCGGCGATCTCGTCGCCATCCTCGCCGTCGCCGCCGCCCAGCTCGTTCTGGATCGCCTTCAGCTGTTCGTTGAGATAATATTCGCGCTGGGTCTTTTCCATCTGGCGCTTCACGCGGCCGCGGATCCTGCGTTCCACCTGCAGGACCGACAGCTCGCCGTCCATGATCGCCATGATACGTTCGAGGCGCTTCAACGGATCGCGCTCGCCCAGCAGCGCCTGCTTCTCGCCCACTTTCGCGGTGATGGCAGCGGCAATCGTGTCGGCAAGCTCGCCCGCGTCGTCGATCTCGCCGAGATCGTTGCCCGCGCCTTCGCCGAGCTTCTTGTTCAGCTTCGCATATTCGCCGAATTGTTCGACCACGTGGCGCATCGTCGCGACGACTTCGCTGCCGGAGGCCGTGTCGGGCGCGCGCGTTTCCACGTCGGCCACCAGGAAGCCGCCTTCCGCCCGCATGCTCTTCAGTTCCCCGCGCTGGCCGCCTTCGACAAGCAGGCGCACGGTTCCATCGGGCATTTTCAGCAGTTGCAGGACCTGCGCCACAACGCCGGTTTGGTACAGGTCTTCCTGCACCGGGTCTTCGCACGCGGGATCGAGCTGGGCGACCAGGAACACGTCCTTGTCGCCGCCCATCGCCGATTCCAGCGCCGCGACCGACTTCTCGCGGCCGACGAAGATGGAGACGACCTGGCCCGGGAAGACCACGATGTCGCGCAAGGGGAGAAGGGGGAAAATCTGATTCATTTCACGTATCCGTCCATTGCCGGCGGATATGGGAGTTGGCGCCGGGTGGCGCAACAGGGGCGCGTGGCCTTCTCGATCAGAACGTGACGGTCACGGTCAGGGTGTCGCGATATTCGCCGGGTTCGATCGCCGGTCTGTGCATGGCTGGGAAAGCCCGCGCGCCACACGAACGGCATCGGCCGCGCGGTGACATGACACGTCGGCTCAACAGTCAGCGAGACCGCGATCGTCCCGCTTGTGGTGCCGGCCTGGGCAGGGGCGGTGATCGCCAGCGCGATGATCCCGGGAACGCTGCGGTGAAGGCGCATCACGATTGTCCACTCCGTTCGTTGCCCCCGCGATGGATCGCAGGATAATCGTAACGGATTCCGCGGTCGGCCTCGGTAACCATACTTATACACATCCGTGCCGCTGCGGCACGCGGGCGCCTAATGTCGATTTCCTTCAAGCCAAGCCCAACCGGTTGTCATATGCCACCGCGATGACGCAGGAGGTTGACCGCCTTGCGAGTTTCGTGGTGCGCGCGGAAGATCTCGCCGCGCTCAATCATCTGCGCACAGGCCATCCCCGCCCCCGGCGCCTTACCTGGATCAATCGCGGGACCGACCAGGAGCTTCGCCCCACCACGGTGCAGATGCTGCTGCGGACGCTCTTTCGCGGCGGTGCCTCGCCCAGCGTGTCGAAGCTGCACCGGGAGGCGGGCCTGCGGCTCACGTTCGACGAGGCCGCCGCGCGGGACGAATTCGCCCGCTGTTTTTCCCAGGCGTTCGCGGTCGAGAAATGCAAGCGGCGGCAGGAGGTCACGGCGATCTTCGAAAGGCCCGAAGCGGCCGAGCGCGCCTTCCGGCAGCTGACCGCATCCGGCGTGAGCGCCCGGGCAATCTCCCTGCTGTGGCGCGCTGGCCAGTACCTGGAATCGAACCCCGACGAACCGCGCGGCCATTCGCGGCTGAGCGTCGCGGCGGCGAGCGCGGGCGGCGGGCTGGCCGGCGCGATCTTCGGCGTGACGCTGCTGACCATACCCGGCGTGGGCCTGATCGCAGCCGGCGGCGCAATCGCGGCGCAGGCGGCCGCGGTCATGGGCGCCTTCGGCGGTGCCATGGGGGCGACCGGGGGCGCGTTTGCGCGAATGCTGACGGACCTCGACGTGGAGGACCGGGCGGTCGATTATTACGAGGCAGCCGTCACCCGCGGCAAGGTGTTCGTGTCCGTCGATCCCGCGGCGAGTCACGTGGACATCGCCACCGTGCACCAGTTACTGGAACAGGCCGGCGGCCGCTTCGCCGAGGGCGAACGGCGGTCGCGGCCACGCGGCGCCGCCGCGTAAAGACCGCTGCCTAGCCGAGGCCGGGAATATTGAAGCCCGGCGGCAGGCCCATGCCCGACTGGATTTTCTGCATCTCGTCGTTCGCGACTCGGTCGGCTTTCCCCCGCGCGTCGTTGAACGCGGCGGTGATGAGGTCTTCCAGCATCTGCTTGTCATCGGGCACGATCAGGCTGTCGTCGATCGACACGCCAAGGATCCGCCCCTTGGCGGTGCAGCGGATCTTGACGAGCCCGCCGCCGGCGACGCCTTCCACCTCCAGCGCATCGAGCTTCGCCTGGGCATCGCCCATCTGCTGCTGGATCGTTTCGGCCGCCTTTTGCGCGGCGGCGAGCATTTCTTCCATCGATTTCATGCGCGTCTGCTCCATGGTGGTGCGCCGGCGTCGTCCTCTTCGGACAGCATCACGGCGTCGGGAAAAGCGGCGAGTGTCGCCTCGACCAGCGGGTGGGCTCGCAGGCGCTCTTCGGCGGCGGCCTGCTCGGCCTGCTCGATTTCATACAGCGAAGGGGCGCCGCCTGTCTCGACCCGCTCGACCTGCCAGCGTTCGCCCGTCAGTTCGAACAGGCCTTGCCGGATATCCGACGCGAGATCGTCGCCGAAGCCGGGCGCCTGCTCGTAAGTAAGCGTTCCGTGCGCCACGGACACGGGGCGCACCTGCATCCGCAAACGGGACGCGAGGTGAAGCTGGCCGGATTGCTGCTCCAGATCGCGCACAAGGTCCGCCCATTCGATGGCGCGCGCTGCCGGCGCTGGGGCATCGGCACCGGCCACCGAAGGTGCGGGGTTGGCGGCGGCACGCGCTGCCATGTCCTCCAGCGTCTTCGCCAGCGTGCCGGGATCCGGCAGGTCCGCGGCGTGCAGTGTCCGCAGCAAGGCCATCTGCGCCGCGACCAGCGGGTCCGGCGCGCTGCGCACTTCGTCGTACCCTTTGAGCAGCAACTGCCACAGCCGATGCAGCTGCCCGGGCGAAAGCTGTCCGGTCCAGCCATCGATCACCGCACGCTCCTCCGCCGTCGGCGCGTCGGCGCCGCTGCCGCCGACTTGCGCAACGGTGATGCGATTGGTGAGCTCCAGCAGCGTGCGCATCAGGGCGAGCGGCTCGACACCCAGCGCGTACTGATCGTCGAGCGCGGCCAGGAGACCCTTGGCGTCCCCTTCCAGAAGACAGGCGAACAGGCGCCGCTGCGCGCCCTTGTCCGCAAGGCCGAGCATGTCGCGCACGCGGCTGGCGGTCACCTGCGGCGCCTGTTCCGGCCCGTCCAGATCCAGATCGGCATGGGCGATTGCCTGGTCGAGGATCGACAGGCCATCGCGCACCGACCCTTCGGCCGCGGCGGCGATCAGGTGCAGCGCCTCGTCCTCGGCGCCCACGCCCTCCTGCCGGCACACGCTGGCGAAATGCTGCTGGAGCATCTCGGGCGAGATGCGCCGCAAGTCGAAGCGTTGGGTGCGGCTGAGGACCGTCACGGGCAGCTTGTCCACCTCGGTCGTGGCGAACAGGAACTTCACATGGGCGGGCGGCTCTTCCAGCGTCTTCAGAAGCCCGTTGAAGGCAGGCGTCGACAGCATGTGCACTTCGTCGATGATGTAGATCTTGTAGCGCGCCGACACCGCGGCATAGCGCACCGCTTCGATGATCTCGCGAATGTCGTTGATCCCGGTATGGCTGGCGGCGTCCATCTCGATCACGTCGATATGGCGCCCCTCAGCGATCGCGCGGCAGGGTTCGCACGTGCCGCACGGGTCGATCGTCGGGCCGCCCTGCCCGTCCGGTCCGATGCAGTTGAGCGCCTTGGCGATCAGCCGCGCGGTGGACGTCTTGCCCACCCCGCGCACCCCGGTCATCAGGAACGCATGGGCCAGCCGGTCGCGCTTGATCGCATTGGCCAGCGTGCGAACCATGGGTTCCTGCCCGATCAGCTCGCTGAAGGTCTGCGGGCGGTACTTCCGGGCCAGCACGCGATAGGGCTGGCTGGCCTCGGGCCGGGATGGGCGCGCTGCCTCGGCCGGCTCGGGCGACGATGGCGCAAGCGCGGGCGCTGCCGGATCGGCCGGTGCCGGTGCAGGCCCAGGCGCGGGTGCCAAATCGCCGAACATCGAATTCTGCCCGGCGGCTTCCAGCTCGGCAGCCGTCGGCCGCGCATCGGCAGCGTCGCCTTCGGCCGGTTTTTCGGGAGGGGTATCGCCGAACATGTCCCCGGAATCGCTCATGCGCGGAAACTAGGGGCTGGGGGGCGGAATGTCATGGAAAGAAAGGAGGAGCCGGCCGACCCGCCGCAACCCGTTGTGGCTGCTTCCTTCCGGACCTGACCAGGTTGGCGGACGCAAGCGTCCGACCGACTCCCGGCCGCGCATATGGCGAACAGCAGTCCCGAATGCAACCGGCTGCGACGCCGTGCGTTTGCCGGTGGATGGCGCAAGGAGAGCGAACATGCCCCAGGGCGACAAGGACGCATATACCGACAAGCAGAAGCGCAAGGCGGAACATATCGAGGAAAGCTACGAAAAACGCGGCGTCTCCAGTTCCGAAGCCGAGCGGCGCGCCTGGGCGACGGTGAACAAGCAGGACGGCGGCGGCAAGCAATCCGGTTCGGGCCGACGCGATTCGGACCGTTCCGCCGCCGCCAGGAAAGGTTGGGAAACGCGCCGCCGCAACGGCAACGCCTGAGCCGCCCTAGCGGAAGTTGTCCGCGTAGGCCTGCAATTTCAGCCGTTTGGGCGGCGTTGCGTGGATGCGGGCCGTGATGCCGTGCCGGGCGGCGTAATCCTGTGCTTCGGCGCACGTCGCGAATTTCAGCACGACTTGCGCCTGCGTGTCGCCGCTGCCGGTCCACCCCATCAGCGGATCGGGCACGCGCGCCTCCGTCTGCTCGAATTCCAGGATCCACTGGTCGGTGAGCGCCTTGCCGGACTGCATGGCGTTCTTCGGGCGTTGATAGATGCGTGCGGCCATAATGCCCCTGCCCTAATTCAGCTTGGCGCACGTTGGAAGGCGTTCTTCGTCTTGAGGCTGGGCTTTTCGGTCCACGGCGCGTCGGGCCAGCGGTGCCGGGGATACCGGCCCTTCATGTCGCGCTGCACATCCTTCCAGCTTCCCCGCCAGAACCCGGACAAGTCGCGCGTGGACTGCAGCGGCCGGCCGGCCGGGCTGGTCAGCTTTAGCAGGAGCGGCGTGGCGCCGATCATCGGATGGGCATCCAGCCCGAACAGCGCCTGCACGCGGACCTCCACGCTGGGGGCATCATCACCGGCGTAATCGATCGCGTGGCGCGTGCCGGCGGGGCTGACGAATTCGCGCGGGGCCAGGGTGTCGAGGCGCTGGCGCTGATGCCAGTCAAGCAGGCCGAGAATCGCGTCCGCCACCCTGCTCCCCGGCACATCGAGATCGCGGCGACCGTCCAGGAGAGGCCGGAGCCAGAGCGCCGTCGATGCGCGCAGCGACTCTTCGCAGAGCGCTTCGATCCCCGCGAACCGCGCCCGGGCGAGGAGTGCTTGCGGCACGATCGTCGACAGGTTTTCCAGTGCCTTGTCCACAAGCAGCGCACTCACCGCGTCTGGGTCGGGCGCAGGGTCGGGGCCGCTGGCGAGCGTGATCGCGCCGATCCGCCGCTCCAGCCGCGCCTCGATCCGGTTGCCCGTCCAGTTGAGCACGCTGCGCCGTTCGATCCGGTCGGCGAGCCAGCGTTCCACCTCCGCGGTGTCTAGCGGCAGCGCGGCGGTGATGCGTGCGCCCTTGGCGGCTCCTTGCGCGTCGCCGATTGCCAGCCATTCCGCCCGCGCCAGAGGGCTGGCGGGGTCGAGCAGGTAGCCGCGCCCGCCAGCCGAGAGCCAGTGTTCACCCGAGGCATCCCGCCGCCGCGCCAAGTTGTCGGGAAGGCCGGCGAGCAGCAGGACAGCGGGCGGCACAGCGGCACGGGCGCCTGGTTCTCGCTCGGCCAGCCGTTCGGCTTTCCGCGCCCATCCTGCCGCCAGCTTGCGGCTTGCCTCAGCGCGGGGGGAGCGGTCGGCAGACCAGCGCTGCAGGCGGTGCGCTATATCCTCGCCCCGCCCGCCCAGGCCGCGTTCCTGCAGCAGCAGGCCGATGCGCGCCGCGATCTCCGACGCGCCCAGTTCCGCCCCGCGCAGCACCATCGCAGCGTGCGCCGGACCCAGTGGCAGGGCAGCGAGCGCCCGGCCCCGGTCCGCGATCCGCCCTTCGCCGTCAAGCGCGCCGAGCCCTGCCAGACGGGATCGTGCGGCGGCCAGCGCGGCGGCGGGCGGCGGATCGAGCCAGGCCAGTGCAGCCGGATCGCCCGCGCCCCACTGCGCCAGCGCCAGGACCAGCGGCGCGAGGTCGGCGGTGAGCATTTCCGGTGGGTCGAACGGCGGGCGGCCGGGGTGCGCGGCTTCCTCCCACAGACGATAGGCGACGCCGGGCCCCTGACGCGCGGCGCGCCCAGCCCGCTGCGCCGCGGCCGCCTGGCTGGCGCGCCCGGTGACGAGATGCGTGGTCCCGGCCGCCTTGTCGAATTCCGCCCGGCGGGCGCGGCCGCTGTCCACCACCACCGACACGCCATCGAGCGTCAGGGAGGTTTCCGCGATGGCCGTCGCCAGCACGATTCGTCGCCGCCCGGCCGGATCGCGGCGGATCGCGGCACGCTGTCCCGCCGGCTCCACCTGCCCGTGCAGCGGCAGCACCAGCGCATCCGGCAACCGTTCGGCCAGCCGCTCGCGCACGCGCTCGATCTCGCCCACGCCCGGCAGGAAGCCGAGCACGTTGCCCGCCTGTTCGCGCCAGGCGGTGACGATTGCCGCGGCCATCGCATCTTCGAACCGCTTGTCAGCATCTGCGCCCAACCACCTGATTTCAAGTGGAAACGCCGCACCCGCGCTTTCGATGACGGGAGCGTCCGCACCCAGCAGCCGGGCAAACCGCGCCCCGTCGATGGTCGCGGACATGACCAGCAGACGCAGGTCCTCGCGCAGCACCCCTTGCGCCTCCAGCGCCAGCGCCAGGCCGAGGTCGCCATCGAGGTGCCGCTCGTGCGCCTCGTCGAACAGGATGGCCGACACCCCGGCAAGTTCCGGATCGTCGAGCAGCTGGTTGACCAGGATCGCCTCCGTCACCACCAGCACGCGGGTGCGGGCCGACTGGCGGCTGTCCATCCGGGTCAGGTAGCCGACCGTTTCACCCGGCTTCTCGCCCAGCAGCTCCGCCATGCGTTCGGCAGCCGCGCGCGCGGCGACCCGGCGGGGCGAGGTGACGATGATCTGGCCGGTGCACCACGGTTCGGCTAGGAGCGCCGGCGCGACCACGGTGGTCTTGCCCGCACCCGGCGGCGCGATCAGAACCGCGCCCGTCGCCGCGCGCAGGGCGGCGCGAAGATCGGGCAGCACGGCATGGATGGGAAGGTCGCTCATCGGGCGCGGGCCCGGTGCAGCAGGGCTCCGACCGGAGGGATCAATACCCGCGCGCGACGGCGAAACGCGCGGCTTCCTCCATCGCCTGGCGCGCCGCGCTGTCGGGGAAGATCGCCAGCGCATCGGCGGCACGCGCGGCGAAGTGGCGCGCCCGGTCCCGCGTGGCGTCGAGCGCGCCGTGATGCGCGATCAGGCGGGTTGCTTCCGCAAGTGCGTCGTCACCGGCGAGATGGCCGGAGATAGCCGCCTGCCAGAACTTGCGCTCGCTCTCGCTGCCGCGGGCGTAGGCGAGGATCACCGGCAAGGTCATCTTGCCTTCGCGGAAGTCGTCGCCCCGCGCCTTGCCCATCGTGCTCGCATCCGAATCGTAGTCGATCGCGTCGTCGACCAGCTGGAAGGCGATGCCGAGGTTGCGGCCGTAATCGTCGAGCGCCTGCTCCCGCCGCTCGTCGCATTCCGCCACGACCGCGGAAATCCGGCTGGCCGCAGCGAACAGGGCGGCGGTCTTGGCGCCGATGATCGAAAGATAGCGTTCCTCGCTCGTCTCGATCTGGCGCTGGGCGGTGAGCTGGTCGACCTCCCCTTCCGCGATCACGGCGCTGGCGTTGGAGAGGATCTTCAGAACCTTGAGGCTGCCGTCCTCCACCATCAGCTCGAACGCGCGGCTGAACAGGAAGTCACCCACGAGCACGGTCGCCGGGTTGCCGAACACGATGTTCGCCGCCGCCTTGCCGCGGCGCAAGTCGCTACCGTCCACCACGTCGTCATGCAGCAAGGTCGCCGTGTGGATGAACTCGACCGCGGCGGCCAGCTTGTGATGGCGCGTGCCGTTGTACCCGACGACTTCCGCGCCCGCGAGGGTCAGCATCGGCCGCAACCGCTTGCCGCCGCCCGAAATGAGATGGCCGGCGAGCGCGGGGATCAGCGGAATCTTCGACTGCATGCGGTCGAGGATCACCGCGTTCACCGCGTTCATGCCGGGGGCGGTCAGCTCCAGCATCGGGTCGAGCGAAGGCACGGGCGCGCCGGGGCGCTTCAGCGGAACGATCTCGGCGCTCATGCCGGGCATTTGGGCGGCAAGCGGGAGCTTGGCAAGCGGCGAATCGCCGCTATCGTGTCGCGCCGCGCATGACCGAAACCACCGATCCCGTCCTCGCCGCCTATCGCAAGAGCATCGACAACTTCGATGCCGCGCTGATCCACATCCTTGCCGAACGGTTCCGGATCACGCAGGCGGTGGGCGCCTACAAGGCGGACGCGCACCTGCCGCCGGCAGACCCGGCGCGCGAGACCGAACAGATCGCCCGCCTTCGCGCGCTGGCAGAAGACGCGCAGCTCGATCCCGAATTCAGCGAGAAGTTCATCCGCTTCGTGATCGACGAAGTCATCCGCCACCACGAACGCGCGCGCGACGGCTGACAGATCAGCCCGGGCGCCCCCCGCCCGGCCGCGGCAGTATCAGGCGGACCATCAGGCCGCCCAGATCGTCGCTTTCGCCCAGCGTGACACCGCCGCCATAGATTTCCGCCACGTCGCGCACGATGGCGAGGCCAAGGCCGGTGCCGGGCTTTCCCGTGTCGAGCCGCGCGCCGCGGTCGAAGATGCGGATGCGCTCCGTCTCCGGAATGCCGGCCCCGTCATCCTCCACCCAGATCACGCAGTTGCGCGCGTCAGGCTCCGCATCCACGGTCACGAACACGCTGCCGCCGCCGTATTTGGCCGCGTTTTCGATGAGGTTGCCGAGGATTTCGTCGAGGTCCTGCCGCTCGATGGCGACGATCGCGTCGCGGTTGCCGTCGAGATCGAAGCGCACTTCGGGATAGAGCCGCTCCACCGCCCGGCGCACCGCCTCCGCGCTTTCGCAAACGGGCGTCTGGGCATGGCCCACCGCGCGCCGCCCCACGGCGCGGGCGCGCGCAAGGTGATGGTCCACGTGCCGCCGCATGGTGCCGGCCTCGCGGATCACCGTTTCAGACAGGTCCTCTGCCCGCGCGGTGGCGGCGTTGTTGATCACGGTGAGCGGGGTCTTCAGCGCGTGGGCCAGGTTGCCGGCGTGGGTGCGCGCCTCTTCCGCCTGGCGTTCCGAATGGGCGAGCAAGCCGTTGAGCTCCTCCACCAGCGGTTGCACTTCCAGCGGCAGGGGGTCGGTCACGCGGTTGGCGCCGCCGGCGCGCATGTGCTGGATGGCCAGTCGCACGCGGCGCAGCGGGCCCAGGCCGTACCACGTCTGCAACATGGCCATCGCGAACAGGCCGAGGCCAAGGACCGCGAAGCTCCACCCCAGGATCCAGCGGATGCGGGCGATCTGCTCGTCCAGCTGAACGCGGGCCGATGCCACCACGAACGTCCAGCGGCTGTCGCTGTAAGGCAGCGTCACCGACCGTTCGACGACGCGCAGCGGTTCCTCCGGAAACTGTTCGCTGTTGTAGAAGTGCGCCTGCGAATCGAGATGGTTCCCCTGGACGCGCAAGGTCTTGTCCCACAGCGATCGTGACGGATACCCTTCCCGCCCGGGCGCGCTGATCTGGAAATAGAGCCCGCTGTTGGGTTCCAGGAAGCGCGGTTCGCCGATGGTGCGGTTGAAATAGATTTCGCCGTCCGGCCCGATCTCGGCGGAAACCAGCATCGCGTTCAGAAGATATTCGAGCTGTTCGTCGAAGCTGTTCTCGATCTGCTTCGTCAGCGTGCGATCGAGCGCGAACCCTCCGGCCAGCAGCAGGATTGCGATCCACCCGAAGGCGATCACCATCATCCGGCGCGACAGGCTGCCGGTGTGCGGCGAGCCTTTTGCTTCCGCGCTCACCGGATCGGCCTGCGCTCCGGCGGGACCAGACGCCATCGCGGCGTCAGTTGGCGCGGGGCTGTTCGTCGGGATCGTCGAGGCTGTAACCGAGGCCACGGATGGTCGTTATGACATCTGCACCCAGCTTCTTGCGAATGCGGGTGACGAAAACCTCGATCGTGTTGGAATCACGGTCGAAATCCTGATCGTAGATATGTTCGATCAGTTCGGTGCGGCTGACGACCTTGCCCTTGTGGTGCATCAGGTAGCTCAGCAGCTTGTATTCCTGTGCGGTCAGCTTCACCGGCTCCCCCGACAGGGTGACGCGGCCCGAACGGGTGTCGAGGCGGACGGGGCCCGCGGTCAGCTCGCTCGAGGTGTTGCCGCTCGCCCGGCGGATCAGGGCGCGCAGGCGGGCAATCAGCTCCTCCGTCTGGAACGGCTTTGCAAGGTAATCGTCGGCGCCGGCATCGAGCCCGGCGACCTTGTCGGACCAGCTGTCGCGCGCGGTCAGCACAAGCACCGGGAACTTGCGCCCCTCCTTGCGCCACATGCCGAGCACGGTGAGGCCATCGATCTCCGGCAGCCCGAGATCGAGGATCACGGCATCGTATTCCTCGGTCGAGCCCATGAAGTGCCCATCTTCGCCATCGGTGGCGAGATCGACGGCATAGCCGGTCTGCTCCAGCGTGGATTTGAGCTGCTTGCCGAGGGTCGGCTCGTCCTCGACGATCAGTAGGCGCATGGGCGAGTGGTCCCTGTTGAGTTGTCGCGCAGGATGTGGGCGCAACAGGTCAACGCGTCAACCGAGCCAGCGGTTTCCGCAGGGCTCGGGGACGCCCGCGATCAGCGCGATACGTTCAGCACCCGGCCGGTGCGCGCGTCGACGTCGACATAGGTCACCCGCCCTTCGCGGATGAACTTCAGGCGATAGGCCATGGCGGTCGCATCGTAGGCGGGGCCGAGGTATTCGCTGCCGCGCATCTGCGGCAGGATCCGCCCTTCGATCTCGCGCAACGGCAGCACGTTGCCAGCCCGCATTTCCTTGCGCGCGGCGCCCTGTTCGTTGCGCTGGGCGAGCGCCGGCGCACCCGGAATGACGAGCGCGGCGGCGATGAGCGAGGCGACGATGGCTTTCATGAGGAAAGAGTGCCTAGCCGCCCCGCATTGAACAACCCGTGAATGCCGGCGCGCCGCGCCGTTCAGCGTGTCATTTCGAACGTGACCGCGACATTGACCGTCGTTCCCACCAGGCCAGGCTCCACCGGGGTGGCCTTGGCATCCATCTGCGATGCCACCATCGCGCGCTCGTAGGGCATGGGCCGCACGGGGCTGACGTTCTCGCTGATCGAAAGCAGGCGCACGCCAGTGTAGCCCGCCCAGCGCGCGTATTCGGTGGCCTGGGCCTGGGCCCGGTCGAACGCGGCCTTGCGGGCCTGCGCGCGCGGCGCGCTGTCATCGTCGATCGAGAAACTGGGGCCGCCGATGTCGGTTGCCCCGGCGGCGACCAGCGCGTCGAGGACCGGGCCGGTCCGCTTCACATCGCGCAGGGTCACGCTGACGCGGTTCGATGCCTGGTATCCGCGGAACACCTGCCGCTGCGCCGTCTGGTCATAATCGTACTGCGCGCCAAGGTTGATGCCGGTGGTCTGCACATCGTCGGCCGCGATGCCAAGCGCCCGTATCCGCTGGACGACCTTGTCCATCGCCTGCGCGTTGGCACGCATCGCCTCCACCGCGGTGGGGGCCTGCGTCGTCACACCCGCGCTCACTTCGGCGATATCGGGCCGCGCCTTCACCGTTTCCGTCACCGAGAGTTCGACCAGCGGGCCCTGCGACGTCACCTGCACCTCCGCGCCCGAAGCGGCGGCGGGAACGGCGACAGCGGCAGAAGCGGCGGCGGCGGCGATGGCGAGTGACTGACGGTTCATGCGGAATGTGCTCCTCGTTATGACTGCGCCTGGGATTGCCGGGTCGGCGCTTACGCACCGGTGAACATCCGCCGTTCGCGGTTGTTCCGCCAGCGCCGCGCCGCTATCGGCCGCGCCCTATGGCGCAACCTCCGATCTTGAGCTGGGAAGGGCTCGGCCTGCAACAGGGCGGCCGCTGGCTGTTCCAGGACCTCGACCTGCATATCGGACCGCGCGACCGGATCGCGCTGATCGGCCGCAACGGCGCGGGCAAGACCACGCTGTTCCGCCTGATCGACGGGCAGATCGAGGCGGATCGCGGCGTCCGCAAGGTCAAGCCCGGCACGCGTATCGTGCTGCTGGAGCAGGAGCCGGACCTCACCGGCCACGCCACCTTGCTGGACTGGGCGCTGGCGGGCGGCCATGCGCCGGCGCGGCACGAGGTGGAGGCGATCGCCGGGCAGCTTGGCATCGACATGGAAACGGCCACGGCCGGTGCCAGCGGCGGGGAACGGAGACGGGCGGCGATCGCCCGCGCCCTGGCGCAGGACCCTGACCTGCTGCTGATGGACGAGCCGACCAACCACCTTGACCTCGCGGCGATCGACTGGCTGGAAGACTGGCTGAAGCGCTTCACCGGCGCATTCGTCGTCATCAGCCACGACCGCACGTTCCTGAAGCGCCTGACCAGCGCGACCCTGTGGCTCGACCGCGGATCGATGCGCCGCAAGGACGTCGGCTTCGGCGGGTACGAGGCCTGGGAGGAACAGGTCTATGCCGAAGAGGCCCGCAACGCCGAACGGATGGACGCCAAGCTGAAGATCGAGGCGCACTGGCTGGAACGCGGCGTGACCGCCCGCCGCAAGCGCAACCAGGGCCGGCTGGAAAAACTCCACCAGATGCGCGCGGCCCGCGCCGCGATGATCAACCCGGCCGGCACCGCCAAACTGCAGCTTGCAAACGAAGGAGAATTCAAGAGCAAGTCGGTCATCGTTGCCGAGAATATCAGCAAGTCTTTCGGCGACCGGCGCATCATAAGAGAATTCTCTTTGCGCATTCAGCGGGGCGACCGGATCGGCGTGGTCGGCTCAAACGGGGCGGGCAAGACAACGCTTTTGCGGCTGCTCACAGGGACGCTCGCTCCGGACAGCGGCACGGTCACCATTTCGCAGAAATTGACCGGGATCGTGATCGACCAGCAACGCAGCCTGATGGCGCCGGAGAAAACCGTGCGGGAGGTGCTGGCCGAAGGCGGGGACTGGATCGACGTCGGCGACGCCCGCAAGCACGTGCAGGGTTACCTCAAGGAATTCCTGTTCGATCCCGCCATCGTCGATGCCAAGGTCGGTACCCTTTCCGGCGGAGAGCGCAGCCGCCTGCTGCTGGCGCGCGAATTTGCCCGGCGTTCGAACCTGCTGGTGCTGGACGAACCGACCAACGACCTTGATCTCGAAACGCTGGACCTGCTGCAGGAAGTGATCGCGGATTATGACGGCACGGTGCTGATCGTCAGCCACGATCGCGACTTCCTCGACCGCACGGTCACGGTCACCCTGGGCCTCGACGGCAGCGGACGGGTGGACGTGGTTGCGGGCGGGTACGAAGATTGGGCGGCACGGCGCAAGGCGGCGGCCGGCAATGCGGCAAAGGCCGGTTCCGCCAAGATGGTGGGCGACCGCTCCGCGCCCGCCCCGCCCACCCCACCCGCTCCTTCGCGGGCGCCGCGACTGACCTACAAGGACCAGCGCGATCTCGAATTGCTTCCCGCCCGGATAGAGGAACTCGACAGGGCAATCGCCAAGGGCGAAGACATCCTGGCCGACCCCGACCTCTATGCCCGCGATCCGGCGCGCTTCGCCAGCGTGATGAAAGGGATCGAAACCGCCCGGGCGGAACGCGATGCGGCCGAGGAACGCTGGCTCGTCCTGGCTGAACAGGCGGAGGGCTGACCGGAATTCGCTTGCGGACCCGCGTCGCAAGCGCAATGCAGCCGCATGACAGTCCCGTTACAGACCCCGCGGCGTATCCAGCGCAATGTGCTGGCAGTCGGCGAGAAGCGCCTGCTCGCGTGGCTGTGCGCGCGGCTTCCGGCCAGCGTCACGCCTGACGGGCTGACGGCGCTGGCGATGCTGGCAGCCCTCGCCATCGGTGCCGGATACGCCCTCAGCACCCTGCATCCGGCCTGGCTGATCCTGGCAGTCGCGGGTTACCCGATCCACTGGTTCGGCGATTCGCTCGACGGAACGATCGCGCGCTATCGCCACATCGAGCGGCCGCGTTTCGGGTATTTCATCGACCACAGTTGCGACGGGTTCGCCGCGCTGCTGATCCTGGGTGGCCTGGGGATCAGTCCCTATCTCCAGGTGGAGATCGCGCTGTTCGCCGTGGTGGCCTATCTGCTGCTGGCCGTGCACACGTTCTTGCTGGCGAAAGTGGCCGGCGAGTTTCCCCTGTCCCACATGGGCGCCGGACCGACCGAACTGCGGCTGATCCTGATCGCGCTGACGGTGACGATGGGCGTGCTCGGCCCCGACTTTGGCCGCATTGCCGGGTTCAACCTGTTCGATATCGTGTTCGGCGCGCTCGCGACGTTGCTGATCGGTATTTTCATAGTGCAGACTGTGCGGGTGGGACGCAGCTTGGCCGCGAGCGATCGGGCCGACCGCACCGGCCTCAGGTAATCCGGTAGAAATCGGCGACGCGCGCAAGCGCAAGGCGGAGCACCAGCTTGCCGCTGCGCGCCGGCCATTCCATCGCGCGTTCCGCGTGAGGCAGCGTCTCTCCGGCGCAGACCACCCGCCAGAGGATATCGGCCAGGCCTGCTCCAGCCGCGGCGAGGGCGCCATCGAACCGCTGCTTGGCGGCAAGCTGCCGCTCGCCAGGGGTCAGGCCGGTATCCCCCGTCGTGCGAACCCGCACAGGCTCCCACAGCATTGTCACGCGCGGCGCAAGGTTTGCCCGTTCATAGTCGGCGCGCAGCCGTTCGCCGGCAGCGAACAGGCGGTCGCACAGATGCCCGCGGGCATGAAGCCATGCGACCGGCGATTCGGCGAGATTGACGGTGACTGTGCGCCGCTTCGCCCGGGCCGGTCCCGACCGCACGGGGCCTTCGACGGTGAGTTCGCGTTCGGCGAGTTCGCGTTTCAATGGTGCTCTCCTGGCTGACGGATGCGCTTGCCAAAACGGAACGCATGTAGGAAAGCGGAAAACCGATCTGGTTAGGAGAATGCGGTGATCAACCGTATCCGCGACATCCGCCGAAGCAAGGGCATGACATTGGCGGACCTCGCCGGGGCTTGCTCCCCGCCGACCACGGCACAAACCATCGGCCGGCTCGAAACCGGCATGCGCAACCTCTCGCTTCGCTGGATGGACCGGATTGCCGCCGCGCTGGGCGTCGATCCCGAAACGCTCGTCCGGTCGGAGTCGAATGCGCCGGCCCAGGTTGTCGCGACTCTCGCAGCCGATGGGCCGCACCCTCTTCCCTCACCCCGAGATGCAATTGTGCCCACCGAACTGGGCGGAGACGGCATACGCGTCGTGCTGTCGGTGGAAGCCAGCGCGGGCGAATACCGTGCCGGAGACCAGCTCTGGTTGCGGCAAATCGCGCCGGAGGATGCGGCAAGGGCGGTGAACCGCGACGTGCTGGTGCCGCGAAAGGGCGGCCGCTTCGCGTTCGGCCGGCTGATCGACCGGCGGGCCGGCAAGGTTGGCGTGCTGCCGGTGGGCGCCGGGCAGAAGCAGCAGGTGATCGACGATCCGGCCTGGATCGCCGTTGCCGAAATGCTTGTGCGGCGCCTGTGACGGCGATGCGCCGCGTTCTCTCGATCTCCACTCTCTATCCCAATCCCGCCGCGCCGCGCTTCGGCGCGTTTGTCGCCCGCAGCATGGAGGCGCTCGCCGCGCTGGGCGACTGGCATGTGACCGTGGTCAACCCGATCGGCCTCCCCCCGATGGCACTCGGCCGATATCGCGCGCTGAAGGCTGCCACGGTTGATGCGGTGGAGCGCAAGGTGGAGGTCTATCGCCCCCCCTTCCGACTCATCCCGACCTTCGGCGCACGGAACAATCCGGCCCGCATCGCGCGCGCCATATTGCCGCTCGTCCGCCGCCTGCATGGCGAGGCGCCGTTCGATCTGGTCGACGCCCAGTTCTTCTATCCCGATGGCCCCGCCGCCGCGGAAGTCGCGAAAGCCCTGGGACTCCCGCTTTCGATCAAGGCGCGCGGATCGGACATTCACTATTGGGGCGGGAAGCCATGGGCTCTCGCGCAGATGCTGGCCGCAGCAGAGCAGGCAACCGGCCTGCTCGCCGTTTCGCAAGCGCTCGCCCGCGACATGAGCGATCTGGGGTTCCCCGGGCACAGGATCACCGTGCACCGCACCGGGCTCGACCGCGACCGCTTCCGCCCCCTGCATCACCCGCAACTTCGCCGCCGGCTTGGCCGTGAACTCGGGATCGAACTACCGGCTTCGGCACCTGTGCTCGTTTCGGTGGGGGCCCTGATCCCGATCAAGGGGCAGGATCTGGTGATCGACGCGCTGGAGGGGCTTCCCCCCGACACTGTCCTGCTGCTGGTCGGCCATGGCCCCGAAGAATCACGGCTTCGCACACAGGCGCGCGCGCGCGGGGCGGCGGACCGCGTGCATTTCCTCGGCAATGTCGATCATGACCTGCTGCCGCTCATCCTGTCCGCGGCGGATGCGATGGTGCTGCCTTCCGCGCGCGAAGGGCTCGCCAATGCGTGGGTGGAGGCGCTGGCATGCGGCACCCCCCTGGTGATCTGCGACACTGGCGGCGCACGGGAAGTGGTCGTCTCGCACGAAGCCGGGCGGATCGTCGCCCGGTATCCGCACGCGATCGCGGCGGGCGTGCGGGAACTGCTTGCCGACCCGCCGCGGCCAGAGGCGGTCGCTGCACTGGCGGACGGGTTCAGCTGGCAGGCCAACGCCGCGGCGCTGGCTGCGCATTACACCCGCCTCGCCGGCTGAACGTCAGCCTTCGCCGCGGGCGATCCGCTCGGCCTGGTTCGGGCCTTCATCGGACGGCACGAAGCTGTCGGACTTGACCCCGAACCAGATCAGCAACGGCGCCGCCATGTAGGTGGAGCTGTAGGTGCCCACGAAGATACCCATGGTGATTGCCGCCGTCAGGCCGAACAGGCTGCTCGGCCCCAGGAACAGCAGCGGAATGAGCGCGATCAGCAGCGTGAGCGAAGTCATCACGGTGCGCGCCAGTGTTTCGTTCACCGAGAGGTTCAGAAGCTCCGGCAGCGGCATACGCCGATACTTTTTCATGTTTTCACGGATACGGTCGTAGATCACGATCGTGTCGTTCAGCGAATAGCCGATGATCGTCAGGATCGCCGCAACGATGTTGAGGTCGAATTCCATCTGGGTGAGCGCGAACAGGCCCATCGTCAGCGAAACGTCGTGAATGAGCGCGAATAGCGCGCCTACACCAAACTGCCATTCGAACCGCACCCAGATGTAGATCGAGATCCCGAGCATGGCGAGGGCAAGGGACAGAAGCCCCGTCTGGAAAAGTTCGCCCGACACCTTGCCGGACACCGAGTCGACCCCGTCGATCCGCGCCTCCGGATGGGCTGCCTGGATCGCCTTCGTGATCCGGTTCGCCATTGTGTTGGCCAGATCGGGTTGCTCTTCGGACCCTTCGGGCAGCTTCATGCGGATCGACGCTTCGTTGGGCGCGCCGAACCGCTGGATGATCGGTTCTCCGTAGCCCAGCTCCTGGATCTCGTCGCGCATGGAGGCGACCGGTGCTTCCGGCTGGCCCACGAAGGTGACTCGGATCATCTGGCCGCCGACGAAGTCGACACCCAGGTTCAGACCCTTGGTTGCCACCAGTCCCCAGCTCGCAATGATCAGGAAAATGCTGACCACGTAGAAAGGCACGCGCCATTTCAGGAAATTGATGTTGGTATTGTCGGGGACGAGCTTCAGGAGTTTCATCGGTTTCGTCCCTGGTCAGACGTGCAGGTCGGTCGGCCGGGCGCGGCGCAGCCAGCCGGCGACCCACATGCGGGTGATGGTGACGGCAGTGAACACCGAAGTGACCACGCCGATGACAAGCACGACGGCGAAGCCCTTCACCGGGCCCTGACCGAACAGGAACAGCAGCACCGCTGCGATGACATTGGTGATGTTGGCATCGAAGATCGCGCGGCTGGCTTCCTTGTAGCCCATTTCCACCGACTGCACGACCTTGCGCCCGCGTCGACGTTCCTCGCGGATGCGTTCGTTGATCAGCACGTTGGCGTCCACCGCGGCACCGATCGTCAGCACGAATCCGGCGATACCCGGGAGAGTAAGCGTGGTGTTCATCATTGCCATGATCCCGAGGATCATCAGCACGTTGAGCACCAGCGCGACGTCGGCATAAAAACCGAATCGCCCGTAGGTCACGAGCATGATCAGCAGCACCAGCCCGGTGCCGATACCCATCGCGACCATACCGGCCCGGATCGAATCCGCGCCGAGATCGGGCCCGACGGTGCGCTCCTCGATCACCTTCAGGTCCACCGGTAGCGCGCCCGATCGAAGCGCGATGGCGAGCTGGTTGGCGCTTTCCGCCGTGAAGCTGCCGGAAATCTGCGCCGTGCCGCCGCGGATCGGCTCGTTGATGTTGGGCGCGCTCAGGACCTTGTTGTCGAGGATGATCGCGAATGGCCGATTCACGTTCTCCGTCGTCAGCCGGGCGAACTTCGCCGCGCCCTGCTGGTCGAACTGGATCGTGACGACGTTCTCGTTCGTCTCCGGGTTTACCGTCGCCTGGGCGTTGACCAGGCTGTCGCCCTTGATCCCGCCAAGACGGCGAACGGCGATATTCTGGCCGGTGCCGGGCGCCCCTTCGACGTACGGGAATATCTCGCTGCCCGCCGGCGCGATGCCTGCCTGGACGTCGCTGGGCAAGGCGTTCTGGTCCACCAGCTTGAATTCCAGCTTGGCGGTCTGCCCGATCAGTGCCTTCAGCGCTTCGGGATCCTGCTGCCCGGGCGCCTGGACCACGATGCGCGTGTCGCCCTGCCGGATGATCGTCGGCTCCAGAGTGCCGATGGCGTTGATGCGCCGATCGATCACGTCTTTCGCGCTGTCCATCGCCTGGTTGAGCGCGGCATCGATACCTTCCTTGGTCGGCACCAGGACGAAACGCGTTTCGTCCACCACCGACAAGGTCCATTCGCGCCGCAGCCCGTTACCATTGACGAGCGGCAGAAGGAGCTCGCGCGCCCGATCGACATCGCTGGCGCTGTCGACCATGAAGCTGAGCCGTCCGCCCTGGGTCGAAACGTCGCCGATGCGGATGGCCGGGTCGGCCTGCCGCATGGCGGTGCGAACCGATTCTTCCATGGTTTCCAGGCGCTGCGTCGCGACCTGCCGGCCGTCGGCCTCCAGCAGGATGTGGCTGCCGCCGGCAAGGTCCAGACCGAGGTTGATCGAGGGATCGGGCAGGCTTTGCGGCCAGCGCGCCCCGGCCAGCGAGACGACCGAAGGGAGGGCGGCAAGAGAGGTGAGGAGGATCAGGCCCCAGAGCCAAATCTTCTTCCAGCGCGGGAAATCAAGCATCGATGAGAAGCGTCCCTAGAGAGTCGCGGGAAGGCAGAAAAAGCGAAGAATCAATCGTTCGCTGCGGTGCCGGCAGGCGGGATAACGTCGCCGATGGTTTGCTTGACCGCCTTCACCTTGACGCCTTGTCCCAGTTCCAGATCGACGTAGTGTTCGTCCACCTTGAGCACTTTGCCGACCAGGCCACCGGCGGTGACCACCTGGTCGCCCCGCTTCAGACCGCCGATCTTCTCGCGGTGGGCCTTCTGCTGGCGCATCTGCGGGCGGATGAGCAGGAACCAGAAGATCGCGATCATGCCGACAATCGGCAGCCAGCTTATCCAGGCCGGGGGCGCGGCCGCCGTCGTCGTGGCGGCGAGAATGTCGAGCATCGTAGTCTGATCCGTTCGATCGAAATGGCGCGCCGGAGATGTGGGTGGGCCCCTCATGTCCGACAATGGCCGCGCGCCTAGCAGCATCCCCGCGCAAGGGCAATCGACCGGCCAAGGTCGCGTATATTCGCGGGCAAACGGCAGCTTGCCATGCCGATGCGCCCAACCTATAGGCGCGCGCTCCACTGGTCTCGGGACGTAGCGCAGCCTGGTAGCGCATCACACTGGGGGTGTGGGGGTCGGAGGTTCGAATCCTCTCGTCCCGACCAGTGGCAAACAGCAGCTTGAGCCAAGCTCCAATGCGAAGCGCCCGTGCGTATTCGCTCCACGCGTTCCCCGGTAATCCGACCTGCCGAGCGCCCCGCCTCAACCGAGCGCCCACTCCCAACCGAGCGCGTCGCCGTCCATGACCTCGACCCCGGCCGCGGCCAGTTCGTCGCGGATGGCGTCGGATGCGGCGAAGTCCTGCCGGGCGCGGGCATCCTTGCGGCGGGCAAGCATGTCCTCGACCGCGGCCTCATCGATCGCCGCATCGCGCGGTCTGATCCGCAGTTCCTCGCGCGCGAGAATGGTCAGGCCGAGCGGAAACAGCATGCTCATCGCCAGCAGCGCTCTCTCGTCCGCCGGGACTTTCTTCGCGGCAAGCGTTTCTTCGAACACGGTCAGAGCCATGGGCGTGTTGAGATCGTCCGACAGGGCCGTGTCGAACCGGTCCGCCAGTTCGCGCAGCTTCGGGTTCGTCAGCGCCGCCGCGATCATATCGTGCCGGGCCGGCGGCGGGGGCGGCAGAGGGGGCGGCGCGGGCTCGCGACTACCCGGCGCGGCCACCGGGGCGGCGTAGCTTTCGCTGTAGATTTCCGACTGGCGCAGGATCGCCAGGTTGATGCGCTTCAGCCGGGTGAGCGCCGCGGCTAGGCCATCCCAGCTGAATTCCAGTTCGCTGCGGTAATGCGCCTGGAGGCACATCATGCGGTAAGCGAGCGGGTGGTAGCCCCGATCGATCAGCAGTTGCAGCCGCAGGAACTCGCCCGCCGACTTGCTCATCTTCCCGCCGGCGCCGTCCTTTCGGCGCTCTACCAGGAAGTTGTTGTGCATCCAGATCCGCGCGCCCGAGTTGGCCGCGTCGTCCAGCCCACCGGTGCAGCAATGCGCCTGGTTCTGCGCGATCTCGTTAGGGTGGTGAATCTCGCGGTGGTCGATGCCGCCGGTGTGAATGTCGAACGGGAAGCCGAGGACTTCCCCGCTCATCACGCTGCATTCCAGGTGCCAGCCCGGCGCGCCCCGCCCCCACGGCGAATCCCATTCCATCTGGCGCGTCTCGCCCGGCGGGGTCTTGCGCCAGATGGCGAAATCGGCGGCGTTCCGCTTGCCGGCGACCGCTTCGATCCGGCCTTCCCCTTCGTCCGTGTGGGCGCGGGCGAGGCGACCGTAATCGGCCACGGTGGAGACGTCGAAGTAAAGCCCGCTGTCGAGTTCGTAGCAGTGCCTGTCCGCGATCCCCTTCGCAAAATCGATCATGTGGGGCACGTAGTCGGTGGCGACCGTCCACTGCGCCGGTTCGCGGATGTTGAGCGCGCGCACGTCGGCCTGGAAGGCCTGGGTGTAATGGCGTGCGATGTCCCAGATCGACCGGGTGCCGGCCGCGGCCGCCTTCTCCAGCTTGTCCTCCCCCGCGTCGGCATCGTCGGTGAGATGGCCCACGTCGGTGATGTTGATCACGTGGGTGAGCGTGTATCCCTTGTACGCCAGCACCCGCCCCAGCACGTCGGCGAACACATAAGCGCGCATGTTGCCGATGTGGGGATAGTTGTAGACCGTCGGGCCGCAGGTATAGACCCGCGCTTCTCCGGCGTGGACGGGCGCGAATGGTTCGATGCTGCGGGTCAGCGAGTTGAACAGCGTGAGATCGGTCATCGCGGGCGGCCTACATCCCACCGTCATTCCAGCGCAAGCCGGGATCGCCGGACGAAGCTGCTACTGCCACCCCTCCCAGCGCACCGCTTCCTCCAGGGGCGCGCGGGCGACGGGGAAGCTGTTCACCACGGCATCCGGATCGCGGTGCCCGATCGCGAGGCCGCAGAAGAAGATGTGATCATCGGGAATGGCCACGACCTCGCGGATCTGCCGACTATATATCGCCCAGGCTTCCTGCGGACAGCTGTCGAGCCCTTCGCCGCGAAGGAGCAGCATGATCGTCTGCAGCCACATGCCGACATCCGACCATTGCGGCGGCCCCATGTACCGGGGCGTGTGGACCAGCATCAGCACCGGCGCGCCGAATGCCTGGAAGTTGCGGGCGAACCACATCAGGCGGGCCATCCTGTCCTCGCGCGGGATGGCGAGCGAGGCGTACATATCCTCGCCCACCCCGCGCCGCCGGCTCTCGTATGCTCCGTCAAGGCCCTTGGGATAGATGTCGTATTCCGGCGCGTGCGCTGCCGTCCCCTTCGGCAGATCGTCCGCCACCCGGGAAATCAGCCTGGCGAGCGGCTCTCCCGTCAGAACGACGCCATGCCACGGTTGGGTATTGCCGCCCGATGGGGCGCGCTGGGCCATCGTCAGCACCCGTTCCAGCACATCGCGATCGACCGGCGTGTCGAGAAAGGCGCGGATCGAGCGGCGGCTGCTTACGGCTTCGGTGACGTTCATCAATCGACCTCGAACAGTTCAGCCAATTGCTCCGTGATCGTCCCGCCGAGCTGCTCGACATCCATGATCGTCACCGATCGCCGGTAATATCGGGTCACGTCGTGCCCGATGCCGATCGCGGCGAGCTGGACCGGGGATTGCTTCTCGATCCAGTCGATCACCTTGCGCAGGTGCTGTTCGAGATAACCCGCGCTGTTGACGGACAGCGTGCTGTCGTCGACCGGCGCGCCGTCGGAGATGACCATCAGGATGCGGCGATCCTCCGGCCGGGCGAGCAGGCGCTCGTGCGCCCACAGCAGCGCCTCGCCGTCGATGTTCTCCTTCAGCAGCCCTTCGCGCATCATCAGGCCGAGGTTGCGGCGGGCACGGCGCCACGGCTCGTCCGCGCGCTTGTAGACGATGTGGCGCAGGTCGTTGAGACGGCCGGGTTGCGCGGGCTTGCCTTCGGACAGCCAGGCCTCCCGGCTCTGCCCGCCCTTCCATGCGCGGGTGGTGAAGCCCAGCACCTCGGTCTTGACCCCCACCCGCTCCAGCGTGCGGCCGAGAATATCGGCGCTGATCGCGGCGATGGAAATCGGCCGTCCGCGCATCGATCCCGAATTGTCGATCAACAGGGTGACGACCGTGTCCTTGAACTCGATGTCGCGTTCGATCTTGTAACTGAGCGAGTGGCCCGGGCTGATGACCACGCGGGCGAGGCGCGCGGCATCCAGCAGGCCTTCCTCCTGGTCGAAATCCCAGCTGCGGTTCTGCTGCGCCATCAGCCGCCGCTGCAGCCGGTTGGCGAGCCGCGTGACGACGCCCTGCAGGCCGGTGAGCTGGCTGTCGAGATAGGCGCGCAGGCGGTCGAGTTCTTCCGGATCGCACAGTTCCGGCGCCTCGACCACTTCGTCGAAGCGCGTGGTCCATGGCTTGTAGTCGAAGCCGTCGGGTATGTCGGTCCACGGGCGGTTGGGGCGGACGGGCATCATCCCTTCCTCCCCCTCGTCGCCCGGTTCGCCATCGGCGGCCTCCTCGTCGGAGCGCATGTCGGTGTCGGATTCGCCCGCGTCGTCGCCCTCGGTCAGCTCGCCCGCCATCTCGGTCGAGGGAGATTGCCCCTCGCCCTCGTTCTCGTCCTCGCCTTCGTCCTGGTCCTCGCCCTCCGGTTCCTCCCCCTCGTCGCCGTCGTCGGAGGGCTGGTCGGTATCTTCGGGCAGGGTGAGGTCGAGGTGCCGCAGCAAGTCCAGCGTCAGGCCCTGGAACGCCTTCTGGTCGTCGAGCGAGCGGGCCAGCGCATCGAAGTCGCCGCCGGCGCGCTCCTCGATCCAGCCGCGCAACATGCCCACCCCCGCGGCCGCGCGTTCGGGGACGGGCTGGCCGGTCAGCTTCTCGCGCAGGATCAGGCCGAGCGCGGTCGCGACCGGCACGTCTTCGGTCCGCGATGCGCGGGCGATGGGGTCGGCGGCGGTGCGGACGCTGGTCGCGGCATCGAGGTTCGCGCGGATGCCGCTGTAGCCTTCGCCGCCCAGCGCCTCGTACCGCACTTGCTCCACCATGTCGTAACACGCGCGCGCGGTGGGTTCCGGCGGCATCGCGCGCATGTGCAGCGCCTCGTCGTGATAACGCAGGCGCAGGGCGAAACTGTCCGCGAAGCCGCGCGCCTCGCGCGCCTGGTCAGGCGGAAGGGTGCGGCCGGGCAGCGGGACACGAAAGTTCTTGCCCCGCGCCGCCGGTGCATCCGCGCTCCACGCCACCTCCACCTCCGGCTCGTGCGCCAGGGCGCGGCTCGCCCCGGTCAGCGCGTGCTTGAAGCGGTCGAGAGGCGTTTCATCCGCCACGCTCAGCCGAGGATGCTTTGCCCGGTCTTCGCCCAGTCGGACGAGAAGCCTTCAAGGCCCTTGTCGGTGAGGACGTGGTTCGCGAGCGCCGTGATGACCTTGGGCGGCGCGGTCATCACGTCCGCGCCGATGCGCGCGGCTTCCAGCACGTGCACGACGTGGCGGACGCTGGCGACGAGGATCTCGGTGCCGAAGTCGTAATTGTCGTAGATCAGGCGGATGTCGCGGATCAGTTCCATCCCGTCATAGCCGTTGTCATCGTGCCGTCCCACGAAAGGCGACACGAACGTCGCGCCCGCCTTGCCCGCCAGCAGCGCCTGGTTGGCGGAGAAGCACAGCGTGACATTGACCATCGTGCCGTCGCCCGTGAGCGCCCGACAGGTCTTGAGGCCGTCGATCGTCAGCGGCACCTTGATGCAGACATTGTCCGCGATTTTCCGCAGCACCTCGGCCTCGCGCATCATCGTCTCGTGGTCGAGCGCCACGACTTCCGCGCTTACCGGCCCGTCGACGATCGCGCAGATTTCGCGCGTGACCTCCATGAAATCGCGCCCGGACTTGGCGATCAGCGAGGGGTTGGTCGTCACGCCGTCGAGCAGCCCGGCTTCGTTGAGCTCGCGGATGTCGGCGATTTCGGCGGTGTCGGCGAAGAACTTCATGGCGCGGCAAGGCTCCCGGGAATGCGATTCACCGGGAGCCTTAGCGGCGGGGGCGGGCGGCGGCTAGAGCGCGCGGGCCCCGCCGAACACGCCGATGATCAGCGGATCGCGCGTGCTGGCAGGATCCGCGCGGATGAGCGCTTCCTCCCGCCCGATCTCCGTCCAGATGACGTCGTCGACGCGGGCGCTGAACGTGCGCGCGACTTGCGGAATGTCCACGCCCGAAAGCGCCGCGAGCGCTTCGCCCACCAGGGGATCGCTCGCCACGCGCAGCCCTTGTCCGACGCCCGGCAGCATCGCGTCGATCAGGCGCGTGCCCATCTCCTGGCGCAGATAGCTGGTCGCCGAGGTCGGTCCGCCGCGCACGAGGTCGATCGCATTCTGGAAACCGACGACGCGAATGGTGTCGGCCACCACCGGCGCCGCGCGGTCCGCCGCTTCGAAGGCGACCGGCGCCAGCGCGCGCGCCAGCCGGTCCTTGAACAGGCCCGAGGTGAGGATGCGGCCGAGCGTCCCGCCGCGGGCGCCCAGGAAATGCTCGAACCCCAAGGCGGCGACCTGCTGGTCCCAGAACCCGCCCGGCGCAGTCATCCGGTCGAATGCGCGGCCGGTAGAGATGAACAGCAGGCGCGCGATCGCGTCGGTGAAACTGAACCCGCCGCCATAAGGGCCGGCACAGGCGGGCAGCATCAGCGCGCCGCTGGCCACGCCCAGCCCGGCCAGGAAGCCGCGGCGGTGAAAAATAGTCGGGATGGTCGTCGTCTCAGTCATTCTTCCAGTCCTCACCTTGCCGCACCACCCCGGCCGCGCCCATATGGGCAGGAACACATGAACCGCGCCCGACTGCTGATCTTCAACGCCGCGCTTGGCCCGCTCGACTACCGCGTTCCGGATGGGATGCACGTCGCGCCCGGGTCGGTCGTCGTCGCGCCTCTGGGGCCCAGGCAGATCGTCGGGATCGTCTGGGAATCGGAACGGCTCCCCACCAGCGAGGTTCCGGACGCGAAACTGCGGCCGCTGCTTGCCGTCCTGCCCGTCCCGCCGCTGAAGGCGGAGCTGCGCCGGCTGATCGAATGGACCGCCGATTACTACTGCGCGTCGCTCGCCTCCGTCGCGCGCATGGTTCTGGCGAGCGGCGGCGCGCTGCGTGGTCCGGCGACGATAACCGAATACCGCCTGTCGGGCGGCGCGCCCGAACGCATGACCCCGCAGCGGCAGGCGGCGATCGACGCGCTGGAAGGCGAACAGGCGACCATCCGCGAACTGGCGGGATTCGCCGGCGTGAGCGAAGGCGTGCTGCGCGGGCTGGTCAACCAGGGCGTGCTGGAGGCGGTGCAGGTCGATTGCGACCGACCCTACCCGCCGGCGCGGGCCGATTTCGCGGCGCCGCAACTCTCGCCCGCGCAGGCGGAGGTCGCAGACACTTTCGTCGATGCCGTCCGCGCGCGGCGGTTCGAACCGTTCCTGCTCGACGGGGTGACGGGATCGGGCAAGACCGAATGCTATCTCGAGGCGGTTGCCGCCGCGCTCGAAATGGGCCGCCAGACGCTCGTCCTCCTGCCCGAGATCGCCTTGACAGAGGCCTTCCTCCGGCGGTTCGAGGACCGCTTCGGCGTGCCGCCCATCGTCTGGCATTCGAGCCTGAAATCGACCGAGCGCCGCAGGGCATGGCGCGCCATCGCGGCGGGCGCGGCGGATGGGGGGGCGCAGGTGATCGTCGGCGCGCGATCCGCCCTGTTCCTGCCCTATGCCGATCTCGGCCTGATCGTGGTCGATGAAGCGCACGAGATCAGCTTCAAGCAGGACGAAGGCGTCCGTTACAACGCGCGCGACGTTGCCGTGATGCGTGCGCGGTTCGAAGCGATCCCGGTGATCCTCGCCAGCGCGACGCCGGCGCTGGAAAGCCTGCAGATGGCCGAAAGCGGGATCTATCGCCGGCTGGTGCTGGAGGACCGTTACGGCGGCGCGCGCCTCCCCGCGATCGACACCGTCGACCTGACGGAAGAGGCGCCCGGCCGCGGCCGCTGGCTGGCGCCGCGGCTGGTGGCGGGCATGGAGGAAAGGCTGGCGCGCGGCGAACAGTCGCTGCTGTTCCTCAACCGCCGCGGCTATGCCCCCCTCACCCTGTGCCGCAACTGCGGGTTCCGGTTCCAGTGCCCCAACTGCACCGCCTGGCTGGTGGAGCACCGGCTGTCGCGCCGGCTCGCCTGCCACCATTGCGGGCACGAGACGCCGCCGCCCCCCGCCTGCCCGGAATGCGGCGAGCTCGACTGCCTGGTCGCGTGCGGCCCGGGGGTGGAGCGGATTGCCGACGAGGTCCGCGACCTGTTCCCCCAAGCGCGCGTCGCCGTCGTCACCAGCGACACGATCAACTCGCCCGAAAAGGCCGCCGATTTCGTCGCCCAGGCCGAAGGCGGCGCGATCGACGTGATCGTCGGCACGCAGCTGGTCACGAAAGGCTTCCATTTTCCGGAACTGACCCTGGTGGGCGTGGTCGATGCGGACCTCGGCCTCGAAGGCGGCGACTTGCGCGCGGCGGAACGGACATACCAGCAAGTGGCCCAGGTCGCCGGGCGCGCGGGCCGGGGTTCCAAGCCAGGCGAGGTGCTCATCCAGACCCGGCACCCCGCCGCGCCGGTGATCGAGGCGCTGGCAGCCGGCGACCGCGATGCCTTTTACGCCGCCGAGACGGAGGCGCGCCGCCACGCCGGTGCCCCGCCCTTCGGACGCTGGGCGGCGATCATCGTCTCGAGCGAGGACGATGCCGAGGCGCGCGAGGCGGCGAACCTGATCGGCGGCACGCGGCCCCAGGTGCCCGACGTGGCGATTCTGGGGCCCGCGCCCGCACCGCTCAACCTGCTGCGCGGCCGGTATCGGTACCGCCTGCTGCTCAACGCCCGCCGCAGCGCCCAGGTGCAGGACGTGATCCGCGACTGGCTGGCGCCGCTGCGCTTCCCGCAAGGGGTGCGCGTGTCGATCGACATCGATCCCTACAGCTTCGTGTAAGGGCCTTCACAACAGCCGGCGCTTATGCAAACTTCGCCCTGTTACTGGGGACTGGGGTTGCAATCATGAAGAAGTATGTTTTCGCTCTGGCGGCGGCGTTTGCCGTCGTCGCCGCGCCGGCGCACGCCGCGGACAAGTGGTTCGAAGCGAAGTCGGATCACTTCATCGTCTATTCCGCCGGGTCGGAAAAAGACGCGCAGACGCTGGCAGCCAGTCTCGAACGACTGGACAATGCCTTGCGAATGTTCGGCGGCGTATCCACCGCCAGCAAGGAAGTGCCGGATGCCGTGAAGCTCACGGTCTATCAGTTCGGCCGCACAAGCGACATCGCGGAACTGCACAGCGCGGCCAACAGCGGGGTTGCGGGCTTCTTCATCCCGCGCGCGGGGCGTTCGGTCGCCTTCGTGCCGCTGCGGCCCGATCGCGAACGGACACCCGGCACGCGCAGCGAACAGCGGGATATCGACCCCGCGAAAGTGCTGTTCCACGAATATACGCACTATTTCATGTTCCAGAACGCCGCCGCGGCATACCCGTTCTGGTATGTCGAAGGGTTTGCAGAGCTTTTCGGCACGCTGAACCTGACAGATAACGGGTTCAACCTGGGCGAGGCGCCGACCCACCGCGCGGACGCCCTGAAATACCTCAGCATCGATGTCCGCAAGCTGTTCGATCCGCCCTTGAAGGGCAACGACGGCACCATGGTGATGAAGCAGTATGCCTATGGCTGGATGGCGGTGAGCTATCTGAGCTTCGAACCGACGCGCAAGGGCCAGCTTGCCGATTACCTCCGCCGCATCAACGCGGGCGAGGCGAACCTCGTGGCCGCCGAAAAGGCGTTCGGCGATCTCGACAAGCTGCAGCGGGACCTCGAGGACTATCGCAAGGGCCGGGTCCGCGCGGTCGCCGTGAACTACGCAAACTACACGCCCCCCGCCGTACGGGTGCGCGCGGTCCGCGAGGACGAGGCCGAGCGGATGAAGCTGCACATCAGCAGCACGCGGGGCGTGACCGAACGGCGCGCCGCAAGCCTGGTGGCCCCGGCGCGCGAACTGGTGGCCCGATATCCCAACAGCGTGCCGGTGCTGCTGGCCGCGACCGAGGCGGAATTCGACGCAAAGAACCTGGCGCAGTCCGAAGCGCTCGCAAAACGGGTGCTGGCAATCGAGCCCGCCTCCGTCGACGCGCGCCTCTATCTCGCCAACATCGCCGTGCAGCGGGCGCAGGACGATCCCGCGCAGTATAAGATCGCGCGGGAGAACTTCGTTGCCGCCAACCGGGCCGATCCGAACCAGCCCCTGGCGTTGATGGGCTATTACCTCAGCTTCGTGCTGGCCGGCGAAACCCCGCCCGAAGACGCCCTGATCGCGCTCGACCGCGCCTATGACCTCGCCCCGTTCGACGGCGGGCTTCGCACGACCCTGGCGCATCAGTTGCTGCTGGAAAACCGCGACAAGGAAGCGCTGCTGTTGCTCGGGCCGATCGTCAACGATCCGCACAGCGGCAAGCGGGCGGAGCGGTTCCGCGGCCTGATCGAGAAGATGAACGCCGGGGACCGCGCGCCCCTGCTCGCGCGGCTTGCGCCGACCAACAAGAAAGACGGCGACAAGCGCGATGACGAGGACGATGATAGCTGACGGTCGTCCGCGGGGGCGCTGGTTACGGGAGTAGGTTCAAATGCTGACGGTCCATCACCTGCGCATCTCGCAGTCGGAACGCGTGGTCTGGCTGTGCGAAGAACTCGGGCTCGATTACGATCTCCGGCTCTACACCCGCCGGTCGGACAACAATCTCGCGCCCGATGAGTACAAGGCGCTGCACCCGATGGGCATCGCGCCCGTCATCACGGACGGCGACCTCGTGCTGGGTGAAAGCGGCGCGATCTGTGAATATATCGACCGCACATACGGTAAGGCGCGGCATTCTCCGGGTCCGGACGACGCGGACTTCGCCGGGCACCTGCTCTGGTTCCACTTCTCCAACGCGACCTTCATGGCGACCGGCATGATGGGGCTGGTGGCGCGGCGGCTGGGCGCGGATCCCCTGCCCGATTTCGTGGCGGACCGGACGGCGAAGGCCTGGCAACTTGCCGAAGCCCGTCTGGCGGAGGCGCCGTTCTTCGGCGGCCGGTCCCTCACCACGGCGGACATCATGATGGGCTTCAATCTCACCACGGCGCGCATGTTCGGCGGCGCCGATCTTTCGCAGTTCCCCCATATCGCCGCCTATCTGAAGCGAATCGGGGAGCGGCCCGCCTATCGCCGCGCGATGGAGAAGTGCGAGCCGGGGGTGACGCCCAAGCTGGACTAGCCCGCCGCGTAGGCTGGCACTCCGCCCGCGAATACGCTCGCGGCCTCGCGCTTCATTATGTCCATTGCGGCGGCCCACGGCTGGTGGCCGTGACTGATCCGCGCGACGCCCAGCGCGGCGAGCGTGGCACGCGGGCCGCAGCCGGGCGACCAGAGGACGTTGACCGGCAGGGGCGATCCTTCGCAGATCGCGGCGATGCATCCGTGATCGGCCAGGAACGGTACGAACAGCCCGCCTGCCCCGGCGTCCGCATAGGCGCGGGCACGCTCCAGCGTGGCGGTGACGAGCTTCTCCCCGTCCGCCGCGACGTCGCCGCCACGAAACACGTCGCAGCGCGCGTTGACGAACAGGCCGCTGGATGCCGCCGCGGACAGGCGCTCGGCTTGATCGTCGATCGGGACCAGCGCCGATTCGCCCGGCATCCGGTCTTCCATGTTGATCCCCGCGGCACCCGCATCGCGCGCCGCATCCACGGATCGCTGCACGTCCGCCGGCGTCGCGCCGTAACCTGATTCCAGATCGACCGTCACCGGAAGGTCCGTCACCGAACAGATGCGCCGTAGATTCGCCAGCACCAGTTCGAAAGGAACCGTTTCCCCGTCCGCGAAGCCGAGCGATTCGGCTACGCCGTAACTTCCGGTCGCGATCGCCTGCGCGCCCGCTTCGGCCACGACTCGCGCCGTCCCCGCATCCCAGATGTTGAACAGGACCAGCGGGTCGCCGGGCACGTGCAGCGCGCGAAAGGTATCCACCCGGTTCATCGTTTCGTCTCCCGCTTGAGCAATTCCCGCTTGATGTCGAGGCCGTAGGCGTAGCCGCCGAGGTTCCCGCCCGTGCGGATGACGCGGTGGCACGGTATCAGCACGGCCACGTTATTGCGCGCGTTGGCGCTTCCGGCTGCGCGGACCGCGGCAGGGTTGCCAGCCGCCGCGGCGATCTGTGCATAGGTGCGCGTGTCGCCCGGCGGTATCGCGCGCAATGCCTTCCAGCACGCTTCCTGGAAGGCGGTGCCCTTCACGTCGAGCGGGATATGGGCAAAGCCTGCGGGCGCATCACCCGGGGCCTCCACCGTGGCGATCACCTCGGCGAGAAGGCGCGCGAACGCGTCGCCCCCTTCCACGAGCGCCGCCTTCGGAAACCGGCGCGCAAGAGCGTCGCGCCCTTCCCCGAACGACAGGCGGCACACCCCCTTGTCCGTTGCGGCGACGAGCATCGGGCCGAGCGACGTCTCCGCGACAGCCCAGTGGATCGTCGTCCCGCGGCCGCCATCGGCCCAAGCGCTGGGTGCCATGCCCATCTTCCCTTTCATGTCGTCATAGAACCGGCTCGGCGCCTCGTAACCCGCGCCATAAATCGCCTCCGTCACGCTGCCCTGGCGGCTGAGCGCGTCGCGCGCCCGTTCCTCGCGCAAGGCGCGGGCATATGCGGCGGGGGAGAGCCCGGTCGCGCGCTTGAACACCCGCTGGAAATGGGCCGCGGAGTATCCGCCCATCGCGGCGAGTTCGCCCAGCGACAGGCGCCCCGCGCTCGCCTTGATCGCCTCGATCGCCGCGATGACCGTGGCGTCGTCGCGACCGATCGCGTCCGGCGTGCAGCGCAGGCAGGCGCGCAAGCCGGCCGCCTCCGCCTCGGCAGGCGTGGCGTAGAACCGCACGTTGTGCCGCAAAGGCGCGCGCGCCGGGCAGCTCGGCCGGCAATAGATTCCGGTGGAATGAACGCCGGTGACGAACGCGCCATCGTAGCGGCGATCCTTGGCGAGCGCGATCTGCCAGCGCCGGTCATCGTCGAGAACGAGAGTGTCTGCCATCGCGTCATCCTGTTGCCAGATCGGGGTGCGGCTGAACAGGTAGCGGTATCGCCTGCCCCGCGCGTCCCGCGTCTTGCGGTCAATGTCACGCCTTGCCACAAGCGGCCCATGATCCGCATGTTCCGGGCGCTGGCGGCGCTGATCCTGACAGCTCTCTCCGCGTCCGCCCTGGCGGAGCCTGCCGACATCACCGCCGCGGCGCGCGGGGTGGTGCGGGTGGTGATCGTCGGCACGGACGGTGAAACCATCTATCCCATGAGCCACGGGAGCGGATTCGCGATCTCCCCCACCCGCGTCGTGACCAACGCCCATGTGCTGGAAGAGGCCGCCAACGATCCGACGACGCGCATCGCCATCGTGCCGTCCGATGGGGGCGAGGCCGATTTTGCGCGCATCGTCGCCGTCAACTCGGCCAAGGACCTGGCCTTGCTCGAGCTGATGGGAGACCTCCGGCTGCCGGCGCTCACCTTGTCCGGGATAGCGGCCACCGACGGCGACGAGGTTTCGGCTGTCGGCTATCCGATGAACGTCGACCGGGCGCAAGGCCTCGATATCGCGGACCTGTTCCGGTCGCAGCCGCCGGTGAAGAGCCGCGGCCATGTCTCCGGCTCGCGGCCCAGCCGGGACGTCGACACAGTGCTCCACACCGCCGCGATCGCGCGCGGTAATTCGGGCGGTCCCCTGCTCGACGCGTGCGGCCGGGTGCTGGGCGTCAACAGCTTCGGCACCGCCTCCGACGAAGGCGGGGACGCGGAGTTTTCGTTCGCCGTTTCGGGGCGGGAGCTGGCCGCGTTCCTGCGCGCGGCTTCGGTCCCCGTGCCGGTCAACGCCCTCCCCTGCCGCAGCATGGCGCAACTGGACGCCGCAGAGCGGGAGCGCCTGGCGAGCGAGCAGGCCGCTGCGCGCGCAGATCTCGCCCGCCGCGCGGAGACATCGCGCGAACGGCGCGAACGTGCCCGGCTGGAAGCGGAGATGGCCGTCCTTGCGGATCGTGAAAACGCCATGGCCATGGCCGGCCTGCTGATCCTCCTGGCGGCGGCAGCCGGGTTTGCCGCCTATCAGTTCCGCTCGCGCGAGGACGGGGGCAAGGCCATGCGGATCGCTGGTGCGGTCGCGGCGGCGGCCCTGGTGGGCGCGCTCGCCATATGGTTCACCCGCCCCGGCCTGGACGCGATCGATCGCCGCGTTTCGGAGATACTGGCGGGCGAAGAGGGCGACGATGCGGCGGGTTCCGGTGACGGTCCGGAATCGACCGAGGGCGAGGCGGCGAAGCTGACCTGCACGCTCGATCCCGAACGCAGCCGCGTGGTCGGGGAACCGCCGGTGGACCTGGCGTTCGAATGGGCGCCCGGCGGCTGTGTCAACGGCCGGACGCAATACGGCTTTGCCGATGGCGCCTGGACGCGCCTCTTCGTGCCGGACGGGGAAGACACCGTTTCGATCAACCGCTTCGACCCGCGGACGCGCACGTTCCGGACCGACCGGTATCCGTTGTCGCGAGCCGCGATGCGCCAGGCCCGCGAATCGCGCGCCGCATATCAGGCACCCGCGTGCGGGGCGGACGATGCGGCCCGCACGCTCGGCGAACGGCAATCCGCGGTCGCGGCCCTGCTGCCTGCGCAGCCCACCGAGCGGATCGTGCGCCAGTGCCGGCCGCGCTGATCTCAGCGGGTGGCGGCGGCCTGCTCGCCGTCAGGGAATACGAGCCCGATCCCGAACACGCCCTGGTCGCGGTCCTCCACCAGCTCGCGGGTGTGGGGGTAGCGGCGCTGCACTTCGGCCCAGAATGGCGCCACGGTGATCTCCGCGTCGAACCGGTTGGGCAGGATGTCGTGCATGACGATCATGCCGCCGGGCGCGAGCAGCGGGCTGTAGAGTTCGAAATCCCGCTTCACCCCGTCGTATGAATGATCGGCGTCGATCATGATGAGATCGAAACCGTCCTGTCCCGCGAGCGCTGCCACCGCATCGCGGCTCGATTCGAGATGCGAATCGCCGCGCACGAGCGAAAGCCTGCGATCCCCCCGCGGAAACTTTCGATAGATCTCCGCCTTCCATTCCGGATACCCGCCGCCATTGCGGCCGCCCGGCAGGTCCAGGCTGACGATATGCGCGCCGGGCGCGGAGCTTTCGGTCAGCAGGAACAGCGTCCCGCCGCGTGCCGTGCCGATCTCCAGCACGCTGCGCGGCTGGCGCGCGCGGACCAGGCGCACCAGCTCGGTGATTTCCACCCGGCTCTGCATCGGCTGGAAAAAGCCGCCCGCCCCGTTCATCGCGAAATCGACCAGGCCCTCGACATCGTCCGGCCGCGATCCGTCGAGCGATGCCATCGCGACATCGCGCAGGCGGCGGTCCTTCGCCTCCTTCATCTTGAGGTGCGCGCGATTGAGGGCATTGATCGGCCCGACAAACCGGCCCCGGGCGCGCGACTTGCGCAGGGCGACCTTCAGTTTATCCACAATCAACCGATCAGCCCCTTTTCCGGCGCGCGAAGACGATTCGATTCGCCGCGCTTTCGCCCGTGCATTACCTTTAACTTGCAAATTCTGGCGAGCTTTTCCTTGGGATTTGCCGCCCCGGTTGCATCGCGGAAAGGCCGGTGATAGGGGCGCGCCAGCCTTGCCCCGGCAGCCCATCGGGCGGCCATTCCGCAGGCGCGGCTGCGACCGATCGTTTTTCCGGACCCAAGAGGACCAACGCGCGTGGATATTTCCGCCGGTATTCTGGCTAGCCTGGCAGGGCGTTATGCGTCCGCGCTGTTCGAACTCGCCAGCGAAGCGGGCACTGTCACCGCCGTCGAATCGGATCTCGAAACGCTGGCGTCGGCATATGCCGAATCGGAAGATCTGCGCGGTCTGACCGTCAACCCGCGCATCGGCCGCCGTGCTCAGGGCGCTGCGATCGAAGCGGTGGCCGGATCGCTCGGCCTGTCCGATCTCACGAAGAAATTCCTCGGCACGCTGGCCGCCAACGGACGCCTGTCGCACCTCACGGACATGATCCGGGCATTCCGCACGATCGCCGCCGCCCAGCGCGGCGAAGTGACCGCCGAAGTGACCAGCGCCCACGCGCTGACCGACGCCCAGATCGAACAGCTCCGCCAGAAGCTGACCGCGCGCGAAGGTCGCACGGTCAAGCTTTCGACCAGCGTGGACCCCGACCTGCTCGGCGGTCTCGTGGTCACCATCGGATCGAAGCGGATCGACGGATCGATCCGCAGTCGTCTCAACTCTCTTGCTCAGGCCATGAAGGCCTAAGGGCGCAAGCCCGTCTTCTGAAGGTAGCTCAGTCATGGAAATCCGCGCCGCAGAAATCTCCAAGGTCATCAAGGACCAGATCGCCAACTTCGGCACCGAGGCGGAAGTCTCGGAAGTCGGTTCGGTGCTCTCGGTCGGTGACGGCATCGCCCGCATCCACGGGCTCGACAGCGTCCAGGCGGGCGAGATGGTCGAATTCGCCAACGGCGTGCAGGGCATGGCCCTGAACCTCGAAGCGGACAACGTCGGCGCGGTGATCTTCGGCTCGGACGCCGAGATCAAGGAAGGCGACAGCGTCAAGCGGACCGGCACCATCGTGGACGTGCCCGTCGGCAAGGGCCTGCTCGGCCGCGTGGTCGACGCGCTGGGCAACCCGATCGACGGCAAGGGCCCGATCGTTTCGGACGAACGCCGCCGCGTCGAAGTGAAGGCACCGGGCATCATCCCGCGGCAATCGGTCAGCGAGCCTGTGCAGACCGGCCTCAAGGCGATCGACGCGCTGGTGCCGATCGGCCGCGGCCAGCGCGAGCTGATCATCGGCGACCGCCAGACGGGCAAGTCCGCCGTGGCGATCGATACCTTCATCAACCAGAAGCAGGCCAACGCCGGCACGGACGAAGGCAAGAAGCTTTACTGCATCTACGTCGCCGTCGGGCAGAAGCGCTCGACCGTGGCGCAGCTTGTCCGCACGCTGGAAGAAAACGGCGCGATGGAATATTCCATCATCGTCGCCGCCACCGCTTCGGAACCGGCCCCGCTTCAATATCTGGCGCCCTACACCGGCTGCGCGATGGGTGAATTCTTCCGCGACAACGGCATGCACGCCGTGATCGTGTATGACGACCTTTCGAAGCAGGCCGTGGCCTACCGCCAGATGTCGCTGTTGCTTCGCCGCCCGCCGGGCCGCGAAGCCTATCCGGGCGACGTGTTCTACCTCCACAGCCGCCTGCTGGAACGTGCGGCGAAGATGTCGGACGCCAACGGCGGCGGATCGCTGACCGCGCTGCCGATCATCGAAACGCAGGCAGGCGACGTGTCGGCCTACATTCCGACCAACGTGATCTCGATCACCGACGGCCAGATCTTCCTTGAAACCAACCTGTTCTACCAGGGCATCCGTCCGGCGATCAACGTCGGCCTGTCGGTCAGCCGCGTCGGCGGTGCCGCGCAGACCAAGGCGATGAAGAAGGTTTCGGGCTCCATCAAGCTGGAGCTGGCGCAGTACCGCGAAATGGCGGCCTTCGCGCAGTTCGGTTCGGACCTCGACGCCTCGACCCAGAAGCTGCTCAACCGCGGCGCGCGCCTGACGGAACTGCTCAAGCAGGCCCAGTTCTCGCCCATGCCGTTCGAAGAGCAGACGGTGTCGATCTTCGCCGGCACCAACGGCTACCTCGACAGCGTGGCGGTGGACAAGGTGACCGACTACGAAGCGCAGATGCTGGCGTTCATGCGCAGCGAACACGCCGGCGTGCTGGACGAAATCCGCAGCACGCAGAAGTTCGAAGGCGACGTGGCCGACAAGACCAGGGCCGCGCTCGACAGCTTCGCCAAGCAGTACGCCTGAGCCCGAAGAGACTAGCTAGGGAGCCGAAATGGCCTCGCTGAAAGAACTCAAGGGCCGGATCAACTCGGTCAAGTCGACCCAGAAGATCACCAAGGCCAAGCAGATGGTCGCGGCTGCCAAGCTGCGCAAGGCGCAGGCGGCCGCCGAATCGGCGCGCCCCTATGCCGAGCGTCTGGGCGCGGTCATGGCCAGCCTGGCGACCAAGGTTTCGGGTGACGGCGCGCCCAAGCTGTTCGCCGGCACCGGCAAGGACCAGCGCCACCTGCTGGTCGTCGCCAACAGCGACAAGGGCCTCGCCGGCGCGTTCAACTCGAACATCGTCCGCGCCGCGCTCGCCAAGGCGCGCGAATTGAAGGCCGAGGGCAAGGACGTCGATTTCTACCTCGTCGGCCGCAAGGGCCGCGCACCGATCCGCCGCGCGCACCCCGGCAACATCGCGCAGATGTTCGACACCACCGACGTGCGCGAACCTGGTTATGCCGAAGCGGAACGGATCGTTACCGAGCTGACCGAGATGTACGAAGGCGGCCGGTTCGACGTGGCACACCTGTTCTTCTCGAAGTTCAAGAGCGCGCTGACCCAGGAACCGACCCGGATCCAGATCATCCCCGTCCCCGCGCCCGCCGCGGCCGCCGCCAGCCAGGCATCGGTCGAGTATGAGCCGGAAGAGGAGGAAATCCTCGCCGAGCTGCTGCCGCGCTACCTCAAGACCCAGGTGTTCGGCGCGCTGCTCGAAAACCAGGCGTCCGAACAGGGCGCCTCGATGACCGCGATGGACAACGCCACGCGCAACGCGGGCGAGCTGATCAACAAGCTGACCATCCAGTACAACCGCAGCCGCCAGGCCGCGATCACCACCGAACTCATTGAAATCATCGCGGGCGCGGAGGCCCTCTAATGGTTTTGCGGGTCTTCCTAATTGCGTCGCTGATGATCGGCGTATCTTCGGCAAACGCTGCGGAAACGGTGCAGCACGTGAATGTGGAGACGCCCGCGGTGGGAGAGGTCGTCACCCAGACGATTGGTTCGACGATCTATGAACATTCCAATTATTCGATTGTCACCCAGGATGTTCTAATACCTGAGGGCGAAATGACTAAGGGTTGGATCGCTTGGCGGGCGACCATTCCAGCCGGAACGAAGCTTGTTATCGTTCCTCACGACAAAGCGATCAAAGCATGTGCCCCGGGATTGGCTCACAACACAATTGGCGGCCAGTATACCGAAGCCTGCGCATACGACGATGACCGAGACGGGACTTTTGACCGGATTAACGCTGCCGGAGGGAGCGCAGGCAAGGTTCCAAGGACCGCCTATTCTCGATCTACCCAGCAAACCAGCGTGGCCGGCAACGGATTCAAGAACGTATTGATCTTTAACGGCTACTCCAAAGGCACCATCAAGCTCGATTATCGGGAATTTCTGAACGACCTCGCCCGGCCCGCGTTCACCCAAGAGCTTGAGTTCGACGTATCCGAGTTGCCGACGGTTATCGCAGTAAAGTCAGTACGAATTCGCATTTTGAGTGTGTCAAACGAAGGTCTCAAGTTCGAACGCCTCTGAGACGAATTATTCAACAGGAAACGAAAATGGCCACCGCCCCCGTTCTGAACCAGACCACTAACGGCACCATCGCGCAGGTGATCGGCGCCGTCGTCGACGTCGCTTTCGAAGGCGAACTGCCGGCGATCCTGACCGCGCTGGAAACCGACAACAACGGCAACAAGCTGGTGCTCGAGGTCGCCCAGCACCTCGGCGAGAACACCGTGCGCACGATCGCGATGGACGCGACCGAAGGCCTCACCCGCGGGCAGAGCGTGACCAACACCGGCGCGCAGATCTCGGTGCCGGTCGGCCCGCAGACCCTCGGCCGCATCCTCAACGTGGTGGGTGAACCCATCGACGAACGCGGCCCGGTTGGCGCCACCCAGCGCGCCCCGATCCACGCCGAAGCCCCGCTGTTCGTCGACCAGTCGACCGAAGCGGCGATCCTTGTCACGGGTATCAAGGTCATCGACCTCCTCGCCCCGTACGCCAAGGGCGGCAAGATCGGCCTGTTCGGCGGCGCGGGCGTCGGCAAGACGGTGCTGATCCAGGAACTCATCAACAACATCGCCAAGGGCCACGGCGGCGTGTCGGTGTTCGCCGGCGTGGGTGAGCGCACACGCGAAGGCAACGACCTCTATCACGAATTCCTCGACGCCGGCGTCATCGCCAAGGACGCCGAAGGCAATCCGACCAGCGAAGGCAGCAAGGTCGCGCTCGTGTTCGGCCAGATGAACGAGCCCCCGGGCGCCCGTGCGCGCGTGGCGCTGTCGGGCCTGACGATGGCCGAATACTTCCGCGACCAGGAAGGCCAGGACGTGCTGTTCTTCGTCGACAACATCTTCCGCTTCACCCAGGCCGGTTCGGAAGTGTCGGCGCTGCTCGGCCGTATTCCGTCGGCGGTGGGCTACCAGCCGACCCTGTCGACCGACATGGGCAACCTGCAGGAACGCATCACCTCGACCACCAAGGGCTCGATCACCTCGGTCCAGGCGATCTACGTGCCGGCGGACGACTTGACCGACCCGGCGCCGGCAACTTCGTTCGCGCACCTCGACGCGACCACGACGCTCAGCCGCGCGATCTCCGAACTCGGCATCTACCCGGCGGTCGACCCGCTCGACTCCACCAGCCGCGTGCTCGAACCGCGCGTCGTGGGCGAGGAGCACTACCAGACCGCCCGCCGCGTCCAGGAAGTGCTGCAGAAGTACAAGAGCCTGCAGGACATCATCGCCATTCTCGGCATGGACGAGCTGTCGGAAGAAGATAAGCTGACCGTCCAGCGCGCCCGCAAGATCCAGCGCTTCCTCAGCCAGCCGTTCCACGTGGCCGAAGTGTTCACGAACATCCCGGGCAAGTTCGTCCAGCTGGAAGACACCGTGAAGAGCTTCAAGGCAGTGGTGGACGGCGAGTACGATCACCTGCCCGAGAGCGCCTTCTACATGGTCGGCGGGATCGAGGAAGCGGTCGAAAAGGCCAAGAAGATGGCCGACGAGGCTTGATCCCACCACGGTCCATGACCTGTGCAATGTCCGGCCGCGTGCACCCGCACGCGGCCGGAACTGCATTTGCGCCGAAGCGGGGGTGAGCGGCGTGTTCACCGACGTGGCACTGCGCGCCATCAGGGCCGGCGTACGCATCCCCGCCGGGTCGCTGGTGCAGAAGTATCTCGAGCTTTCCTACACCGCCGACCTGCTCGCCCGCCTGCGGATCGATTGCGTGCTCGATGTCGGGGCCAACACCGGCCAATTCGCCGACCGCCTGCGCCGCACCGGTTACACCGGGCACATAGTGTCGTTCGAGCCGATGCCCCGCGAATACGCCATCATCGCCGAGGCCGCGAACCGCGACGCACGCTGGCACACCTTCAACTTCGCGCTGGGCAGCAAGGCGGAGACGAAGCGCTTCAATGTCCTGGGGTCCGGTGCGGGCACGGTCTACAGCTCGTTCCTCGATCCCCTGCCCGGCGAGACGCCCGCGGTCAGCGAAACGATCGCGATCGAGGTCCGCCGGCTCGACGACGTGTTCGACCGGATCGAAGGGCTGGTCGGCGCCGACGCGCGCCATTTCCTGAAGATCGACACGCAAGGCTACGATCTCGAAGTCTGCAAAGGCGGCGAAGCGGCCCTGCCCCGCATGCTGGGCCTGCAATCGGAAGTCTCGATCAAGCCCTTGTATGCCGGCCAGCCCGGCTATATCGACGCCCTCGCCTATTACGAAGCGCTGGGATTTGCGCTGATGAACCTTTCGATCGTCAACCGCACCGCTGCGGGAAGCGTACTCGAATACGATTGCCTGATGGCGCGCCCCGCTGCGCTGGCAGGCTGAACCCAACGGACCGGATATCATGCTGCACTTCGAACTCGTCACCCCTGCCAAGCTCGTGCGTTCGGAAGACGTCCACATGGTGGTCGTCCCGGGCACCGAAGGCGACTTCGGCGTGCTGGAAGGCCACGCACCTTTCATGAGCACGGTGCGCGACGGCGCGCTGCAGGTCTATCGCACCGCCGGTGCGGCGCCGGAAACGATCGAAGTGCGCGGCGGCTTTGCCGAAGTGGGCGAAAACGGCCTCACCGTGCTGGCCGAACACGCCGAGGGCTGACCATTCGCCAGATGCTGGACGATCCGCGCACGCAGCGATGGCTGCGGCGCGCGTTCGTGGCATGCGTCCTCTTCGCATTCGTCATGGCGCTCCTCCCCCGCCCCCCGGCGCTGCCCGGGGCGCCCGGCGATAAAGTCCAGCACATGATCGCCTTCGCCACGCTGGGCTGCCTCGCGGCGGCCGGCTGGCGCGATAAGCCCGTCATCGTCCTGTTCGCCTGGCTCGCGGTATTCGGCGCCGCGATCGAGCTGTTCCAGGCCATTCCCGCCCTTCACCGGGATGCGGACTGGGTGGACTGGCTGGCCGACATGGCCGCGGCCGCCATCGCGCTTTTCGCCGTGCGCCAGGTGCTTGATTGGCCGAGATAATCGCTTCGTCGCACGAGTGGCTCGACTGGGATGCTTAACCCGGCGTAAGCCATGGTCGGCAAGATGGAATTAACTCTCTCCGTCCACTTCTGGCTCTCGAGGGGGCGGAGGAGAATTCAAGATGGCTTACCCTTACGACAGCACCGTTGCCGAAGCGATCAAGCGCGCCGGCCTGCCCAAATCCCACCGCGTGCACTGGTCCGACCAGCGCAAGAGCGACGTGGTCCGGGCGGTGCGTGACGAAGTGATCACGTTCGACGAAGCCCGCCGGCGTTACCTCCTCAGCCGCAGCGAATTCCGCACCTGGGAGGACAAGGTGGACGGGCATCGGGCCAGGGAACTGGCCTGAACGGTCAGCGGGCAATGCGCGTCGGCGCGTGAAAATCGGGTGGCTTGTCGGCCACCCATGCCACGAACTTCGCCATTGCCGCGTTTTCCAGCAATGCGGCCCGATCCCCGCCAATTCGCGCAAGCTGCGCGTTGGTGAAGTTCGCATGGATCGCCCGGTGGCATATGGGGTGCAGGGCCACCGTTTCGCGCCCGCGCTTGGCCTTTGGCACCGTGTGGTGCATCTGGAACCGGTTGCCCAGCGGCCGGTTGCACAGCCAGCAGGCGCGGTCGGTCAGGCTCAGCCCTTTTTCCCCGCGCTGCGTTCCTGCGCCTTCTTTTTCTTCATCGCGTCGTGGAAACGGTCGGCCCAGCCGGGCTTCACTAGCTGTTCCGCCCGGACCATGCGCAGTTCGCCTTCGTCCACGTCACGGCTGACGGCGCTGCCAGCGGCCACGATGGCGTCCGCGCCGATCCGCACCGGCGCGATCAGCGCGCTGTTCGATCCGATGAACGCGCGCGGCCCGATCACGGTGCGGTGCTTGAAATAGCCATCGTAATTGCAGGTGATCGTCCCGGCGCCGATATTGGCGCCCGCGCCCACGTCGGCATCGCCAAGATAGGTGAGATGATTGGCCTTCGCGCCTTCGCCAAGTGTCGCGTTCTTCATCTCCACGAAGTTGCCGACCCTGGCGCCCTTTTCCATCACCGCACCCGGCCGCAGCCGCGCGAAGGGGCCGACCTGGCAATCTTCGCCGACCTTTGCCCCTTCCAGATGGCTGAAGGCGCGGATCGTCGCGCCGTCCGCGACCGATACCCCGGGGCCGAAAACCACGTTCTGTTCGATCGTCACGTCGCGTCCCAGCACGGTGTCGTAGCTGAAGAACACCGTGTCAGGCGCGCGGAGCGACACGCCGGCGGCCATCGCCTCGTCCCGGCGGAAGCGTTGCCACTGCGCTTCGGCGTCGGCCAGCTCGCCCCGGCTGTTGATTCCGGCCACCTCGCCCGGATCGTCGGTTACCACCACTGCGCTCTTGCGCCCGTCGGCGCGGGCGACGTTGACGACATCGACGAGGTAGTATTCGCCCGCCGCGTTGTCGTTGCCCACCCGGTCCAGCAGCGCGAACAGGTCCGGCCCCCGCACCGCCATCAGCCCCGAATTGCACAGCCGGCATGCCCGCTCCGCCGCGCTTGCGTCCTTGTGCTCGACCATCTTCTCAATCGTGCCGTCCGCCGCCGCGATGACGCGGCCGTACTGCAAGGTGTCGGCGGGCTCGAACCCCAGGACCACCACGGCAGGCGCGTCATCCGCGTGCAGGCGGTCGAGCATGCGCTGCATCGTGGCGGGCCGCACGAAGGGCACGTCGCCATAGAGGATCAGCACGTCGCCGGTGAAGCCGGCCAGCGCAGCTGCCGCCTGCTGCACCGCGTGGCCGGTGCCGAGCTGCGGTTCCTGCAGCGCCGTCGCCGCGCGGCCTGCCACCGCGCTTTCGATCTGGTCACGTCCGCTGCCGACCACGACGACCGTCTGCCGGGGCGACAGTTCGTTCACGCTGGCCATCAAGTGGTGCAGCATCGCCCGCCCGCCGATCGGGTGCAGAACTTTGTGCACCTGGCTTTTCATGCGGGTGCCCTTCCCCGCGGCGAGGATGACGGCGGCAAATTCTCTGGTGATATCCATGGGGCGGGCCATGCCACCAATTCCTTGCGGTTGAAAGAATCGGCGCTACCGCCATGGCGGATGGCCGATTTCCCTTTCGATATCGTCGGGCTCGATCTCGACGGCACGCTTCTCGAAACGCACCGCGATCTCGGCGCGGCGGTCAACCATGCGCTGGTCGTGGGCGGGCAGGAGCCGGTGCCGCTGGCCGGGATCGAAGGTCTGATCGGCGGCGGTGCAAAGGCCATGCTGCGCCGGGTGACGGACAGCCGCGGCGGATTGCCGGAGGATGAATTCCAGGTGCTCTACAAGGCGCTTCTGGCTTACTACGCAGATCATAACAGCGACCACACGCGCCCGTATCCGGGGGTGGAGGACACGCTGGGCGCGATCACCGCGCGCGGGGCAAGGCTGGCGCTGATCACCAACAAGTTCGAAAGTTTCGCACGGCAGATCCTCGATGCGCTCGGCCTCGCGCAAAGGTTCGACGTGATCCTCGGCGGCGACACGCTGGGCAAGGGCCGCTCCAAGCCCGCGCCGGACCCGCTGCTTGAAGCGCGGGCGATGCTCGGCGGCGGCAGCTTCGTCTATGTCGGCGACAGCAGCTATGATGTCGCTGCGGCGCGCGCCGCCGGGGTGCCGGTCGTCGTGGCGGGATACGGTTACTGCGACCGCCCGCCGACGGAGCTGGGCGGAGACGCCGTCATCGATTCGTTCGCCGAGCTGGTCCCGGCGCTGGAGCGTCTGGGCGAGCGCTAGGGGGCGCGGGGCGCGGCGCGCGGCGCGCGCGGTTGCATCACCGCGCGGTTGTTGCCAACGCCGCTCCATGGTTTACGGACGCGTCAACCCGCACATCACTATCGAAAAAGGACATCTGCCATGACCATCTCGTTCACCGACAAGGTCGCCATCGTGACCGGCGCAGGCGGCGGTCTTGGCCGCGAATATGCACTGGAACTGGCGCGCCGCGGCGCGAAGGTCGTGGTGAACGATCTGGGCGGCGCGCGTGACGGCACGGGTCATTCGGACATGGCGCTCCAGGTGGTCGAGGAGATCGAACGCGCTGGGGGCCAGGCGATGTCGAACGGCGCCTCCGTCACCGAATACGAACAGATGGAAAAGATGGTCGCCGATGCCCGGCAGAAGTGGGGCGGCGTGCATATTCTCATCAACAACGCCGGCGTGCTGCGTGACAAGACGTTCGCCAAGATGGAACCGGCGGATTTCCGGTTCGTGGTGGACGTGCACCTCAACGGTTCTGCCAACGCCACGAAGGCGTGCTGGGACCTGATGCGCGAGCAGGCCTACGGGCGCATCCTGATGACGGCCAGCAGCACCGGCCTGTTCGGCAATTTCGGCCAGGCGAACTACGGCGCGGCCAAGCTGGGCCTTGCGGGTCTTACCAAGACGCTCCAGCTCGAAGGCGCGAAATACAACATCCGCGTCAACACGCTGTCGCCGGTCGCCGGCACGCGGATGACCGAAGACCTGTTCCCCGAACAGGCGTTCAAGCTGTTCGCGCCGGAAAACGTGGTTCCGGCCGCCCTGTATCTCGTCAGCGAAGATGCGCCGACCAACGCGATCGTGGGCGCGGGCGCCGGGGGCTACCATTCTGCCTGGGTGGTGATGAACGAAGCGGTGTGGCTGCCGGAAGACGAACGCACCGTGGAAGGCTTTGCCGCCCACTGGGACGCGATCAGCGCGCAGACCGGGCTCCAGGCGCCGAATTCGGGCGCCGAACAGTCGGGCGCGATCCTCAAGGCAATGCAGAAGGTGGTCGGCGATGCGGCGCCCACCAGCGCCCGCGACTAATCAGCGACGGAACGGAGCAGGCGGCGCTCGACCGGGGCCAGCACCCCGGCGAGTTCGTGCCCGCGCTTCAGGACCTGGCCGTGTTCGCCGAACAGGGTCCACATGCCCTGCCGGACGCGCAGGGCCGGTCGTTTCTCGATCCGCGCCTGCGGGCGCTCGGCCGCGCGCCGGAATGCCGCGAACACGGCATAATCGCGGGTGAAGTCCATCGCGTAATCGCGCCACTGGCCCGCCGCCACCATGCGTCCGTACAGGTCGAGGATACGCCCCAGCTCCACCCGTTCGAAGCCGACCTGGCTTGGCGCGCGGCCGGGGAAAGGGACGATCGATCCGCCGCCGGACGGACCCGTCACCCGCGCTTGGCCCCTGTGCGGCGGGGGGCGGGCCGGGGCCGCGAACCGGGCAGCGCCGCCTTCAGCTCCGCCAGTTCGGCGCGCAGCGCAGCCAGGTCGCCCTCCAGCTTCTCCACGCAGTCGCGGCTGGGGGTGCACGGTTCGTCACAGGGCGTGCCGTAGGGGATGAATTCCTTGATCCACTCCTCCGCCGGCACGAGGGTCGAGCGCGCCTTGAGCCCGATCATCGTCGCCCCTTCGGGGACATCGTCGGTGACCACCGCGTTCGCCCCCACCCGGGCGCGGGTGCCGATGGTGATGGGCCCGATGATCTGGGCGCCCGAACCGATGATGGTGTTGTCGCCCAGCGTCGGGTGACGCTTGCCGCCCACGCCGTTGGTGGGGTTCGTGCCGCCCAGCGTGACGCACTGGTAGATGGTGACGTTGTCGCCGATCTCGGCCGTTTCGCCGATCACGGTGAAGCCGTGGTCGATGAACAGGTTGCGCCCGATCGTGGCGCCGGGATGGATGTCGATCGCGGTCAGGAACCGGCTGAAGTGGTTCACGAACCGCGCGAGGAAATAGAGCTTCGCCTCGTACAGCCAGTGCGCCACGCGGTGCAGCCCGACGGCGAGGACGCCGGGATAGAGCAGGATTTCCCAGCGCGACTGCGGCGCGGGGTCGCGCGCGCGTATGGAATCGAGATAGCCGGTCAGTCGCTCGAACATCGCGCCCCGAAACTCCCATCCTTCGCGCTTCAAAGCAAGCGCGGCTGCTCCAGGCCCTGCACCGCGTCGAGTGCGTCGCGCCAGACCGACTGGGTCGGTGGGGTCTTGCGCTCCAGGCTCAGCCTGTCGATCGTCGCGACCACCGCCTCGATCCCGGCAAAGCTGCGTTCCAGCCGCGGAACCAGGTAGGTAAGCGCCCCGTCGCCCAGCGCAAGGGCGCGCGCTTCGGCATGGGCCGCGATCAGCGCGGCGACCATGTCGTCATCCGGCACCCCGATCGCCAGGTGGAGCGCGGCGCCCAGGCGGCTGCGCAGGTCGGGAAGGCGGATCGTCCACGGGTCGGCGGCGATCAGCAGCAGCGGACGGCCGGTTTCCTGCGTGCGGTTCCAGCGATGAAACAGCTCGGTCTCGTCCAGCGTGTCCGCCCGGTCGAGCACATCGGCACCCCCCTGCCCTTCGACCCAGCGCCCCAGCAGGCTCTTCCCACTGCGCGGCGGGCCGGCGAGGATTGCCGTGCCATATGGCCAGGCGGCCGGTTCGCCCAGCGCGTCGACCGCGGCGCGATTGGCGTTGCCGACCACGACGCGGCCCGGGTCATCGGCCCGCCGCACCGACAGCGGCAGGGCGAACTGGCCCATCAGCCGCGATCCCTGGCGCCGCCCGTCCGCCTCACCGGCTGATGACGAGCGAGTTGCTGGTCTGCCGCACGGTGAAGCCCCGCGCGCGAAGTGCCGTCGCAAGCTCGGAAAGCGTGCCGCCGAATGCGATCGTCATGACCGACGTGCCCCCCACCGCGGTGCTGGTCGGCGTGGCCGATCGCACGCCGACCGCGCCCCGCGCGCCCGCCAGCGCATCGTCGAACGATGCGGCGTCGGGCGTCAGGAACTCGACGGCGTAGGTGTTGACGACCGAAGTCGTCTCCGGATCGTTGGCGGGTTCCGCCTCCGCCGGTTTCTCCGCCTCGCGCGCACGGCGCGCCGCGGCCTCGGCTGCGCGATCCCGCTGGCCCGCGAGCCGTCCCAGCTCGATCATCTGCTGGATCGCCGGGTCGATCTGGGGCTCACCCAGCGCCAGGGTCGGATCGGGCGCCAGCTTCCCGTCGGCGAGCGCCTGTTCGTAGATGGCGTTGAAGCGCTGGACCGCCTGGTCGAGCATTTCGGGCAAGGCTTCCTGGCTGGGGGCGGTCAGCGTGAAGCTGGCAAGATAGGTGTTGTCCGGCCCATGGCGCGCGGTGAACTCGCCCCGGACGGGGCCGCCCGGATACTGATGTTCCAGCCGCGCGATCGCGACGAGCACGTCCGACGCGCCGAACTGGTCGAGCACGTTGCGCCACCATGTGCGGCTGCGGCGGTTGACCTGCCCCGCCGTCAGCAGGAGCGAATCGCCGCCCGAACCCGATGGGCGAACGTAATCGATCCGGCTCGCCCCCGGCTGGTATTCGGCCCAGGCGCGCTGCCACGGGTTGCGCCGTTCATAGACCGTCTGCGTGCCGCCGGAATAGGTCACGGGCACCAGGAGCATCGGGGCCGAATGCGCGATCGCCTCCCCCCGGCCCAGCAGGCCGCCCGCGCGCGCCCGGTCGAACACGACGCCGAGACGCGCCACGTAGCGTGTCGGGCCCAGCTGTTCCGATTCGACCACCACGGAGGATACCAGGCCGAACAACTGGCCATCGGGGATCGATGGGCCGCCGATCTTCTTCCACGCCAGGCGCATGGCTTCCTGCCAGCCCTTGTCGCGCGCGTCCGCCGCATCCTTGCCGGTAACGTCCACCTCCACCCCGCGCACGTGGATGTCGCCGGACGCGGCCACGGCCGCGATGCCGCGATCGCCGGCGATCTGCGCCCAGATCGCGTTGGCACCCAAAGCGGCCAGCGCCGCCCCGGCAAGCGCCAGCCCGGCTGCCACGGTGGCGCGGCGCGGATTGCGCGAAAGGTGGGTGAAAGCCATCATCGGGGAAAAACCGGGGGCCTTTTGCCCAAAGGGCCATGGAAATCCAAGCGCGAATGCGTAAGGGCATGGGCATGGCCGAAAACCGCCCGCCCCGCGCGTACACCTATCAATCCGCCGGCGTCTCGATCGACGCGGGCAACGCGCTTGTCAAAGCGATTGGCCCGCTCGCAAAATCCACCGCGCGTCCGGGGGCGACCAGCGAACTCGGCGGCTTCGGCGGTTTCTTCGATCCGCGCGCCGCGGGCTATGTGGACCCGATCCTGGTCGCCGCGAACGACGGCGTGGGCACCAAGCTGAAGCTGGCGATCGACCATGACCGGCACGATACCGTCGGCATTGATCTGGTCGCGATGTGCGTCAACGACCTGATCGTCCAGGGTGCCGAACCGCTTTTCTTCCTCGACTACTTCGCCACCGGCAAGCTGGAGAACGGGATCGCCGAACGCGTGATTGCCGGGATCGCCGATGGCTGCCGGCAGGCGGGCTGCGCGCTGATCGGCGGCGAAACGGCCGAAATGCCGGGCATGTATGCGGCGGGCGATTACGACCTTGCCGGTTTCTGCGTCGGTGCGGTCGAGCGGGGGGAGCAGCTTGCGGGCGACAAGGTGGCGCCCGGCCATGTGCTGCTGGGCCTTGCCAGCACCGGGGTCCATTCCAACGGTTATTCGCTGGTGCGCCGTCTTGCGGAAGATCGCGAATGGCGGATGGACCGGCCCGCCCTGTTCGATCCCGATGTCCGCCTGATCGATACCTTGATCGCGCCGACGCGCATCTATGTCGCATCCCTCCTGCCGCTGGTGCGCGCGGGCAAGATCGACGCGCTGGCCCATATCACCGGCGGCGGCCTGCTGGAAAACATCCCGCGCGTCCTGCCGGACGGCGCGCACGCGGTGGTCGATGTCGATGCCTGGGAACAGCCCCGCCTGATGGCGTTCCTGCAGGCCCAGGGCGCGATGGAACCCGCCGAGATGGCGCGTACGTTCAACTGCGGCATCGGCATGGTGCTGGCCGTCACCCCCGATCTTGCGCGCGAGGTCGCCGCCGATCTCGAGGCGAACGGCGAGACGGTCTATCGCATCGGCGAGGTTATCGACGGGCCGCGGGGTTGCACCGTGCGGGGATCGGCCGATGCCTGGTCCGCGCGCGAAGCATGGGAAGCGCGCCATCTTGCGTGAGAAGGCGCGGGTCGCCGTGCTCATTTCGGGCAGCGGCACGAACATGGCCGCGCTGCTCTATGCCAGCAGGCTGCCCGATGCGCCGTACCGGATCGTGCTGGTGGCCAGCAACGATCCGTCCGCCGCAGGCCTCGCCATCGCCGAAGCGGAAGGCGTGCCGGTGTTCGCCCAGGCGCACCGCGGGATGGAACGGGCGGCCCACGATGCCGCGATGGACGCGGCCATCCGTGCCAGCGGGGCCGAATACGTCGCGCTGGCCGGCTACATGCGCGTGATCGGCCCGGCGTTCGTCTCGGCGTGGGCGGGGCGGATGCTGAACATCCACCCGTCGCTCCTGCCAAAGTATCGCGGCCTCGCGACGCACCAGGCGGCAATCGACGCGGGCGACCGGGTGGCCGGATGCAGCGTCCACCTCGTCACCGACGAACTGGACGCGGGCGAGGTGCTCGGCCAGGCGCAGGTCGCCGTCCTGCCGGGGGATACGGCAGGGACGCTGGCGGACCGCGTGCGCATCGCCGAACACCAGCTCTATCCACGGGTTCTTGCGGATTACGTCTCCCGCCCGTTCGACGCCGACTGGCTCGTCGCACAGGTGCGGGAACGGGCCCTCGCCCTCCCCCAGGCGGAAGAAACGGTCAGCCACGGGATGCCCTGTTTCGGGATCGTGAAGGGCAAGAAATTCGGCTGGGTCTCGCTCGACCACCACGGCGACGGGCGCACCGCCCTGCTGGCGCGGATAAGCGGCCTCGACGAACAGGCGCACCTGATCGAAAGCGATCCCATGCGCTATTATCGCCCGCCCTATTTCGGGGACGAGTGGATCGGCATCCGCCTCGATCTCGGCGATACCGACTGGGAGGCGATCGACGGCTGGCTGCAGCGGAGCTGGCGTTCGGTCGCGCCCAAGCGGCTCACCACACTGATCGACGCCGCCGACCAGTTCTGATTGCGGCCGCACGCAGGGCGCTCGTTCGCCGTCACGCCCAACGCGCCTGGGACTACCGCCTGGCAAGTGCGCGGGCGAGGTTCGAAGGACCGGCCGAAGTCGATTTCGCCGCGATTGGCGCCGACTGGTGGGCCGGATCCTCGGCCTCGCTTTAGTTACCGGAAGGTGCGCAATGCTGGGAATCGGACGGCGCACGCGGCGCCGCGCAGGGGTCGCACTATGGAGCGAATCTTGCAGCCCTAGGGCGGCCTTGCGCTCAGGCCGGTTTGCTGGCGGCGCGCGACGAAAGGTCCACCGCCGCGTCGGGCGCGTATGTCCGGCTCATGTGCGGGGGGCCGCCTTCCGCCCACGATTGCCATTCGGCCAGCGCGCCGTCCTCGCATCGGGCGCGCCAGGCCGCCCGGCGACGCCCGAACTCGGGATCCGCGCTGTGCGCCCAGCCCCGCATCAGGACATAAGGATCGCTGAAGCTGACCGATTCCACCTCGACGAAGATGCCGGGATCCTTGTCGAACAACGTCCGGGCAGCCTCCAGCGCGGCGGCATGCCCGACGACGCCTTCGCGCAAGCTATCGATATAGGTGAAATCGTCGGTAATGAGCCCGGCGAATGCGTCGAGATCGTGCGCGTTCACGGCCGCGACGAATCGCGCGGCGAGCGCCTTGCACCTTCTGCCTCGACCCCAAAGCATGACCCGACCCTAGCATGGATATGCCGGGTGTGGCCATTGCTGAAAGTTTAGTTGGGCGCCGGCGTCTTTGTGACGCCGGCGTGATCGTTAGCCGACGATTTCTTCCGGCTTGAAGAAATAATCGATTTCGATCTTGGCATTTTCATCAGAATCGGACCCATGGACCGAATTGGCCTCGATCCCTTCGGCATAGGTCTTGCGGATCGTGCCTTCGTCGGCGTCGGCCGGGTTCGTCGCGCCCATGACGTCGCGGTTGCGCTTCACCGCGTCTTCGCCTTCCAGGACCTGCACGACCACCGGGCCGCTGGTCATGAAATCGCACAGTTCGCCGAAGAAGGGGCGTTCCTTGTGCACGGCATAGAAGCCTTCCGCCTGTTCGCGGCTGAGCCGGACCCGCTTTGACGCGACGACGCGCAGGCCGGCATCCTCCAGCATCTTGGTGACCGCGCCGGTGAGGTTGCGGCGGGTGGCGTCGGGCTTGATGATGGAAAAGGTGCGGGTGACCGCCATGACAGGTTCCTTGGACAACAGGGATGGGTTGGATTGCGCGCGCCCCTAACGATGGCCCGCGCAAGGCGCAAGGGTCACGCTTTCCTGACCCATTTGCCCGATTCCTGCGCGAAGTAGCCGCGCTCCACATCGGCACGCCCGTCGAACTGCCGCCAGACAGCCCGGGCATCGGGCGCGCCGTCTTCGCCGAACAACAGTATGGTGCGATCGAAGCCCGCGGCCCCGTCGCGCCACTTCCCGTCCGCCAGCACCAGGACTCGCGCGCCATTCGCCGGATCGCAATGCGCCGACAGCAGGATCGGCTGGCGCGCGGCATGAGGGGCGGCCGCCTCGCCATTGGCAAGGAAGGCATCCGGCTTCGCCTCCCACAGCGCCGCCGAAATGGCGCCGCGGCGCGCATCATCGGCATCGGTCACCAACAATCGATCGCCGGTTCCGACCACGCGTTCGGCGATCAGGGCCACGATCCGGGGGATGGGGCCTTCGGAGAACTGCCAGAAGTCCAGGTTCATCGCGGATCGCCTCTTATCTCGCCCGATAAGAATTCTCTTTGCAGCCTTCGCGAACGCGCCGTCAGCCCTCCAGGACCTCGCGGACGTAGCGGTCGATCAGCCGCACGCCGTAGCCCGTGGCCCCCTTGTCCCACGTCGCGCCCGGCTTCGTCGCCCACACCATGCCGGCAATATCGCAGTGCGCCCACGGCCGATCCTTGTCGATGAACCGCTGCAGGAACTGCGCCGCCGTGATCGATCCGCCTTCGCGCGGACCGATGTTCTGCATGTCGGCAATCGGCGAATCGATCAGCTTGTCGTACGCCGGGCCCAGCGGCATGCGCCACAGCTTGTCGCCCGATGTCTTGCCCGCCTGGAGCAATGCGTCCGCCAGGGTATCGTCGTTGGCGAACAGGCCGCCGTGCTCGAAGCCCAGGCTGATGATCATCGCGCCCGTCAGCGTCGCGAAATCGACAATGGCGACGGGGTCGTGCTCCTTCTGCACCCAGGTCAGCGCGTCGCACAGCACCAGCCGCCCCTCAGCGTCTGTGTTGAGGACCTCGACGGTCTGGCCGCTCATGGTTGTGATCACGTCACCCGGGCGCATCGCCTTCCCGTCGGGCATGTTCTCGACAAGGCCCATCACCGCGACGACATTCGCCTTGGCCTTGCGGCGGGCAATGGCGAGCATCGCGCCGGCAACAGCCCCCGCGCCGCCCATGTCCCACTTCATGTCGCCCATGCCCGGCCCTGGCTTGAGGCTGATACCCCCGGTATCGAATGTGACGCCCTTGCCGACGAAAGCGGTCGGCCGCTCGCCCGCGGCGCCGCCGTTCCACTTCACCGCGAGCAGGCGCGCCGGCTGTTCGGACCCCTGGCCGACGCCCAGCAGCGCGCCCATGCCCAGGGCCGCCATCTCCTCGACGCCGAGCACGGTCACTTCCAGCCCGGCCGCTTCGTACAGTGGCCGGACGCGGTCCACGAAGGACGCCGGGTAGATGATGTTCGCCGGCTCCGTGACCAGTTCACGGGTCAGTTCGATACCCTCGGCCAGCGCCTCCGCGTCAGCCCACGCCGCTTCCGCTCCTTCGCCCGCGCCGACGATAATCACGCGCTTCAGCGTGATCTTCTGTTCGTCCTTCATCCGGGTGCGGTAGATGTCATATCGCCACGCGCGCAGCCGCAGCCCCATCGCGACCGCCGAAATCTCCTCGGCGCTCAAGCCGTCTGCCGCGAGCGCGATCGATTCCGCGCCGGAACAGGCGAATTTCGCCGCCAGTGCGCCGCCCGCCTTCTCCAGGTTGGCGATGCGGGCTTCGTTTTCCGGCTCGCCCGCGCCTGCCAGCGCCACGCGGATCACCGCGCCATCACGCTCGGCAAACCCGTCGAACACCTGGCCCGGCCGGGCCTTGAAGCGCGCGGCCCTGGCACCTTCGGCCATGGCGCGATCGATGTCGGACGGAAGCGTGTCCAGATTGACGACGCGGGCGACGATCGGGGTGCCGGCAGGGACGGCGGTGGCGAATTCGACCTTCATGAAATCTCCGGATATTCTGCGAGTCCGAACGCTGCATCGAGGCGGTCTGCCGCAACGCGTGCGGCGGGGTGCGTTGGCGATTGCGATTAGGCGGCGCCGATGCGATAGGCAAGCGATGCTCCCCGCCCGTACCGGATCGCAGCAAGCCAGGGCGCGTCGCTTGCCCGAATGGGCTGCAAGCGCGTTGGCCATCGCCCTGTCCCTCACCGCCGTGAATGCCGCCGCGCAGGATGGCGCCGCGCCAGGCATGGCCACGCCAGAGAGGCCGCAAGGCGATACGCCGGAAGGGGAACCGGCAGACCGGCCCGCTATCCCGCCGCTCCAAGCTGAGACGACGCCTGCCCCACGAGAGGACGATCGCCGGGTCGACTTTGAAGCGGCGACTGTCGCGTACGACCAGAATTCCGATGCCGTCACGGCGACTGGCGACGTCGTACTGCGAAGCGAAGATCGGTCGGTCCGGGCCGACACAGTGACCTGGAATCGCACGACGGGGGAGATCGTCGCCAGCGGCAATGTTCGCTTCGTCGACGAGGACGGCAACCAGCTCTACACCAGCCGCATCGAACTGACCGACGAGTTCGAGGCTGGCGCGATGGAGGATCTGCTCCTGGCCCTGCGCGAAGGGGGCCGCCTCGCCGCCGTCAGCGGATCCCGCCTGGCCGACGGCACGGTGGAACTTGCCACCGCCGCGTACACCGGGTGTGATGTCGTCACCGCTGAAGGCTGCCCGAAGGACCCGAGCTGGCGCATCACCGCCGACCGCGTGATCTATTCGCCTTCGGACAAGACCGTCCGGTTCCGCGGCGCGTATCTCGAGCTGTTCGGGGCGCGGCTTCTCCCGCTTCCTGGCCTGGTCGTCCGGACGGACGGGCGGCCCAGCTCCGGGTTTCTCGTCCCCGAGGTCCAGTTCTCACGGAACAACGGGTTCGAGATCAGCGGCAGCTACTTCCTCAAGATGGCGCCCAACAAGGATCTCACGCTCAGCGCCTACGCCTTTACCGAGGCACCGCCGATGGCGAGTGCCCAGTGGCGGCATCTTACAGACCAGGGCGCTTACCAGATAACGGGATACGCGACGGTGAGCCGGCGGCTGGACCAGGTCGGCGTGAGTGCGGTGGGCGAGGACGAGTTCCGCGGGTACCTGTTCGCCAACGGCCGGTTCCAGTTCGATCCCAACTGGAGCACGAATTTCTCCGTCCGCCGCGCGACGGATCGCACGTTCCTGCGCCGATACGACATCAGTCGGGACGACCGCTTGCGCTCGATGGTCGAGGTTGAGCGCATCGACGGCGATTCCTACCTGGCGATCGCGGGCTATGCGACGCAGACGCTGCGGATCGGCGTGCCGCAGGGCCAGGTGCCGATCGCCCTGCCGCTGATCGACTATCGCAAACGAATCGATGCGCCGCTTGTCGGCGGGAAGCTTGAACTGATCGCCAACACGCTCGCGATCCATCGACGGGACGGGCAGGATACGCAGCGCGCGTTCCTGGGCGGCAAGTGGGACTTCCGGCGCGTCACCGCCTGGGGCCAGATGCTGACGCTCACGGCGCTGCTGCGCGGCGATGTCTATCACTCCGACGAAAACGGCCTGACTGCGACGGCGATCTATCGCGGCAATCCCGGCTGGCAGACGCGCGGAGTCGCGATTGCCGCCGCAGACATGGAATGGCCCTTCGTGGGTGCGCTGTTCGGCGGGACACAGGTGCTGACCCCGCGCGTACAGCTGGTGGTCAGCCCGCCGATCCGCAACCTTGCCGTTCCCAACGAAGACGCGCGGGCGATCGACCTTGAGGATTCGAACCTGTTCGCCCTCAATCGCTTCCCGGGACACGACCGGGTGGAGGATCGGCCCCGGGTAACATACGGCTTCGACTGGCAGCTGAACCTGCCGGACTGGCGCATCGACACGACAATCGGGCAATCCTACCGGCTGAGCAATCGCGAGAGCATCCTGCCCGACGGCACCGGATTGAGCGAGCGGCTGTCGGACTTTGTCGGCCGTACGCAGGTGCGCTTCCGCGACTTCGTGAAGTTCACCCACCGCTTCCGCCTCGACAAGGACGGGCTCGCAGTAAGGCGCAACGAGCTCGACGCGACGGTCGGTTCCAGCCGCACATATGCGGAAGTCGGCTACCTCCGCCTCAATCGGGATATCTCCCCACTTATCGAGGATTTGCGTGACCGCGAGGAACTGCGTTTCGCGGGGCGGGTGGCGTTTGCGAATTACTGGTCCGTCTTCGGTTCAGGCGTGTTCAACCTGACCGACCGGTTCGAGGATCCCACGTTGAACTCCGACGGATTCGATCCGGTTCGCACCCGACTTGGCGTCGCGTATCAGGACGATTGCCTCGAGCTGGGCCTCACGTGGCGCCGCGATTTCGTGGACCAAGGGGACGCGCGCCGGGGCAATGCGTTCCAGTTGTATTTCGCCCTCAACAACCTCGGCTTTCGGCGCTAGCCGACGGACCGTTGGCAGCGGCAGGCAAACAGGCTATCCGGCACGCCACTCAGCAACGGTTAAGCCGCTCGGGGGCACCCGCGGGATCAACACTGGGGGCGGCTCTCCGTGGCCCCCGCGCAGACGGATAAACGCGTGATTCATAGGACTCTTTCGAACTGGCTGTGCGGCGCTGCCGCGATGGCGGTGGTCGCTTCGCCGATCGCCGCGCAGACCGCGGCCCAGCCGGCCGATCCCGCCGCCCAGGCCACGACCCCCAGCATCACAGGCGCGCTGGATATCCCGGCAGACGTCGCGATCCTGGGCAAGAACGATCCGAACAGCCGCAAGCCCACCGCGGTCGTCAACGGCCAGATCGTCACCGGCACCGATGTCGATCAGCGCGTTGCGCTGATCGTCGCTGCCTCCCGCAGCGAAATCGAACCGGCGGAGCTTCAGCGGCTGCGCATGCAGGTCCTGCGCAACCTCATCGACGAATCGCTGCAAATCCAGGAAGCGCGCGCGCAGCAGATCGAGGTTTCGCAGGCCGAGGTCGATCAGACGTACGCCCGGGTCGCTGCGCAGAACTTCGGGCAGAACGTCGAAGCGATGGATGCCTACCTCACCCGGATCGGCTCGTCCTCCAACTCGCTCAAGCGGCAGATCCTTGGCGAACTGTCGTGGCAGCGCCTGCTCCGCCGCAACGTCGCACCGTTCGTCAACGTTTCGGCCGAAGAAGTGAACGAGATGCTCCAACGGCTCGAGGCGAGCCGTGGGACCGAGGAATATCGCCTGGGGGAAATCTGGCTGTCGGCGACACCCGAAAACGCCGCCCAGGTCGAAGCCAACATCAACCAGATCATCGAACAACTGCGCGGCGGCGGCAGCTTCCTCGGCTACGCCCGCCAGTATTCCCAATCCTCGACTGCTGCGGCCGGGGGCGACCTTGGCTTCGTGCGGCTTGAAATGCTGCCGAGCGAATTGGCAGTCGCGGCGCGGCAGATGCAGCCCGGCCAGCTTGTCGGGCCGATTGCCAACTCCGGCGGCTATTCGATCCTCTATCTCATCGACAAGCGGGCCGTGCTGACTTCGGACGCGCGTGATGCGGTCCTCAGCCTCAAGCAGATTTCGCTGAAGTTCGAGCCCGGCATCACGGAATCGCAGGCCCAGGCGAAACTCGCCACGTTCACCACCACGGTGCAAGCGATGAAAGGCTGCGGCGACGCCGATAATCGCGCGCAGGCGATCGGTGCCGAAGTTGTTTCCAACGATGGCATTGTCCTCCGCAGCCTGCCCGAGCAGTTGCAGCCCTTGCTGATGGAGCTGCAGGTCGGACAGACGACGCCCCCGTTCGGTTCGGCCCGCGATGGCGTAAGCGTGCTGATGCTGTGCGGCCGTGACGATCCGCAGGCCACGGGCGCGCCCGATTTCGATGACCTGATGTCGCAGCTTGAGGACGATCGGGTGAACAAGCGCGCCCAGCGTTACATGCGCGACCTGCGCAACGACGCGGTGATCGAATACAACTGAACGCCGCCTCTCGCCCGCTGGCCGTATCGCTCGGCGATCCGGCGGGGGTGGGACCGGAACTGATCGCCCATGCCTGGTCGCTGCGGGAACGCGAGCGGCTGCCCCCCTTCGCCGTCATCGGTGGGGCGCGCCTGCTGGCCGGCGCCGCCGGGTCGCGCGGTCTCGACGTGCCGATCGAGCCGATCGCCTCCCTCGATGAGGCGGTCGGCGTGTTCGGCCGTGCCCTCCCCGTGCTCGGCACGCTCGACGGCATCTGGCGTCCGGGGGAGCCGGATTCCGAAGGGGCCGCGCTTGCCTTCGCCTCGCTGAAGGCGGCGACGAATCTGGCCGTAGAGGGAAAGGCCGCTGGCATCGTGACTGGTCCGATCGCCAAGGCACGCTTGGCCGAAGTCGGCTTCCATTTTCCGGGCCAGACCGAGTTCGTCGCGCACGCGTGCGGCGTCCCGGCACAGGATGCGGTGATGATGCTCGCGGGGCCGAGTCTGCGAGCCGTGCCGCTGACGGTCCACGTGCCGCTCGCGAAAGTTGCGGGTCTCCTGTCGGTCGACCTGATCCGTCGGCGCGCGCGGATCATCGCCGAAGCGCTGCGCCGCGACTTTGGCGTCGCCGCACCGCGCCTGGCAATTGCAGGGCTCAACCCCCATGCCGGCGAAAACGGACGCATGGGCGACGAAGAACTGCGCGTCATCGGCCCCGCGGTGGAGACGCTGCGCGCGGAAGGCATCGACGCCAGCGGGCCGCACCCGGCCGATGCGCTGTTCGCGCCGCACGCCCGCATAGGCTACGACGCGGCGCTGTGCATGTATCACGACCAGGCACTGATCCCGCTCAAGACGCTGGACTTCGATCTAGGGGTGAACATCACGCTGGGCCTGCCGATCGTGCGGACGAGCCCCGACCACGGAACGGCATTCTCCATCGCCGGGACAGGCCGGGCCAGCGCGGGCGCGACGATCGCGGCGATCCGCATGGCGGGCGAATGCGCGGCGCGGCGCGCGGCATGAGCGATTCCCCTCTTCCCCCGCTACGAGAGGTGATCGCCCGGCACGGTCTCTCGGCATCGAAGGCGCTGGGCCAGAACTTCCTGTTCGACGCGCAGCTGCTGGATCGCATCGCGGCCATCCCCGGTGATCTCACGGACCGCGCCGTGCTGGAAATCGGACCCGGCCCGGGCGGCCTCACTCGCGCGCTTCTGCGTGCAGGCGCCCGCGTCACTGCGATCGAGATGGATCGGCGCTGCCTCCCCGCCCTCGCCGAACTTGAAGCCGCATTTCCGGGCCGGTTGCAGGTCGTCGAAGGCGACGCGCTGAGGATCGACCATGCGGCGCTGGTGGGCGAACCCTTCGCCGTCGTCGCCAACCTGCCGTATAACGTGGGAACCGCGCTCTTCACGCGCTGGCTTTCGGGGGAACAGTGGCCGCCCCGGTGGACCAGCCTGACGCTGATGTTTCAGCAGGAGGTTGCCCAGCGCGTTGTCGCACCCGCCGGCAGCAATGCCTACGGCCGCCTGGCCGTTCTGGCACAATGGCGATCGACCGCCCGGCTGGCGCTGAAGGTTCACCGGAGTGCGTTCACCCCTCCGCCCAAGGTGATGAGCGCGATCGTGCATGTCGAGCCGGCAGCGATGCCTTCCGGTGTCTCGGCCCGCGTCCTGGAGCGGCTTACGGAAGCGGCCTTCGGGCAGCGGCGCAAGATGCTGCGGCAAAGCGTGAAGGCTCTCCCTGGCGCACTCGATGCGCTCGCCAGCCTCGGCATCGACCCCCAGCGTCGGGCGGAAACACTGTCGGTCGAGGAATTCGTCGCCATCGCGCGCGCGCTTTCATCAGGGCGCCCCTGACGGCGCCATGGCCGCAACCCAGCGCTCGACGACCGCCAGCCCCTCCTTGTCGACCGTCCCCTTGCCCAGTTCAGGCATGGCCACCCCGCCCTCAAGGCTCGCCATCCGGTGGACCATGATCGATTCGCCGGGCTTTCCCGGCACCAGGTCGAACAGGAGATTCCCAGCGCCGCGACCGGCAGCCACCGGCCGCTTCATGACCCCGAGCGCCTGCGCGCTGGTCTGCTCCCACCGAAGATCCAGCCCTGAATTGGACGCCATGGCGCCGGGCTGGTGGCAGTGGGCGCAATTGACGTCGAGATAGGCGCGTGCCGCTGGTTCGACGCCCGCCTCTGCGCGCTCTTCCCACACCGGCAGGGTGCGTGCGACCACGGGCACGGCCGCGATGTGTCCGTCACGGGCGAAATCGTTCAGCCATGCGGTGGACAGATTGCGCGCCTTCGGGCCGATCGGAATGACGGCATCATTGAGCCCGTGACACTCCTTGCACTGGTTCTTGTTGGGAACGCGGTAGTCGATGCGTTCCCCCGCCGGGGTCGTCACAGCAACGCGCGCGCCCGCCAAGGCCAGCTTCGCATCGGTCTGTTCGGCGTTCCAGAGGTACGGCAGGGCCAGCCAGCCATCGGCCCGGTGCAGCAGCACGCGTGTCTCGATCAGCCGCCGACTGCCGCTTTCGGTGAAGGCAAACGTCTTGATGAGCGCGGAACCGACCGGGAAGTCCAAGAGCCCTTCGCCCTCGGTCCCAGCACGCGCGCCCGCTGGCAGATAGACGAAGCGCAGCTTTTCGGCGCCATCGGAATAGAGCGGCGTGTTGAGCCGATAAGCGCGCACGCCGGCAGCCGGTGCCTGCGCCGCGCCATCGGTGAAGAACCCGTATTCCGACAGCATGGTCGGAAAGGCCGAGCCGGTAATTGCGGCATCGCTGGGCGCAGCCGGACCGTGCGCCGCGCCGGTCGCCGCAGCAGCGGCGATCAGCGCCGCCGCCAGCACCCAATGGCGTTTCACGGGACCAGCCGTGCCTCGAGCGCAGCGGGCGCGCCAACGCCGGTCAACGCGAAACCTGTCGTCGGCGCTGGAACCGAAAGCGGACCCGGCTTTGCCCCCGCGCCGCTCAACCCGCCGCCCTGCGCCGGCAGGTTGAGCGACCATCCCCCGAGCGAAGGGTCGACGCGCAGGGCGACCGTGCCCTCCTGCGCCAGCCCGTCCCACATCACCGGGGGCAATGCCCCCCCGAATGCAGCCAGCAACGCATTCCGCCCGTCGATCTGCGGATCAGTGCCGCCACGATCGACCGTGTTCTCCCCGATCACGACATTGCGTGGGTACGGGTTGTAGGTCTTGTCGTCGAACTTCATGGGATAGGCGACGACCATCACCGGCGCGGTCGGGTTGTCCACCAGGATGTTGCCCTCAACCAGCACGCCGTCGTTGGCCATCACCATGATGCCGGTGCCCCGTGGCACACCAGCCACGATGTTGCCCTTGGGCGCGAAATTGGGCGTGGTGTTGTGCGCCACCAGGTTGCCGCGCACCAGGGTGTTGCCGCCGCCCATCACCGGAAGGCTGGGCAGATCGAAGACCAGGATGCCGCCGGTATTACCGGTGACGAAGTTTGATTCCACGATCGCATCGCGGCTGTTCTCGATCTCGATACCGGCGACGTTGTGGCGGGCCACGTTGCCGCGCACGGTGATCGCCTTCGACTGGCCGACGTAGATGCCCGCATCCGAGGCGCCGGAAACTTCGCTGCCCACGATCAGCACGCCTGTGCTTTCCACCGGGTACAGGCCGTAGGCGCCGTTCGTCTCCTTCGGGCCCCCGGTCCAGGTCACCCGCAGCCGCTGGTAGACGATGTCGTCCGCGCCCTTGGACTTGATGCCGTCGCCCTTCGGGTTCTCGATCGCGAAATCGCGGAGCGTCACGCGGTCGCTTGTGACCAGCAGCCCCTCGCCCGAGCCGGTCTGCCCGGTAAAGTCGAGGATGGTCGCATCCATGCCCGCCCCGCGCAGGGTGACGCCATCCACGTCAAGGCTGAGGCCATCGTCCAGCATGAAGCGGCCCGCCGCCAGCACCACCTCGTCGCCGGGCTGGCTGAGTATCAACGCTTCCTGCAACCGTGTCTGCGCGTCGGGCCCGGCATCGACCTGTCGGGTCGCGGCGATCGCGCTGGAACTGGCCCCGGCCAACAGTATCGCGGCAAGGATCGTGGTTTTCATCGTGCGCTCTCCCCTCGCCGCGTAACCTGGGCGGAAGGGTGACACATCTGTCCGCCGAAACGCAAGCCGCCGGCGGCGGTCAGTGCGCGAGGCCGGTGGTGCACAAGGCGGCGGAACTCGCCGTCACCGCGATGACCTCGCTGTCGCCGACGCGGCGCACCCGTTCCACGAACTCTCCGATGGTGGCGGGGCGTTCCCGTTCACCGGGGCGTGCCTCAAGTCGTTCCAGCTTGCGGAGCTGGGCAATCGTCAGCCGATCCACCATGCGTCCCGCCATGCAGGCAGCGTTGGCGGACGAGAGGCCTGCTTCGACCAGGGCGCTTTCCACTCGGTCTTCGGCCACCGTTTCCACGCATCCACTCGCCCCCAGCAGGGCGGCCGCGCAGAGCACGCCGCGCATCAGTCCAGCGCCTTCACGATATCGTCGACCATCTTCTTCGCATCGGCGAGCAGCATCATCGTCTGCTCCATGTAGAACACGTCGTTGTCGACGCCGGCGTAGCCGACGCCGCCCATGGAACGCTTGATGAAGAAAACCTGCTTCGCCTTGTCCACGTCGAACACCGGCATGCCGTAGATCGGCGATGATTTGTCGGTCTTCGCGGCGGGGTTCACCACGTCGTTCGCGCCGATGATGAAAGCGACATCGACCTGCGCGAATTCCGAGTTGATGTCCTCAAGCTCGAACACCTCGTCGTAGGGCACTTGCGCCTCGGCCAGCAGCACGTTCATGTGCCCTGGCATCCGGCCGGCGACGGGGTGGATGGCGTATTTCACCTCCACGCCGCGCTCTTTCAGCTTGTCCGCCATCTCGCGCAGCGCGTGCTGCGCCTGGGCGACGGCCATGCCATAGCCGGGGATGATGATGACCTTTTCGGCCTGTTCCAGCATGTAGGCGGCATCTTCCGCGCTGCCCGACTTGTAAGGCCGCGCCTCGCGCGCTTCGCCGCCAATCGCGGTCTCCGCGCCAAATCCGCCGGCGATCACCGACAGGAAGCTGCGGTTCATCGCCCTGCACATGATATAGCTCAGGATCGCGCCCGACGAACCCACCAGCGCGCCGGTGACGATCATCGCGGTGTTGTGCAGCGTGAACCCCATCGCCGCCGCTGCCCAGCCGGAATAGCTGTTCAGCATCGACACGACGACCGGCATGTCCGCCCCGCCAATCGGGATGATCAGCAGGAAGCCGATCGCGAAGGCGGCGGCGATGATCGCCCAGAACAGCCATCCCTCGCCCGCGCCTGCGTCGTTGGACAGGGCATAGATCGCCGTGCCCGCAATGATCGCCAACAGTGTGCCGAGGTTGATCGCATGGCGTCCGGGCAGCAGGATCGGCGTGCCGCTCATGTTGCCGTTGAGCTTGGCGAACGCGATGACTGAGCCCGAAAAGGTGATCGCCCCGATCGCGGCGCCTAGTGCCATCTCCACCCGGCTGACCGCGAGGATGTTGCCGTCCATTCCCAGGATGCCGAACGCCCCTGGATTGAGGAAGGCCGCAACGGCCACAAGCACTGCGGCAAGGCCGACGAGGCTGTGAAATGCGGCGACAAGCTGCGGCATGGCCGTCATCGCGATGCGCCGGGCGATGATCCAGCCGATACCGCCGCCCAAGGCAATTGCCCCCAGGATTTCCGGCAGCGAAGCGACGTCGTGCGTGACCAGCGTGGTCACCACAGCGATCAACATGCCCGCCATGCCGAAGCGGTTCCCGCGCTGCGATGTCGCGGGCGAGGACAGTCCGCGCAGGGCGAGGATGAACAGCACTCCCGCCGCCAGATAGGCCAGCGCAACCCACGGGCTGACGGCGTGCGCGGCATCCGCGACGATCGACAAGTCAGTGGTCTCCAGTGGCGGGAGGCTCACGCCTTCTTCTCCGGCACGGCAGCGGGCCTGTCCTTCTTCTTGTACATCGCCAGCATCCGCGCGGTGACAGCGAACCCGCCGAAGATATTGACGCTCGCGAACGCCACGGCGGCAAGGCCGAGCCACTTCGCACTCGGGCTTCCCGCTGCAGCCGACGCGATCAGCGCGCCGACGATGATGACGCTGGAGATCGCGTTGGTCACCGCCATCAGCGGCGTATGCAGCGCCGGCGTGACCGACCAGACGACGTAATAACCCACGAAGCAGGCCAGCACGAAGATCGACAGGATCGAGATGAAGTCCATTAGGTTGCCTCCCCGGCACGGGGAGGGGGACCGTCCGCAGGACGGTGGAGGGGACTCGGCAACCGCGCGACGATGGCCTCCGCGGTGTCATCCGCATTCGCCAGCACACGCGCCGCCGTTACCCGCAATACCCTGAACCCGTTTTCCTTCATGAAAGCGTTGCGCCGGAGGTCGAACTTGGCGCGGTCGATCGCGTCGTGCGCGCTTCCATCTACTTCGATAACGAAGCGCTCCGACAAGCAGCAGGAATCGGCGATGTAAGGACCGATCGGATGTTGGCGGCGGAACTTGTAGCCTTTAGGTCGTAGGCGGAGGCGCTGCCACAGAAGTCGTTCGGAAACGCTCATGTCTTTGCGAAGCTGGCGGGCTCGCGCGACGGCCGGCCTGGCGACGAACTTCGAGTCCCCACCACCGCGCTTCGCGCGGTCCCCCTCCCCGTCGCGGGGAGGCAAGCTACCCCCGGTCCTCACTTCAGCCTCTCGTTCACGATGGCGCCGCCCTGTGTCAGTCGCACCGCCCCCCCGATTTCCTCGTCTAGCACTGGCCGCCCCGTCTCCTTGTCCCAGAACGCGGAGAGGAAGTTGTAGAGATTGCGGGCGAAGAGCGCGCTTGCGTCGGCTGCCAGCTTCGCGGGCGTGTTGGCATAGCCGATGATCCTGACGCCGTGCCTGTCGACCACCTCGTCGGCGACCGAACCTTCGACGTTCCCCCCCTGCGCCACCGCCAGATCGAAAATCACGCTGCCGGGTTTCATCGTCGCGATCTGCGCATCCGAGATCAGCCGCGGCGCGGCACGGCCGGGGATGAGCGCGGTGGTGATGACAATGTCCTGCCGGGCGATATGGCCGCTCACCAGCTCGGCCTGAGCGCGCTGGTATTCCTCGCTCATTTCGGTGGCGTAGCCGCCGGCGCCCTCGCCCTCGATTCCGGCGACATTCTCGACGAAGATCGGCTTGGCACCGAGCGACTGGATCTGTTCTTTTGTGGCGCTGCGCACATCGGTCGCGGAAACCTGCGCACCCAGGCGCCGGGCGGTCGCAATGGCCTGCAGACCGGCGACGCCCACCCCCATCACGAAGACTTTCGCCGCCTGCACCGTGCCGGCAGCGGTCATCATCATGGGAAACGCCCGGCCATAGGCATCGGCGGCGGCGATCACCGCCTTGTAACCGGCGAGGTTGGACTGGCTCGACAGCACGTCCATGCTCTGCGCGCGGGTGATGCGCGGCATGAACTCCATCGCCAGCGCTTCAAGACCGGCATCGGCGTAGGCGGAGACGCGATCCGGACGGCCGAGAGGATCGAATATCGCCGCGACCCAGGCGCCGGGTCTTGTTCCAGAGAGCGCGGCGGCATCGGGTGCCTGGATTCCGAGCACGATATCCGCGCCCGAGAGCACCTGCGCAGCCGGCCCGACTTCGGCACCGGCCTCGGCATAGGCGGCGTCGGGAATGCTGGCGGCGAGACCCGCCCCGGCCTCTACCGCGACGGTCGCGCCTAGCGAAATAAATTTCTTCGCCGTTTCCGGCGTCAACGCGACGCGGGTTTCGCCCGCCGCTGGTTCCTTGAGGACGGCGATCCGCAAGCGCGCTGCGATCACTCGGCAATCAGGATGACGATCACCAGAACGATCAGTGCCGTGATCGGCACGGTCCACTTCAGCATCGTGACGAACCCGCCGTACGTGCCCTTGTGCTCCTTGATATCCTGCGCGTTGACATCGTTGCCGGTGGCCATTGCGATCGCGGTCCCTGTTACCTGAAATTCGGCGGGACCCTATCGCGGGAGCGGCGGCGGCTCAAGTGCCGACCCAAGGGTTATGCCGCGGCTTAAGATGACCTTTACCCCTTGTCCCGTAATCGGTCGATCTGTTTCGGGATGGGACACGATGACCGACGGCGAAAACCGCTTGCTCATGCTGATCGACGACGAGCCCGCGCAGAGCCGCCTGATCAGTGCGCTAGCCGCGCGTGAAGGCTGGCGCACGCTGGTGGCCCCCGATGCCGAGACGGCGATCGCCACGCTGGGCACGCGCCAGGGGATGCAGCTCTCGGCGATCATCCTCGACCAGTGGGTGCCGGGCGACGATGCCTGTTCGCTGATCGAGGAACTGAAGAGCCGCCGGCCGGCCGTGCCGATCCTGATGCTCACCGCCAGCGCCAGTCCCTTGCTGGCTGTCGAGGCGATGCGCGCCGGCGCGACCGATTACCTGATCAAGCCGGTCGCGCCCGACAGGCTGATGCAGGCCCTGCGCAGCGCCACGCGGCGCGAGGCACCGCGCGACGAGCTGCAGCCATTGACCGAGAAGCTGGGCCAGGTGCTGGACTTCGACGCGATGATCGGCACGGCGCCCAATTTTCGCGCCGCCCTGGCCAAGGCCGCCAAGTCCGCGCGCGGCCACGGGAACGTGTTGATCGAGGGCGAAACGGGTTCGGGCAAGGAGATGCTGCTGCGCGCGATGCACGCCGCCTCGCCCCGTGCGAAGGCACCGTTCCGGCTTATCAACGCCCGCGCCGTGCCCGCCAATTCCATCGAATCCGTGCTGTTCGGGCACGAACCGAACGCGTTTCCCGGCGCGTTCGAGCGCCAGGTCGGCGCCTTGCAACAGTGCGACGGCGGCACCCTGGTGCTCGACGAGGTCGATCGCCTGCCGCTGGACCTGCAGGAGAAACTGGCCGGCGTCATCGAAACCGGCGTCGTCCGCCCGGTGGGCGCGCGGCACGGATACCGGATCGACGTGCGGATACTTTCCGCCAGCAACCTGCCTTTGGGGGCGTTGAACCAGGCCGGGTATTTCCATCCCGCCCTGCACGCCCAGCTTTCGGCGACAGCCATCGTGCTGCCCCCCTTGCGGGAGCGGACCGGCGACATCCAGGCGCTGTCGCGCCACTTCCTCTCTCGCATCGGCGATCAGCCGGGCCTGCGCGCACTGACCATCACCGATGGTGCGCTCGCCCTGCTCGCCGCGTTCGACTGGCCGGGCAACGTGCGCCAGCTCCAGGCCGTGCTGTTTCGCGCGGCCGTATTCTGCGACGGTGACGCGCTGACGGCAGAGAGCTTCCCGCAATTGTCGCAGATGCTGGGCGAGCCGGTGGAGGCGCGCAACCCCAACCAGGACGGGGTCGGCGTCATGCTCTATACCCCCGACGGCAACCTGCGCAGCCTGGAAGACATCGAGGCCGACGTGATCCGTCTCGCCATCGGGCACTATCGCGGTCGGATGACCGAGGTCGCCCGCCGGCTCGGCATCGGCCGCTCGACGCTCTATCGCAAGCTCGGCGACCTCGGTATCGAGAGCGCGGCTTGATCAATCCTGGATTGATCGGCCCGCTTCCCGCGATCGCATCAGCGCTGCATTGATTCAGTCGGGCAAGTTCGAAAAATCGGTCAGCGCCGCGTCCCTCAATCCCCGCCAGACGTTGCGCGCCTGAACCGTCTCGGCGACATCGTGGACGCGGATCAATTGCACGCCCGCGTCCATCGCCTGGAGCGCCAGCGCGACGCTGCCGCCGAGCCTATCGTGCGCCGCGGCCTCGTTGCTCATCGCGCCGATCATCCGCTTGCGGCTGGCGCCGAACATCAGCGGCTGGCCCAGCGCGTGGAACAACGGCAGGGCGTTGATCAGCGCGAGGTTCTCGACAAGCGTCTTGCCGAAGCCGATGCCGGGGTCGAGCACGATTCGTTCGCGCGCAATCCCGGAGGCGACAGCCGCATCGCGCCGCGCCGCGAGCCAGTCGAAGACGTCGAACACCACGTTGTCGTAATCGCAGCCGGCGTGGAGGTCCTCGGCGGAACCGGGCGCGTGCATCAGCACCACCGGGCAACCCCGCGCGGCGACAACCTCCGCCGACTGGGGATCGTGGCGCAGCGCGGATACGTCGTTGATCATGTGCGCCCCACCATCGAGTGCCGCCGCCATGACGGCCGCGCGCCGCGTATCGACGCTGATCGCAGCGCCCATCTGGCGGCAGTATTCGACCGCGGGGACGACCCGCGCGATCTCGTCGCCTTCCCAGACCGCCCGCGCTCCGGGCCGCGTGCTTTCGCCGCCGATGTCCACCAGGGCCGCGCCCGCTTCCAGCATGGCGGCGGCGTGAGCGGCCCCGTCTTCGGGCCGATCAAGGAATTTGCCCCCGTCCGAAAAGCTGTCGGGCGTCACGTTGAGAATTCCGGCGACCTGCGGCTGGTCCAGCCGGATCGTCCGGTCGCCCATCTGGAGCGGCGGGTGCGCAGTGCGCAGGCCAGCCCACTGCTCCTCCGCATCGTCCCCCAGCCCGGAGGGAAGGCGGGCGAAAGTCTCCGCTGCAGTCCGCGGCGTGAACGGATGACGTCCCACCACCCGCCCATCGCGGCGGACGATCGCGGCGAAGCGGTGGGCAAACACGAGTCCGCTGGCCAGACGCACGGCGTCGCCATCCTCGGCCTGCGGACTCGCCGCGAGGCCGATGGGCACCAGGTATAGCCGTTCGCTCATGCTGCCGCGCGCCTGGGGGCGCTGTCCATGTTACGCTGTCCTGACACCCTCCGAGTCAATCCTCGACGCTCAGCAGGTAAGTCTGGCGAACGGCGTCGATCGGCTTGATCTCGCCAGCGGCATCGTAGTGCCAAAATGCCCAGCCGTTGCAGCTCGGCGCGCCTTGCAATTCCTTGCCCAGGCCGTGGATCGACCCGCTCGCCCCGGCGCATACCAGCGACCCGTCGGCGCGCACCGTGGCGGTCCAGCGTCGCTTCTTGTCGAACACGTGCGTGCCCGGCGGCAGAAGCCCCGCTTCGACCACGGCGCCGAACGCCACCTTGGGCGCGGTGCGCGGGCTGTTCATCGTGGCGATCGCGCTTTCGTCGAGCGGCAGTTCCTTCGCGATGCGCCGGGTCGCGACCTCGCGGTAGGCCGCTTCCCGCTCGCAGCCGATCCACTGTCGTCCCAGCCGCTTGGCGACCGCGCCGGTAGTGCCGGTGCCGAAGAAGGGATCGAGAACCACGTCGCCTTTCTCCGTCGTGGCGAGCAGGACGCGGTAGAGCAGCGCTTCCGGCTTCTGTGTCGGATGCGCCTTGTGGCCGTTTTCCTTCAGCCGTTCCTGCCCCCCGCAGATTGGGATCACCCAGTCGCTGCGCATCTGCAGCTCGTCATTGAGAGTTTTCATTGCGCGATAATTGAAGTGATAACGGGCCTTTTCTCCCGTGCTCGCCCACAGCAGCGTCTCGTGCGCGTTGGTGAAGCGGGTGCCGCGGAAATTGGGCATCGGGTTCGTCTTGCGCCAGACGATGTCGTTGAGCAGCCAGAAACCGAGGTCCTGCAGGATCGCCCCGACGCGGTAGATGTTGTGGTAGCTGCCGATCACCCACAGCGCGCCATCGGGCTTCAGCACCCGGCGCGCCTCGCTCAGCCAGTCGCGCGTGAAGGCGTCGTATGCGGCGAAGCTGTCGAACCGATCCCACGCATCGGTCACCGCATCGACATGGCTGCCGTCGGGCCGGTTGAGTTCTCCGCCGAGCTGCAGGTTATACGGCGGATCGGCGAACACCAGGTCCACGCTGGCGGTCGGCAGGCTGCGCATCGCCTCGACACAGTCGCCGGCCAGTATGCGCCCAACCGGCAGGTCGATTGCCCCTCTTTTAGTCCCTGGCGCCACCTTCGTCGCGGTGCATGCACGCATCCGCGTGGTCTCCAAGACCCCCATCCCGTCATTCCCCCTGATTCAACTTATCCACAGGGTGAGTCCAAGCGGACTCGCCGTCAAGCGGGGAGTGCGAGCGGCGTGCCAGGTCTTGCGGCTTTTCTCAGACGGAACAGAAAGTGTCCATCACAAGATATTGAGTCAGCGCGCTATTCTTCAACCCACCATCTCGGGGGTGTGGCGCGAAAGACTCAATTCAAGCTGATTGGAGACCGGCGCGAAACTGCGGCGATGGAGCGGACACGGCCCGTGTTCGGCCAAAGCGCGAAGATGCGTGGGCGTCGAATATCCGACGTTGGTTTCCCAGCCATACTGGGGGTGCGCCCTGGCATGTTCACGCATGATCCGGTCGCGCCATTCCTTAGCAACGACGCTCGCCGCGCCGATCGCCGGCTCTTTCGCATCGCCCCCGACGATCGGCCGCGCGTTCCAGCGCCATTCCGGCCGGCGTCCGGCTGGGGTGAGGTTGCCGTCGACCAGCACCTGGTCCGGTTCGCGGCCGAGCGCTTCGGCAAGACGGGTCACCGCCAGCGTCATCGCCAGCATCGTTGCGTGGAAGATGTTGAGCCGGTCGATATCCTCCACCTCCACAACGCCGACGCCCCAGGCGCAGCGGCGGCGCACGGCAAGGTCCAGTCGGGCGCGGGTGACGCCGCACAGCTTCTTCGAATCGTCGATCCCCGCCGGCCGGGGCTTGCACAGGACGACCGCGGCGGCGACAACAGGCCCGGCCAACGGGCCGCGGCCAGCCTCGTCCACGCCCACCACCAGCGGGGCGGGACCGAAATCCTTGTGGGGAGTTGCACCGAGCATGACGAAATCCGCGATCCTGACCGCCGCCCTATCGCCGTGCCTGCTGTTTTCCGCAAGCTGCACGGCGCAACCGTCCCCCACCGCGGAATCGACCCCCTTCCCCGCCGGCACTGCGGGGCAGAGTGTGACGATCAGCGAAAGCGGCGATTTCACCGCCCGGTCCTTCGGCGCGTTCGACGAACCATGGGCCGCGGCCTTCGCGCCGGGCACCAGCGTATTGTTCATCACCGAAAGGGGCGGCACTGCAAAGTTCGTCGACACGCTAACCGGCAGGCTGGGCACCGTCACCGGACTGCCGAAGGTCGATTACGGCGGCCAGGGCGGGCTTGGCGACATTGCCTTCCTTCCGTCCGAGGCCGCACCCACCTTGCAGGACCGCACCGTCTACCTGAGCTGGTCCGAAGCGGGCGAAGGCGACACGCGCGGCGCCGTGGTCGGACGCGGCATCCTGCGGTGCGCGGAGGCGGACGCGTGCGCGATCGAGAACCTCAGCGTCATCTGGCGGCAGGAGCCGAAGGTTACCGGGCGCGGGCACTACTCGCACCGCATCGCCTTCTCGCCCGACGGACGCCACATGTTCGTTTCCAGCGGCGACCGACAGAAGATGGACCCGGCGCAGGATCCGCGCACCGCGCTGGGCAAGATCGTGCGCCTGAATCTCGACGGCACGCCGGCCGCCGGCAACGCCCTTGCTGCCCGGGGCGCGCGGCCGGACATCTACTCGATGGGCCACCGCAACGTGCTCGGCCTTGCGTTCGATGCGCAGGGACGCCTGTGGGACCTGGAGCACGGACCGGCGGGCGGCGACGAGCTTAATCTCGTGCGTGAAGGCGCGAACTATGGCTGGCCGATCGTATCGGAGGGCGACCACTACGATGGGCGGGAGATTCCGCCCCACGCCACCCGGCCCGAATTCGCCGCCCCGGCGATCGCCTGGAACCCGGTGATCGCGCCGGGGGATTTCATCTTCTATTCCGGCAAGCTGTGGCCCGAATGGAAGGGCCAGTCGCTGGTCGCCGGGATGAAGCCGACCGTGCTGGTGCGCGTGGCGATTGACGGGGAGCGAGGCCGGGAGGTCGCGCGCGTTCCGGTGGAACGGCGCCTGCGCGATATCGTCGAAGGGCCGGATGGCGCGATCTGGCTGCTGGAGGATCGGGAAGGTGGCCGGCTGATCGAACTGCGGCCCGCGCGCTAGGCGGTCCCCCAGCGAAGGCGCCAAACTGCTCGACTCGCGCGCGCCGGCCCCCTATCGGCGCGCGCCGCAATGCCGACAATCGTCCCCCTGTCCGCGATCGACCCGCACCTGGTCGAAGAGCTGCTCGACACGGCGTTCGAGCCGGCGCGGCGCGGCCGGACGGCCTATCGCATTCGCGAAGGCGCGAAGTGGCTTGAGGGGCTGAGCCTCGCTGCGCTGGACGACGACGAATTCCTCGTCGCCACGATCCAGGTGTGGCCTGTCGCCCTGGCTTGCCCGGACGGCGCGGCCCATCCATTGCTGATGGTCGGGCCGGTCGCGGTCATGCCGGCCCATCAGGGCGAAGGATATGGCAAGGCGCTGATGGCCGCATCGCTGGGCGCGATCGAGGCGCTCGCGGGAGACACCGCCCCGCCCCTTCCGCAGGTCCTGATCGGGGACGCGCCCTATTACAGCCGTTTCGGCTTTGCCGAGGCGCCGCGCGGTTGGCGGTGCCCGGGCCCGTGGGACCCCGCCCGGCTTCTGGTGCGCGGCGCCGCGCCGGCGCTGTTACCGCAGGGAGGCATGCTGGGGCCCTGGCGCGGCGGCGCGGCGGCGGGGTCAATAGCGGGCGGCTTGGCGAACTGACGCGCATCTGGCATCGCCCGCCCGATGCCCTACGATCCGCCCCCCGAAATCGCCGGCATGTCGCTCGCGCAGTTGGCCGAGGCGGTCGGCGCGCGCCGGCTCCCGCCGATCGAGCAGTGGAACCCGGCGGAAACGGGTGACAGCCACATGGCGATCCTGGCGGACGGCAGCTGGACGCACGAGGGGGGCCCGATCACACGCCCCGCGATGGTCCGCGCGTTCGCCGCGCTGCTGATGCGCGACGGCGAGGGGCACTGGCTGGTGACCCCGGTGCAGAAGCTGCGCATCGCGGTGGCGGACGCGGCCTTCGTCGCCACCGACGTGACCGCACGGGACGGAGCGCTCGCCTTCCGCCTCAACACCGACGAGATCGTGATCGCAGGGCCGGGCAATCCCATCGCCGCGCGCGGAAACCGCGAGACCCCGGCGATCTACCTGTCCGTCCGCAACGGGTGCGAAGCGCGGCTGAACCGTTCCACCTGGGAACAGCTTGCCCTGATGGCGGACGCCGGTCTCGCCGTGACCAGCAAGGGCACAACCTTCTCGCTGGTGCCGGGATGACCGCGCTGATCGACCGGCTGGCGCGCGTGTTCGCGGACGGCCATGCGCGGGATGTGGACTTGCTGGTGGACGCGATGGCGCCGCCCGCCGACTTGCGCCCTGCCGCCGTGCTGATCGCCGTCACCGACCGGCCCCAGCCCGGGGTGATCGTGACTCACCGGCCCGACACCATGCGCGCACATCCGGGCGAGGCGGCATTTCCCGGCGGCAAGCTCGATCCCGGAGAGGACGCGGTCGCTGCCGCCCTGCGGGAAGCGCACGAAGAGTTGGGCATTCACCCGCGCGACGTGCAGGTGATCGGCGCGACGGACCCGTTCCGCACCCGCACCGGATACGATGTCACGCCCGTGCTGGCGATGGTGCCGCCCGACCTGCCGATCGTGCCCAACCCGGCAGAGGTGGCAAGCTGGTTCGAACCGCCCCTTGCCTACCTGCTCGATCCCGCCAACCGCACGCCCCGGACCGTGGTGTGGGAAGGCGCGGAACGGACTTATTTCGAGATCGTCTGGCAGGAACACCGCATCTGGGGCGTCACTGCGGCGATCATCGGCAATCTTTCGCGCCGCATGGCGCTGGCGGACCTGTTCGATGGCTGAGCTGCCCCATGCCGAATGGACAGCGCGCCCCGGCCTCGCGCGGCTGGTGGACGCGCTGGGGCACGGCAACCTGCGCTGGGTGGGCGGCGCGGTGCGCGATACGCTGCTCGGCAGCCCGGTACAGGACATCGACGCCGCGACACCGCTGACGCCGGACGGTGTCATCGAGCGGCTGGACGGGGCCGGCATCCGCGCCATTCCCACCGGCATCGACCACGGCACGGTGACCGCACTGGTCGAAGGCGGGAACGTGGAGATCACCACCCTGCGCAAGGACGTGTCGACCGACGGCCGGCGGGCCACGGTGGCCTTTGCCAGCGAATGGCAAGACGATGCCGCCCGCCGCGATTTCACGATCAACGCCCTCTATGCCGATCCGACGACGGGCGAGATCTTCGATTATTTCGGCGGCGTCGACGATCTTGCCGCGGGGCGCGTGCGCTTCATCGGAGATGCGCGGCAACGCATACGTGAGGATTACCTGCGTATCCTGCGATACTTCCGCTTCCACGCGCGCTTTGGCGACACCCCCGATGCGGAGGCGGAGGCCGCGTGCGCGGAACTCGCGCCGAGCCTCAAGGGCCTCAGCCGCGAACGGGTGGGCTGGGAACTGATAGGCCTGCTCGCCCTCGCCAGCCCCGCGCCCACGATCGCCCGGATGCGGCAACTGGGCGTGCTCCAGGTGATCTTGCCGGAAGCCGGCTCGCGCGAAGTGGACAAGCTGGCTGACGTTGTGGCGGCAGAACGGGTCAGCAGGGTTCCGGCCGATCCCGTCCGCCGGCTCGCCGCGCTGCTGCCGCCGGTGCCCGCTGTCGCGGAGAGCGCGGCGGCGCGCCTGCGCCTGTCACGCAGCCAGCGCCACCGCCTGTCCTGCGCTGCGGCGCGCGAGGTGGGAGACGGCCGCAATGCCCGCACCCTGGCCTGGCGCGTCGGGATCGACTGCGCCACCGACCGGCTGCTGCTTACCGGGGGCGACATCGCTCCGCTCGCCGGCTGGACCGTGCCCGAAATGCCGTTGAAAGGCGGCGAGATCGTCGCACGCGGCGTGGGCGCGGGGCCGGAAGTCGCCCGCATCCTGCGCAATGTGGAGGCGCGCTGGGTAGCCGAAGGGTTCCCGGACCGGGCGCGGGTGGAAGCGATCCTGGCGGAAGAACTCGAACGCCGCGCGGGGTGACCTGCTTCACCTGCGCTTCAGGTTTCGCGTGGCACCCCGTTTGCCGGCGGCCCGGTGCAATTGAGCGGGACCATTTCGCGAGGAATGCACAGGGCGCGCTGGCGGCTCTTTTCACCGCACAGCAGGTTGCGGCAGCGGCTGGAAACGGCAACGCGCCAACTGAGAGTTTCCGGAAGGCCTCGCCAGAAGCGAGAGCCCTTCGGGTCGCGAAACGGGTCGGCAGGTGCACAAGCGCCGCCGGCCCGTTTCTAGTTTTCAGAACCGATTGTCCTTGGGGAACCCGCGCGGGGGGAGGCGCCCCGCGGCACCGCGCGCGACCTTCCATTGCCACACGTCGTCTTCGGTCCGCGTTCGGCCCGTCTCGCCGCCCATCGCCCAGCTGAGCCCATCGGCCAGGGTGAAGGTGATCGCATCGGACAGGCCGCCGTCGCGGTAACGCTGCAGTGCCACGCCCTGCCCGCGCCCCAGGATCGGCACCTCTTCCAGGCTAAATACCACCAGCTTGCGGTTGTCGCCCACCACCGCCACGTGATCGTGTGCCGGCGCGATCTCGCGCACGGCGACCAGCTTCTGTCCCGGTTTCACGTTCACCACCTGGCGCCCCTTGCGCGTTTCGGCGAGCAGTTCGGCGGTCTCGGCGGCGAAGCCCTTGCCGTTGGAGGACGCCAGCAGCAGCTGCCCCTTGGGCCGGTGGACGATCACCGCGACCACGGCCGCTTCCGGATCGATATCCAGCATCGTGCGCACCGGTTCGCCAAACCCGCGCGCGCCGGGCAGCTTGTCGGCCCCCAGGGTGTAGAACCGCCCGTCATCCGCGGCGAGCAGGAGCTTGTCGGTGGTCTGCGCGTGCAGCGCGAATGCGGGACCGTCGCCTTCCTTGAACTTCCAGTCCTGATCCAGCGGCACATGGCCGCGCGCCGCCCTGATCCACCCCTTGGCCGACAGGACCACCGTGACCGGTTCCTTCTCGATCATCGCGGCCGGATCATATTCCACCGTGGGAGCCACTTCCGCCACAGTGGTCCGACGCCGGCCGAGCGGGGTATCTTCCGCGTATTCCTTGCGGATCGCGGCCAGATCGCGCTTCAGGCGGGTGCGCTGGCGGGCCGGGCTTTCGAGCAGGCGGGCAAGCTCGTCCTGCTCCTTCAGCAGCGCGTCGAGCTCGCGGCGAAGCTCCATCTCCTCCAGCTTGCGCAAGCTGCGCAGCCGCATGTTGAGGATGGCTTCGGCCTGCCGGTCGGTCAGCTCGAATTCGGCCATCAGTACCGGCTTCGGCTCGTCCTCGGCGCGGATGATCGCGATCACCCGGTCGAGGTTGAGGTAAGCGACGATGTAGCCCTGGACCAGCTCCAGCCGGCGCGCGATCTGGTCCAGCCGGTGGCGGCTGCGGCGCTGGAGGATGTCGATCTGGCTGGCAATCCAGTGAAGCAGCACCTCTTTCAGGCCCATCACCATCGGGGTGAGCCCGCTGCCCGCCTGCGCGTCGAGCACGTTGAGGTTGAGCCCGAACCGCGTTTCGAGGTCAGTCAGCTTGTAGAGCGATTCCTTCAGCAGCTCCGGGTCGACGTTCCGGCTCTTGGGCACGAAGACGATGCGCATCGCCTCGTCGCTTTCATCGCGCACGTCTTCCAGGATCGGCAGCTTGCGGTCGGCCAGGGCCTGGGCGACCTGTTCGATCAGCTTGCCCTTCTGCACCTGGTAGGGGATTTCGCTGACGACGAGCTGCCACTGCCCGCCGCCCAGCCGCTCGATCCCGGCCATGCGATCGGCTTCCTCTTTGGCCTCGGCGGCGAAGAAGCGGGCCCGCATCCGGAACGACCCGCGCCCGGTTTCGTAAGCGGCGGAGATCGTCTGCGCGCTGTCGACCACCAGCCCGCCGGTGGCGAAATCGGGGCCGTGGAACAGCTCCATCAGGCGGGCGTGCTCGGCATGGGGATTGTCGATCAGCTCCAGGGCGGCATCCAGCACCTCGGCCACGTTGTGGCTCGGGATGTTGGTCGCCATGCCCACGGCGATGCCGCTGGAACCATTCGCCAGCAGGTTGGGAAACAGGCCGGGGAAAATCTCCGGCTCTTCCTCTTCCCCGTTGTAGGTCGGGATGAAATCGACCGTCCCTTCGTCGAGACCCTGCATCAGCAGCATCGCGGTGCGCGTCAGCCGGGCTTCGGTGTAGCGATAGGCGGCGGCGTTATCGCCGTCGATATTGCCGAAGTTCCCCTGCCCTTCCACCAGCGGGTAGCGGAGCGAGAAATCCTGCGCGAGCCGCACCATCGCGTCATAGACCGACGAATCCCCGTGCGGGTGATACTTGCCGATCACGTCGCCCACGACGCGGGCGGATTTCTTGAACGCGTCGGTGGGGTTGAGGCGGAGCTGCCGCATCGCCCACAGCAGGCGGCGGTGAACCGGCTTCAACCCGTCGCGAAGATCCGGCAGGCTGCGCGCGGTGATCGTGGACAGCGCATAGACGAGGTATCGTTCCGACAGCGCACTGTCGAACGGGGCATCGACGATCGCGTCGAACGGGTCTTTGTCAGATTGCACAAGGTCCACCATGGCGGCCGCCCTAGCAGGGCCAACGCCGCCCGCTCAACGGCGGAACGCGCCGCTATCCCCACGCCTATCCGGCCCCCGGGTCGGGCGCGCGGCAGGGCTTTTCCGGGAACAACGCAAGGGCTGGCGCATCTGTTCAGGATAAGCGGGCGCCAGGAAGGCCCGTTACCGCTGGAGATCTGACATGGCACGCCACCTCGCCGCACCCGCCCTAGTCGCCGCTCTGCTGGTCTCGGCCTGCGGGAGCGAGGCCGATCGCGCAGCCGAGCGGACCGAGGACCGGATCGAACAGACCGCGGACGCGAGCGCCGCGCAGGCCGGCGATGCAATCGCCGCGCTCGGCCTGACCGAGCGGCAGCTTCTCGATGCCGAAATCGTCGATTCGGCGGGCGCGGAGCTGGGCGACGTCGAACGGGTCCTTCGCAATGCCGGCGGCACGGTGGACCGTCTGCTGGTGGAGCTCGAGGACAGCAATCCCGATCGCTACGTGATCGTGCCGATCGACGGGTTCGAAACCGTGCGGCGTGGTGACGACACCGACCTCACTTCTCCGATGACCGGCGCACAACTCGATGCGCTGCCCGCCGCCGACTTGTCCACGACCTGACGGCTGAACCCCGTCAGCGGCGATCAAGCTGCATGTCGTGGCTTTCGGCGGGCACCCGCACGCTGAGGCCGTCGAGTTCGGAGCCTAGGTCGATCTGACAGGCGAGCCGGCTGGTCCGGCAGGCCCCGGCGGCAAGGTCGAGCATGTCCTCCTCCTCCTCGCTAGCGGGCGGCAGGCGGTCGAACCAGTCGGGCGCCACGATCACGTGGCAGGTTGAACAGGCCATCTGGCCCTCGCACGTGCCTTCGAGCGGCAGACCCTTCGCCTGTGCGATGCGCAGGAGGTTGTCGCCCTCCTGCCCATTGGCCTCTACCGTCTCGCCGGCGGCGGTCGTGAAATGCACGCGTATCATGCTGCACGATCCTGCCTGTCGGCGGCCACCACGATCATGGAAGCGCCCTCTTCCAGCTCCGCGCGTGTCGTGTAGCGTCCAAAGCCCAGTCGGATGGAGGATTTCGCCGCGCTGTCCGCAAGTCCGATGGCCTTCAACACATGACTGGTGCGGCCCGATCCGCTGGCACAGGCGCTGCCCGCGCTGAACATCACCTCGCGGCAGTCGCTCATCAAGCGGGCCACGTCCAGCCCCTCGCGCCAGAGGTTGAGGTTGCCCTTCCAGCGATCGTGCGCGCTGCCGTTGAGGTGCCAGCCGGCGAATATTTCGCGCGCCCGGGCCCAGAGCGCTTCGACGTGCGCGGCGTCCGCGGCCATCCGTTCGCGCGCCACGCGGGCGGCGGCGCCCATTCCGGCGATCAGCGCCGGGCTCAGGGTGCCGGAACGCAGCCCCGCTTCCTGCCCGCCCCCGGTCTGCTGCTGGGTGAGCGTGACCCCGTTGCGCACCCACAGGGCGCCGACCCCCTTCGGCCCGTGAAACTTGTGCGCGCTGATCGCGACGAGGTCGGCCCCGGCCACCGCCAGCTTGCCATAAGCCTGCACCGCGTCGCACAGCAGCAGGGCGCCCGTTTCCTTCGCCTGCTCGGCCCACTGGTCGACCGGCTGAACGGTCCCGATCTCGTTGTTGACCTGCATCACGCAAACCAGCCGCGTGCCGCCAGACAGGCCCTGCGCGGGGTCGCATATGCCGTCTTCGGTCACTGCAAGACGGGGGGCCGGTCCGACAGCGTCGGCCGTGTCCAGCACCGCCGCGTGCTCAATGGCGGAAACCGCGACCGTGCCATCCCCCGGGGTTCCGCGGATCGCGAGGTTGATCGCTTCCGTCGCGCCGCCCGTGAACAGCACCCGCCCGCCCGGCGGGAACAGCGCCGCCACTTCGTCCCGCGCAAGCTCGATCGCGGCGCGCGCCATGCGGCCCATGCGGTGCGGGCTGTGCGGGTTGCCGAACGTGTCGCTATCGGGACCGCCCAGCCACCGAAGCATCGCGTCACGCGCCTCTGGCGCGAGCGGGGTCGTCGCCTGATAGTCGAGGTAGATCATGCGGCCTTGCGCGCCATGTCGAGCCACACCGCGCAGAACCGCTCGACCTCGTCGCGGGTGGTGGTCCAGCCGAAGCTCACGCGGATCGTCCGATCGGCTGCCGCGTCCGGCAGGCCCATCGCGGTCAGCACGTGGCTGCGCTTCATCGTCCCCGATGAACAGGCCGAGCCCTGGCTGACCGCGATACCCGCCATATCGAACCGCATCAGTTGCGCCTGGCCCGACAGGCCGGGCATGGCGAGCGCGCGGATGTAAGGCGTGGGAGAGGACAGGCGATCCGACAGCCACTCCCCGCCGAGCGCGCGCACCTCTCCCGCGAAACCTTCAAGCGACTCGAGCGTCTCGGGTGCCAGGTAAGGCTGCGCGCAGGCTTCCAGCGCGGCGGCCATGCCGAGCGCGGCGGGAAGATTCTCCGTCCCGCGCCGATAGCCGCGCTCCTGCCCTCCGGCGGGCGGCAGCATGGCCAGATCGCGTACCAGCAAGGCGCCGATGCCGACGGGGCCGCCGAACTTGTGGGCCGAAACGATGGCCATGTCGGTCGTGGCGCACAGGGGAAACTTGCCCGCGGATTGCGACGCATCGATCAGTGTCCGCCCGCCCGCCGCCTGCACGGCACGAACGATCGCGCTGCAATCCTGCGCGTTGCCGGTTTCCGAATTGACCGTCTGCACCGCTACCAGAGGCGGTTGCGGCGCATCGGCCAGTCGGGCTTCAAGGACCGCGATATCGAGCGCCCCGTCTGCCCTTACAGGCAACACCGTCGCCCCCCGGGCCGCCCCCAGCACCGCGTCATGCTCCACCGCCGCCACCCAGCGGGGACCGCCGCCCGCCATCGCGAGCGCAGCCGCCTCGCTGGCGCCGGAGGTGAAGACGACCTCGCCCTGCCAGCCCAGCGCCGCCTTCAGCCGTTCGCGCGCATCTTCCAGCGCGGCGCGCGCCTTGCGGCCGTCGGCGTGCGGACTGCTCGGATTGGCCCACAGCGCGAAGCCCTGCTCCATCGCCGCGCGTGCTTCCTGGCGCAGCGGCGTGGTGGCCGCGTGGTCGAGATATATGCGGGAATTCGTCACGATTGCGATTTTCGCCTCCGCGCCTATATAGCCGCCCGTCCGCAGCGCGCCAGCCGGCACCGCCGCGTCTTCATTACAAGCAGGTCGTGACCGATGCCCTCAGTGATTTTTCCCGGCCCCGAAGGCCGCCTCGAAGGCCGTTACAGCCCCGCGCCGCGTGCCCGCGCGCCGGTGGCGATGATCCTTCACCCGCATCCCCACGGGGGCGGGACGATGAACGACCGGATCGTCCAGCGTCTCTACAAGACGTTCCAGGACCGCGGGTTCGCCACGCTTCGCTTCAATTTCCGCGGCGTCGGGCGCAGCCAGGGCAGCTTCGACAACGGCGTCGGCGAGCTGAGCGATGCGGCGAGCGCGCTTGACTGGGTGCAGTCGATCCACCCCGAAGCGCAGACCACCTGGGTCGCCGGCGTCAGCTTCGGCGCGCTGATCGGGATGCAGCTGCTGATGCGGCGGCCGGAAGTGCGCGGGTTCATTTCCGTTTCGGCACCGGCATCGATGTACGATTTCAGCTTCCTGGCCCCGTGCCCCGCCAGCGGTATCTTCGTGCACGGCGCCGGCGATACCGTCGTGCAGCCGAGCTCCGTCGGCAAGCTGGTGGAAAAACTGCGCACGCAGAAGCACATCACCATCCACCATGACGAGATTCCGCGGGCCAACCACTTCTTCGAGCATGAAGTCGACGACATGATGCTGTCGGTCGACAAGTACCTCGACTTCCGCCTCTCGCCCGACTGCCCCATCCGCTAGGGCGCATCCGCCACGGCCAACCTTCCGCGTGTCGCAGCGCGGACGAAATCGCTTGGCCGCAGTCATGGTATGTTGTATCGTTATCCTCTTGAAACCGCTTGAGGCGGCGCATCGAGAGAGGAATGGTGTCATGGCATATCTGGAACACAGGAGCTGGCGCGATCGCCCTGGCGCGATCGTGGGCGTCGTCGCGATCCACGCGCTGGTCGGTTACGGGCTTATCACCGGCCTGAAGTTCGAGAAGATCGTGGAGACGATCCCGGGCCTCGAAGGATACGAAGTCAACGTCCCGCTCGATCCGCCGCCGCCGCCCCCGTCGAAGCCGGATCCCGCGGTGGAGCCCGATTCCACCCTGGTCAGCCCGCCGCTGCACGTGCCCGTGCCGCCGGTCGACCTCAACGCGCAGCGCCCGCCGGTGGATGCGACATCCGACATGGTCGTCATCCCCGATGTCCTGCCAAAGGTCATCCCCGGGCCGACCCCGTCCTTCACGCCCTCGGCCACGCCCAGCCCCGTTTTCGATCCCGTCGCCGCGCGGCCGCGCAACAATCCGGCGCAATGGATCAGCACGGACGATTACCGGTCGAGCTGGATCAATCGCGAGCTCACCGGCACGGCCCGGTTCCGCCTGGCGATCGCCGCCAACGGCAGCGTGGAAGGGTGCACGATCACCGGGTCGAGTGGCCACGCGGAACTGGACAAGGCGACCTGCGATCTCGTGACACGGCGCGCGCGGTTCGATCCCGCCAAGGACACAGCGGGCCAGCGCACGCCGGGGACGTTTGCCAGCTCCGTCCGCTGGGAGCTGCCGGAATAATCGCGGCTATCGGGCGTCTGAGAGCTGCTCGGCGGGGGAGCGCCCTTCCCCGTCGGGCACGGTCCAGATCGCCACGTTGACCAGCGCCACCGCAGCTAGCACCAGCATCAGCGCGGCCTGACGCCGCATCCCCGGCCGGCGCCAGATCCAGGCCGCCCCCAGCGCCAGGGCGATCGCGGCCAGCATCAGGATCGAAAGAACGGTATTGAGCATCGCTGCGGCATAGCGCGTCCCGCCGCGCCGGAACAGCCGCCCGGGTCAGCCGTTTCAGAAACCATCGGCCGGATGGGGTCGCTTCGCTATGGGAGTATTTGGGCAATGAGCATTTTCGGCAAGATCAAGGACGCGATTTTCGGCAAGGCGAAGGCCGCACCGGCCCCCGCCCCCACGCTTGACACCACGCAGGCGCCGGGCTCGCCCCCGCCGTCTCCCACGCCCACGGCGCAGCCTTCACAGGCCGCGGCCGCACCCCTGATCGATGTCGAGAACCACCTCGATTCGATGGCCGGCGCGGATCGCCTCAACTGGCGCACCTCGATCGTCGACCTGATGAAGCTGCTGGGGATCGATTCCGATTACGAAGCGCGCAAAGCGCTGGCGACCGAACTGGGGCGCAACGATTACTCGGGATCGGCGGAGGACAACGTCTGGCTGCACCGCAAGGTCATGAGCGAATTGTCCCGCAACGGCGGCAAGGTGCCGGCCGAATTCATCGACTGATCGCGGTTTGACAGCAGGTGCGCTCCCTTGCACACCTGCCGTGATGCATCACACGTCATTCCATCTCTCGCGCCGTCAGGCCCTCGCCGGGCTTGGCGGCGTTTCCGCGCTCGCCCTTGCTGGATGCAAGACCACCACGGGCCTTGCCGCCACCGATCCGGCTGCCTTGCTGGACGACATCGCGTGGAACCTGCTGCGCCACTCGCCCGAAACGGCGACCAGCCTGGGCGTCGACACCGGCGCCCACGCCGCGCTCCGCGGCCGCTTGTCGGACCGGTCGGCCCAGGGCCAGCGCGCACTCGCCGAAACGCTCCGCCGCGATCTCTCCCGGGCCCGGGCGGTCGACACTGCCGGGCTCGATCCGGCCACGCGCACGAGTTTCGAAGTGGTGGAGAGCGCCTACTCAACGGCGCTTGACGGCTTTGCCCTGCCGTATGGCGACGTGGCCGTCGGCGGCTGGCGGAACAGCCCTTACGTCGTGATCCAGAACGTCGGGGCCTATCTCGACCTGCCGCGCTTCATGGAATCGCAGCATCCCGTGCGCGATGCGACGGACGCGGAAGCCTATCTCGCGCGGCTGGCAGCCATCCCGGCCGTTCTCGACGGAGAGCTCGGCCGCATCCGCGATGCGCGGGGGAAGGGCCTGGTTCCGCCGGGCTTCCTGCTGGACAAGGCGATCGGGGCGATGGAAGGCTCGATTGCCGACGCGCGCAAGGCTGATGGCGGCTATGTCAGCGGGCTCACCAGCCGCACCGCGCAGATACCCGGCAACTGGAAAGCCAGGGCGCAGGCGCTCATGCCGCCGATCGTCGCCGCGCTCGAACGCCAGCTCGCCGAACTCAAGACGGAGCGGGGGGTTGCCGACATGGACCCCGGCATGTGGAGCCAGCCGCGCGGCGACGAATACTACGCCTGGGCGCTCCGTGCCGCCACCACCACGCGCCTGACCCCGGACGAGATCCACGCGATCGGCCTCCGCGAGCTCGACGAGATTCACGCGCGGATGGACAGGCTGCTCCGTGATGCCGGCTACGCGCAGGGCTCGGTGGGCGCGCGGATGCGGCAGCTGGCCGAGGACCCGCGCTACAAGTTCAAGGAGGGCGATCCCGGCCGCGCCGAGATCATGGCGTTTATCGACGAGCGCCTGAAATGGATCACCGCGCAGATGCCGCGCGCCTTCAACACCGTGGTCAGCCCCAACATGGAAGTGCGCCGCCTGCCGCTGGCGGAAGAACCGGGCGGCCCCGGCGCCTATGGCGGTGCGGGATCGAAGGACGGGACGATCCCGGGGCGGATGTGGATCAACCTGCGCACCACGGACCTGCACCGGAAATACGACCTGCCGACGCTGACTCACCACGAGATGGTGCCCGGCCACATCTGGGAAGGGGAATATTCGAACAAGCTGCCGCTGATCCGGTCGGTCCTCTCGTTCAGCGCATTTTCCGAAGGGTGGGCGCTTTACGCGGAGCAACTTGCGGACGAGCTCGGCGCCTACGACGCGAACCCGCAATGGCGGCTGGGGTATCTCCAGAGCCAGGCCTTCCGCGCCTGCCGGCTGGTCGTGGACACCGGCCTCCACCACAAGCGCTGGAGCCGGCAGCAGGGCGTCGATTTCTTCGTCACCCGGAACGGCGACAACGCGGAGTCGGTGGCGAGCGAGGTGGATCGGTACTGCTCGTGGCCGGGCCAGGCCTGCGCCTACAAGACCGGCCACAGCGAAATTGTCCGCCAGCGCGCCCGGGCGCAAGCTGCGCTGGGGCCCCGCTACGACCTCAAGGATTTCAACCAGGCAGTGGTGGACGGCGGCAACGTGCCGATGGACGTCCTGGCGCGGACCGTCGACCGGTATATCGCCGCCTGACGGCTAAGCGCGGCGCTAGCGGCGCAGCATCCCGGTCACGACCTGGCCGAGGATGCCGCCGAGGGCTCCGCCCATCGCGCCGCCGCCCAGCCCGCCCAGCCCGCCTGCCGCAACGCCGGTCCCGCCCTTGCCGCGCATCATGTAGCCGACGACGGCCATGGCCAGAATCGGCAGCATCTTCTTCAGGAGTTCCGGCGGCAGGCCGGTCGATCCCGCCGCTTCTTCCGCAACGCCGCGGCTGACATCCTTGTTGCCGAATATCTGGCCCAGGATGTCGTTGCCCGGCTGGCTGTTGGTCGGTTCCGGCTTGAGCACCGCGTCGAACAGACCGCCACCGCTCCCGCCGCCCAGCACGCCGCCCAGGATATCGGCAAGCCCGCCGCCGCCGGTGCTGCCACTGCGCACGCCGCCGGCGCCGACCTGGTTGCGGCCCAGGCCCGCCACAATCGCGGGGAGCAGCGCGCTCGCCGCCTGTTTCGCAGTCCCTTCGTCAACGCCCAGTTCGCGGGCCATCGATCCGATCGCGCCGCTGTCGTACAGTGCCTGGCTCATGTTCATCGCGGGTGTCTCCCTCACGCGGCCCGGGACCGGGCGCTTCGGGTGAACAACGTCGCGCGGATGCGGCGGGTTCCGCGTGGCGGACGCGCGGCGCCATGGCAGATCACCATTCGTGCCGGGCAAGCAAAAGCCCCGGTCCGGTTTCCCGGCCGGGGCTCTCCTCTCCAAGGCTGAAATCCGTCAGGCGGCCTGGACGTGCGCGTTGGGGGCGCTGTCCCGCACGCCCTGGTCCACATGCTCTTCGAACTGGGCGAAGTTGTCCACGAACAGCTGCACCAGCTTTTCAGCCGTGCGATCGTATTCCACCGGATCGGCCCAGGCGGCGCGCGGGTCGAGCAGCTTGCTGTCCACTCCGGGCACGCTGACCGGCACTTCGAAACCGAAGTTGGGGTCCTTGCGGAATTCGGCGTCGTTCAGGCTGCCATCGAGCGCGGCGTTGAGCAGGGCGCGGGTCGCCTTGATGGGCATGCGCTTGATGCCGGGTTCGGTCGCCTTGCCGCCCGACCAGCCGGTGTTGAGCAGCCAGCACTGCACGTTACCCTTGGCGATCCGCTCTTTCAGCAGGTTGCCGTAAATGCTCGGGTGGCGGGGCATGAAGGGCGCGCCGAAGCAGGTGCTGAACGTCGCTTCCGGCTCGGTCACGCCGATCTCCGTGCCGGCGACCTTGGCGGTGTAGCCCGACAGGAAGTGATACATCGCCTGGTCCGGCGTGAGCCGCGCGATCGGGGGCAGCACGCCGAACGCGTCGGCGGTCAGCATGATCACGTTGGACGGCACGGGGCCGAGGTTCTTTTCCGACGTGTTGGGAATGAACTCGATCGGATAGGCGCCGCGGCTGTTTTCGGCCAGGCTGGCGTCGTCGAAGTCCAGTTCGCCGTTCTCGTCCATTACGACGTTTTCCAGCACCGTGCCGAACATCTGCGTGGTGGCGTAGATCTCCGGTTCCGCTTCGGGCGAAAGCCGGATCATCTTGGCGTAGCAGCCGCCTTCGAAGTTGAAGACCGCCGTATCGGACCAGCCGTGCTCGTCATCGCCGATCAGCGTGCGGCTGGCGTCGGCCGACAGCGTCGTCTTGCCGGTGCCCGACAGGCCGAAGAACACCGCCGTCTTGCCGTCGGGCCCGATGTTGGCGCTGCAGTGCATCGGCATCACGCCTTGCGCGGGGAGCAGGTAGTTGAGGATGCCGAACACGCTCTTCTTCATTTCGCCGGCATACTTGGTGCCGCCGATGAGGATCAGCTTTTCGGAAAAGCTGACGGCGATCACCGTCTCGCTGCGGCAGCCGTGGCGTTCCGGATCCGCCCGGAAGCTCGGCAGGTCGATGATCGTGTATTCGGGCGCGAAATCCGTCAGTTCGTCAGCCGTGGGGCGCACCAGCAGGGTGCGGATGAACAGGTTGTGCCAGGCAAGTTCGTTCACCACGCGCACGTTGACGCGGTGTTCCGGCTGCGACCCGCCGAACAGGTCGGCCACGTAGAGCGTGTCCTTGTCCCCCAGCGCGGCCATGAAATCGGCCTTCAGGTTGGCGAAGTGTTCCGGCGACATGGGCACGTTCACCTTGCCCCAGTGCACGGTGCCTTCCGTTTCGGCATCGCGGACGATGTACTTGTCCTTCGCGCTGCGGCCGGTGTGCTTGCCCGTTTCCACGACCAGCGCGCCATGCTTCGACAGGCGCCCTTCGCCGCCCGCAACGGCGAGATCGACCAGCGCCTTCGTATCGAGGTTCGCGCGGATTTCGGCAGAGGTGGCGATGCCCTGGTCGGACAAGGTATGGGCGAGCGGGGCGTTCACGGCTGTCTCCATGCGCGAGATGCGGGGTTCATCGGTGCGACCGGGCGCCTGCACACGCGTGCCAGCGGCCCTGCCCGGCGCATAGTCGGCAAAGCGATTCTCGTCAAACCGGGGTCAGGGGCGCGTCTCCGGGCTCTGTCGCCGCGGGTTTTATTGTCAGCCCAGCCGGTTGGCGCTAGGCCCGCGTGATGCACGACGAACGGCCGACGAACGCGGAAGCTCAACCCGGCGACCGGCGCACGATCGCCCTGGTCGATGACGACCGCAACATCCTGACCACGGTGTCCATCGCGCTGCAGGCCGATGGCTTCGCGACGCGGGTCTATTCCGATGGCGAGGCCGCGCTGAAGGCATTGCGCGAGAATCCGCCCGATCTCGCCGTCTTCGACATCAAGATGCCGCGCATGGACGGGATGGAGCTGCTGCGCCGGGTGCGCGCCTACAGCGATCTGCCGGTGATCTTCCTCACCAGCAAGGACGACGAAGGGGACGAGGAAGCCGGCTTCGAGATGGGCGCCGACGATTACATCGCCAAGCCGTTCAGCCTGCGCCTGCTGATCGCCCGCATCCGCGCGCTGCTGCGCCGCACCGGTGCCGGCGGCGGCGAAGCCGGCGAACATGGCGAGCCGGAGCCCGGCCCGGTGATCGAGCGCGGCCGCCTGCACATGGATCCCTCGCGCCACCAGGTGAACTGGGACGGGCGCCCCGTCTCCCTCACCGTAAGCGAGTTCCTGATCCTCGAGGCGCTGGCCCAGCGCCCTGGCGTCATCAAGAGCCGCAACCAGTTGATGGACGCTGCCTACCCCGACGACGTGTTCGTGGACGACCGGACGATCGACAGCCATATCAAGCGGATGCGGCGCAAGTTCCGCAGCGTGGACGACAATTTCGGCGCGATCGAGACCCTCTACGGCGCGGGCTACAGCTTCTCTGATGGCTAGCCCCGATGGCTGACGGCGATGGCGGCCAATCGGCCGCGCGCATGGCGTTCATCCCGGGCCGCCGGCTGTCGCTGACACCGCGGCTCCTGATCATCAACCTGCTGCCCCTGCTGCTGCTGGGCGGCGGGGTGTTCTACCTCGACAGCTATCGCAAGCAGCTGCTCAACGAACGCTACAAGATGGCGCGGGTGGAAGCGCAGATCACGGCCGAGGCGCTGGCGGGTGCGAGCCGCGAACGGCAGGAAGCGTTGCTGGTCCAGATCGGCAAGGAACAGAAGATGCGCCTGCGCATGTTCGATGCCGAAGGGAACCTGTGGGCCGACAGCTTTGCCCTGGGCCAACCAAGCTTCGCGTTCGATACGCCGGGCGACGAAACCTGGCAGGAAAACCTCGCCCGCTGGCTCGACCGCGCGGTGGATACCATCGTCGGCGCCGATCCGATCACCGACTATGTCGAGCCCGAGGAAGTCACTGCCGACGCCTGGCCCGAACTGCAGCGCGCGCGGGAAGAGAACCTGACCCGGATCGAGCTGCGCGATGCGCCCGACGGCACGCCCGTCATCAACACGGCGGCCCCGGTGGGCCTGCGCGGCGCCACGCTGCTGACCACCCGCAACGCGGTCGACATCACGCTGGAGGTGCGCGAGGCGCGCAGCACGCTGATGTCGGCGGTTCTGCTGGCGCTGGCGATGTCCACCCTGCTGTCGCTTTACATGGCGCGCACGATCGTGACCCCGCTGCGCATGCTGGCCAAGGCGACCAACCGCGTGCGGCAAGGCCGCGAACGCGAGGTGGAGGTGCCCCGCCTGCCCGCCCGCCGCGACGAGATCGGCCAGCTCGCCCGCGCCATATCCGACATGACCCAGGCGCTGCGCCAGCGGATCGACGCGGTGGAACATTTCGCGGCGGACGTGGCGCACGAGATCAAGAACCCCCTCGCCAGCCTGCGCAGTGCACTCGAATCGCTGGCCGCGGTCGACGACCCTGGCTTGCGCCGCCAGTTGACCGATATCGCCGCGCACGACGTGCGGCGGATCGACCGGCTGGTGAGCGAGATTTCCGAAGCGAGCCGCATCGATGCCGAACTGAGCCGCGCCACGTTCGAAGCGATCGACCTTGCCCAGCTTGCCGCCAACATCGTCGGCCGGCGCGAAACGCGCGGTCAGAACGGCGGGCACACGATCACCATGACTCACCCGCGCGAAGAGACGGTGGTCATGGGCGTGCCGGTGCGGCTGGAACGGGTGATCGACAACCTGCTCGACAACGCCGTGTCGTTCTCTCCCGACGGGGCCCCTATCGCCCTCGCCATCGAGCGCGACGGCCACCTCGTCACCCTCTCCGTCAGCGACGAAGGCCCCGGCATTCCGGAGGAAGCGCGCGAGAAGGTGTTCCGCCGGTTCCATTCCGATCGTCCGGAAAGCGAAGGGTTCGGCCAGCATAGCGGTCTCGGCCTGTTCATCGCACGCACCATTGCCGAAGGGCACGACGGCACCCTGATCGCCGAAGGGCACGATGACGGCCGATCCGGCGCCTGCCTCGTCCTCACGCTGCCAGAGGCGCGGGCCCGCCGCCAATGAACCTGCGCCAGTTCACCGCCGTTGCCATAGGGGGGCGCGCGCTGTTGCTGGACGGCCCGCCGGGCGCGGGCAAATCGACCCTGGCGCTCCAGTTGATCGACCGCGGCGCGGTGCTGGTGGGGGACGATGGTATCGCGATCGAACGGCGCGGCGATGCCGTGTGGGCCGCGCCGCCGCCTGCCACCCGTGGCCTTTTGGAACTGCGCGGGATCGGCATCGCCAGCCTGCCCGCGTGCGAAGCGCCGGTCGCGCTGATCCTGCGCCTCGGCATCGATGGCCCGCGCCTTGTCGAGCGGGCGGAGATGGCGGGGATCGAAGGCGTGCCCATCCCTGCCTTGCCGTTCGACGCGCACCATTCCGCCGCCGCGCTGCGGGCAGAGCACGCCCTGGCCATGCACGGCCTGCCCCGTTACGCGCCGCGATAGCCGGGCGGGCTTGCACTCGCCCCCGGGCCGGGCGCAATGCTGCGCGATGACCGGCGAATCGTCCCTTTCCCAAGACCTGTCGAAGCAGCGGGTGGTGCTTGTCACCGGGCTCAGCGGCGCGGGCAAGACAACGGCGCTGCGGGTGCTGGAAGACCTCGGCTGGGAAGCGATCGACAACTTCCCAATCCGCCTGCTCGAACGTCTCGTGGTGAGCGAGGCGACGAGCGGGGAACCGCGCCCGCCCCTGGCCGTCGGCTTCGATTCGCGCACCCGCGGCTTCGTGCCGCAGCAGATCATCGCCCGCTGGAAAAAGCTGGCCGCGCGCGACGATCTCGACGTGACGACCCTGTTCCTTGATTGCAGCGGGGCGGAGCTGGAACGCCGTTACAACGAAACGCGCCGCCGCCACCCGATGGCCCTGGGCCGCCCGGTGCTGGAAGGCATCCAGGCGGAACGTGAGCTGCTGGAACCCCTGCGCCGCTGGGCGGAGGCGGTGATCGACACGACCGCGCTGTCCTCCAGCGACCTGCAGCAGGCGATGCGCCACCGATTTGCCGATGCGCCGGAAGAAGGGATGGCGATCAGCGTGTCCAGCTTCGGCTTTGCCCGCGGCATGCCGCCGCTTGCGGACCTGGTGTTCGACATGCGCTTCCTCGACAACCCGCACTGGGACCCGGAGCTGCGCCTTCTTACCGGGCTCGATGCATCCGTCTCGGCCCACATCATGCGCGATCCGGGGTGGGAGGATGCCTTTACCCGCATCCGCGACCTCGTCCGCACGCTGCTGCCACGCTATGCGGCGCAAGGGAAAACCTACGTCAACATCGCGTTCGGCTGCACCGGGGGGCGGCACCGGTCGGTCCACACCGCCGAGGCGATGGCGCAGGCCTTGCGCGAGGAGGGTTTTTCGCCCACTGTGATCCATCGCAACCTGGGATCCCGTGCTGCCGACCAGCTCGAAAGGGCGCCGCAACATTGACGATCCCGTTACGTATCCGTGGCGCGAGGTGGGCGCCGGTGTCTGCCGAGAACGAACCAAGTCGCACATTATGATCGGATTGATACTGGTCACCCACGGCCGCCTAGCCGAGGAATTCGTCAGCGCGATGGAACATGTCGTGGGGCCCCAGGCGGCCATCGCGACGATCTCCATCGGGCCGAGTGACGACATGGAGCGGCGCCGTCGTGAAATCGCCGCGGCGATCGCGGAGGTCGACAGTGGTGACGGGGCGATCATCCTGACCGACCTGTTCGGCGGCACCCCCTCCAACCTTGCCATCTCGCTGCTCGATGCCGGGCGCGTCGAGGTGATCGCGGGCATCAACCTGCCGATGCTGATTCGCCTGGCCGGCGCGCGCAAGTCGATGACCGTGACGGATTCGGTGAAGGCGGCGCGCGATGCGGGCAAGAGCTACATCACCATCGCATCGGAATTCCTCTCGCCCGGCGATTGCGAAAAGAAGCGGGTCGGCGCTTGAGGGAGGCGCGCCGCACCTGCACGATCGTCAACCAGCGCGGCCTTCACGCGCGTGCGAGCGCCAAGTTCGTCGGCGCGGTCGCCGCGCTGCCCGACGGGTGCACGGTGAAAGTGGTGCGGGGCACGAACGAGGCGGTGGGCGGATCGATTCTGGGCCTGATGATGCTCGGCGCGGCCAAGGGTGACACGGTCGACGTGGTCGTCGCGGGTGATAACGCCGACGCCGTGCTGGGCCAGCTCTGCGCGCTGATCGACGACGGGTTCGGTGAAGACTGAGAGCGGCTCTCCGGCGAGTTGACAGAACAGTGCGCAGGCAGATCACCGGATTCTCCAATCCCACCGTGAAGGCGCTCCGCGCGCTGCGGGACAAGAAGCACCGCAAGGCTTCCGGGCAGTTCCTGGCAGAAGGTCTGCGCCTGCTGACGGATGCGCGCGAAAGCGGGCGGTTGCCAACGACGCTCGTCCTCGCGTCGGAAGATCAGGGCGGTGCCGGGGGCCACCCTCTGCTCCGCGCGCTGGAGGCGGATGTGGTGGCGGCGGGCGGCGCGGTGATCGAGACCGGCGCCGACATCCTTGCGAAGATCACCGGCAAGGATAACCCCCAGGCGGTCGCCGGCGTGTTCGACGTGTTCGACACGTCGCTTGCGGCCATCGACCGGGATGCCGCCCCGATCTGGCTGGTGGCGCAGGCGCTGCGCGATCCGGGCAACCTCGGCACCATGCTGCGCACCGGGGACGCAGTCGGCGCCGGCGGCCTGATCCTGATCGACGATTGCGCCGATCCGTTTTCGGTGGAGGCGGTGCGCGCCAGCATGGGCGCGATCTTCACGCAATCGGTCGCCCAGGCGCGGTGGGATGCGTTCCTGCCCTGGCTCCGCGCGGGCCCGGGCCAGCTCGTCGCCGCCAGCCTGCGTGATGCCGTGCCCTATCGCGGTGCGCCTTACGCCGCGCCGTGTTTCATCCTCGTCGGCAACGAATCGCGCGGCCTTCCCCCGGAATACGAGGCCGCCTGCGACCTGAAGGTGACGATGCCGATGAAGGGCCGGGCTGATAGCCTGAACGCGGCGATGGCCGCGGCTGTCCTGTCTTACGAAGTGCTCGCCGCGCTGGGCGGCTAGTCACCCTTCACCAGGCTGGTGATGCTCCACTTGCCGTCCCTGCTGGAGGCGATCAGCCGATAATCGAGCACGCTGCGCAGGTTGTCGCTGGCGATGAAGCCGGTCTTGCCATCGGACATGACGATCTGCTGGAACGGAGCGCCCGGTTGCAGGCCGTCCTTCAGGCTGACGATGTCCCAGGACAGCGTGCCCATCGCGCGCGCCGCGGACGGGCTGGCGCGGACGGGGACGCTTTCTCCCGTCACGATCATCGCCTTGCCCGGATCGACGTCCGCCATGGCCTGGGCCGCGTACCACGGGAGGGTGATGCCGCCCTGTTCGTTCTGCCCGCAGCCCAGGCTCGCCAGGGCATCGAGCTCGGCCCAGAGCGGCGCGTCCTTCGCCGCGAGCATTGCCAGCAGCCGTTCCTTCCCCGCGCCGCCGCCGAAGTCGAGCTTGACGTCCGGCGCGGCGAGCGCGGCCACGGCTTGCGCATCCCGCGCCTTCACCGCAGCAGCGAACCGCGCCACGAATGCGTCCGCCCCCGGCACTTCGCGGCAATCGTTGCGCGGCGCGTAGGGGCCATCGGCGACGGTCGGGGTCGCCGAACCTTCGACCGTGTCGGCCACCGTTTCGGCGACATCGCTGATCTTTTCGGACGGCGCGTTGTCCTGGCTGCACGCGGCCACGAGCGCGATCGCCGACAATCCTGCCAGGGTTCGGGTTGTGCCTGTCATGGGCCGCACACTAACCATCCCGGGCCGCGCGGTTCAATCTATTGTGCGGCGGACCGGCTTTCGGACTCCGAAGGCCCCTCGACATAGCGCGGGGCGGACTCGACCAGCGGGACGGGCTCGATCTCGCGCTTGCCGATCTCGATGCCCTTGTCCTTGAGCCGGCGTCCCGCCGACAGGACATTGCGTTCGAAGCTGCCCACGAACTTGTTGTAGTTGGTGACCGCGCTTTCCAGCCCGCCGCCGACGCGCTTCATATGTTCGGCCGCCACCGCCAGCCGGTCGTAAAGCTCGGCCCCGGCGCGCCCGATCTCCACCGCCTCGCGCGCGATGGTGTCCTGGCGCCAGACCTGCGCGACCGTCCGCGCGATCGCCACCAGGTTGGTAGGGGTGGCCAGCAAGACCTTGTTGCGAAACGCAAAATCCCACAATTCCGGATCGTGCTCCAGCGCCGCGGCGACGAAGTGTTCCCCTGGCACGAACATCACGACATAATCCGGCGCCTCGTCGAACTGGCTCTGGTAGCTCTTGGCGCCCAGCGTCTGGACATGGCCTCGCATCGACTTGGCATGCAGGTCGAGGTGATGGCGGCGCGCGTCGTCATCCTCGGCCTCGAACGCGGCCTGGTAGGCGTTGAGCGACACCTTGGCGTCGATCACCAGCTTCTTCTGGCCGGGCACGTTGACGATCGCGTCGGGCCGCAACCGGCCTTCGGCGGTGTCCATCGCATGTTCCAGCGTGAAATCGGTGTGTTCGCTGAGACCGCACTGTTCCAGCACGTTCTGCAACGCCCGTTCACCCCACCGCCCGCGCGCCTTGGGCGCGTTGGTCAACGAGTTGCCGAGCCGCTGCGCTTCGCGGCGCACCTGCTCCTGGCCCTGCCGCATCGCCTCGATCATGCCGGCGAGCTGGCCGAAACCGTCGACCCGCTGCTTCTCCAGCGTCGCGACCTGTTCCTCGTACGCCTTCAGCCGGTCGCCCACCGGCTGCAGCAGCGAGGCGATCGCTTCCTTGTTGGACTTTTCCGCGTGGCCGAACCGCTCGGCTGCCCGGGCGAGGAACATCTCCTGCGCCTTTCCAAGAACTTGCGCCCCAGTGTTCTCGAATTCCTTGAGCAGTTTCTCGCGGCTCTCCTCCAGCAGTTTCTTCTGTTCCGCAAACCCGGCGGCCTGCGCGCGCAGCCCCGTCAGCTCTTCCCGCGCATGGTCCAGCGACTCCGCCAGGGCATCGGCGCGGGCGGCCCGTTCGCTCATCGTGGCGAGTTCGGGCACCATGCGCGACAGTTTCTCCGCCAGGTCCCGCGCCTCCCCGTCCCGCTCCCCATGCCGGGTGCGCCAGTCTGCCACGGGGCGAGAGCCGACGAACCACCCGGCAACGGCGCCGATCACCAGCGCGGCGAGAACGAGGATGAGTGCGATCGTGTCCATGACGGGAACATAGACGGAACGACGAGAGTAGGAAATAGGGCTGCGGAACTATCCCCATCTCTCGTTCGCTGATGAGGGCGAGGAGAGCAAGCCATGTCGATCAAGGAAATGATCCGCGAACATCCCCAGGTCGGGGCGGACTTCAACGAAAGCCTGGCCGAGGCGGTCAAACACGCGATGTACTGCGCGGCGATCTGCAATTCCTGCGCCGATGCCTGCAGCGCCGAGGAAATGGACATGCGCCGGTGCATCCGCCTGTGCATGGACTGCGCCGACGTATGCACGATGGCCTACCGCGTGGCGACGCGCCGCACGGACGAGAACCGCCAGCTGATCCGCAGCGCGCTGGCCGTGTGCATCGAGGCGTGCGAGACCTGCGCGGAAGAATGCGCGCGCCATGACCACGCGCATTGCCAGCGCTGCGCCGCCATGTGCCGCGAATGCGCGGAAGACTGCCGGCGCGCGCTACAGGCTCTCAACGACGAAGTGCATGCGGACGGCGAGCGGAGCACCTTTGCCCACGACGCCACCTGAGCAACCGCTCGCGGACGGTCAGGCCACCTTGCGCAGCTTGTCGAGCTTCTTGAGCGCCATCTGCCGTTTGAGCCGGCTGAGGTGATCGATGAACAGCACGCCTTCCAGGTGGTCCATCTCGTGCTGGATGCAGGTGGCCATCAGGCCCTCCATCACTTCCTCGTGGACTGCGCCGTCGAGGTCCTGCCACCGCACGCGGCAGCGGGCCGGCCGGTCGACATCGGCGTAAATTTCGGGAACCGAGAGGCAGCCTTCCTGGTATGTCGCCAGCTCATCCGCCGGATCGAGGATTTCGGGGTTCACGAAAACCCGCGGTTCCTTCTTCGTCGGCTGGTGGTGATGATGATGGCCGTCATGGTTGCACGGCACCGGTTCGGCATCCGGATCGTCCGGCTGCAGGTCGATCACCAGCACCCGCTTGGGCACGCCGACCTGGATGGCGGCGAGCCCGATGCCGGGCGCATCGTACATCGTTTCGAACATGTCGGTGACGAGCGCACGCAGTTCGTCGTCGAACGCGGTGACCGGTTCGGACACGACCTTGAGCCGGGGGTCCGGCACTTCGAGAATCTGACGGATAGCCATGCGCGCCAGATAGGCACAGGCGCGCTGAACGGCAAGTGAGCGCTAGGCGACAGGCCGCCGGGCGCGCAGCGCCTGGGCCAGCGTTCCTTCGTCGAGGTAATCGAGTTCGCCGCCCACCGGCAGGCCGTGCGCAAGCTGGGTGATGCGCACGGGAAATGCCTCCAGCCGTTCCGCAATGTAATGGGCTGTCGTCTGCCCTTCCAGCGTGGCGTTCATCGCCAGCACCACTTCGTCGATGCCCCCCTGTTCCACCCGCCCGATCAGGCTGCCGATGGAAAGATCTTCCGGGCCCACCCCGTCGAGCGCGGACAGGCGCCCGCCGAGCACGTGATAGCGCCCGGTGAACAGCCGCGACCGGTCGAGCGCCCAGAGATCTGCGACATCTTCCACCACGCACAACGCGCGCGGATCGCGGCGCGGATCGGCGCAGACGCCGCATGGGTCCTGCGTATCCACGTTTCCGCAGATGTCGCATTCGACCAGCCGGGCCTGAACCTCCGCCAGGGCGGCGACCAGTTGGGCCAGCGCGGTTTCCCGCCGTTTCACCAGCCACAGCACCGCGCGCCGCGCGCTGCGCGGGCCAAGGCCGGGCAGGCGCGCCAGCGATTGCGCCAGCGCCTCGATCTCTTGCGATGCCATTGGGGCGGAGATAGGGGCTGCGCTCCTTTCGCGAAAGGTTCGGACCCCCCGTTATGCGCATCGTCTTCATGGGAACGCCCGCGTTTGCCGTGCCCACGCTGACCACGCTGGTGGAAGCCGGGCACGACGTCGTGGCCGCCTATACCCAGCCGCCGCGCCCCTCCGGCCGGGGCAAGCGCCTCCAGCCGGGGGCCGTGCAGCAGGCGGCGGAGGCGATGGGCATTCCGGTGCGCTGCCCGGTTTCGCTCAAAGGCGAAGATGCACAGGCGGAACTTGCCGGCTTCGCGCCCGATGTCGCGGTGGTCGCCGCATATGGCCTGATCCTGCCACAGGCGGTGCTCGATATTCCGTCCCTCGGATGCCTCAACGTCCATGCCAGCCTGCTGCCGAAATGGCGCGGCGCGGCGCCGATACAGCGGGCGATCATGGCGGGGGCCCCGGTTACCGGCATCACCATCATGCGGATGGAGGCCGGGCTCGACACCGGACCGATGCTGGCGACCGCGCGCACGCCCGTCGACGACAAGACCGCCGGGGAGCTGACGGCCGAACTGGCCGAGATCGGCGCCCAGCTCATGGTATCGGTGCTGGCCGAATTGCCGCAGCTCCAAGCCGTGCCGCAGGATGATGCCGAGGCCAGCCATGCCCCGAAGATCGCCAAATCCGAAGCGCGCATCGACTGGTCGGGCGACGCCGAGGCGATCGAGCGGCAGGTGCGCGGCCTCGCCCCCTTCCCCGGCGCCTGGTTCGAGCTCGATGGCGAGCGGGTGAAGGTGCTGAAGGCCCGGGTCGTTGCCCGCGAAGGCAAGGCCGGCACCACGCTGGATGACACGCTGACGATCGCCTGCGGCTATGCCGCCTTGCAGCCCCTGCGGGTGCAGCGTGCCGGCAAGCCCGCGATGGACGTGGCCGATTTCCTCCGGGGCAAGCCGATCCCGGCAGGCACCTCGATCGGGTGAGCATGCGTTGACCCGCTTCGCCCTCACCCTGGAATACGACGGCGCCCCGTTCGCCGGGCTGCAACGCCAGGCGAACGCGCCCAGCGTGCAGGAAGCGGTGGAAGACGCGGTGTTCGCCGTGACAGGGCAGCACGCGACATTGCACGCGGCGGGACGCACCGACGCCGGGGTCCACGCCCTCGCCATGCGCGCCCATGTCGATGTGGAAACGGCCATCGCGCCGTTCCGGATGATGGAAGCGCTCAACGCCCATCTGCGTCCGCGGCCCGTGGCCGTAACCGCCTGCGCGGCGGTGGGCGATCAATGGCACGCCCGCTTTTCGTGCACCGGCAGGGCATACGAATATCGCATCCTCAATCGCCGGGCCCCGCCCACCCTGGACGCGGGACGGGTGTGGGGGATCGGCCGCCCGCTCGATGCCGATGCGATGGACCGCGCGGCGCAGGCACTGGTGGGCAAGCACGATTTCACCACGTTCCGTTCGGTCCAGTGCCAGGCCGCGAGCCCGGTCAAGACGCTCGACCGGATCACCGTGCACCGCGCGGGGGAACGGGTGCTGGTGGAAACGGCGGCGCGCAGCTTCCTCCACCACCAGGTGCGCTCGATGGTGGGTTGCCTGGCGCTCGTCGGCATGGGGCGCTGGGAAGAAAGCCGGGTGGCCGATGCGCTGGCCGCGCGCGACCGGCAGCAGCTGGGCCTCAACGCGCCGCCGCACGGCCTCTATTTCGTGCACGCCGCATATCCGCCCGAAGACCGGTTTTAAGGCGCAACCCTTCCCTTGGCGCGGGCGGGGGACTACCACGAAGTCCACACAGCAAGCGGGACAGGAATTTCGAATGACCATCACCGGCAAGCAGCTCTTCACCACCCTCGCCTCGGACGGGACGCTGACGGTGGAGGTGGCGGACAGCCAGTTCGCCGATCCGACCGGCAACCAGGTGCTCGTCCGGATGGAAGCCGCGCCGATCAATCCGAGCGATCTTGCGCTGCTCCTCGGCCAGGCGGATCTCGAGAACGGCGAATATTCGCCGGGCAAGCTCGTCGCCCCGATGCCGCAGCCGTTCCACGGGGCGATGAAGGGCCGCCACGACCAGCGCCTGCCCGTCGGTAATGAAGGGGCCGGCACCGTCATCGCCGCCGGGGACGGGGAACTTGCGCAATCGCTTCTCGGCCAGCGGATCGCCTGCGTGCCGGGCGGCGCCTATGCGCAATACGCGATCGCGGATGCATCGATGTGCCTGCCGCTGGGCGACCTCACCGCCGAACAGGGCGCCAGCGCATTCGTCAATCCGATGACGGCGCTGGGCTTCGTCGAAAACGCCAGGATGGATGGGCAAGGCGCGATCGTGCACGCTGCGGCGGCCAGCAACCTGGGCCAGATGCTGGTGAAGATCTGCCAGGAAGACGGCATTGCCCTAGTCAATATCGTCCGCAAACCGGATCAGGCCGAACTGCTCCGCGGCCTCGGCGCGGAATGGGTGGTCGATTCCTCGCAGCCCGATTTCATGGACCGGCTGGCCGAGGCGATCGATGCGACCGGCGCATTCTACGGGTTCGATCCCATCGGCGGCGGAACGACCGTGGACGCCTGCTTCAAGGCGATGGAGCGCGTCGCGGTGGGCAAGATGGCCGACTACAACCGATATGGTTCCAACCAGCAGAAGCGCATGTTCATCTACGGCCGCCTCGATACCGGGCCGACGATCCTCACGCCCAGCTACGGCTTCGGCTGGGTCCTGTCGGGCTGGCTGCTGACCCCGTTCCTCCAGTCGGCCGGCTTCGAAGTCGTCGGACGGATGCGCCAGCGCGTGCTGGCTGGGCTGACCACCACGTTCGCCAGCAGCTACAAGGCCAGGGTCACGCTCGACCAGATGCTGGAAAAGGACGCGGCGACCGATTACCGCGCCATGAAAACGGGCGAGAAGTATCTCGTCACGCCATGGGAATGATAAACTAGCGCCGATCGAATTCTCTTTGCATGGTTTCGGGACGGTCGATCCCGCTCGCGATGAGGACTTGCAGCAGGATGCGGGCCTTGGCCGGACCCAGGCCCCGCGCGGCGACGAAGCCGCGGCGATCGTCGTCGACCTCCAGGTTTCGGTCGACCGAGCCCTGGTCCACCCGGGTGGAACGCACGACGGGAACGCCGGCCTGCGCCAGCGCCTCGATCACCGGGCCCGCCGCATTGCCCTGCCCAAGCCCCGCGAGCACGATCCCCTGCGCCCCGCCCGCGAGCGCGCAGCCGACCGCGTCGGCCTCCATCCCGGCATAGGCGGTAAGGATGGGGACCTTGGGCAATGCGCCGGGCCAGGCGAAGCGCGCTTCGCGGCCGATGCGGTCCGGCGGGCCGAACCAGTCGAGCGACGTCGGCGTCACGCTGGCCACGGGACCGCGGGGAAAGCCGCGAAACGCCTCCGCTCCGCCGGTCGCGGCCTTGCGCACGTCGATGGCGGCGAAGACCTGGTCGCTCATCACGACCAGCACGCCGCGCGCCGCAGCGACCGGATCGCCGGCGACGCGCGCAGCATTTGCCAGGTTGCGCATCCCGTCGCTGCCGACCGCATCGGCAGGCCGCATGGCGCCCACCAGGACCACCGGCTTGCCCGCCTGCAGGGTCAGATCGAGCAGGAACGCGGTTTCTTCGGCAGTGTCGGTTCCGTGCGTGACGATGATCCCATCGACCGCATCGTCGGCCATCGCGCTCACGATCTCGGCATGGAGCGCGTTCCACTGGGCCCAGCCGATGTCCTGCGATCCGATCGCGGCGATCTCGCGCCCCTCGAACGTCGCTGCGAGCTTCAGGCTTCCGGCCGCGGCAAGCAATTCATCGGCACCGATCTGGCCGGGCCGATAGCCACGCTCGATCGCGGACCCCGCGTTCCCGGCGATGGTGCCGCCGGTTGCGAGCAGGCGAATGTGCGGATGAGCCATGCCGGTCCCTTAGCGCCCCGGTGTGCGCTGCGAAACCCGCGCGGTTCAACCCTAGCCGTTATGCGTTATCGTCGCCCGGCGGCGGCGCATCGCCGAGCAGTTCCAGAACGGTTTCCGAAGGACGGCATAGACGCGCGCCACGCGGCGTTTCCACGATAGGGCGATTGATGAGGATGGGATGCGCCGCCATCGCATCGATCAACTGCTCGTCCGATAGTGACGGGTCGTCCAGGCCCAGTTCCGAATAGGCCGCTTCCTTGGCGCGCAACAGGTCGCGCGGCGGAATGCCCATGCGGTCGATCAACCCAGCCAGTTCCGCACGCGTCGGCGTGTCCTTCAGGTATTCGACCACGCGTGGCTCGATCCCGGCCTCACGGATCGCCGCCAGGGTGTTGCGCGAGGTGCCGCATTTCGGGTTGTGATAGATCGTGACAGTCAAACCTTGTGTCCTTCCGGCGCCGCATCCGGTTGATCTTCGCCGCGAAGGCGCCTAGTCGCCCGCGGACGCGAAAGCGGGCGATTAGCTCAGTTGGTAGAGCATCTCGTTTACACCGAGAGGGTCGGCGGTTCGAGCCCGTCATCGCCCACCATTTCCGGCCGCTTCCTGCCTTTGAAGGCGTGCTGCCGGCCTACTCCGCGATAGCCTCGTCCACCAGCGCGCGCGCCTCGGGACTTTGCCAGTCGTATCCGCCCACCACGCGCGCGATTTCCTGCCCGCTGCCATCATAGAGCACAGTCGTCGGCAGGACGCCGTCACCGCCCAATGCGCTGCTGAGCAGCGTTTCCCGGTCAAGCCATGGTTCGAGATGCCGGAACCTGTTCGCCTGGAAGAACGGCACGACCTTTTCCGCTCCCTGGAGGTCCTGGCTCGCCACCAAGACGCGCACTTTGCCCTCGTACTCGCCGGCAAGCGCATCGAGCAGCGGCATTTCCTCCACGCAGGGCGCACACCAGGTCGCCCACAGGTTGAGCAGTACCGGCTGGCCGGACAGCGCCCCGGTGTTGAGCGATCGCCCCGTGGGGTCGGTCAACGTCACCGCAGGCATCAGGTCCCCCGCCCGGCTGCGGTCGATCATGCCGGTCAACTGCCCCGCTGCCGCCTCGGCCACCTCTGCTTGCGGGTCGACAGGCTCTTCCCTACTGCACCCGGCGACAAGGGCAGCCGAAAGAACCAGTGTGAACGACAGTCGGGATGACCACGGCAAGGGGGCAAACTCCATGTGGGGCGGGCGCTTCGCCGAGGGGCCTAGCGCCATCATGCGCGAAATCAACGCCTCGATCCCGTTCGACAAGGCCCTGTGGCGCCAGGATATCGCCGCCAGCAAGGCGCACGTCGCCATGCTGGGCGCGCAAGGGATCGTCAGCGAGGAGGACGCTGCGGCGATTGCGAACGGCCTCGATGCCGTGGCCGCCGAATACGAAGCGGACGGGGTGCCGGAAAACCTCGACCTCGAGGACATTCACATGGCGACCGAGAGCCGGCTTGCCGAACTGATCGGCCCCGCGGCCGGGCGGCTGCACACGGCGCGCAGCCGCAACGATCAGGTGGCGACCGACTTTCGCCTGTGGGTGCGCGATGCGTGCGGCCAGGTCGACGCGGGCCTGCGCGGTTTGCAGGCGGCCCTCGTCACCCGCGCGGGCGAGCATGCCGACAGCGTGATGCCGGGCTTCACCCACCTGCAGGCCGCGCAGCCGGTGACGCTGGGCCACCACCTCCTCGCCTATTACGAGATGCTGCGCCGCGACCGCAGCCGCTTCGCCGATGCGCGCGCGCGGATGGACGAATGCCCGCTCGGTTCCGCTGCGCTCGCAGGCACCGGCTTCCCCATCGATCGTGACGCCACGGCAGCCGCGCTCGGCTTTGCGCGGCCCACGGCGAACAGCCTCGATGCGGTGTCGGACCGGGACTTCGCGATCGATTATCTGCAAGCGGCGGCACAGTGCGCGCTTCACTTATCGCGGCTTGCCGAAGAACTGATCCTCTGGGCCAGCCAGCCGTTCGGCTTCGTGCGCCTGCCCGACAGCCTTTCCACCGGCAGTTCGATCATGCCGCAGAAGAAGAACCCGGACGCGGCGGAACTCGTGCGCGGCCACGCCGGGCGGATTGTCGGGTGTCTCACCAGCCTGATGATCACGATGAAGGGCCTGCCGCTGGCCTATTCAAAGGATATGCAGGACGACAAGCCGCCCGTGTTCGAGGCGCACGGTCTGCTCGCCCTTTCGATCGCCGCCATGACAGGCATGATCGCGCACAGCACGTTCCGTACCGACCGGATGCGGCAGGCGGCCGAACTCGGCTACGCCACCGCGACCGATCTTGCCGACTGGCTGGTGCGCGAGGCTGACGTTCCCTTCCGCGAGGCGCATCACATCACGGGCGCCGCGGTGAAGCTGGCGGAGAGCAAGGGGGCCGCTCTCGATGCGCTCTCGCTCGACGAGCTTAAGGCAATCGATACTCGGATCGACGAGCGGGTGTTTGCCGCGCTGTCCGTCGATCGGTCCGTGGCCTCGCGCAACAGCTATGGCGGTACGGCACCCGCGCGAGTAAGGGAACAGGTGGCCGCCGCGACCAAGGCGATCGGACTGGAGTGACATGAAAAAGACCCTGCTCCTGCTTGCCGCCGCCCTGCCCCTGCTCGGCGCTTGCGGTCAGAAAGCCGACCTGGAGCCGCTTGCTGGCCAGCCGCTCCCGCCGGTTGCATATGGCGCAACCGAGCAGGCCGATGCCGAACGCCTGCTGGAGCCTGACCCGATCGCTGCGCCCGAGCGGTCCGTCGAACTGCGCAAACGCTCGGAAGAGCGTGAGGACGATCCGTTCGATCTGCCGCCGGAATGACCCATTGCACCGCGGCTGATAACCTGAGGCCATGGCGGCGAAGCAAGGCTTGCTTGGATTTGTGCGGGCCGAGCAGCTAAGCGCAGCGCCGATGGATCATTTTCATTTCCGTGATGGCGTTCTCCATTCAGAGGACGTGCCGCTCAGCGCCATTGCAGAGGCTGTGGGCACGCCGGTCTACGTCTATTCGCGGGCCACGCTGGTTCGGCACGCCCAGGTGTTCCGCGCCGGCCTCGCGGGGCTCGAAAGTCCGCACATCGCCTTTGCCGTGAAGGCCAATCCCAACCTGGCCGTCCTGAAAGTCCTCGCCGGCGAAGGCTTCGGAGCCGATGTCGTCTCTGGCGGCGAGCTGACCCGGGCGCTCGCCGCCGGCGTGGACCCGGCAGGTGTTGTATTCTCCGGCGTCGGCAAGACTCACGCCGAACTCGTGCAGGGGATCGAGGCCGGCATCGGCCAGTTCAACCTCGAATCCGAGGAAGAAGGATACGAACTCTCCCTGATCGCGGAGCGGCACGGGCGGCGCGTGCCATGCGCACTGAGGGTCAATCCCGATGTCGACGCGCGGACACACGCGAAAATCTCCACGGGTATGCGCGAGAACAAGTTCGGCGTTCCCCTCGATCGGGCGGCAGAAATTTACGCCGCGCTGGCGGACCAGCCTGGACTGGAGATGCGGGGCGTTGCCGTGCACATTGGCAGCCAGCTCACCGAGCTTGCGCCACTGGAGATGGCGTTCGAGAAAGTCGGCGCTCTCATCGTGGAGCTGCGCCAGCGGGGCCTGTCAGTTACGCATGCTGACCTGGGTGGTGGTCTTGGAGTGCCGTACCGCAAAGGGGACGAGCCGCCCACGCCTGCCGAATACGGCGCGATGGTCGCACGCGTGACGGCAGGGTGGGAAGTGCGCCTCACCTTCGAGCCGGGACGCGTCATCGCGGGCAACGCCGGCGTGCTGCTGACGCGGGTGGTCCGCACCAAGCGCAGCGGCAATGGCCCGCCGTTCGTGATCGTCGACGCGGCGATGAACGACCTCATGCGCCCGGCGATGTACGGCGCCTGGCACGATTTCGATGCCGTCACTCCCTCGGGCGAGCGGACCACCGCCCACATCGTCGGCCCCATCTGCGAAACCGGCGATACGTTCGCCATGGACCGGGAAACCGATGCGATGGCCGCGGGCGACCTCGCCGTATTCCGCACCGCCGGTGCCTACGGCGCGACGATGGCGTCGAGCTACAACAGTCGCGGGTTCGTGCCCGAAGTGCTGGTGGACGGCGATCGGTTCGCCGTGGTCGCCGACCGGATTGACCCCGCAGCGATCATGGATGCGGAGCGGATTCCCGAATGGCTCTGAACAGCCTCCCGCTGTTTCACTGCGTGGCGGGGCGGCGGGTCGTGGTTCTGGGCGATGGCGATGGAGGGGCGGCCAGGCGGCGGCTGGTCGAACGGGCCGGCGGCATCTGCTGCGGAGAGCCGGAGGCGCACCACGCCGGCCTCGCCTTCATCGCCTTCGACGATCCGCGCCAGGCGGAAGCGGCGGCGATCCGGCTGCGGTGCAAGGGACTACTGGTCAACGTGACCGATCGGCCGGAGCTTTGCGATTTCACCGTGCCCAGCGTGCTCGACCGTGACCCGCTGCTGATCGCGGTCGGCACGGGCGGCGTTTCAGCCGGCCTCGCCAAGCACCTGCGGTTGCGTCTCGAAACGCTTCTCCCCGCGTCGCTGGGCCGGCTTGGGGATGCCCTTCATGCCGCACGCGAACGGATACGGGCGCGCTGGCCAAATGGTGCCGAGCGGCGCCGCGCGCTCGATGCCGCACTCGCGCCAGGTGGCGCATTGGATCCGTTCGATGACCGCTCCGCACAACGGCTCGACGCGTGGATTGCGGCGGGAACGGCCAAGCCCGGGGACAGCATCGATGAAATCGTCCTCGGCAGTGACGACCCCGATGACTTGACACTTCGGCAAGCCCGACTGCTCGGCGCGGCCGACTTCTTGCTCCACGACCCAGCCATTCCCGACGCGATTCTCAACCGCGCGAGAGCCGACGCGGTCCGAATCCCCTCGCCCGCTGCAATCGGAAACCGGCGTGGGCGGGTGGTGATTCTGCTCGTGCGCGATCGGCTTTGACTTTGCCGGGCCGCAAACTACCGTCGTTCAAAAAAGAGGCTCGCGCTTCCGCATGAAGCCTCGACGAGGTCGCGCGATATCATGGTTCGCCGGGGGGCGGACCGCCGATGAGGATGCCCTCTTCGGTTTCGAAGGACAGTGCGACGGGGTGGCTTGATGGAATCCGGAACCGAATTCGTCGATCATTACGACATCCTGCAGGTCAACCCGAACTGCGATGCGAAAGTCCTTGAAACGGCGTATCGCCACCTTGCGAAGATGTTCCACCCGGACAACGTCGATACGGCGGACGTCACCCGCTTCAACGATGTGATCGCAGCCTACCGGGTGCTGCGGGACCCTGCGCAGCGGGCGAAATACGATACCGCGCACGCGATCCACCGCCCGAGAGTCTACGCATCCGCGCACAGCGATGCGCTGGGGATCGACGAGAAAACCGCGCTAAGCGACGCGGAAATCCATGCAAAGATACTTCTCTATCTCTACAAACGGCGGCGCGAACACGCGTCAGACGCAGGCGTGGTGGGGTATATTCTGCAGGAAATGCTCAAATGCTCCGACGAGCATTTCGCGTTCCATTCCTGGTATCTGAAGTCCAAGGGGCTGCTTGAAATTACCGAACAGGGAACGCTCGCGATCACGATCGAGGGCGTCGATCACGTCATCGCGACATCGCGTACGGTGGCGGCCGAAAAGCTGCTGATCGCCAAGGCGGACGACCAGGCAGAGCCCGCCGGCTAGGCGATCACACGGCGCCGATGCTTTCCAGGCGGCTGAGCAGCGCCGCATCGTCGAACGGCTTGATCACGTATTCGTCCGCCCCCGCCTCGATCCCCTTGTGGATGTCTCGTGCGCCGGAGTTCGTGGTGCAGAACACGACCCGAGGCGGGCGGGCGGAGGGGATGGCGCGCAGGGCGGTGACGAATTCGATGCCGGTCATCACCGGCATGTTCCAGTCGGTTATCACCAGGTCCGGCATGGCCGATCGGCAGCGGGCGAGCCCTTCCTCGCCATTCTCGGCCTCGACCACGGCGTAGCCAGCGCCTTCGACGATGCGGCGAGCGACCTTGCGGATCATTCGCGAATCATCGACCAGCAGGCACGTTCGCTGGGCGCGCGGCGCTGCGGCTGTCGCAGGATGCGGCGCCGGCGGCGGCACCGCTGCGGGGGCTCCCGCTGGCGCTGCATGCGGTGCGGTCGCGACAGATGCAGCCGCGGGCCCGTTTGGCCGATCGGCAACGGTTTCGGATGGAACCCGGCCTTCGGGGCCCATGCGCTTGATCAACCCGCGTATGGCACGAACTCCTCTTCCCCATAGACCGGCCGATCGATCGGCGTCCCGACATCGCCCAGCGGCGCCTGCGCGGGCGCGGTGATGAGCGCTGCGCTGTCGGCCGGGGTCATGCGAACGTGCAGGTAGGGCACCCAGATTTCGCCGTATTCGGCCTTCTGGTACCACAGGTCGAGCACGTCGTAGCTCGCCCAGCATCCGTCTGGCTCCAGGAGGCGGATTCCTTCGCCGATGCGGGGAACCGCGGCAAAGCGGATGCGATGTTGCGACTGGTGCGTTTCGTTCTGGATTTCGATTTCGATCAAGGTGCTGCGCCTCTTGCGACCTTCATGCACCCTAAAGTGAATTGGTTGCCGAAGTTTCAACGACGCCGATGCGATTAGACCAGCGACAGGCCTTCCTTGCCCAGTTCCGCGAAATAGCGCGCCATCGCTTCGGCCGTCCTGTCCGAAAGCTGGATGAAAGCGCGGCGCCGGTCGGAATCGTCCTCCACCCTCTCGAGCAGGCCCGCGTCCACCATCTGGCCGATCCAGCGCAGCGCAGTCGTGGCCGGCACGCCGCTGGCGATGCACAGCGATGTGACCGACACGCGCGTGTGCTCGGCCCTTGCGGCGGTCAGATCGAGCAGGATGTCCCAGGCCGGATCCGCGAACAGCTCACCGCTCAGGAACTGCGCGCGAAGCTGCCGTTGGCGAATGATTCGCCGCACCAACCGCGGATCGGGCAAAGGTGCGCGCGGCGTACGGATCAACGGGCGCTCGTCCTGCTGATTGTATTCGATTGCCGGTGATTCAAGGCGGAACGCCAGCCCCTCGCCCGACGACAGCCGGTCGAGCTGCGCTGCGATCTGGCCCACCTGCTCCGTCAAGCGCAGCAGCGTCAGCCGGTCGGCTTCGTCGAGGTCGCGAACCGTCATGCGCGGCACCTTGATGAGCGCGCGCGCAAGGGCAATTACGCGTTCCCCCGTAGTGGGCTGTACCAACACTTCGGCGCCCGACTGATCGAGGCATGCGAATACCGAATCGAGCGAATCCAGAGTTGTGGACACGATCAGTCGCACACCGCCGCTGGCCGCGCGCATGTCGAGCTGAATCAGCGCAGCGAGCGAGGCGGCCTCGTCGTCCGGGCAATCGACCAACAGGATCTCGGCCGGAAGCGCCGGAGGCGGCGTTTCGAGCTCCGCCATGAGATCGAAGTCTATGAGGGCGAAGCCGGCCGCTTCGGCGGCATCCGCGATCTGCGCGCGGGTGACGCTGCTTGGTGCGTGCACTCCGGCCGAAAAAGCAGGTGTTCGGCCAAGCTGTGCATAGGCGAAATCGGCCTGCGGCATTACGGTCGGACTCCTGGAAACGCGTGGGGCGGCGGGCGTAGTCAGCGGCGCGATCAAGTCAACGCGTCACTGGCGTATTTCGATCGGTGTCCCATCAGGGATCAGCCGCCACAACGCTTCCATCTCTGCATCCGAAACCGCGATGCAACCATCGGTCCAATCGCCATCCATACGCGCGCCATCGGAACCGTTTGGCTGGCCGTGTATGAAGATCGCCCCGCCCGGTGAGCGGCCATGAGCGGCAGCAAATACGCGGTCGGCAGCATTGGGGTAGGATATGTGAAGGCTCAGGAAAAAGCGGCTTTGGGGATTGCCGTAATCGATGGTGTAGCGCCCCTCGGGCGTCCGTTCGTCGCCTTCGAACCGTTTATGCCCCTGCGGAGCGTCGCCGAACTGGAGGCCGTGGACCTGCCACGTGGGATGCCCTTGCGTGAATAGCGTCATGACCCGTTCCGACTTGTCCACCAGCACGAAATCGGCAATCGGCACCCCGGCCTGCGCCGCCGCACCGCCCGACCCGGCGGCGAGTGCGGCCGCCAGCGCAGCGGCTGATGCAAAGGCCGCCCGTCCCCGCATCAATCCTGGAAAGGGTCGCGCACGAGGATGGTGTCCGCGCGCTCGGGGCTGGTGGAGATAAGCGCCACCGGGGTTTCGATCAGTTCCTGCACCCGCTGGATATATTTGATCGCCTGGGCGGGCAGATCGCCGTAGCTGCGCGCGCCCGCGGTTGTTTCCCGCCACCCGTCCATTTCCTCCCAGATCGGCTCCACCGCCGCCTGGTCAGCCGCGTGCGAGGGGAAGTAATCGAGGATTTTGCCGCGCAGGCGGTAACCGGTGCAGATCTTTACCGTGTCGAAGCCGTCGAGCACGTCGAGCTTGGTGAGCGCGATGCCGGTCACGCCGCTGATGGCGCACGATTGGCGCACCAGCACCGCATCAAACCAGCCGCACCGCCGCTTCCGCCCCGTGACCGTGCCGAACTCATGGCCCCGTTCGCCCAGCTTCTGCCCGGTCTCGTCATCGAGCTCGGTGGGAAACGGGCCGCTTCCCACGCGGGTCGTGTATGCCTTGACGATGCCGAGAACGAAGCCGGTGGACGCCGGCCCAAGGCCGGAACCCGCCGCGGCGGTGCCACTCACCGTGTTGGAGCTGGTGACGAACGGGTACGTCCCATGATCGACATCGAGCAGCACGCCTTGCGCCCCTTCGAACAGGATCTTCGCGCCGGCCTTGCGCACTTTCTTCAGGCGCTTCCACACCGGCTGCGCGAATTGCAGCACCGATGGCGCGATTTCGCGGAGCTGGTCGAGCAAGGCGTCGCGATCGATCGGCGGCTGATCGAACCCGGCGCGCAGCGCATCGTGATGCGCGCAGAGGCGGTCGAGCTGAGGGCCAAGATCGTCGAGATGGGCAAGGTCGCACACCCGGATCGCGCGCCGGCCGACCTTGTCTTCATAGGCCGGACCGATCCCCCGCCCGGTGGTGCCGATCTTGCCGGCCCCGGCGGCGGTTTCGCGCAGCCCGTCGAGATCGCGGTGCAGCGGCAGGATCAGCGCGCAGTTGTCCGCAATGGCGAAGTTGTCGGCGTCGATCACGACGCCCTGCCCCTCCAGCTTCTCGATCTCCGCCTTCAGGTGCCAGGGATCGAGGACCACGCCGTTGCCAATGATGCTGAGCGTTCCGGTGACGATGCCGCTGGGCAGCAGGCTGAGCTTGTAAACCGTGTCGCCGACAACCAGCGTGTGCCCGGCATTGTGACCGCCCTGGAAACGTACGACCGCGTCGGCCCGGCTGGCGAGCCAGTCGACGATTTTCCCCTTGCCTTCATCGCCCCACTGGGCACCGATCACGGTCACGTTGGCCAAAGCGATTCCCTCGTTTCGTTCGTCGCGCGCCGGCCGTCGTGGCCGGGTGTTGCACTTGCTAGGCGAAAACTCGTCTTCCCGCGCCGGGAGGCCGGGCGGCGGCGGCCCTATGCCACGGGGATGCGCTATAGGGAACGCATCATTGGCAGCCCGTCACAGTGCCGTGGGCGTATCGCCTTCGAGCCTGTGCGTGCAGCCCAGCGCCGCCGGATCCTCTCCGTCATGGAGGGCGGCCACACTCCGCCAGCCGATAGCGCGCAACCGTGCCGCGACCTGCGGATCGTGTCCCGGCGGCAGGTACAGCAAGTCTCCGCTAGGCGCCGCGTCCAACGCGTCGACCAGCGGATCGATATAGAGCGTAAAGCCGGTCGCGGCTTCATCACTGCCGCCGATGCGGTAGGTACCGCCCCTGCCCAGCGTGCCGCGGACGCCCTCGGCATAGAGCGTGAAACCGAACCATGACTGGTATTCGAACCCGTGCCGCTCCGTCGGGTCGAGCGTCAGGCGTGCACGATCGCCCACGCGCGCCGCGATCTGGCGGAGGCCTTCGATGCGCGATTCCAACGCACCGCCGGCCGTCTCGCCCCCGATCGCGGCGAGCTTGCCGAGCGCTTCGTCGAACGGGCCGGCCGCGTAGAGCAGCGGCAGGTATGCCTCGCCGCCCGCCTGCTTCAGCGCGCCGGCGTCCTTGGCATCAAGTTCCCGCCGCACGGCCTCGATCCGGTCCGCATCCAGCGGGAGCGCGCTTGCCGCCAGTGTATCGACGAGATCGGGCAGGGTGAAATCGACCGACACGCCCCGCGCGCCCGCCGCGGTCAGCGCCTCTATCGCGAGCGCGACCACCTCGCCGGCGGCCGCCGCGCTGTCACTGCCGATCAATTCGGCACCCAGTTGCAGACGCTGGCGCGCGGGGTCGAGCTGGTCGGCGGTGATCGTCGCCACTTCGCCCGCGTAGCAGAGGCGAAGCGGCCGCGCGGCGCCCTTCAGGCTGGTTGCCGCGATCCGCCCGATCTGCACCGTCATGTCCGAACGCAAGGCCAGCGTGCGCAGGCTCGCGGGATCGACGAAGCGGAACATGCGCCGGGTGGCAACGCCGCTCATCCGCGTCGCGAGCGATTTTTCGAACTCGACGAGCGGAGGGATCACGCGCTCGTACCCATGCAAGTCCAGCGCATCCAGCGCCGCCCGCCGCGCCCGCGTGAGCGCGCGCGCGGCCACCGGCAGGCGGTCCTCCAGGCCCACGGGGAGCAGGTCGGCAGTGGGTTCGGTCATTGCCATCACGATGCCTCACGTTTCGTTCGCCTGGCTTGTGGAAGCGCAGCACGAACGGAAGAAGGAGCGGTCAGAACTCCAGCGCCTTCACCAGCTTCACGCCCTGCAGCTGGCAGGCCTGGTCGACCACGTCCTTGGGGATAGACTGATCGACGCTCAACAGCAGGACTGCCTCCCCGCCCGCATCCCGCCGGCCGAGGTGGAACGTGCCGATGTTGATCCCGCTTTCGCCCAACAATGTTCCGATCCGGCCGATGAAGCCGGGCGCATCCTCGTTGACGATGTAGAGCATGTGGCCGGCCAGCTCGGCCTCCACCCCGATACCGAAAATTTCCACCAGCCGCGGGTTTTCGTTGCCAAACAGAGTGCCTGAGACCGACCGATCGCCCTGGCTGGTGCCCACGGTGACGCGCAGCAGCGTGTTGAACGGCCCCTCCCGCTCGTGCCGGATGGACCGTACGTCGAGACCGCGTTCCTTCGCGAGGTACGGCGCGTTCACCATGTTCACGGTGTCGGAGTATTGCTTCATCAACCCCGCCAGAACCGCGCCTTCGATCGGCTTGCCGTTGAGCGCGGCGGCCGCGCCTTCGCGCTCGATGCTGATCTGGGTCAGGTTGCCGTGGGCAAGTTGGCCAACCAGGCTGCCGAGACTTTCTGCGAGCTTCATGTACGGGCGCAGCTTGGGCGCTTCCTCCGCGCTGAGGCTGGGCATGTTGAGCGCATTCGCAACCCCGCCGTTGACCAGGAAGTCGGCCATCTGCTCGGCCACCTGCAGCGCCACGTTGACCTGCGCCTCGGTCGTGCTGGCGCCGAGGTGCGGGGTACAGATGAAATTCCTCGTGCCGAAAAGCGGCGAATCGGTTGCAGGCTCCGTCGCGAACACGTCCAGCGCGGCGCCCGCGATGTGGCCGCTTTCCAGCCCGTCCTTCAGCGCCGCCTCGTCGATCAGACCGCCGCGCGCGCAGTTGACGATACGCACGCCCGGCTTGGTCTTCTCAAGCCGCTCGCGGGAGAGGATGTTGCGCGTCTGATCGGTGAGCGGGGTGTGCAGCGTGATGAAATCCGCCCGGGTGAGCAGGGTTTCGAGATCCGCCTTCTCGACGCCCATCTCGACCGCGCGCTCCTCCGTCAGGAATGGATCGTAGGCGACGACCTTCATGCGCAGGCCGAGCGCGCGGCTCGCGACGATGGAGCCGATGTTGCCCGCGCCGATCAGGCCCAGGGTCTTGCCGGTTACCTCGACACCCATGAAGCCGTTCTTGGGCCATTCGCCCGCCTGGGTCTGCGCGTTCGCCTCCGGTATCTGGCGAGCGAGCGCGAACATCAGCGCGATGGCGTGCTCGGCAGTGGTGATCGAGTTGCCGAACGGGGTGTTCATTACCACGACGCCGCGCGCGCTGGCATAGGGTATGTCGACGTTGTCCACTCCGATGCCCGCGCGACCGACAACCTTGAGATTGGTCGCGGCATCGAGCACCGCCTTTGTCACCTTGGTCGAGCTTCTGATAGCAAGGCCGTCGTATTCACCGATCCGGGCGATGAGCTGTTCCGGCGTCTCGCCCGTAATCACGTCGACGTCGCAGCCGCGTTCCTCGAAAATGCGCGCGGCGTTGGGATCCATCTTGTCGGAGATGAGAACTTTGGGCTTGGTCATTGGTCTTTCCTCGTCATCCGGCGATGAGCCGGGATCACCTCGATCGGGGGAGGCGGGTGATATGGAGTGGCCCCGGTTTCTGCCGGGAGCCAAATTTCAGGCGCGGGCCGCTGCGTAGGCCCAGTCGAGCCAGGGGCCGAGCGCCTCGATATCGGCGGTGTCAACGGTCGCTCCGCACCAGATGCGCAGGCCCGCAGGGGCATCGCGGTACCCGGCCACGTCATAGGCCGCGTCCTGCTCTTCCAGCAGCTTGGCCATGGCCTTTACCATCGCGTCGTCGGCCCCCTCCAACGTAAGGCAGACGCTGGTGTTCGATCGGACCGCGGGATCCCGGGCCAGATGGCCGAGCCAGTCGCGATCCTGCACGATCCGGTCGAGCGCGGCGGCATTCGCGTCCGCGCGGGCCTTCATCGCGGTCAGCCCACCCAGGGACTTGCCCCATTCCAACGCGAAAATCGCGTCCTCGACCGCCAGCATGGAGGGGGTGTTGATCGTCTCGCCCTTGAACACGCCTTCGGCGAGCTTGCCCTTGCTTACCAGGCGGAACACCTTGGGCAGCGGCCAAGGAGGGGTGTGAGACTCCAGCCGCTCGACCGCACGAGGGCCAAGGATCAGTACGCCGTGCGCGCCCTCTCCGCCCAGCACCTTCTGCCAGCTGAAGGTGAGCACATCGACCTTGTCCCAGGGAATGTCCTGCGCGAACACCGCGCTGGTGGCATCCGCGATAGACAGGCCTTCGCGGTCGTCGGCGATCCAGTCCCCGTCCGGCACGCGGACGCCGCTGGTGGTCCCGTTCCAGGTGAAGATCACGTCGTTTGACCAGTCTACCTGACCAAGGTCGGGCAACTCGCCATAGCCAGCACGGATAACGGTGGGATCGATCTTGAGCTGCTTGACCGCGTCGGTCACCCAGCCTTCGCCGAAGCTTTCCCAGGCCAGCGTCGTGACGGGCCGGGCGCCGAGCATGGTCCACATCGCCATCTCGACCGCGCCGGTATCGGACCCGGGAACGATGCCGATCCGATGCGTATCGGGCACCTCCAGCACCTCGCGCATCAGGTCGATACACAGGGCGAGACGCGCCTTGCCGAGCTTCGAGCGATGCGAGCGCCCGAGCGATTGCGTCGCCAGCTTGTCGGGGGACCAGCCCGGCGGCTTGGCGCAGGGACCGGAAGAGAACCAGGGGCGCGCCGGTTTGATCGCCGGCGGCGGCGGGGTATCAGTCATGTAGTCTCTCCTTGCAGAGAGCACGCGCGGCGTTGGGACCGCGTGGCCCGCCGGCCGCACTAATGTTGCGTGCTGCCGAGTCAAGCACGCAACGGCGTTATAGGACGAGTCGACTTGCTTTGCGCCCGGCCTCACTCTCGCCAAACCCAGTATTGCGCTCTAAGGCCCCCGGCGAATGGACCTTTCCGCGCTCAAGATCGCCCTGTTCAGCGGCAACTATAACATGGTGCGCGACGGCGCGAACCAGGCGCTGAATCGCCTGGTGGAATACCTGCTGCGCAAGGGTGCCGCCGTCCGCGTCTATTCGCCGACGATCGCGGAGCCGGCCTTTCCCCCGGCGGGTGACGTGGTGCCCGTCCCCGCCGTGCCGATTCCCGGGCGCAGCGAATATCGCGTGCCGCTGGGCCTCAACGCCGGGGCGCGCGCCGATCTGGAGGCGTTTGCGCCCAACGTGGTCCACGTCTCCTCGCCCGATTTCACCGCACGCGCCGCCCTGCGCTGGGCGCGGGCGCACGGCGTTCCGGTGCTCGCCAGCGTGCACACCCGGTTCGAGACGTATCCACGATACTATGGTCTGGGCTTCCTTGAACCGGCGCTGGAAGGATGGCTCCGCCGTTTCTATCGCCGATGCGATGCCCTGGTCGCCCCGTCGCCCAGCATGGTCGAGGTTCTGCGCCAGCAAGGCATGGGCCGCGACATATCGATCTGGTCGCGCGGGGTGGACCGCACGATCTTCGATCCGGGCCGCCGCGATGAAGCGTGGCGGCGCGCGCTCGGCTTCGCGGACGGCGACGTGGCCATCACATTCCTCGGTCGGCTGGTGATGGAAAAGGGGCTGGACGTGTTCGCCGACACGTTGCGCGTGCTGCGTGGCCGCGGCGTGCCGCACAAAGTGCTGGTCATCGGCGAAGGCCCCGCGCGCAAGTGGTTCGAGGACAACCTCGACGGGGCGTGCTTCGTCGGCTTCCGACAGGGCGCGGAGCTCGGCCGGGCACTCGCCAGCAGCGACGTGTTTTTCAACCCTTCGATCACCGAGACATTCGGCAACGTCACGCTGGAAGCGATGGCGAGCGGACTGCCGGTCGTGGCCGCCGGGGCGACCGGGAGCACCAGCCTGGTGCGCGACGGGGAGACCGGCACGCTGGTCGCGCCCGAAGACGGCGCGGTCGACGCCTTTGCCGACGCGCTCGAACGCTATGTCCGCGATCCCGCGCTGCGCCAGGCCCACGGCGTGGCGGGCGAGCGACGCAGTCGCGACTTCGCGTGGGACGCGATCAACCAGGCCGTGGCGGACGTGTACCTGCGGCTTGTTGCCGCCCGCGCCGGCTGATCAGCGCAGCACGCCGGCCCCCCGCATGCGACGGGCGTAGATCCACTGCAGGACCACCGCGCCGATGATGACGAACGGCATCACCTTGTTCATCGTGCCGGCTTCCATCGCCGGCGGCAGGTCGATCGTCGCCTGGTAAATGAAGCTCAGCACCGCGCCCGCGAGCGACACGAGGAACGCGGTCGCCGCATGGCGCGACCGGGCGAGGAGCAGGATCGATCCGAGGATCGAACCCCAGACGCCGATCGCCCACAACGCGCTCGCCCAGGCAGGGAAACTGTCGAAGAACGCGGTCATCTCCGCCGCGCTCATGCCCATCTGGTCAGAGATCGAGGCGAAATAATCCGGGTTTCGCGTCTGCGTCATGACGTAGTCGTACCCGCCGAACGCATTCCACAGCAGGCTGATCAGGCCGACCGCCCAGAGGTGCCATGGTGCCGATGCGGGGTCAGTAGGCAGCGGGGCGGCGCCCCCCGTCGAAACGTCATCCATCACGCGATCTCCCCCAAACGTGTCGCGACCACGCGGCGACGATTACCACCGTCGCCGCGTCGTCGCCAGAGATCACGAGAGGATCATGCCGCCTGCCAGGCGAATGCCAGCGGCGCTTCCCGGAAGGCGAACCGGTCGAGGTGCCGGGCTACGGCGTCCTCGAGCGCCGCAAGCTGGCCGGGCACGCTTGCATCGATGCGGCACTCCAGATCGGTGTCATGCGCGATCAGCGTGACAGTGGCATCACCCGCCCAACTCGAACCGCGGGCATCGCGCGGGAACACGATGGTGCCGCGCGATGCGTCGAACGTGACGGCAAGGTTGTGCTCCCAGTGCTTGCACAGCTGCTGCAGATAGCGCGAGGCGCTTTGCGTCGGCACGCGCGCCGTGGCTGACGCGCTCACAGCCGCTCGATTCGCCGGGCCATCTCGTCGATCATGTCGACGATGCCGTCCAGCGCCTCCTGGTCGAGCGCCCCGTTGCGGACCTTGTTCTTGAGCACCTGGGCGAGGTTCCCCATGGCTCGCATCAGATGCGGCGAACGGCCCTGCGATTGGCGGTCGCCGTGTTCCTCCAGGCGTTCGAACAGGGCGGAAATCTCGTCGGCCTTGTCGGCGAGTTCGGCCTGTCCCTGCGCGGTTGCGATGAACGGCTTACGGGCGGAGCTGTCGTCGGCCTTCTCCTCGATCGCGCCCTCGTCGGCCAGCAATTGCAGCGTAGGATAGACCGCGCCCGGGCTAGGGGCGTAATGTCCGTCGGTCAGTTCCTCGATCGCCTTGATCAGCTCGTAACCGTGCCGCGGCTCGTCGGCGATCAGCTTCAGCAGCGCAAGCCGCAGTTCGCCCTGCCCGAACATCCGCCCCCGCCGGCGACGGTGTCCCTCGCCATTACCGAAGGGTCCGCCGGGACCAAAAGGGCCGCGCGGGCCGAAGGGGCCATCAGGGCCGAATGGACCGTCGGGTCCGAAGGTACCGCCCCATTTGCGCCCCGCCATTCGCGCCATCGCCGCCATCTTCATCGCCTTGCGCATATCGCGCCGTGAAAAGTCGTTGTGCATCTTTCAGTCACCCGATTACGTTCTCGATAGGTCACGATATATCTTAGAAGCGCACTCTTTCAAGGGAGGCATCGCAAATTTGCGACCTTCCGCCTATCTTGCCGCCAATGGCAGACCTGTTTCCTGAAACCGTGCCGGACGGCGCCTCCACGTGCAGCATGCCGCGCGCGGATGCGCCGCTTGCCGACCGGCTCCGCCCCGGCTCGCTCGACGAGATCGTTGGCCAAGAGCACCTGACCGGCCCGGACGGCGCCATCGGGCGCATGGTCGCGGCGGGCCGTCTCTCCAGCATGATCCTGTGGGGTCCGCCCGGAACCGGCAAGACGAGCACCGCGCGGCTCCTGGCCGATGCCGTGGGCATGCGCTTCGTGGCCATCAGCGCGGTGTTTTCCGGGGTAGCCGATCTCAAGAAAGTCTTCGCGGAAGCCGACAAGGCGGCCGAGGCGGGGCAGCGCACCCTGCTGTTCGTGGACGAAATCCACCGCTTCAACCGCGCCCAGCAGGATGGTTTCCTCCCCTTCGTGGAACGCGGTACGGTGACGTTGGTCGGCGCCACGACCGAGAACCCCAGTTTCGAACTGAACGCGGCGCTGCTCAGCCGGGCGCAAGTGCTGATCCTGCGGCGGCTGGATGCCGACGCGCTCGGCCGCCTGCTCGCGCGGGCCGAGTCGCTGGAAGGCCCTCTGCCGCTTACTGCGGATGCGCGCGAGGCGCTGATCGCCAGCGCCGACGGCGACGGACGGTTCCTCCTCAACCAGGCGGAAACGCTCTACGCAGCGGACATCGCCCAACCGCTTTCCCCGACCGAGCTCGGCCAGTTCCTGCAGCGCCGCGTGGCGGTGTACGACAAGGACCGCGAGGGACACTACAACCTGATTTCCGCCTGGCACAAAAGCCTGCGGGGGTCGGACCCTGACGCCGCGCTCTATTACCTGGCACGCATGCTGGTGGCAGGGGAGGAGCCGCTTTTCGTGCTGCGCCGGCTGGTGCGTGCCGCAGTAGAGGATATCGGCCTCGCCGACCCGCAGGCGCTGGTCCAGTGCCTCGCCGCCAAGGACACGTACGACTTCCTCGGCAGCCCGGAAGGCGAACTCGCGATCGTGCAGGCGTGCCTCTACTGCGCCACCGCGCCCAAGAGCAACGCGGTCTACAAGGCGCAGAAGGCCGCCTGGCGCAGCGCGAAGGAAACGGGCAGCCTGATGCCGCCCGCGCATATCCTCAACGCCCCGACGAAGCTGATGAAGGACGCAGGCTACGGCAAGGGCTACGCCTACGACCACGATGCTGCCGAGGGGTTCTCCGGCGCCGATTACTGGCCGGAGGAACTCGGCCGCCAGACCTACTACGACCCGCCCGATCGCGGCTTCGAGCGCGAGGTGCGCAAGCGACTGGATTACTGGGCTCGGTTGCGGGCGGAGCGGCCAGCCGGGTGAGGCCCGACCGTTTTCGCCATTTCGCGGCGATCGACTGGTCCGGCGCGGTGGGCGAGCGCCATGCCGGGATCGCGGTCGCGATCTGCGGGCAAGGGGATGCGCCGCCGCGCATCGTGCGCCCCGGCCACCGCTGGTCACGGCAGGAAGTCGCCGACTGGATCGCCCGCGGGATGCCGGAAGACACGCTGGTCGGCCTCGACATATCGGGCTCGCTCGCGTTCGCGGACCGGGGCGCGTACTTTCCGGGCTGGGCGGAGAGTCCGGTGGATGCCCGCGCGCTGTGGGCGCTGGTGGAGGGCCTGAGCGCCGCCGATCCGCACCTTGCCGCTGGCAGCTTCGTTGACCATCCGGAGATCGCGCGGCACTATCGCCGGCACGGAGCGCGGGAGGGCGATTTGTTCGGCGGCGGGATCGGCCGCCTGCGGGTGACGGAACGCGTCGGCCAGACGGCTCTGGGTTGCCGGCCGACAAGCAACTTCAACCTCGTGGGGGCGAGCCAGGTGGGCAAGGCCAGCCTCACCGGCATGCGCGTGCTGCATCGGCTGAACGGCGCGGTCGCGCTGTGGCCGTTCGATCCGGTTCCGCCCCACGGTTCGGTCGTGGTCGAAATCTATACCACGATCGCCGCGCTCGCCGCGGGCCGCACCGCGGGGCGAAGCAAGATCCGGCGCTTCGCTGACCTCGCCGCCGCCCTCCGCGCCCTGGACAGCCGCCCGGTGCGCGGTAGCGGTCCCATCGACGATCATCGCGCCGATGCGCTGCTTGCCGCCGCTTGGCTGCGGACTGCCGCGCGCCGGCCTGAGCTGTGGTCTCCGGCCGCGATGACCGATGCGATCGCCCGCACCGAAGGCTGGACGTTCGGCGCCATTTGACGCATGGGCCGCCGCACGCCGCCATGCAGAACACTGGCATGGCAGCGCAGGGTATGCCGGCTTAGCTCAGTTGGTAGAGCACCTGATTTGTAATCAGGGGGCCACGGGTTCGAATCCTGTAGCCGGCACCACGGCCCGCACCGTTCGCTGGCACCGATCGGCCTGGCTGCGCGTTGGCACTTGCGTGAAGATCGCCACCTACAACGTGAACGGCGTTAACGGTCGCCTGCCGGTGCTGCTGCGCTGGCTGGAGCAAGCGCGACCCGATGTCGTGGCCCTGCAGGAACTGAAGGCGCCGGACGATAAGTTTCCCATCGGAGCGATCCGCAAGCTCGGCTACGACGCCGTCTGGCACGGTCAGAGCCGCTGGAACGGCGTCGCCCTGCTCAGCCGGGTGGGTGCGATCCACGAGACGCGCCGCGGACTTCCAGGCGATCCCGACGATACCCACAGCCGCTACATCGAGGCGGCGATCAACGGGGTGCTCTTCGGGGGACTCTACCTCCCCAACGGCAACCCGCGCCCGGGACCGAAATTCGACTACAAACTGCGCTGGTTCGAGCGGCTGACGGCGCATGCACAGGGCCTGATCGACAGCGGGCTGCCGGTCGTATTGCTGGGCGATTTCAATGTGATGCCGACCGAGAAGGACGTCTACAAGCCCGAGCGCTGGCTGGACGATGCGCTCTTCGCGCCCGAGGTGCGCGCGGCGTGGTTCCGGCTTGTGGATCAGGGCTGGACGGACGCGCTCCGCACGCTCCACCCGGACGAGACGATCTACACCTTCTGGGATTATTTCCGGAATGCCTTCGCCCGCAACGCAGGCCTGCGCATCGATCACTTCCTGCTGAGCCCGTCCATCAGCGGCCGCCTCCGTGCCGCCGAAGTCGACCGCGAACCGCGCAGTTGGGAAAAGACCAGCGACCACGCCCCCGTGTGGATCGAGCTGGCAGACGATCCGCCCGGAACCTGAGGTCGCCCGTTCGGCGGGCACCGGCCCCCTTTGTCGAACCGCCGCGCGGTATTCAAACCATATCTTCGGGCCGCACCAGCCGGTCGAAATCGGCGCCGCTCACCCCGCTCCCCAAGGCTGCCTGCCGCAAGGTTGTGCCTTCGGCGTGCGCCTTCTTTGCGATGGCGGCGGCTGCGTCGTAGCCGATCTCGGGCGCCAGTGCGGTGACCAGCATAAGAGAATTCTCAACGCCGCGTGCAATGTTCTCTTTTCGAGGTTCAAGGTCTTTCAAGAGGTGCCGGGTGAAGCTGTCCACCGCATCGCCCAGCAGCCGCACGGACCGTAGCGCGTTCCAGGCCATCAATGGCCGGTAGGTGTTGAGCTCGAACTGCCCCTGGCTGCCGGCAAAGGTGATCGCGGCGTGGTTGCCGAATACTTCGATGCAGACCTGGGTCAGCGCTTCGGCCTGGGTCGGGTTGACCTTGCCCGGCATGATCGAGCTGCCGGGTTCGTTTTCCGGCAGGGCCAGTTCGCCCAGGCCCGCCCGGGGGCCGGAGCCGAGCAGGCGGATGTCGCCGGCGATCTTGTAGAGTGCCGCCGCCGCCGCGTTGAGAGCGCCGTGGGCGAAGACCAGTTCGTCCTGCGCGGCCAGCGCGGCGAAGGTGTTGGGTGCAGGTTCGAACGGCAGGCCCGTGAGCGCCGCGATCTTCGCCGCGACCAGGGGGGCAAAGCCGTCCGGCGCGTTGAGCCCGGTGCCGACCGCGGTGCCGCCCTGCGCCAGGCGATAGAGCCCCGGCAGGGTCAACGCGATGCGTTCGCGCGACGCCGCTACCTGGGCGGCGTAGCCCGAAAACTCCTGGCCCAGGGTCAGCGGGGTCGCGTCCTGGGTGTGCGTTCGCCCGATCTTGACGATGTCGTTCCACGCGGCCGCCTTGCCCGCAAGGTCGGCGTGCATCGCCTCCAGCGCCGGGAGCAGCCCGTGCGCGATCGCACCGGCCACCGCCACGTTGATGGCGCTGGGAATCGTGTCGTTGGAGCTTTGCCCGAGATTGACGTGATCGTTGGGGTGGACCGGCGCCTTGCTTCCCACCGTCCCGCCGAGGATCTGGATCGCGCGGTTGGCGATCACCTCGTTGGCATTCATGTTGGTCTGCGTGCCCGAACCGGTCTGCCACACGACCAGCGGGAAATGATCGTCCAGCCGCCCGTCGATCACCTCCTGCGCGGCCGCCGCGATCGCCTCCGCCAGTGCCGGGTCGAGCGCGCCGAGTTCGGCATTGGCCTCGGCCGCGGCGCGCTTGATGACGCCAAGCGCGCGGATCAGCGGCACCGGCATCGTCTCGCCCCCGATGGCGAAGTTCTGCAAGCTGCGCTGCGTCTGCGCGCCCCACAGCCGGTCAGCGGGCACGTCGATCGGGCCGAAGCTGTCGCTTTCCTGGCGCGTGTCCATCATCCCCGCCCCCGGTATCCGGCGACGCCCTGGTCCGGCACCCACAGGCCTTCGGGCGGCGCGCCGCTCTGCCAGAAGACGTCGATCGGAATGCCGCCCCGGGGATACCAGTAGCCGCCGATGCGCAGCCAGCGCGGGGCCATCTCGTCCATCAGCCGCTGGCCGATGCCGACCGTCACGTCCTCGTGAAAGCCGCAATGGTTGCGAAAGCTGCCGAGGAACAGCTTCAGGCTTTTCGATTCCACGATCGTCTGGCCCGGCGCGTAATCGATCACCAGGTGCGCGAAATCGGGCTGCCCGGTCACCGGGCACAGCGAGGTGAATTCCGGCGCGGCAAAGCGCACCAGGTAAAGCGTGCCCGCGCGCGGATTGGGCACGTAATCCAGCACGGCCTCTCCGGGCGAGGCGGGCAGCGCGCTGTTCCGGCCCAGGTGCAGCGGGGCCCCGCTGGCGGGGGAGTCGGCGGAGGAAGGTGTGTCGCTCATGCCGCGCATCTGGGCCTTCTTGCCCCCACCCGCAAGGCGGGTGTAGACTCGGCCAGTTCAGTGCCTATTCAGCGCCACCGACGCCTGGAGCAGCGCCACATTCGCACACCATGAAACATCTTGCCTTCGCCAGTCTGATCGCGCTCGCCGCGGCGCTTCCCCCGATGCCGGTGGCCGCGCAAACCGCGCCCGGCGGGTTTCGCCTGCCGCCGGCGCCCACCCCCACGCCGAGCGATATCCAGGGGCCCGTCGATCCCGATGCGCCCATCCTGACCCGGCCGCGCGACACGGCCCCCACGCCCACGCCCACCGCGCGGCCCGCTCCTGCGCCGACCCCGACGCCGACGCCCGCACCCCGCCCGGCCGCAACGCCGACCCCGCGACCCGTTCCGCCGCCGGCCAACAGTTCGCTGCCCCCGCGCTTCACACCGCCGGCCGCGCCAACCCCGCAGGAATCGGAAGCCGTCGCCGATGCCGCGGCGCCGTTCCCCGCCAGCCCCGCAGCCGAAGCGCCCGCGCCCCTTCCGCTGCCGACCGCAACGGCGACGACGGCGCTTCCCGAACCGGCCCCTGCCACTACGGCGGACGAAGGCCTGGGCTGGCGCCATGCCCTCGGCGTGCTGGCGCTGCTGGCGGGCGGCGGAGCGGCGGCCTATTTCCTGCGGCGGCGCAGGCGCGCGGGCGAAGATGCCGTGCCGGTGATCGCCCCGCCCCGTGCCGCGGCGCCCCCGCCCACGCCCCCGACCAATCCCACGCCCGCGCCCGATCCGGAACCGTCGATCGTCGCACCGCCGCCCCTTGCCAATACAGGTCCGCCGCTGCTGGTCGAAGCGCGCGCCGTGCGCCTTGCCCGCAGCATGATGAACGCGACGCTCAGTTACGAACTTGTCGTCACCAACCGCGGCCGCGGGCCGCTCGCCAACGTGCGCTTCGGGGCGGACCTGGTGACCGCGCACGCCCGCATTCCCACCGACCAGCAGCTTGCCGACCCCAACGTCCCGTTCACGCCGGTGATGACGCTGGAACAGGTCGATCCGGGCGAAAGCGTGCAGTTTTCCGGTGAGCTGCGCCTGCCGGTGAGCGAAATCCGCCCGATCCCGCACGGCAAGGCGGTTGTCTATGTGCCGCTGCTGCGCGTTCAGGCGCAGGCGGACGGGACGGCGCCGATCGCGCGGACGTTCATCGTCGGCTTGCGTTCGGGGGGGCCAGGCCAGCGTCTCCAGCCGTTCCGTCTCGACGAGATGCCGCAGACTTACCACACGGTCGGCCAGAAGGCGATCGACTAGCGGCCGGTCTGGACCGGGCGCGCCGAGGGGACTAGCGTGCGCGGAATGGACTCGCTCGTCACCACCGATTGGCTCGCGGCGGAGATCGGCGCCGGCGACGTCGTCGTGCTCGATGCCACCGCCCACCCGACGGAGCCTGCGCGCGATGCGGCGGCGGAACACGCCGCGGCGCACCTGCCGGACGCACGGTTCCTCGACCTCCGGTCGCTGACCGACACCGCCTCCTCCGTGCCGAGCGCGCTGCCGACGGCGGACCAGCTTGCCCGCCGCCTGGCCGATCTCGGCGTGGAGGCAGGCTCGCGGATCGTGCTCTATGACGACAGCGCGGTAAAAACGTCCGCGCGCGCATGGTTCGTGTTGCGGATGAACGGGGTGCGGCCTGTTGCCATACTCGACGGCGGGCTGGCGAAATGGCGCGCCGAGGGGCGCCCGCTCGAAAGCGGCACGGCGGATGCGCCCGCTCTGGCGGACACGCCCGTGCTCCTGGCCGACACCAGCCGGGTCCGCACCAAGGCGGATATGCTCGCCAACCTGCAAGGCGGGACAGAGCAAGTGGTCGACGCGCGCGATGCGGGCCGCTTCACCGGGGCGACGGAGGACACGGTCCATCACCTGCCGGGCGGCCACCTGCCCGGATCACGCCACTTGTTCTTCCGCGACCTGTTCGATGCCGACGGCACGTTCAAGGACGAGGAGGACCTGCGCCGGGCCTTCGCTGATGCCGGGCTCGATCTCGCGCGCCCGATCGCGGCTACCTGCGGCAGCGGTGTGACCGCTTCCGTCCTGCTTTTCGCGCTTCATCGCCTGGGCGTGGAGGACGCCGCGCTCTACGATGGCAGCTGGAGCGAATGGGCCGCCGACCCCGCGACGCCGAAGGAAACCGGGGCGCCCCGCTGACCATGGGCGGCAAAGCGGCTGGAGACGGCGGGCACAAGCCGGCCACCCGCCTGGTGGAGGTGGGGCGGCGCCCGGAGTGGACCGGGGCCGCTGTCAACCCGCCGGTTTGGCGGGCCAGCACGCAGCTCTACGCCGACAGCGCCGATCTTGCGCGCGGGCGCCCCAACACGGACGGGCAGTTCTATTACGGGCGGCGCGGCGGGCCGACCCAGTGGGCCCTGGCCGAAGCGCTGACGGCGCTGGAACCGGGCGCGGCGGGCACGGTGCTCTATCCCAGCGGGGTGGCGGCGATCGCCGGCGCGCTGATGGCGGTGCTCCGCCCGGGCGACGTGCTGCTGGTGACCGACAACGCCTACGAGCCCACCCGCGCGACAGCCACCGGCCTCTTGCGCCGCATGGGAGTGGAGGCGCGGTTCTTCGATCCGCTGGACCACGATGCCTACCGCGCGGCCTTCTGCGACCGGACCCGCGCGGTCATGCTGGAAAGCCCCGGCAGCCTGACGATGGAGGTGGCCGACGTGCCCGCCCTCGCCCGCATCGCGCGCGAACATGGCGCGGTGAGCGTGCTCGACAACACCTGGGCTTCCCCCCTCGGCTTTGCCGGCCTCGCCCACGGGTGCGACATCGTGGTGATGAGCCTGACCAAGCACGTCGGCGGGCATTCCGACCTGATGATGGGTTCGGCCAGCGCGGGCGATGCCTGGCACGCGCGCCTGCGCCACACGGCGCAATCGCTGGGCCAAGTCGTCTCGCCCGACGATGCCGCGCTTGCCTTGCGCGGGCTGCGCACGATGGGTGTGCGCCTCGCGCAGTCGTCCGGGACCGCGCTGACGATCGCGACCTGGCTCAGTGGCCGGCCCGAAGTGGCGCGCGTCATGTGCCCGATGCTGCCCGGGGATGCGGGCCACGCCTTGTGGCAGCGCGATTTCACCGGCGGCTGCGGGCTGTTCAGCTTCGTTCTGGAGGGAAATGATCCGGCGGCGCGCGCCCGCTTCATCGATGCGCTGCGCCTGTTCGGCATAGGCTATAGCTGGGGCGGGTTCGAAAGCCTGGTCATCCCCTTCGATCCCACGCCGATCCGCACCGCCCGCGCCTGGCCCGCCGGCCACCGCCTGGGCGTGCGCCTGTCGTGCGGTCTGGAGGACGCCGGCGACCTGATTGCCGATCTCTCCCAGGCTTTCGACGCGATGGCCCGCCCCGAAGCCTAGCTTCGCATACGCCTATCGCAGCTTTCAAAATCGCGCCTTCCCGCTCTGACAGGCAATCTGGCTGGCGGGCTGACAGCGCCGGGCGCATCTGGCCGCCATGGCGATACCAGGAACCGTATATCTCGTTGGCGCAGGTCCGGGCGATCCCGACCTCCTGACCATCCGCGCCGCGCGGCTGATCGAGCGCGCGGCACTGATCGTGCACGACGGGCTGGTCGATCCCGCGATCCTCGCCCTGGCGCGGCCCGGCGCCCGCCTCGTCTCGGTCGCCAAGAGCCGCGCGCGCCACACATTGCCGCAGGACGCGATCAACGAGTTGCTGGTGCGCGAAGCGCGCGCCGGGCGTGACGTCGTTCGGCTTAAGGGCGGCGATCCGCTGATCTTCGGCCGCGGGGGCGAGGAAGCCGAAGCCTGCCACGCCGCCGGCATTCCGGTCGAGATCGTGCCCGGCATCAGCGCCGCGGGCGGGGCGGCGGCCGCCGCGCAGATCGCGCTCACGCATCGCGACGCCGCCAGCGTGGTCAGCTTCGTGGCCGGCCAGTGCAAGGGCCTGACCGACCAGGACTGGGCCGGGCTCGCCGGCAAGGGGCGCACGCTGGTCATCTACATGGGCGTGTCCACCGCCCCGCAAATCGCCGAGAAACTGATGGCCGATGGCCTCGCGCCCGACATGCCGGTGGCCGTGATCGAGAACGCCAGCCGCCCGCAGATGCGCGTGCTGCGCGGGCCGCTCGCCGCCCTGCCCGACCTTGTCGCGCGCGAACGGGTGAAGAGCCCCGCGCTCATCGTGATCGGCGCCGTCGCCGCCCGCCCCGACGCGGCGGTCGCCGCCCTGGCGGAGATCCACACATGCGCATCCTGACCGGCAACGATCTGAAGAGCGGCGCCGTCACCTGGTGGACCGGGTACGATTGGTCGCTCCATGTCGAGGACGCGGTGGACGCCGGCGCCGAGGCCGACGCGATCCTTGCGCGGGAGGCCGCCGCCCGCCGGGTCAACAACCCTTACGCCATCGACGGGGCACGCACCGAAGACGGCCGCGTGCGACCGGCGCACATCAAGGACCGGATCCGCGCGGTCGGCCCCACCGTCCGCCCCGATCTGATGCTGAAACCCGCCGATCCCGGCGCGCGGGACTGGGTGATCTGATGTACCGTTATGACCAATACGACCAGGCGATGGTCGACACCCGCGTTGAGGAATTCCGCGACCAGGTGCGCCGCCGCATCGAAGGCAAGATGGATGACGATCAGTTCAAGCCGCTGCGGCTGAAGAACGGGCTCTACCTCCAGCTTCATGCCTACATGCTGCGGGTGGCCATTCCCTATGGCACGCTGGACAGCCGGCAGATGCGGATGCTGGCCGATATCGCGCGCCGCTATGACCGGGGCTACGGCCACTTCACCACGCGGCAGAACATCCAGTACAACTGGATCAAGCTGGCCGAGACGCCGGACATCCTGGCCGACCTCGCCAGCGTCCAGATGCACGCCATCCAGACGAGCGGGGAATCGATCCGCAACATCAGTTCGGATCAATACGCAGGCGCCGCCGCGGACGAGCTGATCGATCCGCGCCCGTGGTGCGAGATGATCCGGCAGATGACCACGTTCATGCCGGAATTCAGCTACTTGCCGCGCAAGTTCAAGATCGCGGTGATCGCTTCGCCGGCCGACCGCGCGGCGCTGCGCTGGCACGATTTCGCGCTTCGCATCGTGCGGAACGCGGACGGCGAGATCGGGTTCGAGGTCTATGCCGGCGGGGGCATGGGGCGCACCCCGTTCATCGCCTACCCGATCCGCGAATTCCTGCCGGCGACACAGGTCTTCAGCTACCTCCAGGCGGTGCTGCGCGTGTGGAACCGCCACGCCCGGCGCGACAACATCCACAAGCAGCGGATGAAGATCCTGGTGCACGACCTGGGCCAGGAAGAATTCTCCCGCCAGGTGGAAGAGGCGTTCGCGCACTTCCTTTCGCTGGGAGAGGATTTCCCGCAGGCCGAATACGACCGGATCGCCGCATATTTCGCGCCGCCGCCGTTCGAAACCGGCCTCGATGACACGATCGATCTTGCCGATCCGGCGTTCGCGGCATGGGTCCGCCAGCAGGTGATCGCGCACAAGGCGCCCGGCTATGCCATCGCCAACATCAGCCTGAAGCCGGTCGGCGGCATCCCGGGCGATATCTCCGCCGATCAGATGGACGTGGTGGCGGACCTTGCCCGGCGTTACAGCTTCGACGAACTGCGGGCGACGCACGCGCAGAACCTGGTCCTGCCCCATGTCCGCAAGCAGGATCTATACGCGGTCTGGCAGGCGCTGGCGGCCGCGGGGCTGGCCGATGCCAACCGCGATCTCGTCACCGATCTCATCGCCTGCCCGGGCCTCGATTATTGCAGCCTTGCCAACGCGCGCTCCATCCCGGTGGCGCAGCAGATCGCCCGGCGCTTCGCCGACCCGGTGCGGCAGGCCGATATCGGCGAGCTCAAGATCAAGATATCGGGCTGCATCAACGCCTGCGGCCACCACCACGCAGGCAACATCGGCATCCTGGGCGTCGATCGGAAGGGGAGCGAAAGCTACCAGCTCCTGCTCGGCGGATCGGGTGACGAGGAGACGAGCCAGGCCAAGATCGCCGGGCCCGGCTTCGACGAGGCCGGGATCGTCGACGCGGTGGAGCGGGCGGTGGAACATTACCGCGCGGTCCGGACCGATGGCGAACGCTTCATCGACACCTACCGCCGCGTCGGCATGGATGGTTTCAAGGAGGCGATCTATGGCTGACCTGCGCCTGCGCACCGACACCGCGGCCGACGAACCGGCCGTCTCCCTTGACGCCTTCCTCGAACAGGAGGAGGCCGTCTCCGTCCGGATCGAGGCGGGCGAGGATGTCACCACGCTGTTCCCGCACCTTTCGCGGGTGCGCCTGATCGAAGTCGACTTCCCCCGGTTCCGCGACGGGCGCGGCTTTTCCACCGCGCGCATGCTGCGCGAAGCGGGCTACACCGGCGAGATCAAGGCCACCGGCGACGTGCTGGTGGACCTCATCTTCTTCATGGAGCGCTGCGGCTTCGACAGCTTCGCGCCCGACAAGCCGTTCGACCCCGCCGACGCCGAAGCCGCGCTGACCCGCTGGCAGCACGTCTACCAGCCGGCCGCCGACCCGCCGGGCGTACCCGGGCGCGTGCCGATCTGGCAGCTGCGGCATGGCTGACCTGGGCGTGGGCAGGCTGGTCGACCGGATCGACGTCGCGCCGCGATTCTCCGCCGCCGACGCCATCCGGCTGAACCAGACCTACCGCGCCAGCGACACCCGCGCCGTGCTCGACGCCGTGCTGCGCGAAGGGGTGGCGGGGCGCGTCGCCGTCGTCTCCAGCTTCGGCGCGGAAAGCGCCGTCCTGCTCCACCTGGTGGCCGAAACGGCGCCGGATACGCCCGTCCTGTTCCTCGACACCGGCAAGCATTTTCCCGAAACGATCGCCTATCGCGACGCGCTGGTCGCGCGGCTCGGCCTCACCAACCTGCAAGTGCTGGCGCCCGATCCGGCGCTGCTCGCCGCGCGGGACGAAAGCGGGTTGCGCTGGTCGTTCGACCCCGACGGGTGCTGCGACATCCGCAAGGTGCTGCCGCTCGCGGCCGCGCTTGCGGAGTATGACGCCACGGTGACGGGGCGCAAGGCGTTCCAGTCCAGCACGCGGGCGAACCTGCCCCGATTCGAACTCGACCATGCCGACGCCGTGGGCCGGCTGAAGATCAACCCGCTGATCGACTGGCAGGCCGCGGACCTTGCCGCCCATGTCGCGGAGCACGACCTGCCGCCCCACCCGCTGGTCGCGGCCGGTTACCCCTCGATCGGCTGTTCCCCGTGCACCAGCAAGGTCGCCCCGGGCGAAGACCCGCGCTCGGGCCGCTGGAAGGGCTGGGACAAGACCGAATGCGGCATCCACTCCCCCGTCCCGCAAGGGCCGGAGGGCGAGCTGCCGGCGGGATACGAACCCGCGTTCTAGTCCCAGCCCGGCTGCGTCAGGTCAGGCGGTGACGCGTTCCACCTTGGCCGTGCGCCCTTCCGGGTCGGTCGAGGTCCAGACGCCGTTTTCCACCTTTTCCGTATTGCAGACTTCGGTCGCGTCGGGCTTGTCGGCGGTGAAGCAGAATTCGGTCGGCGACTTCTGGTTCCACCTGCCGGTTTCCACGGTGGCCCCGGCCTGGTCCGTCTGCACGTATGTGCCGTCGGCGCGGAGTTCCTCGTTGAAGACCTGCCCATCCCCCGCGGTGATGCGGTAACGCCCGACAGGCGGCTGGCCATCGGCCGCCATCACGGCGGCAGCCGCCGCGGGCGAAGGCGTGGCGGCGGCGACCGCGTCCGCCGGTTCGGACGCGGTCGGCGCTTCCTGGGCGCACGCACCCAGCATCGCCAGGCCGGCGAGCAATGCGATATTCTTCATGGTGTTTCCCCTTGGTCGTGTTCGACAGGGGCGGCCGTTACCGCCAGCGCGACTCGCGATCCCGGACCGAGGTTACTTCGAAGCGCGGCGGCTGTCGAACGGCGCGGTCAGAGCCAGCGATTGTCCCGGTACCACTGCGCCGTCATCTTCATTCCTTCGCGCGTGGCGATGCGCGGGGTCCAGATCTCGCGGGGGACCGCCATGGCGGCACGCGCCACCCAGTCGGTGTGCGCCATGTAGCCCACGCGGTCGGCGGTCAGCCGCGCACGGCCCCGGCGGACGAACCGGTCGGCGCGGGCGGCCTGTTCCAGCACCGCGCGCGGCAGGTGGACCACCCAGGGCCGCCGCCCCACCGCCCAGCCGATCAGGTGGGCAAGCTCCCGATGCGTCCAGCCGCCGGCTTGCCCATCGTCGGGCTCGAACACGTGACCGCTGACCGCCTCGCCCCCCGGCACCAGGGCCGCGAGCAGCGCCGCGAGATCGGTGACGTGGAGCAGCGAGCTGCGCCCCGGCGGGGGGACCGGCACGACCCCGCACCGCGCTAGCTTGAACATCTCCAGATAATCGACGTCCCACGGGCCATAGACGCCGGGCGGGCGGACGATCGTCCAGTCGAGGCCGCTCGCCTTCACCAGCATCTCCGCCCGCGCCTTCGACGCGCCATAGGCTGACAGCTCCGGCTCCCGCGCGGAGAGCGAGGAGACGAAGACGAAGCGCGGCACGCCCGCCGCAGCGGCAACTTCCAGCAGGTTCAGCGTGCCGGTTACGTTGGCGGCCTCGAACGCGGACGGGTCCGTGGCCGTGGTCAGCCCGGCGACATGGATCACCGCTTCGGTCCCTTCGACCAGGCGGCCCAGCGCTGCCCGATCTGAAAGATCGCCGCGCACCCATTCGGCCGCGTCCGCGCCTTCGGGAACGGTTCGCGCCAGGGCCCGCACCCGCGCGCCCGATTTCGCCAACGCGTCCAGCGCGGCGCGGCCGACGAACCCGGTGCCCCCGGTGAGGGCGACGAGCGGCCCGCTCACAACAGGACCATGTGATCACGGTGGACCACGGCGGCGCGCGGTGCGTAGCCGAGGATTTCCGCCTGCTCCGCCGCCTTGCGCCCGGCGATCGCGCGGCAATCGGCGGCGGCGTATTCGACCAGGCCCTGGGCCAGCCGGTCGCCCTTGGCCGAATGGATCGTCACCAGGTCGCCGCGCGCGAAATCGCCGTCCACGCCGACGACGCCCGCCGCCAGCAGGCTGGAGCCGGCTGCAAGCGCGTCGGCACAGCCGGTGTCGACCGTCAGCACGCCGGCCGGGGCGAGCCGGCCGCCAAGCCAGGCCTTGCGCCCGCCATCGCGCCGCTGCGCCAGGAACAGCGTGCCCGTGCCCTGTCCCAATGCGCGGGCGATGGGCGCGCGGTGCGTGCCGTTGACGATGGCGAGCGCGATACCCGCCCGCCCCGCCAGTTCCGCCGCCTGCAACTTGGAAACCATGCCGCCCGATCCCATGCCGGACGCCGACCCGCCGCTCGCCATCGCGCGGATCGTTTCGTCGATACCGGCGACCTCCCTCACCAGCGCGGCGCCAGGGTCCTTCGGGTCACGGTCAAACAGGCCGTCGACATCGCTCAGCAGGACCACCGCGTCGGCCCGCGCCGCCTGCGCTACGCGTGCTGCCAGGCGGTCGTTGTCGCCGAAACGGATTTCGGCGGTGGCCACGCTGTCGTTCTCGTTCACCACCGGCACCGCCCCGCTTTCGAGCAGGCGGGCAAGCGTGGAGGCGGCGTTGAGATAGCGCCGGCGATCCTCCAGATCGTCGATCGTCAGCAGAAGCTGCGCGGCGGTCAGCCCGTGCCCGGCCAGCAGTTCCGCCCATGTCCCCGCGAGCGCGATCTGGCCCACCGCCGCCGCGGCCTGCGCGTCGGCCAGGCTGGCCCGGCCGCCTTTCGCCAGGCCCAGCCGCGCCGCGCCCAGCGCAATGGCGCCCGAACTGACGACGACGACCTGCTGCCCCCGCGCCTGCGCCTCGGCAATCTCGGCCACCAGCGACGCCAGCCATTCGCCGCGGACGCCGCCGCCCCGCTCGACCAGCAGGGCGGACCCCACCTTGAGGACGATGCGCGGGCAGAGGGCCGGATCGGCCAGTTGGGAAAGGCGCTCGATAATCATGTGCGCGGCGGGGCTTAGCGAATGGCCGGCCGCCCGTCACCCGGACAAGCGCGGCGGTGATTGCGGCTAAATCGGCGACCAGTCCCCGCCATCGGCCGGCAGGTCCTCCACCTCGTTGCCCTTCGTCTCGGTCGCGGTGCGATCGGGCAGGTAGCCGAGCGCGGCATCGAGCAGGGCATCGACCCCCTCCCCCGTGGCGCCGGAGATCGGGAACACGGCATCGACGCCGGCGGCGAGCAGTTCCGCGGCGTAGTCCCCGGCAAGCTCCGCGTCCGCCAGGTCCACCTTGTTGAGCGCGATCAGGCGCGGCTTATCCTCCAGCCCTTCGCCATAGGCGGCCAGTTCGTCCTCCACGATGCGCAGCGCCTCGGGCGGATCGACGCCTTCGATGTCGATCAGGTGGATCAGCACGCGGCACCGTTCGATATGGCCCAGGAATCGGTCGCCGATCCCGGCCCCGTCGGCCGCGCCTTCGATCAGGCCGGGAATGTCCGCCAGCACGAATTCGCGCCCGCGGTGGCGCACCACGCCCAGCTTCGGCACCAGCGTGGTGAATGCGTAGGCGCCAACCTTGGCCTGCGCGTTCGAGACCTGGTTGATGAACGTGCTCTTGCCCGCGTTCGGCAGGCCGACCAGGCCCACGTCGGCCAGCAGCTTCAGCCGCAGCCACACCCACATTTCTTCCGAAGGGATGCCGGGCTGGTGCTGGCGCGGGGCGCGGTTGGTGCTGGTCTTGTAACTGGCGTTGCCGCGGCCGCCCATGCCGCCTTCCAGCAGGACGACGCGCTGGCCGACTTCGGTAAAATCGGCGAGCACCTCGTCCTTGTCCTCCGACAGGATCTGCGTGCCCACCGGCACTTCGATCACGAGGTCCGGGGCCGACGCGCCGGTGCGGTCCTTGCCCATGCCGTGCCCGCCGCGCTGCGCCTTGAAGTGCTGGGTGTAGCGGAAATCAATGAGCGTGTTGAGGCCGGCCACCGCCACGAACACAATGTCACCGCCCTTGCCCCCGTTGCCGCCATCGGGCCCGCCGTATTCGACGTATTTCTCCCGCCGGAAGCTGACCGCCCCCGGGCCCCCGGCGCCGGAGCGGATGTAGATCTTCGCCTGGTCGAGAAAGTGCATGGAAAGGGCGCTACGCGTTTAAGGGGCCGGTGGAAAGCCGCGCAGGCGCCGGGGCCAGGCCACGGCTGGCATCATCAGGGCATATGGGCGCGGACACTGGTGGAGCCGAGGGGGATCGAACCCCTGACCTCGTCATTGCGAACGACGCGCTCTCCCATCTGAGCTACGGCCCCGTTCCAGTATCCCGCCCGCGCGCAAGACCGCGCCGGCGAAGCGCGCCCCCTAGACCAGCGGGCGGCGGTTTTTCAAGCGCAAATCCGGTCGGCCGGTCAGCGCCCGCTGCCGGTCGGCGTGGCTTCCGGTGCCGGCAGGACGATCGCCGGCTGCACGGGCGGCAAGGTGATTGACGGCTGTGCGGGCGTCGGCTGAACCGTTGCCGGCTGGGCATCCGCGGGCTGCGGGACACCTTCCGTCACGGGCGGCGTTTCGGTCAGCACGATGACGGGGGTCGAGGCTCCGGCCGAAGCGGCAGGCACGGTTGCGGGCATGGCGCCGACCGTGGTCGAGCCTGCGGGGACCGAGACGGCCGGATCCAGCGGGTTGACGTACCCGATCGCATTCGCGCGGTAGATCGGCGGCCCGTATTCCGCGTTCCAGTTCGCCAGGTCCACCCGGTACTGTTCGTACGAGCGGAAGAACGCCTCGAACACAGCCTCCAGCCTGGGCAGGCTGCGCGCGGCGAAGGCATCGAGTTCGCCCGGCGCCACGGTCAGCGATTCATTGGCGATGGCGAGCGAGGCGTCGCAGAAATTCTTTCGCGCGGGCGGCAGCGCGAAATAGTTGTACACCTGCGTCATGTAGCCATCGAGCACGTCGCGGAAGCCGGAGCCGTATTTCTGGCGGAATTCCGTCTCCAGCGTCTTGTTCGCAGCGGACAGGCCGCGCGCCTGCGTCTTCAGCAGCGTCTTGTACGCCTGGAGGATCGGATCGTATTCAAGCTCCAGGCAGTTGAGCGCCGCCACGTTGAGGCCGGAACGCAGGTTCCACGTCATCTGCGCGGGGGTGAGGCCATAATTCACCGTCCGGCGGAGCCCGTCCACCTCGACCGCGGGAATGGGCATCCCGTCATAGGCGCCCAGCGGCGGTGTCGGCTTGGGCGGCACGATCTTCGCCACGGGCGGCGGGGGCGGCGGGGGCGGGGGCGGCGGCGGCGTGGCGCAGCCGGCCAGAAACGCGAGGCCCGCCGCGAACGCGGTCACCCGGATGACGGTGGTATTGAACGACATGCGGCGCGGCCCTCCTCTGCCCGCATCAAATCTGCCAGCAAGAGCCTTTCGCCCCGCTGAAGCGGGGACCCTACATCCGCCCTGCCGCAAAGAAAATGCCCGGGGCGCGCTTGGCACCCCGGGCACGATGAAGCGAGTCGTATGTGCGATTATTCGCGGTTGCCCATGAAGCTGAGCAGGAACTGGAACATGTTGATGAAGTCCAGGTACAGCGTCAGCGCGCCGAGCACCACCGCCTTGCCGGCGAATTCCGTGCCGCGCAGCATCGCGTATTCGTTCTTCAGCCGCTGCGTATCGTAGGCGGTGAGGCCCGCGAAAATCAACACGCCGATGAAGCTGATCGCATACATCAGCCCCGGGCTCTGCAGGAACATGTTGGCGATCATCGCGACCAGCAGGCCGACCACGCCCATGATGAGGAAGCTGCCCCACCCGCTCAGGCTCTTCTGCGTGGTATAGCCGAACAGGCTCAGGCCTGCGAACGCCGCGGCGGTCGCGAAGAACGTGACGGCGATCGATGCACCGGTAAAGCGCAGGAAGATCGTCGACAGCGACAGGCCCATCAGCGCGGCAAAGGCCCAGAACAGCATCTGCAGTGTGGTCTTCGAAAAGCGGTTGGCGCCGAAGCTCATCGCGAAGACGATCGCGAGCGGCGACAGGGCCACGATCCACATCAACGGGCCCGACGCGAAAGTCGCCGCCATGCCCGAGGTGTAGGTCATCAGCGCGACGATGCCGGTCAGCAGCACGCCGCTTGTCATGTAGTTGTAGATCGACAGCATGTGCTTGCGCAGACCTGCGTCGAACACGACCTGCCCACCGGCGCGCGGAACCGACCCGAAGCCGGTCGTCGTCGTGCGGGGATCGTTGAATTCAGCCATTCCAATCTCCATTCCGGCGCCGAGCGACGACAAGCCGGTATCCGCAATATCGGGAGTTTCCCCCGCCAGTTCAAGGAAAACCGGCCGCGGCGCGATTAACCTTCGCCACGCGCGGCATCCGCCATTTCGCGGCCCCGGTCGCGCGCGGCACGCAAGGTTTCCGTGACAAGTTTCACAAGCGCGCCGTCCGCATCAAGCACGTCGAGGCCCCGGCGCGTCATCCCGCCGGGGCTGGCCACCTTGTCCGCCAGCGCGGCCGGGCTGTCCGCCGATGCCGCGGCGAGCATCGCGGCGCCTTCGGTCATCTGCACGGCCAGCCGCCGCGCCTGGTCCGGCGCCAACCCGAGATCGGCCCCTGCCGTGGCCAGTGCATCGATGAAGCGATAGACGAACCCCGGCCCGGAACCGGCGAGCGCGGTGACGAGGTCGAACAGGTTCTCGTCCGCCAGCCATTCGGCCGCGCCCAGCGCCTCCGCCAGGCGCGTGACCTCCGCCCGGCGTTCCGCGCTCAGGCCAGTGGCGACGAGAGCGCAGGGCGACTTGCCGATCGCGGCCGCGAGGTTCGGCATCAGCCGCACGACCCCCGCCGCGCCCGGAAAATGCCGCGTCAGCGTGGCCAGTTCCACCCCGGCGAGGATCGAGATCACCGTCGTTCCCGCGCGCACCACCGGTTGCAGGCCCGGCGCGGCCGCGGCGAGCGCTTGCGGCTTCATCCCGAGCAGGAGGATATCCGGCGCGGCGGAAGGCACCCCTTGCGTGAAGCGCACCCCATCGGGCGTTGCCTTGGGATTGGGGCCGCAGGCGGTGATGGACGCGGCGGGAATGCCCGCGCGCAGCCAGCCTTCGACCATGGCGCACGCCATGTTGCCGTAACCGGCGGCAAGGATCGAAGGCGCCGCGCCCGCCACGATCAGGCCGCGCCCGCGGCGTCGACCATCGCGTTGGCAAGCGCCTCGCGCGCGGTCTTGTCGCCCCAGAGCACGAACTGGAATGCAGGGTAGAACCGGTCGCATTCGTCGACCGCGGTTTCGATCAGCCCTTGCGCCTGTCCCAGCCCCAGCAAGCCGTCGTCGCCCAGCAGCAGGGCATTGCGATAGACCAGCATGCCGCCCTGCGACCAGATATCGAAATGGCCGAGCCAGAGCTGTTCGTTGACCAGCGCCAGCAGCTCGTACGCGGCCTTGCGCTTGTCCTCCGCCACGCGGACATCGGGCAGGCACAACAGCTGCAGGACGTTGTCCTCCGGCCGCCAGATCGCGCGGATCTGGTACGTCGTCCAGCTTCCCTGCACTTCGCCGGAAATCTCGTGCGGCGAGACGATTTCGTGCGCCCAGCCGCGCGCTTCGAACAGTGCGGCCAGCATGTCGACCGGCGCGGCGTCGTCGCCTTCGCCCGGATAATCGTCGTTTGCGCTGATCATGATGGCGTCCCGTCTCTTGTCATTTGCCCGCTGTGTGAAGACGCGCGGACCGCGCGGCAACGCGGGCGCGGTTAACGCTTGGGGACAACCTGATAACCCTGTTCACAGGCTGTGCAAAACGCGTTGGCAACCCTGCGCCTTAACCCCTCGGGCCGGGCGCGGGCGTTACTTCAGTGGGGCGATCTCTTCGCCTTCGCTGCTGGTGAAGGTGAACGCGTCGACGCCCGCCGTCTTGAGGTCCGCCACGAATTTCGCAGCAGCACGCTGCGAATCGAACGGGCCGGTCAGCAGCCGCCGCGAGACGCCCCACTTCGCCGTATAGGCCGACCGCTTGCCGAGCAGCGCGGGCGCTTCCTTGCCGAAGCGGCGCCAGTCGAACGCCAGCGCGCCGAGATCCTTGCCGGTGGCCACCTGCACCCACACCCGGCTGGGCGCCTTGGGCTTCGGCGGCGGCGGGGCGGCCTTTGCCACAGCGACCTTTTTCGGTTCGGCGGCTTTCGGTTCCGCGGCTTTCGGTTCGGGAGGCAATTCGCGGCGCGGCGTGATCCGCGTGATGTCCACCGCACCCACCGCCGGGCTGGCGTTCGCGTCGGCAGCGGCGAATTCGGCAAAGGCTTCCGCCAGGCTCACCGGCTCGGGCACTGCCTGCACGACAGGTTGCGGGGCGGCGGGCGTCGCCGACGCAGGGGGAACGAAGGCAATCTGCACCGGGGGGGTTGCGGCAGAGGCAGGCACCGCGGCGGTCGGTCCCGGCGCGGAGGAAGCAACCGGCGACTGCTGCGCCGCCAGCACCCGTGCAAGGCCGCTGTCCGCCACGGGTGGCAGTTCGGCCGTCCGCGCGACCGGCGGGCTGGCCATGGCGGCGGGCCTGGTTGCGGCCGGCTGCACGGATGCCGGTGCGGCCGGTGGCGGCGGGGGAGAGGGGTTGGTCAGTTGGCGCACGACGACCGGCGGCGGAGAGGCGCGCGCGACGGTCGCGGCCGGCTTGCGCGCAGCGGCCGCGGCGGCCTTGCGCTGCTGTTCCGCCAGCGCGGCCTGGCGCCGTTCCGTCTCGCGCTGCTGGCGCCGCTGGGCAGCGGTCGGGCGCTGCGCCGTGGTGATCGCGGCTTGGGCACGCGGGCCGAGCGGCTCGCCCGCCGGAGCCAGGCGCGATCCCGCACCCTGGGCCGGAGCGCCGGCGGGGCGCGCGCCGGTGTAGGCCGCCAGACGCGGATCGTCGCGGCCGATCTGCGCGGCCCGCGGGAACGCGCCCAGGTTGGCCGCCGCTGCCTGCTGCGCCCGCGTCAACCGGGGCATGTAGGCAAGATACGGCTTGATCCGCGCCGCCAGTTCGCGCGGCATCACGGTCTCCACGATGGAAACGGACTGCGCCTCGTCCCCCATGATCGCCAGGCCGAACGCGCGCGCGCGGAATGCCGCCATGTCATTGCGCTGCAACATGGGAAGCAGCGTCGCCTCGAACCCCTTGCGGTCGCCGGCGATCGCCTGGCTGAGCGCGAGGCGGCGGCTGACTTCCGGATTGGGGCCCTGCGTCAGGGCAAGCCGGTATTGCATCTGGGCCGAAGCGTTGTCGCCCACCAGGTCGAACGCCAGCCCGCGTTCGGCCGCCAGCGTCACCGGCGCGGCGCCACCCTGGGCCGCCTGCTCGAACAGTTGCAGCGCCTCCACCGGATTGTCGGATTTCAATTTCGCAGAGGCGAGGCCCGCCCGGACCCGCGGGTCGCCCGGGCGCACGCTATCCGCACGGCCGAAGAAACCGATCGCGGCATCCACGTCGTCGAGCGCCAGCGACGCGCGGCCGGCGGCGATCAGCGCGTCGAAGTTCGCGGGGCTGCGGGCAAGCTGGCGCAGGGCATCGCGCAGTTCGGTGGCGGCCGGCGACGGAAGCGCCTGGACCACCGGGACCTGCGCGGCAGCCGGCACCGCGCCGGCGGCCAGCAGCGCTGCCGCCACGATCCGCGCCGGGATCGTCAGCATTCGTGAAGTGCGGGTAGCCATCGCTGCGCATCCTGCACCGGCGCGGCTGAACCCCTGCGGAACAGCCGCGCCCGGCCGGTTACTGGTTGTTCTGCCGCCCCAGGAAACGGGGGATCGACAGCGATGCGGAGCCGCCGCCATCGCCGTCATCGTCATCCTCATCGTCGGCAGGCTTCATGCCCCCGCGCGAAAGGTTGGCCATGCGTTCGAACAGCGTGGTCCCCGCCCCTGCCGCGGGCGCTGCGGGTGCGTCGCCGGCGACCCCGTCATCACCCGTCAGCAATCCGCGCCGGCGCCCTCCGCCCAGCATCGGGCGAACGGTGTCGTCCCGTTCGGAAAGGCGGTCTGCGTCGAGCAGGAGCTCGTCCCCTCCGGCGCTGCCCTGCGTGGTCGGCGCGGCAGGCGTCCCGGCGCCGGCATCGTTGCCCCAGTAGGCATCGTCATCGGCATTAGCGCCGCGGGGCGCACCGTAGCCATCGGCGCCGTCGTCCCCGTCGGCGTCAGCGTTGCGCAGGCCGGCGAGCGGATCGACGATGCCATCGACATCGTCGTCGTATTCCTCGCTCTCGCCCGCGTCGGATTCCTCGAACTCGCTCGGCATGGCGCCGAGGTCGAGCGTGTCGCGCCCCGCGGCCGCGTCGTCATAGGCGGCGGCCGGTTCGGCGACAGGCTCCACCGCGCTTTCAGCCGGCAGTTCGAATTCATCTTCCGGCGGCAGCTCCAGCACCGGACGCTTCGGCGCGCGCGATCCGGACATGGCGAACGATCGCGGCTCGCTTGCGGCCGTTTCGCCCGTGCCGTCGATACCGGTGGCGACCACGGACACGCGGATCTTGCCCTGAAGGTCGGGGTTGAAGGCCGATCCCCAGATGATGTTCGCGTCTTCGTCCACCAGCTCGCGGATGTGGTTCGCCGCCTCGTCCACCTCGAGCAGCTTCATGTCCTCGCCGCCGATGATGGAGATGATCACGCCCTTCGCGCCGGCCATGCTGACGCCGTCGAGCAGGGGGTTGGCGATCGCGCGTTCGGCGGCCTCGAGCGCGCGGTTCTCGCCCTCGCCCTCGCCCGTGCCCATCATCGCCTTGCCCATTTCCTGCATCACCGAACGCACGTCGGCGAAGTCGAGGTTGATGAGGCCCGGCATGACCATGAGGTCGGTGATGGAGCGGACGCCCTGCTGCAGCACTTCGTCAGCGAGCTGGAACGCTTCCTTGAAGGTGGTTTCCGCCTTCGCCACCAGGAACAGGTTCTGGTTGGGGATGACGATCAGGGTATCTACGTGCTTCTGCAGTTCCTCGATCCCGGCCTCGGCCGCGCGCATCCGGCGCGTGCCTTCGAACAGGAACGGCTTGGTCACCACGCCTACGGTAAGAACGCCCTTGCGCCGCGCGGCTTCCGCGATGACGGGTGCCGCACCCGTGCCGGTGCCGCCGCCCATGCCGGCGGCGATGAAGCACATGTTGACGCCGTCGAGCGCGTCTTCGATCTCGGCGACCGATTCCTCGCCCGCGGCCTTACCCACTTCGGGCCGCGCGCCTGCGCCAAGGCCGCCGGTGATATCGGGGCCGAGCTGGATGCGCTTTTCGGCCATGGCGTTGCCCAGCGCCTGCGCATCGGTGTTGGCGACGATGAAGTCGACGCCTTCGATCTGCGCAGCGATCATGTTGGCGATCGCGTTGCCGCCGGCGCCGCCCACGCCGATGACCATGATCTTGGGACGCATGTCGTCGACAGCGGGGGGACCGATATTGATGCTCATTGGGCTTCCCTCCGGGGAAAAGTCAGCAAGTGAATAGGATTGACGTCAGTTTTGCACAAAGCGGGGGCGGCGGGGAAGCTATCCCCTTCCTTATCCACAACGGTTAACACTGCGCCGGCCAAGGGCAAATCCGTTTCAGAAGTATTCGCGCATGGCGCGCCACACGCGGTTGGCGACGCCGAGGCCGGAATAGCGCATCGTCGGCTGGTGGCGCGGGCCCACCGCGCGGATATCGACCGGGTCGTCCGCGGCGTAGAGGCACAGGCCCGCCAGGGTCGCGAAGCTGGGCGTCGCGTTCGCCTCTCCCAGCCCGCGAAGCGCCGGGGGCTTGCCGATGCGCACCGGCCGGCCGAGCGCGATCTGGAGATAGTCCGCGATGCCGGCCAGTTCCGCGCCCCCGCCGGTCACGACCACCTGCCCGCCCTTGGCCCCGGTGAAGCCCATGCCCTTCAGCGCCCGTCCTATCTCGTCGCTGAGGCGCGAAAGCTGTTCGGTGATGACGGAGATCAGTTCCGCCCGGGGCACGCGGTTCTTGTCGTCCGCCCCGCGCGCGGCGGGGCCGATGGTTTCGTCTCCCGGTCCGTTCACCGGCACCATGTCGCGGTAATCGTTCGGCGACGCGACGGCCGAGCCATAGCGGCTCTTGAGCCGCTGCGCCTGGAAGCGGCGGATGCCGAACGCGCTCGCCACGGCGTCGGTGATATCGGACGATCCGAAAGGGATCGCGGTAAGACCGAGCAGCATGCCCCCGGCATAGAGCGAGACGTTGGTCACCTCCCCGCCAATCTCGACCAGGGCGGTACCGAGCTCGCGCTCCTCAGGGCTCAGGCAGGCGTGGCCCGCCGCGATCGGCGCCGCGACGACCGCCTCCACGTCGAGATGGGCGTTGCGCACCGCTTCGATCAGGTTGCGGATGGGGGCCCCGTCGGCCAGCATCACGTGGACATCCACGCCCAGTCGTTCGGCATGGAGACCGCGCGGGTTGGCGACCCCGTGCGCCCCGTCGAGCGTGTAATGCGCCGGCTGCGCGTGCAGCACCATGCGACCGTCCGGCTGGATCGAATCCCGCGCGGCAACCAGCAGGTGTTCGATATCGTCTTCCTCGATCCGGCGGCCGCCGATGTCGATTTCCACCTTGGCGACCCGGCTGGCGAGTCCGGCGCCCGAGCAGCCGACCCATACGCTGGAAATGCTGGTGCCGGCGTTCTTCTCCGCCCGCTCCACCGCGTCACGGATGGCATAGGTGGCCGCTGCCATATCGGTGACGTATCCGCGCTTGACGCCCTGACTCTGGCGGTTGCCGGAGCCCAGCACGATCATCTCGCCCGTTTCCGACAGGCCCATGATCATCGCGGAGATGCGAAACGATCCCACGTTGACGGCGCCGAAGACCTTGGCGATGCGCGGCAAGCCCATCATTGCCCCCCGTTTGCTTTTGGGCTTGCTTCCAGCGCCTTGGCCTGCGCGCGGCCCGGAATGCGCATGTAGATCCGGTCGGGCGCGCGCATGTCGAACGCGGCGACCTTGCCGCCCAGCAGCCGGTTGAGCCCATCGAGCCGCGCGAACGAGACGAGCGCGCCGGCCGATGCGTCGTCACCATGCGGTAGGGCGAGCACCTGGCCGGTGGCGAACGTCAGGTTCCACCGCCGGTTGCCGACCCATTCGGCCTCCGCCACCTGCGATTTCAGCGCCGGCGCCGCATCGAGCAGCGTGTCGAGCTCCGCCACCTGGCGCGCGGCGCCGGGGCCGGAAATCTTGAGCATTCCCCTGGCATTGGCGCTGGAGATCGGCTCGAGCTCGTGCCCGCCGCCGTCGATCAGCACCAGCTTGTCCGCCTTGCGCAGCACCGCGCGCGGCGTGCGCTCGACCACGTCGACCACCAGCGTTTCAGGCAGCTGTCGGCTGACTCGGGCATCCTCCACCCACGAAAGCGCCAGCAGGTCGGCCCGGATGGCATCCACGTCGACCAGCGGCATCGGGCGGTCGCGCTCGGCCAGCACGCGTTCGTAGACCTTGAGCTCGTTCATGCGATCGACGCCGGTGACCTGGACCCGACGCACTTCGAACCCGGCGTCGGCGGCGAGCGAAGCGACTTGCGCCTGGAGCAGCGCGGGAACACCCGCGAGGCTGGCGACGACCCACATCAGCGCCGCTGCGCCGCCGAGGATCGCGACCAGGAACACCTTGTGCAGCTGCTCTTCGGTGAACGGCAGCAGCGCCAGCGCCCCGCCCATGGCGCTGCCGGTCCGCGCACGCGCACGGCGCGCGGTGTCCGCACGGCTGCGGGCCGCGGCCGATCGGCGGACGCCCTTGCCCTTGCGGCTGATCGTTTCAGCCATGTCTTACCCCCCGCGCAAGCGCTTCGCCGACAAGCGCCTCGACCAGATCCTCGTAACACATCCCGCAATGGCGCGCCTGTTCGGGCACCAGGCTGAGCGGGGTCATTCCCGGCTGGGTGTTGGTTTCCAGCACGAACAACCCGGCCTCCCCCTGTTCGTCATCCCAGCGGAAATCGGTCCGGCTGCACCCGTTGCAGCCGAGCAGGACGTGGGCCTGCACGGCATATGCCTTGCACAGTTCCGCGATCCGTTCGGGAATGTCGGCGGGGCAGATGTGATCCGTCATCCCGTCGGTGTACTTGGCGTCGAAATCGTAGAAGCCGGACTTGGGCACCAGTTCCGTCACCGTCAGCGCGCGCGGCCCATCGGCCCCGTCGAGCACGGCCACCGTCATCTCCCGTCCGCGGATGTACGGTTCCGCAAGCAAGGTGGCGAATTCCTGCCAGGGCCCCGCGGCGTCGCGCCGGATCGGGTTGCCGTAATTGCTTTCGTCCGTGACGATCGCGACGCCGACGGAGCTTCCTTCGTTGACCGGCTTCAGCACGTAAGGGCGCGCCAACGGGTCTTTCTCGAACAGGCCTTCGCTCTCTACCACGCGGCCGCCGGGCATGGGCACGCCGTGCGGCACCAGCGCCTGCTTGGTCAGTTCCTTGTCGATCGCGATGACCGATGTCGCGAGGCCGGAATGGGTGTAGGGCACGCCCATCAGGTCGAGCATGCCCTGCACCGTGCCGTCTTCACCCGGCACCCCGTGCAGCGCGTTGAACACGACGTCGGGCGCGGCCTCTGCAATGCGCGCTGCCACGGTACGATCCATGTCGATGCGCGTGACGCGGTATCCGCGCGCCTCCAGCGCCCTGGCAACGCCTTCGCCGCTCATCAGCGAGACGGGGCGCTCGTTCGCCCACCCGCCCATGAGGACGACGACGTGGGGCTTTGCCGTTACCGCGCTCACGGCCGGCCCACCCGCTGGATTTCCCATTCCAGCGAGATACCGCTGTCGGCGTAGACTTTTTCTCGCACCTGTTCTCCCAGGCCTTCGATATCGGCGCTCGTCGCGTCGCCGGTGTTGATAAGGAAATTGGTGTGCTTCTCGCTCACCTGCGCGCCGCCCAATGTCAGGCCGCGGCATCCGGCTGCGTCGACCAGAGCCCAGGCCTTTTCACCCGGCGGGTTCTTGAAAGTGGAGCCGCCGGTGCGCGTGCGCAGCGGCTGCGAGGCTTCGCGCGCGGCGGCGATGCGGTCCATCTCCTCGCCGATCTCGGCCGGAATGCCCTCGCGCCCCTGGAACCGCGCGGCGACGACCACCGCCCCTTCCGGAAGGACGGAATGGCGGTAGGTATATTCGAGGTCGCGGGCCGGCAGGGTCACGAACTCGCCGTCCGGCATCACCACGTCGCAATCGATCAGCACGTCGGCCACCTCGCGGCCATAGGCGCCGCCGTTCATCCGCACGAAGCCGCCCACGGTGCCCGGGATGCCGCGCATGAATTCGACCCCGGCGATCCCCGCATCGCGCGCGCGGGAGCTGACCAGGATGCCGCTCGCCCCGCCGCCGCATTCCAGCACTTTGTCCCGCCGGGCCTCCACCGTGGCGAACGCCTTGCCCAGCCGGATCACCACGCCGGGCACCCCGCCATCGCGGACGATGAGGTTGGAACCCAGCCCCAGCGGCATCACCGGCGTGCGCCCACCGATGCGGAACAAGAATTCGCGCAGATCCTCGAGGTCGGCCGGCTCGAACAGCCAGTCGGCCTTGCCGCCGGTCTTGAACCACACCAGCGGCGCCAGCGGCGCATCGGCCGTCAGCCTGCCGCGAAGGCCATCCATGGCGAAGGGCGCGGCGGTGGTTTCGTCCACCGCGGCCCAGGGCGCGCTCTGGCGCAGCCAGCCGGCCTCGCCGTGCTGCCGGCTCATGCCGCCTGCTCCTGCCGGATCGCGTCCGCCAGGCCCGCTGCCCAGCGCGTGATGTCGCCCGCGCCTAGGCAGACGACGAAATCGCCGGCCTGCACGTCGGCGGCGAGCGCGCGGGCCAGCGCCTGCTGATCGGGGATCACGCCGGCCCAGCGGTGACCGCGCGATTTGAGGCCCGCGACCAGCGCCGCGGAATCCACGCCCTCGATCGGCTCTTCACCCGCCGTGTAGACCGGCGTGACGAACACCCGGTCCGCATCGTTGAAGGCGTTCTGGAAATCGTCCATCAGGTCGCGCAAGCGGGTGAACCTGTGCGGCTGCACCACTGCGATCACCCGCCCTCCGGCGGCCCCGGCGCTTTCGCGCGCGGCGGCAAGGACCGCGCGGATTTCCACCGGGTGATGGGCGTAATCGTCGATGATCGCCGCCACGCCGCCACCGGCCGGGACCTCGCCCGCGCGGGTGAACCGGCGCCGGACCCCGCCGAACTTGGCAAAGCCTGTGCGGATGACCGCGTCGGGGCATTCCATCTCCAGCGCCACGGCGATCGCGGCCAGCGCGTTCTGCACGTTGTGCCGCCCCGGCATCGGTAGCCGCACGTCGGCGATGCGGCGATCTTCCTCGCCCAGCCGGCGGACCACGACGTCGAACACGCTGCCGCCGCCATCGGGGCGCACGTTGTCCGCCCCCACGTCGGCCTGGGGGGAAAAGCCGTACGTCACCACCTTGCGGTCGCGCACCTGGCCGATCACCGCCTGCACTTCCGGGTGGTCGCTGCACAGCACCGCCGCGCCATAGAACGGCACGTTGTGGATGAATTCCACATAGGCCCGCCGCACCGCCTCGAAATCGCCGTAGTGGTCGAGGTGTTCGGGATCGATATTGGTGACGACCGCGATCGTACCGTCGAGGCGCAGGAAGCTGCCGTCGCTCTCGTCCGCCTCCACCACCATCCAGTCGCTGTCGCCCAGCCGGGCGTTTGAACCGTACTGCTCGATCACGCCGCCGTTGATGACGGTGGGATCGATCCCGCCGGCATCGAGCAGCGCGGCCACCATGCTGGTCGTCGTCGTCTTGCCGTGCGTGCCGGCCACCGCGACGGTGTTCTTGAGCCGCATGAGTTCGGCCAGCATCTCCGCGCGGCGGACCACCGGGATGCGGTGTTCGAGCGCGGCGGCGACTTCCGGATTGCTGCGCTTCACCGCGGTCGAGGTGACAACCACAGCCGCGCCGGCGACGTTGTCCGCCGCGTGCCCGATCATCACCGGGATGCCCCGCGCGCGCAGCCGTTCGACCGTGGCGCTTTCTCCGAGATCCGATCCCTGCACCGCGTAGCCGAGGTTGTTCATCACTTCCGCGATGCCGGACATGCCGATCCCGCCGATCCCGACGAAGTGCACCGTCCCGATGTCGGTGGGAACGCCCTTCACCGCATCATATCCCTGGCGGCGCCCTGTGCGGCAAATTCTCCACTGGCGGCGCGGCCGTCGCCGCCGTCGACGCGGATCACATCCATCAGCGCCGTACCGCCGAAGCTTTCGACGAGGTCCGCCAGATCCTCGACAGCTTTCGGCCGCCCGCAATTCCACGCGGCGTGGGCAGCCGTGGCGAGCGTTTCGGGGCGCTGGGCCATCGCCTGGATCTGCTTGGCAAGCTCCTTGGCGGTGAACTTGTCCTGCCGGATCATCCGCGCGCCACCTGCGCGCACGATCTCGCGCGTGTTGGCCGCCTGGTGATCGTCGGTTGCGATGGGAAGCGGGACCAGGATCGCGGGGCGGCCGACGGCCGTCAGTTCGGCGATGGTGCTCGCCCCGGCCCGCCCGATGAACAGGTGCGCGTCCGCCAGACGCGCGGCCATGTCTTCGAAATAGGTGCCGAGTTCGGCCGGGATGTCGTGCCCGCGATAGCGCGCACGCACGGTCTCGAGGTCTTCCGGCCGGCACTGCTGGGTGACTTGCAGGCGCTGGCGCAAGGCCGGTGGCAGCATGGCCAGCCCATCGGGCACGACCTCGCTCATCACCCGCGCGCCCTGGCTTCCGCCGGTGACAAGCACGCGCAGCAGGCCGTCGGCGGTGAACGCGGGGAACGGTTCGTCCCGCAGCGCGAGGACGCCCGCACGCACCGGGTTGCCCACCAGATGCACCTTGCCCGCATGGCGGGGTGAAAGGCGGGCGACATCGGGATACGACGTGGCGATCGCATCGACCTTGCGCGCCAGCAGGCGGTTCACACGGCCCAGCACCGCGTTCTGTTCGTGCACCACGCTGGGCACTTTCGCCGCGAGCGCCGCGAGCAGGGCGGGAAACACCGGGTATCCCCCGAATCCCACCACCGCGCTCGGCGCGAAGCTTTCGAAAAGGCGCAGCGCCATGCGCCGCCCTTCGCGGATCGCGGCGATGCCGCGCGGCCAATGGAGCGGGTTCTTGCCGAACCGCCCGGCCGGGATCAGGTGGACCGGCAGGAAATCGGGCTTGCCGGGCAATTGAGCTCCGCGCGCATCAGTCAGCAGCGCGACGTGGTGCCCGCGCCGCTCCAGCTCGGTCGCCAGTGCGAATGCGGGGATCAGGTGCCCGCCCGTGCCCCCGGCGGCCAGCACGTAATGGCGGCTTGCCCCGCTCATGCGCCAAGCTCCCGCGTGATCAGGCCGCGCAGGCCCGGCGTCTCCCGATAGAGGAACGGGTTGCGCCGGGTCAGCGCCACCAGCAGGCCCACGGCGATGCAGACGGCGATCGTCGACGATCCGCCATAACTGACCAGCGGCAGGGTCATCCCTTTCGACGGGAACAGTTGCAGGTTGACCAGGATGTTGATGAACGCCTGCCCGCCGATCTGCGTGCAGAGCCCCGCGGCGGCGAGTAGTGTGAACAGGTCCTCTTCATCGACCAGGCGGGTCAGCACCCGCACGATGACGGCGAGATAGAGCGCCACGATGATCGCGCAGGCGATCAGCCCGAATTCCTCGCCGATCACGGAGAAGATGTAATCGGTATGCGCTTCCGGCAGGTTCATCTTGCGCACGCCCAGCCACAGCCCGCTGCCGGTCCACCCGCCGGCGAGCAGCGTGCGGCTGGCAAGATCGACCTGGTCGAACGCCGTTCCGCCGCCCAGGAACGCGTCGATCCGGTGGCGCGCGTTGTCGTACAGCAGGTACGTGGCTACGAGCAGGCCCGCGCCCGCCCCGATCATGATGCCCACGCGCTTCAGCGGGATGCCGGCCAGCAACACGATCACGAACCACACCCCTGCGAACAGGATGGTGCCGCCGAAATCGGGCTGCAGCATCATCAGCGCGCCGACCAGCGCCATGACGCCCGTGACCGTGGCGACCACGGGAAGCTGCGGATCGCGCAGCCGCCAGCTGACGATCCAGGCCAGCAGGATAGCGAACCCCGGCTTCAGGAACTCGGACGGCTGGAACCCCGCGATGCCGAGGTTGATCCAGCGCCGCGCGCCGTTGACTTCGCCCCCGACGATCGGGACCAGCAGCAGGAAGAACAGCATCGTGCCGGCCAGCACGATGCCGACCCGCCGGGCGTTCTCGCGGCTGAGAGTCGACGCGGCGAACAGGAACACCAGCCCCAACGCCTGCCAGCGCAAGTGCGCCCAGTAGAAATACAGCTCCGGCAGGTCGACATTGCGGGTGGACAGGCGGTGCGCGCTGGCGGGCGAGGCGGCGAACACCGCAGCGGTCCCCATTGCCATCAGCGCGAGCACCAGGACGAGCAGCACCCGGTCGATCTCGCGCCACCAGATCTTGAGCTCCGCCCGCCGCGACGTGGGATATCGGGCAGGCGCCGGCACGCGGTCGCCGCTGCGGGGAATGTAGGGCCGCGGGCTCACACCAGCGCTTCCTGCTTGCACGGGTCGGCGGCGGGATCCTCGGTCAGAACGGCAACGAACTGGCGGAAGCGTTCGCCGCGCTGTTCGTAATCCTTGAACTGATCGAAACTGGCGCAGGCGGGCGAGAGCAGAACCACATCACCCGGCGCGGCCGCGGCGATGGCGCGGCGGGTCGCCTCGCACAGCATTTCCGCACGGACCACCGGGGCATGCGGCTCGATCAGTTGCGCGAAGCGCGGGCCGGCCTCGCCGATCGTATAGGCAGCCTTGACGTTCCCGAGATGCGGCGCGCAGGCGCCCAGCCCGTCTTCCTTGGGCAGCCCGCCGACAATCCAGTGAATGCGTGGGCCGTCACTCTGGGGCGGAAAGGCGGCGAGCGCGGGGGCCGCGCTGTCCGTATTGGTCGCCTTGCTGTCGTTGACGAACAGCACGCCGCCGTGCGTCGCAACCCGCTCCATGCGGTGGGGGAGGCCGGTGAAAGTGCGGAGGGCCGTCGCCAATGTCGCCTCGGGAATGCGCAGCGCGCGCGCAATCTCCATCGCCGCAAGGGCATTGCCGGCATTATGCGGTCCTTGCAGGCTCGGCCAACCGGATTGGTCGATCCTGCTCTCCCCGCTGATCGGCATGATCGCCGCCCGGCCCGGAGACTGCATCGCGAACAGGCGCATCTTGGACTGCCTGTAAGCCTCGAAGCCGTCATATCGGTCGAGATGATCCGGCGTCACGTTCAGCAGCACCGCCACGTCGCAATCGAGCGTGTAGGTCAGGTCGATCTGGTAGCTCGACAGCTCCAGCACATAGACGCCGACCCCGTTCTCATTGGGCGCCAGCGGGTCCTGCGCCAGGATCGGCAGGCCGATATTGCCGCCCATCGTGCTCGGCACTTGCGCGGTCTGGAGGATGTGGTGGACGAGCGCGGTGGTCGTGCTCTTGCCGTTGGTGCCGGTGATCCCGACGACCTTGTGCGGCGGCAGCGCGGCGCGGGCCTGCGCGAACAGTTCGATATCGCCGATCACCGGCACGCCGAACTGCGCGGCGCGCGCGGCGATCGGGTGGGTGTTGAGCGGCACGCCAGGCGAGACGACGACGCCATCGTAGCCGGTCAGGTCGATCTCCAGCGGATCGGCAAGCAACACGTTGGCGGTGTCCACCTTGGCGCGGGCATGATCCTGCCGGTCCCACGCGGTCACGCGCGCACCGCTGGCGACCAGCGATTCCACCGCCGCGAGGCCCGAGCGCGCCAGGCCCAGGACTGCGTACCGCTTGCCGGCAAAGGCGGGCGAGACGATCATCGCAGCTTCAACGTGGCGAGGCCCAGCAAGGCGAGCACGATCGAGACGATCCAGAACCGGATCACGACCTTGCTTTCGCTCCAACCGAGCTGTTCGAAATGATGGTGGATCGGGGCCATGCGGAACACCCGCTTGCCCGTTCGCTTGAACCAGAACACCTGGATGATGACCGACAGCGCCTCGAACACGAAAAGGCCGCCGACCACGCCCAGCACGATCTCGTGATGACTGGCGACCGCGATCGCGCCGAGCGCCCCGCCGAGCGCCAGGCTGCCGGTATCGCCCATGAACACCGCCGCTGGCGGCGCGTTGAACCACAGGAAGGCAAGGCCCGCCCCCATGATCGCGGCGCAGAAGATGGCGAGTTCCCCCGCCCCCGGCACGTGCGGAATGCCGAGATAGGCCGAATAGTCCGCGCGGCCGGCAAGATAGGAGATGATCGCAAACGTGCCGGCGGCGATGATCACGGGCATCGTGGCGAGCCCGTCCAGCCCGTCGGTCAGGTTCACCGCGTTACCGGCGCCCACCATCACCAGGGCGGCGAATATGTAGTAGAACCAGCCCAGCTCCACCCCGCGGCCGGAAAAGAACGGGATGTAGAGGAACGTGTTGATCTGGCCGACGACGATCCACGCCGCGATGCCCGCCACCACGAATTCGAGCAGCAGACGCACCCTGCCCGGCACGCCCGCGTGGCTCGACTTGGCCACCTTGTCGTAATCGTCGAGGAACCCGATGAGGCCGAACCCCAGCGTCACCGCGATGCACGCCCAGACGAAGGGATTGGACAAATTCATCCACAGCAACAGCGCCAGCGAAAGGCTGGTGAGGATCATCAGCCCGCCCATCGTGGGCGTGCCGCGTTTCGCCAGGTGGGTCTGGGGCCCATCCTCGCGGATCGGCTGCCCCTTGCCCTGCCGCACGCGCAGAAGGTCGATGAAACGCGGCCCGATGATCAGGCCGATCAGCAGCGCGGTGAGCAGCGTCGCGCCGGCGCGGAACGTCTGGTAGCGGACGAGGTTGAAAACCCCTTCGAAACCCATCCACTCGGATAGCAAGTACAGCATCCAGCCGTCCGGCCCCTAACGTCCACGGTCGACGAAGTGCGCGACCAATCTGCCAAGCCCGACCGAATTCGATCCCTTCACCAGGATCGCATCGCCGCCCGCAAGGCCAAATTCCTCGAGCGCCGCGATCGCCTCGCCAGGTCCATCGCAATGGGCGAAGGTCAGCGGCGCGGCAAGCAGGCCGGCGGCCCCTTTCCCCAGTTCGCGACGCAATTCAACCGCAAGGCTGCGCATCTCGTCGCCCACCAGCACCGCATGGTCGACGCGCGCCTCGGCCAGCGGCTCGACCAGCTGGCCGTGGAAGCCGGCGGCGAAATCGCCCAGTTCCTTCATGCTGCCGAGCACCGCGACCCGCCGGGTAGCCGGCGTCTGGCCCAACTGGCGCAAGGTCGCGCGCATGCTGGCGGGATTTGCGTTGTAGCTTTCGTCGATCAGCAGCGCATGACCGCCCGGCACAGCCACGCGGTGGCGCGCGCCTCGCCCCTTGAGGCCGCCCATCTCCGCCAGCGCCAGCCCCGCCGCCGCCAGATCGCCCCCCGCCGCGTGAACCGCCGCCATCACCGCCAGCGAGTTCATGATCCAGTGATCGCCCGGCTCCGCCACCGAATAGCACAGCCGCGTGCCCGCGATGTCGGCGGTGACCAGCGCGCCGCCATTGGCGCTCGGAATGGCGTCCATCAGCCGCGCATCGGCATGGGCGGCACGCCCGAAGGCAATGACTTTCGCCCCCGCTTGCCGCGCGTGCACCAGCAGGCGATCGTAATGCACGCTGTCGGCCGGGATGACCGCCGTGCCGCCTTCGGCCAGGCCCGCGAAGATTTCCGCCTTCGCGTCGGCGATCGCCTCTTCGCTGCCGAGGTTCTCGATATGCGCGGGGGCGATGGTGGTGACGACGGCGACATGCGGCCGGACGTGCCGGGTGAGCGCCGCGATTTCGCCGGCGTGGTTCATGCCCATCTCGAACACGCCATATCGGCTGCGAGCCGGCATCCGCGCCAGGCTGAGCGGGACCCCGACGTGGTTATTGTAGCTGCGCACGCTGCGATGCGCGGCGCCGCGGCTCGCGCGGTCGAGCGCGGCGAAGATCGCTTCCTTGACGCCCGTCTTGCCGACCGAGCCGGTCACGCCGACACGCACCGCATCGGCCCGGGCGCGCGCCGCCGCGGCGAGTTTCGCCAGTGCATCGCCGGTGTCGGCCACCAGGACGTGCGGACGGTCGATCGGCTCGCTGACGAGGGCCGCCGCCGCGCCGGCCGCGAAAGCCTTGTCGATGAAGCGGTGCCCGTCGGTCGCTTCGCCCTTCAGCGCCACGAAAAGATCGCCCGAGCGGACGTCGCGGCTGTCGATCTCGACGCCGGCGCACTGGAATGGGCCGCTGGCGGTTCCGCCTGTGGCGGCCGCGATTTCCTCGGCGGTCCACAGCGCCATGCCCAGCGCGTCACGCCGGTCGCGCGGCCATGCGCGCAAGGCGGGATGACGGGTCACGCAGCGCCCCCTGCGCCGGCCGCTTCGCGCGCCACGGTCACATCGTCGAAAGGCAGCACGCGCATAGATTCTCCCGAGCCGACGATCTGGCCCTGTTCGTGTCCCTTCCCGGCGACGAGCACGATGTCGCCCGCCTGCGCCAGCGCCACCGCCGCCCCGATCGCCGCGCGCCGGTCGCCAATCTCGCGCGCGCCGATCGCGCCTTCCATGACCTGCCGCCGAATTGCGGCGGGATCCTCGCCCCGCGGATTGTCGTCGGTGACGATCACGACGTCCGCACGCTCCGCCGCCACGCGGCCCATCTCGGCGCGCTTGCCCTGGTCACGGTCGCCGCCCGCGCCGAACACCGCGATCAGGCGGCCGCGCGGCGCGTCGCTGACGTGGGGGCGGAGCGCCGCGATGGCGGCTTCCAGCGCATCGGGGGTGTGGGCGTAATCGACATAGACCGGCGCGCCCGCGCGGGTCAGGGCCGCACGCTCCAGCCGGCCGCGCACCGGCTGCAGACGGGAAAGGTTGGCAAAGGTTTCCGCGGCATCGCCGCCGGTTGCGATGACCAGCCCGGCCGCCACCAGCGCGTTCGCGGCCTGGTAGGCCCCGATCAGCGGCAGGTTGATCGTGTGGGTCTTGCCGTCGAAGGCGATCTCCAGCGCCTGGCCCAGCGCGCCGGGGGTGCGGGCGACGAGGTGGATGCCGTGATCAGCTCCCTCCCCCTCGTCGCCCACGGAGAATACGCGAAGACCCCTCTGCCGCGCATGCTCCACGGCGCGTTCGGCCCATCCATTGCCGTCGCGCCAGATCACTGCCGCCCCGCCGGGGGCGACGACTTCATCGAACAGCCGCATCTTGGCGGCGAAATAATCGTCCATGTCCGCGTGGTAATCGAGGTGGTCGCGGCTCAGGTTGGTGAAGGCGCCGGCGGCCACCGCCAGCCCTTCGTTGCGGAACTGGCTGAGGCCGTGGCTCGATGCCTCGAAGGCGACATGGCTCACCCCTTCGCGCGCCAGCCCGGCCATGTTGGCAAGGAACGTGACGATGTCAGGCGTGGTGAGGCCGGTGGAGACGCTTTCGTCCGGTGTCGTCACCCCCAGCGTGCCGATGGACGCGGCGCTCAGCCCGGCCATGCGCCATAGCTGGCGCGTGAGCTCGACCGTCGAAGTCTTGCCGTTGGTCCCCGTTACCGCCACGATTGTTTCGGGCACCGGCGCGAAGAACCGCGCGGCAAGGCGCGCGAACGCGCGGCGCGGCATGGGATCGGCAATGTGCACCGCGCCTGCGACACTGGCCTCAGGCCGGGCGACCACGGCCACGGCGCCGCCCGCCACCGCCGCGGGGATAAAGTCCTCTCCGTTCACGGTGCCGCCCTGGAAGGCGCCGAACACCGTTCCCGGCGCGACCTTGCGGTGATCGAGCGCGAAACCGGTCACGGTTTCATTGGCAGCGCGGCCTGCGTCATAGCCGGCCTCGGCGGCGATGCGGCCCAGCTTCATTCCTTGGCGCTCTGCGGCACGAGCGGCGCGAGGTCCGAAAGATCCACGTCGCGCTGCGCGTCGGGGGCGATGCCCAGCATCGGGCCGATGCGGGGCACCAGGCGGCCCACGATGGGCGCCGCGTTCCAGGCGGCGGTGCGCTGGAAGCTGGAGGCGACCGTGCCCTTGGGTTCGTCCAGCATGGCGATCACCACATAGCGTGGGCGGTCCATCGGAAAGGCCGCGGCGAAGGTGGAAACGAGCGAGGTCTTCCGATAGCCGCCGGCGCCGGGCTTTTCCGCCGAACCGGTCTTGCCGCCGATCCGGAACCCCGGCGCGTCGGCCTTGCGGCCTGTGCCGTAGACCACGATCATGCGCAGCAGCTGGTTCATGCGCGAACTGGTGCTGGCCTTGAACACGCGGCGGCCCTTTGGCGCCTGGCCCGGCGCCAGCTTGTGCAGGGTCGCCGGGCGCCAGATGCCGCCGTTGACCATCGCGGCGTAGGAGCTGGCAAGGTGCAGCGGGGTCACCGCGATGCCGTGGCCATAGCCCACCGTCATCCCGCGCAGCAGCGGCCAGTCGCCGCTCGCCCAGATGGGGAAGCCCTTGGCCGGCAGCTCGATATAGGGCCGCTCGTTCATGCCGAGGTCGGCCATGACTTTCTTCAGCCGGTTCGCGCCCAGTTCCCGCACCATGTGCGCGGTCACCACGTTGGACGAATGCATCAGCATTTCGGGCGTGTTGAGCGAATCGCCCAGCGGGTGGCTGTCGCGGATCGTGAAGCCGCCGATGGGGAACGGCCGTGCGGAATACCGGCGACCGAAATCGGTGATCGTACCGGCATCGATACCGGCGGCAACCGTCAGCGGCTTGAACGTGGAGCCAAGTTCGTAAACCTGGTTGGTCACGCGGTTGAACATGTTCGCCGCGCCAGCCTCATCGATCCGGTTGGGATCGAATTCCGGCAGCGAGGCCAGCGCCAGCACTTCGCCGGTATCGACATCGAGCACGATGCCGGCAGAGCCGACCGCGTTCGTCGCGCGCATCCCGCGCGTCAGTTCGTCTTCCAGCGCACCCTGAACGCGCACGTCGATGGATAGCGGGATGGAGGTCCCGCGCGTGGCCGGATCGGCAAGCTGCTTGTCGAGCACGCTTTCCATGCCCACCCGGCCGTGCCCGTCCGCGGCGACATAGCCAAGCACGTGCGCGGCCATCGACCCTTGCGGATAGTGCCGGTCCGTTTCCTGCGGCAGCTCCAGGCCCAGTTCCCCGAGGGCCTGGACGCGGTTCGCCTCTTCGGGAAGCACGCGGCGGCGCAGGTAACCGGCCTTGCCCTTGGCCAGTCGGTCAGCAATCTGCGCTTCGTCGATATCGGGAAAGATGGCCTTCAGTTCGGCCGCGACGGCTTTGGACGAGGCGACCAGCGAGCTGCCGCCGCCCAGCGCATCGGGATTGAACCACAGCGCAAACGCCGGGAACGCGCGGGCCAGCGTTTCGCCGTTGCGGTCGGTGATCTCGCCCCGGGGCGGCAGCAGCGCCTCTTCGAACGAGGTCGCGCTGTGCGCTGCGTCGGTCAGGCCGAGATAGACGATCCGCACCACTGCAGCCAGGGCAAGGGCCGCGAACAGGGCGGCGACGAACAGGACCCGTGCCCGCGCGACACTCAGGTGCTGCTGGCGCGCCGTGACCAGCTGGACGCGGCCCGAATAGATCGCGGTGCTGACCGTCATCGTGTTCATGGCCGGACGCTCGCCAACACGATCATTGCGCGGCCTCCGCCAGGAATTCGCCGCCGCTGGCAAGCGCTTCGGCCAGGTTCGCTTCGTCGGCGATGTTCTTGACCGGCTTGCCGGTGAGCGGGGACACCATCGCCGGCAGCTTCATGGCGCTGGTATCGTCCTTCGCCCGCGCGACGCGAATGGGCGACGGCGCGCCGACCGCGCGCGGCTCTCCCAGCGCGGCCAGCTGGCGCTCGCCTTCCAGGTACTGATCGGCGGTGGGTGCCTGGTATCCGAAATCGACCGCGTTCCACTGGGCGAGCTGCTGCTGGCTGGCGCGGGTTTCGAACTCGGTTTCCAGCAGGACTTTCTCGCGCTGAAGGGCGACGATCTGCCGTTCCGCCAGGCGCACTTCGCTGCGCACCGAATTGACCTTGAAGGTCAGCGCGGCGAACAGCGTGATGCACAGCGCCAGGGTCACGAACCAGCCGAGCTGGCGGAGGCGGCTTCCGGCGGCGACCATCACGCGGCCTCCCTTGCCGGCGCGGCGGTCCGGACCGCGTGGCGCAGCGTCGCCGAACGCGCGCGCGGGTTGCGTGCAGTCTCCGCCTCGGTCGGGCGCACGCCCTTGGACACGCGCGTGAAGACGGCCGGCGCCGCTTCCGCCGCGGGCAGATGGCGCGATCCGCCGGTGACGGCAGAGGCATCGCGCAGAAACCGCTTCACGATCCGGTCTTCCAGGCTGTGAAAGCTGACCACTGCCAGCCGCCCGCCTTCGCCCAGCAGCACTTCGGCTGCATTCAACGCATCTTCCAGTTCGCTCAATTCCGCATTCACGTGAATGCGCACGGCCTGGAAGCTGCGCGTGGCAGGGTCCTTCGGCGCGCCGGGGCGATAGCCCAGCGCCTTGCGCACGACGCGGGCGAGATCTCCCGTCGTCTCAAGCGGCCGCGCCGCGACGATGGCACGCGCCACGCGGCGGCTCTGGCGTTCCTCTCCATAGGTGTAGAGGACGTCGGCGATCGCGCCCTCTTCGGCGGTGTTGAGGAAGTCCGCAGCGGTGGGGCCGGACTGGCTCATGCGCATGTCGAGCGGGCCCTCGGCGGAAAACGCGAAACCGCGCCCCGCCTGGTCGAGCTGCATCGAGGACACGCCGATATCCATCACAATCCCGTCGACGCGCGCCAGCCCCGAATCGGCGAGCGCGTTAACCATTTCGGAGAAACGGCGGGGATGGAGAACCAGCCGCGGGGGGTTTTCCGCAGTTTCCGGCCATTCGCGGCCCGCGGCGATCGCATCGGGATCGCGGTCGAAGGCATGGACGGTCGCGCCGGCATCCAGCAGCGCGCGGGAATAGCCACCCGCGCCGAACGTCGCGTCAACGATCACCTCGCCGGGCTGCGGGGCGAGCGCGGCGACCACTTCGTCGAGCAGGACGGGGATGTGCGGCGCTGCGGACGCGGGGGCCATCACTTCGCCTTCCCTTCCGCCAGGAACTGCGCGCAGGCGGCCTTCGCGGCGGCCCAGGCGTCGTCCATCTTCATCAGCTCGGCGGGATTCCAGATGGTGAAGCTGCGGCCGCCGCCCTGGAAGAACAATGCGTCTTCGACGTTGCCGAGCATGCGCAGGTGATCGGGCAGGACGAATCGGCCCGAGTCGTCGAACGGCACCCGGGCGAACCCGAACAGCTGCGCCGCGCGCGTATCACGGTCGAAGTCCGGTCCGGCGCGATCTTCCTCGCGGTCGAGCTGGGTTTCCAGCTCCAGCTGGCGGGAGAGGCCGAAGCCGACGAGGCAGGCGAAACGCGGATGCTTGTCGAGGCACAGGATCTTGCCGTCGCTCGAGGTCTTGACCGCGCTGCGGAACAGCGGGGGCAGCACGAAACGACCCTTGTCGCCGGCGGGCGAAAAGGCCTGTCCCGAATAGCCGCCGAAGGCCGCCGCTGCCACGTGAACCCCCTCCCCTCGCCTGCCCCCGCCAGTGCGGAAGCGCCCACGGAACACGCCGCCGCCCATCCGGGGGCGCGAGCGCCTCCGGCTCGCATCGGAGGAAGCCCGATGCGCATGCTGGAACGTTGTGACCGATGGAGGATGTTATTAACTTTCTTCACCTTGGGATGGAAGGGAAAAAAGCGGGATTTCACGGGAATGGGCGGTTAACCGCTAATTTCATGTGGATAATCATGCGGACAAGTGTCTTCGTCGCCGCTCCATGGCGGAATGATTCGGCCCAGAATACAGAAGGTTAGTGGGTGCGCTGCACCCGCCGGAACAGCTTTCCCGCGAAATCCCGTGTTACGGGAAGGCGCGCAACAGCAGGGCCTCGAAGGCGTGGCCCCCGCCATCCACGCCGCGCGCGGATTCAAGCACGGCGGCGTCCGCAAACACGACGACCCGCCCTTTTCCGACCTGGCATTCGGCAATGAGCCCGGCGGATTCGATGGCGCATTCCGATCCGGGACCAGCCACGGGGCGCAGGGCCCCGGCGAGGCGGACCGGCACCGCCTGCCCGCCGACCGCCACCAGCCGTTCCCGCCCGTCCTGATCTTCGTCGAACGTGAGTTCCAGCCCCCAGCGGCTGAGGATCGGCGAAAGCAGCACGACATCCTGCGGCCTTCGCCGGTCGCCGATGGCGAAGCGCGATTCCTCGGTCAGCAGGGGATCGGCGAACAGCAGCACCCGCCCACCTGCGCGCACCCATTCGTCCAGCGCGACATTCTCTGCCGGAGCCAGCGGCCGGGGCTGCGCCATCACGAGCGAGCGCAAGGGCGCGAGGACCTGGGCATCGAGCGCGTCGAGCGGCACGGGCGTGAAGCGATCTTCCAGCGCGGTGCGCACCCAGTGCGGCGCCGCATCGGGCGCAATCAGTTCGCCGAGCGAGGCGGTTTCGGGCCAGACGACGGGCAAGGATGAAAACAGGCCGAGGGGCGCACGGGGTTCCGCCCGGTCGGCCAGCGCCCACCCGGCGGCGCCGGCCAGGGCAAGGCCCGCAGCTGCGGCCGCGAGCGTGGCTGCACGCCGCTTAACGCGCGCCACCGGGTTCGGCTGCGTCGGTCGCGTTCCTTTCCGGCGCGGCCGGCACATCGGGCAAGTCGGGCACGACGCCCGCGTCGGCCAGGGGATCGGTTCCCGGCGCCGGCACCTGGGACGTCGCGGTGGCGGCCGCTGCCGGCACCACGGTTTCGTCCGATTGCTTGGCCCGTTCCTCGATGACGCTGGCGAGCCCGACAATAAGGACGATGCCGATCAGCAGCGAAACGCCCACTTGCAGGCGGTGCAACGCCTGTGCCCGGGTTCCGCCCAACGGCGCCGCGCCGATCGCATCCCGGTCGTCGGCCGCAAGGGTGTCATTATCCATCGTGCAAGGCTAGCCGATGCACTTGTCCAGTCAATGAACGCGCCTCAGCCCTCGCGCAGCCAGTCGAACACCGGCAGGCCTTTCGCGCGCAGCCAGGCCGCATCGTAGAGCGTGGAGAGATAGCGGAAGCCCGTGTCGCACAGGATCGTCGCCACCCGCGCCTCGGAGCCGAGTTCGCGGCCCAGCATGACCGCGCCCGCCACGTTGATCCCGGACGACAGGCCCAGGCACAGCCCTTCTTCCCGCAGCAGACGAGCGACCCATTCCAGCCCTTCGGCGTCCGAAACGCGGAACTGCGTGTCGATCGGCGCGCCTTCGAGGTTGCCGGTGATGCGGCCCTGACCGATCCCTTCGGCCACCGAAGTGCCTTCGGACTGAAGCTCCCCGGTCGCGTAATAGCTGTAGAGCGCGGCCCCGTGCGGATCGGTGAGCGCGATCCGCACCGTCTCGTCCCGCTCCTTCAGGCCCATGCCGACGCCCGCCAGCGTGCCGCCAGTCCCGGCCGCGCAGGTGAAGCCGCTGATGCGCCCGTCCATCTGGTCCCACAACTCGGCCGCGGTCGTCTCGATATGGGTCTTGCGGTTCGCCGTGTTGTCGAACTGGTTCGCCCAGATCGCGCCCGGCGTGTCCTCTGCCAGCCGGCGGCTTGCATGGACGAAGTGGTTGGCGTCGGAATACTTCGTCGGCGGGACCAGCACGAGTTCCGCGCCCAGCGCGCGCAGGGTCGCCATCTTTTCCGCGCTCTGGTTGTCGGGCATGACGATGATCGTGCGATAGCCGAGCGCGTTGGCAACGAGCGCCAGGCCGATCCCGGTGTTGCCGGCCGTGCCTTCCACGATCGTGCCGCCGGGTGCCAGTTCGCCTCGCGCTTCCGCATCGCGCACGATGCCGAGCGCCGCGCGATCCTTCACGCTGCCGCCAGGGTTGGCGAATTCGCATTTGCCCCAGATCTCGCAGCCGGCCGCCTGGCTGGGGCCCTTGAGCAAGACGAGCGGGGTGTTGCCGATCAGGTCGAGCGTCGATGCCCGCGCGGGAGGTGCCATCATGGGGCGATCGCTAGGCTGCGCGCCGCCCGGCCGCAACGCAGTTCCGGTTTGCGCCCGGCTAACCAGCCTTGGCCGGGCGGCCAGGTCAATCTTCCTGCGCGATCGTCACCTTCAGCCCGTCGAGATCGGCAGTGAACGGCAACTGGCACGACAGGCGCGAATCCGCGTTGCGGAAATCGCTCGATTCCAGAAGGTCGTCCTCGTCCTCGCTCATCGCAGGCAGCCGGTCCTTGAAGGCAGGATCGACATGAACATGGCAGGTCGCGCACGAACAGCATCCGCCGCACAGGGCCAGCAATTCGTCGAAGCCGTTGTCGCGGATGGCCTCCATCACGGTCAGGCCGTCGGCCGCCTCAACCGTCGATTCCTCGCCGGCACGGTTGACGACGATCAGCTTGGGCATGATGCGGTGCTCCCTTCGCGAAATGCATGGCGCGCCCTGTTGCGCGTGCGGCGCGGCTGCTACGGGCTGGCCGCCGCCTTGGCAAGCAGGAGAGGACGCGCGCGATAATGGTACTGACCACCGGGCAGATACGGGAAGGGCTCGAAACGGTCGCCGTGCAGGAACCGGCGATCGCCCGGGCGCTTGCCGTCGCCGGCTATCCCGAGCCGCGCATTCGCGACCGCGGCTATGTCACCCTGCTGCGGGCCATCGTCGGTCAGCAGGTTTCCGTCGCCGCCGCCGCCAGCATGTGGCGCAAGCTGGAGGACGAACTCGGCCCCGAGATCCCGGCCGCCGACCTGCTGGCGCGCGATTTCGACACGCTGCGCGCCTGCGGCCTGTCACGCCAGAAGCAGGGGTACGCACGATCGCTGTGCGAGCTGGTGGAAGCAGGCGCGATCGATTTCGACAACCTGCCCGCGGATGACGAGGAGGCGATCGCCCTTCTCACGCAGATCAAGGGCATCGGCCGCTGGACCGCGGAGATATATCTCCTGTTCGCCGAAGGGCGGCCCGACATCTGGCCCGCGGGCGACCTCGCCATACAGGCCGGGCTCGGCCGCATCCTCGGGCTCGAGGCGCGCCCGACCGAAAAGGAAACGCGCGCGCTGGCCGAACCGTGGCGGCCGCACCGCGGCGCGGTGACCCTGCTCACATGGCATTACTACAACAATGCAGCGCTCTGATCGCACGGCGTTGCCGCTTGATACGGGGCGGGCGGCGTATTAGACGATTAAGACAGTAGGTTGGAACAATTTCAGGGGGACGGGACATGAACACAATCCGCACGACTTTGGCGATCGCCGCCAGCGCGCTGGCGCTGGCCGGCTGCACCACCATGCAAGAGACACCGATGACCACAGCCGCTTCGACTGCCCCCGCCGCCGCACCTGCCCGCTCTGCCCAAGCTGCGCCTCTGATCCCGCGCACCGTATTGTTCGGCAACCCAACCAGGAGCGCCGGGCGCATCAGCCCGGACGGCAAGTGGCTGAGCTGGCTCGCCCCTTCGAACGGCGTGATGAACGTGTGGGTCGCGCCTGCCGCCCAGCCGGCCGCCGCGAAGGTGATGACCACCGCGACCGACCGGCCGATCCGGCAATACTTCTGGTCGCCCGACAGCAGCCAGGTGCTCTACATCCAGGACAAGGGCGGCGACGAGAACTGGCTGCTCTACGGGATCGATGTCTTGAGCGGCAAGGAAACCGCCCTGACCCCGTTCGAGAAGACGACCGTGCAACTGGTCGGCGCGTCCACGGTGAAAAAGGACAAGCTGCTGATCGGCCTGAACAACCGCGATGCGCGCTACCACGATGTCTGGCTGCTCGATCTCAAGACCGGCAAGCTGACCGAGGTCATGCGCAACGAACAGTACGCCGGGTTCCTGGCGGACAACAACCTCGACATCCGCATGGCGCTGCGCCCCAACGCCGCGGGCGGGATGGACTACTTCACCGTCACGGGGGGCAAAGTGGCGGAAAAGCCGATGGCCAGCACCGGCCTTGCCGATTCGCTCACCACCATGCCGGCAGGCTACACCAGCGACGGCAAGACGCTGTACTGGCTCGACAGCCGGGACCGCAACACCGCGGCGCTGGTGGCGGTCGACACCGCGACGGGCAAGCAGACCGTCATCGCTGAAAACGCCAGGGCTGATATCGGCGGCACTCTTTCCAACCCGATCACCGGCCAGGTGGAAGCCTATTCGGTCGAATACCTGAAGCGCGAATGGACCGCGACGGACCCGGCGGTCAAGGCGTCGCTCGACTGGCTGGACAGCAAGCTCGACGGGCAGTTCTCCGTCCTCAGCCGCACCGATGACGACAGCCGCTGGGTCGTGGCCAACGACCCCGTGGTCGCGCCGGCGACGACCTGGCTCTACGACCGCAAGGCCGGCACGCTGACCGAATTCTACACCGCCCGCCCCGATCTCGTCGGCGCGCCGCTGCAGCCGATGCACGCGCTGGAGGTGCCGGCGCGCGACGGCAAGACCCTGGTGAGCTACCTCACCCTGCCGCCGGGCAGCGACGGGAACGCCGACGGCGTGCCCGACGCGCCGGTGCCAATGGTGCTGCTCGTCCACGGCGGCCCCTGGGCGCGCGACAGCTTCGGCTACAACAGCGCCCACCAGTGGCTGGCGAACCGCGGCTACGCGGTGATGAGCGTCAACTTCCGCGGCTCCACCGGCCTCGGCAAGGACTTCATCGAAGCGGGCAACCTGCAATGGGGCCGCGACATGCAGACCGACCTCGACGATGCGATGGACTGGGCGGTCGCCCGGGGCGTGACGTCGAAGGACAAAGTGGCGATCATGGGTGGCAGCTACGGCGGCTATGCCACGCTCGCCGGCCTCGCCTTCACGCCGGAACGCTATGCTTGCGGGGTGGACATCGTGGGCCCGTCGAACCTGGAAACGCTGCTCAAGACGATCCCGCCCTACTGGGCGCCGGTCATCGCGCAGTTCCACGAACGCATGGGCAACCCCGGCACCGCCGAAGGGCTGGCATTGCTCAAGGAACGCAGCCCGCTCTACAGTGCCGACAAGATCGTGCGCCCGCTCCTGATCGGCCAGGGCGCCAACGACCCGCGCGTCAACCAGGCCGAAAGCGATCAGATCGTGGAGGCGATGAAGGCCAAGGGCATTCCCGTCACTTACGTCCTGTTCCCCGACGAAGGGCACGGGTTCGCCAAGCCTGCCAACAATATCGCCTTCAACGCGGTGGCCGAGAATTTCCTCGCCACGTGCCTCGGCGGGCGGGCGGAGCCGATCGGCGACACCGTGGCGCGCTCCACCGCGAAGATCGTGGAAGGCGCCGCTTACGTGAAGGGTCTGGGCGACTAGGCCCATGGCAATTCGCAACTGACCGCGCTAGTCCGCTCTTCCAAGGGATTACGGGAGAGCGGACAGTGGCGGCACAGGCGGCGCAGCGGCGGGCAATCTTCATCACCGGCGGCGGGTCGGGCATCGGCCGGGCGATCGCCGAATACTTCGCCGGGCGCGGCTGGTTCGTGGGCCTGGGCGATATCGACGCTGCCGGAATGAAGGAAACCCAGAGCCGCATCGGCGGGGGGTTCACCTATGCCCACACCTTCGACGTGCGCGACCGCGCGGCATGGGACGTTGCGCTGGACGCGTTCTCCACCGCCGCGGGCGGGCGGATCGACGTGCTGGCCAACAACGCCGGCATCCCGCTGGGAGGGGCATTGAGCGAGAACACCACGGAAGAGATCGAACGCTGCCTCGATATCAACCTGAAAGGAATTCTCTTTGGCGCGCAGGCGGCGTTGCCTCATCTTCGCAAGACCGCGCCGGGATCGTGCCTGCTCAATACGGCCAGCGCCGCCGGGATCTACGGCACCAGCGGCGCCAGCGTCTATTCCGCCACGAAGTTCGGCGTGCGCGGGGTGACGGAAGCGCTCGACGCGGAATGGGCGGAATTCGGCATCAAGGTGCGCGATCTCATGCCCGCCTTCATCGACACGCCGCTGCTGGAACACGCGCCTAACCAGCAGAGCAACCAGGCCATCCGCCAGCGTGTGACAGAAGCCGGGCTCGAAATCACGCCGGTTCGCGACGTCGCTCAGGCCGCGTGGGATGCGGTGCATGGCGAACGGCTCCACACGCTGGTCGGCAAGACGGCGCGGCGGCTGGCCTTCGGCGCGCGGTGGATGCCGGGCAGGGTACGCCAGGACGCGCGAAACCGGGCACGCCCACTGGGCGAGTGATCGGCCGGCTTTGGCCCTCTAGGCGACCAGCGCGTCGATCGCGCGCGCCATCGCGGCGTCCCGCTTGCTCAAACCGCCGGCATCGTGGGTGGTCAGTTCGATCTCCACCCGGTTGTAGACGTTCGACCATTCCGGGTGGTGATCGTGCGTTTCCGCCAGCAGCGCGACGCGGGTCATGAAGGCGAACGCCTCGCTGAAATCGGCGAAGACGAACCGGCGCCCGATCGCCTTGCCATCGCGAACCAGCGCCCATTCGGGCAGCGCGGCCAGGGCTTCGTCGCGTTCGGTCCCGGTCAGTTCAGCGATTCCCATGGCGTCATCCCCTGCTTTTTCGCGCGCTTGTCGGCCCGTCGCCCTTCGCCTAACCGGCGTGTCTATGCAACCGCGTCTCGCCGTGCAGAACCTCGCCTGCCGCCGCGGAGACCGGTTGCTGTTCGCGGGCCTGTCCTTTGCCCTCGCGCCGGGCGAGGCGATGCAGATCGCCGGTCCCAACGGCACCGGCAAGTCCAGCCTGCTGCGGATCGTTGCCGGCCTGCTGCCCGCCTTCGACGGCATGATCGAGCGCGAAGGCGCCGTCGCCCTGGTGGATGAGCGGCCTGCTCTCGATGAGCACCGCACCACTGGCGAAGGGCTGGCCTTCTGGCGCCGCATCGATGCCGAGTCCGATCGGCACGACACCCGGCTGGGCCTCGACCGACTGGCCGACATTCCCTTCGCTTACCTTTCGACAGGGCAGCGCAAGCGCGCCGCACTCGCCCGGATGGCCGGCCAGGGGGCGCCGATCTGGCTACTGGACGAACCGCTCAACGGGCTCGATACTGCCGCCGTCCGGTTGGCCGAAGCGCTGGTCGCGGATCACTGCGCGGCGGGCGGCATCGCGCTCGTTGCATCGCACCAGCCGTTCACACTGGCTGGCATGGCGCGGATAGACCTTGCCGGATTTGCGGCGTGAGGATCGCGGCGATCCTGCTGCGGCGCGACCTTGGCCTGCTTCTTGGCGGCGGGCGCGGCGGACCGTGGCTGCCGGTCATGTTCTTCGTGGCCGTGGCGGTGCTGTTTCCCTTCGCCGTAGGGCCGGACGCGACCTTGCTGGCGCGGACCGGGGGCGGCGTCCTGTGGATTGCGGCCCTGCTCGCCGCGATCCTGCCGATCGACCGGCTGGTGGCGCCGGACGTGGCGAACGGCGTGTTCGACCAGCTTGCCCTGCGCGGTGTGACGGAGGAGCTTGCCCTGCTGGTTCGTCTGGCGGCGCACTGGCTCAGCTTCGGGCCGCTGCTGCTCCTCGCGACGCTGCTCGCGGCGGGCCTGCTGGGGCTCGACGAACAGACCGTGCGCACATTGCTCCTCGGCCTTGCGCTCGGCACGCCAGGCCTCGCCGCCATCGGTCTCGTCATCGCGGCGCTGACCGCGGCCATGCGCGGCAGCGCGGCGCTCGCCGGACTGCTGCTGGTGCCGCTCGCGGTGCCGATCCTGATCTTCGGTGCAGGTGCCCTCGCCCGCCCCGACAGCGCCGGACTCGCCCTGTGCGGCGCGATCAGCCTGGCATTGTGCGCGCTGGCGCCGTTTGCCGCCGGTGCAGCGGTCAGGGCGTCGCGGGAAAGCTAGCCGGCGTTCAAACGTAAGGCGGCTTGTCGCGGCCCATCGGACTGAGGGTGAAGATCTCGCAGCCATCCTCGGTGATGCCGATGGAATGTTCGAACTGGGCGGACAGGCTCTTGTCCCGCGTCACCGCGGTCCAGCCGTCGCTCAGCATCTTGACCCACGGGCGGCCCAGGTTGATCATCGGTTCGATCGTCAGGAACATGCCGGGGCGAAGCTCCGGACCGGTGCCGGCCTTGGCGGCATGGACCACCTCTGGCGCATCGTGGAACAGGCGTCCCAGGCCATGTCCGCAGAATTCGCGGACCACGCCGTAGCGATGCTTTTCCGCGTGCGCCTGGATGGCCGCGCCGATATCGCCCAGCCGGTTGCCCGCCCGCGCCTGCTCGATCCCGATCATCAGGCACTCGTGCGTCACGTCCACCAGCCGGCGCGCCTTGAGCGGCACGTCACCGACCAGGTACATACGGCTGCTGTCGCCGTGCCAGCCGTCCAGCAGCGGGGTCACGTCGATATTGACGATGTCGCCGTCCCGCAGCGCCTTGTCGCCGGGGATGCCGTGGCACACGACATGGTTGATCGAAATGCAGCACGAATGGGTGTAGCCGCGATAGCCGAGCGTGGCCGGCACCGCGCCGCCATCGATCGTCATCTGGCGGACCACGTCGTCCAGTTCCGCGGTGGTGACGCCGGGCTGTACCATGGGGGCCAGCGCATCGAGGATTTCGGCGGCCAGGCGGCCCGCCTTGCGCATGGCTTCGAAACCGGCGGGGCCGTGCAGCTTGATCGTGCCGTCGCGTACGACGGTCTCGGTCCCGGTAATTGTCTGGTATTCAGTCATCGCCTGCACATAGGCGCTGCCAGCGGATTCGTCATCCCCGCCGTGCCGTTACCGCTTCGCACTGAACGCCACCCGGTATGCGGGCTTCACCGCCGCGACCATCGCGGGGCTCATCGGGAAATCCAGCTCGTACGCGCCTTCAGCATAAGAGCCCGCTACGTACGGGCCATACCATACCGTGATCCTGTCGAACGTCTTCGCGTTGGACGATCCCACCAGCACCGTTGCCTCGTCGAGGCCAGGGCAGCCGCTGAAAAGTTCGTCGCCCGGGTCGATCGGCGCGCCGCGCTTCTCCACACGCTCGCGGTTGAGCGCGTCGCAAAGCGCATCGCCAAGCGCGGATTGCAGCGCCGCCTTCGACGTGAACAGGTCAGCGGAATCGAAGCCGCGGCCCGCCCGCTTGTCCCAGACATAGCCTTGCATGCCGTACATGCCGTGCGCGCCGCCCGTGTAGGTCGAGAAAAGGTTCGACAGGCTGAGGAAACCCGAAATGTCGGCCACGGTCTGCCATTCCGCGCCGTAGCTGTGCGCGTGATACGGGAAGCCTTCCTTCTGCGCTTCGGCCTGCGCCGCCTTCGCTTCCGCGATCAATTCCGCCCGCGCCTTTTCCGCCTCGTCGTCCAGGCGGGCCGCGAGCGGGGCGATCGCGCCGGCGGCGGCGGGATAGGAGAACTTGAAGCTGTAGAGATCGGTTTCTTCCGACACCGCGCGGGCGTTTCCTTGGGCGCGCGCGCTGGCCGTGGCGGACGCGGCGGGGCCCGTCGTGGCACCGGGCGCGGCGCCTGTCCGTTCCGCGACCTCCGCCGGCGAAGAACACGACGACAGCGCAACGGCGGCGCCGGCAAGGAACAGGCGGGTCGGCATTGGAATTCTCCGGGCAGGCGTTACTGGATCGGGATATGAGCAAATCGCCTGAGCTAATCCAGCCCGATCGCGGCCAGCCCGCCACCGCCATCCACCTGGTCAACAAGGACGGGTTCGACGCCTGGGCCGCCCGGCTCGGCCACGGGCAGGCAGCGGCCCTGGCGGGGCAGCGGTTCGACGGCAGCGGCTACCAGGTCGGCATCGTTCCCGACGGGGAAAGCTGGTTCGCGGTCGGCGGGGTGGCCGATCCGGCGAAGCTATCGAGCTGGTGCATGGCGAAGCTGGCCGAGGTGCTTCCTGCCGGCACCTATCGTCTGGCCGATGGCGAAGCCGGGCCCGCGCTGTTCGGCTGGCAGACGGCGCAATACCGTTTCACCCGCTATCGCGACGATCCGGAGGCGCAGGGCCCGCGCGTGCTGTTGACGAAGGATGCAAAGGCCATCGACGCCGTAACCGCCGAGGCGCGGGCCGCGATGAAGGTTGCGGACCTCGTCAACACGCCGGCCGAAGACATGGGCCCCGCTGCGCTGGAGGCGGAGGCCGAGGCGCTGGCGAAGGCGCACGGCGCGACCATCACCGTCACCCGGGGCGACACGCTGGAACAGGCCTATCCGATGGTCCACGCGGTCGGCCGCGCCGCATCGCGCGAGCACGCCCCGCGCCTGATCCACCTGGAATGGGGCGATCCCGGCCACCCTGTGCTGGCGGTGGTCGGCAAGGGTGTGTGCTTCGATTCGGGCGGCCTCGATATCAAGCCAGCGGCAGGCATGCTGCTGATGAAAAAGGACATGGGCGGCGCCGCGCACGCGCTGGCGCTCGCCGGCCTCATCATGGGGCGCGGTCTCAGGGTGCGTTTGCACCTTTTCATTCCCGCGGTGGAAAACGCGATATCCGCCAATTCCTTCCGTCCGGGGGATGTGCTGCGAAGCCGCCAGGGCCTGACGGTGGAGATCGGCAACACCGACGCTGAAGGACGGTTGATCCTGGCGGACGCGCTCACGCGGGCGAGCGAGGAAACGCCGGACCTGGTCGTCGATTTCGCGACCCTGACCGGCGCCGCCCGAGTGGCGCTGGGGCCGGACCTGCCGGCGCTGATCACGCGGCGCACCGCCACGGCGCAGGCGATTATCGACGCGGGCGAGGCGCACGACGACGCCTGCTGGCGCCTCCCCCTGCCCGAAAGCTACCGCGAATGGCTGAAGTCCGACGTGGCGGATATCAACAATGCCGCGCCCAACGCATTTGCCGGGGCGAGCGTGGCGGGGCTATTCCTCGACCGGTTCGTCGGCGACGGTATCGACTGGGCGCATTTCGATACCTTCGCCTGGCGTCCCGCCGCCAAGCCCGGCCGGCCCAAGGGCGGCGCGGCCATCGGCCTGCGCGCGGCGTGGCATATGCTGCAGGCGCGTTACGGCGAGGAACTTGCCGTGAGCCCGGCAGCGTTATAAGCGCGGCGCGCGCAGCACGAAGGACCGCACCGTCACCAACCCGTCAGACACCGGCGCTTACCCCTTGCCCACCGGCCAGCTTTCGCTGTCGGGCCCCGTCGCACGCCCGGCTGTCGGGACGCTGCCGATCCGCGGCGACCTGGCGCATATCGCCCTCGCCGACCGTTACCTGGTGGCCCATTACGTCGCCCCGCAACCACGCTCCGTGGGTAACGAAGGCGCTACCCTGCTGTGCCAGCCGCGCCCGGGTTCGGAAGAGGTGGCGACGCTCGAACCCGGCCAGGCGTTCGAGGCGCTGGATTACGCCGGTGACTGGTGCTGGGGCTGCTGCGGTCCGGAAGGGCCCACGGGCTACGTGCCGACCGCTCACCTCGCACCTCAGGACGGGGGATGAGCGCGGCCGTCTTCATTGACGGCGCGGTCGGCACCACCGGTCTGGAGATCGCGGAGCGGCTTGCCGAACGTCCAGAATTCACGCTCGTCACCCTGCCCGAAGGGCAGCGAAAGGACGCGGCAGCCCGCGCCGACGCGCTGAACGACGCGGACTTCGCGATCCTGTGCTTGCCTGACGATGCCGCGCGCGAAGCGGTGGGATTGATCGATCCCGACAGCGCGGTGCGGGTGATCGATGCCTCCACCGCGCACCGCACGTCCGACGGCTGGACTTTCGGCTTCCCCGAGATCGTCGGGCGCGACGCGGTTGCCGGCGCCGCGCGCGTGTCCAACCCCGGATGCTATTCCACCGGCTTCATCGCCCTTGTGGCCCCGCTGATCCGGGAGGGACTGCTGCCCGGCGACTGGCCCTACACATGCAATGCGGTGTCCGGCTATTCGGGCGGCGGCAAGGCGCTGATTGAGCGCTTCGAGGGCGATCCCGATATCGCGTGGCGGGGTTACGCGCTCGCCCCGGGGCACAAGCACGTTGCGGAAATGCAGCGCTTTGCCGGGCTTTCGATCCCGCCACTCTTCGCGCCCGCGGTGATCCCCGCACACCGCGGCATGGTGGTGGACGTGCCCCTGCCGCTGTCCGCGATGCCGGGCGCCGCGACGGCCGATGCCCTGCGCGATCACCTGACGGGATTCTACGCCGGCAGCCGCGTGGTGCGCGTGGCGACCGAACCGGTGGACGAGCTCGTGCTGCGCCGCGGGCGCGCGCCCACCGACGGGCTCGAACTCCACGTTTTCGGCGCGCCTGACGGCAGCCAGGCCCGGCTGATTGCCATGCTCGACAACCTGGGGAAGGGCGCAAGCGGAGCAGCCGTCCAGTCGCTGAATCTCATGGCCGGCGTGGACGAGACTGCGGGCCTGCGCCTGCCCTGAAATCAGGCAGTGCTGCCTGTTTTATGGGCAGTCGAGGAACAATTCCCGCCACGTGCGCCGGGGCCATGAACGTCTCGCCGGCACCTTTTGCCGCGCAGGCAAATGGCGTAGGCTCAACCAGCACACGGTTGGCACGGTTCTTGAATAAAGGGTTCTTGGATAACCAGTTTCCGCAACCCGCGCGGCCGCGGATTGCCGGCGCGCAGGAAAGGCAAAAGATCAGGTGAAAAAGATCGAAGCGATCATCAAGCCGTTCAAGCTGGACGAGGTGAAGGAGGCGCTTCACGAAGTCGGCGTGTCGGGCATCACCGTGCTCGAAGCGAAAGGCTTCGGCCGGCAGAAGGGCCATACGGAACTGTACCGCGGCGCCGAGTACGTGGTCGATTTCCTGCCCAAGGTGAAGCTGGAAGTCGTGGTCTCTGACAACCAGGCGGAACGCGTGGTGGAGGCGATCGCCGCCGCCGCCCAGACCGGCCGCATCGGAGACGGCAAGATTTTCGTCTCAACCATCGAATCCGCGCTCCGCATCCGCACCGGCGAACGGGACGACGCGGCCCTCTGAACAGCTCCCGCCCGCCCTCGCGGCGGCGAAGAAAGGAAACGACATGTCGAATGCGAAGGACGTCCTCTCCCAGATCGAGGAACAGGAGATCGAATGGGTCGACCTGCGGTTCACCGATCCGCGTGGCAAGTGGCACCACCTGACCATGGTCGCCAGCATCCTGGGCGAGGACGAGCTGGAGGACGGGCTGATGTTCGACGGATCGTCGATCGCCGGGTGGAAAGCGATCAACGAAAGCGACATGATCCTGAAGCCCGATCTTGAACGGGTCTACGTCGATCCCTTCAGCGCCACGCCGATGATGATCGTGTTCTGCGACGTGGTGGAACCTTCCACCGGCGAATGGTACGCGCGCGATCCGCGCTCCACCGCCAAGCGGGCGGAAAACTACCTGAAATCCACCGGCATCGGCGACACGATCTACGTCGGCCCCGAAGCCGAGTTCTTCATGTTCGACGACGTGCGCTTCGAAGATGGCTATGCCGCGAGCGGATACCGCATCGACGATGTCGAACTGCCGACCAACACCGGCCGCGATTACGAGGCCGGCAACCTTGCCCACCGCCCGCGCGCCAAGGGCGGATACTTCCCGGTCGCCCCGGTCGACAGCGCGGTGGACATCCGTGCTGAAATGGTCGCGACGATGCTGGAAATGGGCCTGCCGTGCGACAAGCACCATCACGAGGTCGCCGCCGCGCAGCACGAACTGGGCATGACGTTCGGCACGCTGGTCGAAACCGCCGACCGGATGCAGATCTACAAGTACGTGGTCCACCAGGTCGCTCACGCCTATGGCAAGACGGCGACTTTCATGCCCAAGCCGGTCAAGGACGATAACGGCAGCGGGATGCACACGCACATGTCGATCTGGAACGGCGGCAAACCGCTGTTCGCGGGCAACGGCTATGCCGGCCTCAGCGACATGTGCCTCCATTTCATCGGCGGGGTGATCAAGCACGCGAAGGCGCTGAACGCCTTCACCAACCCCACCACCAACAGCTACAAGCGGCTGGTCCCCGGGTTCGAGGCGCCGGTGCTGCTGGCCTATTCCGCCCGCAACCGGTCGGCGAGCTGTCGCATCCCCTATGGCTCGGGAGAAAAGGCGAAGCGGGTGGAATTCCGTTTCCCCGACGCGATGGCCAACCCCTACCTCTGCTACGCCGCCATGCTGATGGCCGGGCTCGACGGGATCCAGAACAAGATCCATCCGGGCGAAGCGATGGACAAGAACCTCTACGATCTTCCCCCGGCCGAACTCGCCGAAGTACCGACCGTGTGCGGCTCCCTGCGCGAAGCACTGGAGAGCCTGGAGGCGGACCACGACTTCCTGCTGAAGGGCGACGTGTTCACCAAGGACCAGATCGACGCGTATACCGAAGTGCTGTGGGCAGACGTCAGCCGCTGGGAAACGACCCCCAGCGCAGTGGAATACGACATGTATTTCAGCGCCTGATCGCGCGCACCAATCCGCCGAAGGGGCGTCCGGGAAACCGGGCGCCCTTTTTCAGGTGTGAAGCGGGCGAGGGCTGTAGGCCGGGCCCCATTCCGGCGTGTCGCGCCAGATGCCCGCGACCGCGAAGATCGGTTCGTCCGGCAGGGTGAACCAGGTGCGCGTCTTGGCGCCTTTCTCCCCCTGCGCCTCCGCAAAGGCGGTCACCGGGATGAGGCAGCGGCGTTCCTGGAACGAATAGCGCCACATGAAGCTATCGAGCTTGTCGGCCCGCGCGTTGTTGACCGGACGCGGTTTCGATCCCGGCCTGGCGCCGCGCGGTCGGAACGGGGATCCCCACACCATCGAGCGCAGTTCCCCGTCCGCCGCCACCAGCCCGGGGTAGCCAGGGTAGATTTCGGACGGTGCGTTGCCTACGGGCCCGAGCGCGGCATTGAACAAATGGGCGACCTCGGCATGCACCTTGGTCATGCGATAGAGATTGCACCTGGCCTGGCCTCAATCGTGCTCCCTGCCGCCAGCCCCGATATACAGCTCGCGCCCGCCTTCGTTATAGGCGCGGCTCATCTCGGCAAAGCCCGTCTCCATGTCCTGATCGGACATTCCGACTCGCGCCAGGCCGGCCTCCGCCTCCTCCGCCGCCACGAAGCTCTCCACCTCCGCGTTCTGCTTCGCCGCGAAGTCGCGCACTTCCTGCGTTATCTTCATCGAGCAGAACTTGGGCCCGCACATCGAGCAGAAGTGCGCGGTCTTGGCGCCCTCTGCGGGAAGGGTCTGGTCGTGGTATTGTTCGGCGGTATCGGGGTCGAGGCTAAGGTTGAACTGGTCGCGCCAGCGGAATTCGAAGCGGGCGCGGCTCAGCGAATCGTCGCGGACCTTGGCGGCCGGGTGTCCCTTGGCAAGGTCGGCGGCGTGGGCGGCGAGCTTGTAGGTGACGACGCCCACCTTGACGTCGTCACGGTCGGGCAGGCCGAGGTGTTCCTTCGGCGTGACGTAGCAGAGCATCGCCGTGCCGAACCAACCGATCATCGCCGCGCCGATGCCGCTGGTGATGTGGTCGTAGCCGGGTGCGATATCGGTCACCAGGGGCCCGAGCGTATAGAACGGCGCCTCGCCGCAGGCGGCGAGCTGCTTGTCCATGTTCTCCTTGATCTTGTGCATCGGCACGTGGCCGGGGCCTTCGATCATGACCTGCACGTCCTGCGCCCAGGCGCGCCTGGTCAGCTCGCCCAGCGTGTAGAGTTCGGCGAACTGGGCTTCGTCGTTGGCGTCGGCGATACTGCCGGGGCGCAGGCCGTCGCCTAGCGAATAGGCGATGTCATACGCCTTCATGATCTCGGTAATCTCGTCGAACCGTTCGTAGAGGAACGATTCCTTGTGATGCGCCAGGCACCATTTCGCCATGATCGATCCGCCACGGCTGACGATGCCGGTGACGCGCCTGGCGGTCATCGGGATGTATGGCAGGCGCACGCCGGCGTGGATGGTGAAATAGTCTACGCCCTGTTCCGCCTGCTCGATCAGGGTGTCACGGAAGATTTCCCAGGTGAGGTCCTCGGCCACGCCGCCGACTTTCTCCAGCGCCTGGTAGATCGGTACGGTGCCGATGGGCACCGGCGAGTTGCGGATGATCCATTCGCGGGTGTCGTGGATGTTGCGCCCGGTGGAAAGGTCCATGACCGTGTCGGCGCCCCAGCGGATCGACCAGACCATCTTGTCGACTTCGCTGGCGACGTCCGAAGCGACGGCGGAGTTGCCGATGTTGGCGTTTATCTTGACCAGGAAGTTGCGCCCGATCGCCATCGGCTCGGCTTCCGGGTGATTGACGTTGGAGGGGATGATCGCCCGCCCGCGCGCCACTTCGTCGCGGACGAATTCGGGGGTGACGTAGTCGGGGATCGACGCGCCCCAATCCTGCCCGTCGCGTTCATGCGCGATCCGCGCGCGGCCGAGATTCTCCCGTTCCGCGACGTATTCCATTTCGGGCGTGATGATGCCCCGGCGCGCGTAATGCATCTGGCTGAGGTTCGCGCCCGGCTTCGCGCGGAGCACGGTCTTGGCGACATTGGGGAACGCCGGCACGCCGCCAGAACGGTCGGGCCCAAGCTGACCGTTGTCTTCGGGGCGGACTTCGCGGGCGGTGTATTCCTCCACGTCTCCGCGATCGCGCTGCCACTGGCGGCGCAGCTGGGGCAGGCCGCGGCGGATGTCGATCTGCGCGGCGGGATCGGTGTAGGGTCCGCTGGTGTCGTAAACGCGCACCGGCTGTTCCCCGCTCGAGGGTTCGAGGTCGATTTCCCGCATCGCCACGCCCAGCGGGCCGACGTGGACCTTGCGGCTGCCGCGGATCGGCCCGGTGGTGACGCCGATGTCCAGCTTCGAATTGATGTCCGCCATATCGCAAGTCCTCATGGGGACGGACGGGGAGCGCAAGAGCCGGCCCTCCCTCCGCCCGTGTTAACGGGTTCAGGTTCGACGGGTCGTGGGTCGCGAGGCCCACCTCTCAGCTCGCGCGAGCTCCCCGGGGATGCCGCGTTCTAGGCTCCGCAGCCGCGGGCGTCCAGAGGCGGCCAGCGGGATGCCGGATGGGGCCAGGCCGACGCGCGGCCCCAATCTTTTCGAGGGTTGTTAACCAGGTCCGGCTAACGCAGCATTTCATCAACAATGCCAACGTAGTGCATTGTTATTGAGGGGGATACAATGACCGGATTTTCTCACCCGGCTGCCGTACGTCGCGCGGCGCTGCTTTCGTCGATCGCCCTGTTCGCCGTGGCCACGCCGTCCGCGGCGCAAACCGTCGTGATCCAGCCGGATGCCACGCCGCTCAACGACACGGACTGCAATTTCGACACGACCTCGCCGGTCATCGTCACGCCGCCCTGCACGTTCGACGGCACCCGCACGGTGACATATAACGGGCGCACCCGCGTGGCCCGCAATTCCACGACCGACTTCCTGATCGATACATACACGGTGGCGTTTTCCGGCAACCTCAAGGTCGACGGGCTGCCGGTTCAGACCGGGCCGGACGCTGTCTGACCCTTCAGCATAACGACCGGACCGGGGTTCGGCCCGACCGATGCGAGCTATTTCTTCCCCACCGAAGGGCAGACCGTGAACGTCACGGCGAACTACACGGGCGAGCGGATCCAGCTCGTCACGACCGGCGGCGCCGGGTCCGCCCCTTCCGCCAGCCCGCCTGCCTACTGGAGCCGCATCAGCAACCTGACCGGCACGGTCAACAGCATCGACATCAACGTCGAAAGCTACTTCGAAAGCGCGACCGGCGACTCGTACGAATTCATCCTCAAGTCGGTGAGCCCCACGGCAATCGTGAACAACTCCACGGCCGTGGCCGGCACGTTCCGGAACGACGGGGACGATGCACGCTCCATCCAGTTCGGCACGATCACCGGCACGGCGACCGTGTACCAGGGCCCGATGCTGTCGCAATATCCTGACTATGCAGGTGCGGTGAACACGGGGCTCCAGTCGCTCTATCAGCTGGGCTATGCGCTGACGACAACGGTCACGACCCAGCTCGACGAAACCGGCCTGATGACCCCCAAGGTGACGGTGTCGCAGGGCATCGCCATGAACGGCAGCAAGATCACCGGCCTCGCCGCCGGCACGGCGGCGAGCGACGCTGTCAACAAGGGTCAGCTCGATGCCGCGATCGCCTCCATCGGCGGAGGCGGCGGCGGCGGAAGTCCGTACCTCGCGATTAACGCGAGCGGAACCGCGGCGTCTGCGACCCAGACCAACAGCATCGCCATGGGTTCGGCCGCGGCGGCGCAGGGCGTGAACAGCATGGCAATGGGCGTCGGCGCCAATGTAACGAGCGAATCCGGCACGGCCATCGGCAGCGACAGCGCCGCCGACTCCGATGCGATCGGCGCCCGCGCGGAATTCTACGCCACCGCCGTGGGAACCGACGCCAACGCCGGCGGCACCGCGGCGACCACGGTCGGCGCCGCTGCGCGCTCCGCGGGCAGTTATGCCACGTCGATCGGCTACGCCAGCTACGCCGGCGGAGTAGGCTCCACCGCAATCGGCACCAATGCCTACGCCTTGCGGACAGGTTCGGTCGCGATCGGGCTCGACGCGCAGTCGACGCACCAGAATTCCACCGCCATCGGTTCCGGCGCGCAGACGAGCGCGGACAACCAGATCGTGCTGGGCAACACGCAGACCGTGGTGAAGGTGGCCGGGATCGACGCCTCGACGGCGGCACAGGTCGGCCCGGTGGACGTGGTGACGGTCGATGCCAGCGGCACGCTCGGCCGCCAGCGCGTTGCCACGGCGCAGGAAATGCGGACCGCCGTCGAATACATCTCCGCCGTAACGGACAGCCAGTTCTCCGACCTTTCGGGCCGGGTCGCGGCGATCGACACCCGGCTCAACGGGTTCGACCAGCGGCTGAACGGGATCGAAGGCGGCGTCGCGGCCGCCATGGCGATGGGCCAGGCCAAGCTGGTGCCCGATGCCAACATCTCGATGACAGTGGCCGCCGCCACCTACGGCGGGGAACAGGGCTATGCCGGATCGATCAGCGGCCGCCTGGCGGACAAGGTCTATATCTCCGGCAGCATGTCGGGGAACACCGGCGACAAGCGCGTCGGGGGCGCCGTGTCCGCCACGTTCGGGTTCTGACGGGCAGCATCAGCGCCGGGGTGCGACAGGGACGGCACCCCGGCGCCGCCCAGCTCACGTCGCGGCCGGGCCGCCCGACGCGATCCATGTGTCGATCTTGGCCTCCAGCACGCCGAGCGGGAGGCCCGAGGTGCCCAGCACCTGGTGGTGGAACGCCTTGACGTCGAACCGTTCGCCCAGCGCGGTTTCGGCCCGTTTGCGCAGCTCCTTGATCTTGAGCTCGCCCACCTTGTAGGCCAGCGCCTGGCCCGGCATCACGATGTAGCGGTTGACTTCGCTGGTAGCGAATTCGCGCGGCTGGCCGTTGGCCACCATGTAGTCGATCGCCTGCTGGCGGCTCCACCCCTTGGCGTGCAGGCCCGTGTCCACCACCAGCCGCACTCCGCGCAGCAGTTCGCCCCCGGCCAGCGCGCCGATCCGTTCGATCGGATCGTCGTAGAGGCCCAGTTCGTAGCCCAGGCTTTCGGCGTAGAGCCCCCAGCCTTCGGAGAACGCCGTATAGCCGCCGTAGCGCAGAAACGCGGGCAGCGCGGTGTTCTCGTACGCTTCCATGATCTGGAAGTGATGCCCCGGATTGCCTTCGTGCATGTAGAGCGCGATCGTGGGCGAAACCGTGCGGTTGGCGAGATCGTACCCGCTGAAATAGAACACGCCGGGCTTGCCGGTGGCCGCGTCGCCCGGATTGTAGGACGCGGCCAGGTTGAACTTCTCGCGATACTCCTCGTACGGCCGGATTTCGAGCGGCGTGCGCGGCTGGCGGGCGAACAGGCGGTTCATCAGCGGATCGACCTTGCGGCCGATATCGTACCACGCTTCCGTCAGCGCGGCCTTGTCGCGGTAGATCGTCGGCTTGCGGTCGCCGGCCTCGGCCCTCGCCTTCGCCAGTTCCGCATTGATCCGCGCCACTTCGGACAGGCCGAGCTGGTGCACGGCTTCCGGATCGAGCGGCAGGGTGGTCATCTCCGTCACCCGGTAGCGATAGTAATCCGCCCCGCCCCGCGCGGCAGACAGGCCCACGGTATTGCGCGATTTCGGCAGGTATTCGGTGGCGAGGAACGTGCGCAGGCGCTGCAGCGCGGGCCGGATGCCCTGTTCGATGGCGGTGCGGAACTCGCTCGTCAGACGCGTGCGATCGGCCGCCGGGATCGCTTCGGGGAACTTGGCAATCGGCGTCCAGTAGGGCGTTTCCCCGGTATCGAGGTCGAGCTGGGTGTCGAGCTGCGCGATCATCGTCTCGGTGGCGATGCGCGGGTGCACCACGCCATCCGCCATGCCGGCGCGGAACCGCTCGATCGCGCGGTCGACCGCGGGGCCGAACTGGGCGTGCCGCTTCAGCGCGTTCTCATAATCCGTCACCGTGGCAAACGGCATCTGCCCGCCGGCGCTCGACAGGCGCGGATAGAAGATGTGGATGCCGGTGAAGTGATCGATCGGCAGGTTCGCCTCATACCGCAGGATGCCGGGTTCGGTCTGGGCGATGATCCGCTCCTGCCCGAAGCGGAATACGTCATAAGCGATGCGGTCGGTCGCGTTCAGGCTGCCGCGATCGAATGTGCGCAGCTCGGCAAGTGCCTGCTCCGCAGCGCGGCGATCGGCAGCGAAGGCATCGAGCGAGAACAGCGGTCCGAGCTGGTCGGCACGCGTGAAATCGCCCCGGAAGAACCCGGCGATCGGATTTCGCGCAATCGACTCGCGGTCCGTCCGTTCGAACAGTGCGTAGAGCTTCTCGTTCTGCCCGGCGGCGGGGGTAGCGGCCACCACCACCGGGGCGGTGACAGTTTCCGTCGCGGAAGGAACCGTCGCGCAGGCGGCGAGCGGAAGGGCTGCTGCTGCGCCGAGCAGCACCGAGCGAAAGGCGGTCATCGAAACTCCCTGTAAAGGCCGGGGACCGGTACGCGCCGGCTCCCTTGGGCAGGCACGGTATTTCGATGAAAAGGCGGTGCCTGTCCACCGCCCCGCGATGACGCGTCAGAAAGTGTAACCGATGCCCACCGCGGCGAACCATTGGTCCGCGCTGCCCCTCATTGCGGTGTAAGGCGTGCGCCGGGCATCGCCCAGCATGTGCGAATACCCGCCGACCAGCACCCCGGCGAGGCCGCCGTTGGCAAGGTCTCCGTCGAAGTCGAACGCGGTCAGCAAGGTAACCCCCGCCTTCGTCCAGCCGCCGCCATCGGTATCGTAAACCGGCAGGCCGCTGGCGATGCTCTGCGCGGGCGAGACAGCGTAATAGTAGTCGATGAAATCGCTGTCGGCATGTTCGGCCGAAAGCGAAAGCGATGCGGCGATGCCCCGGCTGAGCGGCGTGAAATAGGATACGCTGGGCGCGATCGTCATGCCCGAATGCGCGCCGTTGACGTCCCACAGGACGTCGGCCCCGACGCTGAGCGAGTCGTAGGGGTTGAGCAACTTGGGAAAGCTGACGCCCAGGTTGCCGCCGACTTCGATCGCGGTGTCGAGCTCGCCCGCGGCTTCCACGACCGGGTCCTTGATCTGGCGGCTGCGGTTCGTGCGGATTCGAAACGCGGGGCCGGCCGCAAATCCCATGCCCTCGGCAGGATCCGCCACCAGGTCGAGCGCGAGGCCGGCGGGGCGCGGCTGGATTCCGATGCCGCCCACTTTCCCCTGGATCAGAGGCGCGGGGTAGAACACGTAATCGTCCGAACCGTCGTAGCTGGGGCCCAAACCGCCGCCGATCCCGATCGAAACCCAGGTGTCGTCATAGACCGTATCGTTGCGTTCGACCGCCTCTGCCGGTCCCGCGGTGACCTGTTCCTCCTGCGCGAAGGCAGGCGCGGCGGCGAACGCGGCCAGCAGGCCGGCGGCGATGGCGGTGGTTCTCATGATGATTGCTATTCCCCTGATTGCGCGGGGATAACCCGCTGCGCGCCCGCGCGTTCCGCGCAGCTGCCCTACCAAGGCGATTGCCCGCGCGGGTGATGCCGCCTAGTCACACCGTCCATGACAGGGCACACGATCGATATCGCCATCGCCGGCGGCGGGCTTGCAGGCGGGCTGGTTGCGCTCGCGCTTGCCCGCACGCGGCCCGATCTGCGCATCGCGCTGGTGGAAGAGGGCGCGGCGCTGGGCGGACACCACCGGTGGAGTTGGTTCGCCAGCGACCTCGACCGCGAGGGCACCGCTCTGATGGAGGAATTCCGGATCGCGCGCTGGCAAGGCTACGCGGTGCGCTTCCCGCAATTCCCGCGCGATCTATCGACCGGATACTGCTCGCTGCACTCGGCCGACTTCGACGGGGCATTGCGCGCCGTGCTCCCGTCCGACGCCATCCGGACAGGCCGGCGGATCGCCGCGCTGGACGCGGGCGGCATCGACCTGGCAGATGGCGAACGCATCGCGGCGCGCGCGGTGATCGATGCGCGCGGCATTGCGGACGCCGCCGCGCTCACCGGCGGCTGGCAGGTATTCCTCGGCCGGCACCTCAGGACCCGGCGCCCGCACGGCGTGGACCGGCCCACGATCATGGATGCCGCCGTGGACCAGCACGGCGCTCTGCGCTTCGTCTACACCCTGCCGCTGGGCCCGGACGAACTGTTTGTGGAGGATACCTACTACGCCGATGCGCCCACGCTCAACCGTGAGGCGCTGTCCGGGCGGATCGACCGCTATTGCCAGGCGCACGGCTGGGAGGGCGAGGCGATCGACCACGAAACCGGCGTGCTTCCCGTCATCACCGGCGGCGATTTCGCGGCGTTCCAGCGCGCGCACGGCACGCCCGGTGTCGCCGCCATCGGCACGCGCGGCGGGTTCGTCCATCCGCTCACCAGCTACACCCTTCCCTTCGCGGTGGAGACCGCGCTCGCCATCGCCGGCAGCGCCGATCTTGATGGCGAGAGCCTTGCCGCGATGATCGCGGACCGGGCGCGGGAGCAGTGGCGCCGGACGGCATATTACCGCACGCTCGGCCGGATGATGTTCGGCGCCGGCGCGCCCGGCCAGCGCCGCCGCGCTTTCGCACTCGTCTACCGCCAGCCCGAACCGGTGATCGAGCGGTTCTATGCCGCCCGCTCCACGACGGCCGACCGCGCACGGATCCTGTGCGGCAAGCCGCCCGTCCCCGTGCTGGGCGCCCTGCGTGCCCTGGTGGAGCCGGGCCAGCCTCTCGCCAGGAGTGCCGCATGAACGGCGCCGACACCGGGCCCGAAGGCAAGCGCGCCTGCGTCATCGGCGCGGGCTTCGGCGGCCTGGCGCTCGCCATTCGCCTGCAATCGGCGGGCGTGCGGACGACGCTGGTGGAGGCGCGCGACAAGCCCGGTGGCCGCGGCTACTTCTGGGAGCGCGACGGCTTCACCTTCGATGCCGGCCCCACGGTCATCACAGATCCCGACTGCCTGAAGGACCTGTGGGCCCTGTCCGGACACGACATGGCGGCCGACGTCGAGCTGATGCCGGTGACCCCGTTCTACCGCCTCAACTGGCCCGACGGGACGAACTTCGACTATTCGAACGACGAGGCCCGGCTTCGCGCGGAGATCGACCGCGTGGCCCCGGGCGATTACGCCGGATACGAGGCGTTCCTGCAATATTCCGCCGGCGTGCACCAGGAAGGCTACGTCAAGCTGGGGTCGCAGCCGTTCCTTGACTTCGCCAGCATGATCAAGGCCGCGCCCAGCCTGGCGCGGTACCAGGCGTGGCGATCCGTCTATTCGATGGTTTCGAGCTACGTCCGGAGCGAGAAACTGCGCGAGGCGCTGAGCTTCCACACGCTGCTGGTCGGCGGAAACCCGATGACCACGAGCGCGATCTACGCCCTCATCCACAAGCTGGAGAAAGACGGCGGCGTGTGGTGGGCGCGCGGCGGCACGAACCGGCTGGCGGCCGCGATGGTGCGCCATTTCGAACGGCTGGGCGGCACGACCCGGATGCACGATCCGGTGGTCAAGGTGCACACGATCGGCAACCGGGCGACAGAGGTGGAGACGGCGAGCGGGTGGAAGGAACGGTTCCATGCCGTTGCCAGCAACGGCGACCTGGTGCACACCTATCGCGACCTGCTGGGCGGCACGCGGCGCGGCACGGATCATGCCGCCACGCTCGCGCGCAAGCGGTTCTCCCCCAGCCTGTTCCTCGTCCATTTCGGACTGGAGGGCACCTGGCCCGGCATTCCGCATCACATGATCCTGTTCGGCCCCCGGTACAAAGGCCTGCTGGATGACATCTACGAACACGGCGTGCTGCCGCAGGACTTCTCGATCTACCTGCACCACCCGACCGTCACCGATCCCAGCATGGCCCCGCCCGGCATGAGCACGTTCTACGCCCTAGTCCCGGTCGCACACATGGGCAAGCTGACGGTGAACTGGGACGAAGTCGGCCCCATGCTGGAACGGCGCATCCTCGACGAAGTGGGCCGCCGCCTGATCCCGGACATCCATGACCGGATCGTAACCCGGTTCCACTACGCCCCCAGCAACTTTGCCGCCGATCTCAGCGCGCACCTCGGCAGCGCCTTCAGCCTGGAGCCGGTCCTGACCCAAAGCGCCTATTTCCGCGGACACAACCGCGACGATGTCGTGAAGAACTTCTACCTCGTCGGCGCGGGCACACACCCGGGCGCCGGCATCCCCGGCGTCGTCGCCAGCGCGAAGACGACCGCGGGCCTGATGCTGGAGGATCTGGCGCAATGAAACGCCTCGCCGTCTATTGCGGGTCCGCGACGCCCGCCGATCCCCGCTACATGGAACTGGCCCGCGCGGTGGGCCAGGGGCTGGCGACACGCGGGATCGGCGTGGTCTATGGCGGCGGGCGCCTCGGCCTCATGGGCGCGGTGGCGTCCGGCGCGCTCGACGCGGGTGGCGAGGTGATCGGCGTCATTCCCCACGCGCTGGCGGGCAGCGAAGTCGCCAATCACGATTGCACCGAACTGTGCACCGTGACCGGGATGCACGAACGCAAGCAGCGCTTCACGGACCTGTCGGACGGGTTCGTCACCATTCCCGGCGGGGTCGGTACGATGGACGAATTGTGGGAAGCGGTGAGCTGGGCCCAGCTTGGCTATCACACCAAGCCGGTCGGGCTGCTCAACGCCTTCGGGTTCTACGACCACCTGATCGCCTTCAACCGCCACATGGCCGACATCGGCTTCGTGCGGCCTGCGCATCAGGGTATCATCATCGCCGACGAGACGCTGGAGGGGCTGCTGGACAAGATGGTTGCTTACGAACCGCACACGCCGATCTTCCAGATGACGGCGAGCGAGCTTTGAGGGCAATCCCGTGAGCCGCCCCCGCCGCGTCGTCCCGCGCATGCTCGCCCCGTCGCGAATCTTGCGCACTACCCCCACCCAGCCGGGCGGAGGCCGCGAGCGCGAGGACCTGATCGACCATGCCGAGGATTCGATCATTCGCGGTTCGCGGAGCTTCGCACTGGCCAGCCGCCTGTTCGATTCCGATACGCGGGACAAGGTCTGGCTGCTCTATGCCTGGTGCCGCCGCTGCGACGACCTGGCCGACAACCAGGATCATGGCGGCGACCTGGGCGAACAGGAAGGGGCCGAACGACGCATCACAGCCATCCGCCTGCTCACCGAACGCGCCATGGAAGGGCTGCCCACCGCCGACCCGGCGTTCGACGCATTCGGCCTAGTGGCGCGCGAATGCGGCCTGACGCGCGAGATGGCCGAGGATGTCATCATGGGGTTCGAACTCGACGCGATGGGCTGGCGCCCTCGCAGCGAGGCGGACCTGGCCCGGTACTGCTATCACGTCGCGGGCGCGGTGGGCGTGATGATGGCCGTGGTCATGGGCGTATCGCGCGACGATTCCTGGATGCTGGACCGCGCCTGCGACCTGGGCTTTGCGTTCCAGCTCGCCAACATCGTTCGCGACGTGTCCGAAGACGATAAGGCCGATCGCCGTTACCTCCCGCTCGAATGGATGGTGGAGGAGGATATCGAGCCGGGCATGGTGATGCATCCCCACCATCGGCAGGAGCTCGCCGATATCGCCGCGCGGCTGATAGAGCGGATGGAACGGCACGAAGCCTGGGCCAGGATGGGCGCGGCGCGGCTCCCCTTCCGCAGCCGCTGGGCGGTGCTGGCGGCGGCGCGCATCTACGGTGCGATCGGCCGCCGGGTGCGCGAGCTGGGGCCGCATGCCTGGGACCGGCGGGTCGTCATCGGCCGCGCCGGAAAGCTCCGCCATGTCGCCGCCGCGTTCGTCGAGGCGGTGAGGAACAAGCCCGAGCAGCCCGCAGAGCCGCCGCCATGGCACCGCGGCACGATCCTCATCGACGTGCGCATGTCCGGACCCATCCCGCCGCCGCCGATGGAACCGTTGCCGGACTAGAATTTCTGGTTTTTCCAAACTTCGTCATTGCGAGGAGCGCAGCGACAAAGCAATCCATGCCCGTGCGCCGCGATTTCCAACCCGCCGCCTATATCGTCGCGAACCACAAGGGCGGCACCCTTTACGTTGGCGTCACCTCCAACCTGCTAAGGCGGGCATAGGAACACCGCGAAGGAGGGATTTCCGGTTTCGCGAAACGGTAGGGCTGCAGGCGCCTTGTACGGTTCGAACTCCACGCGACCATGGGACACGCGATCCTCTGCGAGAAACAGCTCAAGGCCGGCTCACGGTCCAGGAAGATCGCTCTGCTTGAAGAGCAGAACCCGCATTGGCGCGACCTGTTCTTCGAGATCGCTGCCTGATCTGGCCGCGATGGCGGCCCATGGATTGCCCCCCGCGCCGTCCTGTTGCGGGCCCGCGAGGCCACCTACCCCCGTTGCGGTCGGCCCGCGATTTCTGAACTGCTAGGCCACAAGTCGAACCGCAAAGCGGACCGCAAGGCAAAGGATACTACGGTTGAAATTTTTTTGCAGCGCAACGATGTCACGCCTATGTGCGCCACAGCGCGCCAACCGTAGCAAGTTGCACTTGGACCGCATTTCTGAGCATCAAGTGGCCGTTGTGCTCCTCGGCACGACGGCCACGAAGGCATCGTTGTAGCTCGCAAGCTCGGAACCAGCGATGCTGGTGGTGCCGATGTCCAAGAAAAGTCTTTTCACAGACATCCCCCTCTTGTGCATTCTCGCAGCGACGGGCTCGTGTGACAATTGACTTTTGTCCCGGCATGACCGAGACTGCGCAAGTTCAGAAATCGCGGGCCAGCTGTTAACAAGCAGTTTGACTGCACCAAATAAGGGCGGGGCTACGGCCCCGTCTTCATTTCATCGCCGCCAGATTGTCCACAAGGATCCGCGGCATGTGGGGGGGTCAGATTGGGGGTCCACTTGCGCACGGCTCAGGATGGGGGATTTCCGCGCCTCTCGGCCGGGGGCTTCCTGTTATCCGCTCCATCGCCTCTGTTGCGACGTGACAATGCCGATACGCCGCAACGCGCAAGAGGCCCGCGCTCGCCCGGCAACATTGCCGCACCTTTGTAATCTGCGGCTGTCATCGCCGCGCCACCACGCAATCTGAACGCGGGGCCCACCCGCCGGGAGATATCGCTGACATGACTATCCAGATGAACCGCCGCAGCTTGCTGGGCGCGACTGCCAGCGCCATGGCGGCGCTCGCCGCCAGCGGGTGTTCCACGGCGATGATGGCCGGGCGCGGCGGGCGCGTGGGTTATGGCGCGCTGGTGCCCGATCCGGCGGGCTTTATCGACCTGCCGCAGGGCTTCACGTACCGCGTCCTGTCGAAGCTGGGCGACACGATGAGTGACGGGTTCACCGTTCCTGATGCCGCCGATGGGATGGGCTGCTTCGACATCGGCGGCGGAAAGCTGGCGCTGGTGCGCAACCACGAATGCATTCCAGGCCGCCATGACGGCGGCGGGGTGACCGGCAAGGCATATGATTATGTCGCGCGCAGCCTGGTCCCGCTGCCCGGCGGTACGACCACCATCGTCGTCGATGCGCGCACGCTGGCGGTGGAGAGGCAGTTCCGCTCGCTTGCCGGCACCATCCGAAACTGCGCAGGCGGCGTGACGCCGTGGGGAAGCTGGCTGACGTGCGAGGAAGCGGTCGTGAAGGCCGACGGCCGGATCAATCAGGATCATGGCTGGGTGTTCGAAGTGCCGGCCCGCGCCACCGGTCTCGTCGACCCCGTGCCCTTGAAGGCGATGGGACGCTTCAATCACGAGGCGGCCTGCGTCGATCCGCGCACGGGCATGGTGTACCTGACCGAGGATCGCGCAGATTCGCTGCTCTATCGTTTCATTCCCAACGTGCCGGGGCGCCTTGCGGACGGTGGACGGCTCCAGGCACTGGCCTTGACGAACGGGGTGCGCGACACGCGCAATTGGGACGGGGTCACGGTCGCCCCGCAGAGCTGGCACCCGGTGCGCTGGATCGATCTCACCAACGTGGAATCGCCGGACGACGACTTGCGCAAGGCAGGCGCCGAACGCGGCGCGGCGCTGTTCGCCCGGGGCGAAGGCATCCACATGGGCGATGGGGAGCTGTATTTCTGCTGCACTGACGGTGGCAGCGCGAAGCTTGGCCAAGTCTACCGCCTCTCGCTGGCGGACGGCGCGGACCGCCTGCAACTGTTCTTTGAATCGACCAGCCCCGATCAGTTCAATTACGGCGACAACCTGACGGTCGCACCATGGGGCGACCTGGTGGTGTGTGAAGACCAGTACAGCGATGCGGTGGACAATTACCTGCGCGGGATCACGCCCGCGGGCGTTCCATACGCGCTTGGTCGGCTGCGCGTCCAGACGGAACTTGCCGGCGCGTGCTTCAGCCCCGACGGCCGCACGCTGTTCGTCAACGCCTACAGCCCGGCAAAGACGTTCGCCATCACGGGGCCCTGGGTCTGACCTGAACCCTTGGCGTCGTTCCTCCTCGCGTTCGTGAGTGTCCTTGCCGTCTCCCTGGGCGGGAAGGATCAACTCCTTGTCGCGCGGCTTGCAGATCGCCTGGGGCGGAACGGCGGGTTGCTGGCCGTCGGTGTGCTGGCGTCACTGCTCTCCGCCTTCGCCATGGCAATCGCCGGGCTGGCGCTGGCGTTGTCCTTGCCGGAAGCGGCGGCCGACATGCTCGTCGCGCTGGCACTGCTGCTCGCCGCCGTCGAACTTGCCTGGCACCGGCAACCGCGCCTGCCGGACGAACCGACCCGTTCGCTGTTCGCGACGTGCGTGGTCCTCGTGGTCCGCCAAGTCGGCGACGCGGCCCGGTTCCTGGTGTTCGCGTTCGCCGCCGGCGGCTCGGCCTGGCTGGCCGGCGCGGGCGGGGCGCTGGGCGGAGCCGCGGCCATGGCGCTCACGGTCGCGATGGGCGAGGAGTTGCGCCGCTGGCCGCTCAGGGCGCTCCGCATCGCCCTCGCGACGATCCTCGCGATCGTGGGAATCGTCGCGGGCCTTGAAGCGCGCGGCCTGATCGGCTGAGGTCGCGCCGGCCACGCTTTGTTGCTATCGCGGGCGCGTGGACAACCTGACGATCATCGAAGGCGCCTCCGACGCCGATATCGCCCAATGGCTGGCGGGTCGCGTGCGCACCGCGTTGTCGGGCACGCCCGGTCGGGTTGCGATCACTGTCCCCGGCGGGTCCACCCCTTTCCCGATCATCGAGCGACTTGCCGCGACGGGGATCGATTGGCAGCGGGTGACAGTCTGGCCTGGCGACGACCGCGTTGTTCCGGAAGATCATCCCGCGTCCAACACCGGCCGCATTCGCGCGCTGCTGGGCCCGGCGGGTGCCGAGGTCGTGACGCTCACCGTCATGGAGCAGGTTCCCGCGTTCGCTCTCGCATGGCTGGGTATGGGAGAGGACGGCCACGTCGCCTCGCTGTTTCCATGCAGCAATCCGCGCATCGACGATACGGCGCCGGTGCGCCGGATCATGCCCGATCCCCTCCCGCCCGAGGCGCCGTTTGAGCGCATCACCCTGACCCTGCCCTCCTTGCTGTCCAGCGCGGAACTGGTCTTCGTCATCCGCGGCGAGGCCAAGCGCGCGACGTTCGACCGTGCCGCGGCGGGGGAGAGCGACGTGCCGGTCGCACGCCTGCTGCGCGCTGCCAGCCAGCCCGTCACATGCTTCGTCTGATCCCCCCGCCGGTGCACCGGCTTGCCCTGCGGGTGGCGCACCGGGTGCGGCATCGCTGGCGCCGGATGCGGCGGCGGCCGCTCGCGGGCGTGTCGGTATTCGTGACCGATCTGCAGGGCCGGCTCTTGCTGGTGCGCCACAGCTACGGTTCGGGCAGCTGGACCCTGCCCGGAGGGGGCATGAGGCGGGGCGAAGCGCCCGAAGATGCCGCGCGGCGCGAGATCGGTGAGGAAGTCGGCTGCCGGCTCGAAGGGGTGCGCATGCTCGACAAGTTGCAGGAGACGCTGTCGGGATCGCCGCACACGGCATGGCTGGTTGCCGGCAGGACTCAGGATTGTCCGCGGCCTGACCGGCGCGAGGTCGTGGAGGCGCGGTTTTTCCCGACGCATTCGCTGCCGGAACCGCTCGCCGTGCTCGCCCGCAACCGGATCGAGGCCTGGCGCGGCAAGCTTCGCTAGAGCAGGCGCAGCTGCGCCGTATCGGGCGCACCCCCCGGCTCGTCCGCGCGGTCAAGGTTCGACAAGGTCAGGCCCATGAGCCGGATCGGCAGTGGCAGGGGCAGCGATTCATCGAGCAGGGACCGCGCGGCTTCTGCGAATGCCGCCTTCGAGCCGACGGAGCGTGGCAATGACCGGGCCCGGGTGGTGATCTGGAAGTCGGTGTACTTCATCTTCAGGGTGACCGTTCGGCCGCTCGCCTGGTTGCGCTCGATCCGGTCCCACACGATCTCGATGATGTTTTCCAGCGTTTCGCGCAGCACCGCGCCGCTGGAGATATCCTCGCCAAACGTCCGTTCACCGCCCACGGACTTGCGGATGCGGTTGGCGCGCACCGGGCGAAGGTCGACTCCCCGCGCTGCGCGATAGAGATAGTCGGCGCGGCTGCCGAAATGGGCGCGAAGCCAGGGCAAGTCTTTCGCAGCGAGATCGGCGCCGGTTTCGATTCCCAGCCGCGTCATCTTCTCCGCGCCCCTGGGCCCGACGCCGTGGAACCGACGGATCGGCATGGCCCGGGCGAATGCCGCGCCCTCGCCCGGGCGGATCACGCACAGGCCGTCGGGCTTGTTCTGGTCACTGGCGAGCTTTGCCAGAAACTTGTTGTAGCTGACCCCGGCGCTGGCCGTGAGACGGGTCGTCTCGCGAATGCGCCGGCGGATTTCCTGGGCGATGCGGGTCGCGCTGCCGATGCCTTTGAGATCGTCGGTGACGTCGAGGTAGGCCTCGTCCAGGCTCAGCGGCTCCACGAAAGGGGTGTAGTCGTGGAAGATCGCGCGGATCTGCTCTGATACCTCGCGGTACACGTCGAACCGGCCCTTGCAGAAGATGAGATCGGGGCACAGCCGCCGCGCGGTGATCGATGGCATCGCGCTCCTGACCCCGAACACGCGCGCTTCGTAGCTGGCGGCGGCCACGACGCCCCGGCCCGAACTGCCGCCCACAGCCACCGGCTTGCCGCGCAGCTCGGGATTGTCGCGCTGCTCCACGCTGGCGAAGAAGGCGTCCATGTCCACGTGGACGATCTTGCGCAGGCCCTGCGTCTCGTCATCGCCTTCGGTGTCATGGTCCTCGCTCACGGCGCCTTCCGATAAAGGCTCGCTGCGGCGCGGAAAAGCGGTTGCATTGCATCGGTGGCAATTCGGAACTGGCAATGCGCGGGCGCGAGGTTCAATAGCCCTGCCATGCATGGCCCCGTAAACCCAGCCGAAGAACGCAGCTTCGCCGCGATGAGCGAGCGAAGGCTCGTGTTCATGATGGCCGCGTTGATGAGCCTCCAGGCGCTGGGAATCGACGCGATGCTGCCGGCGCTGGGCATGATCGGCGACGATCTGGGGGCGGCGGGGAACCAGCGGCAATATGTCGTCGGGGCCTATCTCCTCGGCTCGGGGCTCGGGGCGCTCGCGCCGGGCGTGCTGGCGGATCGCTTCGGACGGCGGCCCGTGCTGCTGGGTTCCATCCTCATCTATGCCGTGCTGTCGATCGCCTGCGCGTTCGTGACCCGGTTCGATTTGCTGATCGCCGTTCGGATGATCCAGGCGTTTCTCACCGCCGGTCTTTCGGTGCTACCGGCGGCGATCATCCGCGACCGGGTGGGGGGCGATCGCATGGCGCGGATGATGTCCACCATCATGATGGTGTTCATGGTCGTGCCCGTGCTCGCGCCGTTCCTGGGTCAGACAGTGCTGCTGTTCGCCGGCTGGCGGTGGATATTCGTGATGATGGCCGGGCTCGCCGCAGCCATCGGGCTGTGGACCTGGCGCGGCCTGCCCGAGAGTCTCCACGCGGAGGACCGACAGCGAATCGCGCTGGTGCCCGTGTTCCGGAACATGCGCGAAGCATTCGCCCGGCGCGACGTGATCGGGTACGTGGTCGGGTCGTCGCTGGTGTTCGGGGCCTTGTTCGGGTTCCTCAATTCCGCGCAGCAACTCGTCACCGACACGTTCGGCATGGGCCCCTATTTCCCGTTCATCTTCGGGGGCGCGGCCGCGGGCATGGCTGTCAGCAACTTCTTCAATTCGCGCATCGTCGAACGCTTCGGCGCGCGGCGGGTGTCGCATACGGCGCTGCTGGCGTTCATCGCGGTGTCGGTGTTGCAGGTCCTGGCGGCGAGCAGCGGGGACGAGAAGCTGTGGCAGTTCCTTCCGCTGATGGCGACGAACATGGCGCTGCTGGGTTTCGTGGGCGCGAACTTCGGGTCGATCTCGATGCAGCCGTTCCAGCATATCGCGGGTTCGGCATCCTCGGCGCAGTCGTTTTTACGCATGGTCACGTCGGCGGTGCTGGGCGCGATCATCGGCCAGGCATTCGACGGGACGGCGCGCCCGCTCGCTTGGGCGCTGCTGATCGCGGGGGTCGTGAGCCTGGTGCTGGTGCTCTACAGCGAGAACGGCAAGCTGTTCCGCCGCCTCCACCCGCGGGGCTCGGCGACCTGACGCCGCCCCTGCAAAGAGAATTCTCTTTCGCGCGTTTTGTTATTGAGTTGCCGCTTCCACAACCGCGAGACGCGTCTCCACTTGAACCTGGTCGCCCGCGCCGACCGAAAGTTCAGCCACGGTGCCGTCAAACGGCGCGGTGAGCGCGTGCTCCATCTTCATCGCTTCGAGCACCATGAGCCGCTGCCCGGCGGTGACGGCGTCCCCTTGCGCGACATCGACCGCGATCACCTTGCCCGGCATGGGCGCGATGATCTCGCCATCGTGGGCGGAATGGTGGCCGCCCGCATAGTGGCGGTCGCCCGCCACCCGGAAGGCCGCGCCGTCTTCGAAGAAAGTCTGCGTTCCGCCGTCGGTAACGATCGTGCGGGCATAGCCACGCCATACATCTGCATCATCCAGTTCCACCGTGACGGGTTCGCCGTCGATGCGTAGCCTGACCGCGTAATCCGGTTCGCGGTTCAGGCGGAAACCGCGCAGGGTCTGGAGCATGGACCGGTGCGGGCCGGCCAAGGGCGCAGTAACCAGTTCGTCCGCCGCCGCCTGCAGCAGGTCCGCCGACGGGGTCGGCGGCGCGATCAGCCGGTCCTGATTGTCGCCGATGAAGCCCGTGCTGAGATCGCCGTTCCGGAACGATGGCTCTTCGAGCAGCCGCACAAGGAACCATGCGTTCGTCCTGACCGGTTCGATCTCCACCGACCGGCAGGCTTCCGACAGGGCATCGATCGCCTCTTCGCGGTCGTCGCCCCAGGCGATCAGCTTGGCGACCATCGGATCGTAGAACGGCGAGATTTCGTCCCCTTCCTCGACCCCGGTATCCACGCGGTCGCCGGCAAGGACGAAGTGATCCAGCGGTCCGATGCTCGGCAGGAAGCCCTTCGCCGGATCCTCCGCATAGAGCCGCGCCTCGATCGCGTGGCCGTTGATGGCGAGCTCGTCCTGCCTGCGGGGCAACGGCTCTCCGCTCGCGACGCGCAGCTGCCATTCGACGAGGTCCACGCGGGTGATCTCCTCGGTCACCGGGTGCTCCACCTGCAGGCGCGTGTTCATTTCCATGAAGAAGATGCGGTCGGCGCGGAGGCCTTCGCTGGCGTCGGCAATGAATTCGATCGTGCCCGCGCCTTCGTAATCCACCGCCTTCGCGGCACGGACGGCGGCGGCGCAGATCGCTTCGCGCGTGGCGGCGTCCATGCCGGGGGCGGGGGCTTCCTCGATCACCTTCTGGTGGCGGCGCTGCAATGAGCAGTCGCGTTCGAACAGATGGACGACGTTGCCGTGGGCATCGCCGAACACCTGCACCTCGATATGGCGGGGCGAGGTGATCCACTTCTCCAGCAGCACCTGGTCGTTGCCGAAGCTCGCCGTCGCCTCGCGCCGGCAGCTTTGCAGCATGGCGTCGAAATCGGCCGCATCGTCGACCTTGCGCATCCCCTTGCCGCCGCCACCCGCAACGGCCTTGATGAGCACGGGGTAGCCGATCGCGTCCGCCTCGGCCTTCAGCCGCGCGTCCGACTGGTCGTCACCCAGGTATCCGGGCGTGACGGGCACGCCGGCGGCGATCATCCGCTCCTTCGCCGCATCCTTGAGGCCCATCGCCTCGATGCTTTCGGGCTTCGGGCCGACCCAGATCAGGCCCGCCGCGATCACCTTGCGTGCGAAGTCCGCGTTCTCGCTCAGGAAGCCATAGCCGGGATGGATCGCATCCGCCCCCTTTTCCCTGGCCGCGGCGATGATCCGGTCGCCGAGGAGGTAGCTTTCGGCCGCGGGCGATGGGCCGATGTGCACCGCTTCGTCGGCCCTACGCACGTGGAGCGCCCGCGCGTCGGCATCGGAATAGACCGCGACCGTGGCAATCCCCATCCCGCGCGCGGTGCGGATTATGCGGCAGGCGATTTCGCCGCGATTGGCGATCAGGAGCTTGGTGATCATGCACGCCCGCTAGCCCATCCTCCGCGCCATTGCGAGAAGCCCTGTGAAGGGGAGTGCTGCGCGGCGGTGCGCCTTGCCCTGGCGTTGAACACCGAACTCCGTCATCGCGAGCCGCCGCAGGCGCCGGTCCGTTGGGTCGTCTTGCCTAGCAGTTCAGAAATCGCGGGCCCACCGCGACCTTTTGATCGAATGCATTCCGGCTCATGATACCTAACCGTTCGAAAGCCATTCGATGTCGGCACCGTGCGGGTGCGACCAGGCGAGTTGACGCGCCGCTTCGCCCCCCGGCCAGTAGCGAACCTTCAACGCGTGGCGATGCACCGTGCGATCCGCCTCGAGCGCGATCCACGCCAGCGGACGTTCTGCGGTCGCCCGCTCGCCCGCCGCCTCCATCGCCGCAGTCACTCGCGCCTGCTGGTCCTTGGGCACGTATTGCCAGACGATCGAGTGCATCAGAACCCGCGTGGTCCGGGAATCCTGCGGCTTGGCCAGCTCCGCCTCGACGAATTGCGCGGCGTTCATCTGGGCCAGGTCAGGCGCACGATCCTTGGCAGCGGCAATCGCGGCGTCCATCCGTTGGAACCGCACCGTGTGTTCGGGCCAGATATACGCCCGGAGCCTGAGCGCCTGATCGGGATCCGTCAGGTCCACCGGTGCGACATCGCAGCCCTTGAGGGCCGCGAAGCTGACCGGGCGGTCCGGCGGAGGCGCACCATGCCACTCGGGTGCGAACGCCATTACAGGATCGGCGGCGCCAGCGTGCACGCCGCCGAGATTGTAGGTATAGCGGTCCATCATCAGGTTGATCCCCGCCGACGATCCGATCTCCAGGCACTCGTATCGCGCCGGCAGTCCGCGGTCTGCCAGCCACAGCATGGCCGCCATGAAACTTGCCGAGCGGCCCGCCTCGTTCGTCTGCGGCGGGCCGTCCAGCCAGGGGAGCAGCGCCGCTTCGTGGTTGGCGATCGCACCGCCGATCAGGTCGATGTCGTCCGCCGGTTCGCCCCGATAGATCGCGCCCAGCGCGCGTTCAGTATCCGCCAGCCGCAAGGCATGAATGCCGCCCGCGGCGCGTAGCGGCAGCGCGTCGGCGAGCGGCGCGCCCTCCCATCGGCGAATGCGATCAAGGAATGCGCCGGGAACGCCGCCTTCCACCAACGTGCCCAGCGCCTGGACGACGCGCGCGGTGATGGGCGCCCGTGCCTTGGCGCAATAGGCGACCTGGTTGGCGAAAGCCTGCGCGACCGCGCCCTCCCCCCGGGTGTCCATGTCAACGATAGCGTCCCGTGATTTGCCGTCGGCCATATGCGTTGCCCTTTCGCCCGGCGAACCCTAATGCGCCCGCGATGACCAGCCCCATGACATTCGCCGTGCCGAAGGGGCGCATCCTGGACGAGGCGCTCCCCCTGATGGCGCGTGCCGGTGTCGTGCCCGAAGCGGGCTTCCACGACAAGCGCGACCGTCGACTGGCATTCGCGTGCGAGGATCCCGGATACCGCGTCATCCGCGTGCGCGCGTTCGATGTCGCCACGTTCGTCGCCCATGGCGCGGCGCAGGCCGGCATCGTTGGGTCTGACGTTATCGAGGAATTCGATTATTCGGACCTCTATGCCCCGGTTGACCTACAGATCGGCCACTGCCGTCTGTCCGTGGCCGAACCGGTCCCGGGAGCGGCTTTGCCACGCGTAGCAAGCCACATTCGCGTCGCCACGAAGTACCCGAACACCACCCGCCGCTATTTCGAAGCGCACGGCGTGCAGGCCGAATGCGTGAAACTCAATGGGGCAATGGAAATCGCCCCTGAACTCGGTCTCGCCAGCCGGATCGTGGACCTGGTGTCGAGTGGCCAGACGCTGAAGGACAACGGGCTGGCCGAAACCGCACGGATCATGGACGTGACCGCCCGCCTGATCGTCAACCGCGCCGCACTCAAGACCGATGCACGCGTGGCCGCGCTGGTGGAGCGGTTCCGGGAACTTGTCGCGTGAGGCTGCTGCGGACGACCGATCCCGACTTCGATGTCCGGTTCCGCCGCATCGTCGATGACCGGCGGGAAAGCGATACGGATGTCGCTTCCGACGTCTCGGCCATCATTGCGCGGGTGAAGGCACGGGGCGACGAGGCCCTTGCCGAATACACGCAGCGGTTCGACGATCACCAACTCACCGACGATGCCGACTGGCGCATTTCGCCAGAGGACTGCCGCGCCGCGTTCGACGGACTGGACACGGCGTTGCGTGACGCGCTGTCGCTGGCAGCGGACCGCATCCGTGCTTTTCATCTGAAGCAGCGCCCCGCCGATAGCGACGAAATCGACGACGCCGGCGTGCGCCTCGGCGCCCGGTGGCGGGCGGTGGACGCCGCAGGGCTGTACGTTCCGGGTGGGCGGGCGGCCTATCCCTCGTCGCTGCTGATGAACGCGATCCCCGCCCGGGTTGCGGGCGTTGAGCGTCTGGTCGTCGTCACCCCCACCCCCAAGGGCAAGGTCAACCCTCTTGTGCTCGCGGCAGCGCATCTTGCCGGCGTGGACGAAATCTGGCGCATCGGCGGCGCACAGGCGATCGCCGCGCTGGCCCACGGCACAGGCCGCATTCGCAAGGTCGACGTCATCACCGGTCCCGGCAACGCCTGGGTGGCCGAGGCAAAACGCCAGCTGTTCGGCGTCGTCGGCATCGACATGGTCGCCGGGCCGAGCGAAATCCTGGTGATCGCCGATGGCATGAACGACCCCGACTGGATCGCTGCCGATCTCCTGAGCCAGGCGGAACACGATCCGGACGCGCAGGCCATCCTCATCACTGACAGCGAGGCCTTTGCCGATCAGGTGGAAGATCGTGTGGACGTGCAGTGCGCCATGCTGTCCACCGGCAAGGTCGCCCGGCGCAGCTGGGACGATCACGGGGTGATGATCGTGGTCGAGAAACTGGAGGAGGCGATCGGCCTCGCCAACGCGCTCGCTGCGGAACACGTGGAGCTCGCCGTGGACGATCCCGAACCGTTCCTGGACGGCATCCGCCACGCCGGCAGCGTGTTCGCGGGCCGCCTGGCGCCCGAAGCGGTGGGCGATTATGTCGCGGGGCCCAACCATGTCCTGCCCACCGGTCGCCGCGCACGTTTTGCCAGCGGGCTTTCGGTGCTCGACTTCATGAAGCGGACCAGCTTCATCGCGCTCGACGACGCATCCTTCGCGCGGATCGGGCCCGCGGCCGCGGCGCTCGCCCATGCCGAAGGCCTGCCCGCTCACGCTCACTCGATCGAGGTACGCCTGAAATGACAGCTTCCCCTCGCAGCCAGGCGCGCTCGGCCGCTCGCCTCGCCGCCGTGCAGGCTCTTTACCAGCAACGCATGGAAGGTACCCCCACCGCGCGCCTGATAGACGAATTTCACCAGCACCGCCTCGGCGCCGAGATCGACGGGACGGAATTCGTCGACGCGGAAGTGGATTTCTTCGACGACCTGGTCCGCGGTACCCTGGCGCGTTCGGACGAGATCGACGACCTGCTGACCGCTCGCCTGGCAAAGAACTGGACGCTGGCCCGGCTCGACAAGACGATGCTGCAGATCCTGCGCGCAGGGAGCTACGAGCTGATCGCCCGTCAGGACGTGCCCGTCGCCGCCGCGATCAGCGAATGGGTGGACGTGGCCAAGGCCTTCTTCGACGACCGCGAAGCCAAGTTCGTCAACGGTGTCCTCGACGCGGTGGCGAAAAGTGTGCGCTGAGCGCGCCTCGGACACGCCGCCTGGCCAACGACTGGTGAAGTGAACGAGTTCGCGCTCATCGAGGCGTTGCGCGGGCTGGCGACCCATCCTGCGGCGCGTGGCCTTGCCGACGATTGTGCGGTGCTCGAACTCGGCGCCGAGGCCCTGGTGCTTACTCACGACACGATGGTCGAAGGGGTGCACTGGCTGGCCGGTCAGGACATGGCGGACGTCGCGTGGAAGCTCGTTGCGGTAAACCTGTCCGACCTCGCCGCCAAGGGCGCCGAACCTTTGGGTGTGCTGCTCGGACACATGCTGGGCGATGGCGATGCGCGATTCGTGGACGGCCTCCGCGAGGTATTCCATGCGTTTGGCGTTCCGCTGCTCGGTGGGGACACGGTCGCGGGAGGGGCGCCGCGCGCGATTGGCCTCACCGCCATCGGCCGGGCCACGCATCGGCCGGTTCCGGCCCGCAGCGGTGCGCGGGCCGGCGACGAAGTGTGGATCACCGGACCGGTCGGCGCTGCGATGATGGGGTTCGAGGCGTTGCGCGATGGCACGGGCGGAAACAGCACGGCCTATCGCCGCCCTCGCCCGCTGCTGGCCGAAGGTCGCGCGCTGGCGCCGTTCGTCAGCGCGATCATGGATGTCTCGGACGGTGTCCTGCTCGATGCGAGCCGGATGGCTGCTGCCAGCGGAGTGACGATCGACATTGCCGGGGCGGACGTACCCCTGGCCGCGCCCGAGGACCGTCGCGCCGACGCGCTGCGCTGGGGTGACGATTACCAGCTGCTCTTCACCCTGCCTCAACGGTTGACACCGCCCCTCGCCGCGCACCGCATCGGCACCGTGCGCCCCCATGGCGGCGCGCCCCTGCTGATCGACGGTGTCCCGCCGCCGGACGGCGATCGCCTGGGGTATGCGCACGGCGCGTAAATTGCGGAGAAAATCTGCGCCTTTTTGGCACTTGCGCGTCCGAGTCGCTGCCCTATGCTCGCCATCTCTTCGCCGTGTTGGGAGACGCGGCGATTTTCCACGTAAGCAGGAGGGGACTTTGCCGTGGATCTAGTTCTGATATCGATAATTCTCGGCGCGCTGGCGGTCGTCTATGGCGTCGTCACAAGCCGCCAGGTGCTCGGCGCCTCGGCCGGCAACGCCAAGATGCAGGAAATTGCCGCGGCCATCCAGGAAGGGGCACAGGCATACCTGCGCCGCCAGTACCTCACGATCGCCGTAGTGGGCATTGTCGTTGCCGTGCTGGTGGCAGTGTTCCTGGGGACGATCTCCGCCACCGGTTTCGTGGTCGGCGCGATCCTGTCCGGCGTGGCCGGCTTCATCGGCATGAATATTTCCGTTCGCGCCAACGTCCGCACGGCGCAGGCTGCCAGCACCGGTTTGCAGCCGGGGCTGACCATGGCCTTCCGCGCCGGCGCGATCACCGGCCTGCTGGTGGCAGGCCTCGCCCTGCTCGCCATCGCGGTCTTCTTCTGGATCCTGACGAGCACGATGGGTTACGCGCCAAACGACCGCGTTGTGATCGACGCCCTCGTGGCGCTCGCATTTGGCGCGTCGCTGATCTCGATCTTCGCGCGCCTGGGCGGCGGCATCTTCACCAAGGCGGCGGACGTCGGCGCGGATCTCGTCGGCAAGGTCGAAGCGGGCATCCCGGAAGACGATCCGCGCAACCCCGCGGTGATTGCCGACAACGTCGGCGACAACGTGGGCGACTGCGCCGGCATGGCGGCCGACCTGTTCGAGACCTACGTCGTCACCGTGGGTGCAACGATGGTGCTCACCGCCCTGCTGATGGGTACGCTGGGCGACCTCCTGATGCCGATGATGAGCTTGCCGCTCCTGATCGGCGGCGTGTGCATCGTCACTTCGATCATCGGCACCTATTTCGTGCGCCTGGGCGGCGGAAAGAACGTGATGGGGGCCATGTACAAGGGCTTCCTCGTCAGCGCCGTCCTTGCCATTCCGGCGATCTGGTGGGCGTTCACCGCCGCGCTCGGCGGCATGGACACGCAGCTTACCGCGGGGACGACGACCTTCAGCGCGATGGACCTGTTCTGGTGCGCGCTGCTGGGCCTGGTCATCACCGGCCTGATCATCTGGATCACCGAATACTACACGGGCACGAACTACCGTCCGGTACGCTCGATCGCCAAGTCATCTGAGACGGGCCACGGCACCAACGTGATCCAGGGCCTGGCCATCAGCATGGAAGCGACCGCGCTCCCCACGCTGGTGATCGTGGCGGGCATCGTGATTGCTTATCAGCTCGCGGGCCTCATCGGCATTGCCTATGCCGCGACCGCGATGCTTGCGCTGGCCGGGATGGTCGTCGCGCTCGACGCATATGGCCCCGTCACCGACAATGCCGGGGGCATCGCCGAAATGGCAGGGCTCGACGACAGCGTGCGCGAGAAGACGGACCTGCTCGACGCAGTGGGCAACACCACCAAGGCGGTTACCAAGGGCTACGCCATCGGATCGGCCGGCCTCGCCGCGCTGGTCCTGTTCGCCGCCTACACCACCGACTTGAGGGAGTTCTTCCCCGACCTTACCGTCGATTTCAGCCTGGAGAACCCCTACGTGATCGTCGGGCTGCTGCTCGGCGCGCTGCTGCCGTACCTGTTCGGATCGATGGGCATGACCGCGGTCGGGCGCGCGGCGGGTGACGTGGTGAAGGATGTGCGCGAACAGTTCCGCGCCAACCCCGGCATCATGACGTTCGAATCGAAGCCTGACTATGCCCGCACGGTCGATCTCGTCACCAAGGCAGCCATCAAGGAGATGATTGTCCCCTCGATGCTGCCGGTGCTGGCGCCGATCGTGGTCTATTTCGCGATCACTGCCATCGCCGGGCAGGCCAACGGCTTTGCCGCGCTGGGGGCGCTGCTCCTGGGCGTGATCGTGGGCGGACTGTTCGTGGCGCTGTCGATGACAGCCGGCGGCGGAGCGTGGGACAACGCGAAAAAGTACATCGAGGACGGCCACCACGGCGGCAAGGGTAGCGAAGCCCACAAGGCCGCGGTGACCGGCGACACGGTGGGCGATCCCTACAAGGACACCGCCGGCCCGGCAGTGAACCCGATGATCAAGATCACGAACATCGTGGCACTTCTGCTCCTCGCGGCACTCTACGCGGCGCAATAGTAAGCGCGCCGCACCGCCAGTGAAGATCGCCCCGCCCCGTGCACCACGGGGCGGGGCTTTTTTCATCGCGGCCTCGAGCCAACGGCCAGCGGACGATGGTCACGCCCGGGCGGTTGACGGAAACGTAAAGCCCGCCCAATGCGATCGGCGATGACCAGTCAGACCGTCCCCACGCCAAGCGACGAGCAACTCGTTGCCGATCTCGTCGCCCTGCTGAATCCGGCGCCGCTTGCAGAGGACTGCTTCGAAGGTCCACGCAAGAAGGGCGGCGTCGGCCGCGTATTCGGCGGGCAGGTCATCGCACAGGCGCTGATTGCGGCGGAGCGCACCGTGAGCGCGGATCGCGCGGCCCATTCGCTTCACGCCTATTTCCTGCGCGGCGGCAACGAGGACCATCCGATCGAACTGACGGTGGACCGTCAACTCGACGGCGGCAGCTTCTCCAACCGCCGCGTGGTCGCCAGCCAGCCGGGGCCGGACGGTGCGATGCAGCCGATCCTGAACCTCACCGCCAGTTTCCAGAAAAACCAGCCCGGCCTGGAGCACCAGCGCGCCGAACCCCCGCAAGTGCCCGGGCCGGACGAGCTGGAAAGCGACGAAATCCTCCGCCTCCGCGTCGCCGATCGCATGCCGGAAAAGGTCCGTCACTGGTTTACCGAGGCCCGTCCCATCGAAATCAAGTCCACCACCGGCCGGCACTGGCTGAACGAAGAGCCGCTGGAACCGGTGCAGCACGCATGGTTTCGTGCCCGCGCACCGCTGCCGGACGATCAGCCCATCCATCGCGCGGTGCTCGCATACCTCAGCGACATGCAGTTGCTGGGCACCAGCGTCATGCCACACGGCCTGTCGTGGATGCGCGGGGAGGTGAAAAGCGCCAGCCTCGATCATGCGATCTGGTTTCACGCCCCGTTCCGGGCAGACGAGTGGCTCCTGTACTCCTGCGACAGCCCATGGTCGGGCGGAAGCCGCGGATTCAATCGCGGACAGATATTCCAGGGCGGCCGCCTGGTGGCGAGCGTGGCGCAGGAAGGGATGATCCGGCGGGTCGAGCCTCACACGCGACCGGCGGGCTGAGAAACTAACCTTGTCTTAACTCCGATCCCCGAACGTGCGCAAAACAATCGCACGAGGGATCGCAGGTGACATTCGAAGCCGCATTTGAAGATGTGGAAGCCGCTGATCGCAGGGACGCTTCGCGGCGCGCCCTACGGCTGGGGGTGAGCGGCCGGTTCGCGCAGGGCAATGCGGCAGCCGTCACGGTCCATAACCTTTCGGCGACCGGGCTGCTGATCCAGACGGATGAGTCGCTCGAGGCCGGGTCACGCTTCGCGGTCGAGCTTCCCGAGACCGGCATAACGGAGGCGACCGTCATTTGGGCGGACGCGCCGATGTACGGATGCCGGTTTGACCAGCCGCTGGGCGCGGCGGCCCTGGCGGCGGCGCAGTTGCGCGGCGAGGCGTCGGGAACCCCGGCACCCGACACGCTGCCTGAAGATTTCGGCCAGCGCCTCCACCGTCTGCGTCGGGAACGGGGATTGTCGCTGGCAGACATCGCGAACCGCCTTGGCGTCAGCAAGCCCACCGTGTGGGCCTGGGAACACGGCAAGTCCCGTCCCGCGGACCGGCGGTTGAGCGCCTTGGCCGAAGCACTGGGCGTCACTCCGGGCGGGCTCGAACCGTCTCCATCAGGATCGCCGGAAATACTCGATGGAAGCCGACGCCGCATCGCAGAGGCGTATGGCGTGGAACCGTCACGCGTACGCATCATGATCGAGCTCTAGGAAGTTATACCCCGATTTCTATTGCGTTCGTCACTGAATTGGCAAAAGAACAACATCGTTAACGAATCATGATTTATGTTGCTAAAACAGTTCGTTAGGTTGACATAACGGCGCAGCTAACTCTGATTTGTAAACCTCGGGCGTAGGGATCTTGTCCGAGCGAACTTGGCGTTAGCTTCGTCTTACGCCGACTTGAGTTTTAGCGCTGTCGTTCGTGCCGGGAACCCGAGCGACTCGCCTGGATCGGGGGGCTGATTCGAATGTGGGGCACATTGTCGCCGGGCGAATGCTCGGCCCTGTATCGGCTGGTTGCGAACAGCCCGACCGATCTGGTCATGCGAACCGATCGCCGCGGCCGGATCGTTCATGCGGTTGCCGGGTACACGACTCCTGACCAGGCCTGGCCGGAAAACCCGCGTGGTCGACACCTGCTCGATCTCATCCACCCTTCCTACGCGGATTTCGTGGTGGCTGAACACGCCGCCGCGCTTGCCGGAAAACCGGGATCGGGATGGATGGAGGTTCTGGTGAACCGGCCGGACGGCACGGCCGAGGCGATGGAACTGAGACTGGGCGGACTTCCCGGCGCCACTGGCGCGGTTGGCATCCTGCGCTCCATTGCCGATCGGCGCGCTCTGGAGGACCGGCTGTTCGCCGTGACGATGACCGACCCGTTGACCCGCCTCACGAACCGCGGTGCGTTCGTGCGGATGCTGGCCCATCTGCTGGAGGATGGCGCCGCCGGCCACCTCGCCCTGTTCGATCTCGATCACTTCCGCGCCGTCAATCTGCGCCACGGGCACAGCGGGGGCGACCGGGTGCTGGTCGCGTTCGCCCGGTTGCTGCGGGCACTGCTGCAGCCCGACGACATCCTCAGCCGGATCGACGGGGGCACGTTCGGCGTGCTCTTGCCCGAAGCCGGTGCCGAACAGGCGAGTGCCGCATGCCGGCGGGTAATCGACGAGATCGGCTCGATGAACCTGGGTCTCCGCGACAGCCATCGATTGACGGCGAGCGCGGGACTCGCCCCGTTCGGAGGCGATGCGGACACCTGCCTGCGCGCGGCCGAACTGGCCCTGCTGACCGCGAAATCGCGCGGCCGCAACCGGCTGGAATGGGCCACGCCGCCGCGCCAGTCCGCCGCCTGACGCAGGCGCATCAAGCGGTCAGTCGGGGGTGCCCAGCGCGCCCTTCAGCAACTGGTTGACGACGGCGGGATTGCCCTTGCCCTGCATGGCCTTCATCGCCTGGCCGACGAAAAAGCCGAACAGCTTGTCCTTGCCACCGCGGTATTCGGCGACCTTGTCTTCGTTGGCGGCCAGAACCCCGGCGATGACCGCCTCGATCGCGCCAGTATCGGACTGCTGGCGCAGCCCTTCGGTTTCGGCGATCTCCTCCGGCCCGCGCCCGGTGCGGAGCACGATCTCGTAGATCTCCTTCGCCTGCCCGCCGCTGATCTCGCCCGCGGCCTGCATCTTCAGGATTGCCGCGCTCGCGGCGGGCGTGTTGTGCGCCGGGTCCGCATCGCGGCCCAGCGCCTTCATGACGCCCGGCGCGATCGACAGCGTCCAGTTGGCGACCTGTGTCGCGACGTCGCTCTCCGGTTTCCCGAGCGCCTCCGCAGTCGCCGCCAGCAGCCCTTCGAAGCGCCGAAACCCCTCGACCTCGGCGGTGAGCTGCCCGGCATTGTAGGGGCTGAGGCCGAGCTGTTCGATATAGCGCCGCCGCTTGGCATCGGGCAGTTCCGGCAAGCTCGCCCGGCAATCGTCCAGGAACGCTTCGTCCAGCTCCAGCGGCAGGAGATCGGGATCGGGGAAGTAACGATAATCGTGCGCGTCTTCCTTGCTGCGCATGGAGCGGGTCTCATTACGATCCGGATCGTAGAGACGCGTTTCCTGCACCACGGCGCCGCCATCCTCGATCAGGTCCACCTGGCGGCGAGCCTCCTGCTCGATCACCGCCATGACGAAGCGGACGGAATTGACGTTTTTCGTCTCCGTCCGGGTGCCGAACTGCGCACCCGGCCGGCGCACGGAAACGTTGACGTCGGCGCGCATGGAGCCTTCCTCCATGTTCCCGTCACAGCTGCCGACATAGCGCAGGATGCTGCGGAGCTTGCGCACATAGGCACCCGCCTCGGCGGGGGAGCGCATGTCCGGGCGGCTGACGATTTCCATCAGCGCGACGCCGCTGCGGTTGAGATCGACATAGGACATGCTCGGATGCTGATCGTGCATCAGCTTGCCGGCATCCTGTTCCACATGGATGCGTTCGATGCCGATCCGCTTGTCAGCGGGAATGCCGGCTTTCTCGTCCGCCTCGATCGTCAGCGCGCCTTCGCCCACCAGCGGGTGGTAGAGCTGGCTGATCTGGTATCCCTGCGGCAGATCGGCGTAGAAGTAGTTCTTGCGATCGAACCGGCTCCACCGGTTGATCTCTGCCTCGATCGCCATGCCCGTCCGCACCGCCTGGCGGATGCATTCGCGGTTGGGGACCGGCAACATGCCGGGCATGGCCGCATCGACCAGGCTGACCTGGCAGTTGGGCTCCGCACCGAAGGCGGTTGCGGCGCCGGAGAACAGCTTGGCGGCCGAAGTGATCTGGGCGTGAACTTCGAGGCCGATCACGACCTCCCATTCGCCGGTTGCGCCGTGGATGCGGTAAGTCGATGTGTTCATTGTGTTTGGGGCAACCGTTCTGGTCTGCTGGACAGGCTCTGCCCAGCGCTTTACGGATTGGAGCGAGCCGACGCTAGCCCTGTGTCGCGCAGATTCCCGACACGCGTGACCACGAACTTATGGCATTCCGCTCCGATTACCACGATCTGGTTCGCCGCGACGTGTTGCCGCTGGTGCCGGCGAACGCGGGGGCGGTACTCGATTTCGGTGGAGGAAGGGGTGCAACATCGGCCGCGTTGTGCGCGCAGGGCCGCGCCACGCGCGCCGTGCTGCTCGACCAGGTGGCCGAACATCGCCTGCCCGGCGTCGACGGCGAAGCGGTCGATTTCGACGATCACGCCGCGCTGGAAGACGCGCTGGTGCGCAACGGCCCGTTCGACACGATCCTGGCGCTCGACGTCCTCGAACATCTCAAGGACCCGTGGCGCACCGTCCACGCGCTCGATCGCGCCATGACAGATCAGGGCACCATGATCATAAGCGTGCCCAACATGAGCGCGTGGGAAGTTGTCGCACCGCTGCTCCTGCGTGGCCGCTTCGATTACGAGGATGCTGGTATCCGCGATCGCACCCATTTGCGCTGGTTCACGCGCCACAGCGCCATCGCGCTGGCCACCTGCTCCGGCCTCAAGCTGCAGGCGGTTCAGGCCAATATCGGGCGGCGCAAGGGGCGTTACTTCAACGCCGCGACCTTCGGCCTTTTGGAGCGATTCACGGCGATGCAATACGTGATCGCGGTGAAGAAAGAATCGACGCGGTAGTTGCGCCCGGGGCAGTATTCGTGGCCCCCACATCGTTCGTTTCTACCACCACCGTTCGGGCCGGGCAGTGAAGCCGGCGCGCTGTTCGATGGCGAGCCCGGCGTTCAGCACGCCCTGTTCGTCAAAGGCGCGGCCGATCAGCTGCAACCCCAGGGGCAGACCCTGGCCATTGAGCCCGGCCGGCACGCTCATCGCGGGCAGACCTGCAAGGCTGGCCGGCACGGCGAACACGTCGTTGAGGTACATCGCCAGCGGATCGTCCATCTTTTCGCCCAGCGCGAAGCTGGCCGTCGGGGTAGTGGGCGCCAGGATGAGGTCGCATACCTCGAACGCCGCGGCGAAGTCAGCGGCGATCAGCGTGCGGACGCGCTGGGCCTGGTTGTAATACGCGTCATAGAAGCCCGCGCTCAGCACATAAGCGCCGATGAGGATGCGGCGCTTGACCTCGTCCCCGAACCCGGCGGCGCGCGTGGCGGCATACATGTCCTGCAGGCCGGCGCCGGTTGGCAGATCGCGCAGGCCATACCGCACCCCGTCGTAGCGGGCGAGGTTGCTCGACGCTTCGGCGGGGGCGACAATGTAATAGGCAGGCAATGCGTATTTGGTGTGCGGCAGGCTCACCTCGACGATCTCGGCGCCGGCGTCCCGCATCCAGGCAATGCCATCGTCCCAGCTCTTGAGGATTTCAGAGTCGGTGCCGTCCATCCGGTATTCGCGCGGAATGCCGATCCGCTTGCCCCGCATGTCGGGATCGAGTGACGCCTCCCATTGCGGCACGGGCAAGTCGAGGCTGGTCGCATCCTTGGGATCGAAACCAGCCATCGCTTCCAGCATGATGGCGCAATCCGTCACGTCACGCGCCATCGGGCCGGCCTGATCGAGGCTGCTGGCAAACGCGACGACACCCCAGCGGCTGCACCGGCCATACGTGGGCTTGATGCCCGAAATACCGGTGAAGGCGGCGGGCTGCCGGATCGATCCGCCGGTGTCAGTCCCGGTCGCCGCCGGGCACAGCCGCGCCGCGACTGCGGCCGAGCTACCGCCCGAGGATCCGCCCGGCGCTAAGGGCGCGTTGCCGCCATCATTCCGCCGCCAGGGGCTGACCACGTTGCCGAAATGGCTGGTCTCGTTCGACGAGCCCATAGCGAACTGGTCGAGGTTGAGCTTGCCCAGCATCCCCGCGCCGGCGCGCCACAGGTTGGCCGAAACGGTGCTTTCGTATTGCGGGATAAACCCTTCGAGCATGTGGCTCGCCGCGGTGGTCTGCACCCCTTCGGTGGCGAACAGGTCTTTCATGCCGATTGGCACGCCAGCCATGATGCCAAGCGTTTCGCCCTTCGCGCGGGCCGCGTCGACCGCGTCGGCAGCCTCCAGCGCCTTGTCCGGCGTGGCGACGATGAATGCGTTCAGCGCATCCTGCGCCGCCGCGACATTGGCGTTAAAGGCCTCGGCCACTTCGCGCGCGGTGAAGGTTCCGGCGGCTACGCCGTCACGGATCGCCTTGACGCCCAGGTCGGTCACATCACTCATGGCAGGATTCCGTTCGTGCCGAATTTGCGGGAGTGGCGATCCAGGCCTGGCGCCGTAACGAGCGAGAAAGACGGCCTGTCGAAAGCCACCGGGCGAACGCCGACAGGTGGATGCATCACTCGATCACCTTCGGCACGCCGAAGAAGCCGTGTTCGGCCGCCGGCGCGTTTGCCAGAACCTTTTCGCGAATGCCGCCGCCGGTCAGCGGATCGGCATCGACCACGTCGTCGCGCAGCCGCAGGGTGTTCGGGATCACCGCGGTCATCGGTTCGATGCCGCTGGTGTCCACTTCTCCCAGTTGTTCCACCCAATCGAGGATAGCGTTCAATTCGGGCACCATGTGATCGAGCGCCGGCGCATCCATCTCGATGCGCGCCAGGCTGGCGATCTTGGCAACAGTTTCGCGGGTAACGGACATGGCCGGGCGTTAGCGGCGCGCGCCCGGTCCTTCAAGCGCCCCCGCGTCGCTTACTCGAATGGCCCACCCACAGCCCGCCCGTTGACGTAGATCTGCCGCATCGGCCGTGTGCGCAACTCGACCCGCGCGTTTTCCAGTTCCGCCACGGCGGGGGGCGCGGCGACGGGGTCGGGCGGGAACGGGACGAGGTCCGACGTGCGGAAGCGCGCCAACTGCACCCCCGTGGGCGTGACCAGCGCAACCGATCGGGCCCCGCCTGCAGTGCCGGTGTCCACAGCCACGCAGAAGTCGGGGCACATCCACGGATTTGCCTGCAAATAACGGCGGATCGCCCGCTCCAGCGCCGCATCGGGCACCTGCATCCGCAGGCGGAAGTCTGGGACTGTCGAACGGTCGAACGAGGGATAGGGCCGCGCGGCGAGTGCCAGTGCCTCGCGCGCCTTGCTGGCGATGGCACCGTCCTTGCTTTCGGCCAGAGCGCGCAAGGCCCTGCGACCCGCGTCGCCGAAATCCCAGCGCAGCGCGGCGTAGTCGAAATCTTCCGCGCTCACCGCGCCGCTTTCCAGACGCGCGACCTGGTTGCGCGCGCTGATCGCGCCGAAGTCCACCAGTGGCAGCGAGAGCACCAGCGCGACGACGCAGACCACCGCCGCCAGGTGTAAGTTCGCCTGACGCACGCGGTCCAGCCACGCGCCGCCGCGCCAGCCGCGCACAACCGCGACGAACCAGGCGAGGCCATAAGCACAGGCGACCGCGATGGCGATAAGACCCCACAGGCGCTCCGGGCTGAGCCCGTGTTGCGCAACGCGCGTCCCCAGCGAGAATGCCGCAAAGGCCGTCAGCGGCAGGACCACGAGGACGAGCACCATGCCCGCGGCACGCAGGGCGCGGTTGCCGCTCATCTCCGCGTCGGTGTCGCGGATGATCGCGTTGGCGATGAGCCATGCCCCGGCGGCGCATGTCAGCAATACGGGGGTGGCGCTCCGCGTGGCGGACCACAGCACATCCGGCCCGGAAACCGCCATCGCCACCAGGAACACCACCAGGGCTAGAGCCAGCGGCACGCCAAGGATCGACATGATGACCATCACCACGCGCTGCAGCGTGCCGATGATGCGCGCCTCGTTCCGCAAAACGCCCAGTGCGGCGCCGAATGCCGCGCCCGACCACGTCCAGCCGAACCAGCCTTCACGCATAAGGTCTCGCAGCACGTCGATCCGCAAGAGGTGGAACAGTTCGCTCAGCACGAGCAGGAGGAGCCAGGACGCACCGGTGAAGGCAAGCGCGCCTGCCGCCCCGATCGCATCGCGCCAGGCATGACCGTGTATTTGCGCGTATGGCGTATCGAATCGCGTGCGGTGAAACCCGCTCTGGAACAGGGGCACCGCGATGCCCGTCGCGATCAGACCGGCGATGAACGCAAAATGCGGCGTTGCGTAGGAATCGCCGCCCCCCACCGCGCGCCATGCGAGCCCTGCCATGACGAGACCGACGACGGCGGCGAACGCGAGCGGCCCCTTCCACCGATCCCGATCCGCCGTAAAGGCAAAGGCCATCGGCCCGAAGAAGAGCAGCGCCGAGAGCGCAGCGCGCCAGGGTACGCCGGTGTCAGGCCCCCGCCCGCCGCTCGCGAAATGAATGCCGAGGCCTGCCAGGGCCAGGAGGCCGGCAAGATACCACGGCCGCAGCGGCCATTCTTCACGCAGTTCCGATTCGGTCGCCATGCGTTCCCCCTTCAGCAATTGCCGCTCGGGTTAGCGTTCTGACCAGCCGCAGGCATGAGCAAAGGCTGATCGATCGGTGAAATTGCGTGATTATTGCGGTGCGGAGGGCGCGCCCGCCTGGGGCTGCGCGGGCTGGCCCGGAGCGCCCTGCTGCTGGCCCTGCATCATCTGCTGCAACACCTGGAACCGGCGCTGCGCGTCAGCCTCGCTCATGAAATCCACGAGTTCGACCTCGAACACGAGATCGGCGTTGGGAGGAATCGGCGCGCCCGGAGGCGGCGAGGCGCCATAGGCCTTGTCGGCGGGAATCCGTACCAGGTACTTCCCGCCCTTCTGCATCTTCTGCAGCGCTTCGGAAAAGCCTGGCACAACGCCCGAAACCTGCATCGGCATGCCGTCGGGAATGATCCCGCCGGTGGGGAACGGCAGGGCCTGCGACTGGTCGAACACCGTGCCATCGGCCAGCTTGCCGGTGTACTTGACGAAAACCACGTCCTCGGCGGTCGGAGAAGGTCCCGTGCCTTCGGCAATCGTATCAACTTCCACCCCGCCCGGCAGCGCCGCCCAGGCAAGACCGGCTGCCAGCAATACCGCCGCCGCGATGGCCAGCCACAGCTTGGTGAGCGACCCGCGGGCGATGGACTGCAGGGGAACGCGGGTGATGTCGGTCATCGAAAGATCCTGCACAAATGCAAAGGGCGCGACTTGCGCCGCGCCCCGATGCCTTAGGGATGTGCCGGGTGCAAGGTGTCTGTATCACCCGGCCCCACCGCGAAACGGCCTTACTTGGTGCCGTCACGCTCCGCGCGCTTGCGATCCATCTTGCGGGCGCGGCGAACGGCGGCGGCCTTTTCCCGGGCGCGCTTCTCGCTCGGCTTTTCGTAGTGGCGGCGCAGCTTCATTTCGCGATAAACGCCTTCGCGCTGCAGCTTCTTCTTGAGCGCGCGCAGGGCCTGGTCGACGTTGTTATCGCGAACGATGATTTGCATGTACTCTGACACCTCACAACAAAGCCGCAGAGCCCGCCGGATACAGCGGGGATGCGCCCTTGGAAACATAACGAAAAGGGCGAGGCATCCATGACGGATGTCCCGCGGGCCGCGCGCCCTTAACCCCTCGAATGCGATTCTGCAAGTGCGCCTGTTCGTTCAAAGCATGCGGATGCCTATGCACGGCGTGGCGCGGCGGCTAAGGCGCGAGGCAGGATGACCACCGCCCCGACATTTGCCGCCAGCCCCTTGGCGGCCAGCGCCCTGGTGTTCGCCGGCGGCGGCGCGGGCGCGCTGCTGCGTTATCAGGTGGGCCGCGGAATGACCCGTGCCTTCGGTCCTGCCGCCATGACGGCGTTTCCGTGGGCGACACTGGCGGTCAACGTGATCGGCAGCCTTGCGATGGGTCTGCTCGCAGGCTGGCTGGCGCGCCACGGCGAGGGGCGCGAAGGCGCACGCCTGCTGATCGGGGTGGGTCTGCTGGGGGGCTTCACGACCTTTTCCAGCTTCAGCCTAGAACTGATGCTGCTGATCGAACGGGGGCAGGCGGCGAGCGCGTTCGCCTATGCCGCCGTGTCGGTCCTCGCAGGCCTCACCGGCCTCTATCTCGGACTTATCGCGATGCGCCTGACATGACTTCGGAAAACACCCCAGCCGCCGGTGCAAGTGGCGACGTGCGCCAGTTCACCGTCGCGGCCGACGACGATGGCGTGCGCCTGGACCGCTGGTTCAAGCGGCACCTCCCGCAGGTGGGCTTCGCGACCGTCAGCAGGTGGGCGCGCACGGGCCAGATCAGGGTCGACGGAAAACGTGCGAAGCCGGAAGACCGCCTCGCCGCCGGGCAGGTGCTTCGCGTGCCGCCGGGCGGCGACTTGCCCAAAGGCAAGCCCTCCAAGCCCATTCGCCAGCTGACGGCGGAGCAGATCGCGGAGGCCGAGGCAATGGTCATCGCCCAGACGCCCGCAGCCATCGTGCTGAACAAGGCGCCCGGCCTCGCAACGCAAGGCGGGACCAAGACGACCGCCCATGTCGACGGCCTGCTCGATGCCTTCGGGCAGGAACCGCGCCCGCGCCTCGTCCACCGACTCGACAAGGATACCAGCGGGGTGCTGCTGATCGCCCGCACGCCAGGCAGCGCAGCGTTTTTCTCGCGCCGCTTTTCAGGACGCAGTGCGAAGAAGATCTACTGGGCGCTGGTGGCCGGGGTGCCGGACGTGGCGCATGGGCTGATTGAAGCGCCGCTGGCCAAGCAGCCAGGCACCGGCGGCGAGAAGATGCACGTTGACGAGGAGGCGGGCCAGCCCGCCAGGACCCGTTACCGCGTGGTCGAACGCGCCGGAAACGCGGTTTCCTGGGTGGAGCTCGAGCCCCTCACCGGCCGTACACACCAGCTCCGCGCGCACATGGCGGCGATCGGCCACCCGATCGTGGGCGACGGCAAATACGGCGGGCAGGAGGCGTTCCTTACCGGCAGCATCAGCCGCAAGATGCATCTCCATGCACGGCGACTGATCATCGACAGCCCCGACGGGGGAAAGATCGACGTGACCGCGGAACTGCCGGATCATTTCGCAGCCAGCATGACGCAAATGGGCTTCGACATCACGCTCAGCGATGCTTCCCCCACGGAAGGGCCGCCCGAACGTTCGCGCGAGGAGAAGAAGCAGGCCGCCCGCCAGCACGCGAAGCAGGCGCGCAAGGAACAGCGGCCCACACGACGCGGGCGCGCCGACGCGCGCGCGGCCGGGGGCCGGAACGCCCGCAAGACCAAGGTGCCGCGAAAGCCGGCGGGCAAGCGCTGATGCACCCCAACCCGCTGTTCCGCAGCGATGACCGCGCCCTCCTGGAGACGCTTATCGACGAAGTGGGCTTCGGCATGGTCTTCGCCGCCACGCCGGACGGGCCCCGGGTCGCGCATACGCCCCTGATTTACCGTGATGAGGTGGTGCAGTTTCACCTGGCGCGTGGCAACGCCCTCACGCGCTGGCTCGCCGGAGAGACCGCGCTGGTCACAGTCAACGGGCCCGATGGGTACATCAGCCCACGCTGGTACACCGACCGCGCTACCGTGCCGACGTGGGATTACGTCGCGCTGGAACTGGAAGGTCCTGTGCGGCGGTTGGACGGGGAAGCGCTCGACGCCCTGCTCTACGCGCTGATCGATCGGCACGAAGGGCGGCTCGGCGGCGCACGCTGGAGCGCGGACGAAACCCCGCCAGATATGTGGCGCACGCTCCACGCCGGGATCGTCGGATTTGCGCTCGAAGTGAAGGCGTGGCGTCCCACCATCAAGCTGTCGCAGAAGAAATCTCCGGCCGATCGCGAGGCGATCGCCGAGGGGCTGGAGGCAAGCGGCCGCGCCGCCCTGGCGCATCTCATGCGGACGATCGCGGCGTGAGGCTGGCGGTGTTCGATTGCGACGGAACGCTGGTCGATGGCCAGGCCGCGGTCTGCGACGCAATGGAGACTGCCTTCGCCGAAGCCGGCCTGTCCCGCCCCGACCGCAACGCCATCCGCCGGATCGTCGGGCTCAGCCTGCCCCAGGCTGTGCGCGTGCTCGCCCCCGATGTTGACACGGCGCGGCAGGCGGCCGCGGTCGATGCGTACAAGACGGCATTCCGCCACGCGCGCGCGACCGGCGCGCTGGAGGAACCGCTCTACGCGGGGCTGCGCGATGTGCTCGAGCACCTGAGCGCAAGTGGATGGATTCTGGCGGTGGCGACTGGCAAATCGGATCGCGGGCTTACTGCCTGCCTCGCCGGACACGGTATCGATCACCTGTTCGGTCCCCTCCAGACGGCGGACCGCCATCCGTCCAAGCCCGATCCCGCCATGCTGGACGCGGCGATGCACGAGGCGGGGGCTGCGCCGACCGACACCGTGATGATCGGCGACACCAGCTTCGACATGGCAATGGCCCGCGCCGCCGGCGTCCGCGCCATCGGCGTCGCCTGGGGCTATCACGCGGCGGACGAATTGCGGGAAGCCGGTGCCGAGGCAGTCGCTGCAACCCCGGCCGAACTGAAGGACCTGCTTGCATGACGAACGACCGGCCGCCGCGCGATCCGGCCAAGGCGCGATTCTATTTCATGGCATTCCACCGGGTACTCGGCGCCGTTCTGGTGGTGCTCGGCCTGTTGGTGATCGAAGGTCAAATCGACTGGCCACGCTCCGCCGGCTGGGCCTTCCTGGGGCTGGGGCTGGTGGACGTGTTCCTGGCGCCCTTCCTCCTCGCGCGCCTTTGGCGGACCCCGCCCCAATGAAGCGCTTCTGGAACGAGGTTGCCATCCAGCAGGCGGGCGGCGGCTGGCAGGTCGCGCTGGACGGGCGCGCCATCCGCACCCAGGGCGGCGCGCCGCAGATCGTGCCCACGCGCGCGCTGGCGGAGATGCTGGCGGCGGAATGGCGCGCGCAGGGCGAGACCGTCGACACGACCGGCTTTCCCGCGCGCGACATGGCCGATCATGCAATCGACAGCGTGACGAGCGATCCCGAGGCAGTGATCGCCAAGCTGTTGCGCTACGCCGAGAGCGACACCTTGTGCTACCGTGCCGACCCTGACGAAGCGCTCCACCGGCGCCAGTGGGAGGTCTGGGAACCGCTCGTCGCAGCGTTCGAGGCACGCGAGGGCGTGCGGATGGACCGCGTCAGTGGTATCATCCATCGCTCGCAGCCGTCGGACACCCTCGATCGACTGCGGGCGCGGCTGACCACGATCGATCCGTTCACCCTCGCCGCGCTTGAGGTCATGACTGCGCTCTCTGCCTCGCTGTGCGTCGGGCTGGGAGCGCTCGAGGTCGACGCGGACCCGCAAGCCTTGTGGGACGCCGCGGAGTTAGAGGAAACCTGGCAGGCGGAATTGTGGGGCGTTGAGCCAGAGGCCGAAGCGCGCCGCAAGCAGCGTGCGCGCGCCTTCCTCCACGCCGCGGCCTTCGCCCGGGCCGCCCGCGCCGGCTAGCGCAGCGCGGTTTCCACGAACACCCAGATGCCGATGGCGAGGAACAACAGCGCGGCAATCACGCGCACCGTCTTCAGCGGCACCTTCTCCACGATGCGGTCGCCCAGGAACACCGCCGGCACGTTGGCGATCATCATCCCGATTGTCGTTCCCGCCGCCACTGCCACCAGGTCCTGATAGCGGGCGCCCAGCGCGATGGTGGCGATCTGCGTCTTGTCGCCCATCTCCACGATGAAGAACGCGATCAGCGTGGTGAGAAAAGCGCCGTAGCGCGCCGGTCGCGGTGCATCCTCAGCGTCCAGCTTGTCGGGCACCAATGTCCAAGCCGCCATCGCGATAAAGCCGGCGCCCACCGCGTAGCGGAACCACGCGCCGTCGAGCAGGCCCGCGACTGCCTGGCCCAACCACGCCGCAATGGCATGGTTGGCCAGCGTTGCCACCAGGATGCCCAGCACGACCGGCAGTGGCCGACGGAACCGCGCGGCGAGAACGATCGCGAGCAGCATCGTCTTGTCGCCGATCTCGGCCAGGGCCACGACCGCGGTGGAAGTCAAAAGCGCGTCCATGAACAGTCTCCGGGCCGGGCGATCGAGACGACAAACGGCACCACCGCGTTCCGCCCGGCCAGGCGAAAACGATGATGCCATTGGTCTCGTCCAGACGGCGTACCGTCCCCTTGCGCCACGATCTCTCGATCGAGTGTGTTGACGCAAGGAACCGCGCGGGGCGCGGCGGGCTACTCCCCAGATGACAAGCGCTCGCTAGCAGGATCGGCCAGAGCTGGCAATCGTGGCGCGCGGCGCGGAGGCCGCAACTCGGTTTAGGTCAGCCGATCCAGTCGGCGACCTGGCCCGCCACGTCGTTGGCCGCGGTGTTGAGCGCCGCGCCCACCGGAGCCGCTTCGGGCAGGACGTTGGGCACCGTCGCGGAGAACCGGCGGGTGGTCACCTGCCTGCCATTCACGTCGCGCACGGCATCGAACGTGACGACGACGGACGAAGTGCGCGCGTCATAGCCGAAATCGATCAGCGTGCCGCGAAGCTGGTACGTGGGGGTGAGCGCCGGATCGTTGTTGTCGATCACCAGCCGGCCCGTCCGCGCACGGATGGTTTCGCCCAGCAGGCGGCGGAACAGGCGCGAAGGCTTGTCCACCCACACCGCATCCTTGACGTAGGCGATCTGTGTGTCGTCCACCTGCACCGGCACGCGATTGACCGCGAGGCGCTGGGGCGTCACCGGTTCTTCAACTGCGATCGCCTGCGCAATGTCGCCGCTGATCGTGGTCCCGGCCGCGACCGTTTGAGTCGGCGTCAGGCTCAACAGGCTTTCGGGCACCTTGCCGCCGAAGCTGATGCAGCCGGCCAGCAGCAGGCTGCCCAACAGGATCGATCCGGATTTCATAGTGATCATCGGGTTTCTCATTCCGGTTCGTAGTCAGGCAGCTTCTGCCCGCCGATCAGGCCGCCCGCCCCCTGGCTTTCGATCTTTTCGGTGATCGCGCGCAGCGAACGGCTGGTTTCACGCAAGTCGCGGATGGTCGCCTCGGCCGCCGGAAGCGTACTTTCGGTAAGCTGGCGCGCGGCGGGTCGGGCGTCCTCCAGCGTCGCGGACAGCGACTTGGCCGCCCCGTCTGCCGAGGTCAGCGTGGTGCGCAGCTGCGCGGCCAGACTCTGGCCTTCCTGGTTGAGCAGGCGATCGGTCGATCCCATCACCTTTTCGAACTGGTCGAGGGACTCGGCCGCTTCGCGCAAGGTCACCTGCAACTCGGCCATAGTGCGCTGTACCTGCGGCGTTGCCTGCGAAAGGTCCGCCGTCATCTGGTTGGTGTTGGCCAGAATGCCGGCGATCGAGGCCTGGTTGCGGTCCGACATCAGCACCGTCAGCCGCTCGGTCAGCGTGGCCAGCCGTTCCAGCAGTAGCGGCGCGTTTGAGAGGATCGCGCTGAAGCCGCCGGCCTTGGGCGGAATGATCGGCACACCTTCGGTGCAAGCGGTGGTCTCGCAGGTGATCGGCGGCGCGCCGCTGCGTGCCCCGTCCAGCAGGATCGTCGAAACCCCGGTGAAGCTGCCCTGGATCGTGGCCGTTGTGCCGACCAGAATCGGCACCTCTTCATTCACGGCGATACGCACGCGGACGAACTGCGGGTCCTTTTCCCACAGCGCGATCTGCTTGACCTGGCCGGCCGGCACACCGGCAAAGCTGACCTGGCTCCCGTTCGCCAGCCCTTCCACCGACTGCTGGAAGAAGATGTCGTAATCGTTCTGTGCGCCTTTGTTGATACCGGCGAGCCAGACGATGAACACCGCGAGAGCCGCCAGCAGGAACAGCGTCACCGCTCCCACCCAGATGTGATTGGCCCTTGTTTCCATGCGCTTGTTCCTATGCCCCGCGCGGCGCGGACTTGTCCAACGATTTGGCGCGCGCCTGGCTCGCCTGGGCGGCGCGGCCGCGTGGACCGTTGAAATATTCCTCGATCCACGGATGGTCGGTTTCGAGCAGTTCGGGAATCGTCCCGACCGCGATGACCCTGCGATCCGCCAGCACCGCCACCCTGTCGCAAATTTCGTACAGGGTATCGAGATCGTGCGTGATGAGGAACACCGTCAGCCCCAGGGCGCGTTGCAGGTCGCGCGTCAGCACATCGAACGCCGCGGCGCCGATCGGGTCGAGGCCGGCCGTGGGCTCGTCAAGGAACAACAATTCCGGATCCAGCGCCAGCGCGCGGGCGAGGCCGGCGCGCTTGCGCATCCCGCCCGAAAGTTCGGCCGGGTATTTCGCGACAGCTTCTTCGGGGAGGCCGGTCAGCATGACCTTGTACCGGGCGATCTCGTGCATCAGGTCGGGCGCGATGTCGGGATAGAACTGCTTCAGCGGCACTTCCACGTTCTCGCCGACTGTCAGGGTGGAGAACAGAGCCCCTCCCTGGAACAGCACGCCCCAGCGATTGCGCACGCCCACCACTTCTTCTGGGTCCCCGTCGGTGAGCGACCGGCCGAACACCTCGACATGCCCTTCTGTGGGCGTCTGCAACCCGATGATGGAGCGCATGAGGACGGACTTGCCCGTGCCCGATCCGCCGACAACACCCAGGATCTCGCCCCGCCGGACCTTGAGCGACAGGTCTTCGTGCACCGTCTGTTCGCCGAAGCGGTTGGTAAGCCCCTCCACGACGATGGGATATTCGCCCCGGAACCGTTCGTAGCGGCTGTTGACGTCGGGATCCCCGAAATCCTCGAACAGGCCGGGCGTAACCGCCTGGTCGTCGGGCGGGCCGGAATCGCGCGGGTCGCTCATGCCCAACCTATGTTAGTGAAGAACACGGCGAAAAACGCGTCGAGCACGATGACCGTGAAGATCGCGAAGACGACGGCATTGGTCGTCCTAAGGCCGACCTCTTCCGAGTTCCCTTTGACTTTCATGCCCTGGTAACAGCCGGTCATTCCCACGATCAGGCCGAACACCGGCGCCTTCACCAGCCCGACCCACAAGTCGTAGATCGGCACGACATCCTTGACCCGCGCAAGGAACGTGCCGAACGGAATGCCCAGCGCCAGTTCGCCCACGACCGCGCCCCCGATGATCGCCATGCACGACGAATAGAAGCCAAGCATGATCATCATGAACGTGACCGCCAGTACGCGCGGCATGACCAGGGCTTCCATCGGCGAGATGCCGATCGTGCGCATCGCGTCCACTTCCTCGGTCAGCTTCATCGTGCCGATCTGCGCCGCGAAGGCGCTGCCCGATCGGCCGGCGACCATGATCGCGGTCATCAGCACGCCCAGTTCGCGCAAGGTGATGCGGCCGACGAGGTTCACCGTTAGCGATTCGGCGCCGAACTGCTGCAACTGTACCGCGCCCTGCTGTGCGATCACGATGCCGATAAGGAAGCTCATCAACCCGATGATGCCGAGCGCCGAGACGCCCACCAATTCCAGCTGGCGAACGAAGGCGGTGGTGCGGAAACGGCGCGGGTGGCGAATCAGGGTGCCGGCCGCGAGCAGGAACTGCCCGATGAAGCCGACCGCGTTGGTCGTGCCGCGTCCCGCCGCGAACACGCGGTCCCCCACGCCGGAGGAAACTCGGGCGAAAAATGGCAAGCGATCCGGTGCGACATCGCCCTCCGCCTCCGTTCCCGCCAGCGCCTCGATAAGCCGCTCGGCCCGTTCGCTGGCGCCGGTGACGCGCGCGCCGGTGCGCCGCGCGACGCCCAGCGCCACCCATGTGCCCACGGTATCTATCTCGCGCACGGCCGACAGGTCGATCGAATCGAGCGGCCCGTCCACTTCGCGCAGGCGCCGGTCGACACCGGCGATAGTCGAAACGAGGTAGTTGCCCGAGAGCGCCAGCCGCCGGCCCCCGTTCGCCTCGTCTATCGTGAAGTCCGCCCCGTCGATCATGCAGCGCCAGCGTATGCGGCGAAACGCGCGTCGTCACAAGCGTCGGAAATTCAGTGCCCTGCGCGGCTGAGCGGCCGCCGCGATGCGCTGGGCCGTTGCGCGGGCGCGGGGGCGCTGGCATGGCCCGGCGCGATGACCAGCGCACTCGACAAGACTTTCGACCCGGCCGCCATCGAAGCGCGCTGGTACGACCACTGGGAAACGAACGGCCTGTTCCGGCCCGATCGGCCGGGGGCCGAGCCTTTCACGATCGTCAACCCGCCGCCCAATGTGACCGGATCGCTCCACATCGGCCACGCGCTCGACAACACGCTGCAGGACGTGGTCATCCGGTACGAACGACTGCGCGGCAAGGATGCGCTGTGGGTGGTCGGCACGGATCACGCCGGCATCGCCACGCAAATGGTCGTGGAACGTCAGCTTGAGGAGCGACAGGACAAGCGCACGAACCATTCACGCGAGGATTTCGTGGAGAAGGTCTGGGCGTGGAAGGCGGAGAGTGGAGGCACGATCACGCGCCAACTGCGCCGGCTCGGCTGTTCGATGGACTGGGGCCGCGAACAGTTCACGATGGACCCGCACTTCACCGCCGCGGTCACGAAAGTCTTCGTCGACCTGCACCGCAAGGGGCTGATCTACCGCGACAAGCGACTGGTGAACTGGGACCCGCGGCTGAAGACCGCGATCTCCGACCTGGAGGTCGAGACGCGCGAGACCAAGGGCGGGTTCTGGCGCTTCCGCTACCCCTTCGCCGATGGTTCCGGCGCGGTCGAGGTCGCCACGACCCGGCCGGAAACGATGCTGGCCGACATGGCCGTGGCCGTCCATCCGGACGACACACGCTATGCAGGCGTGATCGGCAAGGAAATCCTCCAGCCCATCACCGGCCGCCGGTTCGCGGTGGTGGCCGACGAGCACGCCGATCCCGAACTCGGCAGCGGCGTGGTGAAGATCACGCCGGGGCACGACTTCAACGATTTCGAAGTGGGCAAGCGCGCCGGCATCCGGCCGGGCGACATGCTCAACATGTTCGATGCCGAAGCGCGCGTGGTCCAGACGGCAGATGGGCTGATCCCCGCCGAATTCATCGGCATGGACCGCTTCGACGCGCGCGCGCTGGTGGTGCAGCGGATGAAGGAGGCGGGCTTCCTCATTCCCCACGTGACGCGCGATGTGGACGGCGCGGCGGTGGAGGCGGACTTCGAACCCCGCACGATCCAGACTCCGTTCGGCGATCGCGGCGGCGTGGTGATCGAACCATGGCTGACCGACCAGTGGTACGTCGATGCCGCCACGCTGGCGAAGCAGCCGATCGAGGCGGTGCGCAGCGGCGAGATCGAGATTGTCCCGAAGACCTGGGAAAAGACGTTCTTCAACTGGATGGAGAACATCCAGCCGTGGTGCGTCAGCCGCCAGCTGTGGTGGGGGCACCGGATTCCGGCCTGGTACGATGGTGCGGGGAATGTCTTCGTCGCGGAAACGGAGGCGGAGGCCCAGGAGCAGGCCGGCGAAGGCGTAACCCTGACCCGCGACGAAGACGTGCTGGACACGTGGTTCTCCTCCGCGCTCTGGCCGTTCGCCACGCTTGGGTGGCCTGAGCAGACGGAGCTACTGGACCGCCACTACCCCAACGATCTCCTCATTTCCGGCTTCGACATCCTGTTCTTCTGGGATGCTCGCATGGCAATGATGGGCTATTTCAACATGGGCCAACAGCCGTGGAAGCGGCTCTACCTCCATGGCCTGGTGCGCGCGGCGGACGGGCAGAAGATGTCGAAGTCCAAGGGCAACGTGGTCGATCCACTTGGCCTTATCGACCGGTTCGGCGCCGATGCGCTGCGCTTCTTCATGGCGGCGATGGAAAGCCAGGGCCGCGACGTGAAGATGGATGAAAGCCGGGTGGAGGGTTACCGCAACTTCGCCACCAAGCTGTGGAACGCGGCCCGTTTCTGCCAGGCGAACGGCATCGGCGCCAGCAGGACGCTGGCCGCGCCCGCCGCGACCAGCGCCGTCAACCGCTGGATCGTGGGCGAAGTCGTCGCCACGCAGGCCCTGCTCGACAAGGCCATGGCCGACTTGCGCTTCGACGCCGCGGCTGGCGCCATCTATCACTTCGCGTGGGATACCTTCTGCGACTGGTACCTGGAGCTGATCAAGGGCGCGATCGATGACGAGACGAAGGCTGTCGCCGGCTGGGTGCTCGACCAGATCCTCGTCATGCTGCACCCGTTCATGCCCTTCGTGACCGAAGAGCTGTGGCACGCGCAGGCCCGCCTGACGGGGGACGTGCGGCCATACGATCTGATCGTGGCGCAATGGCCAGCGCCGGACGCGGCGGCCGATCCGGCGGCGAAGGCCGAAGTCGAATGGCTGATCGACCTGACGCGCAGCCTGCGTACCGCGAAGAACGAACTCGGCCTCGCCCCAGGCACGAAGCTGGAGGCTTGGCTGGCAACCCCGTCGGACACGGCGGCCAGGGTCCTGTCCGCGAACCAGGCCGCGCTCGAGCGGGTGGCCCGGCTCACCGCGGTGCACGTAGCGCCCGCGCCCGAGGGAGCGGCGATGCAGATCGGCGCGGGCGGCGACGCGCTCGTGATCCCGCTCGAAGGGTTGATCGACATCGCGTCCGAAAAAGCCCGCCTTTCCAAAGCACTCGCCGCGTCCGAGAAAGAGGCGCAGGCGCTGGCCGGCCGGCTCAATAACGCCAGCTTTGTGGAGCGGGCGAAGCCCGAGGCGGTCGAAAAGGCACGCGCCGATCACGCGCATCACGCAGGGGAATCAGAGCGCATCCGCGCGGCGCTGGAGCGGCTCGGCTGAACCGGCGGCGAAAAGTCCGCTTACGGGCCCACTCCGTTGCTTTGTCCTGTGAAACGGACGGCGCATTAGCCCGGATTTTACCCCCAAAGGCCCTGTAACATGTGTAACACGGCCCAGTCTCAAGCGGGCGGAGCGGAACGGTGAACCTCATCCTCGCCACAGACAACAGCGGCGGGCCGGAGATTTTCTCGTCGCTCCAGGGTGAAGGACTGTCGGCCGGCGTCCCGTGCACTTTCGTCCGCCTCAGCCGCTGCAATCTCGCCTGCGTCTGGTGCGACACGGCCTATACCTGGCGCTTCGAAGGGGACGCGCGTCCGCACCGGGACGGAATCGCCTTCAATCGCCGGGTCAACCAGGTGACCCTGTCGGTCGCTGAAACGGCTGCGGCGATTGACCGCCATACTCCGCGCCGGCTGGTGATCACCGGCGGCGAGCCACTGCTACAGGGCGCCGCGCTGGCGGAACTGGCCGCGAGTCTTCGCGGTTACGCTATCGAGGTGGAGACAAACGGCACCGTGGCCCCGCATCGCCGGTTCGACGGGTATGTCGAACACTACACGGTCAGCCCCAAGCTGGCGCACAGCGGCAACGCGCGCGAACTCGCGCTCGACCCGGTCCGTTTGTCGGCCTGGGCGGCGGAGCCGCGCGCCTGGTTCAAGTTCGTGATCGCCCGGCCCGCCGACGTGGAAGAGGTGCTGGCGATCCAGGCCCGCTTCGCCATCGCGCCGAACCGCATCTACCTGATGCCCGAAGGTACCGGCAGCGCCGCCTTGCGCGAACGCACGTCGTGGTTGGCGGACCTGTGCCTGCGCCACGGCTTTCGCCTTTCGGACCGGCTGCATATCCACCTCTACGGCGACACGCGGGGGACCTGACGGGCGTTACTTGCCCTGGCTGCGCCAGCGCTGGACGATTCGGTGGACCCGCTCTTCCTCGCCCCCGCTCTGGCGCCACAGGTCCACGAAGCTCGGGTCTTCGGAAGCCGGGCGCTTCTGTTCGTCGAGGTTGTCGAAGCTGACCCGGATCGGAATCGCAACACCTTCGCCGCAGATGATGCACTCGCGGTTGCGAAGCGCCGGGATGGAATCGAGGAACCCGCGCGCGCCTTCGGGCATCGCGGCCTTCACGAACGCCTGGTCGCGATCGTTGTTGAGACGCATGGAAATGATCGTGCCGCACTGGCTCAGAACGCCTTCGGCAAGGTCGCTGGGGCGCTGGGTGATGAGGCCCAGGCTGATGCCGTATTTGCGGCCTTCCTTGGCGATGCGGCTGAGGATCTTGCCGACCGACGATCCGTCGGCGTTCTTCTCGCTGGGCACGTACCGGTGCGCTTCTTCGCACACCAGCAGGATGGGCCGCGTGCGTTCTTCCCGCCCCCAGATCGCGAAGTCGAACACCAGGCGGCTCAGCACGGCGACGACCGTGCTGGTGATGTCGCTCGGCACGCCGGACACGTCGATGATGGCGATCGGCTTGCCCGCGCTTGGCATGCGGAAGATGCGGGCCAGGAATTCGGCCATCGTATCCCCGACCAGCATGCCGGAGAACATGAACTGGTACCGGGGATCGGTTTTCAGCTCGTCCAGCTTGGTCTTGATGCGCATGTACGGCGCCGAATTGGTCGCCTTATCGAGCTTGCCCATCTCGTTCTGCACCTCGTTGGAGAGGTCTGAGAGGAGATAGGGCACAGGCGAATCGACGGTGATCTTGCCCATCGTTTCGGCCAGTCGGTTCTTGGACCGGGCGCGCAGGAGGCACTTTGCCAGAATGTCCTGGTCGGTCTGCCGGTCGTTGCCGCTGCTGGAGAGGAGCACCTCGCAGTGCTCTTCGAAGTTCATCAGCCAGTACGGCATCTGCAGGTTGCTGACGTCGAGGATCAGGCCGGTATTGCGGAACGCGGCGGAGTATTCGCCGTGCGGGTCGATCATCACGATGTGCCCGTCGGGCGCGGCATCGCAGATGCGGTGAAGGATCAGGGCGGCGCTGGTCGACTTGCCGGTGCCGGTCGATCCCAGCAGCGCGAAATGCTTGCCCAGCATCGCATCGATATACAGCCCGGCGCGAATATCCTTCGTGGGATAGACCGTGCCGATCTGGATGTTGGAGCGCCCGTCGCTGGCGTAGATCTGGCGCAGGTCGGCGGTCGTGGCTGGATAGATCAGCGCACCCGGAATGGGATAGCGGGTGACGCCGCGGCGGAACCCGTTGATGCGGCCCGTCAGCTTTTCCTCGTTGCCCTCGCCCAGGAAGTCGATGTTGGCGATGATGCCGCCGCCGCTGCGCCGATCCTGCTTCTGGTTGCGCACGCTGGCGAGCAGCCAGGCGTTGCCGACGCGGATCTTGATCTGGCTGCCCACCTGGCCCGCCAGCGCGACCGAGGGGTCTTCATCCGCCATGCATTCGTTGAGCCGTTGCAGGTCGAGCGCAATCTGTGATCCCGAACCCGCGATCTCCAGCACGACGCCGATTGGCTGCATCGCGTTTTCGGCAGACGCGTTCGACGTGCCGCCAGCAGCGGGCGCCGCGTCCTCGAAATCGTTGAAAGCCTGCTTGTTAACGTCGTCCATCACTGCCCTGCCCCTGGCGTTCCCTTGTCGGGAGGCCATGGGGCCGGTGCGGTTAAGATCGGGTCAATGCCTGCGGCCTGTCTAGACGAGCGCGAACAGCCGCCCGGCCATCCATCCCATTCCGATCGACAGCGCAACCGCCAGGATGCCGTAGAAGAACGCCTGCTCCTGCGCGAACACCTCGACGAAACGCTCGAACCCGACTTTCCTGACCTCGACCTCGGCGACAGCAGAGGCGACCACCCGCCCGCGATCCACGGCGAACGTTTCGGCGGTATACGTCCCCGTCTGCACCCGCGATGGAAGGTTGATGCGGGCCTGGTAAAGGACATCTTCGCTGATGGTGACCCCGCGCATGTCCTCCGCATAAAGGCCCTGACGCCGCTTGAGGTCGACCAGCCCTTCGCGGAAACGCTGCTGTTCGGCCGGGTCTATCTCTCCGGTGGGAGAAAGCTGGATGAAATCGGTGCCGAATTCGTAGATCGCGGCGGTTTTCTCGTCGACGATCTCCGCGATCGGGCGCGATGCGGCGACCGCAAAGAACGAGGGCGCGGAGCGGAAGTCGGTGCTGGCGGCGTTGATCCAAAGGCCGCCGACCTTGGATTTCTCCCGCAGGCGGATCGGCGCGGTCGGGCCCTTGAGCACCACCACCACGTCGTACGGCCGTTCCGCCCGGACGCCGCGAGGGTCGAGAACCGCGCCGAACAGCAGCAGCTCCGTACCCGTGAACCCCTGGCGCACACGCACTTCGTGCTGGCTGACTTCCGGCACCAGGATCGGGTCCCGCTGCGCGGTCAGCGCCAGGAATGACAGGATAAGGAACAGGCCCCGGATCACAGCCGCGAAACCGTATAGATTTCGTCGGGGCGGACACCCAGGCCGAACAGCATCCGCAGCGCGATCAGCAGCACGATCGCGGCGAGGATCAGGCGCAGCGCCTCCGGCTTCGCCTTCTGGGCGAGTTGCGAGCCGATCTGCGCGCCCGAGACCGAACCCAGGAGGAGGAGCGCTGCCAGCACGAGGTCGACAGCCTTGGTGGTAAGGGCATGCGTCATCGTGGTGACCATCGTGACGAACAGGATGTTGAACAGGCTCGTACCTACGACCACACCTGCGCTCATGCCCAGGATGTAGAGCATGGCCGGCACCAGTATGAACCCGCCGCCCACCCCCATCAGCATCGTCAGGATGCCCACCAGGACGCCAAGAATGAGTGGCGCGAGCGGAGAGATATAAAGCCCCGACTTGTAGAATCGCCACCGGCCGGGGAGGCCGGCGATCAGCGGATGGTGGCGGCGTTTGGCCGCGCGCGGCTTGTCGCCGCCCTTGTTGGCGCGAAGGGTGCCGATCGCTTCCCGCGCCATCAGAATGCCAATCGTGCCGAGCATCACGACATAGAGGATGGAGATAACCGTATCGATCTGGCCGACCGACTGGAAGAAACGGAACAGCAGGGCGCCGATCAGGCTACCGATGATGCCGCCGGCGACCGTCACCATGCCCATGCGGTAATCGACGCCCCCGCGCCGGTTGTGCGCAAGCACGCCCGAAACGCTGGCACCGGTCACCTGGGTCGAGGCGGAGGCGGCGGCAACAGTCGGGGGGATGCCGTAGAAGATGAGCAGGGGCGTGGTCAGGAAACCGCCGCCCACTCCGAACAGCCCCGAAAGGACACCGGTGAGGGCGCCGAGCGCGACGATGACCAGCCCGTTGACCGACAGATTCGCGATCGGAAGGTACACGTCCATCGTCTGGCCCTACCCCGTGCTGCGGCGCGAATGAAGGTGCGCGGGGTCAGAAACCCGTCGAAAGCGTGATCGCCGGCCCATTCCCCGGGCTGGCGCGGCCTGCCACGCGTACGCGGTAGTCGAGCGACAGCCGCACCGCCGCCGGACCTTCGGCCGCTGCGAGCGATAGTGTGGGCCCGATATCGAGCCGCTCGGCAAACTTCTGCGCCCCGCCCCAAGCGCCCGCGCCGGCATCGAGCCTGACCGGTCCCACCATCCCCACCGTGCGCGTCACGCGCGCCTGTCCGTCGACGAACGCCGTGTCGTGTCGCCCGTCGACCCACCCGGCCTGGGCATATCCTTCCGCCGTCAAACCCAGGGGCAAATCCATCGGCGGGACCTCAGTCACGGCAAACGCCGCCGGGCGCAGTTCCGTATCGGCCCCCACGCGCGTTGCCCGGGCCTCTGCAATCACGCGCACCGGCAGACCTGCGATCGGCCGAACGCCCAATCCGGCCGCAAGGTCGGCCTGCCGCGGACGGTCAGGGGCATAAGTCGCGCGGAGATGGACCGACGGCTGGTGCGGGCCCGCCGCCAGAATGCGGCGTATCGAGGCACCGGCTTGCGAGCCGCCATAACTGGCGGGCCGGGCGCCGTCCGCGATGCGGACCAGCCCGCTGCCGGGGCGCCAGGCGGCCCACGCGTCCAGGCGCCACGGACTGGCGCCCTGAACAGGTCGTTGAATCAAGAGATGCGGTGCGCCGGGCGCTGCGTGCAGAAGGGGCGGCGCAGTGCGTTGCGGTTCCGAAGACATGGTCGTCGCGTAGCTGACCGGGGGCGCCATCGTGACCGACTGTAATGGTGCCGGTCGGTGCGGAACTGTCGCTCGGGCGGGCCGCCCCGGAAAGGCGATGCTCGCCGCCGGGTGCAGCAAGTCCTTCACGCGGGCCCTCGGCGCGCGCACATGATCGCCACTCCGCACCGCGTCCGGCACACCCGCCGCGGGGGCGATGACCGAGCCTTCGCGTGACGCCGCGAGCCGGAAAGTGGCAGGCGCGGTGCGATCAGGGAACGGCGTGTCCCACGTATAAGCTCGCACACCGGCCCATCCCACGACCAGCAGCACGAGCGCGACGAGAGGTTCCCCGCGCCGCCGGGTGCTTGCCATGCTCACGCCCCGGCTCCCGGACGCAAGGCGGGGTGGACCGTGTGGCGGGTCTTGTCCCAGCGCGGCTTCCGGCCGGCCAGCGAGGCAAGATAGCCGGCGAACGCACGGCGTCCGGCCATGATGGCGATGATGTTCGCCACAGGGATTCGCAGGATGGCGCGAAACCCTTCGCGCACCCCGTGCTCCCGCGCGGTAAAGGCGAACCGCCAGGCGGCCCGCCAGACAAGGCTGCAAAGGTTCAGGATAAGCAGCGCGACGAGGAGCGGCGAAGGTTCGACCCATGTGCCCAGACCGGCCAGCCGGGCCACTCCGCCGACCGCGAACATCGCAACCAGCAAGTAACCGATCGCCGTCAGGAGCGCCGTCAGCGGACCGCGCCTGTCGCGAAAGCGCATCCACACGTCCACCGGTCGTCGTCCCCAGCCCAGGCGATCCCACGATTGAAAGGCGATGCCGAGAACCCAGCGGGTCTTCTGGCGGACGGCACAATCGAGCTTGGCCGGGAAGCACGCGCGAGTGGCGATCAGCCGCCCGTCCGGTGCGCGCGCCCGGACGAAGCGGGACGGGCCGCCCAATGCTCCGATTCCCAGACCCAGTTCGTAATCTTCCGTCAGGCTGTCCGCGGCAAACGGCCCGCCCGATCCGCGCGCGGACGCGATCCGCGCAAGCGGTTCGCGCGCGATCGCGCAACCGACGCCGGCGGTGGGGAGGCTTGCCCCGAGCGCGTCGCGGACGACCATCACCCCTCCGTGCGCCGCGGCGAATTCGTCAACGTAGTGCGACGCGATCCAGCGAGAATCCTCCATGGGATGCGGCAGGACGGGCAACTGGACGAGATCAGCCGTTCCGATGTGCGCGTCCAACAGGCCCAGTGCCAGCGGATCGACCATGTCTTCGGCATCATGGAGCACGACCATATGGGCCCGCACGCCCTCGCGCATCTCGTCCTCTTCGAGAGCCCGGTAGAGCCGGTTCAGGCAATCGGCCTTGGTTGTCGGCCCGTTCCGTTCATGAAGCACCAGGCGGGCGCGCGGATCTCCTCCGCAAGCCGATTCCACCGCCTCCGCGGTCGCCGGATCGTTGGGATAGCAGCCGACGTACAAGCGCAAATCGGCGTGCGGCCAGGCAGACAGCATGTGCCGCACCGTGGCGCCGATAACCGCCGCTTCGTGCCACGCGGGAACAAGGACCGCCGCGCGCCCGGTGAGGGGCACCGGCAGTGCCGGCTCTGGCACGCGCTCGCTTTTGCCCCGGCCGGTCAGCCGCAGCCACAGCCAGATCAGGTCGATCGCCAGGTCGTCGATTGCGCCGAGCAGGAAGAAGACGCCGGCAAACAGGAGCAGTTCGTGCTGGACGAGCACGAACCATTCCGCAAATGAGTACGTCCCCATTGGGCGAGTGCGACCCCTCCACTGCCGAACGCCTTGCCTAGCACCGATCATTCACGGCGCAAGAATATGCGGCCACAATTTCAATAAGGTATTCATGGAACATAATCGCCGGACGCTCGCGGACGCCCTTGCACCAGTGAAGGCCCTGTTCGTGCAGGACGCGGGCGCGGGCATTCTCCTGATCCTGGTCGCCGTCGCCGCGATGGTCGCGGCCAATTCGCCCCTCGCCGACGCCTACCGGGCGATGTTCTACACGCCGCTTCCCTGGACCCCGATCCCCAAGCTCGACAACCTGCACCTGTGGATCAACGACGGCCTGATGGCGGTGTTCTTCTTCGTCGTCGGGCTCGAGGTGAAGCGGGAGATGATCGAAGGGGAACTGTCCAATCCCGCCCAGCGGCGCTTGCCCATGCTTGCCGCGGTCGCCGGCATGGCGGCACCGGCGGCGGTCTATCTCCTGGTGGCAGGCTCTGACGCCGCACTGGCGCGTGGCTGGGCGATCCCGGCCGCGACGGACATCGCCTTTGCGATGGGCGTCCTCGGCATCCTGGGCAACAGGGTTCCGGCAACGCTGCGCCTGTTCCTCCTGACGGTCGCGATCGTTGACGACATCGGCGCAGTGATGATCATCGCGGTCTTCTACACCGGCGGACTGAACCTTGTGTGGCTGCTGGCGGCGCTGCTGGTGCTGGGGGGCATGATCGCGCTCAACCGGTCCAACGTCGCGCGCACATGGCCCTATATCGCGCTCGCGCTGGTGCTGTGGTTCTGCGTCCTCCATTCGGGGGTGCACGCAACGATTGCAGGGGTTGCCGCCGCCCTCACCCTGCCGATGGTCGGCGCCAACAACGACACCATGCTGGAACGGGTGGAGCACGCTCTCGCGCCCTGGAGCGCCTATCTCATCGTGCCGATCTTCGGTTTCGCCAACGCCGGGGTCAACCTGGCGGGCCTGGGCATCGAGGGTCTTCTCGCGCCCCTTCCCGTCGCGATTGCGGCCGGGCTGGTCGTGGGCAAGCAGGCTGGCATCTTCGCGGCGATCTGGATCGCGGACAGGATCGGCTATGCCCCCCGCCCGCAGCATGCGACCTGGCCGCAGATATGGGGGGTGGCGATGCTGTGCGGTATCGGCTTCACGATGTCGCTGTTCATATCCGAGCTGGCCTTCCCCGGATCGCGCATGCTGATCGAGGAAGCGAAGATCGGCATCCTGCTCGGTTCGCTCGTCTCCGCGATCGCGGGTTACGCGGTCCTGCGCATGACGACGCTGAGCGACAGCGCCCGCGCCATGGAACGCGACGCGGGCGTGTGACCGCTACCAGCTTCCGGTGTTTTCCATGCTGGCCCACGGCTCCTGCGGCGGCAGATGCCCGTCCTGGAGCAGTTCGACCGAGATACCGTCGGGCGACTTGACGAATGCCATATGCCCGTCGCGCGGCGGGCGATGAATGACATGCCCGGCGTCGGCCAGTCGCTGGCAAGCCGCGTAGATATCGTCCACCCGATAGGCGAGATGGCCGAAATTGCGGCCTCCGGTGTAGACTTCCGGCGGCGAACCGTCCGCGGGCGGCCAGTTGTGGGTGAGTTCCACCTCGGCCACGCCTTCCTGCCCGGGCGCGGCGAGGAAGATCAGGGTGAAACGCCCCTGCTCGTTATCGAAACGCCGCACCTCTTCGAGGCCGATCAGCCGGAAAAAGGCGATCGTGGCCTCCGGATCGGTGACACGGATCATCGTGTGGAGGAACGTCACCATGGCAGGGATCCCGTCAGAAACTCGCGCCGAGGGAGAACACCACGGTATCGTCCGTGAAGCCGTCGATGCCCGGTCCCTCTGACCCGACATAAGCCGCGCCGAGCGTAAGTCCGCCGAGCACGGTCGCCTTGGCACCCAGCGACCAGTCGAACCCGGTCCTGTCCCCCGTGCCGGCGAGCAGCGGCGGGGCGAGCGGGCCGTCGGTATAGCCGAGGCGTGCCGTCACCGTCAGCGGCGTGGTCGGAATACCGGAACTGAGTTCGGTGTGAATGTACAGGTTGTCGCCGCCGCCGAGCGCATCCTGGCTCCACGCATAGTTGACGCCGGCCCGGGCGCTCAACGGGCCAAGATCTCCCGTCACCGTGGCGTAGGGTTCGAAGAATCCCGCATCGACACCCGGACCGTTGGTGGGAAACGCGTAGTAAAGCAGGCCCACGTCGATCCCGACGCCTTCCGCCACGCCGCCGCTCCAGCCACCGAACACGTCGAGTTCGACATCGCCGTAGAGGTCCGTGCCTCCGTCATCGATCGACGACGCCCAGGTTCCCGCGTAGAATCCGCTGTCGTGGGCGACTGTCACCCCGCCCTGGATGGCCGGATCGCCGCCCGACCGGGACACCCCGCGGAACCGGTAGTCCGTGACGGCGGTGGCGCTCCCCGAGACAGTGAACGCGCCGAGACCCGGGGACGCGTCCTGCGCAAACGCCGGGGTGGCGGCCATCGCGGACGCCGCCAGCAATGCGCCGACGATACCGCGTGTGGACAGAAACATGGCAAACTCCCCAGATTGGCGCTCCGGCTCGCCTCCGGCACGCACCTGTTGCGGCTTTGAGCGCGTCAATGGCGAGAATGGGCTTTCCTGTCGCCCGGCCCTTCATCGTACAAGACAAAAATGAACCGGCCCCTCCCAACAACCCAGCGGGGGAGCGGCTGTCGGCCACGGCCATTAAGCGCCCGGTCAGCGATTGAACGCCACCGGCTGCTGCCCTATGCGCCGCGCTTCCATGTTCAGCCCGTTGCTCCAGATGTTCCGGCCCAAGGCCGAACCCCGGCCACTGCCCTCGGTGCCGCCCGGCACGCGGTGGTACGCGGTGGGCGACGTTCACGGCCGGCTCGACCTGTTCGACGCCATCCGCGAAGCGATCGAGGCCGACGATTCCGCATCGCCCCCTGCCGCGACCACGGTGGTGCTGCTGGGCGACCTCGTCGATCGCGGGCCCGACAGCGCCGGCGTGGTGGCCCGCGCACGCGACTGGCAGACCCGGCGATCCGTGCGGCTGCTGTCCGGCAATCATGAGGAAATGTTCCTCGATTCCCTCGAAGATATCGGGGTGATGCGGCACTTTCTGCGGCATGGGGGCCGGGAAACCGCCCTCAGCTACGGAATTCCGCGCGCCGAGTACGACCAGGCCAGCCTGGAGGAATTGCAGGCGATGCTCAACCGCGCCGTACCGGCGGCCGACATCGCCTTCCTGAACGCGGCGAGCAACTACCTGATCGCCGGCGATTACCTCTTCGTGCACGCCGGCATTGCTCCCGATGTGCCGCTGGAAGAGCAGAAGCCGCATCACCTGCGCTGGATCCGGGAGCCCTTCCTGGAGCACGACGCGCCGCATACGCACTTCGTCATCCATGGGCACACCATCACCGAAGACGTTGATGAACGGGCGAACCGCACGGGTATCGATACCGGCGCCTATCGCACCGGCGTGCTGACGGCCCTGGTGCTCGAGGGAACCGCGCGGCGCCTGATTCAGGCTGTCGAGCGCAATGGTGCGGTCACGATCGAACGAGAGGCTTACGCAGCATGAAGATCGCGATGATTGGTTCCGGCTACGTCGGCCTGGTTTCCGGCGCGTGTTTCGCCGATTTCGGGCATGAAGTGGTCTGCATCGACAAGGATCAATCGAAGATCGACCTGCTGAACGGCGGGGTCATGCCCATTTACGAACCCGGCCTGGCCGACCTGGTCGAAACCAACGTGAAGGCCGGGCGCCTTTCCTTCACGACGGACCTTGCGGCCGGCATCAGCGATGCCCGCGCCATTTTCATCGCGGTGGGCACCCCAAGCCGCCGCGGGGACGGCCATGCCGATCTCTCGTTCGTCCATGCCGTGGCGCGCGAACTGGGCGAAAATCTCGCCAACGATGCCGTCATCGTCACGAAGTCCACCGTGCCGGTGGGCACCGGGGATGCAGTGGAACGGATCGTCGCGGACAGCGGTACCCCGCATCGCTTCGCGGTCGTCTCCAATCCGGAATTCCTGCGCGAAGGCGCCGCGATTGCCGATTTCAAGCGGCCGGATCGTATCGTGATCGGGGCGGAAGACGATTTCGGGCGCGACGTCATGCGCGAGGTTTATCGCCCGCTGTTCCTCAACGAATCGCCGATCCTGTTCACTTCTCGCCGCACCAGCGAGCTTATCAAGTACGCCGCCAACGCGTTCCTCGCGACGAAGATCACCTTCATCAACGAGATGGCGGACCTGTGCGAGAAAGTGGGGGCGGACGTGCAGGACGTTGCGCGCGGCATCGGCATGGACAACCGGATCGGGAAGAAATTCCTCCACGCCGGCCCCGGTTACGGCGGCAGCTGCTTCCCGAAGGACACGCTCGCCCTCCTCAAGACGGCGGAAGATTACCAGAGCCCCGTGCGGATCGTGGAGGCCGTGGTCGGCGTGAACGAAACCCGCAAGCGCGCGATGGGCCGCAAGGTGATCGATGCGCTCGGCGGCAACGGCTCTGCGCGCGGGAAGAAGGTCGCGCTGCTCGGTCTCACGTTCAAGCCCAATACGGACGACATGCGCGATTCCCCTGCGATCGCGATCGCCCAGGCGCTCGTCGATGCCGGTGTCTCGGTCTCGGCCTACGACCCGGAGGGCATGGAACAGGCCCGCCCGCTGATGCCGGAGGTCGTGATGTGCGACAGCCCCTATTCGGCGATCGAGGGCTCCGATGCCGTGGTGATCGTCACCGAGTGGGACGCATTTCGCGCGCTCGATCTCGATCGCGTGAAAGCGCTCGTGAAAACGCCGGTCCTCGTCGACCTGCGCAATATCTATCGCCCGATCGAGATGCGTCGGGCGGGTTTCGAATACGTCAGCGTCGGACGCGCCTGAGGCAGGGCCGGCGGGCGGGGCGCAACTGCGCGGCCCCAGCCCGCCGCATCGGCATCAGCGGCCGGCGAGTTCCTTCACCAATGCTGGCGCGGGATAGATTTTCTCCAGCGCTTCCTGCACCGCATCGGTCGACACCGCGACCGTGCGGTTGAGCGTGCCGTCGTATCCGTAGGTCCCGCCCAGTGAGTGGATGTTGCCGTCGAAGGCGGCGCCGATCACCGTGCCTGCACGGTCGATAACCGGCGATCCGGAATTCCCCCCGATGATGTCGTTGGTGGTCACGAAGTTGTAGGTCGCACGCGGATCGATCTGGCTCTTGCGGGCCAGGAACGCGCTCGGCGCGTCGAACGGTTCGCTTCCCGTCGCACGGTCGAACGTGCCGCCCAGCGTGGTCTGGAACGGCACCTGCTTCCCGCGTTCGGTCCAGCCGGCCACCTTGCCGTAGCTGATCCGCAGCGTGAACGTGGCGTCGGGATAGACGCTGTCGCCATAAGCTGCGAAGCGCGCGTCGGCGAGCTGGCTGCCGGCGATCGCCAGCGGCGCGCTGTAGGCCGCATCCGTCAGCCGCTGAAGCTCCCGCTGCCGGTCGGCGAGCCGCAGGGCATAGACGATCATCGGATCGTCCGACGCGCGGATCGCCTTGATGCCGCCGTCCCACAATGCCTTGCGCACCGCAGGATCGGCCAGCCGGGTGCCGTTCACCAGCGACTGCGACAGCCCTTCGGGGCTTGCCTTGCCGAGCAGCAGCTGCGTGTCGGGATCGTCCGCGCCCAGGTATTCGCGCGCCTTCGACAGGCTCCACTGCATGCGCAGTTCTTCCAGCCACGGATAGACCGGGCGCTGGTCGAGCGTGCGCTTCTGGAGCAGCGGCAGCGCGCTGTCGGTGTAGCCCGGCAGGCGCTCCGCATTCGGCTTCTCACGCTCCTGCGCGGCGAACACCAGCGTGCGGGCATAGCCGTAGAGCTGGCCGGAAGGCGTGGTGAAACGCGACGCGAGATAGAGCGGGCGGTACGCGCTCACCGCGCTGTCGATCGTGGTCCACGGGTCCGCGCCGCCGGCACTGCGCGCCTTGAGGTCGGCTTCGGCCGCGGCGAGCTTGCTGGTGAACGCGGGATCGTTCAGCGCTTTCGTCTGGCCGATGAAGACCTTGAGGCTGTTCTCGATGCCGTTCAGCGTATCGAGGCCTTCGCGCTTCTTCTCGGGGCTTTCCTGCATGGCGCGGATCAGACGGCCGCGCAGTTCCGACGTCGTCGCCACTGTTATCGGCAGCGCGACCTCCCGCGTGAAGGCGAGCTGGCTGGCGGTGAACAGGCGGCTTGTCGAACCCGGGTTGCCAACCACGAATGTGATCTCGCCATCCTTCGGCGGGCGCGGGTTCCACTTGAGGTGGTTCGGCGTCGCCACCGGCTTGCCGTTCTCGTATGCGCGCAGGAAGCTCGCATCCATCGAGTAACGCGGGAAATTGAAGTTGTCGGGATCGCCGCCGAACGTCGCGGCCCGATCCTCCGGCGCCCAGGCGAGGCGGACGTCGGAATACTTGCGGTACTTGTAGAGCTTGTACTGCCCGCCGCCGAACAGGCTGACGACCTGGCAGCGCGTGGTGGCGGTATCGGTGCAGCCGGCCGTCTCGATCGCGGCGATCTTGCCGTCGCGCGCCTTGGTCAGAGCCTCGCCCGTCAGCGTGCCGAACACGCCCTTCACGTCGTTGGTGACGTCGGTGATGCTGGTCACGACTTCGGCCTGCTGGCCCGGGCACTTCAGCTCCATGTCGCGCCGCCCGGCGACGAAGCCGCGGTCGAGGTAATCCATCGCCGCGGTCGAATTGTCGTAAAGGCAGCTGGCGATGCAGTGGTGGTTGGTGAGGATGAGGCCCTGCGCCGAAACGAAGCTGGCCGAGCAGCCGCCGGTCAGGCGCACCGCGGCGTTCTGCACTTTGCCCAGCCACGCCTGGTCCGGCGCCCAGCCGTAATCCGCGCGCATCTTGGCGGCCGGGAAGCCATCGAAGGTCCACATCCCTTCGTCCGCAGCGGCGGGCGCGGCGACCAAGGTTGCGGTGGCGGCGGCGGTGGCGAGAAACAGGCTGCGCTTCATCGGATAAAGTCCTCGTTCGAGCGGGGAATCGCGCGGCTTCCATCTCCCCGCAGCGCGGCAATGTCCAGACGGGTCGTTACGGTTGTTACCAGGGGGCCTGTAAGCCGGGTTCTGTCCGGCGGCCGGTATCCCAGGGGACCAGCGCCGCCGGGGCAGCCATTCATCTAGGCGACGTGTTGCCACGTGCGCTCAAGCAGCCAACCCGGGCCTCTCGGGACGAAACATCCCTGCCCCCGTGGGGGCGCGAGGCCCCTATTTGGCCTTGCTCCGGGTGGGGTTTGCCGTGCGGGCCCTGTTGCCAGGACCCCGGTGCGCTCTTGCCGCACCCTTTCACCCTTGCCGCCGCTCGCGCGGAGGCGGTCTGCTCTCTGTGGCACTGTCCCTTGGCCTGAAACCGAAGTTCCCGGCCCGGCGGGTGTTACCCGCCACCCTTGTTTCGTGGAGCCCGGACTTTCCTCGGCGCTCTGGCGAGCGACGCGGCTGCCCGGCCCCCTGGTCCGTCCTATCTAGCGCGCCCCTGGTCGCGATCCAAGAGCAGTTGGAACAGGATCGCCCGCACCTGCCCGTCGATCGCGCCGTCGATCCGTTCCGGCCGCCAGCGACGCTGGAACGCCGCCACGGCCTTGTGCCCGTCAGTCACATCGTAACCGAACCGTTCAAGCGCGAGGTAGAACGCCGCGTCGTTGTCGAACGGGTCGCCCGCTTCCAGTCTGGTCGGTCGGGGAAGGCACAGCCGGTGCTCCGCCAAGCGATCCCACGGGAACAGCTCGCCCGGGTCGATCTTGCGCATCGGGGCGACATCGGAATGGCCGACCACGTTGGCCCGCGGAATGTCGTACGCCTTCACGATCCGTGCCAGCAGCGGCAGCAGCGCATCGATCTGCGCGTCGGCGAACGGGCGGTACCCCAGGGCATGGCCGGGATGGTCGAGTTCGATCCCGATGCTCGCCGAATTCACGTCGGGATGGCCGCGCCAATAGCTCTGCCCGGCGTGCCAGGCGCGCTTGTCCTCGTCCACGAGGCGGATCACCTCGCCTTCTTCGGTGATCAGGTAGTGCGCGCTTACCCCGGCGTCCGGCGCGGTCAGGCGGGCGAGCGCATCCTCCGCCGGCTTCATCTCGGTATAGTGGATCACCACCATGGAGATCGGCAGCGCCCGATCGTTCCAGTTGGGCGAGGGAACCGTGCGGTGGACGAGCTCGTCCATCGGTCAGCCTTCGGGCAGTACCGCGCCCAGCACCAGCGCATCGTCCGACAGCATGAACTGGAGGCCTCCGCCCGCCTGCGCCGCGAGCTGCGCGATCATGTAGGCGGCCGAGGTGCGGCTGGTGAGCTCGCCCGGTTGCAGCCGGTTCTCCAGCGCCCGGCCGATCGTCTCGTCGAAGGCGATGCGCGGCCCGCTGGCGCGGACCACGATCTCGCTGGCACCGTCGCGCCGTTCCGCGCCGATCGCCAGCGTCCCGCCGCGCACGAGTGCGTCGAGGCCTATCTGCGCGAAGTTGAGCAGCACCTTGACCGCGCCCTTGGGCAGGCGATCGGCCGAAAGCGACCAGTCCAGCGTCACCCGCTTGGCATCGCCAACGAGCGCCTCGGTCACCTTGCGCGCTTCGTCCACCGGCACGCTTTCGCCGAAGCCGCCGGCAGCGCCGAACGCCAGGCGGAAGAACTTCAGCTTGTCCGCGCTGGTCCGCGCGCTCTGTTCCAGCAGGTCCATGCACCGTTCGCGCATATCCGGATCGCGTTCGTCGGCGAGCAGCTCCAACCCGTTCGTCAACGCGCCGACCGGCGACAGCAGGTCATGGCAAAGGCGCGAGCAAAGAAGGGCGGCGAGTTCGAGCGGGTCCGGCTGGTTCATGTGAGGTGCGTGTTTCCTGAAGCGTGGACCGCACGGACCACAGTCCTGGTCCAATGAATCCCGTGTCCCCGATCCCGCGCGCGGAAGCGGTACGGGACGGGCGGGCTGTCGGTCATGCGCGCTGTCCTAGCGGCCATCCCATTGGTAGGAAAGTGGCACGAAGCCATCCGGCTCGTCGCGCCACCAGCCCACCGTCCCTTCGCCGACGATCGCCCACACCCTGCCGTCGCCCGTGGCGTGGGCGCGGTCGGTCGCGCTCGGCGCGGGCGGGCCGAAGGGGTGGGAATGGTAATATCCAAGGACCTGCGGGCCGCCTTCCCGCGCGGCGCGGTGCGCGCCTATCAGCGCGCGCGGATCGATCTCGAAGTGCGCCGCCGGGTCGGGGTGGACATTGGCGGCGGGCCGAAGGGTGTCGATCCGGTCTCCGCTTCCCAGGATCAGCCCGCACGCTTCCTGCGGGTGCGCGGCCGCCGCCTCGGCCAGCAATTGCCCCTCCAGTTCCGCGCGGGCTTGCGGCGCCAGGAACAAGCGATGCTGCGACACGCGCATCAGGGAACCGTTTTCGGGTTGCACCCCTTCCCCCTACCCATTCGCCCCGAGCTTGTCGAAGGGCCGCGACTGGTTCGGTCGCGCGCAGGGATGACAACGCCGGTCATGTGCGCGAAGGCGCATCTGTGAGCGACGGCGAAACCATCAGCGGCACCGTTCAGGGCCCCGCCCGCCTGGACAAGGCGCTTGCCGACGCGAGCGGACTGTCGCGAGAGCGGGTGAAGGCGCTCATCGCCGGGGGCCGGGTGACGGTGGCGGGCGCGGTCCCGGTCAACCCTTCCGCGAAAGTCGCCGGCGGCGCGCCCTTCGCGATCCGCCTGCCGCCGGCCGCCCCGCTCGATACCGAGGCGCAGGACATCCCCCTCGACGTGGTGTTCGAGGACGATCACCTGATCGTCGTCGACAAGCCCGCCGGGCTCGTCGTGCACCCGGCCGCCGGCAACCTCGACGGAACGCTGGTCAACGCCCTGCTGCACCACTGCGCCGGGCGCCTGTCGGGCATCAATGGCACGCTGCGGCCGGGCATCGTCCACCGGATTGACAAGGACACGTCGGGCCTGCTGGTCGTGGCGAAAAGCGATGCGGCGCACGAAGGGCTCGCCGCGCAATTTGCCGATCATTCGATCGAGCGGACATATCTGGCCGTGTGCGGCGGTGTGCCGCGCCCGCCGCAGGGCACCGTGGATGCGCGGGTCGGCCGTTCGGACGCCAACCGCAAGAAGATGGCGGTGCTTCCCGCCACCTCCACCCGGGGCAAGCACGCGGTGACGCATTACCGGACGTTGCGTACCTTCGCCCACGCTGCGCTGATCGAATGCCGGCTGGAAACAGGGCGCACCCACCAGGTCAGGGTTCACCTTGCATCAATCGGTCATCCGCTATTGGGAGACCCTGTCTATGGACGCGATCCCGCTCCGCTGCGCCCCCTCATCCGGGAACTCGGTTTTCACCGCCAGGCGCTTCATGCCGCGAGCCTGGGATTCATCCATCCCGTCAGCGGCGAACGCCTCGGCTTCGCTGCGGAACTGCCCGCCGACATGGCGGAACTAATCGATCGGATAGGAGATTGAAATCGACGAAATGCACTGCACGCGCCAGTGTGTTTAGCCTATAACGATGGAGCGTGCCCCCCACGCGGGATGCCCGGCAGGGGTCCCGAGCAACTCGGGCGACGCGATGAAAGGTCAGGGTTAACGTGAGTAAGTCAAAGTCTGTATCGGTCCCTGTGTTGAGCGGTGAGCAGAGCCTCAACCGCTATCTCGCGGAGATCAAGAAATTCCCCATTCTGACGCCCGAGCAGGAATACATGCTCGCCAAGCGCTATGCCGAGCATGAGGATCCCGATGCGGCGGCCCAGCTCGTCACCAGCCACCTGCGGCTCGTGGCCAAGATCGCCATGGGTTACCGCGGCTATGGCCTGCCGGTGAGCGACCTCATTTCCGAAGGCAACGTCGGCCTGATGCAGGGCGTCAAGAAGTTCGAACCCGATCGCGGCTTCCGCCTCGCCACGTATGCCATGTGGTGGATCAAGGCGAGCATGCAGGAATTCATCCTGCGCTCGTGGAGCCTGGTCAAGATGGGCACCACCGCCGCGCAGAAGAAGCTGTTCTTCAACCTCCGCCGGATGAAGAAGGAACTGGAAGCCTACGAGGATTCCGACCTTCACCCCGACGATGTGGCCAAGATCGCGACCGACCTCGGCGTGCCCGAGCAGGAAGTGATCAACATGAACCGGCGCATGATGATGGGCGGCGACGGCTCGCTCAACGTCTCCATGCGCAATGGCGAGGAAGGCGCCGGCGAATGGCAGGACTGGCTGAAGGACGATCGTCCGCTCCAGGACGAAACCACCGCCGAGGCCGAGGAAGCCCACGTGCGGCACGAGATGCTGGTCGAGGCGATGGACAGCCTCAACGAGCGTGAGAAGCACATCCTCACCGAACGCCGCCTGACGGACGATCCGCAGACCCTGGAGGAACTGAGCCAGGTCTACGACGTCAGCCGCGAACGCATCCGCCAGATCGAGGTGCGCGCGTTCGAGAAGCTGCAAAAGGCGATGCAACGCATCGCGACGGAGCGGCTGTTGCCGGCGCCCCAGGCGGCGTGATCGAAGAAGGTCCGGACCGGCGATTGATGCAGATCAATGTCCGGCGGTAATCAATGCGATAGTCGAAAGGCCGGCCGGGGGACCTTCCCTGCCGGCCTTTTTCTTGAGAGCGAGGGTTGCCCATGCTGACAACGACCGGGCTTGTCGTGGTGGCCATCGGCCTTGCCATCGTGTTCGGGACCTTCCTCCACCTGCTGATCAACGCGCGCAGCCTGATGCGGGCAATGCGCCCCTTGTCCGATGGAGAGATCAAGGTCGGCCAGGGAGAGCAAGGGCCCTCCCGCAAGACCATGATCGCCTCGCTGGTGCTCCACTTCGTAGGCTGGGCCATCGCCGGTTTCGCCTACCTGACGATGCTTGCGGACGTGGAGGCAAGCGCCCCGCCCCCGGCGTCCGAGACCAGCGCCGCCGTGGGCGAATGACATTGCGCTTTGCGGCGGGCCGGCAAACCGGCTAGCCGCTTGGCCATGATTTTGCGGCTGCTCGCCAAACTGGTCATCGGGTTCATCGGCATCAGCCTGCTGCTCGTAATCCTCTACCGCTTCGTGCCGGTGCCCGTCACCGCCACCATGCTGATGGACCGCAACGGCATCACCAAGGACTGGGAACCGCTGTCCAGCATCGACCGCAACCTCGTCTCCGCCGTGATCGCGGGCGAGGACGGCAAGTTCTGCAGCCATAATGGATTCGACCGGGAAGCGATCGAGAACGCCATCCAGCGCAACATGGAAGGCGGGCGCATCCGCGGGGGCTCCACCGTCAGCCAGCAGACCGCCAAGAACGTGTTCCTGTGGCAAGGCGGCGGCTACCTGCGTAAGGGGCTGGAGGCGTGGTTCACGTTCCTGATCGAGAACCTGTGGACCAAGCGGCGCATCATGGAAGTTTATCTGAACGTGGCCGAGACCGGCATCGGGACCTATGGCGCGGAAGCCGGGGCACAGCGTTATTACCGCAAGTCCGCCGCGCGCCTTTCCCGCATGGAGGCCGCCCGCATCGTCGCGGCGCTGCCCCTTCCCAAGCAACGGTCGGTAGTGAATCCCACCGGCTTTACCCGCCGATATGGCAATACCATCGCCGCGCGCATCGGCGTGGTGCGGCGCGACGGGCTCGACGCCTGCGTTTACGAGTGAGCTGATGGGCGCGGGACACTCTCACTCGCATGGCCACGCGCATGGCGCCGCGGACCATGGCGCTGCCTTCGCGATCGGGGTCGCGCTCAACCTCGCCTTCGTGATCGTGGAGGCGGCGTTCGGGTTCCTCTCCGGATCGATGGCGCTGGTGGCGGACGCGGGGCATAACCTGTCGGACGTGCTGGCCCTCGCCCTGGCGTGGGGCGCCAGCGTGCTTGCCCGGCGGCCCCCTGCGGGGCGATTTACCTACGGCTTCAAGAGCTCGACCATCCTTGCCGCGATGGCGAATGCCGCGCTGCTGCTGGTGGCGATCGGCGGGATCGCGTTCGAAACCTTCAACCGCATTGCCGCCCCGCCCGAGGTGGAGGGGCGCACGATGATCTGGGTCGCCGGGATCGGCATCCTGGTCAACGCGGGCACCGCAATGCTGTTCGCGCGCGGCCGCAAGCACGATCTCAACATCCGCGGCGCGTTCCTCCACATGGCGGCAGACGCGCTCGTGAGCCTGGGGGTGGTCGTGGCCGGCGCGGCGATCCTGCTGACCGGTGAACGGTGGATCGATCCCGTGACCAGCCTCGTCATCGTGCTGGTGATTGCCTGGGGCACGTGGGGACTGCTGAAGGACAGCGTCAAGCTCGGCCTCAACGCCGTGCCCGGCCATATCGACGAAGCGGCGGTGCGCGGCCATCTCGCGGGGCTGGCGGGCGTGGCGGCGGTGCACCATCTGCACATCTGGCCGATGAGCACGACGGAAGCTGCACTGACCGCGCACCTGGTCATGCCGGGCGGGCATCCGGGCGACGCGTTCCTTCACGCGGTCGCCCACGATCTCGATCATGATTTCGGCATCGGCCACGCGACGATCCAGGTCGAAATGGAATTAACCGGCGCGGACGCGGAAAGGCACGCCTGCCGCTAGGGCATGATATCGAAGTGCAGCACGTCCTCTCGCGCGCCGAGCTTGGTCTAGAGCGCGATGGCGGCGCCTATCGCGTAAGCGTTAGCATGGAGCGCCAGGCTCCGGACCGCGACACCCCCGGTGTTTAGAGGTCCTGCGTCGCCGCCCATCGGGCGAGCGGCCACACGATCAGCCCCTGCGCGCCGAGCATCGAGACCGACGCAATCAGGATGCCGACGACCGGATTGCCGTTCTGTGCCTCGGCCGGGAGCACCACCATCAAGGCGGCGATGCCGGCCAGCGTCGTCATCAGGATCATGGGCACGACCCACAGGATCACCATGCGCGGGCCGAAGGCATCCGCCCGCCCGCGCAAGTCGAAATGGGTCGGCAACCGCGCGAACCGGGCATAGCGGCGGTCCGTCCGGACGGCGGCCGCCAGCAGCAGTACGATGGAGACGGCCGCGATCACGATCACGGCCGCGTCCATGGTCAGGCGGCTTCTTCTTTCTTGCCCTTCTTCGCCTCGACCACGCGGACCGGTTCCTTGCGGCCTTCGACCACGTCCTTGTCGACGACGATTTCGGTGACTCCATCCATGTCGGGCAAGTCGAACATGGTATCGAGCAGGATGCCCTCCACGATGGAACGGAGCCCGCGGGCGCCGGTCTTGCGCTGGATGGCCCGCTCGGCAACCGCGCGCAGGGCGTCGTCGGTGAACGTCAGTTCCACGTCTTCCAGGTCGAAGAGCTTGGCATACTGCTTCACCAGCGCGTTCTTCGGTTCGGAAAGGATCTGCACCAGCGCCGCCACGTCGAGATCGTTGAGCGTGGCTATCACCGGCAGGCGGCCGACGAATTCGGGGATCAGGCCGAATTTCAGCAGATCCTCCGGCTCGCACTTCTGGAGCAGTTCGCCCACGCGGCGCTTGTCGGGATCGGCGACATGCGCGCCGAAGCCGATCGAACGCTTCTGCAGGCGGTCGGCGATGATCTTGTCGAGGCCCGCGAAGGCGCCGCCGCAGATGAACAGGATGTTCGTCGTGTCCACCTGCAGGAATTCCTGCTGCGGATGCTTGCGCCCACCCTGCGGCGGCACGGAGGCGGTGGTCCCTTCCATCAGCTTGAGCAGCGCCTGCTGGACGCCTTCACCCGAAACGTCGCGGGTGATGGAGGGATTTTCCGCCTTGCGCGTGATCTTGTCGATCTCGTCGATGTAGACGATGCCGTGCTGCGCCTTCTCGACGTTGTAGTCGCTCGCCTGCAGCAGCTTGAGGATGATGTTCTCGACATCTTCCCCGACATAGCCGGCCTCGGTCAGCGTGGTGGCGTCGGCCATCGTGAACGGCACGTCGAACGTGCGCGCCAGCGTTTGCGCCAGCAGCGTCTTGCCCGAACCGGTCGGGCCGACCAGCAGGATGTTCGACTTGGCAAGTTCGACTTCGCCCGACTTGCCGCTGTGCTTCAGCCGCTTGTAGTGGTTGTGCACCGCGACCGAGAGGACGCGCTTCGCGCGGTCCTGCCCGATCACGTAGTCGTTCAGCGTGGTGAAGATATCGAGCGGCGTCGGAACGTCGCCTTCCTTGCGCCCGGCAATCCCGGCCTTGGTTTCCTCACGGATGATGTCGTTGCACAGCTCGACGCATTCGTCGCAGATGAACACCGTCGGGCCGGCGATCAGCTTGCGCACCTCGTGCTGCGACTTCCCGCAGAAACTGCAGTAAAGGGTGCTCTTGGAGTCCGTTCCGCTCAACTTTGTCATGTCCTGGCTTCCGAAGCCCGGCGCCCGCGGGCGCATGGGGGATTCGTCGACCCTAAGGCCGGAATTGCGATAATCAACCGATTGCGCCTAGCATCCACGCCCTTGCGACAAGCTGAAGGGGCACGGTTGCCCAAATGCTTCGGCCGCACGGACGGCCCTCATTCGGGCGCGCCGCCCGTCCCTTCCGCATCGGCGGCGGTTTCGCTCTCGGGGCGGGTTTCGAACACTTTGTCCACGATGCCGAAGTCGCGCGCTTCCTCCGCTTCGAGGAACGTGTCGCGGTCCATCGCCCGTTCGATCTCCTCCAGCGGCTTGCCGGTGTACTTGGCGTAAAGGCTGTTGAGTCGCGTGCGCATGCGCAGGATTTCGCGCGCCTGTATCTCGATGTCGCTGGCCATGCCGCGGGCGCCGCCCGAAGGCTGGTGGACCATGATCCGCGCGTTGGGCAGCGCGATCCGCATGCCCGGCTCGCCCGCCGCCAGCAGGAAGCTGCCCATCGACGCCGCCTGCCCGACGCACACGGTCGAGACGCGCGGCTTGATGTACTGCATGGTGTCGTGGATCGCCATGCCGGCGGTGACGACACCGCCCGGCGAATTGATGTACATGCTGATAGGCTTCGACGGGTTCTCGCTTTCGAGGAACAGGAGCTGGGCCACGATCAGCGAGGCCATGTTGTCTTCCACCTGGTCGGTCACGAAGACGATGCGTTCGCGCAGCAGGCGCGAAAAGATGTCGAAGCTCCGCTCGCCACGGCTGGTCTGCTCGACAACCACGGGCACGAGCGCGCCGGTGACCGGATCGCGCCGGAACTGGCCCTGGGAGCCATAAGTGTCGCCGTAGCCGCCGAACACGTCGATCATGGGGAATTCGTCCTCTCGTCAGTAATGCGGTGGCCTATGTCGCGAGTGGGCCCGCCATGTTCAAGAGGCTTTCCCCTTCCATGCACGGCCAATCGCCTGCACGCCCGATTACACCGTCATCTTGGGCGACCGGCGGAAGGTCATCGGCCCGGATCCGACGCCTGATTATCGGCTTCTAGGCTTGCGCGCCGTCGCGTTCGCGCCGGTCACGACCGGCCTCTCGCGCTGGATAAAGAAGTTCAGCGCCGTTCGGATGAACGCGATCGCGCCAAGCTGGCCGATCTCGTGCCAGCTCGGCGCCACGGCCGTGCGCAGGATGTCGGCACCCAAAAGCAGCTCCAGCGCCAGGACCAGCCAGCGCCCCGTATGTCCTCTCTGGTATCGTGCGCCGTTTCGGAATGGTCTCCGCTGTGGTGGCGGACCGACAGCAAGAGGCGCAGCACGGCTTAGGCGACGATGACCGCGGCAAGCCCCTCGACCACCAGCGAGGTGGCGAGTGTCATCTCGCGGATCGAGTGCTCAAGCATGAAGGGTGGAACCGGCACACGACGGCGCCGGTTCCGCCGCGGCGATTACTTCTTGGCGGCGGCCTTCTTGGCCGGTGCCTTCTTCGCCGGCTTGTCGGCCCCGGTATCGTCCGCCTTCGCAGCCGTCTTGGCCGGTGCCTTCCGGGCCGGCTTCTCCGCCTCTCCTTCGTCGGAGGACTTGGCGGCGGACTTGCCGGCAGCCTTCTTGGCCGGCGCTCCCTTCGCGGGTTCCGGCTTGTCTTCGGCCCCGGCCTTCGCGGCCTTGGCATCGTCGGCCTTCGCCGCCTTCTTGGCAGGCGCCTTCTTCCTGGCGGGCGCGGGCTCGGCGGTTTCTTCCGCCTCGATCGCGGCCTGCAGTTCCTCGCGGGTCACTTCCCGCTCCGTCACTTCGGCCTTGTCGAACAGGTAATCGACCACTTTGTCTTCATACAGCGGCGCGCGAAGCTGTGCGGCCGCCATGTCGTTGGTCCGGATCAGTTCCATGAAACGCTCGCGGTCGTCCGGGCGATACTGCTGCGCGGCCTGCTGGATCAGCATCGACATTTCCTGCTGCGTCACCTGCACGCCGGCGGCCTGGCCGATTTCCGAAAGCAGCAGGCCCAGGCGCACGCGCCGCTCTGCGATCTTGCGGTAATCGTCCTTCTCGCCTTCGATTTCCTTCAGCGCCTCTTCCGGGTTTTCGTCGTTGGCGGCTTCCTGCTGAAGCTGGGCCCAGATCTGCTCGAACTCGGCATCGACCATGCCCTGCGGCACGTCGAAATCGTGGCCCGAAGCCAGGGTGTCGAGCAGCTGGCGCTTCATCGCCGTGCGCGTGAGGCCGCCGAGCTCCTGTTCCAGCTGTCCCTTCAGCAGGCCGCGGAGTTGTTCCATGCTTTCAAGGCCGAGGGACTTTGCGAAGTCTTCGTCCACCACGGTTTCGTCTTCCACCTGCACCTTGTGCACATGGATCGCGAACTGGGCGTCCTTGCCGGCCAGTTCCTTGGCGGGATAGTCTTCCGGGAACGAGACGGTGATCGTCTTGTCGTCGCCCGCCTTGGCCCCGGCGAGCTGTTCCTCGAAGCCGGGGATGAAGCGGCCGGCGCCGATCACCAGCGGCGTTTCCTCCGCCTTGCCGCCTTCGAATTCGACACCGTCGATGGAGCCGGTGAAGTCGATGATCAGCTGATCGCCGTCGCCGGCCTTCTTCGCCTTGGGCGCATCCTTCCAGCTCTTCTGCTGGCTGGCGATGTTCCCCACAGCCTCGTCCACTTCGGCATCGCTGACGGGAACGGTCAAGCGTTCCAGCTTGAGGCCGTCGATCGTCGGTGCCTCGATCTCGGGCAGCACTTCCAGATCGACCGAGAGCGAGACGTCCTTGCCCTGTTCGTAACCTTCACCCATTTCCACGCGAGGCTGCATGGCGGGGCGCAGCTTCTTCTCGCGCATCAGGCCGTCGACGGCGCCCGTGATCTGTTCGTTGACCACCTGCCCGTGGATCGCGTCCCCGTGCATCTTCCTGACAAGGTTCGCCGGCACCTTGCCGGGACGGAAGCCAGGCATGCGGACCTGCGGGGCGATCTTCTTCACCTCGGCCTCGATCGCGGCGTCGATCTCCTTGGCGGGGATCGTGATCGCATAGGCGCGGCGCAGGCCTTCGGTGGTGGTCTCTTCGATCTTCATGGAGAAACGTAAGCCTTTTTCGAATCAAACAACTGGAATCGCGCTGGGCCTGCGCGGCGGTTGGTGCGGGCGAAGGGACTCGAACCCCCACATCTTGCGATACCGGTACCTAAAACCGGCGCGTCTACCAATTCCGCCACGCCCGCCCGACCGAACACGACCGCGCCGGCAAGTTGCCCTCGCCCGCGAACAGGCGTGCGCCGTTACAGCGCGCACGCCGAAAGGGCAAGCGCGCGGAACGCCACGGGTGTGGCCCGCGTTGGACTATGGAACAGCAAGGAACAACCGATGGCTTCCCAACCCGAAATCCAGCCGGACCCCGGCCCCGACACGATCGATCCCGGCGCTCCGCCGGAAACCCCGCCGGTCATTCCGCCGGCCGAAGATCCCGTTCGCCAGCCGGACGAGGTCAATCCCGTCCCGCCCGACGTGGTCGCGCCTAATCAGCAGCCCGCCGAAATGCCCCCGCCGCAGCAATGAACGGCGGGGAAGAACGCAGGCCGCCGCCCCGCGACCAGGCGAAGACGCTCCCGGACAACGGCCCCGTCATCGATACGGGGCCGTCCAGCGTCGAGGTGGAGCGGGGGGACGCGGACGATGACGATACGCCCCGCCCCGCGGTGCAGCCCGAGATCGTCCCGCCGCCCGACTGACCGGCGCGAGCGGTATTGCCCCGGCCCGGCGGCGCGACTAGGGCGCGCGGCATGAGCGACGAGAAGCCCCAGACCCCGCCCGACCACCTTTCGGTCAACCCGCGCAGCCCGCATTTCGACGAGAGCGTGCTGCAGCGCGGCATCGGCATCCGCTTCAAGGACCGCGTGCGGACCGACGTGGAGGAATATTCAATCTCCGAAGGCTGGATCAGGGTGCAGGCCGGCAAGTCTGTCGACCGCAAGGGCCAGCCGCTCACGATCAAGCTGAACGGTCCTGTCGAAGCCTGGTTCGAAGACCTGGGCGATGAACCGCCGGTTGCGAAGAAGGCCGGCTAGGGCCGCTCGCTCGGCCTAGCTGCCGTAGCGCGCGATCGCGGCCGTGATCGGATCGCGCGGCCGGGCAGGCTCAGCGACTGTACGGCGCGGCCGCGGACCGGCCGTCATGCCGTGCGCGAGGGCCGGCATCGCGGCGCGGGGTTCGCCCAGACTCGCGAAGGCACTGGCGAAGCGCCGGGACGGCGCGGGCGAGATCGGCGGCTGGTCGGTTGCCGGCGCATGGTCCGCGCGCGCCAGCACGCGCCGCCCCCCGAACGGCCCGCCGCCAGCCGGCTCCGGGTAAATGAAGCCCGCCACCGGGAACGCCGTGATCCCCAGCGCTCCGATCGGAGCGTACCAGACCCGCACCTGGCTCCAGTCGTTCGCCGGCGAGACGTCGACGGCCTTGACCCCGCGTTCGACTTGCCCGCGCCGTCCGTTGATCGGCGACCAGTTGGCGTGATCGAGCAGGACCGTGCGGCTGTCCACCACGCTCGCGACCGCCGCCACGTGACCCAGCACCATGCTGCCCGTGGAACGGAACGCCATCACCGCGCCGGGCCGCGGCGTGCTTCCGCGGCGATAGCGCCCTTCGGCCTGGTCCCACCAGGTGTGCGCATCCCCGAAGATCTGGACCCCTGAACGCTCCCGCGCATACGGCACGCATTGCAGGTAGGGAGCGAGCTCGACCTGCCCGGCCGGCGCCTCGAACGCCTCGCTCGCGCTTGCGGCGGCGGGCCCTGAAACAGCCAGCGCGCACATGAGTGCGATGATAGACGCGATACACTTCATGAAGAGAATGATTATCGATCGAAGTTAAAATTCTCTTTGCACGCTTCCGCGCACCCCCGCGCCGGCATCATCGCTTGCCAAGGCGGCCGCAAAGCGCCACCTGCCCGGTTCAGAAAACGAACCCATGAAACCCACCGTCATCATCATCGGCCGCCCCAACGTCGGCAAGTCCACGCTGTTCAATCGGCTGGTGGGCAAGAAGCTGGCCCTGGTCGACGACCAGCCCGGCGTAACGCGCGACAGGCGTATGGGCGATGCCACGATCGCCGGACTTGAATTCACGGTCGTCGACACCGCCGGGTGGGAGGACGACGATCCCGAAACCCTGCCCGGCCGGATGCGCCAGCAGACCGAGGTCAGCCTGGAAGGCGCCGACGCCGCCCTGTTCGTGATCGACGCCCGCGCCGGCGTAACGCCGCTCGATGAAGAGATCGCGCGCTGGCTGCGGACACAGCCCGTGCCGGTCCTGCTCGTCGCCAACAAGGCGGAAGGCCGCGCGGGGGACGCCGGCGTGTTCGAGGCGTTCTCCCTCGGCATGGGCGAGCCGGTCGCCCTTTCGGCCGAGCACGGCGAGGGCGTGGCGGACCTGTTCGACGGGCTCTGGCCGCTGATCGGCGCGGCGGAGGCCGAGCGCGAGGCAGCCGAACGGGCTGGCGAAGCTGCGGAGGAAGAGGGCGCAGCGCTGGGCCCGCTGAAGCTCGCCATCGTCGGTCGCCCGAACGCTGGCAAGTCCACGTTGATCAATCGCCTCCTGGGTGAAGACCGCCTGCTCACCGGGCCGGAAGCCGGGATCACCCGCGATTCGATTGCGGTCGACTGGCAGTGGACCGATCCGGACGGGAACCTGCGCGACGTCCGCCTGATCGACACGGCCGGCATGCGCAAGCGCGCGGCCGTGGTCGACAAGCTGGAAAAGCTGTCGGTCGCCGATGCCAAGCGCGCAGTCGATTTCGCCGAAGTGGTCGTCCTCCTGCTGGACGCGACCCGGGGGCTGGAGCACCAGGACCTCAAGATCGCAGCCCATGTGATCGAGGAAGGTCGCGCGCTGATGGTCGCCATCAACAAGTGGGACATCGCGGAAAACGCCAGCAGCCTGTTCAACGGCATCAAGGCGGCGCTCGAGGACGGGCTTTCGCAGGTGAAAGGCCTGCCGGTGTTCGCTGTCAGCGCGCGGACCGGCAAGGGCCTCGACACGATGCTGAAAGCCGCCTTCGAGATCCGCGAGGCATGGTCCAGGCGCGTGCCCACCGCAGCGCTCAACCGCTGGTTCGACGATGCGCTGGAAGCCAACCCGCCGCCCGCCCCGAAGGGCAAGCGGATCAAGCTGCGCTATATCACCCAGGCAGGCACGCGTCCGCCGCGCTTCGTGGTATTCGGCACGCGACTCGATATGCTACCGCGAAGCTACGAACGTTATCTCGTGAACAGCATCCGCAAGGAACTGGGTTTCGAGGCCGTGCCCGTACGCGTCGTGCTCAAGAGCCCCAAGAACCCGTTCAGCAAGGCGTAGTCACCTCCCGTTTCTTCCCTCCGGCCAGGCGGTCTGGCCGTGGCGCACGAACCGCGGAGCACGTCAGCCCTCCCCGCCCCCACCGGCCGGTTCGCTCTGAAGCTGCACGTAGTTTGCCAGCCCCATGCGCTCGATCATCTCGAACTGGGTTTCGAGGAAATCGACGTGCTCCTCCTCGCTTTCGAGGATGCGTTCGAAGATTTCGCGGCTGACGTAGTCACGCACCGTTTCGCAATGCTGGATCGCGTCCTTCAGCAGCGGGATCGCCTCCATCTCCAGCGCAAGGTCGGCCTTGAGCACTTCCTCGACCGTCTCGCCCACCTTCAGCCGGTTGATCGCCTGGAAGTTGGGCAGCCCGTCGAGGAACAGCACACGCTCCGCCAGTACGTCGGCGTGCTTCATCTCGTCGATCGATTCGTGACGCTCGTACTCGGCAAGGCGGCGAACGCCCCAGTGGTGGAGCACGCGGTAGTGCAGCCAGTACTGGTTGATGGCCGTCAGTTCGTTGGTGAGCGCCTTGTTGAGGTACTCAATGACGGTCGGATCACCCTTCATGACTGGTCTCCTGCTGGATCAATGCCGGTGCCGCGGCGCCCACGCACCATGGCCCCCGGCGACGCCGTCAGCAAGTTATTTGAGGGCGAGAATGGCGGAATTCCGCCATTTGCGAGTGCCTCGCAAGGTCAGGCAGCGATGGGGACCGAGGCCAGTTCGCGCTCCTCATCCATGATGTCTTGCGCGTCTTCGAGGCATTGGCCGCAGTTCGGGCGCTTACCCATCGAAGCATAGACAGCCTCGGCATCCCCGCCGCACCGCAGGGCCTGGCGCCGGAGATCGCATTCGCGGATCGCATTGCAGATGCAGACGTACAAGGACAAACTCCCGACTGGTCCTGCAGTGCTAATGCGAATGGTTCTCACAATCAAGCTTGTTTTCGCATGGGCATCCGCTTGCCATATGTCAGCGAGCGCCAGAGCCATTCGAGCGGGCCGTAGCGGAAGCGGGCGAGCCAGGGCTGTGACCAGCCAAGCATGGCCACACAAGTCACCATGACGATTCCGTAGAGCGCCATCCGGTCTAGCCTGCCGAACAGACCCAACGCCTGAAACACCAGCAGCATGACCACGCTCGTGAAGATGTAATTCGAAAACGCCATGCGGCCGGCCGCCGCGACTCTCGGCGCAAACCAGGCGCCACTCTTCGGGCGCCACGGCGCGAGCAAGGCAGCAAAGCCGACAATGACCGGCAGCCGCGCGACAGGCTGCAAACCGTACTGCGCCAGCAGGGTGCCCGTGTAGCTCAGCCCGTCCCGCATGGCCCAGGCTGCGATCAGAACGGTCAGGACCGACCCGATGACGACCGCGGCCAACGCCCACCGCGCCTGCGCGCAGCGGTCGATCCGTCCGTCGAACAGTCCCAGGCGGTAGAGCGCGGCACCCAAAAGCATCAGTGGCACAGTTTCGGTGAACGATTGGGAAATGCCGTCCAGCCAGTCCCATCGGTGCGCGGCGAACGCATGGGTAACGTATTCGACATAGCCGCCCCCATGCGCGATCGCGGTTTCGCGCTGGGCGTCCAGATGCTCGCTCGCCGGACCGGCCCGGTCGGTCCCGGAGGCCCACCACCCTCCGAAGACCAGCGCGCTGCTTACCGCGCCGAAGAGATATCCGGTCATCGCCGCGCCGATCTGCGTGACGGGCGACCACCGTAGCATCGGCAACACCAGGAGGCCGCACACGGCGTAGGACGCCAGTATGTCCCCGCGCCAGAGGAAGTAGAAGTGGAGAAGTCCGAACGCGAACAGCCACGCCAGCCGGCGGAGCTGGAGGAGGTCGCCTTGCCCGCGCGCCGCAGCGCGTTCCGCGAACAGGGCCATTCCAGCGCCGAAGAGCAGTGAGAAGAGCCCGCGCATCTTCCCGTCGATCACGACGAACTGCGCGGCCCACAGCCACGGATCTGCGGTGCCCGGCGGCGTCGCGAACCCGCCCGGCCAAGTGTAGGCGATGAAGGGTTGCCCGAAGGCGACGATGTTTGCAGCAAGGATGCCCATGACCGCGACCCCGCGTGTCAGGTCGAGGCTAGCCAGCCGTCTGTCCGCGGGCAGCTGTGGCATGTGCGGATCGGTCACCGGGCAGCGTTAGAGCGAGCCGGGCGCCCACTCAACGGTGCAGGCATCGCATCCGCTTGCGTTGCCGGACGCACGTGGCACAACCGGTCCATGAAAACCGCATTCATTCTCGCCGCGGCGCTGATGGCGCTGCCGGCCATCGCCCGGGACTCCTCGCCACCGCCGCCTTCCCCTGGGGAACTCGTCGCCGGCGCTGCTGCTGATGAGTGGGTCACGATCCTGCCCGACGATCTTCTGGTCATGGACCTCGCCCCTGACGCCCGCGGGCCGCGGCGTGTCTTCATCCAGCTGATCGCGCCCCCGTACAGCCAGCCGTGGACGGCGAACGTCCGCACTCTCGCGAAGGCGGGCTGGTGGGATGGGCTCGCGATCGTGCGCAGCCAGGACAACTACGTCGTCCAATGGGGGGATCCTGACGCGGAGGACGCCGGGAAAGCAAAGGCACTTCCTAAAGGAATGCATGCAACGACCGAGCAGGGCTATGTACGTCAGCTAGATGCAGTGGCGATGCTCATCGATCCATGCGGGGATCGCAGCCATGTTCCTGCGACCTGGCTGTGCGATGCCTACGCACCGGGCGCAACATTCCGCAGCGGCTGGCCGATCGCGACGGACGGCGTCCGCGAATGGCCGGTACACTGCTACGGCACAGTCGGCGTGGGCCGAGGCATGTCGCCGGATGCCGGTACGGGTGCAGAACTCTATGCCGTCATTGGCCATGCCCCGCGCCATCTCGACCGTAACATTGCCGTCGTCGGCCGCGTGATCGAAGGGATGGAGCATCTATCCACACTGCCCCGCGGTACCGAAGCGCTGGGTTTCTACGCGACACCGGCGGAGCGCACACCTATCGTCTCGATGCGTCTCGCCAGCGAATTGCCGGCGGCCGATCGCCCCCGCTTCGAATACCTTTCGACGGAGGTCATCACGTTCGCCCGCTATGCCGACGCGCGTGCGAACCGGCGCGATCCGTTCTTTATCGCGCCCGCTGGCGGCGCCGATGTCTGCAACATCCCGGTGCCGGTGAGGCGCGCACCCTGAAGCGCCTCGCTCTTGTCATCGGAAGGAAAGCGCTACAGAGCCGGAATGAAGCGGGCGGGCACCTTCGCCTGCCGCCGCAAGGTGCGAGACATGCCCAGACATAGAGACGACGCCGCCCGCGAATTCCGCCGCATGATGCGCTGGATCGCCATCGTGGGCGTGCTGATGGTGATCGCTGCGCTCGTCTATCTCAAGATCGTCGGCGCCTGGCACCTCCATGCGGTCATCGCCACCGTGCTCGGCGTCTTCGTCTCGGTTCTGCTCGGCAGCGGGCTGTTCGCGCTCGCGTTCTTCAGCGACAAAAGCGGCCACGACGACAATGTGACCGATGCGACCCGCCGCCGCGACCGGGACGAACGCTGAGTATCTACACCCTCAGCTAGAGCCGTTCCGCCTGGGCCACCGCGTCGCTGGCGCGCAGGGCGCTGAGGATTCGGGTCAGGTGGGCAAGGTCCTTGACGTCCAGTTCCACGTCATAGGTGCTGAAGGGATGATCCGTGTGGGTCTGTTCCAGGACGACCACGTTCGCCAGGTTCTTGGCGAAAAGACCGGCCATTTCGGCCAGTGTTCCGGGTCGATCGTACAGCGTTACGCGTAGCCGCCCGACAGCGCCGTGGCTATGGCGTCCCCAGCTGAGGTCGATCCAGTGCGCGTCGATGCCGCTCGCGAGCTCCAGGCAGTCGATGGCGTGGACTTCCACCGGCTCCCCTTCCTTGCGTAGGCCGACGATGCGGTCGCCCGGCACCGGGTGACAGCACTGGGCGAGGTGAAAGCCGACGCCCGCCGTCAGGCCGCGGATCGAGATCGCCTTTTCCTGCCGCGGCCATTCCGCAGCCTCTTCCAGCTCGGCGGTGCTGCCCGGCATCAGGGCTTCCATGACCGCGCGGTCGCCGAGCTTGTTGGCGCCCACCGCGTACATCAGGTCGTCCTCGTCCTCCAGCTCAAGCCGACGGACAGCCTCACGGATCGCTTTCTTGCCGATCTTGGCGGGGACACGCGCCGCAATCTCTTCGAACAGCTTGCGGCCCAGCGCGGCGACCTCGTCCCGCTCCTTCAGGCGCACGCTGCGGCGGATCGCCGCCCGCGCCTTGCCGGTGGCGACGAAACCCAGCCAACTCATCTGCGGCTGCGCCTGCTTGCCCTTGATGATCTCCACCACGTCACCGTTGTTGAGCGCGGTGCGCAAGGGCATGTGCCGCCCGTTGATTTTCGCCCCCACCGTCTGTGCGCCGAGATCCGTGTGGACCGCGAAGGCGAAATCGACCGGCGTGGCGCCCTTGGGCAGCTGGAACAGCGCACCCTTGGGTGTGAAGGCGAAAATGCGATCCTGATAGATCGCCATGCGCGTGTTCTCGAGCAGCTCTTCGGCGTCGTGGCTGGCATCGACGATCTCGATCAGATCGCGCAGCCAGCTGACCTGCCCATCAGGCCGATCACCTTGCTTGTAGGCCCAGTGGGCCGCGAGGCCGAATTCGTTGGTGCGGTGCATGTCGCGTGTGCGGATCTGGACCTCCACGCGCATGGAATTTTCGTAGATCAGGCTGGTGTGCAAGCTGCGATAACCGTTGGATTTCGGCGTGGAGATGTAGTCCTTGAACTTGCCCGGAATGAATTGCCATGTGGTATGGAGCACCCCCAGCGCGCGGTAGCAGTCGGCCTCGGATTCGGCGATCACGCGAAACGCCATGATATCCGTCACCTGTTCGAAGCTGACGTGCCGTTCGGCCATCTTGCGCCAGATCGAATAGGGGTGTTTCTCCCGGCCCGAGACCTCGACCTTCATCCCCGCTTCGGCCAACGCCTGCTTGATCGCGAGAGCGATCGAATCGACCTGGCCCCCGTCGGCGCTGCGGATCTGCGCCAGTCGCCCGGTTATCGTGGCATAAGCCTCCGGCTCGATCTGCTCGAACGCGAGCATCTGCATCTCGCGCATGTATTCGTACATGCCCACCCGCTCCGCGAGAGGCGCATAGATATCCATCGTCTCGCGGCTGATGCGCTGGCGTTTTTCGGGTGACTTGATGAAGTGCAGCGTCCGCATGTTGTGCAGCCGGTCGCCCAGCTTCACCAGCAGCACGCGGATATCCTCGCTCATGGCGAGCAGGAACTTGCGCAGGTTCTCGGCCGCGCGCTCGTTCTCGGGCATCGCCTCGATCTTCGAAAGCTTGGTCACGCCGTCGACCAGCCGCGCGACATCGGGTCCGAACTTGTCCTCGACGTCCTCTATGGTCGCCAGCGTGTCTTCCACGGTGTCGTGCAGCAGGGCCGTAACGATCGTTTCCTGATCCAGCTTCAGGTCGGTCATCAGCCCGGCGACCTCTACCGGATGGCTGAAGTAAGGGTCGCCGCTGGCGCGTTTCTGGGTGCCGTGTTTCTGCACAGTGTAGACGTACGCGCGGTTGAGCAGCGCCTCATCGGCATCGGGGTCGTATTCCTTGACCCGTTCGACAAGTTCGTACTGGCGCAACATCGCCTGCTAAATGGGCGGATTGCGCTCGCCAGGGCAAGCGGAAAGGCGCGGCGCGTGGTGCAGGTAATGCAACGCCTTGTGCACCTTTCCCGTTTTGCACGCGCGCTGGCAGGTCGTAAGAGTGGCATCCGATGCCCGAGCTCGATGCCCTGCTGCTGGCGCGGATCCAGTTCGCGTTTACGATCAGCTTCCATTTCATCTTTCCCGCGTTTTCCATCGGGCTGGCCAGTTACCTGATGGTCCTGGAGGGCCTGTGGCTGAAGACAAGCCGCCAGCGCTATCTCGACCTGTTCCGGTTCTGGCTGAAGATCTTCGCGGTCGCTTTCGCGATGGGCGTGGTCAGCGGAATCGTCATGTCCTACCAGTTCGGCACCAACTGGGCAGTGTTCAGCGACCGGGCAGGGCCGGTGATCGGACCGCTGATGGCCTACGAAGTGCTGACCGCGTTTTTCCTGGAGGCGGGGTTCCTGGGCGTCATGCTGTTCGGCATGGCGAAAGTGGGCAAAGGCCTGCACTTCGCCGCAACTTGCATGGTCGCGCTCGGCACGTTCATCAGCGCGTTCTGGATTCTCAGCGTGAACAGCTGGATGCAGACTCCGACGGGATTCGAGATCGCGGCCAACGGTCAGTTCCTCCCGGGCCCAAGCTGGTGGGACATCGTGTTCAATCCCAGCTTTCCCTATCGCCTGGTTCACACCGTGACTGCCGCGTACCTTACAACCGCGTTCGTCGTCGGCGGGGTGGGGGCGTGGCACCTGCTCCGCGACAGCGCGAATCGTCACGCGCGAACGATGTTCTCGATGGCGATGGGCATGGCCGCCGTCGTGACCCCGATCCAGATTGTCGTGGGCGACATGCACGGTCTCAACACGCTCGAGCACCAGCCCGCCAAGGTCATGGCCATGGAGGGCCATTTCAAAAGCCACCCGGAAGGCGCGCCGCTCATCCTGTTCGGCATCCCCGACAGCGACGCGGAGGCCGTGCATTACGCCCTTGAGATTCCCAAGGCATCGAGCCTGATCCTGAAGCACGATCCCGATGCGCCGCTGGCGGGCCTCGACACGATCGCGCGCGAGGACCGGCCGCCGGTCGGCATCGTGTTCTGGTCGTTCCGGGTGATGGTGGGCATCGGCCTCGCCATGCTGGGCATCGGCATGTGGAGCCTGCTCGCACGCATTCGGGGCAAGCTCTACGACTGGCCGCTGCTGCATCGTGCGGCGCTGGTCATGGCGCCATCGGGCTTCGTGGCGGTGATCGCAGGGTGGATCACGACCGAAGTCGGACGCCAGCCCTGGACGATCTATGGCCTGATGCGGACGGCGGAGAGCGCCAGCCCGCTCGATGCACCGGCGGTTGCCGCGTCGTTGACGGCATTCGTGGTGATCTACACTGCGGTGTTCGGGGCCGGCGTTTGGTACATTCTCAAGCTGATGGCGGCCGGCGTCCACACGGGCGAACAAGGGCCCGAAGACCTGGAGAAGGCGCCCATTCGTACCGCCGGCATCACGCCCGGACCGACCCAGAACCCCGTTGGGCGCGAGGAGCTGCCTGACGGTGTCCCTGGCACGAGCCCGCGGCAAAGCGAGGACGGCTGATGGACCTGACCGTCGTATGGGCGTTTCTGATCGCGTTCGCGGTGTTCATGTATGTTGTCATGGACGGGTTCGATCTCGGCATCGGCGTCCTGTTCCCTTCCTTTCGGGTGGGCGTGGAGAGGGACAGCGCGATGAACGCCATCGCGCCCGTGTGGGACGGCAATGAAACCTGGTTGGTCCTGGGTGGCGGGGGGCTGTTTGCCGCCTTCCCGCTCGCTTACGCGGTTGTACTCCCGGCGACTTATCCGCTGATCATCGCGATGTTGCTTGGACTGGTGTTCCGCGGCGTTGCATTCGAGTTCCGTTGGCGCGATCCCGGCCACCGCGCGTTCTGGGACATCGCCTTTGCCGGAGGATCGATCGTCGCCGCGCTGGCGCAAGGGATGACGCTGGGCGCGCTCTTGCAGGGCATCGAGGTGGTCGATCGCAGTTACGCCGGAAGCTGGTTCGACTGGCTTACCCCATACACGCTGCTGACCGGGCTTGGCACGCTTGCGGGATACGCGCTCCTCGGCAGCACATGGCTGGTATGGAAACTGGAAGGCCCGGCGCAGGATCACGCGCGTCGGATGGCGGTGCGGGCCGCGGTCGCCACGCTCGTGCTTCTGGCGGCAGTCAGCCTTTACACGCCGTTCCTGGAAGGCCAGTACTTCGCCCGTTGGTTCGCCATGCCTAATGTGCTGTTCGCGGCCAACGTGCCGGTGGTGACCGTGATCGTCGCGTTCTACCTGTTCCGGACCTTGACCGGCAAGGGCAAGCACGAGGCCGCGCCGTTCTGGCTGAGCCTCGCGCTGTTCCTGCTCGGCATGGCAGGCCTCGGCATTTCGATGTGGCCTTATGTCGTGCCGAGCAGCCTGACCATCTGGGATGCCGCGGCGCCCGAGCGCAGCCAGGCGTTCATGTTGGTTGGCGTGGCGATCACAATGCCTCTCATCCTCGCATACACTGCTTGGGCATACTGGGTCTTCCGCGGGAAGGTAGGACACGAGGGGTACCATTGACCTTGCCGCCGCCACCCGCTCCGCTGTGGCGGAGGCTCGCGTGGATGGCGGCGATCTGGGCGGCCAGTGTGGCAGTCCTCGGCATGGTGGCGATGGTGATCCGCTGGTGGATCAGCCCTTCTTGAGCACGATACCGTCCACGGTGCCACGCGTAACCGCGTGGTATCCCGGGCGCGTCTTCGTGTAGATCCTGCGCGCGATCGGCTGGCCCCAGGCGCCTTCGTCCATCAGTGTCTGGAACAGCGGCGCGACGAACTTGCGCCGGCCAACCTCGGTTAGAAAACGCTCCGCGAGCGGCACCGCCGGTTCATAGCGATTCTCCAGCGCGAGTTGGAGCCACAGGAACAGTTCTTCGTTATTGCCGGTCGTGGACAGGCCCAGCCGCTCGTCGAGCAGGCGCAGCTCAGCCGTCGAAAGCTCGCGCGGTATCTTGGCGAGGAAGCGCTGGCGCTCCGCAGAGCTCCAGCTGCGCCACGCGGCGGGCGTGGTTGTTCGCATCCCTGCGGGGGTCGACGTGACAGCGCTGCGCTTGCTCGCATAATCCGCCGCCGCCTGATCGACCGCGTCGAAGGCCGCCGGGTCCGGGCGCAGCACGTTCGCCGGCAGGCCTGGTGAATAGATCCATTCGCGCAAGCGCAGCGACTGCGCCTCAGCCGGGCTCCGCGCCAACCGCGTTTCCATGTCGGCGAGTATCATTGCCGAGGTTGCCGGCTGAAATGCATGCCGGTCGAACCACTGGCGCAGCCAAGCGTCGAAACGCTCGCGGCCAACCGCGTGCTCAAGTGTCCGCAGGAACGCCGCACCCTTGTCATAGACGATCGCGCTGCCCGCACCTTCCGTTCCATCGGGATGGTGGAGCGCCGTGCCAGGCGCGCTGTTGCCCACTTCGGCCAGGGTCTTCTCGATCTCCGCGAAGCTCAGCGCGGCTTCCTGCTCCGCCCGCTTCTCACCGTAGATTTCCTCGATGATCCGGTTCTCGAAGTAGCTTGTGACACCCTCATTCAGCCAGCTGTCGCCCCAGACGGCGTTGGTGACCAGGTTGCCGGACCACGAGTGCGCAAGTTCGTGCGCGACGAGCCCCGTCAGGCTCCGGTCGCCAGCAATGAACGTCGGCGTCAGGAAGGTCATCACCGGGTTTTCCATCCCCCCGTAAGGGAAGGACGGCGGCAGGACGATCATGTCGTAGCGACCCCAGTGATAGGGGCCGTAAAGCTTCTCCGCTTCGACGACCATCTTCTCGGTATCGGCGACCTCTGCCGCGGCGCGGGCCAGGACGGCAGGTTCCGCCCAGACTCCCGTACGCGGACCGATCGGATTAAAGTCGATATCACCCGCCGCGATCGCGATCAGGTAGGGCGCGACTGGCTTGTCCATCGCGAAGCGGAACGCGCGGCGGCCATCGGCGAGCACTTCGGGCTCGCCCTGCCGGATGCCCGACATGACCACGTCGAGCGGCTGCGGCGCCACGATGCGAGCGGTCCATGTCTGGCGAATCCCCGGGCTGTCCTGCGTGGGGATCCAGCTGCGATTGAGGATCGCCTGGCCCTGGCTGAACAGGAACGGGTGCTGCTTGCCCGCGGTCTGTTGCGGGCTGAGCCATTGCAACGCGTCGGCCTGCGGATTGGCGGTATATGTCACGATGATACGCCGGGTATTACCGATGGTCACGGTCAGCGGCGCGCCCTTGCCTTCGACCGCACGGCCGACGGTGAACGGCAGTGCGTTGCCTGCGGCATCCGTCACCCGGTCGATCTTCAGCCCATCGGTATCGAGGACGATCTGGCTGGCGTCGGGCCGCGCAAGAATATCGAGCGCCGCGCTGCCCGCCAGCGCCTTGCGCGCGAAGTCGAGCGTGAGATCAAGGTCCACGTGCGTGACGCGCGCTTCCTGCGGACGCGCGAAGGTAGAACTGTCAACTGCATCGGGCGTGGTCAGGATGGGAGCAACCATCCGCTCGGCCGAAGCAGGCGGCGCGTCGCGAGTGGTCGTGCAGGCAGCAGTGGCGAGAAGTAGTGCAAGGCAGGAAATGGCGCGGCGCATGGTAATCCTCTGGATCGATATCGTTCTACAACTTCGCATGGCGAGCAGGCGCCGTGCGGCAAGCTCGGCGCGCAGGCGGGAAAATCTTACATTTCGTCAGCGGTGCGGGATGCCTCTCACGTCCATATCACCTCCGGGGGCAGGCTCATCAGGATCGCATCGATGTTGCCCCCTGTCTTCAGGCCGAACAGGGTGCCCCGGTCATAGACCAGGTTGAACTCGGCGTACCGCCCGCGCCATTCCAGTTGCTGCTGCTTTTCCGCCGGTGTGAACGCGGTGGCCATGCGGCGCCGGACGAGCTTTGGAAAGACGTCCAGAAACGCCCGGCCGACATCCTGCGTGAACGCGAAATTGCGGTCCCATGCGGAATCGTCCGTACATTCCAGGTGATCGTAGAAGATCCCGCCTACTCCGCGGTGGACGCCGCGATGGGGGATGAAGAAGTATTCATCGGCCCACTTGGAAAAACGGTCGTAATAGGTGGGATTGTGGCCCGCGCACGCGGCGCGGAACGCCGCGTGAAATTCCGCCGTATCGTCTTCGTACGGGATTGGCGGATTGAGGTCTGCCCCCCCACCGAACCATGCCGTGCTCGTCGTCAGGAAACGGGTGTTCATATGCACCGCGGGCACGTGCGGATTGGCCATGTGCGCCACCAGGCTGATGCCCGTCGCCGTGAAGCCGGGGGAATCGTCGCTGGCCCCATTGATGGACGCGGCAAAGCCGGGCGCGAAATTTCCGTGAACGGTGGAAACGTTGACGCCGACTTTCTCGAACACCTGGCCCTTCATCACCGCGCGGGTCCCACCGCCGGGATCGTCGTTACCTTCCTCTTCGCGGCGCCAGGGGGTGTATTCGAACGCGGCATCTGAGCCTGCCTCTCGCTCGATCGCCTCGAACTCGGCGCAGATGCTGTCTCGCAAGGTTTCAAACCAATCGCGGGCGCGGACGGTGTGCGGGGTCCAGTCTGTCATGCCGCGACCCTTGCCAAGGCGCATCCGCTGGGGCAAGAGCCGGCCCATGGTTCCCGTTTCGTTCGCTCCGTTCGAGTTCTGCGGCGAAGAGTTCGCGATCGCGCAGGGTCGTGCGCTGTACTGGCCGCGCGAAGGGGCGCTGCTGGTTGCGGACCTGCACCTCGAAAAAGCCAGCTTCTTCGCGGGCCATGGCCAGATGCTGCCGCCCTACGACAGCCGGGAGACGCTGGAGCGGGTGGCGCTTGCTATCCGCGAAACCGGGGCGCGGCGGGTCTATACGCTGGGTGACAACTTCCACGATTCGCGGGGCCTCAATCGGTTGGAACCGCACGCCGCAGGTATGCTCGCCGCCCTGACCCGCGCGACGGACTGGGTGTGGATCACGGGCAACCACGACATTGGCAAGGATGGCCACGCGATGGAGACGGGCGCCGGCGGAACCATCGTTGACGAACTTGTGCTGGCGGGACTCGTGCTTCGCCACCGGGCCAAACGGGGTGAAGCCCGGCCGGAACTGTCCGGCCACTATCACCCGCGGCTGCACCTCACGGTGCGGGAACGGCGTATTCGCCGCCCTTGCGCAGTCGTAAGCGCCAATGGCGCGGGCTGCGGCCGCATGATCCTTCCCGCATTCGGCACGCTGACGGGCGGCATGGACGCGGCCGATCCGGAGATTCTGGGCGCCCTCCAACCGGCGCGGGCGATCGACGCCATGGTGCCCGCTGGTGGCAAACTCGCCACATTCCCGCTCTGGCGTGCGGCGGCCTGAACGGCGCCCCTTCCGTCGGGCGCAGTTTCTCCCTAAGTAGCGGCCCCGATACCTCGGCAAATTTCAGGAGACTCGACTATAGCCCGTCCCCCCCGGCGCATGCTGGCCCCGCCCGTCAAGAGCGGCCCGCGCTACGATACCATGATCCAGTCCGACAAGGTTCGCGTCATTGACGAAAATGGCGAAAACCTGGGCGTGATGTACACGCGCGAAGCGATCGAACAGGCCAACGAAATTGGCCTCAACCTGGTCGAAATCTCGCCCAACGCCGATCCGCCGGTGGCCAAGTTCCTCGACGTCGGCAAGCACCGGTACGAGGCGCAGAAGAAGGCGAACGCCGCGCGCAAGACGCAGAAGACGCAGGACATCAAAGAGATCAAGATGCGTCCCAACATCGACGATCACGATTACGATGTGAAGATGCGCAGCCTGTTCAAGTTCATCGGCGAAGGTGACAAGGTCAAGATGACCCTGCGGTTCCGCGGTCGCGAAATGGCGCACCAGGAGCTTGGCATGGACCTGCTGAAGCGGGTGCAGGAAGACTCGGCCGAAGTTGCCAAGGTAGAAGCCTATCCGCGCCTCGAAGGGCGCCAGATGTTGATGGTGCTGTCACCCAAGTAAGGAACCGCGTGGCGGCCCGGTGGATTTCAACGCCGACTGGGCCGCAACCGGAGACGTCCCATGAAACGTATCGCGGCGACGGCGCTGTTTCTGGGCGCCGCGGCGCTTGGCGCTTGCCGGCAGGACTTGGCGCGCGCACCCGATGCGGCAGAAACCGGCGATCGCGCAGCTACCTCTGCCGAGACGCCATCCTCACCCCCCTCACCTCCCTCGCCTCATGTGTCCACAAGGCCGGATCAGGCGGACGACCGATATCCCGATCTCGCCCCGCCCGTTCTCACCCTCGAAGCGGAACGCGGCGTGACGGGCGCCCGCAATTTGCTCGTATCCTGGGCGCGAGCCATTGAACTCGAGGAGTTCGGCCAGGCGTGGACCTTGCTGAGCGAACAGGATCGGGCGAAGTGGACCAGGCAGGAATGGCTGCGCATGTTCGCAGATCTCGACCGGATCACGGTGGCCGTGCCCGAGGGGACAATGCAAGGTGCCGCGGGCTCGCTTTACTACGAAAGCCCTGTCACGATAACCGCGACCGACCACGATGGCCGTCCGGTGCGCTACGAGGGGGAGGCAGTGCTGCGCCGCGTGAACGATGTCGAGGGCGCCACGGCGGCGCAGTTACGCTGGCACTTCGAGCGCCTGACGCTCGATTGGACACATTGAGAGGGCGCTCGCGTGTTTCGGCGCGGTTGAAAACGGCCGCACGCGGCGGTAAGCGCGCCGGGTCCGGCGAGCCGGTGGAGATGCCCCCTGCGGAGGTTAGGGTGCGAGCGCCCCGGCCCTTGTCGTCCTTCCGCTCCCGCCTCCCTGGGAGCTTCGGCACTCAAGGACCGCACACATGTCCGATACCCCCTCCCGCAAACCCAAGGCCACAATCACCGAAATCGCTGGCCGACCGCTGAAGCCCAGCACGTTGATGATGGGTGCGGGTTACGATCCGGCCTTGTCCGAAGGCAGCCTGAAGCCGCCGATGTTCCTGACCAGCACGTTCGCGTTCGAAAGCGCGGCGGCGGGCAAACATCACTTCGAGGGGATCACCGGCAAGCGGCCCGGCGGCGCGGACGGCCTTGTCTATTCGCGTTTCAACGGTCCGAACCAGGAAATCCTGGAAGCGCGCCTTTCGATCTGGGACGGTGCGGAGGACGCGCTGTGCTTTTCCAGCGGGATGACCGCGATCTGCGTCCTCATGCTCGCCCTCTGCTCCGCCGGTGATGTCATCGTGCATTCCGGCCCGCTCTACGCAGCAAGCGAAGGCTTCGTGGCAAAGACGTTGAGCCGGTTCGGCATCACCTATGTCGATTTCCCGGCCGGCGCGAACCGCGCCGAACTCGACGCGGTAATGGCCAAGGCCAAGGCGCAGGCGGAGACGCAGGGCGGCAAGGTTGCCATGATCTATCTCGAAAGCCCGGCGAATCCGACGAATGCCCTCGTCGACGTCGAGGCCGTGCGCGATGCGCGCGATGCCGCCTTCGGCGCGGAATGCCCGATCGCTATCGACAATACCTTCCTCGGCCCGCTCTGGTCGCGTCCGCTGGATCACGGGGCCGACATCGTCGTCTATTCCTTGACCAAGTACGTCGGTGGCCATTCCGACTTGGTGGCCGGCAGCGTATCGGGCGCCAAAAAGTGGATGACGCCGGTGCGGATGCTCCGCAACACGATGGGCGGGATAGCCGATCCCAACACCGCCTGGATGCTGCTCCGCAGCCTGGAGACGGTGGAGCTTCGCATGAGCCGGGCGGGCGAGAATGCGGAGAAGATCTGCGCGTTCCTGAAGGACCACCCCAAGGTGGAAGGCCTGGGTTACCTCGGCATGATCGACGATCCCCGTCAGCAGGATATCTATCGCCGCCACTGCACGGGCGCGGGCAGCACCTTTTCGGTATTCATCAAGGGCGGCGAGGCGGAATGCTTCCGGTTCCTCGACGCGCTGACGATCGCCAAGCTGGCGGTAAGCCTGGGCGGCACGGAAACGCTGGCGAGCCACCCGGCGTCGATGACACACCTGTCGGTGCCCAATGCACGCAAGGAGTTGCTGGGCATTTCGGACAACCTGGTACGGATCAGCATCGGGATCGAAGATGCCGACGATCTCATCGCCGACTTCTCGCAGGCGCTGGACGCGGTCTAGGTCAACCCTTCCATTCGCGCCGTTCTTCGGCCTGCCGGAGAACTTCATAAGCGAGCTGCAATTTCTGAAACTCGGCGGCAGCTGCGGCGTCGCCGGGTTTCACGTCAGGGTGAACTTTCTTGGCCATGTCGCGCCAGGCCTTCTTGATGGCGGCGAAATCTGCGTCACTGTCCAGCTGCAACAGTTCCAGAGCGCGCATCTCGTCCGCACTGCGGCTCCCATCCCCACTGCCGCCCCACCCATAGTGTGATGCGCTTGCATAGCCGTCGTTGTCGCGCTGCTCGTTGCGCGCCCGTTCTGCCGCCTCTTCCTTGTCGAGCCCCTCGAAATAGTCCCACTTGCTGTTGTACTCGGCCGCGTGTCGCTGGCAAAAGTACCATCGCTCAGGATTGTTCGGGCTTTTTGGCGCTGGACAGTTGCCAGGTTCTTCGCACCCATGCCGGTCGCACAGGCGCACGGTCGTTGCCTCCCTCGATGCACCGTAGCCGCGCCACCGGGGAAATCCCCAATCCTGTGAACGGCGCGCGCCTACCATCTGGAAAAACCTGCTTTCATTAATCGCACGTAAGGCCCCGGTTCGCCAAAGGGAAGGCGCGTGAGGCTGCGCGAAACAGCTTTGTTGCAATGCAATAATAAGGTTGCTAATCGAAACCCGTCATGTCCAGAAATAGTCCTCAAGTCATTCTCGCAGCAGCTGCATCGGTCCTTGCGCTGTCAGCGCTGGCCATTGCCGCGCCCACGATCGCAGATCGCGCGGACGGCAGCGCGAGCCTGGCGCCCCTGACGGCCGGATTGCCGACGGCGGACCTGCCCGCGCTGCCGCTGCTCCTTCCCCGCTAGTTGATTACGACCGATACGGCGCGACGGTTCTGCGCCCACGCGGCTTCGTTGGATCCCAGGGCGGACGGGCGCTCCTTGCCATAGCTGACGGTGCTGATGCGGTTCGCCGCGACACCCAGGCTCACAAGGTAATTCTTGGCCGCGTTGGCCCGGCGTTCGCCCAGCGCCAGGTTGTATTCGCGCGTTCCGCGTTCGTCCGCATGACCTTCGATCGTGACCGAAATCTGGGGGTACTGGGCCAGATATTGCGCCTGGGATTGCAGCGCCGCGGCATCCGCCGAATCGACGTTGTACTGATCGGTGTCGAAGTAGATCACGTTCTGCCCAGCCACAGCGTTCACGAAATGCGCCTGCGTGCCAAGCACGGCCGCGCCCGTATCCCCACCAGTGGACGGTCCGCCCGTGACGGCCGGGCTGGGTTCCGGCGGAAGCGATGCGGGCGGTTCCTTCTTGCACGCACCCAGGATTGCCGCGCTGGCAAGCAATGTCGCGATGGCGATCTGGCGGTTCATGAAAATCTCCTTGATTGTAGTCCGATTATCGGCGCGGCCCGTTGTGAACTGAATGCTCTTATGGCAGGATTGGTCCCCATGCGGGGTCGGAACCCTGCACCGGAGTGGCCAGGCGTCGCTCGTTCTTGCCCGTGAGGTCGACCTGGTAGAGGCCGGTGCGGCCCGAGCCGCGCTCCGTGCGGAAGAACTGGATCACCCTTCCGTTTGGCGCCCACGTGGGCGCTTCGTCCTGCCATCCGCTGGTCAGGGTCCGAACGCCCCCGCCCGATGGTGTCATGACTGCGACATTGAAGTCGCCGGCGATGCGAGTGAACGCGATCTGGTCCCCGCGCGGGCTCCATTCCGGAGTAGCGCAGCGGCCCCCGGAGAAGCTGATCCGACGCTGGCCCGTGCCGTCCGCGTTCATCACGTAGCATTGCTGGCTGCCGGAACGGTCGCTTTCGAACACGATCTGGCGACCATCCGGTGAATAGGATCCCCCGATGTCGATGCCGGGCGTGTCGGTAAGCCGCGTGCTCGGCCCGCCGGTCGCGCTGACGCGGTAGATGTCGGTGTTACCATTTACCGCCATCGAATAGAGGACGGATCGCCCGTCCGGGCTCCACCGCGGCGCGAACGTCGGGTTGGCCGATTGGGTTACCAGCGTTTGCTGCCCGGTGCCGATGTCATAGATATAGATGCGCGGATTACCGTCGACGTAGCTCAGGTACATGAGCTTGCGGTAATCGGGAGAATAGCGCGGGGTCAGCGCCGTGGCGCGCCCGTTGGTGATGAAGCGGTGGTTCGCACCATCGGAATCCATGATGGCGAGGCGCTTGACCCGGCGATCCTTGGGCCCTGTTTCGGCGATGTAGGCAATCCGGCTGTCGAAGAAGGGGCTTTCGCCCGAGAGGCGCGAGTAGACCAGGTCGGCGCATTTGTGCGCTGCCCGCCGCCAGTCGACCGGCTGCACCACCCAACCCGAGCGCGCGAGTTCCTTCTGCAGCGCAACGTCGTAGAGGTAGCAACCGACCGTAAGCCGCCCGTCAGCACCGGCGCGGACGTAACCTTGCACCAGCATCTCGGCGCTGCGCCCCGACCAGGTCGGCCATCCGGGGGCTGTGATCTCGGAATAAGCGGGGCGCGGCAGGGCAGAGGGGCCCACGGGCTTGAACAGGCCATTGTTGCGCAGGTCGTTGAACACGACTTCGGCAAGTGCTATGCCCAGTGCAGTCGTCCCGCTCGCATTGGCCGGCGTCGGCGCTTCGCGATCCGTCGCAAATGCCGGGATGACAATGCCCAGATCCTCCAGGTTGCCTTCGAAGCTGACCGATCCGGTCAGACCACCCTCCTCGGTCGTCTCCACCGGTGTTGCCACGGGAGGCGCCTGGCCCAGGTCCTGCGCAGCGACCGGCAGCGCGGTGGTGATCATCAGAACGGCGGCAAGTGTCTTGGTCATTGGCTCAGCTTCCAATCGAAATCGACGGTCACGACTTTCCACGCCTCGTAGTATTCCTCCGGCAGGTCGAACGGTGCGGCAAGCTGCACAGCGCGGATAGCTTGTTCCCCATGCCGCCCTGCCTGCGGCCGGTTCACGTCGGTAATGCCGGTCTGGCGGACGATCTCGGGCCGGCCCGCCAGGCTTCCATCAGGATTCAGGCGGAACCGCAACTTGGTGACGAGATCCTCGACCTCCGGCCCGCTGGGGGGCTGCCAGCGGGGACGCAGTTCGCGCGCAATGGCCTGGAACAGGCTCGCCTTCGCACTCGCGCCGATCTGGCTGGCAGGAACGCGCGTTTCGCGCGTGGTGGTGCTTTCGCCTGCGCCAGCGAGAAAGTCGCTTCCGATGCGGTTGCCGCCGGCGGGCCGAGGTGCCGAAGTGGCGCGTGGACGTGGCGCGGGCGCTGCGGATGCCCGAGGCTTCGGTGCTGCGGTCGCGGCGGCACGCGGACGAGGCTGCGCGGTCGCGCGCGGAACGGGGCGTGGCTGGGGCGCGGCCGTGGCAACCGGACGCGGCGGTTCCGGGCGCGGCTGGACGACCGGTTCCGAAACCGGTTGCGACTCTTGTGGTGGAGCCGGTTCGGGCGCCAGGGTCGGCGCTATCGCCGCGCTGCTTTCCAGCACAGGATCGGGCGCGGTCGCTTCAAGCCCCACGTCGGTCGACAGGTTGACCGTCATCGTCTGGGTCGGCGGAATGACGCTGCGTTTCGACGGTTGCACCAGCAACGCCACCGCCAGCGCGCCGTGGAGCGCCAGCGCAATACCCAGACCGAAGCGTTCCTCGCGGCGAAGATTGGCGAAAACCATCGTAATCGACGCGCTATGGGGCTGCGACTGAACCGTTAGTGACCAGCGAGATCGAATTGAAGCCGCCCCGATTGAGCTCGCCCATCACGGCCATCACGCGCCCGTAATCGAGCGCGCGGTCGGCGCGGAGCGTCACCTGGGGCGGTTCGCCGCCTCCAGCCAACCCGGCCAGGGCTTCGGGTAGCGCCCCCTCGGGCACGGGGTCCTCTCCGATAAAGATCGTGCCCGCTCGGTCGATGGAGATTGTCACCTGTTCGGGCGTCTGGTCGAGAGCATTCGCCCGGCTATCGGGCAGTTCGACCGGCACGCCGGCCGTCATCAGCGGTGCGGTGACCATGAATATGATCAGGAGCACCAGCATTACGTCCACCAGCGGCGTGACGTTGATATCCGCCATCGGAGCACGCCCACGGCGCCCGCGGCGCTTGGCGTGGAGACCCATCGCCATTAAGCGCCCCCCCGCTTGCACGGCGCCAATGGATCGCGGACAGTCATTTCAGAAGCCCTCGATCTCGCGGCTGAGGCTGCCATGGAAACGATCGGCGAAGCGCTGCAGGCGCGCCTCCAACCCGTTCACGGCGTGGCTGAACCGGTTGTACGCGATGACCGCAGGAATGGCCGCGAACAGCCCGATCGCGGTGGCAAACAATGCCTCCGAAATACCCGGTGCAACCACGGCAAGCGAGGAGTTCTGCTGCTGCCCGATCTGGAAGAAGCTGTTCATGATCCCCCAGACGGTGCCGAACAACCCCACGAAGGGGGCCACCGAACCAACGGTTGCGAGGAAATTGAGGCGGTTCGAAAGATCGTCTGCCTCTGCCGCCACCTGGCTTTCCATCGACGCGGCAAGCCGTTGGCGGAGACCGTCGCGGTCGAGCACCTTGCCGCCCTTGGTGGACCGGCGCCACTCCTGCATAGCCGCGCCGGCGACCCGGGCCGAGGCGATGTCTTTCTTGCTTCGATCCTTCAGCAGCGCCTCCACATCGTCGGCTTCCCAGAACTCTGCCTCATACGTTCTGCATTTGCGGCGCACCTTGCCCATGCGCAGGCTGAAGCTGACGATGATCATCCAGGTCCAGACGCTGGCGAGCAACAGGCCCAGCATGACCGCCTGAACGACGATGTCGGCGTCCATGAACAGTTCGACGGGGTCCAGCCGCGTGGGCGCAGCAACGGTTGCCAAGACGATGAGAGGAAGGTCGGTCATTCGGGTCCTTGATCCGATTGTGCGGCAAACTGAGCGAATGCCGCGCGCCACGGCGCGGGCTGGCGGCGCGCGCGACCGGCCGGATCGATGAAGCCGACACGCACGGCCTGGCGGGCGATCGTCTCACCATCGCGCGTGGCGTGCTGGTGGATTCGTACGCTCGCCGCGCCGAGTCCGGTGCAAGTCGTCTCGATCACGACGGTGTCGTCAAGCCGGGCCGGGCGCACGTAGGTGATATGAAGATCGGCAACGGCGTATGCCCCGTCGCCCGCCTCTACTGCCGCGCGCTGATCGATGTCCAGCAACCGCAGCAGGTCGCTGCGTGCGCGCTCGAACCAACGGAGATAGTTCGCGTGATAGACGATCCCCGAAAGGTCCGTGTCTTCGTAATAGGCGCGCACTGCAAAGAGGTGGCGCGATCCGTCGATCAGGCCGCCGGGCAGCGGGAGTGTGTTCGGGATCTGGGCAGTCATCGCCGCGGGCCTTAGCCCTGACCCGACTCGCGTGGCAACCGCCGACCGCCAGACGGTTGCGTTCAGCCGACCATCCGCCCGAGCGGTCGCCCGGCGAATATGTGCGCGTGGAGATGCGCGATCTCCTGTCCCCCGTGCGAGCCGATATTGTACAGAATACGGTAGCCATCCTCCACCAGCCCAGCGGTGCGGGCGACATGACCCACCGCCCGGGCGAAGCCCGCGATCTCGGCGTCCGGCGCGCTGGCGCTGAAATCGTCCCAGCTGACGTAGCGCCCCTTGGGGATGACGAGGATGTGCACAGGCGCCTGGGGAGCTATGTCATGGAAGGCGAGCGCCCATTCGTCTTCATAAACCCTGTTCGCCGGCAATTCCCCGCGCAGCACCTTCGCGAAGATATTGTCGTCATCGTAGGGCTGCGTCGGATCGATCGGCATCTAGCTGGTCCTCGCTGCTTTTTCCGTGATACCCGACGTGCCGTGGCGGCGGTCGAGTTCCGCCATGACAGCGGACAGCGGCACGCTCCGCTCAGCGAGCAGGACGGCCAGATGGAATACGACATCCGCCGCCTCGCCTACCAGGTCGGCCTCGCTGCCCGACAATGCCGCCACGATTGTCTCGACAGCCTCCTCCCCGAGCTTGCGGGCGACGACCGGCAGGCCCCGCGCGTGCAACTGCGCGACATAGCTTGCCTGAACGTCTCCGGAAGCCATCCGCTCGGCAATCGTCTGTTCGAGTAGGGTGAGGGTATCGGTCACATGGCCGGCATGCCGGCAGCGGACGCTCGAGGTCAAGCGGGGAGTGCGCTCACTCGCGTGGGCGGCGCGCGCCGTGCCGGCCGATGATGACGCCAAGAACGCCGAGACCGAACAACACCATGCTGGACGGTTCGGGAATGGCCCAGGTCGCGGCCTGCGCGGGTGCAGCCGTTAGGAGCAGGGCCAAGGCCGGCAAAATGGGAATCAACACGCTGCGCATGGCCTGTGCCAAGCGCCCGAAGCCGTTGAAAAACCAGACGCTTGAACGCAAGCGTACCAGTGCGGGACGCCTCAGGCGCGGGCAGGAAGGCCCGCCGCACGCAGCGCCTCGTGCGCTTCGGAAATGCTGTGCGCGCCGAAATGAAATATCGATGCCGCCAGCACCGCGCTGGCGTGGCCGTGCGTCACCCCTTCCACCAGGTGTTGCAAAGTGCCGACACCCCCGCTGGCGATTACCGGCACGCTGACCGCGTCGGCGATCTCGCGCGTGAGGGCAAGGTCGTATCCTGCTTGCGTGCCGTCGCCGTCCATCGATGTGACCAGCAGTTCGCCTGCGCCGAGCTCCGCGAGCCGCACGGCGTGCTCCACGGCGTCGAGGCCCGTCGGCTTTCGCCCTCCGTGGGTGAACACCTGCCATCCCGCACCGCTACGCCTGGCGTCAACGCTGGCGACGATGCATTGGCTGCCGAAACGCGCGGCGATATCGCTGACCACTTCGGGCCGCGACACTGCAGCCGAATTGACCGCCACCTTGTCCGCACCGGCCAGCAGCAGCGCACGCGCATCGTCTGCCGACCGGACTCCGCCCCCAACCGTAAGCGGCATGAAACAGACTTCTGCCGTGCGCCGCACGACGTCGAGAAGCGTTCCCCGGCCTTCGTGACTGGCAGATATGTCCAGAAAGCACAGTTCGTCCGCGCCAGCCGCGTCATAGGCCTGGGCCTGTTCCACCGGGTCGCCTGCATCGCGCAGATCGACGAAGTTCACACCTTTCACCACCCGCCCGTCGCGAACGTCGAGGCAGGGAATCACGCGGATGCGGACGGTCACGCGCGCCGGCCCATGGCTATCGCGGCGGAAAGGTCCAGCCGCCCATCGTACAGCGCGCGGCCGGTGATGACACCTTCGATCCCGTCGCCCGCGTGCAACGACAGGACATGGATATCGTCGAGACCTTTCACGCCCCCGCTGGCGATCACCGGAATATCGACCCGGCGCGCAAGATCGACGGTGGCATCGATGTTGACGCCTTTGAGCATGCCATCGCGTCCGATGTCGGTAAACAGCACGGCCGCGACGCCTGCATCCTCGAACCGGCGTGCCAGGTCCACCGCGGGCATGTCGGACACTTCGGCCCAGCCTTCGGTAGCAACCATGCCGTCCCGCGCGTCGACCGCGACCACGATGCCGCCGGGGAAGGCAGCCGCCATATCGCGCACAAAGCCCGGATTATTCAAGGCCGCAGTTCCCAACACGATGCGCGCCACGCCGAGGTCGAACCACCCCGCAACCGCCTCTGGCGTACGGATACCGCCGCCAAGCTGGACGTGCCCGGGAAAGGTCGCGACGATTTCCTCCACCGCGCCGTGGTTCTCCGGGCGTCCGGCGAACGACCCGTCGAGATCGACCACATGCAGATGTTCTGCGCCTGCCTCGGCGAAGATCAATGCCTGGGCAGCAGGATCATCGCCATAGATGGTCGCGCGGGCAAGATCGCCCTCGGCCAGTCGGACCACCTGGCCGGCATGCAGGTCGATGGCGGGAAACACGATCATGTGACGCGCGCTAACATCGCCCGCGCGCGCCGTCATCCGCGGATATGTCAGCTGGGAATAAAGGCGTTCTTGGGGATATGCGTAATGCGGCACGCGAGATCGGCCTCGCCGCTCGCCGCGACGAAGTGGTCGCCCGCATCGGCGATGCCGGTGGTGAAGACCACGTCGTGCACATACATCTTGTCCTCGAGCGGACGGGTCAGACCGACGTCCGCCTCCAACAAAGGTTCGTGGCTGGTGGCCAGCACCTTCCACGGCCGCTCCGGATCGAGCAGCGACCAGTACGTCCGGTATTTGCCCACGATCTCGTGCGGTTCGACGCCGTGCCACAGGCTGAGCCAGCCGCACCTGCCTGCCACTTCGGTCAATATGGGCGGGGTTCCGCCGCCGATCCGCGCGGTCGCCGCCGTGCCCGCGTGCGGGCGGATCGCCGGTTCGATATGGGGCTTCCAGTGCAGCGCGTCGGGGCTCGTCGCGTGGTTGATCGAAGGGCCCGCGTGCCACGGGCTGCCCGGCGGATAGGCGAAGAAGAGTTGCCCCAGCGGGCGGGTCTGGGCCCAGTATTCACCCTCGATCAGACCTTCGAAGATCAGCATGTCCTTGTTCTGGTGATCCAGCACGATACCGTCGAACGACCAGTTCGCCGCGTCGCTGGAGGAATAAAGCGTGGTCGAATGGCGTTCCGGGCTGACCGAGCATGTCGTCATCAGGAAGCGGTCCCCGACGCGGCTGATCCGCGCGTCCTCCACGCCGTAGCACTGCCAGGATCCTTGCGGCGCGATCGCCCGGTCGTAATGGACGGCGACCACCTCCAAGCCATCGGCCGACAGCTCGACCGGGAGGAGCCACGACAGCGAGGTGAGCGCCATGACCCGCCAACCGAAGCCGGCAATCTCGAACTTGCGGGGGTCGGACGTATCGGCGAATTCCAGCGGCCAGGCGTCGAGCACGTAACGCCCGTCATCCCAGCGGATCGCGCGGACGTGGCCGCCATGGACAGGTTCGCGCAGCGCCTCCGCAATCCGGACCATCATCAGCAGGTTGCCGCCTGACAAGCGCGTCATGCCGGGATTGAAGGCACCCAGCACGTAGGTCTCGGCGTCGAAATGTCCGGCGAGCGGGGACCGCGACAGATCGACGTCATCCGGCCCAAAGACGAGACGGTCGACGGAAAACCCGCTCACTTTTCATCCGAGACGCGCTGCGTGATCACCAATTGCTGCACGACCGCGCGGCGCGGCTGTGTGAGCATGTAGTGGACCCCCACGGCGATATCCTCGGCGCGCAGCATCTCTTCCGCGTTGATCAACTCGCGCTGCTCGTCGGCCGGTATGTCCGGGTAGTGGAAGTCGGCCCCCGTCTTGGCCGGTTCCACGAAACCGACCTTGATGCCCTTGTTGCCCAGTTCCTTGCGCATCGCTTCGGCAAAACCGGCCACGCCTGCTTTCATCCCTGCATAGACGGTCGACGATGGGCCAAGGCTGTGCGCGCTCATCGAGCCGATCAGGACGATGTCGCCCTTGTCCTCCATGTGCCTTGCCGCGCGATGAGCGCTTACGATGTAGGCGGTGAAATCGGTCGCGATGGCGTAGCGCAGATCGTCTTCTTCCATCTGGGCCAGGCCGTCTGCCGGAATGGCGGCGTTGATAACGGCGATATCGTATTCGCCCAGCGTCTGTTCGGCTTCGTCGAAGAAGCGCGTCAGGTCATCGGGCTTGGAAAGATCGCACGCGATCCCGCTACCTTTGCCGACTTCGTTGATCCGTTTGAGCCCGTCTTCGAGGTGTTGTTCGTTCCGGCCGCAGGTGAATATCTCCACGCCTTCGGATGCCAGAAGCACCGCGATGGCCCGCCCGATACCCGTCGTGCCGCCCGTGATCACCGCCTTGCGACCCTTGAGCGCGGGCATTTCGGTGTGCGCGTCGGAGAGGTTCTTCTTGTCGGCGTCGGCCATCTGCGTGTCTCCTTCGCTCTGGGAGACGCGCGCACCGCCGCATAGGTTCCGCCATTCAGGGCCGCCAGTCGAGAAACCGGGCGAGGAGTGCGATACCGTAGGCCTGGCTCTTTTCCGGGTGGAACTGGACGCCCAGGATATTGTCCCGCGCCACCGCGGCGACCAGCCCGCCACCGTGATCCGTCATCGCCGCCACGTGCCGACCGTTCTCGCATGCAAAATGATACGAGTGGAGAAAGTACGCCTCGCCGCGCTCGACCAGGCTGGCACCGTCGGGATGCGGCATGGGCTGGACGTCGTTCCAGCCCATGTGCGGAACCTTGATCGCGGGGTCGGTGCGATCGATCGCGCGAACCTCGCCAGGGACCCACCCCAGGCCGGGTGTCATGCCGTGCTCCCGTCCGCTGGTGGCGAGGAGCTGCATCCCAACGCAGATGCCCAGAAATGGCACGCTGTCGCCGAGCACGCGGTCTTCCAGCGCCTCCACCAGACCAGGGATCGCCCTGAGACCCTCGGCGCAGGCCCTGAAAGACCCCACACCCGGCAGCACGACCCGGCGCGCACCGCGGACGATTGCGGGATCGGCGGTGACATGGACATGATTCGCGCCCGCGGCTTTCAGCGCGTTGTGGACCGAAAGGAGATTGCCCGCGCCGTAATCGATCAGCGCGATCGCCTCAGCCACCGAGCAGGCCCTTGGTGCTGGGAACGGCCCCGCCCTTTCGCGGATCGCGCTCCACCGCCTGGCGCATTGCCCGGGCAAAGCCTTTAAAGATCGCTTCGCAGATGTGGTGGTTGTTCGTGCCGTAGAGCAACTCGACGTGCAGCGTAATGCCGCAGGCCTGGGCAACCGAATGGAACCAGTGCTCGACAAGCTCGGTATCCCATTCGCCCAGCTTTTCCTGGCTGAAACCTGCGCGCCAGACGAGGTAGGGGCGACCCGAGATGTCGAGCGCGACGCGCACCAGCGTTTCATCCATCGGAGAAAATGCCTGCCCGTACCTGCCGATGCCGCCCTTGTCGCCGAGCGCCTGCAGCAGCGCCTGGCCCAATGCGATCGCGCTGTCTTCGGTCGTGTGATGCTGGTCGACGTGGAGGTCGCCGTCGACCGTCATCGTGACATCGATCAGCGAATGGCGGCTTAACTGTTCCACCATATGGTCGAGGAAACCGATACCGGTGGACACGGCGTAGGTTCCGGTCCCGTCGAGATTGACGGTCACCGCGATGGAAGTTTCGCTGGTCTTTCGCTCGATCCGGCCGGTGCGCATGACGCCGGCTATACGGCGGCGCGGACGGGGCGCAAGCGTTGACCGCGTCCCCAGGCTTCCCACCTCCAATTGCGGCTTGACCAGCCGCCAAGGCCCCGCCACCTGTGCGGACGATGAGCGACGACACACCCGACAGCCTGATCCCCTACGATGAAATTGTGCAGGAAGCCCTGCGCGCCGTGGTCGGCCGCGTGCTCGGCGCCGTGCAGGCGGCGGGCAGCGAATTGCCCGGCAATCACCATTTCTACATTACCTTCAAGACCGGCGCCCCGGGAGTCACAGTCCCCCCGCACTTGCGCGAACGCTTCCCCGACGAGATGACGATCGTGCTTCAGAACAAGTTCTGGGACCTCGCGGTGGGCGAAGATGGCTTCACCGTCAGCCTCACCTTCAACCAGGTGCCGGCGAAGCTCGACATTCCCTATGGCGCGATCACCGCGTTCGTGGACCCGGCGGTCGACTTCGGCCTGCAGTTCCAAGCCACTGTGGCGGACATGGCGCCCGAGGCACATGAGGAAGCGGAAAACGACGGCCCGGAACGCGGCCCCCATCCGGCCGTTAAGGAAGCGGACGACGGATCGAACGTCGTGACGGTCGACTTCGGCCGCAAGAAATAACCGCGCGGCGTGATGCCGCTTCGACTTGAGGGGCGGGACCATGGCGCGAAAAGCGGGACCTATCCAGTCTGACGAATCGGCCGAAGCGGCCGGCGGGATCAGCGATGCCGGTGGCGAGGTGCTTACCCGCCTGACCGGCACCAGCCTCAAGGTCCCGGGCCCGAGCGTCAACCCGGCAACCAACCTCCTGATCAACGATATCGCCATCCGCGCCGGCGGGCGGCTGATCCGCCACACGCTGGAAAAGGGCCTGCTGCGCGGCCGCTATGGCGGCACCGGTGCGAAGGCGATCGTTGAAAACCGCTCCCTCACCCGCTCCATCGTGAGCGGTCTGCTCGCCCGGTACGCCACCCGTTCGGTACCCGGCGCAGTGCTGATCGGGGGCGGCCTCGTTGCCAAGACGCTGTTCGATCGCGGCCGCAAGAGTGCTGCCGCGCGGCGCTCGGGCGACCGATCCCTGCGCAAGATGGCCGAGGATTGAGGCACGTCCGGGCTTGATTTGTCGCGCTTGCCTGGCGCAGGAGCGGGCATGGCTGGCGAACCGGGATCGACGAATGCGCTCAAGCGGCGCGGGCTCTTGTTCGTCTTGTCGTCACCTTCGGGGGCCGGCAAGACCACGATCAGCCGGATGCTGCTTTCCGATCCAGAAATAAAGCTTTCGGTCAGCGTCACCACCCGCGCGCCGCGCCCGGGCGAAGTGGACGGGATCCATTACCATTTCGTCACCGACGAGGAATTCGACCGCTGCGTCGAAGAGGACGACTTCTACGAGTGGGCCCACGTTTTCGGTCACCGCTATGGCACGCCCAAGGGGCGCATCCGCGCGGGCCTGAAGGAAGGGCAGGATTTCCTGTTCGACATCGACTGGCAGGGCACCCAGCAGCTCTACCAGAAGGACCAGCAGGACGTGGTCCGCGTGTTCATCCTGCCCCCCAGCATCGAGGAGTTGCGCCGACGGCTCGAATCGCGCCAGACCGACAGCCCCGCCGTGATCGAAGCGCGCATGGAGCGTGCACGGGCGGAAATCAGTCACTGGGACGCGTACGATTACGTCATCATCAACGACGATGTAGACGCCTGCTTTGGCAAGGTGCGCGAGATCCTCCACGCCGAACGGCGCAAACGGCAACGGCAGACCGGCCTCATCCCGTTCGTTCGCGAATTGATGGGCAGCTGAACGGGTAAGCTGCTGCCGGCCATCGATCAGTCGTAGGTCACCCCCGGCAATCCCTGTCCGCCGTCCGCGACGAAGGCATCGATCCGCGCCTCCAGTTCCGACAACGGAACCGAGCCCAGCGCCAGCACGGTATCGTGGAATTTGCGAATGTCGAAGCGTTCACCCAGCGCGCCCTCCGCCTTGGTGCGCAGCCGGCGGATCGTCATCTCGCCCAGCTTGTAGGCCGGTGCCTGCCCGGGCCAAGAGATGTACCGGTCCACCTCGGTTTCCACCTCGTGCCGCGACAGGGCGGTGCGATCGGCAAGATAGGCGATCGCCTTGTCCCGGCTCCAGCCATAATGGTGGATGCCCGGATCGATAACCAGCCGCACCGCGCGCCACATCTCATAGCTCAGTCGGCCGAACCTTTCGTAAGGCGTGCGATAGATCCCCATCTCCTCGCCCAGGAATTCGGTGTAGAGGCCCCAGCCTTCACCCATGCCGGAGAAGTAGAGATTGCGGCGGAATGCCGGTGTGTCGCCCACCTCGCGCTGGAACGCCATCTGGAAGCTGTGCCCCGGCGCGCATTCATGGAGCGTCAGCGCCGGGATATTGTACAGCGGCCGGGTCGGAAGATCGTGGGTGTTCATCTGGCACGAACCAAGACCGCCACGCCCGGCGGTGTAAAACGGCGCGATGGCCGCCGCCACGGGCCGGATTTCGAACCGCCGGCGGGGCAGGAAACCGAAGTAATCGGCGATCTTCCCGTCCACCCGCTTGGCGACATAGGACGATACGCCCATCAGTTCGTCCGGCGTGCGGGCGGTGAACTGCGGGTCCGTCCGCAGCCGCTCGTTGAAGTCGGCTATCGTGCCCGAAAAGCCGACTTCCGCCATGACCTTGCCCATCTCGCCCTCGATCCGCGCGACTTCGGCAAGGCCGGTCCGATGGATCTGCTCGGGCGTCATGTCGAGCGTCGTGTATTGGCGCAGCTGCTGGGCGTAATAGGCTTTGCCGTTCGGCATGGCTTCGGCGGCCAGAGTCTTGCGGGCGCGCGGCAGGTATTCGCCGCGAAGGAAGGCCAACGTTTCGGAATATGCGGGCACCACGCTGCCCGAGATCGCCGCGCGTCCGGCGGCCATCAGACGCGTGCGATCCGCTTCCGAAAAACGCGCGGGCATCTGGGTAAAGGCCTTCCAGAACGGGCTTTTCTCCGGCGCGTCGACGACGTTTGCCGCCAGCGATGCCTCGCGCCCGGCCAGGGTGACGGCCGGCACGCTGAATCCGCGCCGCAACCCGGCACGGGCGTTGGCGATCTGTTCCCGGAAATAGCGCGGTAGCGCGTTCATCCGTGCAATGTAGTCTTCGTATTCCTTGACCGTCTGGAAGCCCGTTGGCGCATCCCAGTAAGTCCAGAAATTGGAATCGCTGTCGAACGGCATTTCCCATTCGGCAAAGCGCGCGTCCTCGATCGTTTCGGTAAGCGCCGCGTGGAGTACGGCCGCATTGACCCGTTCCTTAAGGCTTAAAGCGCTGCGATCGATCCGGGCGAGCCGCGTGCGGAACGCCTCTGCCCGCGCCGCGCGGGCGCGTTGCGCCTCCGGGGTCGCGGAAGGGATCGTGCCGCCCTGCTCGACGGATCCGTCAACCTTCTCTGTCCAGCCGTACTCGGCAAGCTGCCATTGCCAATACTCGCCGTAGAGCGCTCGCAATGCGGTATCGGCGGACGGAAGTGAGGCGTTCTGCGCCGCCGCGGGAGTGGCGAAGGCAAGGGCTGCGGCAAACGCGATGACGGCTTGTTTCATGGCGGCTTTCCTGCGGCCGGGCAGGTTCGGTGTCAAATGCAGGTTCCGGTTAAATGTATTTTCCTACACCAACCAATTTGGTTACTCCTGACTTCCCTTCCCCGCATCCCGAGGACAGACCATGACCTTTCTCGACACGCTCGTCGGCCCGCTCACGTCCATCATCGACAAGGTCATTCCCGACAAGGAGGCCCGGGCCCGTGCAAAGCTCGCCCTGCTCGAACTGGAGGGTACGCATGAGCTTCGCCGGATCGAGACACAGCTTTCGGCCATCATCGCGGAGGCGAATTCGCAGGACCCGTGGACCAGCCGCGCGCGCCCCAGCTTCCTTTACGTGATGTATGCGATGATCCTCGCTGCCCTGCCGATCGGCTTGCTTTCGATGCTGTACCCGCAGGCCGCGACGCAGATCGCCGGCGCGATCACCGCCTACTTGCGCGGACTGCCGGACGAGCTCTACGCCCTCTTCGGCACCGGCTACCTCGGCTATACGGCGGCACGCCAGTGGGGGAAAATCAAGGGGGTGGAGACTTGAGTGGCTCCTCCCAGGACCGTGTAACACCCGGTCTACGCGCCGGGGCGCCGGGCTTGCCAGCCGTTCCCGGCAGCTTATTGAAGCGGCATGTCCAACCTCGTCTACGTCCTCAACGGCCCTAACCTCAACCTCCTCGGTACACGTCAACCGGAGATTTACGGCAGCCAGACGCTCGACGATATCGCGGGCATGCTGGAAGACCGCGCCCGCGACCTGGGGCTGGAGGTCGACGTGCGCCAGTCCAATCACGAAGGCCACCTGGTGGACTGGCTGCACGAGGCGCGGGCAGACGGGGCCAAGGCGGTCCTGCTCAACGCCGGCGCTTACACGCACACCTCGATCGCCCTGCTCGATGCCATCCTCGCGATCGGCGTGCCGGTGATCGAGGTGCACTTGTCGGACCCGCTGACCCGCGAACCGTTCCGGCACGTCAGCTACGTCGGCATGGGTGCGGTCGACGCGGTGAAAGGACTGGGCGCGCAAGGCTATGTCGTGGCGCTTGAAAAGGCCGCGGCGCTCTAGCGGATGGTGTGACGCCCCACACTTGCCAGCGCCGCATCGCCCGCGCATAGGCACGCGTTCGAAATCACGAGAGGCAGGCCATGAGCCAAGACAAGGGCGATGCCGGGCGCACCCGCGGCATGAACGTCGATACCGCACTGGTGCGCGAGCTGGCTGAACTGCTCGCGGAAACCGGATTGACCGAAATCGAGGTAGAGGACGGCGACCGCAAGGTGCGCGTCGCTCGCGGCGGCGGATCGCCGATGGCGCAATTCAGCCCCGCGCAGATTGCCGCGATCGGCATGGCTGAAAGCACGCAGGCGCCCGCAGGCGGCCAGACCGGTGCGGCACCCGCTGCTGCGCCTGTTGCGGATGGGGCCGCAGCCGTGGCCGGCGCGCTCAAATCCCCCATGGTGGGCACCGCCTATCTCACCCCCGAACCCGGCGCGGCGCCTTTCATCAAGGTGGGTGACACCGTAAACCAGGGTCAGACACTTCTGATTATCGAGGCGATGAAGGTGATGAACCCGATCACCGCGGACAAGGCCGGGACCATCCAGTCGATCCTAGTGGAGCACGCGCAGCCGGTCGAATTCGACCAACCCCTGGTCGTGATCGGCTGAACGCGCGATGGGGATTCGCCGCATACTGATCGCCAACCGCGGCGAGATCGCCCTGCGCATTCACCGCGCGGCACATGAAATGGGCATCGAGACGGTGGCGGTCCACTCCACCGCGGATGCCGACGCCATGCATGTCCGCCTGGCCGACCATGCCGTATGCATCGGCCCGCCCCCGGCGGCCGACAGCTATCTCAATGTCGCCGCGATCATCTCGGCCGCCGAGATCGCGCACTGCGACGCGATCCACCCAGGCTACGGATTCCTGAGCGAAAACGCCAAGTTCGCGGAGATCGTGGAGGCGCACGACATTACGTGGATCGGCCCCAAGCCGGAACACATCGTGACGATGGGCGACAAAGTGCAGGCCAAGCGTACGGCCGGCGCCCTGGGCCTTCCCCTCGTCCCCGGCAGCGACGGCGCGGTGAGCGAACTTGCCGAGGCGCGGCGCATCGCCGCCGAGATCGGCTATCCCGTCATCATCAAGGCTGCGAGCGGCGGCGGCGGCCGCGGGATGAAAGTATGTGTCGAAGAGAATTCTCTTGAGGCCCTGATGCAGCAGGCCGGGAGCGAAGCGAAGGCCGCCTTCGGCGACGCAACGGTCTATATCGAAAAATATCTCGGCAATCCGCGCCACATCGAATTCCAGATCTTCGGCGACGGGCGTGGCAACGCCGTGCACCTCGGCGAGCGTGATTGCTCGCTCCAGCGCCGCCACCAGAAAGTGCTGGAAGAAGCGCCATCGCCGGTGATCACCGAGGCGGAACGGGCGCGGATGGGTGAGGTCTGCGCCCGGGCCATGGCCGACATGGGCTATCGCGGCGCGGGGACGATCGAATTCCTGTGGGAAAACGGCGAGTTCTATTTCATCGAAATGAACACCCGCCTGCAGGTGGAACACCCCGTCACCGAAATGATCACCGGTATCGATCTGGTGCGGGAACAGATTCGCATCGCGGACGGCAAGGACCTGTCGTTCAGTCAGGACGACATCACCTTCACCGGCCACGCGATCGAATGCCGCATAAACGCCGAGGATGCCTTCACCTTCGCGCCCAGTCCGGGCCTGGTGACCGCGTACCACGCCGCGGGCGGCATGCACGTGCGCGTCGATAGCGGGCTCTACGCGGGCTATCGGATTCCGCCGTACTACGACAGCATGATTGCCAAGCTGATCGTCTATGGCCGCACCCGCGAACGCTGCATCATGCGGCTGCGCCGTGCGCTGGAGGAGATGGTGGTCGAAGGCGTAAAGACTTCGATACCGCTCCACCAGGAACTGATCCGCCAGGCCGACGTGCTTTCGGGTGACTATTCGATCAAGTGGCTGGAGGAATGGCTGCAGGACCGAGAGGGCTGACCCCTAAGGTCCGCGCAAAAAAGGGAGGCGCGCCCGGATCGGCCCGCCTCCCCTCTTGCAAACGCGCGTTTGTCAGTATTCGCGCGGGCGGCTGCGGTTGTGGCCGCCGGCGCCGTACATCACTTCGGCCGTTCGGCCCGGGTCGTAGCCCGACGTTTCATCGTCCACCGACATGAACACTGCGCCATCCTTCATCCGCGGGCTGTAGTATTCGACATCGTCGTCATCGACACCGTGGCCTTTCAGCACTTCGTTGACCGAGCCGAACACCGCGCCGGCAAGCGCGCCAACGCCCATGGCGCCCGGAACCGCCGACGAGGCGATCGCGCCTGCCGCGACGAGCGGGCCGACGCCCGGGATCGCCAGTGCCGCTACGCCGAGGCCGGCACCCAGTGCGCCGCCGCCAAGGATGCCGCGCAGGAGATTGGTGTGCTCTTCATCCGTCACGTTACCGTCGGCGTCGGTCGTGGTCGTGGTCCGGCCGTGATGCGCGACGATCGAGATCGAATCGTCACGCACGCCGGCGGAACGCAAGTCGTTCACCGCGCGCGTGGCATGTTCGTGGCTGTCGAATATAGCGTGTGTGGGCATGCGACTCTCCTTTGTTGGTCACATTCCCAAACCCTGGGGCAGCGTTGCGTTCCGCCCCCGCGGCGCAATGCGCCCGGCCGCGCGATTTAATCGCCGAGCGGCACGCCCGGTTCGTGCTTGGCGGTGCGGATCGTCAGCGAAGTCTTTACACTGTCCACGTTGGGTGCCGGTGTCAGCTTGCTGGTGAGAAATTCCTGGAAGCTCTGCAGGTCCTGGCTGACGATCTTGAGGATGAAGTCGATCTCCCCGTTGAGCATGTGGCATTCGCGCACTTCGGGCAGGGACTTCATGTGGTCCTCGAACTCGCGCAGGCTGGTTTCGGCCTGGCTTTTCAGGCTGACCATGGCGAACACGGTGATCGCGAAGCCGAGTTTCGACGGGTCGAGGTCGGCGTGGTATCCGCGGATCACGCCTTCTTCTTCGAGGCTGCGCACCCGGCGAAGGCACGGCGGCGCGGTCAGCCCGACGCGGCTGGCGAGCTCCACGTTGGTAACCCGGCCTTCCTGCTGCAATTCAGACAAGAGTTTCCGGTCGATATCGTCCAGATTGGCCATGCGCGCGCCCCCGCGAAGTGATAGTCCGATATACAGTCGGGCAAGAAAGCAGCGCGTCGGAACGCTGCCTGCTAATTTTATTGTTTGTGCCAGCAATTGTCTCGGTTTGCAACGCGTCCCACATGGGCCTGTCCGGCCTTCCGCCGCATGGTAGCGGGCCCATTCGCATTAACCGCGTTCGAAACGGTTTAGGTTTAGACGGAGCGCCATGCATTTCGACGACCGCCTTGCCACTGTGCTCCGTCATCCGGCGGACGGCGAGCGTGCCGCGCGAACGCAGTATCGCCAGTTGATCGACCTGCTGGGCTCTCGCGCCACGACGCGCGACGAAGGCCTTCTCGCGGCCGCGTGGCTGCGGCTGGGCGCTTTGGGCGAAGCGATCCCCGGGCCGGAACGCGCCGCCGTCCTCCGCGAACCCGGCATGCGGCTCCGCAACCCGGAACTGGCCCTCCACTTGGCTGAGGACGAAGCGGAAGTGGCGGCGGCCGCGCTGGCCGTGGCGCAACTTCCGGACGACGACTGGGAAGCGCTCATTCCCCGCCTGCCGGTCCAGGCACGGGGCTTCCTGCGCCTGCGCCGCGATCTCGGCGCGCCCACCCTGGAGGTGCTCGAACGCCTCGGGATTCGCGACCGCGCCCTGCCTGTGCCGCAGAGCGCCGCGGTGGAAGGCGACATCGCGACCGACGTGCCGCCGATTTTCGCCGCACCGCCCGTCGTTCCGCAGTCGGCGCGGCCGATCCCCGCCAACGACCTGGCCTCTGCCGAAGAGGACAGCGAAATCGGGGCGCTTGTCCGCCGCATCGAATCCTTCCGCAAGGCGCGCGTCGGGCGCGGTGCCGGCGACGACAGCGGACGGACGCCGGCCGGCGAGGGGCCGGAAACCACGCGGCCTCGCGTGTCCGCTTTCGCGTTTGCGACCGACGCCCATGGCAGGATCGATTGGGCGGACGCGGCTGTCGCACCGATGATCGTGGGCGCGTCCCTTCCCCCCGCGGCCGATGCGGCGCGGCATGGCCGCCAGCCGCTGCGCGGCGTAGCGATCGACTGGACGGGCGCCCCGGACATAAGCGGCGCGTGGACGATCGACGCGGCACCCCGGTTTTCCGAAACGGGCGGGCACTTCATCGGTTACGCCGGTCGCTTCCGCCGTCCGCCGGCACCCGAACTTGTCGCTGCCTACGCCGATCCCTCGGCCGATCGCATGCGCCAGTTGCTGCACGAGCTGAAAACCCCCGTGAACGCCATCCAGGGTTTCGCCGAAGTCATCCAGCAGCAGTTGTTCGGCCCGACGCCGCACGAATATCGCGCGCTCGCCGCTGCGATCGCGGGGGATGCCGCGCGGATGCTGGCGGGGTTCGATGAACTCGATAGGCTCGCCCGGCTGGAAAGCGGCGCCATGGCGCTGGAAGACGGGCGGGCAGATCTGGCGCAGATCGTCGCCGCATTGGTCGGCCAGTTGGGGGAGGTACTGCGGCCGCGCAATGCCGCCTTCGCTCCCGACTTCGGTGAGACTGCCAGCCTTGTGGCGCTCGGGGGACGCGATGCCGAAACGCTGTGCTGGCGCCTTTTCGCCACGATCACCGGGGCCACGGGGGCGGGCGAGGAACTTGCGGTCGCCTTTGCTCACGATCATGCTTTCGTGCAGCTGACCTGCGCGCTTCCGGCGACATTGGCGGCGCAAGCCGACGTGTTCGCCGCGGACAGCCCGCCGTCTCGCGGAGCGGTGAGTGCGGGGATGTTCGGCGCGGGCTTTGCCCTTCGCCTCGCGCGGGCAGAAGCGCGCGCGGCCGGGGGCGACCTGGTGCGGCACGGTGCCGCAGTCGTCCTGTCGCTACCCCGCTTGACCCCTGCCGAGGCCAGCCCTAGCCCTGCGGCGGCAGGGGCCGCGCGCGGTTAGGCAAATCTTCGCACGGCCCGCGTAAGGGCGTCAGGGTGGACTCACCGATCTTCGAACCGCCCGCCAGGGGCCGCGAGGCGCGCTTCGGCCCGGCTTTCGGCACGCGCGTGCTGCTGACAATCGACGCGGAAGAGGAATTCGACTGGCGGGCGCCCTTTTCGCGCACCGCCTACAGCCTGACCCACGTGCCCCGCATCGCCCACTTCCAGCAGTTTTGCGAAGGACTGGGCGTGGCCCCTGTGTACCTCGTCGACTGGCCGATCGCGACCTCGCCGGAAGCAGTCGCGATCATCGGCAGCGCGGTGCGCGCCGGTCGGGCGGAAGTCGGCATGCAGCTTCACCCATGGGTCAATCCGCCGTTCGACGAAGATCTCAGCGCGCAGAACAGCTATCCCGGCAATCTGCCGCGCGATCTGGAACGATCGAAGTTCCTGCGGCTGCACGAACGCGTGGTGACGGCGTTCGGCACGGCGCCGCTGATCTATCGCGCCGGCCGCTACGGCCTCGGCCCCGACAGCGCCGACCTGCTGCGCGAAAGCGGCGTCCCGATCGACAGTTCGGTCCGCACCCATTTCGATTACCGCGACAGCCAAGGCCCCGATTACAGCCGCCATCCGCTTGCGCCATACTGGGTCGACGAAGGGCGCACCCTGCTCGAACTGCCGGTGACGAGCGTTTATTGGGGCATGTTGCGGCGGCAGGGCCGGTGGATCCACCCCTTGCTCACGCGAATGCCGCGCGCGGCCGGCGTGGCGGCACGGTGCGGGTTGCTCGAACGGATCGCGCTCACCCCGGAAGGTGTCACTGCGGAGGAAGCCTTGCGCGGCATCGACATGGCGCTCGACGATGGCCTGCCGCTGCTGGTGCTGAGCTTCCACAGCCCGTCCCTCGCCCCCGGGCACACGCCGTATATCCGGACCGAAGCAGACCTCGATCGGCTATACGACTGGTTCCGCCGCATCTACATGTATCTTGAGATGCGCGCCGTGCGGCCCACGACGATATCGGAGGTCATGGCATCGGTGGAGCGTTGATCTGCTTGCCAGCGGCCCCCGCCGCGTCTACCGGCCGCGCACCGGAACATATGGTGCGGGCCTGTAGCTCAGCGGTTAGAGCTGGCCGCTCATAACGGCTAGGTCGCGGGTTCGAATCCTGCCGGGCCCACCACCGGACGGTCTGACACGGCCAGTCGCCTTGTCGAGGGGATCATGTGTCGGGGAGTAGCGCAGCCCGGTAGCGCGCCTGCTTTGGGAGCAGGATGTCGCAGGTTCGAATCCTGTCTCCCCGACCACTTCCCACCTTGGGCGGCGGCTTCACAGGGCCGCTTCGAAAGCCTCCAGCAGCCACATGGTCGCGGGGCCGGGCAGGCTGTCATGGCGCCAAAGGGCGTTAAGGCGGTATTCGATGCGTGCGCCTTCGGGAATGGCAAGCCGCTTCAGGCGGCCGCGTTCGATGTCGTCGGCCACGGCGTGGAGCGGCATGTTGCCCCAGCCGCTGCCGCTGAGAAGCAGTTCGTGCTTGGCGCCGAGGTCCGCCAGGCGCCAGGTGCGCGGGCTGAGCACGGAAAATTCCTGCCCTTCGGTGTAGGCCGAACGATCGGTGAGCACCAGCTGCAGGTACTGGCGCGACTGGCCGGGCAGGATCGTGTCCAGCCGCGCCAGCGGATGCCCGGGCGCGGCGACCGGAACCAGCTCGATCGTGCCGATCTCGCGCCGCTGCAGTTCCGGCAGGTCGATCAGCACGGGGCCTGCGACGGCCAGATCCGCGCGCCCCTGCAACAGCAGCGAGGCGACGGCGCCGAGTGCCTCCACGTGCAGGCGCAGGTCGACGAGCGGATAGACCTGCTGGAATTCCTGCAGGATCGCGGAAATCGGGCCGAGCGGCACCATCACGTCGAGCGCGATGGCAACTTCGGTCTCCACCCCCGCGTGGATACTGCGCGCGCGGGCCATGAGCCCGGCCGTCTCGTCCACGACCGCCCGCGCGGCCGGCATGAGCGAGCGGCCGGCGTCCGTCAGCCGCGGCCGGCGCGATCCTTCGCGGTCGAACAGGGCAAGATCCAGCTGCGATTCGAGCGAGGCAATGGCGTAGCTGATCACGGAAACCGCCCGCCCGAGCTTGCGCGCAGCGGGGTTAAAGCCGCCCTCGTCGATCACAGCCAGGAATATGCGCAATTGCTCGAGAGTCGGTTGGCCGATGTCCATTGTTCAACTCGCTTGAACGGTTCGGTCAGATTTATCTGACTTTTTCCATTCGAAGCAAGCGACCATATGGGGGGCCAAGACGTTCATCGGAGTATCGACATGATTGAAGTCAGGCCTTTCAGCACGCTCGGCGCGGCCAACGACGGCTGGCTCGACGCGCGTCACCACTTCTCGTTTGCCGGGTATCACGATCCGGCCCGCGTCCATTGGGGAAACCTCCGGGTGTGGAACGATGACGCGATCGCCGCCAAGTCCGGCTTCCCGCCTCACCCGCACAACGACATGGAGATCATCACCTATGTCCGCGAAGGCGCGATCACCCATCGCGACAGCATGGGCAACGAAGGGCGCACCGAAGCGGGCGACGTCCAGGTGATGTCCGCAGGCACCGGCGTCACCCACTCTGAATACAACATGGAGGACGAGACGACCCGCCTGTTCCAGATCTGGATCATTCCGGATCGGACCGGCGCCACGCCGAGCTGGGGCGCGCGCCCCTTTCCCAAGGATGACCGCGCCGGCAAGTTCGTGACGCTCGCCTCCGGCTTCGCGGAGGATACCGATGCGCTGACGATCCAGACAAGCGCCCGGGTGCTGGGGGCAACCCTGCGGGCGGGCGAAAGCGTCACCTACCCGACCTCGCCCGACCGGCATCTTTACCTCGTTCCCGCGACCGGCAGCATCCGGGTGGACAACGAAACGGCGCAGGCCCGCGACGGAGTGGCCATCACCGGCCTCGAGAGTTTCACCGTGACGGCGATCGAGGATTCCGAGATCGTCATGGTCGACGCGGCCTGACCGATCGCACAACATTCAACACAATCCCAAGGAGTTTCCCATGTCCCAATCGTACAAGGTCGCAGTCGTCGTCGGCAGCCTCCGCAAGGAATCGGTGAACCGCAAGGCGGCCGAGGCACTCACTCGCCTGGCGCCCGAGAACCTGCAGTTCGAATTCGTCGAGATCGGCGACCTGCCGCACTACGACGAAGATGTCGAAGCGGCCGGTGCCCCCGCGCCCTGGACCCGGTTCCGCGAGCAGATCTCTGCATCCGATGCGGTGCTGTTCGTCAGCCCGGAATACAACCGATCGGTGCCGGGCGCGCTCAAGAACGCCATCGACGTGGGCTCGCGCCCCTACGGCGAGAGCGCATTTGCCGGGAAGCCGACAGCCGTGATGTCTGTCTCGCCCGGCGGGATCGGCGGCTTCGGCGCGAACCATCACCTGCGCCAGTCGCTGGTCTTTCTCGACATGCCGGTGCTGCAGCAGCCGGAAGCGTACGTGGGCGGCGGGTACGAACTGTTCGGCGAGCAGGGCGCGTTCAAGAGCGATGACACCCGCAAGTTCTTCCAGGGCTTCATCGATGCCTTCGCCGCGTGGATTGCCAAGACGGCCGCCTGACCCCCGCAGGGATCACCACGTCGCATTGCACCGGGAGGGTCGGCCAACAAAGGCCGGCCCTCCCTTTTTCGTGACCGCCCAGTTTCAGTAACGGGGCTTCGGACCCTTGCGATGGGGCTTCTTCGGCCATGGCTTGACGAGGCCGGCACCGGGTGCGCGCGGTCCAGGGCCACCCGGACGGGGCGGACGCGGGCCGCGGTCGTTGCCCTTGCGCCGTTCGCGCGCGACTTCCCGCGGGCTGTCGGTCGCCGGCTCTATCAGGACATCGCCCCCGTCCTCGGTGCCCGCCGTGCGCTGCAGGGCGGCCGCGAACTTGTCGGCGATCGCGCGCGGAACCTGGAAGTGCGTCTCGTTCGCGGTGATCCGGATCGCACCGACTTCGTTCCGGGTAATATGGCCGCGGCGGCAGAGCAGCGGCAGGATCCAGCGGGGATCGGCATTCTGGCGGCGGCCAATGTCCATGCGGAACCACACGGTATCTTCGAACCCGGGACGGTGCCGTTCCTGTTGTCCTGCCCGGCGCGCATCGGGCGTGTTCTCCGCCAGTTCCTCGACCTGCGGCAAGGCGGCTCGGTGCGAACGGACCAGTGCTGCCGCGATATCTTCCGGGCTGCGCTGCGCCATGAGCTTCGCCGCAAGCGCGCGGTCTTCGTCATCGAACTCCGCCGGAGCCAGCAGCGCGTCGAGCAGGCGCTGGCGATCGTTTTCGCGGATCGCGTCGGCGGTCGGCGCCCCGATCCATTCGGCCTGGATCTTCGCCCCGCGAAGCATCGATTCCACCCGGCGGCGGCGCGGATAGGGCACGATGATGACGGCCGTGCCCTTCTTGCCCGCGCGGCCCGTCCGACCGGAACGGTGCTGAAGCGTTTCCGCATCGCGCGGCACTTCAACATGGATCACCAGGCTGAGCGTCGGCAGGTCGATGCCCCGCGCGGCAACGTCGGTGGCAACGCACACCCGCGCACGGCGGTCGCGCAGCGCCTGGAGCGCCTGGTTGCGTTCCGACTGCGAATGTTCGCCCGATAGGGATACCACGGCGAATCCGCGTTCCTGCAGGATTGCATGAAGCCGTCGCACGTTCTCTCGCGTGGCGCAGAACAGCATCGCCGTTTCCGCTTCGTGGAACCGCAGCAGGTTGACGACGGCGTGCTCGATCTCCGCCGGACCGACGGTGATCGCCTGGTAGGTGATGTCGCCGTGCCCGCGGTCGTCCCCAACAGTGGAGATGCGCAGCGCATCGCGCTGGTAACGCTTGGCCAGGTTGGCGATGGCGGGCGGCATCGTGGCCGAGAACAGCAGCGTGCGCCGCGTATCGGGCGTCGCGTCGAGGATTTCCTCCAGATCTTCGCGGAAGCCCATGTCGAGCATCTCGTCCGCTTCGTCGAGGACGATGGTCCGCAGGGCGGCGAGATCGAGCGCGCCGCGCTCCAGGTGGTCGCGCAGGCGGCCTGGCGTGCCAACGACGATCTGCGGCCCGTCGCGCAATGCACGCCGTTCCTTCGATGGGTCCATGCCGCCGACGCACGTCGCCACGCGAACACCCGCCTTGCCGTAGAGCCAGACAAGCTCGCGGCTGACCTGCAGCGCCAGTTCGCGCGTCGGCGCGATGACGAGGACGAGCGGTTGGCCGAGGCCTTCGGCCGTTCCGTCCGGCCCGAGCAGTTCGGTGGCCATGGCGAGGCCGAAAGCGACCGTCTTGCCCGAACCCGTCTGGGCGGAAACGACCATGTCGCGGCGTGCGGCGTCCGGCGCCATGACGGCGGCCTGCACCGGCGTCGGTTCGAGATAGCCCCGCTGTTGCAGGGCGTCCGCCAGCACGGGCGGCAAGTTGGAATAAGGCATGGCGCGCCCGTTAGGGCAAAACGTCGCGCAAAGCACCCGCTAACCGGACCCACCCGTTTTCGGAGGCGGCCCGGAGCGGAGCCCGAACGCTAGCGGGCGGGCATGATCGCCGATTTCTCGTTGGCGAGAATACCCACGACCTGGGTCCACACGGCGACGTTCTGGCGCAATTGCACCGGGTCCACCTTGTCCAGCGTGTCGTCGGGCGTGTGATGCAAGTCGAAATAACGGGTGCCGTCCTGCTGAAGGTCGATGATCGCCGCCCCCGATTCGCGGGCGAGATTGAGGTCCGCCCCGCCGGTCGCCACTTCGCGCGATGGTGCCACGCCAAAGCGGGCGACGGATTGCGCCAGCCGCTTGTAGAGCGCCGGGTTGCTCGCGGTGAAGTTGCTGTCGATGCGCCACACGCGGTCGGCACCGAAATCGCTTTCGATGCCCACGTGGATGGGATCGCCCTTGTGCGCGGCGGCATAGGCCTTGCTGCCCCAGAGGCCGGTTTCCTCGGCCCCGGCGAACAGCACGCGGATCGTGCGCAAGGGCCGGCCGGTCTTCTCGACGTGCTTTGCAGCCGCCGCCACGATGCCGCAGCCGGCGCCGTCGTCCACCGCGCCGGTGCCGAGATCCCAGCTGTCGAGATGGCAGGCGACCAGGACGGGAGGCAGCTTGGGATCGCGGCCGGTGATTTCGCCCACCACGTTGCCGCTGGCGGTCTGCCCCAGTTGCCGCGGGGTGAGAACCAGCTTCATCGTGATAGGCTTGCCGCGCGCGAACATGCGCTCCAGGTTGTCGGCATCGGGATTGCTCAGCGCACCCGCCGGGGTGGGCGTAACACCTTCGGGGAAGGTCGTTCCGCCGGTGTGCGGCGTGCGGTGGTTTTCCGTCCCGATCGACCGGATGACCGTCGCCACCGCGCCCTTGCTGGCGGCAAGCGCTGCGCCGCTCCAGCGTGCGGGGCCGGCAAAACCATATCCCGACCCGTCCTGAGTCGGCTTCATGTCGTGGCTGATGAAGACGATCTTGCCCGCCAGGCTGCCGGGGGGTGCGGCTTCCAGATCGGCATAGCTGGGGAAATATGCGACTTCCGCGGTCAGCCCAGCCTCGCCCGTCGAGGCACTGCTGCCGAGCGCGGTGATGTGCATCGGCTGCGCGAACGGGGCGACGATTTCCGCCCGCTCTTCCCCGCGCACCCAGGTCGGCATCATGTAGGGTTCTTCGGAGACGCGCTGGAAGCCCTTGTCCCGCAGCCACTTCAGCGCCCAGGCGCGGCCGCGTGCCTCCGCCTCGGTGCCCGCCTGGCGGGGGCCGATTTCGGTGGTGATCCCCTCAACGAAATCCCATGCGAGCGTGTCGCCCGTCAGCGCGGCATCGGCCGCCTGTTCCAGCGTGGGCGTCTGTGCCCGGGATTGAGCGGCGAGGCCGGCGGAAGCGAAAGCGAGCGGAAGGGCGGCCAGCGCCGTGATGCGATACGACATGGCGGCGTGCTAGCGCGCGCCCCGCTCGCTGCCAAGCGGGCATCGTCCCTGAAAATCCACGCCAAAACAAAAGGGCCGGACCTCGCGGCCCGACCCTTCGTTGTCATCCGCCCCGGATGGGGGGAACCGTTCAGAAGCCGAACACGACGCCAACGGTGCCGCGCACGCTGTCGAACGCGATCGTGTCGACGTTGAAGCGCAGGCCGGCGTTGCCGATCGGGTATTCCGCACCGAGCCCGACGAGGTAATCGCCGCTCGTGTCGTCAAGACCGTCGAACGTGCCGGCCGGAACGTCGACGTCCACGACGTTATACGGGTCGATGTTCACTTCCTGGTATCCGCCGCGCACGTAGAACTTCGCGCCGCCGTCGGTGCGCATGCCGAGTCGAGCGGCCACGCCGTATTCGCTGTCGATCACGCCGCTGCCGAGGTGGAAGTTGCCTTCCACGCCCGCGAAGGCGTTGCCCTGGCCGAGCGGGAAGTCCACGCCGGCGACCACGCCGTAGATGGCGCCGCCGTCATTGACGTCGAGACCGGTCGCGTTGGCGATATCGTCGGTGTCCGCGCCAAGGTCGTGATAGCCGCCCGACAGGCCGACGAACGCGCCGGTGCCGGCCGCGTCCTGCGCCTGGGCAGTGCCGGCGAACCCGGCGGTGGCGAGAGCGGCTGCAATGAGAATTCTCTTCTTCATGATAAACCTTCGTAAAAGCGCAGCAATCTTGCGCTGCTGCGTATCGAAGTAGGTTCCGGCCGGTCTTTTCCAACACCGCGGCGACAGCGGCCGGGCGGTTGCGTTGCAAATGTTGCGCAAATGTTGCAACGCAGCAACACCGGCCCGCCGCGGCATTGCATTTGCCGCCCTCCGCACCCACCTTGCCCGCGCAACCCGCGCGCATTACTGGCGCGCCGAACGCCCCTCAATTCTTTCCGATTCAATGCACAGGAATTCACGCGATGGCCGCGCAGTACGCATTCGTCATGAAGGACATGACCAAGACCTTCCCCGGCGCCGCGAAGCCGGTGCTGAGCAACATCAACCTGCAATTCTACCAGGGCGCCAAGATCGGCATCGTCGGCCCCAACGGCGCGGGCAAGTCCACGCTCATCAAGATCATGGCCGGGATCGACAAGGACTTCACCGGCGAAGCCTGGGCGGGTGAGAACATCACCGTCGGCTATCTTGAGCAGGAGCCCGAGCTCGATCCGACCAAGACCGTGCTCGAAAACGTCAAGGACGGCGCGCGCGAGACCGCGAACCTGGTGGACCGCTATAACGCCATCGCCGCCGAGATGGCCGAGCCCGATGCCGACTTCGAGAAGCTGGGCGAGGAAATGTCCGAGCTGCAGAGCAGGATCGACGCCGTCGACGGCTGGACGCTCGACAACCAGCTCGAGATCGCGATGGAGGCCCTGCGCTGCCCACCCGGCGACTGGCCGGTCGACAAGCTGTCCGGCGGCGAGAAGCGCCGCGTGGCGCTCACCCGCCTGCTGATCCAGAAGCCCGGCATCCTGCTGCTCGACGAACCGACCAACCACCTCGACGCGGAAAGCGTCCAGTGGCTGGAAAACCATCTCAAGGAATATGCCGGCGCGGTGCTGATGATCACCCACGACCGCTACTTCCTCGACAACGTGGTCGGCTGGATCCTCGAGCTCGATCGCGGATCGTACTATCCGTACGAAGGCAACTATTCGACCTACCTTGAAAAGAAGGCCAAGCGGCTGGAGCAGGAAAGCCGCGAGGAATCCGGCCGGTCCAAGGCGCTCAAGGAGGAACTGGAGTGGATCCGGCAGACGCCGGCCGCCCGCCAGACCAAGTCCAAGGCGCGTATCCGCAAGTTCGAACAGCTCCAGGAAGCGCAGAACAACCGCAAGCCGGGCAAGGCGCAGATCGTCATCCAGGTGCCCGAACGCCTGGGCGGCAAGGTGATCGAGGCCAAGGGCATCTCCAAGGCTTACGGCGACAAGCTGTTGTTCGAAGACCTGTCGTTCATGCTGCCCCCCGGCGGCATCGTCGGCGTGATCGGCCCCAACGGCGCGGGCAAGTCCACTCTGTTCAAGATCCTCACCGGCAAGGAAACCCCCGACAGCGGCACGGTGGAAATCGGCTCGACCGTCCACCTCGGCTTCGTGGACCAGAGCCGCGACCACCTCGACCCCAAGAAGAACGTCTGGGAAGAAGTGTCCGACGGGCTCGACTACATGAAGGTCAACGGCCACGACATGAGCACCCGGGCCTATGTCGGCGCGTTCAACTTCAAGGGCGCGGACCAGCAGAAGAACGTGGGCAAGCTATCGGGCGGCGAACGCAACCGCGTGCACATGGCCAAGATGCTGAAGGAAGGCGGCAACGTCCTCCTGCTCGACGAACCGACCAACGACCTTGACGTGGAAACGCTGGGCGCGCTGGAAGAAGCGATCGAGAACTTCGCCGGCTGCGCCGTGGTCATCAGCCACGACCGCTTCTTCCTCGACCGGCTGGCCACGCACATCCTGGCGTTCGAAGGCGACAGCCATGTCGAATGGTTCGAAGGCAACTTCGAAGCCTACGAAGAAGACAAGCGCCGCCGACTGGGCGACGCGGCGGATCGCCCGACCCGGTTGGCGTACAAGAAGCTGACGCGATAATCCGAGGGAATCACGGGGCCGGCACAACCGGCAAGGGCCAGGCCGTGCCGCCCCGTCATTTCCTGTGTTCTCGTCAACCCGGGTCGGCCGGGGGGTCCAGCGTGCGGCTTGTGGAAAAGGCGTGATTTCGTCGGGGAGCGAGAGACCCCGCCCCCGAAACGCTCACTCCGTCCCGGCCAGCAACGCGTCGAGCCCGTCCGTGGCGAACGCGATCGGCGGGCGGGCGGCAAGGCAGCTCCTGTCGACCGCGCGTTCCGGGGCGGCGAGGAAGGTCCGCGCGATGCCCAGCGTGCAGTCGTCCATCACCATCGGCCCGTGCGAGGCACCGCGGACTTCGACCAGGGTCGCCCGGCTGAGCAGGCGCACGGTCTGGTAGGCGTCGATTTCCGGCGTCGCGGGATCGAACGTGCCGAAATAGACCAGCGTCGGAATGTCGCTGGCCACTGGGGCGAAGAAGGCGGGATCTACGAACCCCGGCCGGAACGCTGCGCAGAGCGTGTCCCAGTTGTCGTCCGGGTCTTCGCCGGCGATGACGGGAAACCGTTCGCGCGCGCGGGCAAACCAGTCGGCGGTACGGCCACTTTCCGGGCACATGATCGCGTGCGCCTGGGCCGGGGAATAATCGCCGAAGCTGTCCCCGCCGCCAAAGGCCGCGACAATCTTCTTCACCAGGGCATCGTCCCCCGCATGGGCGCGGTCGATTGCCAGCGGCACGTATTTCACCGTGACCGAGCGCACCGCCAGCGGCCACAGCGCGCGCATGAATTGCCGTCCGGTGATCCGCTTCTCGCCATCCGCGATCGGCGTTTTTTCGAGGCGGGCCAGCGTTTCGTCGAGCTTCGCCCCCACCGCGCCGAACCGGCCGCGGCAGGCGGGCTGCGCGGAACATTCGCGGTCGATCGCGGCGAAGCCCGCGCCGACGGTCGTAAGCTGTTCGGCCCATGCCGCGCTGTTCGGCGGATAAGGCGAATTCAGGACGACGGACCGGATGGACGCGGGCGTCGTGCGCATCGCATCGAGCGCGACGAGCGTGCCGTAGGATATTCCGGCGAGGTTCCACCGCTCGATCCCGTATGCGCGCCGAATCGCCTCCATGTCGTGGACGGTGGCGCGTGTGCTGTAGGCGCCGGGATCGATACCGGCGGCATCGAGGCTCGCCCGGCACGCGGCGAATGCCGCCCGTTCGCGGCCGCTCTGCGCTGCGGGACCGAGGCCCTGAAGCGCGATCGCATTCAGATCGCTGGCGAGATCGGGGCAGAGCGCTTCTTCCGACCGGCCGGAGCCGCGCTGGTCGAACAGGATCAGGTCGCGCCCTTCCCGCAGCAGGGCGGATGCCTTGCTCTCTTCGAGATAGGGAAGCATGCTGTCGACCGTGGCGATGCCGGGGCCGCCATTGATGAACAGGACCGGCTCCCCGCGCGGTTCCGGCCCAGTGCCGCGTATCCGGGCAGTCCACAGCCGTATCGATTTCGCCGCAGGTTCCGCATGATCGCGCGGTACGGTCACCCACCCGCATTCGACGGCGTGCTTGCGTTCGTAATCCGGGGGAACATCCTTGAGGCCGCAGGGCGCCGGCTGGAATGCAGCGGCTGCTGCGGCGGCGAGCGTTGCGAGAAACATGGACTTCCCCCCACGTTACGATGCCGGAAAAGTATCCTACTTTGTCGGCGCGCGGAACGGGAAAAGCGGGGCGATCGTGCGCGCGCGCCGGTGGCCTGCCATCCGCCTTGTGGCCGGGGTGCCCGCCCGCACGATCCGGTCGCGGAGCCGGTGTCATGCTCGGTCACCAGCGACCTGCTCGCCGGCGCTCACCCGATGAGCCCAGTGACCCGCTTTCATTCAGATATGCGACAGCCGACATGAACTAATCGACGATTCGTTAATGACGGCCGCAGGTGGTGGGGCGGCTCTTCATCGGAGTATGCCCATGTCATTGAAGTCTCTCCTTCGCGCCGGCAGTGCCGCCGCGCTGGCCGCGCTGGCCATCGCCAGCGTTCCTCCGGCGTTTGCCCAGTCCAGCGATTCCGACCGCGAGCAGCGGCGTGCGGCCCGCCAGGCCGAACGCCAGTCGCAGGGCGAGGCGCGCCAGCAGCGCAGCGCCCCCGAACGCCAGTATCGCGGTCAGTCGGCGCAGCAGCAGCGCGAGTACCGCGCGCCGTCCGCACAGCAGCGCAGCGGCCGGGACTGGAACCGCGGCGACCGGCGCAGCGATACCGGCACGGCGCGCCAGGGCCGCGACTGGAACCGCAGCGATAACAGCAGCAGCAATTGGGGCCAGGCACGCGCGGCTCAGGCGCAAGCTCAGGCTCAGGCGCAGGCTCGCGCCCGGGCACAGGGTGCCGATCGCACGCAGCGGTGGGACGGCCGCGGCGGTTCCGCAACCACCGGATCGTGGGATCGCAACCGGTCCTATGCCGATCGCACGCGTAACCAGACCTACCGCGACGGCTATCGCGACGGGCGGCAGGCCGATCGTTACCGGGACCGCAGCCAGCAGCAGGACGCCTACCGCAGCGGCTATCGCGACGGCGTGCGCACGGACGGCTGGCGCGACGGGAACCGCAACGGCAGCTACCGCGACAACAACTACCGTTCGTGGAGCCGCGACTGGCGGCGCGACAATCGCTACGACTGGCAGGGCTATCGCAACTACAATCGCAACATCTATCGCCTTGGCCGGTATTACGCCCCCTATAGCAATTATCGCTACAACCGGGTCAGCATCGGTTTCAGCCTGAACAGCCTGTTCTTCGGCAGCCGTTACTGGATCAACGATCCGTGGCAGTACCGCCTGCCGGCCGCGTACGGGCCCTATCGCTGGATCCGCTATTACGACGATGCCCTGCTGGTGAACACCTACACCGGCGAAGTGGTCGACGTGGTGTACGACTTCTTCTGGTAAGCGTTTCCGTGCGGGATTGAGTGGCCTGCGCGGGATAATCGAGCCCCCGTCGACTCCGGTCGGCGGGGGTTCTTCTTCGTGCGATCAGCCCCTGGGCGTCCCGAACGGCAGCATCCGCCACAGCGTGCCGTCGCGATCGATCAGCGTGTGCTTCAGCGCCCCGGCGACGTGGAGCACGATGAGGAGAAGCAGGATCTTGCCCCCGGTCTCGTGAAGATCGAAAATCGATCCGCCGAGGTCGGGATTGGTCCCCGTGGGCAAGGCCGGGATGGTGAACAGGCCGAAGAAGTCGATCGGCTTGCCGATATAGGAATTGGCGATCCAGCCGCCCAGCGGCAGGCCGATCAGCAGGACATAGAACAGCGTGTGCACCGTCTTCGCCAGCGCCCGTTCCCATGGCTTCAGTGTCGACGCAAACGGCGGCGGGCGGTGCGTCAGGCGCCATGCGAGGCGGCCGAGCGACAGGGTGAGGATGACGATGCCCCAGGCCTTGTGATAACCCATCACCGTGCCCCGCAGCGCCCCGTCGAGATCGCCCGCGCGCTCCACGATTTGCCAGTTCATGATGACGAGCGCGGCGATCACCCAGTGAAACAGCATCGCCACGCCCGAATACCGCCTGCCCTGTTCCGCCCGCATCGTGTTCTCCCCTGTCGTATGCGCGTTCGACCCTATCAACGCTGCCCGGCGCCGCAAGCGGGTTTGCGCGCATCGGTTGACTTGCTACCAGTCGCGCCATGGCCAGCACCACTGTGATTCCGGACAAGGACGCCCTGCGCCGCGTGGGCGAAACCGTGCGCAAGCGCCTCGCCGACCATCCCCGCATCTACAAGGTGCCGACCGACAAGGCGGAAATCTATGCGGTCGGCGATTTCCTTCGCCCGACCGAATGCCAGCGGCTGATCCGCATGATCGACACCGTCGCCCGGCCCAGCTCGCTCTACGACCAGGATTACTCCAGCGGGTTCCGCACGTCCTATTCCGGCGATCTCGATCCGTACGATCCGCTGGTGATGGCGGTCAGCCGGCGGATCGACGACCTCATCGGCATCAACGGCATCTGCGGCGAGACCATCCAGGGCCAGCGCTATTTCCCGGGACAGGAGTTCAAGCCCCACAACGACTGGTTCTATACGGACCAGGATTACTGGAAGGGCGAACGCAAGCGCGGCGGGCAGCGAAGCTGGACGGCGATGGCCTTCCTCAACTCGGTGGAAAAGGGTGGCGAGACCCATTTCGTGGAAGTGGGGGCGAAGGTCGAACCGAAACCCGGCGTCCTGATGCTGTGGAACAACGCCCTGCCCGATGGCATGCCGAACGAGAACACCCTCCACGCCGGCACCCCGGTGGAAGCGGGCGTGAAGTACGTCCTCACCAAGTGGTACCGCACGCGCAAGTGGGGCTGAGCGGCGGTCAGCCGGCCGGCTTCGCGTCTTCGATTGCCTCGTAAATGGCCTCGTCGGCCTTCTTCGCCTCGCGGATGGCGAAGTGGACCATCCGGTCGAGCTTGGTCGACAGGCGCATGATTTCCAGCTGGGTGCGCAAGTTCACCTCGTAGTCGTGGCGAGCGGCGATCCGGTCCTTCGCGGACTGCCTGTTCTGGCTCATCATGATGACCGGCGCCTGGATCGCGGCGAGCATCGACAGCATCAGGTTGAGGAAGATATACGGGAAGCGGTCGAACGGCGGGAGGCCGACCGCCTCGAGCGCGCCGTTGTTGACCACGACCCACGCCAGCAGCACGAACGCGAACGACAGGATGAAGGCCCAGCTGCCGCCGACCGCCGCCACCCGGTCCGCCAGCCGTTCGCCGAACGTGGCGCTGAGCTGCGCCGCCTCCGCCGCGTCGAGCCCTTCGTAGCTGCCCGAAGCGACCCGCCGGATCACCGACTGCTCTTCGGCGTCGAGCTCGTCCAGTTCGCGCCCGAGCAGCTCACGGGCAAGGACCTCGGGATCGTTGGCGCCTATCACGCGGCCGTGGCCCTGGCGAGCGCCTCGGCGATCAGCCGGCGCGTGTTGGCGATGCCGTAGAGCGCGATGAAGCTGCCCATGCGGGGGCCCTGATCGCTGCCCAGCAGGGTGCGGTACAGCGCCTGGAACCAGTCCCGCAGCGATGCGAAGCCGAACTCCTCGCGCTTGCCGATCTCGTAGACGATGGTCTGCAGGTCCTCCGCCGACGTGCCGGGTTCCGCGCTCTCCAGCTCGGCGTCGAGCGCGCGCAGGGCAGCGGCCTCGTTGGCCGCAGGTGCCGCGCGCACCAGGCCTGGCGCCACGAAATCGCGGTTGTAGGCCAGCGCCCGGTCCACCAGCGCGTCGAGCGCCGGGTGCGCCGCGGGGTCCGCGTCGGCCACGTAATTCCCGAGGTAGGACCAGACCTGTTCGCGCGTGGCCATCGCCCCAAGCACGCCCACGAGGTTGAGCAGCAGCGCATACGTGACCGGCAAGGTGTCCCCCGCCCCGCCTCGCTCGGGGTCGGTCGCTCCGAGCAGATGCCACACCGGATTGCCGAGTTGCTTGTCCACCGGCTGATCGGCCAGCGCGCCGCGGAACTGCCAGTAATCGTCCACCGCGCGCGGGATCACCCCGGGATGCAGGCTCTTCGCGCTGCGCGGATTGGGAAAGATATAGAAGCCCAGGCTTTCCTCGCTGCCGTAGGCCAGCCACTCCTCGATCGTGAGGCCGTTGCCCTTCGACTTCGAGATCTTCTCCCCGTTCGCATCGAGGAACAGCTCGTAGATCAGCCCTTCCGGCTTCCTGCCGCCGAGCACCTGCGCGATCTTGCCGGACTGCACCCCGCTGTCCGTCAGGTCCTTGCCGTACATCTCGTAATCGACGCCCAGCGCCACCCAGCGCATCGACCAGTCGACCTTCCACTGCAGCTTGGCGAGCCCGCCGAGCGCGGACTGTTCCACCACGCTGCCGTTCGTATCGGTGAAGCGGATCGTGCCGGCATCCGCGTCCACGACCTCGACCGGCACTTGCAGCACCGCGCCGGTCGTGGGGCTGACCGGCAGCACCGGGGAATACGATGCCGCCCGCTCCGCCCGCAAGGTGGGCAGCATGATGTCGAGGATCGCCTGGTTCTGCCGCAGGACCGTCTTCAGTGCCGCATCGAAAGCGCCCGAGTTATACATCTCGCTGGACGACACGAACTCGTACGCGAAACCGAACCGGTCGAGGAAGGCCCGAAGCTGCGCGTTGTTGTGCGCGGCGAAGCTGTCGAAGCCGGCGCCGAACGGATCGGGAATGCGGCTGAGCGGCAGGCCGAGGTGCCGCGCCAGCATGTCCTTGCCCGGCACGTTGTCGGGCACCTTGCGCAGGCCGTCCATATCGTCGCTGAAGGCCACGAGCCGCGTCGCGCCATCATCCGGGTGCGCGCCGATCATCGCTTCGAACGCGCGGCGGACCAGCGTGGTGCGCAGCACTTCCTGGAACGTGCCGATATGCGGCAGGCCCGAAGGCCCGTACCCGGTTTCGAACAGGACCGGCTTGCCGTCCGGCCGCCGGCCCTCGGGGTAGCGCTTCAGCAGCTTGCGCGCCTCTTCGAACGGCCAGGCCTTGGATACGCGGGCGGCTTCGATCAGGGCAGTATCGGTCATGGCCGCTCCTTTTCGCAAAGCCGGCGTGGAGGCAAGCACCAACCCGCCGGGGCGGGCGCGGGACACCCGTCACACTGTCCTGGTGGAAGCAGGCTAACCCGTGCAGCCCGCCTGAGAGATGGCCGATCGCGGTGTTCCGGCGGCGTGCGGGTGCCGGCATTCTTCCTCAGCTGGGCAGCGCCGTGTTTACTTTTCGTTCCGGTGTTCGCATGGATCGCGGCGTGACCGTGTCGCTCAATCTTCCCGCGCTGCACGCCAGCCACGCCGGCACCTGGCTGCGCGACCGCGGCGCCACGCGCGGCTGCGGCAAGGGGGAGGCGGTGACGGCGGCGGCCGATACGCCGCTCCTGCTGCTGAACGCGCCGCTGATCGCCAGCCGGCTCGGCTATCCCGACCTGTCGGGTCTCGACCTGCTGGAACTGTTCGCGTTCGTCCATCCCGCGCGGTTTGCCGTTCCCACGCCGCGGGGCCTGGCCCATGCGCTGGGGATCGACGAACCGGCGGGCGACGACGCCGTCCCCGCATTCCTGCAACACGCGGCCGGCACCCTGATCGCGACCTGCGAAGGCGAGGATTGGGCGGAGCGGGAGGGCGCCTGGTCCACCCTGCAATCGCTGCTGCGCATGCGCTGGCCATGGGCGCAGGTCCTGCTGCCCCACGTGCGCAAGCCGGAGCGAGCGGAACGCTGGCTGTTCGCCCGCCTGCCCGAATGGGAGGAGGCGCCCGAGCGGCCCCAGCCCGGCCACGTTCTGATCGAGGAGGAGGAAGTGGAAGGGCGCCTCGCCCGGCTGACCGGCGAAGGCGCCGAACAGCGCGAAGGGCAGCGAATCTATGCCCGATCCGCCGGCGCGGTGTTCGCACCCCGCCCCAGGCGCGGGGTACCGCACGTCCTGCTGGCCCAGGCCGGCACCGGGATCGGAAAGACGCTGGGCTACCTTGCCCCGGCGCACCTGTGGAGCGAGAAGTCCGGCGGCACGGTGTGGGTCAGCACCTACACCAAGAACCTGCAGCGCCAGCTCCGCCGCGAAAGCGGGCGCGCCTGGCCGCAGCGCCGCGCCGACGGATCGCGCCCGGTGGTCGTGCGCAAGGGGCGCGAGAACTACCTCTGCCTGCTCAACCTCGAAGATGCGCTGCAGGGTGGCTTTGGCGGGCGCGCCGCGATCCTGGCGCAGCTTGTCGCCCGGTGGGCCGCGTTCAGCCAGGACGGCGACATGGTCGGCGGCGACCTGCCCGGCTGGCTCGGCACCCTGTTCCGCAAGCGCGGCATCGCGGCGCTCACCGATCAGCGGGGCGAGTGTGTCTATGCCGGGTGTCCGCATTACCGGAAGTGCTTCATCGAACACGCGGCACGCGCCAGCGCCCAGGCCGATCTCGTCATCGCCAACCACGCCCTGGTGATGGTCAACGCCGCGCGCGGGCGCGATCATGCCCAGCGCCCGACCCGGATCGTGTTCGACGAAGGGCATCACGTGTTCGAGGCGGCGGACAGCACGTTCTCCGCCGCGCTCACGGGGGCCGAGGCGATCGAGCTGCGGCGCTGGATCCTGGGGCCCGAGAAGCAGTCGCGCGGTCGCCGCCGCGGGCTGGCCGCGCGGCTCGCCGACGTCGCAAGCTATGACGAACCCGGCGCCAAGGCCGTGGAAGCGGCGGTCGAAGCGGCGCAGGCCTTGCCCGCCGATGGCTGGTTGCAACGCCTTGTCGAAGGCACGCCGGCGGGGCCGGTCGAGGCTCTCCTCGGCGCGGTGCGCGCGGTGACATACGCGCGGGACGAAAGCGGCGGGCAGGAAGCCGGCTATGGCATCGAGACGGAGGCGGCGGGGCTCGACGGGCCGATCGTGGAGTTGGCGGGGCAGGCGGCCAGTGCCCTTGCCGCGATCCGCGCGCCCCTGCTGCGCCTGGGCCTTCGGCTGGAGGCGATCATGGCCGAACCGCCCGACTGGCTGGACGCGCAGGGCCGCGCCCGGATCGAAGGCGCGCGCCACTCGCTGGCCTGGCGCTGCGACCTGCTGGCGGCGTGGGAGGCGTTGCTCGACCGTTTGGGCGGTCCCGGCGATCCCGAGTATATCGACTGGCTGGCCGTCGACCGCAGTCCCAATCACGCCGAAGGCGCGCGTGAGTTCGATGTCGGGCTGCATCGCCATTGGCTCGATCCCATGAAACCGTTCGCGCAAGTGGTCCTTGAGCCCGCTCACGGCGTGATGCTCACCAGCGCCACGCTGAAGGACGGGCCGGACTGGGACGCGGCCATCGCCCGCAGCGGCGCGCACCATATCGAAGCCGTGCCCCGGCTGACCGAGGCGGAAAGCCCGTTCGACTACGCCGCGCGGGCCCAAGTGCTGATCGTCACGGACATCCAGCGCGGCGACATTCCCGCGCTCGCCGGTGCGTACGGCCGGATCGTGGAGGCGTGCGGCGGCGGCGTGCTGGGCCTGTTCACCGCGATCCGGCGGATGCGCGCGGTCTATGGCCGGATCGCCGACCGGCTCGCCCGCAGCGGGTTGCCGCTCTACGCCCAGCATGTCGACCCGATCGACACCGGCACGCTGGTGGACATCTTCCGCGACGATCCCGCCGCCTCGCTCCTGGGCACCGACGCCCTGCGCGACGGGGTGGACGTGCCGGGCCATTCGCTGCGCTGCGTGGTGATGGAACAGGTGCCATGGCCTCGCCCCACGATCCTCCACCGCGCGCGGCGGGCGGCGGGCGGCGGTTCGGCCTATGACGACCGGATCATCCGCGCGCGGCTGGCACAGGCGTTCGGGCGGCTGATCCGTTCGAAAGAGGATCGCGGCCACTTCATCGTCCTGTCGCCCGCGTTCCCCAGCCGCCTGCTCGGCGCCTTCCCGGCCGGTACGCCCGTAGTCCGCTGCACGCTCGATGAGGCTTTACATCGGCTCGCCAACGGTGCCATCGCCCCGGTCACCACGCCCGCCGAAGGATGACCTGACCTGCCCAAGCTGCTCGGCCTGCTGCGCCACGCGAAGTCCGACTGGGACGACATCGGCATGCGCGATTTCGATCGCGGCCTTAACGATCGCGGGCGCCGCGGAGCGCGGCTGATCGGCGCGCATATCCGCGATCACGGCGTGGCCTGGGGCACGATCGTCGCCAGCCCCGCTGCCCGGGTGCAGCAGACCCTCGCCGAAGCGATCCCGGGCACCGAACCCCGATGGGACAAACGCGTCTATCTCGCCGACATCGATACCCTGTTCGAAGTACTGAAGGGCGCCGGACCGGCGGACGCCGTGCTGCTGGCGGGCCACAACCCCGGCCTGCAGGACCTGCTGCTGGCGCTGATCCCCCCGTCGGCGGAGAACGACCTGTTCGATGAAGCGGCGGTCAAGTTCCCCACGGCGACGTTCGCCATGCTCGAACTCGCGATCGACGACTGGGCGGGACTTGCCAGGGACTGCGGAAAGCTGATCCATTTCGCCCGCCCCCGCGACCTCGACCCGGCGCTGGGGCCTGAGGACTAGGGAACGGCTCCCATGCGCCGGGCGCGATAGCATCGACAAAGGCGCAGGTATCGCTTCACCGATCGCCCGGTTGGGAATCGCCGTGCGGATCGTGCGGATGAAGGGAAGTGCTGGTGCCCGATGAGGGACGAAGATGGGCACTCTAATCATTGGCGAATTTTCGTCAGTCAACCTCGCTGACGTCCGCCTTGCGCCCCCAACTCTGTCATTCGGCAACCAGTTCGAGGAACTCGAAAGCGGACGCCACTCGGATACGCTCGGAGCGACAGTTATGTCGGACCATCCGGAACGTCTCCTTATAAGCCCGGCCTAGCCCAAGTTGCCCTTCGTTCACCAAGCCAGAAATCGGCACGTGAATGACCGGGGTGTTGGACGTTGAAGACTGACCGGAATCTCCCTTCGGCTCGCCGAAAGCGGCCGTTGGTCAAGGTGAGCTTCATGCCAGCGATGCGACCGCACTACATTTCGATCCAGAGGTGATCGAGCCGAATACCTGCAAGCCCCGAACTGCGAGGGTGAGCAGAAGCGAGGCCCGCCACGCGCGATGGCGGATCATACTCTAGGAGCGACAGCTTGTCGGCGGCAGACCAGCCCTCGACGGCGTCGCTTTCGAGACCGTCGATCCAGTCGTCGAGCTGGACCGCCCACGAAGGGATGTCTCGCTCCTGCACGTAGGCGATCATCGCCGCCCGATCGTGCGACGAACCGTGATGTCCCGCCTTGAAGCGTTGCACGCCGCCGGTCGTGCTGAAGCGGCTGTAGAGATATTCGCGCTCGTCCCGCTTGTGGCCCGTGGGAGTTGGGAGCCGCTTGCATTCGATCGGCAGGAGCGTTTGGTACTCGGTATATTCGCGGCCTTCGATCCAGATGACCGAGCCGCTCGGCGCGACGGCGAGGTCGATCGCGCGCCGGCCATCGGCGGCGTCAGGCTCTTCGCGCCGCGCGCCCGGATCCGACCTGACCGGGATGATGACAAACCTGGGACGCTTGCCGATCGAAGCGGCTAACCAGGCGCCCGCGCTCGCGCTGCTCGACAAGCTGGAAGCAATGCTGGCCCGTCCGCCGATCGATATCACCACCCATCCGCAGCTGGAGGAAGCCCGCACCCGCAACCTCCGGGCCCAGCGGATGTACGCCGTCTCGAGGGCCGGCAATAGCGACGTCCGCCAAGGTCCCGACAGCATCAACCCGGCCATGATGGTCGCCCATCTTGCCCGCATGGCGGGCGGTGCGGCCCTCGCCATCGCGGATGTTTGCTTCGAGCCGGATCTCCACCAGCAGGCGGTCGCCGCGTGGCATCGCTGGAGTGACGCGCTGTTCGCTCAGTGGCAGCTGTTGCCAGCGACCGTCACGGGCCCGTCGGGCGCCTGATCCGACGCAACCCACAACCTGACACGCGCCGGGGGCCGCCATCGCGCGGCCCCGGCGCATCTGGAGACCATCCATGCAAAATCTCGAGCACCTCGAGGCGCGGCTTCAAGGCGAAGCCAAGGCCTTCACCGCGCGTCGTACCTCTCCCCGGCGATACATCGTCTTCGACATTGAATACGTCTATGATCGGGTGGGGCAGGAGCGCGCCGACCGTCACGCGGGGGAACAGCAGGCGGTCAACGACAATGCCGGGGACGCCTTCAAAGTGCGCTGGCCGTTCCACCGGGTTGGCTGCATCGTCGCCCTGGCGATCGCCGTCCTGCCCTCCGGCACAGTGGAGGTCGAGGCGCTCAAGACCTGGTCGCGGCCCGAGATGACCGAAGCCGCCCTCGTTCAGGCCTTCAGTGCCTTCGTTGCCGCCCGCCCTGGCGCGATGCCGGTGACCTGGGGTGGGGAGTGCAAGGACCTGCCCTCACTCCTGGCCATTGCGATGCGCGAAGGAATCGCACTGCCACCTTCGGTCGGTGACCCGCATTGGAAACACGGGCGCATCGACCTGTGCACGCTGCTGTGCGGGAAGGCGAAGAACGTTCACCTCAACGAGTATGCCCACGCCCAGGGGCTGCCCGCCAAGCTGATGACGAAGAGGGAGCTGGGCAAGGTCGCTGAGCGTGGTCGGTGGTCCGCAGTCCGCCAGCACTGCGAGGTCGACGTTACGATCGAAGCCATGGTGCTCGTCCGCTGGCTGCTGGCAACGGGGCAACTGAAGGGGACGCGCGCCGCCGTCGATGCCGCGATAGTCGACCGGGTATCCCAGCTGCGACCCTACCGCCCCGAGCTGCTCCAGGCGATCGCCGGGTTCGGGAGTGTGGGTCTCGACCGGGCTGCGTGAATGAGGGTGAAACGATTATGCCGCATCGGTTGGCGGGGGGGCGGTAAGGGCTGCGCGGCAATTCCGTTCGCTGCCCTGCGCTGACATAAAATGCTTGCCTTCGCGAACCGCGACCATAAATCCGCCCTACCGCGCTCCCCACCGCCAGCCGTTGGCGGCCTGACTTGCCTCAAGGAAGCGCTCAACCGTCGCTGCCGGGCATTACCGCATCGACCGTCGAGAGAAGCGAGTCATGAAAGTATTGCGGGCCGGATATTGCCCCCACGCTGCACGATCGCCTCTCCGAAAGGCTTGTCATGCGCATCAACCCACGCACCAATACCACACAGCCTGAACTACGATCTGACCAACAAATTCAGACACCGTGTCCGAATTTCGCACGCAAATCGTATGCTAAGGACGAGGCCTCCAAGCCTCCTCGGCAGATCGGCGTAGCTGACTGTCCGATCATTGCGAGTAACTTGTCAGAACAGTCGGAAGCAGCCGGTGCTCAAAGCCGCGTAATCGTTCCAACGCCCGCGCTCTGCGCAAACAGGCTTCTCGCGGGAGAATTGTGCGAGCGCCCTCTGCCAACGCTGTACGAAACTCTATCCCTATGGCGCTTTAGCAACAATCGGGCGGTTGCCACGCCTTGCGCCGTTCAACCCTAGGCCGATACAATCGCTGTAGTGCTCCACGCGGTGTTTTGCCTATGATTGATTGTGCCTATCTGCTCGATGAAGCGCGAAGGCGTACCGGACTGGCGGACTTCGGTGATGAATGGCCGCTCGAGAACTGCCGCGAGTTTCTGCGTGTCTTGCAGAACGATCAACGCTTGAGCGCGGCCGGCCTGGAAGGGGCCACAATGATGGTCGCACAGGCGTTCGACAATCGCCTGCGCCATATCGAGCTACTGAAGCGGAATCCGGAGATCTTCGAAGAAAGAATCGACGTTGCCGCCGTCATTGCAAGCCTTCCCCGCACCGGCAGCACACTGCTTCACCGGATGCTCGCGGCCACCCCGGCGCTGACCGCGCCCATCTGGTTCGAGACGCAGAACTACGCGCCTTTCCCAGGCGAAGAGCGTGGCCACAATACGGTTCGGAAGCAATGGGCGCAGGCCTATCTAGACCAGATTCTCGCGGCGATGCCGGAATTGCCCTCGATACATCCTCTTGCCGTCGATGCGGCGGATGAGGAAATCCCTGCAATGGGGCTGCTGTTCTCAAGCCTGCAGATCGAGGGAACCTACTTCGTTCCCGAATTCTCGAACTGGCTCACGCGACACAGCCGCAAACGAGTCTATCCCGAGCTGCGGTCAATCCTCCAGTCGTGGCAATGGCAGGAGCCTTCGCGCGCGGGTCTGAAGTGGGTCCTGAAAACGCCCGGGCATCTGCTGGCGCTTGACGCCGTTGCCGAAACCTTTCCCGACGCCCTCATCGTGATGACTCATCGCGATCCGGTCGACATTCTGCCTTCCTTCGCGAGTCTGACATCCCAGTTCTACCAGGCGACGGGCAATTACGATCCGCGCGAAATCGGCGATTTCTGGCTTGAGCGGCTCGGAACCCTCCTCGACACGTTCCTCGACATGCGGGCGACGCTCGGAGAGGGGCGGTTTCACGATGTGCGATACGAAGACTTGCTTGCCGATCCCGTAAGCGAAGGTCTGCAAATCCTCGAGCGCGCGCAAGTGAGTGTGCCGGGCGCCGAAAGCGCCATGCGGCAGTGGCTGGCCGGTAACAGCCGCGGGCAGCGTCCGCCGCACCAGTACTCGGTCGAGGAGTTCGGATTGACCGAGGATCGCATTCGTGAGCGCTTCTCGCGATACAGGGAGCGGTTCATCGATAGTCCGCAATGAAGAGCATTGCCTTCATCGCGCGCCCGCCGGCCATGACCCAGCGCGAGTTCGTTACCTACTACGAGACGACCCACGCACCCCTGGCGTCGCGACTGCTGGGCTTCGAGCGCTATCGTCGCAATCATGTCCTCTCGGGCGACTTGCTCGGGTTCGCATCGCTGCCCGAATTCTGGAGCGATGGCGTGACGGTCGCGCAGGCGATGGCCGGGGCTGCGGGAGACGAGCTTCGTGACGACGAACTGCGCTTCATGGACAAGCCCCGGAATCGTGCGGCGCTGGCAGAGCCGTCCACGACAGGAAGTGCCCAAGGCGAGCAAAGCGCCATCCTGATGAGCGGAGCGGGTGACCGCGAGGCGTTGGCGCAGGTGGTCCGCGAGGCCGAGGGGCAGCTCGATTGGCTGGAGCCCTTCGATGCCCGCCCGCTTCCGTGCACCGCGATCGGGTTCGTACCCGCGGCGCATCGGCTGAAGCTGCCGTCTGGCTGGGAACTACTCGGCCGCGGCGAGGTCCTGCGCATCGAGGGCGGCGGAGGACCCCCGGGACCGCAAGTGACGGCGAAATTCTGACGGCGTCACGTTGAAGTGTCGCCGGAAGGCATGGGCGAAGCTGGCCTGGCTGACAAAGCCGACCTGGGACGATATCCTCTTGATCGGGATCTGCGATGCGAGCAGCTGACGAGCGCGCTCGAACCGCACTCGATCGATATATCCCATAACTGTTTCGCCAGTCGAAGCCTTGAACACGCGCATCAGGTGACGCCCGCTGATCCCGCACATATCCGCCAATTCCGCCAATTCGGGCGGCGCGCCTTCCTGCATCACGCGGGTCTCCATGCGGCGCAACTGCCACGGCGCCAGCCGCATGCCGCGCGAGGAGGGCTGGCTGGCAAGGTGCCTGACCAGCTCGCCCAGCGCGACGAGCGCCAGTCCGCTCAACAAGGTCGCCTGGGCCAGATCCCTGCGGCCTATTTCGATCGACATCCGGGTGAAGGTATCCTGCAGCCCGGTGGAACGGATATCGGCCCACCGATCGAAGCTGATGGTATCGAGCGCCTGGGCAATGCTCGGCATGCGGCGCCATACTTCGGTATCGAAGCGCAGGATGATCATTTCGCGCCGTCCACTCGGAGGAGAGAACACGTGCAGTGGCGTGTCTGGCGGCAGCGCAAGGACTGAGCCGAACGGGCGGAACGAGCGGTGCGAAACTGGATCATCAAACGTACCCAGCGCGGCCCTATCGCTCGTGGGCAGCATGTATACGAGCGTCGGCTTCGATATCTGATGGAACCGGCGATAACCGCTGCCCGCGTCCTGCTGGAGGTGTTCGACCTCGATTCCGTCCAGTCGAATCCTGGCGGTAGCGCGATACCGAGCGTCGTCTGCCACTGCTGCATCTCCGGTTTGCCTCCTTTTCGTAGCTGCCGGGCGGAGCGGTGTCGAACCGGAAATGTCGCTCTGGCGACAATCTGACATTCGTGAACTGTACTCCTCGATAGCGACCGCGTTGCGATCCGATAGTCTGCTTGTGCCATTTCGAGGGAGAGGTGTGTGAGTAACCCGATTGCGACGCGCGAGCAGGCCGAATTCGAGGAGCTCGCTCTGCGTGTGCTTGCCGATCCGCGAATGCAGGAGGTCATCGAGGACCGGCGGAAGTATTGGCTGGAGAAGGCGCAGCCCAACGCGGAAATGCGCGAAGCATTCGAGACGAAGTACGACGAAGTCGTTTTCGGGGCGATTATCTGGTCGCTCAACTCCGATCCCGAACGCCCGGCGGTCGTTACCATCAGCCGGATTCCGCATCAGCTCGACGGGCAACACATTCCGGGTTCGCGCTGGGGCCTCGATAACCCCGATTCTGTCTACCGCGTCATTCCGATCAGCGGCGACGAGCGGTACGTTATTCGCGGGCGGGTTTCTCAACCGCGCCTATCGGAAAACTATTTCACGCTGTGGGACGACCGCATGGGGACCGTCGATGTCCTCGACGGCAAGTCGCTCACCCTGGATGCCGATGGCCGCTTCGAGATCTTCGTCGACAGCGATCCGGCTGGCGATCGAGCAAACCACATCCGCTCCGCACCCGGCGCCAAGGAGTTCTACATTCGCGACGTGATCGCCGACTGGAGCGCTGAGCGTCCGAACGAACTGTCGATCGAACCGCTCGGGGGCGCACCGGCCAAACCCGCTGCCACGTTCGACGAGCAGGTTGCCGCCGCGCAGGAGATGTTGACGCGCAACATTGACAACACGATGCGCTGGAATGCGCAGGCGACGGAGAAGCGCGTCAATGCATTCGATTTCACGATCGATCGAGACAGCGACGGCGCGCTCCGCAACCAGATTTACGTCATGGGGCATTTCGACGTCGGCGACGACCGGGCGATGATCATCGAGGTCGGCCTGGGCGGCGCCGGATACTTCCTCGCCCCCATCACCAATATCTGGGGCACGACCAACGATATCGTCCATCGCACGTCGAGCCTCAACCTGACGCAAGTCGATAACGCTGGCGACGACACGCTAACGCTGGTCCTGTCGAAGCGCGATCCGGGGGTGTGGAACTGGCTGGATCCATGCGACATGGGAACCGGCATCCTCACGCTGCGCTGGGCTGAATTCGCAGACGGGCGCCCGGGCGAGGGATTTGGCGCGAAGGGCCGCGTGGTCGACTTGGCCGATCTGCCAAGAGAACTGGGCGAAGGCCACAGGACCGTGACCCCGGAGGAGCGCGCCGAGCAGCAACGCGCGCGCGCTGAAAGCTATCTCTGGCGGGTGGCCGAAGGATGAGTGCGACCTGGCTCATAACGGGATGCTCCACCGGCATCGGGCGAGAAATCGCCATCGCCGCGCTCGAGGCGGGCAACCGCGTCGCGGTTACCGCGCGCAAGCCGGGTGACGTGGCCGATATCGTCGAACGTTTCGGAGATCGTGCGAAAGCCATCGCGCTCGACGTATCGCGACCCGAATCCGTGCGTGACGCCCTTGAGGTCACCCGCGAGTGGGCGGGCAACGTGGAAGTGCTCGTCAACAATGCGGGCTACGGATACATCTCGTCGATTGAGGAAGGGTCCGAGGCCAAGGTCAAGGACTTGTTCGAAGTAAACTTCTTCGGTGCGCTGCGTCTCATCCAGGCCGTCCTGCCAGCGATGCGAGCGGCGCGTTCGGGACGCATCATCAACATTTCCTCGCTTGCGGGCCGCATTTCGAACCCCGCGACGGGTTTCTACAGCTCCAGCAAATTTGCCATGGAAGCCATGAGCGAAGCTTTGGCGCGTGAGGTGGAATCGCTAGGCATTCGCGTAACGGCCCTGGCCCCCGGCATGTTCAGGAGCGATTTCTCGGGTCGTTCGCTCACGACGGGCGATGCGAGCATCGAGGACTACCGCGATGGCGTGCACGCCCGGATGGAGCTGGTCAAATCGGTCGACGGCAGGCAGGCCGGCGACCCGGCCAAGCTCGCCGAGATGGTGGTCAAGCTCGCGGAAATGGCGGCGCCCCCCCTGCAGCTGATCGCCGGTCCCGACGCGTTGGCCGCGATCACCGCTCGAATGGCCGAAAAACAAGCCTCGATGGAGCAATTTAGCGAATGGAGCTCCTCTACCAATTTTGACTAGCGGCCTGGCAGCACGGGAGAGAACAGATGAGAAAAATTGCGATAACGGCGGTCGCCGCCCTGCTGGCGGGCACGAGCGTACCGGCACTCGCCCAGGCGGCGCGCGATAGCGAAGAACGCGCCCAGGCCAACGCGCCGATCGAAGAGATCGTGGTCACTGCACGCCGGACGGCGGAATCATCTCAGGATGCTCCCGTTTCGCTCACAGCGTTCAGCGCCGATACTGTCGATAAGCTGGGCATCGAAAGCGTGGCGGATGTCCCGGCGTACACGCCAAACCTGACGATCTCGGAGCAATCCGCGAGTCTCACCGCGGCATCGATCTACATTCGCGGCGTCGGCAACCAGGAACCCAGCGCGGTGTCCGAACAGGGTGTGGGCGTCTATCTCGACGGCGTCTATGTCGCGCGCTCGGCTGGCGCCATCTTCGATCTCGTGGATCTGGAGCGGATTGAAGTCCTTCGGGGGCCGCAAGGCACCCTGTTTGGGCGCAATTCGATCGGGGGTGCGATCCAGCTCATCTCGCGCAGGCCCAGCGAGGACATGGAAGCCGAAATACGCGCCGGTTATGGAAGCAACAACGAGTGGCATGGGCGCATCCGCCTCGACAGCGGCCGGTTAGGCCCCTTTGCGGCATCGCTGGCTTATTCGCATCAACAGAGAGACGGTTATGTCGACAACCTGTTGACGCCCGCTTCGCACGATCCGGGTGCGATCAATTCTGATGCCATTCTGTTCGCGTTGAACGGCGATTTTGGCGACGTGACGGTCGACTATCGGCTGGACTGGAATCACCGCACGGGAAATGGTCCCTATTTCCAGCTTCTGGCGGCTACCGATGATTTCCGCCGATTTTTCGGTGCTTCGCAGACGTTCGGCGGCGATCCCTTCATTATCAGCGACAAACGGTTGGACCAAGGTCTGCAGGCGGGCTTCATCAATCGTGACGGCGAGCTCGACTACGGCTCCTCGGCGCGCATCTTCGGAAACAGCCTTACGGTATCCTACGAAGCAAATGAGAACCTGACTCTCAAGTCAATCACAGGATATCGCAAGTTTTTCCAGGACACTATTTTGACGCTGTCGGGCCAAGGGAACCTGCGCGGCGTGGTGCTCGACCCAGTTACCTACGCGCCCACCATCGCGCCAGTCGTGCCCTTTGTCGGCAACAACGCCCCGCAGAACCAGTGGCAGTTCAGCCAGGAATTGCAGGCACTGTTCGACTTCGACACGCTCAGCTTCGTGACCGGCATGTTCTATTTCTACGAGAGGGCGGACGAGTTCAACCGGCAGGGACTGACCTTCGTGCTGCCCGGCGGGCAAGCCGGCCTCAACCTCAGCCCGACGCAGGCCTTCGGCGGCGCGACCGAGTCCATGGCGGCTTTCGGGCAGGCGACGTGGAAGCCTGCTGCCCTCCAGGAGCGCCTCGAACTGACCGCCGGGGTGCGCTTCACCGGCGACCGTAAGACGATCAACCTTGTCGGTGACGTCATACCGGCCGTGCGCGGCAAGGTCGAATACGAGAACGTTTCCTGGCTCGGCTCTGCGTCCTATCGTTTCAGCGATCAGGCGCTGGCGTATGTCCGCGTTTCGACCGGGTATCGCTCGGGGGGGATCAATCCGCGCACCAACGTCATCAACATCTTCGAGCCCGAAGACGTCATCTCTTACGAGGCGGGGCTGAAAACCGATCTCTTCAATCGCAGGTTGCGTTTCAACCTTTCGGCATTCCAGACCGATTACGACAACCTGCAGATCCAGCAATTCACCGCTGGTACCGGCGGTGCGACCGCCAGGATCGTGAACGCGGGCAAGGTACGTTACCGCGGCGTGGAGGCCGAGGCTACGATCGTACCCGTGGATGGGCTGACCTTCACCGGGTCGATCGGCTACCTCGATCCGACGTACAAGACGTTCCTCTACCGCGATCCGGTCACCGACCAGGTCATAAACGTCGCCGACGAGGCGCGCTTGCCTCAGACCGCGAAATTCAACGCGCATGCCGGTGCAGAGTATCGGACCCCGGTCGGCATTGGCGAGCTGTCGGCCCGGCTCGACTATTCGTATCGCAGCACGGTGTATTATTTTGCGCTCGATCGGGTGAACCCGTTCAACCGCGAGGTGCGGTCGCGTCCTGACCACAACCTGCGGGCGCGGGTGGCGTTGTCCGAGATATCCCTGGGCGACCATGCCGCACTGGAGGTCTCCGCTTTCGGAAACAACCTGACCAACCAGGAAAACATCGATTTCGGCATCGATTTTGGCGCCCTGGGCTTCGGGGGCGCGAGCTTCAAGCGGCCCCGCACGTTCGGGATCGAACTGAAAGCCAACTATCGGTGATACACGTGAAGCCTGGAGCCGGGGACCGCAGGGTAACACCGGGGGGCGCATACCCCGATGGGCAGAAGCTGAACCGGCGACACCTGGAGCTTTTGGTGCTGCTCGGCTTCGTACTGATGTTCGAGGGGTTTGACATCAGCCTGACCAGCGTTGTGTTGCCTTACGTCGGATCAGACTTCGGCATCACGACGCCGGCGCTCGGGCGGGCAGTCGCGGCAATTGCCGCGGGCTCGATTGTTGCGGTTTTTCTGATCCGGCTTGCCGACCGGTTCGGACGCAGGCCCATCCTCCTAATCGCGGCAGGTGGTTTCTCGATTGGCTCGCTGCTCACGGTGCTTGCTCCCGATATCGAGAGCTACGTGGCGATACAGTTCGTTACACGAATGCTGATGGTTTCACTCGTCAGCCTGGCCTATCTCGTGGTAAGCGAAACGCTGCCGCCGCCGCTACGCGGGCGGGCTAACGGCTTGTTGGGGGCAGTCGCCAGCATGGGGGCAGCACTGCCTTTCCTAATGCTGAAGCCAGCGCTCGAGACCGAAATGGGCTGGCGGCTGTTGTTCGTCGTGGGATCCGCCCCGCTGATCATCCTGCCGTTGTTGTTCATCAGAGTGAAGGAGACGCCAGTTTGGGCCGAAATGCAGGCGTCAAACAACAATCGCATCACCATGCGGACAGAGTTCGTGCAGCTCGTCACATCGAAGTTTCGCCAGCGTTTCGCGGCGATGAGCGCGCTCTGGTTCATCATCAATTTCGCCAGTGCGGCCGGTACCGTGTTCTTTACCTACTACGTCACGCAGGAGCGGGGCTGGTCCACTACAGAGCTCATGGCCATCGCCCCGCTCAGCCTGTTGGGCGCGTTTATCGGCTATATCGGCGCCGGCGCACTGGCGGATTGGATCGGGAGAAGGCCGACCATCGCGTCATTCCTGTTCCTGTACGGGGTTCTGACCCTGATCTGCTATTCTGCAGAGGATAGTGCTGTCATCACAGCCAGCTTCGTCGGCCTCCAGGCCATGCTTGGGTTGTGGATGATCTGTTTCACCCTGAACAGCGAGCTATTCCCCACCGAATTGCGCGCCGCAGCCAACGGTTGGTCGCATAATATGGTAGGTCGATGGGGGGCGGTCGTCGCGCCCTTGCTTCTCGGCGAACTTAGCGCGCTTCTCGGCGGGACAGCCTCGGCCGCAATGGCCTTGGCCGTTGTGCCCTGGCTGGGCATACCGCTCATCCTGTTCGCACTCCCGGAAACCAAGGCAATTCGTTTGGATGAACAGCCATGAGTGATGCGGCGGGAAGCGGCTGATGGATACATCCAACCGCAGTCCGCATGATTGGACATACCGCAAGGCATCAAGGCTGCTTATCTTCTAGCAGAAGATCGCTTGCTGAGTAAATTACGAGAGGCGGGTCAAGCAGATACCGGTTCGGGAATCGCGCAGGCCGCGTCAACGCCCAGCACATGAGCGACGCGGCCTAGGCCCATCCAGCCCGCGATGCAGTAGCTAAGATCGACGATCTCGGTATCGGCGAACGCGGACTTGAACTCGCTCCAGAATTCCTCGTCGCCGGCGATGCCCTTCGGGTCACGGCCCATCCCTTCGGCATAGCGCACCGCAAGCAGTTCACGCGCGGTCAGCCCGCTCTGGTCGCCCTCGAGGTGTGATGACCAACGGCCCAGCTCCGGATGAGGCCTTGTCGAGCCAGACCGAGCCAGGGGTATCGCATGGACCGACCACGCTCAAACTCGGGTACGAGCGCCTGTCGGGCGATGGGCGCACCGCCCTTCAGACACCGCTGGCGACGCTGCACGCCTTCAATGGCTGGGCAGACAAGTTCCTGACGACGCCGGCCGGCGGCTTACGCGACGTTTATGTCGATGTTGGGCACATCTTCCCCAAGGCCACCCCTGCAATCGGCGGTGCGAGCCTACGGATCGCCTTCCATGATTTCCGGTCTACCCGGGGTGATCTACACTACGGGCGGGAATGGAACGTGATGGCCGCTTATCCCGTCGCGCCCTGGCTGACCGGAATGATCAAGGCTGCTCGATACAAAGCCGACACCTTTGGAGCCGATACGACCAAGGTATGGGCTCAACTGGAAGCGCGATTCTGATCACGGCGCTCAGGCGCCATCGGCCAGACCTTCTAGCGCCGCCACGTCGAGCAGTTCGACGCAGCTGAGCGTCACCAGCCGTACTAACCGCCGGTTCCGCAGCTGGCTCAATACCCGGCTGACGGTTTCCTTGGTCAAGCCAAGGTAATCGGCGATATCGGCCCGGCTCATCGGCAAGGCCATATGCGCCACATCGTGGCCGACAATCCGTTCATAACGCTGATGCAGATATAGCAGGAACGATGCCACCCGCTCCATCGCGGTCTTTCGGCCAAGGACAATGAATTGCTGCTGCGCCGCGGCCAGTTCGTGCCGCGCACTGTCAAGCAGACTGTCTTTCAGCACCGCATTGCGATTGACGTAATCTTCGAAGCGGCTGCGTTCGAACGCCCATAAACGTGCCGGCTCCAACGCTTCGGCCGTCATCTCGTGGTCTGTGCCAAGGGCCATGCCGATAAAATCACCCGGCAAGGTGAAGCCGGTTATCTGACGGCGTCCGTCAGCCATCAGGCGATAAAGCCGCAAAGACCCGGCAACCAAAGTGTAAACCTGCCCGGCCCGGTCACCCTGGTGGAACAACGGCGCACCAGACTCTACCAGGCGATCTATCCCCATGGTCCGCAACTCGGACAATTGATTGCATTTAAGGGCGTGGAACATCGAAACCCGTCGCACTTCACACGGGTAACAGGGATGATCCGCCGGAAGAGGAGCAGCTTTCAGGACACGCGCATGGGCCGTGTCGATAGAGTGGGCATAGTCCAGCACAGGTTTCGCGCAAGCATATGCCAGCGCGAGCCAAAACTGTCGAGCAGCAAAACCCGTGACGGCAGGTTACCCGAATATGTAGAGCGCCGCGAGCACCACAGAGATAATCACCGCGAGTAGCCAGATCGCGGGCCACGGATTGGCCTGGTGCTCATCAACTGACACGCTCTCGAGCGGGGCGATCGGACGATCATCAGTCCTTCCATCGCCGTGATCCTTTATAATTCGCGGAGTGAGCGGGGCATTGTCGGCCGCGAGCGTCTGTTCGGCGGAGGTCGGGTATGGCTTGGTCATTGGACGCTCCTTAAGGACGCTACACCAGATGGCAGCGCGGAATGGGCAGAACAAGGCTGCTGGGCAAGACGCCAGTCGATCATAGCGGCAAGGCAGGCAAGGCCGGGATCGGCTGCGTCGCGAACGTAGCTGATCAGGGTGGTCCAATCCTCGTCACTCGCGGCACGGCTGAAATCGGCCACCGCAAGTCGAGCGGCGCGGGCGGGCGACATCTGCTCTGCGCGCGCGAGCCGCTCAAGCGCGGAAGCGCATTGCGGGCCAGCTTGATCGAGCCACGACTGGATATCCGAGCCGGCAGTGCGGGCGGCAGCCAGATAATCGCCCAGCATCATGCCGCCAGCGTCCCCGCGCGAGCATCGCCCACGGGCGCCTGATCGAGAGCGATGCCTTCAATCTCGGCCTCGTCGGCCAGCTCCTGCACCAGCCGCATGGCGGCCACGGTCCAGGCGCGCGCCTCGAGCAGATCGGCGATCTTGGGCTTTACCACTTCGAACGGCAACGTGCGGCCCTCGATGATCCGGTCGAGCCGGATGACGTGCCAACCGTGGCGTGATCGCACTGGTTCGCGGTTAACCGTGCCCACCGGGGTGCGCTCAATGTGGGTCTGCACTTCGGCCACCAGATCACCGCGCCGCAATTGGCCGAGTGACCCTTCCTGTTGGGCTGACGGGCATCCGGAAAACTCCCTCGCCGCTTCAGCAAAGGTCGCACGCTCATCGCCTACTTCGGCGATAATCGTCCGGGCCTGCTGCTCGGCTGCAGCCCAGGCGTCGTCATCCCCGGCGCCTTCGGGTTCGATCAGGATGTGCGATGCTTCGTACAGTGTCGGCGTGCGGAACCGGAAAGCCTGCGCATCATAGGTTCGGCGGCATTCCTCTTCCGAGGGGACGGCCGTGCCGGCGACATCGTCGAGCAGGCTGCGGATCAATGCTTCGTCATCAACCAGCGGCTTTCCGGCTTCGTCGGTCTCGCGTACCGGGGCGCAGCCACGCCGTGCCGCTTCACGCAGCAACAGATGCCGCACGACAAGGGCCTGCGCCGCGGCGCGCCAGGCGCTTTCACCGTCAGGCGACGGGTGATGCGGCATTTCCTCTGCGATCTGTTCTGCCGTAATCTCGACCCCGTCGATCCGGACTTCGGCAAACGCCGATAATGGGGGGCGCTGTTCTTCCGCCCCACCGCACCCGTGCGACTGGCAGGCTGACGGCATCGCCTGGTCAACCGGCGGGAGCGGCGGCGCCGCGATATTGATAACGTCGAGCGTGCGGGCCATCACTGCACCTCCTCGGTCATCGCCCGGGCGCTGGCACTGCCGCCAGAATAGACCGGTGTCCCGACCGGCAACGCGGCGCGCGGCGGTGCGCCTTTGCCGCGGCGGGTCCGCACGATTTGATAGCCCGGGCGCAGCAAGTACCAGATCGGCGCGCTGAACACGTGCACCAACCGTGTGAACGGTGTCAGCAGGAACAGCGTCAGCCCCAGCACGATGTGGAGTTTGTATACGATGTGGGTGTTGACGATGTAGGCCGCCGATCCCGGTTGCAGGGTCAGCAAGCCGTTCGCCCAGGCCATGAAATTGACCATTTCGCGGCCGTCGACGTGCTGCAGTGTCCAGTAGGTTGTCGAAAGGCCCAGTGCGATCTGCAGCCAGATCAGCACCAGCACGACGATGTCAAGCGTAGCTGAACTGCGCCGGATGCGCGGATCGAACAGGCGGCGGTGGAGCAGCAGCGATGCGCCAATGAAGGCCACGATGCCAGCAATCCCGCCTGCGACCAGTGCCAGAATCTGCTTCGACTGGTGCGAGATACCCAGATAATCCACGACGCCAATGGGGGTTAGGAGACCGACAAAATGGCCGCCAAGCAGCACCAGGATGCCCATGTGGAACAGGTTCGATCCCAGCATCATCTGTTTGCGGCGCAGAAACTGGCTCGATTGGGACCGCCAGGAATACTGGTTTGTATCGAACCGCAGGATGGAGCCTATCACCATCACCGTGACCGCGAGGTAGGGATACCAGCCAAACAGCAGATAGTGCACGAATTCACGCATGAGTGGTCTCCTCGGCGCCGTCAGGGATGCCTTTCTCGGGGCTCTTGCCGGCGCGGTTCGCGGCGCGGATGCGGGCGATCACGCCGGTTGGCCCGCCATTGTCGTAGGCAGCAGTACCGAAGCTGACGGGCGCTTCCTCCCACAGCTCATCGATCGTCTTGCTTTCGTCCTCGGCAAAGGCCTGGCCGATCTGCTCCAGCTTTTCGGCATCGGGCTTGGCATCAGCCAGACTGACGAGTGCTGCGAGGACGCCCGAATAGGGTGTGCCGCGCTGTTCGAGCCGCTCGGCCAGCACGGTCAGGACGTCGATCGGCTGCCGCAACCAGTCGCGCGCCTCGACAGGATCGAGCGTGGCGGTGAATTCCAAGAACAGCGGGAGGTAATCCGGTAGTTCGTTGGTCTTCATTTCCAGACCGTGACGAATGTATTCAAGGCCAAGATCGCTCATCGCCTGGCCACGATCCTTGTTGTCGCCGTGGACGTGCTCGAACAGGTGCAGAGACAGGCGCCGGGTACTGTCGAACAGCTCGCTGTAATCGGCTTGCAGATCAAACAAATCGCGCGTGGCGAGCGCATTGAGCAGTGGCTCTAACCCCGCCTGGGCAGAGGCGGACAGCGCCGTCTCCTGTGCCATCGCGTGACGCAATTCGGGAACTGCGGTCTGCAAGTCCGAGCTGGGATAGCCCAGCAAAGCGGCGAGCGAGCGCAAAGTAAGAGCCATCGTCGGCGGTTTGCGTGTGAGGCCCAGCATCACATCGCCTCCCGCTTGACCGGCTTGCCCGGCTGCGCCTTGGCACCGCCAAACAATGACGGCGTGCGCCCTTCGGTGACCTCGCCAAAGCCGAACCCAGCCGCACCGCGAAGAACGTAGGCATCTTCCTCGAACTCACGGTGCGCGGTGGGTATGACGTAGCGGTCTTCATAAGCGGCCAGCGCCATGATCCGGTACATCTCGTCGATGGTCCTGCCCGTCAGACCGACGCGCTCTGCGATCGATTCGTCGGCAATGCCGTGTACGCGCTTGCCGCGCATGTAAGACCGCATCGCCAGCATCCGTTCAAGCCCGGTGGCAATCGGCGCCTCGTCGCCAGCGGTCAGCAGGTTGGCGAGGTAGCGCAGCGGAATGCGCAAGGATCGAACATCCGGCATCCCATCGCGTTCGGCGATCTTCCCAGCTTCAGCAGCCGACTGAATGGGGGAAAGGGGCGGCACGTACCAGACCATTGGCAACGTGCGGTATTCCGGGTGCAGCGGGAAGGCGACCTTCCATTCGACCGCCATCTTGTACACCGGAGAGCGCATCGCCGCCTCGATCCACGCTTCGGGTATGCCGTCCTTGCGAGCCTGCGCCTGAACCGCCGGATCGTGTGGATCGAGGAACATCGACAGCTGCTGTGGATAAAGATCCTTGGGATCGGGTGTCGATGCGACTTCCTCCACCCGGTCTGCATCATAAAGCACGACGCCCAGATAGCGGATGCGGCCGACGCAGGTTTCCGAACACACCGTCGGCTGGCCGGTTTCGATCCGGGGATAGCAAAAGATGCACTTTTCCGATTTGCCACTCGCCCAGTTGTAATAGATTTTCTTGTACGGGCAGGCCGAGACGCACATCCGCCAGCCGCGACATTTTTCCTGATCGATCAGGACGATGCCATCCTCATCCCGCTTGTAGATCGCGCCCGAAGGGCACGCGGCAAGACACGTCGGGTTGAGGCAATGTTCGCACAGGCGTGGCAGATACATCAGGAAGGTCTTTTCAAACTCCCCGTAAATCTCCTTTTCGACTCCGGCGAAGTTGTAATCGGCAGAGCGCTTTTCAAACTCGCCGCCCAGCATGTCTTCCCAGTTGCCCGACCATTCGATCTTGTTGAGCTGTTCGCCGGTCAGCAACGAGCGCGGCCGCGCCGTTGGCTGGGCCGGGAGCTCGGGAGCCGATTGCAGCCAGTCGTAGTCAAAGGTGTAAGGTTCGTAGAAATCATCGATTTCCGGCAGGCTGGGGTTGGCGAAGATCTTGGACAGGATGCGCCATTTGCTCCCCAAGCGCGGCTCGATCTTGCCATTGGCGCGGCGATGCCAGCCGCCTTTCCAGCGTTCCTGGTTTTCCCAATCCTTGGGATAGCCGATGCCGGGCTTCGATTCGACGTTGTTGAACCAGGCGTATTCCACGCCTTCTCGGTTGGTCCAGACGTTCTTGCAGGTGATCGAGCAGGTGTGGCAGCCGATGCACTTGTCGAGATTGAGGACCATCGGGATCTGGGCGCGGATCTTCATCGGGCATTCTCCTTGGCGCCGGTTCGTAGTGCGGCCGCGCTGGCCTCTGCCTTGTCGAACCAGTTCACCGCGCTCATCTTGCGGACGATTACGAACTCGTCGCGGTTCGCCCCCACGGTGCCATAATAGTTGAAGCCATAGGCGAGCTGGACATAGCCGCCGATCATGTGGGTCGGCTTCATGTTGATGCGGGTCACCGAATTGTGGATCCCGCCGCGCAGGCCGGTGACTTCGGACCCCACGGTGTTCACCAGCTTCTCCTGGGCGTGATACATGATCGCGCTGCCCGGCATGATCCGCTGCGACACAATCGCCCGCGCAGTCAACGCGCCGTTGATATTGTACACCTCGATCCAGTCATTGTCGACGATGCCTGCTTCGCGCGCATCATCCTCGCTGATCCACACCGCCGGCCCGCCGCGGTTGAGTGACAGCATGATGAGGTTTTCGGTATAAGTCGAATGGATGCCCCATTTCTGGTGCGGGGTCAGGATGTTAAGCTGGATTTCCTTGTTACCGTTGGGCAGCTTGCCCAGCACCTGACGCACCGTGCGGGTATCGATCGGAGGGCGCCAGGTGACGAAGCCTTCACCAAACGCGCGCATCCACTGGTGATCCTGATAAAGCGATTGCCGCCCGGTCAGCGTCCGCCACGGGATGAGCTCGTGAACATTGGTATAGCCCGCGTTGTAGCAGACATGCTCGCTTTCGATCCCTGACCAGGTGGGCGAAGAGATGATCTTGCGCGGCTGGGACACGATGTCGCGGAAGCGGATTTTTTCTTCTTCCTTGCCCTCGGCCAGATGGACGTGATCGCGCCCGGTCGTCTCGCCCAAGGCCTGCCACGCCTTTACCGCGATCTCGCCATTGGTTTCGGGCGCCAGCATGAGGATCGTTTCGCACGCATCGATATCGCTATCGATGCGCGGCCGTCCGGCGGTTGCCTCCTGAAGCGAGGTGCCGTTGAGCGCAGCAAGCAGCGCAACCTCGTGCTTGGTGTCCCAGTTGATGCCCTTCGACCCGTTGCCCAGCTTCTCCAGCGCAGGGCCGAGCGAGGTGAACCGGGCGAAAGTTGCCGGGTAATCGCGTTCAATCACATGGATGCTCGCCATCGTCCGGCCCGGGATGGGTTCGCATTCGCCCCGGCCCCAGTCGCGCGGATCGAACGGCTGCGCGATCTCGTTCGGGCTGTCGTGCTGGATCGGATTGAGTACCACGTCGGTTTCGACGCCCAGCACTTCAGGCGCAACGCGTGAGAACGCTTCGGCAATACCGCGGAAAATCGCCCAGTCGCTGCGCGCTTCCCATGCCGGGTCCACTGCCGCGGTCAGCGGGTGGATGAAGGGGTGCATGTCGGTCGTGTTGAGGTCGTTCTTCTCGTACCATGTCGCGGTTGGCAGAACGATGTCGGAATAAAGGCTGGTGGTCGACATGCGGAAGTCGATGTTGACCATCAGGTCCAGCTTCCCTTCCGGCGCCTCGTCATGCCAGACGACTTCCTGGGGCGCCACGACGCCGCTTTCCGGGCCGTCGACGCCCAGCACGCCGTGCATTGAGCCAACCAGGTGCTTGAGGAAATATTCGTGGCCCTTGCCGCTCGCCCCCAGCACGTTCGAGCGCCAGAAGAACATGTTGCGTGGCCAGTTGCGCGGGTTGTCGGGATCCTTGTTGGCAAACTCAAGCTCACCCGATTGCAGCTTGGCCGGGATCGCCGTGCTCGCGTTCTCACCCGACGCCTTCAGCGCGGCGCCAACATCAAGCGGATTTTGGTGTAGCTGCGGCGCTGAAGGCAGCCAGCCCATCCGTTCGGCCCGCACGTTATAATCGATGATCGAGCCGGACCAGTCACCCTTGGGTGCCACAGGCGAGATGATGTCGTCGACGGTCATCGTCTCATAGCGCCATTGATCGGTATGGGCGTAAAAGAAGCTGGTCGAATTCATCTGGCGCGGTGGGCGAACCCAGTCGGTTGCCATCGCCAGCGGCAGCCAGCCGGTCTGCGGGCGCAGCTTTTCCTGGCCGACATAATGCGACCAGCCGCCGCCCGACTGGCCGATGCAGCCACACATCACGAGCAGTGCGATGATCCCGCGATAGCTCATGTCCATGTGGTACCAGTGGTTGAGCCCTGCCCCCAGGATCACCATCGAGCGGCCCATGGTGGCATCGGCATTGGCGGCGAATTCGCGCGCCGTCTGGATAATCGCGGCGCGCGGCACGCCGGTCACCCGCTCGGCCCACGCGGGGGTGAACGGAGTGTCGTCGTCGAACGACGTGGCGACATTGGCCCCGCCAAACCCGCGGTCGACCCCGTAATTGGCGCAGAACAGATCGAATACGGTGGCCACCATCGCACGCTCGCCATTGGCCAGCACCATTTCGCGGACTGGCACGTTGCGATCGAGCACCTCATCGTGATCCGTGGCGACAAAGCCATTCGTCGCCTCGGCCCCAAAATAGGGGAAACCGACCGCGACGATCTGGTCATGATCATCTTTCAGCGTAGTGCGCAGTTTTAGCGGATTGCCGTCGCGGTCGGTCTCGGCGAGGTTCCACTGGCCCTTTTCGCCCCAGCGATGCCCCGCGGTCCCGAGCGGGCACACCGCCTCGCCGTCCGCATCGTTAAGCGCGACCGGCTTCCATTCGGGGTTCTCGCTCTCCCCCAGAGCGCCTTGGAAATCCGACGCACGCAAATGCCGGTCAGCGACATAGCGGCCACCCTGTTGGGTCAGCTTTACCAGGAATGGGAAATCACTGTATTTGCGCGTGTAGTCAGTAAAATAGTCCGAAATCCGGTCGACGTAGAATTCCTTGAGCACGACATGCCCGAGCGCCAGCGCCAGCGCCGCGTCCGTCCCCTGCTTGGGATGGAGCCACATGTCCGAAAACTTGGCCGCCTCGTTGTAATCGGGCGAGATGACCACGCTCTTGGTTCCGCGGTAACGCGCCTCGGTATAGAAATGCGCATCAGGCGTCCGCGTCATCGGCACGTTTGAGCCCCAGACGAGCAGGAAGCTGGAATTGTACCAGTCGGCGCTTTCCGGGACGTCAGTCTGTTCGCCCCATGTCTGCGGGCTGGAGGGTGGCAGGTCGCAGTACCAGTCGTAAAAGCTCAGCACCGTGCCGCCAATCAACGACAGATAGCGGCTGCCAGCGGCGTAGCTGATCATGGACATCGCGGGAATGGGAGAGAAACCGGCAACGCGATCCGGCCCATATTCGCGGATGGTATAGGCATTCGCCGCCGCAATGATCTCGTTTACCTCTTCCCAGCTGGACCGGACCAGACCGCCGCGCCCGCGCCGCTTGATCCAATCGCCACGCTTGTCCGTGTCAGACACGATCGCGGCCCAGGCGGCGACCGGGTTCATCGTTTCGCGCGCCTTGCGCCAATGTCCGAGCAGGCGAGCGCGGACCATCGGGTATTTCACCCGCGTACCCGAATAGAGATACCAGCTGTAGCTGGCCCCGCGCGGGCAGCCGCGCGGTTCGTGATTGGGGAGGTCAGGTCGGGTGCGGGGATAATCGGTCTGCTGGGTCTCCCAGGTGACGATGCCCCCCTTGACGTAGATTTTCCACGAACACGATCCTGTGCAGTTCACCCCATGCGTCGAGCGCACGATCTTGTCCGCCGCCCAGCGCTTGCGATAGGCGTCCTCCCACTGGCGCGATTCATCGGTGGTGATGCCGTGCCCGTCGGAAAAGCTGTCCTGCATCCGCCGGAAGAAGGTCAGCCGGTCAAGAAAATGGCTCATCAGTCAATCCTTCAAGCAGTAGCAGGGCGCGCGGCGCGGCCCTCGACGGAACGGAGTAGGCCGCGCGGACCCGAATAAGCGACGAATGTCAGCACCGCGCAGCTGACGAAGAAGGCGAAGAATCCCCACAGCGCGGCGTTGGCGGTGCCAGTCATTGCGATTGACGAGCCGTAAGCCTTGGGGATGTAGAAGGCCCCGTACGCCGCAATGGCCGAAGTGAAGCCGATGATTGCCGCGCCTTCGAGCTCGGCCGCGACGCGCTGTTCGTCGGCCGAGAGCTGCGGCGCCAGGCGCGGCATTTCGGTGCGCATGATGTTGGGGATCATCTGGAAGGTCGAGGCGTTGCCCACCCCGCTGGCAAAGAAGAGCAAGATGACCATGGCGAAGAAGCCCCAGAAATCGCGAGCGTTGAGGAACCAGATCATCCCCCCGATCGCCCCCATCATCACCAAGAAGACGAGGAACGTCACCCGCGCACCCCCGAACTTGTCAGACACCCAACCGGTCAGTGCCCGTGACAGGGCCCCCACCAGCGGCCCGATGAAGGCATATTTGAGGATGTCGATTTCTGGGAACACCAATTTGGTCAACAGCGGGAAACCCGCCGACATGCCGATGAAGGTGCCGAATGTGCCGGTATAAAGCCAGCACATCAGCCAGGTATGCTTGCGCCCAAAAATGGCTGCCTGATCAGCGAACGACGACTTGGCCGAGGCGATGTCATTCATACCGAACAGCGCTGCGATTGTGCCGATCAGAATCAGCGGCACCCACACGAACCCGGCATTCTGCAGGTAGAGCGCGGCGCCTGTATCCGCCGCCTGTGATTGCCCGCCCAGCGTGCCGAACAGCCCCATGGTAACGACCACCGGAACGAGGAACTGCATCGCACTGACGCCCAGATTGCCGAACCCGGCATTGATGGCGAGCGCGTTGCCCTTTTCCGCCTTGGGAAAAAAGAAACTGATGTTCGACATCGACGAGGCAAAGTTGCCGCCGCCAAAGCCGCACAACAGTGCCAGTACCAGGAAAATGAAATACGGCGTCTGCGGGTTCTGCACCGCGTATCCAATTCCCAGTGCCGGGATCAGCAGCGAGGCCGTACTGAGCGCAGTCCACATCCGGCCGCCAAAGATCGGCACCAAAAAGCTATAGAAGATGCGCAGTGTCGCGCCCGAAAGCCCCGGTAGTGCAGCCAGCCAGAACAGCTGATCGGTGGTGAAGTTGAACCCGATAGCTGGCAGCTTGGCGACCACTACGCTCCACACCATCCACACCGCAAAGGCGAGGAACAGGTTGTAGGTCGAAATCCACAGGTTTCGGCGGGCAACCGGTCGGCCCGACGATTGCCAGAACGCAGGATCTTCGGGCTGCCAGTCGACCAGGGTATGTGCTGCCAGCCGCTCAGCACGCGCCTGCTGGGCTGGCGTGGGGATGCCGACCGCAGCGGCAGGTTCTGATGCGACAGGGAAGGTTTCGGTATACTGTTCGCCCAGCCCCTTCATTTCGGGCAGGTCGGTGACTTCGTTGAAGCGGCCATCGATGGCGTGGGTGCGTTCCATGTGCTGGATCGCGAAGTGCATCCAGACCAGCGACACCGAAGAGATCAGGAACAACAGGGCAAAGCTGCTCGTCCAGATGCCCGTGAGGTCGAGCATGACGCCGAATACCAACGGCAGTACGAAGCCGCCCAACCCTCCGATCATCCCGACAAGGCCGCCAACCGCGCCCACGCGGTTTGGGTAATAGACCGGGATGTGCTTGTAGACCGCGGCTTTGCCAAGGCTCATGAAAAAGCCCAGCGCGAAGATCGCAATCAGGAAGGGCACCAGCCCCATCTGGGTCGAAAACTCGATCGGCCCCTTATTTCCGGCAATGATGTAATGCGTCGGCGGATAGCTGAGCAGAAATGTGCACAGCGCCGACACGCCAAAAGTCCAGTACAGCACGCGTCGCGCGCCAAACTTGTCGGACAGGTGGCCACCATAAATGCGGAACAGACTGGCGGGCACCGAATAGAACGCCGCAAGCATCCCCGCCTGTTTCACCGTCATGCCGTAAACGCCCATGACGTAACGCGGCAGCCAGAGCGACAGCGCGACAAAAGCTCCGAACACGAAGAAGTAATAAAGCGAAAAGCGCCAGACCTGCACGTTACGCAGCACCTTGAGCTGTTCGCGCATGGGTTCGGGACGCACGCCGGCAGCTTGTCGGGCCCTCAACTGCGGGTCTTCAGGCGCCAAAAGATAGAACAGCACGCCGATCAATAGCAACGCTGCCGCCCAGACTTGAGCCACTGTCGTCCAGCCAGCCGCAACCATCACGAATGGAGCCAAGAACTTTGTGACCGCCGCGCCGACGTTGCCTGCACCGAAAATGCCGAGCGCCGTCCCCTGCTTGCCTGCCGGATAAAAGGTCGAAACGTAAGCGATGCCGACCGAGAACGCGCCGCCTGCAATGCCGACACCGAGCGCGGCGAGCAGCAGCATCGGATAAGTCGTGGCAAACGAGGTAAGGAAGGTGGCGATCGCCCCGGCGATCATCACCAGCGCCAGAATGCGGCGTCCGCCAAACTGGTCCGCCCAAACCCCCAGCGCGACCCGCACCAGTGAACCGGTTAGGATCGGCGTGCCAGCCAGCAAGCCGAACTGTGTCTCTGAAAGACCAAGCTGTTCCTTGATCTGGATGCCGATGATCGCAAAGATCGTCCAGGCCGCAAAACAGGCGGTAAAGGCAATCGTGCTCAACCAAGTGGCCCGCGCCGCGCCGGCCGCCGGGCTGGTGAGAGGAGCGGTGGTCATCGCGAAGGAGCCTTTCGATCGGGAGCGATGATGGCATAGAGGCGCCTGCGCCGCGCCAAGTGATGCAGATCAAACCTGCCACCTGGCATCACTTTATGGACGCCGCTTGGCCCGGAGGAACTGATGACTCAGCGCGCAATCACGCTTTACGGCAAATTGGCCGATGTTCTGGGCGCGCAGGTGCTGGTTGATGGCGGCGATTCGAGAGAGCCGGTCGCGGCCATCCGCGCGCGACTCGCCGCCTTTGATTCCCGGCTGGCCGACCTCCTTTCGGATCGCCGGGTGCGCGCCTGCGTGGCCGGCACTATGGCGGCGGACGACATGGAGGTGGGCCCGGGGCAAGGAGTGGAGTTCATTCCGGTGGTATCAGGCGGATGATGACTGCCCGCTTGGCGCTCAGCCCGTTCGATCCCGACGCTGAACTCGCGCAGCTGACCGCTGCGGCACCCGGCGCAGGGGGAATCGTCAGCTTCGTCGGCCTGGTGCGCGGCGAGGGGGACCGCGTGGACACGTTGCATCTTGAGCACCATCCGGTTCTGACTCAGCGATCGCTTGATGATATTGCCCGCGAGGCCATCGATCGGTTCGAAATCGCGGCCGCTCATGTCGTCCACCGCGCCGGCACCCTATTGCCGGGCGAGCCGATCGTATTTGCCGGTGCCGCCTCGCGCCATCGCCGCGATGCATTTCTGGCCACAGACTTCATGATGGACCGGCTCAAGACCGAAGCCGTTTTCTGGAAGCGCGAAACAGGCGCCGGCGGAACACGCTGGGTCGAACCGCGGGACGAGGACACCGCCGATGTCGGCCGTTGGAACACGGCGCCGAGAAAATCATGAGGATGCGGAATGAGCGGGATTGACCAGCGCGCGACGTTCTATCCGCTGCAAATCGCGGTGTTGACTGTGTCCGACACGCGGGATGCGGCGACGGACACCTCTGGCGCTCTGCTCGTAGCCAAATTGACAGGAGCCGGTCACGTTCTGGCAGGCAAGGCTATCGTCAAGGACGAGGTCACGGAAATCCGCGCGCAGGTGCAGACGTGGGTGGCGGACCCGGCGGTCGACGTGATTATCTCCACCGGGGGCACCGGCTTTTCCCCGCGGGATGTGACGCCCGAGGCCGTCAAGCCGCTGTTCCGCCGCGAGATGGACGGGTTTGCGGTGCTGTTCCATCAGGTCAGCCTGCAGACTGTGGGCGTCGCCACCCTGCAATCGCGCGCCTTTGCCGGGCAGATAGAGGATACCTTCATGTTCTGCCTGCCCGGCTCCAACGGAGCTTGCCGGGATGGCTGGGAAAATATCCTCGCACTTGAACTCGACAGCCGGCACAAGCCCTGCTCACTGGCCGGCATGGTTCCGCGCTTGCGGCACGTCTGCGCATGAGCGGCGGCGATCTCACGCACATCGACGCCGGGGGACGCGCGACGATGGTCGATGTCGGCGACAAGCTGGTCACCGCCCGCCGCGCCGTGGCGCAGGGCACCTTGCGCTGTGCGGCGGCAACGCTGGACGCGGTAACCGGTGGAACGGCACCCAAGGGTGCTGTGATCTCCACCGCCGAGCTCGCCGGGATCATGGCCGCCAAGCGCACCGCCGACCTTATCCCGCTGTGCCATCCACTGCCTTTGACCAAGGCGGTGGTCGTGATCGCGATCGATCCTGCGCTGCCCGGCTTCACGGTGAAGGCGACCATTGCCACGCAGGGACAGACCGGGGTGGAGATGGAGGCCCTGACCGCGGTGTCGGTCGCCTGCCTGACGCTGTTTGACATGCTGAAGGCAATCGACCGGACGATGGTGATCGGCGACATCGCGGTTGCAGAAAAGACCGGAGGGAAAAGCGATTGGCCGGACTGATTTCCCTAGACGAGGCGCTGGCGCGGATGCTTGCGGTGGCACTGCCACTTGACGCTGAATCCGTCGCGACCGTCGATGCGTTCGATCGCGTGCTGGCCGCCCCGGTGGTCGCCGCCATAGACGCGCCGCGCGCGGACAGTTCGGCGATGGATGGATACGCGGTGCGCCGTGCCGATTTGTCAGTCATGCCCGCGCGCCTAGTGGTGGTGGGCGAAAGTTACGCCGGCACCGCAGCGCCGCCCGCCCTTGCCACCGGCAAGGCTGTTCGGATTTTCACCGGCGCGCCGTTGCCTACCGGGGCCGACCATGTTGTCGTTCAGGAGAACTGCGACCGGGACGGCGACGTTGTAACTGTGCGGGAAGCGGGCGATGGCAACGTACGGCTGCGCGCCGGTGACTTTGACCTGGGCGACGTCTTGCTGGCCGCCGGAACGCGCCTGGGTGCCGGTGCGCTGGTGGTCGCTGCCGGAGCCGATCTGGCCGAAGTGAAAGTGGTCCGCCAACCGTGTGTCGTGATCCTCGGTACGGGGGACGAGCTGGTATCGCCCGGTTCCGCGCGCGAGCGGCCGGGCACGATCCCGGAAAGCCTGTCACCGGCGCTGGCCGGGCTTGTGATCGCAGCGGGCGGCAAGGTCACACGCCGCGAGCAGCTCGCTGACGATCTGTCCACGCTCACCGCCATCGCAATCCGGGCGATCGAGGAGGCGGACCTTGTCATCGTGACCGGCGGCGCGTCGGTGGGGGCGCGTGATTTCGCAAAGCCGATGTTCGGCCCCGCGCTCGACTTCGTATTCAACAAGGTGGCGATGAAGCCGGGGAAGCCGGTGTGGCTCGGCCGGGTGGGCGGCACGCTGGTGCTGGGCCTTCCCGGCAATCCCAGTTCGGCGCTGGTCACCGCGCGCCTGTTCATGACCCCGCTGGTCGCCGGGCTGGCCGGACGCGATGCGGCTGGCAGTTTGGTCTGGCAGACGGCCATGCTCGGAGCCGAGCTGCCGGCCAACGGCGCGCGTGAAACATTGTTGCGGGCGCGCTGGGACGGCGACCTGCTGGTCCCGCTCATCAGTCAGGATTCGAGCAGCCAACTGATGCTGGCAAGCGCCGCCGCGCTGATCCGCCGTCCTGCGAATGCGCCCGCCATCGGGGCCGGCGCGCCCGCTGACTATATGCCGTTCTGAAATGCCATTTCAGCGGCGGCAATCGCCGCATGGTCGTTGAGGTTGGCAAATGGATCGCGGCCCGCCACGGGCCATTCGACGGGAACGGCGCTGATGGCTCGCAAAGCGCCCCGCACCGATTTGTTTTGCCCTGCGGACCATGCTGACAGGCGCGGGAGCTCTGCGACGGGCCAGTAAGCGCATACTGCGTGCCATTGACCCTCAGACGCGGCCACGGTGGCGCCAAGATTGGCTGCGTCAGATAACCGTACACACAAGTCGTGTGGCAACCATGGCGCGTCGACCGGGGCAGTCACCACACCGTCGAACCCCCTCTCGGCGGCGTAATCAAGCGCGCCGAGCACGCCGGCCAGCGGCCCGTCTACGCCAGGCCGGTCCAACGCCAACGCGACGCCCGGCGGCCAAGCCATTTGACGCGGTGATCGCACGGCCAGCACCACGGGCAGTGCTTGCGTTCGGGCCCAGACCAGCGAGCGCTCCAGCAAGGTCACGCCGCCGATCATGGCCAGCGGCTTGTTCCCACCCATGCGCCGCCCGTCGCCGCCCGCGAGGATCGCCAGCAGCGCGTTCATGTCAGGATGAGCTTTAACCCGGCGATGAACAGCACGGCGGCCAGCAGCCGCATCAGCACGGTGCGGCCGACGATCCGCGCGCCCAGCCGCGATCCGATTACGCCACCCAGCGCCACCGCTAGAGCCAGCCACCCGACCCCTTGTGGCAACGCGCCAACAGCGCCCAGATTACCAGCCAGGCCGGCTGCCGAATTGACAAAGATGAACCCCGCGCTCACCGCCGCCGTGGTGCGCGCCGCCGCCCAGCCGGTGGCGAGGAGCAGTGGCGACAGGAAAATCCCGCCGCCGGTGCCGGTGAGCCCTGCCAAGAGGCCAAGGCCAGCACCTGCTCCCGCCAGCACCGGCGTGCGCGGTGCGGCAGGCGCGGCGGTGTGCGGCTTCCACGCAAACTGCGCTGCAGCCACCAGCAGAACCGCTCCCACCAGCGGGCGATAGATTTCCGCTGGCAGGTCGATCTGTCCGCCCAGGTAGGCCAGCGGCATCGCTGGCAGCGCGACCGACACGAACAGCCGCCAGTCGAAATGCCCGGCCCGCGCATACGTCGCCAGCGCGATGGCCGATACGACAAGGTTCAGCGTCAGCGCGACAGGCCGCATGATGTCTGGGGCGATCCCCGCCAGCGCCACGATTGCCAGATAAGCCGAGGCCCCGCCGTGCCCCACCGCACTGTAGAGGATCGCGGCAAGGCCCATCGCGATCGCCAGCGCGGCCAGCACTTCGCCGCTCATCAACCGCCGGTAACGCTCATATGCCGGGTGCTTGCCGGTCGGGAGAGGTCGAATTGATGGCGCTCGGGTTTGCCGCCGAGCAAGCGGTCAAGCGCTGCCGCGACGGCCACCGGTCCGCCATCGCGCAGAATGTCGCGCAGTTCGACCTTTTGGTCGTGGCCCAAGCAGCCATAGACGGTGCCCGTGGCAGCGATGCGGATGCGGTTACAGCCGGCGCAGAAATTGTGGCTCATCGGGGTGATCAGCCCCAGCCGGATGCCACTTTCTCCGACATCGTAGTAGCGCGCCGGGCCGCTGGTGCGGTGCATGCTCGCGGTCAGCGTCCAGCCCTGCTGCAAATGCGCCAGAACGGTGTCGAGGGCGAGGTAGCGTTCGGGCCGGTGATCCTCCACCTCGCCTAGCGGCATGGTCTCGATGAGCGTAAGGTCAAAGCCGCGCGTGCCGCACCAGGCCAGCATGGCGTCGAATTCGTCCTCATTGACGCCCGCCAGCGCCATCATGTTGATCTTGATCGCCAGCCCTGCCTCGGCAGCGGTTTGAATCCCGCCCAGCACCTGGCCCAGATCACCGCGCCGGGTAATATAAGCAAACCGCTCTGGATCAAGGCTGTCGAGGCTGACGTTGATCCTTCGCACCCCGGCATCGAACAAGGCGCGGGCATGATGCGCCAGCTGCGTGCCGTTGGTGGTGAGCGTCAGCTCGTCCAGCCCGCTCCCGATGCGCGCGCCCAGCCGGTCGATCAGCCACATGACATCGCGCCGCACCAGTGGCTCGCCACCGGTCAGGCGGATGCGCCGCACGCCGCGTTCGATCAGAACATGGGCCAGCGCCAGCATCTCTTCATAGCTCAGTAGGTCACGGCGGGGCATGAACGTCATCCGCTCGGCCATGCAATATCGGCAGCGCAGGTCGCAGCGGTCGGTCACAGACAGGCGGACATAACTAATGCGCCGGCCGAAGCTGTCGACCATCGGGCGCCGGCTGGCATCAAGGCGGTCGATCATCCGGGTCATCGGGCCGGGTCGCTGATATGCGCGCGCGTCAGAATGGGCCAGTAGAGGACAAGAAACAGCGCAAAGCCGCCCGCCCACAAGGTCGCGGACAAATGAATGGGCGCGATACCGGCCCAATATCCGGCTGCGGCGATCACCCGCACCACGGCGCCGACAAGTACCAGTGCATAAGCGGCCGTGAGCATAGGCCCGGCAGCCAACGGACGGCCGGTATGGCCCAGACTTGCGCGGCTCATCACGGCGAGGATCAACAGCCCGGCACCGCCGGCGCCCAGCGCGTGCACTCCGGCCGAACGCGGCAGAGCCGGGTCGATCACCCCCGACCCCAGCAACAGCAGGGCGACTGGCAGCCACAGATAAGCCAGGTGCAGCACCGCCACCAGCGGATCGGCCAGCGTGCGCCAGCCCTGCCACCGCGACAGCCGCCACAAATGGGCAGCACCCAGCGCCATCAAGCCCCAGCCCAGCAGCGGCGGGGCGACACCGAACGCCCATAACCCTAGCAACAGCGCCGTGGCAGCCACTATCACCAGATCCGGCTTTGTCGGCATGACCGGATGCGGCGGGGCCTTGCCGACTTTGACCAGCCAGTTCCGGGTAAAGGCGGGGATGATCCGCCCGCCGATCAGGCTCATCAGCACGGCGATCAACGCCAGCCCGGCGCGCCACCCGGTGTCATTATCCGCGATGAGCCTTGCGATCACGGCCAGGTCCGCAACGCTTGCCGCACCGACGAGGGCCACCGCCAACGCGATCGGCATATTGCGATTGCCTGATGCATTTATTTCGCGCGCGGCAAAACCGGCCACAACCAAGAACAGGGTCCCTTCTGCGACCATCGCCATCCCCGGCTCGCCGAAAAGGAACGCGACGCGAACAGCAAGCCAAAGCGCCGCGAGCGCGGCCACAGACCAGCCAGCCAGCAACTTCCGGCCGGTCCAATTGGCGATAGCAGTCAGCATGAAGCCTATTACCGCTGCGCCGGCGAACCCGAAGATCATCTCGTGCCGGTGCCACGCCAGCGCATCGCCAGCTGGAGCAGGCACGTTCGCACCGCTGAACACCGCCGCCCAAAGAGGTAGCGCCACCACCGCCAGCAGCGCCGCGCCCAGGAAAAATGGTCGGAAAGCGCCGCGCAGTGTCGGCGAGATTGCGGATGAGGCTGAACCCATGAGAGGAACCTAGTCTTGAAAGGTTCCGAGCGGTTGATCCAGATCATATTGTAGAGCCACGGCATGCCCTTCGCGATTTCAAGCAGCCACTTGGACGCCTGCGCACACATGTGGAACGCAAACCGCTCTTAATCAGCGGGTCCTAGGTTCGAGCCGTAGTGCGCCTACCGTCTTCTCCCCACGATTACATGGTCTTGGCGGGAGCCAAGCGGGCCCCTCCCTTGGAGCTCTTGCGGACGTTCAACCGGATTTCTAACGCACATTGGCGCGTGGGCTGGTGCGCGGGTTGGAGGCGAAAACGATGACCACAGACGAGGAGAAAGCCCTGTATGCGGGGGCTGTGAACTATGCGAACGCGGTGCCCATTTTTGACCGTGGGTGGTGCCGCTTACAGGACTCGAACCTGTGACCCCATCATTACGAATGGTAGAGAGCTCCGCGTAAAACGCCATAAATATCAACAAGATCGTGCCTAAGGCAGCTGGTAGCCATTTCCCCACCCAAACATGACCCAACCGGAGGAAAGTCCGGATTTTCGGCATTTCCTAATGAAAGCGCTTTAGCTCAACACGTCACGGTGAACTGACCCGGTCTCTGCCCGGCGAAAGTCGGCTTAGCGCCCTCATGTCGGTCATTCCGGCGACCCGAGCCAATGCCTAAAAGCTGTCGTTCGTTCATCTTGATAATAGCGGCAGCTACGCGCCCTCATAGCGGCCATAAAGTCAGGCGAGGACAAGCCTGAAAGCTGCCGTTCCAAAGTTTCGTCTGATTGAGGAAAATAAGCCTTCAATCGCAGTAGGTCGGAAAATGTTCTTCGCGATGCGTTTTGGTCGCTGAAGTGAGGCGCATCAAATCCTCGTTAAGCTCGGCTTTGCCGTAACGTGACCGTGCACGAATTAGATTGCTCCTTCCTTATGATTTTCGGATGAGCACCACCCCAGCAATCACAAGCGCGCCGCCAGCCAGAAGCCAGGATTGATCGACAAGCAATGCGCTAGCCACGATCAATGCGGCAGCTAGAGGGCCTTTCAAGGACTGACGCTCATTGCGAAGTCCTGCGAGTTGCTCGACACTGAGCGGATCGAGCTGAACCGGCACATATCCTGACTTTGCGATCGAGTTCGCAGTGGCAAGTATGTCGGGCAAGGACGCCGACAACCCCAGCAGCTGACCGCGAAGTTTCTTCAAACCCGACCGAGCGCTAGCGAGCGAGAACCGCTCGGCGAGAAGCTCCGTCATGATCGGCCGGGTGTCCTCGGCAATGTTATAGTCGGGTGCCAGTGATCGGACGACACCCTCTGCCGTAAGCAAGGTACGCAGAAGGATAGCCAGATCGGGTGGCAGGACCAGTTGATAATCCCGCAAAAGATCGAAAACGCGGGAAAAAATTTGCGAGAACTCGATTCCAGAAAGCACGGTCCCCCTGAACTCTCCGATCAAATGATCGAGATCCACCGCGAGCGCATCGCGATCCACCTTCGGCGCCCCCGCCCATGCGAGCAGGACATCCGCGACTTCGCTCGTTTCCTCGCCAGCGATCGCAAGCACGAGCCGAACGATCTCGTCGCGCCTCGTCTTGGTGAGAGTCCCGACTGATCCGAAGTCGATGAAGCCGACATCCTGCTCGCCGATCAGGAAGACGTTACCGGGATGGGGGTCGCCGTGAAATTCGCCGTTCAGGATGATCATCCGCAGGACAGCGTTGGCATAGCTTTTAGCGAAGGCCGCCACCCACGGGTCGCCCGATGGGCTGCCCAGCGAAGACGCGGGCCTGCCGTACAGGCGTTCCTGAACGTTCACCCGCAGCCCGGTCAGTTCCCAATGAATGGCCGGGGTCCTGACGCCGATGGTTTCGAGATATGCGCCGATCCGCTCGCAGGCTCGGGATTCCGCAGCGAGGTCCATCTCCCAGGCAAGATTGCGGCCGAAGGTCCGCAGAAACTCGACTGGCCGGTAGCGCGCGATGTCCGGCGACCGTGCTTCCACGATCCCGGCAAGGCGTATAAGGAGGCGCACATCGGCTTCCATCCGCGCGGCGGTGCCCGGGCGGCGAACCTTCACGATGACCTCGCTACCGTCTCGCAGCTTGGCGGAATAGGTCTGTGCAATCGAGGCGGACGCCAAAGGCTGTTCGTCGAATTCCGCAAAGTCGTTCCGCCAGTCCTCACCCCAGCTTGAAGCAAGTACGGGCTCGATATCTGCGAAGCGCACTGGCGACACCTGATCGTGCAGGGTTGAGAATGCAGTGATCCAGTGTTCGGTAAACAGATCGCTTCGGGTGGCGAGGAGCTGCCCCAGCTTTATACCAACTGGCCCGATGTCACGAAGGAACGCGACAACTGCGGCCGGGCGAAATTCGCGAGGGTCGATGACATTGTTCGAAGAGGGAATAAACCCGAGGGCTCCGGCGAGATTCTTCGCGCCGTGCCTCATTAGGATTTGGCCGATCTCCGCGGCGCGAGCGATGCTGCCGATAGGCTTATCCGGGGGCGATGCCATGATTTTACTCAGCCCCGGCCCGGAGTTGGTCCAGATTTTTCGATACCCTTTCAAGAATCTGCTGCAACGTTCGCTTCTCGTCGGCGGCAATGTCGCGCCAAAGCAGATCATGAAGCCTATCCGCGGAGCCTCTCAGTTCGGGCAGCAGATCGTCAAGCTGCTCCGTGAGGATGAGCTGCCACGCTCGCCGATCCGTCTCAGCTCGAAGTCTTTTCATCAGCCCGCGTGCGCAAAGACCTGCAACCACCTGGCCGATGGTCGCTGATTCCAGTTCCAGTTTCTTGGCGATTTCAGCCTGCGTAAGGGCAGGATCGCGAAGAAGTTGTCCGATGATCCTCCACTGTGTCTGATTGAGACCGATCCTGGCGACCCTCGCATCGTACACTCTGCGCGCGCCGCGACTGATCTCGTCCATAAGATAGAGAATGCGGTCATCATCGTTGATGACCTTCTGCCGACGCTGAGACCGTGACATGGTATCTGGTTTTTCATCCATAGCGCTGTGTAGTCGGATAGCCTCGGATGCCCAAATGCAAACTGCTAAATGCCTTTACTATCTGACTCACGGCTCATAGGGCGCGAGACGCGTTCACCTTTTACTGAGGCTGCCGAAAGAGTCAGATGACCGATAACTCCAACCAACCGGAGCAGGAGGGCACAACCCCAACGAAACCGCAATCGCGGCGTGGCTTGCGCATCGTGCTAATCATCGTTGGTCTTGCCGTGCTGCTTGGCGGGATCTGGTGGTACTACCGGCACGTAACCTACGGACAGTACATGCAGACGACCGATAACGCCTATGTCGCTGCCGACAGCGTCGTTATCTCTTCCAAGGTAGCGGGATACGTCGAAGAGGTCTTCGTGGGGGAGAACGAGCAGGTTGCTCGCGGCGGAGCCCTCGTACAACTGGATCTGCGGGATTATCAGGCGCAAGCGCAACAGGCGCGCGCACAGATCGCTGCGACCCTGGCCGGTGCCGACACAATCCGTTCTCAGGTAGCCGAACAGGATGCAGCCATTCGCCAGGCGCGGGGCCAACTCGCCGCCGCGCGCGCAGCACTGGACCTCGCGAACGACCAGGTGGCGCGATATCGGCCCCTTGCCGCGACAGGAGCCGAACCGCGGGAAAAGCTCGACCAGTATGAGGCGCAGGCGCGGCAAGCGCGGGCCGAACTCGTCGCCGCGCAGGCGGCGGTGGCTGCCGCGACCGCGCGCCGAGGGACCCTGTTCGAGCAGATCAACCAGACCCAGGCGCAGGCGGACGCTGCTCGCGCTCAGCTGGAAACAGCCGACCTTACGGTTGAATCGACCTTGCTGCGCGCCAGCAAGGCCGGCCGCGTCGGCGATCTCTCGGTGAGGGTGGGCCAGTTCGTGCAACCGGGTCAACGTTTGATGACGGTGGTTCCGGTAAGGGCGATCTACGTGACGGCAAACTTCAAGGAAACGCAGGTCGGCCTCATCCGGGCCGGCCAGAGCGTCAGGCTCGAAGTTGACGCCCTGCCAGACCTTGAGATCGCGGGACGAGTGGACAGCATATCGCCGGGAACGGGCGCGGAATTTTCCATCCTCCCCCCCGAAAATGCCACCGGCAACTTTACCAAGATCGTTCAACGGATACCCGTCCGCATCGCTATCGATGCTCCCCCTGAAGTGCGGCGTCTGCTCGTTCCCGGGATGTCGGTAGTGGCTACGGTCGACACCCGGAATGCTGCCGGCGAATTGGAAGAGATCTCGAGTCGGACTCAATGACCGAGATAATGGCAGCGCAGGACACTTCGATCGGGCCGGCCGGGAGCCGAAAGAACGCAGACGTGACTGCCTGGGTCGCTGTGGCCGCGGGCGCGCTTGGCGCCATGCTCGCGACGCTGGACATATCAATCGTCAATTCCGCACTCCCCGTCATTCAGGGCGAGATCGGTGCCACAGGCGCCGAAGGCACCTGGATTGCTACGTCATTTCTCGTTGCTGAGATTGTCGTCATTCCACTGAGCGCTTGGCTGGAACGGCTGTTCGGTCTGCGAACCCTCCTCATCATCGCGGTTAGCGCGTTCACCGCATTTTCTGTGCTATGCGGTGTAGCCACCGACCTTACGACCATGATCATCGGCCGAACGGGCCAGGGCTTCATGGGCGGAGTCCTCATTCCGACCGCAATGACTATTGTGGCTAAACGATTGCCGCCGCACCAACAGCCAATCGGAATGGCCCTGTTCGGCATGACTGTGGTTCTTGGCCCCGTGATGGGGCCATTGATCGGCGGCTGGCTGACCGAGAACCTGAGCTGGCACTATGCCTTTTTCGTCAATGTGCCTGTCTGCGCAATCCTGCTGCTCTTGCTGTTTATCGGGCTGCCTCACGAGAAGCCCAAGTGGCAATATCTCACGGACGCCGATTGGGCTGGCATTCTCGGGCTGATCCTCGGACTGGGCGGTCTGACTGTTGTACTCGAGGAAGGGCACCGTGAGGAATGGTTCGAGTCCTCACTCATTCGCTGGCTAACGGTGGTGACTATTATCGGCTTTGCCTGTTTGATTTACGGACAAGTGAAAGCGCGCAAGCCGGTCTTGAAACTTCGGCTTCTGCTCAATCGACAGTTCGCCAGCGTCGCGATCATGGCGCTCGCCCTGGGCATGGTGATGTATGGTTCGACCTATGTAATTCCGCAGTTTCTGGCGATCATCTCTGACTATAATGCTTTTCAGACGGGACTAGTCATCTTCTGGATGGGTGTCCCGGCCTTTCTCCTGATGCCGGTTCTGCCCGTGATGATCCGCAAGGTGGACATCCGAATTGCCGTCGGCACCGGAATGCTGCTGATGGCGATCAGCTGCTTTGTCAGCACGAGTCTGACCGCCGAATCCGGCGGCGCTGTCTTCACTGAAAGTCAGCTTATTCGCGGGGCCGGAATGGTACTTGTGATGATGTTCCTGAACCAGGCAACGGTTGCGTCGGTGGCCAAGGAAGACGCGGGCGATGCCTCGGGCATTTTCAACGCGGCCCGCAATCTTGGCGGATCATTCGCCCTCTCGGCCCTCGCTTCGTTCCAGGACCAGCGAATTTGGCACCATACGAGGCGCATGGAAGAAACGCTGAATGCGAACAGCGTTTCGCTGCAGACCTATCTCGACGGACTGGCGCGAAGCCTGGGCGATATGGAACGAGCGATGGCGGCACTCGGCGGCACTCTCCAGCGCGAAGCGTTCATCATGACCTACAATGACGTCTTTCTGGTGATGGGACTTCTCACACTCGCGACGGTCCCGCTTGCCCTGTTCCTCAAGCCGCTCCCGAAAAATGTCTCCCTTTCGATGCACTGAGCCCGAGATTATGCGCCACTTGCTACCACCGCTTGTCACCATCGCCTTGCTAGCTGGATGCACGGCAGGGCCCGATTATGCAGGCCCCCCGGAAGTTCTGTCAGCAGACACCGGCGATCGCTTTGTGCGCGCTGGCAGTGATGTGAGCGCATCTGATTTGGTTGTCGCTCAATGGTGGCTGCTGCTCGGCGATCCCGAGTTGACGCGGCTGGTGGAGGCTGCGCTGTCCGGCAACCCCTCGCTCGCCGCAGCGCAGGCGCGCATTGCCCAGGCACGGGCATCCATCAGGCAAGACCGTGCGAGTCGAATGCCATCGCTTGGGGCACAGGCCACCACCGTGCAGGGCCGGCTTCCTGGTCTCGACCTTCAAGGCGGGGCGCCCCCCCCGTCAGAGCAAACCAATTCCGACGCAGAAACCGATGACTCGCTCAGCTTTTACAATGTGGGCCTTAACGCGAACTGGGAGCTGGAGTTCGCCGGTGGCTCGCGCAGGCGCATTGAGGCCAGCAATGCCCAAGCTGCTGCAACGGTGGCCAACGCAGAGGACGCAAAGGTCCAGTTGACTGCCCAAGTGGCCAGCACCTACGTCAATTTGCGGGAGGCCCAATTCCGCGCAGAGCAATTTGAGGCGCAGATTTCGTTGCAGGAAGAGATCCTGGCGCTGACATACCAACGCTATCAGCGCGGTGCATTGCCGCTTTTCCCGGTAGGCACCGCGAATGCCGAACTGGAGATGCTCAAGTCACAACTTGCCGAAGCTGAAGCGGATATCGCAGTCCTGTCTGATGCACTCGCTATACTGACCGGACAGGTGCCGGGATCAGTTGATGCAGCGCTCACGACTGCGCATTCCATTCCCATGCCGCCAGAGCAGGTCGCGATCGGCGATCCGGCAAGCCTGGTGGCGCGTCGGCCTGACATAAGGGCGGCCGAACGGTCTCTTGCCGCGTCGACGGCGCGGATCGGGGTGGCCGAGGCGGCGCGGTTCCCGAAATTGTCCTTCACGGGGATCCTGGGCCTCGGCGGATCCTCGTTGGACGACGTTGTCGATGTCGGCGATTTCTCCGCACTCGCGATCCCACGCCTCCAGTGGAATTTTCTGGATTTCGGCAGGGTAGACGCTGCGATCGACCAAGCCGGGGCGGCGCGCAACGAAGCAGTCGCCAATTACCAGCAGACGGTGCTTCTGGCACTGCAAGACGCCGAACGTGCCTTGGCTCGCTTCGGCCAGCAGCGTGTGGCGCTCGCTGCCAGTATGCAAATCAAGAAGCAGGCTGACGGCGCGGCGGACCTGAACCGCCAACGTTTTGCCGCAGGAGCGATCTCGAAGGCTGACCTCAACCGGGCCCTGCGAGAACAGCAGCAGGCCTCAGCAGACCTCGTCCGGGCAAAAGGTGCCCTTACGCTGGCGTGGATCGCGCTGCAGAAGTCGCTGGGCCTTGGGTGGCAAGAGCCTGTTCGAGATCAATAGTCCCGCCGCGCTGATCAAGTGATCCGGTTGACGAGAAGTAGGCGCCCCTGCCGCTGGCGACCAACTTGCCGTCGGGCTCGAGAACCCGGGTTTCCGCCACCGAAATCTGTCGCCCGAGCTTCACGATCTGTCCGTGAGCAGTGAGAGGTCCTGAGGTTGCAGAACGGTGGTAATTGACATGCAGATCGGCCGTCGCTCTCGCCGCGACGCCCGCCGCAAGCAGAGTATAAAGCCCGGTGAGGTCGACCAGTGAAGCCAGGATCCCTCCATGCGCCGACCCAATCATAGGGTTCGACACGATCTCTTCGCGCCATGGCATGGTGATCGCGATTCCCTGGTCGGAGCATGTTGCAATCTCCAGCCCAAGCCATCGGTGAAACGGCGCTATATGCAGCATTTCCTGCAAGCTCTCTCGATCGATCATAGCTCCCTCGTCCCCTGTGGCTGAGCCGTATCGCGAGAGTGATGGCGCCCTAGGAAATCGACGATAGCGGCGGAAAAGGCATCGTTCGCATCGCCCACGACCATGTGCGTGGCATCGGCAATATCGGTGTATTCTGCATGGGGGACGAGTTGTCGCAGATGCAAAACGGCCTCTTCGGAAACAAGATCGCTAGAGCCGCCTCGGATGAGGTGAAGCGGAAGCGTGAGATTCGCCGCAGCTTGGCTCAGCATTGCCGATTGACGTTCTTGGCTGTCTGGGTCGCCTTGTCTGGCTGACATTATATTACGGATAAACACAGGGTCCCAGTGCCAATAGAAGCGCCCATCCGGCTTCTGCCTCAGATAGTTTTTCAGACCTTCGCTCGCGCCCCGCCTGGGACTATGCGGCATGTAGCGAGCGATCACGTCGGCCGCCTCCTCTGGTGAGGCGAAGCCGCTATCGACATGCTCTTCCATGAAACCAACCACGCGCATCACACCGCTAGGCTCCATGCGCGGGGCAATGTCGACCAATGTGAGTGAAGCAAAGCTACCTGGAGCAAGCTCCCCTGCGGCAATCAGTCCGGCGAGCCCGCCCAGTGAAGCGCCGACCAGCGCTGGCTTCTGGTCCAGGCGCGACGCTGCAGCGACCAGATCCGCCGCGAAGTCGCGCATTTCATAAGCTCCGCATGGAGACCAATCGCTGTCTCCGTGACCGCGCATGTCGAAGGCGATTGCGCGAAAGCCGGCTTGAGCCAGCTCGCTGACCACCCTTCTCCACGCGCGCCGTGTCTGCCCGCCGCCGTGCGCAAGAAGGACGGGTATGGCGTAGGCATCCCCCTCAGCCTCGGCTGTAAGAGAAATCGCGCCTGCGCCCTCAATCGTAAAGGTTTCTCTCGCCATCTCTGGATGGTAGGAAAGGCGCGCTAAATAGTAAACCGATTTAGTTTGTGGCTCTCGGCTCCGTGTTGGCTGTCCTGCAAGGGCGTTTTAACGACGGCAAAGGTCTATACCAAGAGGGGTTTCTCCAGATCATTGTCTAATGCACCGGCTTGCGATTCGGTCAGCAGTCGCTGTCCGCTTAATCCGCTCAAAGATATAAAAGCTGCCTTTCCGCTTCCGGCCCAGGACTCGCCGATTGTGCCCTCGCCCGGGTCCGGCAACAGGACGCCCGAGCGAGGTGGTTAGGAGCGTCAGGAATCATCAGATAGATCGATGATGGCCGTTCGGCACGTTCCATGGCGGACTACGCTCGTCGAGCATTGCCGCCAGCATCTGCAAGATTGCTTCCGCCGGCCCGTCGATCACAGTGATCTGCATCTGGATTTCAGCCCGGTGCTTGTAAAGCATCTGGCCGGCGTGGTGCCGCTGGCCTGTGCCCTTCGGGCTTCGGTAGGCCGATAGGCGCGGCCCGATGCCGCCTTTGGCCGCGTGCCCGAGGAACATCGTTTCTCCGCGCAGGCGGGCGCGGATCAGGCCGGTCGCCTTGGAAAGCCCGACCAGGCGGGCGGTATGCCAGTTCGAAATAGTGACCCATCGGATGGATTGCTCGATGTTGCGCATGTGTGGTGACTCCCAAAAAAAATACGAAAACGAAAAAAACCCCACGAACCAGCTTCAAACTGGCCCGTGCGGTTAGATTATGAGTTGTTGCCGTTCATTTTGGCCGCGCCGGCCTCAACCGCCGCCATCAAAGTAGAATTGGCGAGGTGACTATAGCGTTGGCTTGACGCTACATTCTTGTGCCCGAGTATTTTTCCAACGGCGAATAAATCGACTCCGGCATTCACCATAAAGCTGGCCGCCGAATGCCTTAGGCTGTGAGGCGTTATATCAGGCAACCCCGCCAGTCTTCGCGCGGTGTCGAAGGGATGCTTCAGGTCGGTGTACGGCTTCCTCGTGGCCGGGTTAGGAACGAGCCAAGGGCAGTTGTCGAAGCGGGGCAGCCGATCGATGACGTCTAGAGCCGCCCGGGACAGGGGCACGTGCCGGCCGCTGCCGTTCTTGGTCATAGGCAGGAACAGCGACTGACGCCCGTGATCGACGTGCTCCCAGCGCGCGTCCAACAGTTCGCGCTTTCTCAATCCGGTTAGCAAAAACAGCGTGATGAGGTTCGCGAGCTGCGGGTTCTTTGACTGCTCCGCCGCCGATATGAGCCGGGCAGCCTCGGCGGGGGTCAGGTACCGATCGCGCACGTTGTTGAAGCGTTCTCGTGGGATACCCTGCACCGGATTCGCCGCAACCAAGCCACGCTTGACGGCCAGCTGGAACGAGCGGCCCAGCGTTACCTTGAGCTTCTCCACGGTCGCCGGTGCCAAGCCCGCCTTGCGTTTCTCCGCCAGCCACTTGGCGATATCCTGCGTGGAGATCGCGTCGGCTCGCTCGCGGGCAAAACGAGGTAACAGGTGCACGCGGATCACCCGTTCGACGTTCTCCGGCCGCCGAAGGTGCAGCTGGGCATACTCAAGGTGCATGGCCGCGAGATCGGCGTAGGTCGGCACCGCCTTCTTCTCAGCCTTCTGAGCTGCCGGATCGCCGCCCATGATGACCTCGGCTCGCCACTTCTTGGCGATCTTCTGCGCCTCGGAGAAGCTCACATCGCCGTAAGGCGCTATACGTCGTTGCTTGAGCTTCCCGTAAGCATCCTGGTACCTGAACTCATAGCTCTTGTAGCCCGACTGGTGGCAGGCCAGCGTGAAGCCGGTCGTCGACAGGTCGTAGTAATCGGTGCGCTTTTTGCCCGGCTCGCACTGGGCGGTCAGGCAGAAAGCGTGGTCTAGTTTAACTTTGGGCATTTCGAATTTCCTTTGTTTGTGTGGGGTTGATGCCGAACACAGGATCGCCGCGTGGCCGCGGGCGGAGTCCAGGGCCGGTGGATGGCCCGACGGGCCGTGAGCTTAGTGGAAAGGCAATCCGGCCGATGGCTGCCGGCACGTGTCCGCACCGGCAGGCGTCATCAGCTCCAGACTAGTCGAAGCTTCGCTGCCCCTCCCGGGGGCTGTTCGAAGCCGGCAGACCCGGCGAAGGGGGTGGAACCAAGGTTGCTGATCCGCCGACCTCCACCACGCGCCACGCGTTGCGCTCGCGGCTTTCCGCCTTCTCGAGACGCAGGCCGCCAACCGGTCGGCCGCAGTTGCGTTTCAGGTAGTGACCCAGCTTCATCTTGTTGACGGGCCCGCCCTCTACGAACGGGAGGTCCTCCAACGCTTCGAGCAGATCGCCCTCAGCGTCGGCCACCAGCACCCTTAGCGTAACTGGCTTGCTGGCTAGGCGCGCGTGCCAAGCATGAAGAAGCCGACCAAGTGCGACCACATCGGGGTCGTCACGAAGCTGCTCGATCAGACCTTCGGCGGGATCGTCCAGGCCCAGCCAGACCAGCGGCTGTCGGCACAGCTCCGACCACCGCCCACCGTAGCTGGCGAGCGGCGATATATCCGATTTGGGGCTTCCCGCGGCCAACCACGCTTCAACCACGGTCAGAACGTCTGCCACGTACGCTTCGCGGTTCGCTTCGACGGCGGCCAGCGGATCACCCTCGTATCTGATGGTCACGGGGCTCTCGTCGCCGGTGTCGAGGTCGATGACGACCACACGGCGGCAAAGATCGCCTGTCGGCCCGGTGTTATTACCGGAGCCGAGAACTAGCACGTCGGTGCTGACCGTCGCCATTTTGGAGACGCCCAAGATTCGATCTGTCATCGTGGGCGAAGTGAGCAACCGATTGACGGCTCCGAATGGACGCCAGTCCAGAGCCATGTCGTCGAAGTCGATCACCGCCGGCGCTTCGATTAAGGCGGCCAGGAGCACCTTCGTGGCCTCCTCCTCGGAACGCGGGTAGCTGACCTTTGCAGGGTGGCCCGCACCCGCGAACCGCGCGATGACGTCCGACAGCAACGATTTTCCCGAACCGGGCGAAGGCGCCCTGATGTGGAAGGCGGGTGCCCTTCCCAGGCCCGGCCTAAGCGCGGCGGTGAACATCGCGGCTAAGGCGGTCGCCTTGTCGCGGGGGGTGGCGAACCGAAACTCGCGGAGCAGTTCACTAAGCCGGCCCAGCGCCGCGCGCGCGTTGGCCTCAGTGGGCTCTGCCCGCTTGAAGGCCGCGCCCTCGAACGCGCAGTACAGCTGCGATCGCGGGTCGTAGCCGCTCGCAGTTACCAGGCGACCGTCGCGCCCCAACATCGGCTGCCGCGCGATGCCTCGTAGCGCCGGGAGATGGTCATACGTCTGCATCTGCAGCAGCAGCCGGATCACGTTGGGCTGCGGGTTCGTGCGGACCCAGTTCTGCGGGCTGCTCTTGTCGTACCGTTCCCATTCCGCGGCCCCGGAGAGCGCTAAGGTAAGATCGGCGTCGGTCTGGGGGACAAGGCCGACTCCGCCGGTCACCGGGTCCGTACCCACCTTTACGATCAGCCCGCCGGCCTGAAAGTACTGGCCGGTGTCAGCCAGCACCAGCTGCGCGGCGTTCACCATCGACTCGAGCTCGCCTTCGACGGTCCGGATACGCGGCCTGTTGCGAACGTCGCTCCTGTTAAGTTCGAACAGCTCGAGCAGGTCCTTCAGCTTGTATCGATCGCTGTGTGAGTGATGGCATTTGAAGCCGCCCAACGGATGCGCTCGAGACGGCTCGAAGAAGCAGGCGCCGTTGTCCGGACCGGTGTGCTCGGCTACCCATGGACAGGTGATGTCATGCTTGCCGGGCTCCTTTTCGGTCTTGTGAAGGCCAGCCGTTTTAAGCGCTGCAACAACCGGGTTCTCGGGACTCGCGGGGATGAACACTTCGGGACTGATACCGGGTACCGCGTTACGTGCTAGCCGCTGGCGAGGTGACCCGGCCACCGGCACCCGAGCCGGCTGCGTTGTGCGGTCAGGCACCAGGCGATCAACAAGATCCTCGAGATCATACTCTACGTCGGGGTTCCACTCGGTGAGCCTGCACTGGAACGGGCTTCCCCGCTCATCGCGGTGCTTCGCCTTGCCGTTGACGCCGTTGGGCAGCCGCACCCACCGGGCCAGGCCCAGGGCGCCCGCGTCGCAAAGACCAGCCCCTGCGACCGCTTGCTGGGCGTCCTCGATAAGCTCGGAACTCGTTTCAGGCTGAGCGAGCACAAACCCGAGCTGAAAGTTGCCTTCGCTTGTCTCCAGCGCCCAGGTTGGCGTGACGCCAATCGGCGGTTGGCCCGCTTTCGTGCCCACGTCGTCGAGCACCAGCGCGTGGTATGCCGCCGCGCAGTCCTTCCTGGCCTTGATCGATCCATCGGCTGCCGCGTGAAAGCTCGAGCAGTTGAAGTAGTTGTTGAGCCCGGCTTCGCAGACCGCTTCGACCCGGACAGCATCGTGCGGTTGCCAGCCGCCTTGGCCGGGATCGCCGGCTTTCGCAGCGACGGCGGCGTGGGCGCCATCCGGCAGATGCCTAAAGACCACAGCGAGGAAGTCGGAGTTGGTGAGCGCGATGGGCGGTGCGCCTGCCTCACCCCCTTTCCCGGCTCTGCCTGCTTCCGGCGCCTGATCGACCGCCGCCTGTGGGCTTCTAGTCTTAGGCGCTCTGAGATGTGCCGCCCGCGAGGTTACCGGGTGGGCGTTGTCGTTCGGTAGAGTTTGATCATCCGCCATGGGATGTTCCTTCTTCTTGCCCGCTCACCGAGCGGGGCAGCCAAATCGCTCCGTCGTTGCTGGCTGTTGCGCGAAGAAGATGTCTCTCAGAGCCGGGGTCACTGCACCGGAGCGTGCGTGAAGCGGACGGCAAAGAGCCCGGTGCAAGGGATGGTACCCAGGCAACAGGAAGTCGGATGTCGAAGGAGAAGTCAGAGCCCGCAGGGCCGGCGATGAGTCATCGCACGCGGGAGTCCAGAGATAGGGTCGCTTTCCGCGCTGTCAATTGGCGCCGGTCGGGTACGCCCGAAACAAAGTTGGCAGAGGGGGAAAGGGGGAGGCCCGGTCCAGGGCCAGCTGAAGCGTGCGCGCCGCCCCCTTCCTCTGCGCGGTTTGCGGGACCGAAGCCCTGCAATTCCTGTGCTATGTAGCGCAATGCTTCCGGCATAACGCGACAAGCCCCGATCGGTCCGGTCCGGAGTTCTTCACTAACAAGATGTATGCGAACTCGGTCCCTATCGTGTGCAACAGTTCGAAGACCGCCTCGGTGCGGTGATACTCAAGGCGGTCCCACCACGCCAGAAACTCGCCATCAGGATCGCCTAGGGGACCTACGATTGGATCGAACCCTAGGAGGTCCCCCAACGCCTCCGCGCTGTCGCCAGGTTCGACCAGAGCGATGCACGTAACTTGCCAGAGCCCCACCGCCTTGGCCCTATCGGCAAGTCGGCTGAGCAGCTCACGCAATTCAGGTTCATTGATCTCGTCGAGCGTGGCGCGCAGGCTAGGATCGTCTAATACGATGTTCATGTTTTGTTCTCCATTGGTTAAAAAGAGAGCGCCAAGGCGTTGCCCGGGCACTTCGGTGACCGACCGATGTCTGCTTGTGGTGGTCAAAGGCGAGACAGAATGATCCACCCACAACCGCTCTGATCGGTGACGAAGACCTGCTCGCGAAAGCCGACGACCGGATGGTCATCCTGGAATTCAAAAGCGTACGGATCGAGACCCAGGCTCGCCGGCGTCTCACGCCCCTCGCAGATCGCGATCGCGGCAATGTCCTCGAACTCGTAATCGGCAAGGCGCTCAAGGTGCGGCCTGATGATCCCCTCGGTCTCGCGGCCGAGCGGTGTCGCGAGGAAGGTGTCAACCTCCCCCGCAGTGCGTAGAATAATCATGGGGAGATTCTCCATACGAAGAAGGGCCCCGCGGATCGCTCCGGGGGCCCTTGTGGATTGTCGATGTTTGGTCGGCTTTAGCAGTAACGGAATTCGAGTCTGGGCGTCGGATCGTAGCCGGCCTGTTGCTTCAAAATCGGCTCCAAGAAGCGACGCAAAACCGCCTCACTGCGCGGCAAGACATCTCTGCGCATGAGTAACTTGTTGGCGTTCTCGACCGCCTCGGGCTGGAGGCGCTGTTGCAGCTTCAGCAGGGCCGTCTTCTCGTCGACGAGGTACCCGCTATCCAACACCTGGTAGCTCTTTAGACGTACCGACGGCTGCGCGATGAGCTGGGGCCGCCGCAGGGTGACGACCAACTTTTCGGGACCGCCCGAAACGGCGAAGTTACCCGGAGCGAGGTTCAATCCGATCGGGTACTCGACGTGGTACGTCACGCGCACGCGGGCCCTTGAGGTGGGAAGCGGCGTGTAGGCGATGGACTTCTCGAGGTGCTGATCGCGCACGATGTCCTGCGCCAGGGTCAGTGTTAGGAGACTCGCCTTCTCGGCGAGTGCGCTTTTGACGATGGCTTCATAATCAACCGACCGCCGCCTCACGATCAAGCCGTCGTCGACTCCCTCACCTGCGGGCGACATGCGCGGCGGGGTTGGGAACTCCCAGCCGCTATGCGACAGGTACAGACTGCTAGCCGTCAGGGCGAAAACCGAGGTGGACGCGAGAATTGTTCGTGCTCTCATTGAGTAAACCTTCGTTGGTGGCAGCCCCAGCGCGAGGAGGCCTCTCGAGAGGCGCCGATGGCACCTCCTTATAAGCTGCCCCAATTCTCGCGTTATATCAGTATGTTAGAGAGATATGTGCTCGATCGCGCCCCCGAGCGCACCGCGTGAAAACTCTCTATAGGAAGACTTGATGATGAGCCCCGAGCAGCCAAGAGCCATGAGGAACCCCGCCGTCCGCGCGGCAAGGCTGGCCGCACTATACGAGCGCCACATCGCACCACTGACGGACTTCGTGCATTGGTTGCGAGCTAGAGACAGCAACGAATACCCCTACTTCGATCCGGCCGATGGAGGCGTGGAGGCCTCAATCCTATTCCTGCTGGAGAAGCCGGGACCGATGACCGTGCCCGAGGGTAAGGGTCTACGGCAGGGCTCAGGGTTCATCAGCCGGGACAACGACGATCCCACCGCTGAGGCATCATTTCGGTTCTACCGAGAGGCAGGAGTCGATCGGCAGCAGTCGGTCATCTGGAACGTGATCCCCGGCTGGAACGGCACCATTAAAGTCGCACCGGCGGAGCTTAGGGCAGGCGTAGAGGACCTCGCGACGGTGCTTGAGCTACTCTCCAGGCTGAACACGATTGTGCTGGTGGGCAGGAAGGCCGCACGGGCCGAGCCGCTTATTCGGCAGCTGGGAGACTACGCCATATTCAACTCGGCACATCCGTCAGGGCAGGTCAGAGCCGGCAACCCTCACCTGTGGGCTGAAATTCCGGTAACCTGGAAAGCTGCGTGGGAGGAAACTCTCCGTCGCCTCCGATCCGAACACTAGGCGCTCTGCAGATCGAGAAGCGACAGGCGGGGAACAAACAGCGCACAGCAGCTAGTAAGCGTGTCTCGGTGGGGGTATGATGCCCTCCGATGAACGGCTCTTCGAACACCAGACAATATTACAGCGTGCGGACTGCGAAGAACCCAGCCGACGCGCAGCTCACGTTCGAGCTGCTAAAGACGATGTTTCAGTCAGTGTATTCCCAGTTGAGTGGAAAGGACTACTTCCACGAGGCATTCGGGTTTTACTGTGTGGATGCTGAGGATGTGCCCGGCACGGTAGGGAGCGATGTCGCCAACTATGTGCTGTTCCGTACTCGAAAGCAGCTTTGGCCGATACCCGACCACATCGATGAGCTCGGCGAAAGTGATCTATTCGATCTGATCGAGTTTCTCTTCGACCATGTAAGCAAGCCCCTCGAAGGCAGCTTCCACTCTCATATGGGGTGCGGCATGCATTGGGAGACATTCGACAAGGAGGCCGGGCGCACCGAATACTGCTCCATGCTAAATCCGCTGCTTGCGAGCTATGGCCCCGGCTTTGAGCTGAATAATCGGGGCGAGATAATGCAAACTGGGCCGCGCGAGCTTGGCAACCTGCTTCGCGCCGACCCGCCTTCCGAGGACGGGACCGTGCGCTCACGTATACGAGCAGCAGTCGACTGTTTTCAGCGCTATGGAAGTAGCATTGAGGACCGCCGTCACGCTGTACGCGACCTCGCGGATGTGCTCGAGAAGCTGCGTCCCCGAGCGAAGACCGTGTTGAGGAGCAAGGACGAGGATGATCTCTTCAACCTCGCCAACAACTTCGGCATCAGGCATCTGAACGACAGGCAAAAAAGTGATTACGATCCAGCGGTTTGGTTGAGCTGGATGTTCTATCACTACCTGGCAACGATCTTTGCCGTCCTGCACCTCCTCGAGCGGAAGCCGAAGGGCGAACGTAAGCCATAAGCCTCTAACCAATAGCGCGTTCAGCTGTTCATTCAGCAAACGTCCGGTTCCGATGTTCTGGCGTTCTTCAGCGGACCGTCCGCTTACGACCCCATTGCGGACATTGGGCTATTGCGCAGTGTAACCACCATCCACAGCGAGGACCGCTCCCGTAATGTAGCTCGCGGCGGGCGACGCAAGGAAGACAAAGGGCGCAGCGATCTCATCCACAATACTCAGCGCAAAGGCGCACCGATCGGCGAGACCTTGCAGAACGCGGCAATCGAGGAGGGCGCTGACATGCTGGTCATGGGCGCCTTTGGCCATTCGAGGCTCGCTGAATTTATCTTAGGCGGCGCCACGAGGGATATCCTAGACCGGCCTAGTCTCCCTGTGTTGCTTTCGCATTGAGATTCGCGCGCCGCGCAAGAGAGCTGCCAAGTTCGCTGGACGCTTGCTGCTACTGGCTGAATAGCTGGTAATGGAAACGCACGTTTTCAGGCTCCGGAGCGGCATCATCCGTCTGAACAACCCATCTCGCAGTATGTAGTGATGGAATAATGACGCGGCCGCATGGATGCCAATGAGCCAGTAGCCGATCGTGCCACCGAATTTGTGAATTTCTTCGGTCCGCTCCGCAAGCTCCTCGTTCTCGGCGACCAGGGCGGGCAGATCGAACCCAAAGAAGGGAATGGTTTCGCCCTCTGCGCTGAGAATCAACCATCCGGCGATCGGCATGCCAATCATGAAAACGTATAGCGCCAGATGGGTGGCCCTGGCCAAGGCTTGCCGCCATGCCGGTTCGTCGGTCAACGAGAGTGGCGTTCCCCATACGAGCTTTGCTCCAATTCTGATCCAGACGAGCGCAAGCACCGATAAGCCCAGCATGAAGTGCCACATTTTCAGTGCTTCACGCAGGTCGCTGCCCTTGGGGTAAAACTCGCGGAACTCGATCGCAGCATAAACACCAGCGATCAAAATCAGCATCAGCCAATGCAAAGCGATCGATGTAAAGCTATATCGATCGTTGGCTCTGGGTCGCATCACCGACTCCTCCTGATCTGACTCTTCTGCCTTAAAGTGCCAGGTGGCGTTGACACAGATCATCGCAGCAGCCGGAAGGCAGCAGGAATGGAAGCCTTGTCGCGTGCTCAACTCCATCTTTGGGGAGAGGCGAGCGGCAGGCAATCGTCTGGCTGTGAGCTTTCCTCCTTTCGTGCCATGAGAGAGCATGCAATCAACCACTGAACGCAATTTTGCATTGCCGACCGCCCGAGAAGCTTGATGGCGTGGCAGCCGCTACGATGAGCGAGGGTGGACAAGCGCCGGCAGGCACCGGGCTCGTGCGCTCGCTGACATTGACCCACGCTGTTCTATATGGCGTCGGGGTAACTATCGGCGCAGGGATCTACGTGCTGGTGGGCGTTGCGGCCGGCAAAAGCGGGATGCATGCTCCGCTGGCCTTTCTCGCGGCGGCGATTGCCATGGGCTTCACTGCCGCATCCTTTGCCGAGCTCGGGACACGCATGCCGGTGAGCGCCAGCGAGGCGGCCTACGTCGAAGCCGCCTTCCACCGAAAATGGCTGAGCCTGGGCATGGGCCTGCTGGTTGTCCTTACCGCAACGGTTTCGGGCGCGACCATAAGCTCGGGAAGCGCGGGCTATGTAGCGATCTTCGTCGATCTTCCCGCTTCATCGATTATCGCCTGCGTAGTTCTTCTCATGGGAGCCGTGGCGTGCCTCGCCACCACTCAATCCATCGCAGTGGCCGGCCTCATGACGCTCGTCGAAGTCGGCGGCCTGCTTGTCATCATTGCAGTGGGCTTCGCCAACGGCGCCACAGAGGTGGAGCGAATTCCGGAGATGATCCCGTCCCTTGGCGATAGCACGGCTTGGTTTGCAGTGGGTGGAACTACCCTCATCGCCGTGTTTGCGTTTGTTGGCTTCGAGCATATCGTGAATGTGGCGGAGGAGCTGGAAAATCCCTCGCGCACGCTCCCGCGAGCCCTCTTTCTGACGTTGGCCATCACCGCCGTTTTATATGGTCTGGTCGTGTGGACCGCCGTAACCGCCATGCCGCCGGAGGATCTCGCCAAATCATCCGCGCCTCTTGCGGCGGTCTATGAAAGGCTTACCGGCCAACCGCCCCATTTCATGAGCGTGATTGCCATTGTGGCAACGCTGAACGGAGTGGTGGTCCACATGATCATGATCGCGCGGGTTCTCTACGGCCTATCGCACCAGGGGATGTTGCCGGCTCCGCTTGCTCGAGTGAACCCGGTCACCCGAACACCGCTCGCGGCCACCGCCGTCGCAGTAAGCGCGATTCTCGGGCTATCGCTTTTTGTGCCTCTGGAAGGGTTAGCCGCGTGGGCCGCACGCGGAACCTTGTTGATTTTCGCAGGCATCAATCTGGCGTTGATCAACATCAAACGCCGGGGTGCACCGGCGAGTGATGGGGTCTTTCATTGTCCCGCACCCATCGCTTACATGGGGCTGATACTCACGATGCTTTTATTGATCCTCGATCTCTTCTAATAGACCCTGGTGCCGCCCAGTCCATCCTCGTGCGATAAGCCTTTCCCATTCCGTGTCGCTTACGTAGTCTCTTGAGGATGAAAACGATCGCCGCCTTTTGCGTATCCGGGTTGCTGGCAGGCTGCCAGATCGCTTCCCCAGAGGCCAGCGTTGCTGGTGGTCTGCCGGTGGGGTCGCTCAAGCAGAACTCGCCGGAGTGGCGGGGACAGAAGCTTGCCGTGAATCGATGCTCGGATTGCCACTCCGTAGGCTATGCCGAGACTTCTCCACTACCGGCTGCCCCTAGCTTCTCGGCGATCGCCAACACGCCCGACCTGTCCAGGGTTACTCTGACGGCGTGGATGAAGAACCACCGGAACTACCCTGAGGAGATGTATTTCGAGATTCCAGCCGAGCACATCGACGATCTCACGGCATATATACTTACGCTTCGCAGGGCGGACTAACTACGGATCGCCTGACGCCGGACCCGAGGAGGAACCAATGCTGGAACTCATCGACTCTCCTGACGACGTGATAGCACTCACAGTCTCCGGGAAAATCACAGGTGCAGACTTGAGCATCGTCATGGACCGCCTCGACGAAGTGATGGCTGCGCATCAGAAAGTCCATGTTTTTGTCGAGTCCCGATCGCTTGACGGCATCGAGCTGTCAGGTCTTCCAAACTACATGGCGCGGGCGGTGCCATTGTTTGGCAAATTGAACCGCTTTGGCCGCGTGGCGGTTGTAGCAGACCAGTCGTGGGTGCGAGCGGGCGCCAAGCTTGAAAGCTTTGTGCTGCCGAACATAAGCTACCGCACTTACATGCCGAGTGAGCGCGATGACGCATTAGCGTGGGTCGTTCGCAGTTCTAATTGAATAGCGGAAGCGTCGGCCAGTCCGCTTTCCACCCAATTACGGCATTAGCGGATAGCGTTCGTTTCCGACCCATTGCAGACCTTTGCTAATCAGCTAGGCTGAGGGCTTGAGACAGAGGGGGCATCTATGTCGAGCGGTCTCTTAGCGTCGTCCTGTGGGATGAGATTTCTGCTCTTCGTGGCGTGCTCTTTCCTGCTTCCTAGTGCCGCGAGCGCTACTGGCACATTGACAATCCGGAACATCACGATCGTCGACCCCGTCGACGGAACGCGATCCGCCCAGGACGTCGTCATCCAGAATGATCGGATCGTCGCCATCACTGCGACCGGCGCGAAGTCGAGCGAAGCGCTCGGTGAAACGACAGTCGTCGACGGAACCGGCAAATACCTCATTCCTGGGCTGTGGGACATGCATGGCCATGTGTCCGACGAAGCTTCGGGGCCGCTCTACATCCTCAATGGCGTCACGGGCGTGCGCCAGATCATGGGTCACAGCCTAAGCTACGCCTGGCGGCACCGGAAGCTCGAGGCCACTCCCGCGATGCCGCGCATGTACCTCGGCAGCACACTTGTCGACGGTAAGCCGGCTCACGTCCCCGGCTCGATTGAAGTGAGCAGCATCGATGAGGCGCGGCAAGCGGTGCGCACCGTAAAGAGCTCCGGAGCCGAATTCCTCAAAATCTACAGCAAGGTGCCCGCCGATGCATATGAGGCGCTGATCGATGAGGCGCGGAAGCTCGATGTGCGGGTGGAAGGCCACGTGCCCGATTCGGTTTCATGGGCCAGCGTGGCGAAGGATGGGAAGCAACGGAGCATTGAGCATCTCTGGGGCTTGCCTCGGTGGGTAGCGAGCAACGCCGAGAACCTGTCTGAGCGCACGGCGAAGTTTTACGAGGGCGTGACCTGGGGTGGAACGCTGACCCCAGAGCAGCAGAAGCGCACGATCGAGCTCCAGAATGAGGCTTACGACAACTTCGATCCAAGGCGCTTCGCAGACCTCGTTCGCGACCTGAAGCGCAATCGGGTGTGGCAGTCGCCGACGCTGATCGTCTGGGAGACGCGCATCCGCGAAACAGATCCTGCGCTGGCAAAGGACCCGCGCCTCGCCTTGATCCCGCAATGGATGCGCGAATTCTGGAAGTGGAAGGTTGGAAACGACGGAAATGGTGAACCTGCCGCGCGGGCCCTTAGTGAGCGCAGACACAAGTTCAACCTCGACAGGTTGCGGGAGATGCACGCTTCCGGCGTGCCGATCCTAGCCGGAACCGACTCGCCGCTGCCATACAACCTGCCCGGCTGGTCGTTGCACGACGAGCTGGCGCTGCTCGTCGAGGCGGGTCTCACGCCGAAGGAAGCGCTGCAGGCGGCGACCTCGAATGCCGGTCAGTTTATCGGGCGGAACGACATCGGCCGCGTACGGCCTGGCGCAATTGCTGACCTGGTGATTACTACAGCCGATCCGACAGTCGATATTCGCAACACGCGCAAGATCGACGCAGTCATCATCGGAGGCCGGTTGATCGACCGCACGGCGCGTGACGCTGCTTTCCAACAGCTCAAGCGCAAGTTCGCTGCACCGACCGCGGCTGCCGCCCTGACGGAAGCTTTCAAAGACGGTGGGCTCGCTGCGGCGATCGCGACATACGAAGAAGTCTGTCCTGCACCCGATGCGGTTCGAGATTGCTCCCCTATCGATGCAGTAGAGTACACATTGGCTCCTCTCGTCCTAGAGAGCCCTGAGAAGGACAGGTTCGGCACGCTTGTCGATTGGGCCGAACGGCGCTTTCCGGACGATGTGGAAGTGCAGACGTGGGTAGCCCTCGAGCAAAAGAAGGCGTCACGTCCGGACCGATCGAAAGCCGCCTTACAACGAGCTTTGCAACTTGCTCCTGGCAGCCCGTTCCTGCTGCATCACCTTCAACTGCTCAAGGATTGAACGGACCGGCACTGGCCCGGCGCTCCGCATGATTGGACGTCCGCCTGCCCACCGACAGCAGAGGCTCGACGCACCACGCATCATCGCCGCTGAAGGGGAATGATCATGAAGCAGATGATTTTCTTGTTGACGTTGGCAGCGGTGACGGCGGGCGCATGCGTTCCGGTGCGGAATGACGGATCGTCGCTAACGCATCAGACTGCTCTGCTCGCAGCTAACTCCGAATATGACCTTGCCATTGTCCAAGCGGACGCGGCTGCTCTCGATCAAATCTACGCCGACGATTTCTCGTTCGTCGGCGACAACGCTGAGCTACGGAACAAAGGAAGAGCAAATCAGGCAGATGACGGGCGGATCCATACGGCTGCTCTATGCGCGGAGCGATGAAATAGTAGTGAGGCGTCTCGGTCCTGACCATGCGCTGCTCACGGGACGCTTCACCGGTCGGTATCGAACCGGCGCCCATGACGTCAGTTTCGTCGAGCGATATAGCAGTGTCTGGAGGCGCCACGGCACACGATGGCGCTTGCGCCACGAGCATTCGAGCTTTGTGCCTGAGCCGGCCACTGAGCGCTCGGGTGCGCTTCCCGCCCAAAGGGACATTAGCGGCGGTTCAATGTCCGCTTTCCACCCTCTTTTGGGCCATTCGTGTATCTGCGAGCGGAACTGGAAAGCAGACCGCCGTCTACTGAAGCAGAGTGAGTGCGTAGCGAACCACATCTTCGGCAGGTAGGGGCTTAGATAACACTGGCGCATCGAGCCCGCGCAGAAACTCACCCACCCGGTTCAAGTCGCCCGTGTGGAGAACGAAGGGGATGCCTCTCCGCTTGAGCTCGGCGGCAGTTCGCTCACAGGTTTGCCCATGTCCAAGGTTCACGTCGAGCACGGCGCCCGCGAACACATTCTGATCGAGAGCGTCGAGAGCCTGATCGCAGGTGCTCGCGGTGACCGCGTCAGCACCCTCGTCCTCGAACGCGAACTTCAGATCCATTGCGATTAGAGGTTCATCTTCCACTATCAGGAAGCAGGTCATTCGATTGCTCCTGATCAGCGAGCTAAGGGAAGAGAGATTTGCACCCGGAGACCGTCAGGCTCCCAGGTGGTGTCGAGGAAACCATGCGAATGCGTGAGCAACGTCCGGGCGATATTAAAACCAGTTCCCGTGGATTGGGGCTCGCCGCTGACCCCAGGCCCGCCTTGCTCCTTCCAGTCCACTACCAACGTTGCCCTGTCGTGCCGGTCGGTGTCGTGGCGCCAGGAGACATCGATCCGTCCAGTATCGGAGGAGAGCGCTCCATACTTCGTCGCATTCGTTGCCAGCTCGTGGAGCGTGAGCCCGATGGCCGAGATGGCGTTCGGCTCGGTTCGGACGGTATCGCCAGTGCAATGGATGCGGTCGCCCTCGGGATCGTAGGGCTGCAGCACTGCTCGAATGGCCTGGCCAACCTCGATCGTGCCCATAAATGCATCGTCGAGCGTGGGCTCGTAGGACCGTCCCAAAGCCTGGATGCGATCGTTGATCTTCTTGGACACGGGACGCGCATCCATGGCCCGCCCGGTGATGTTTACGATGCCGCCGATGACAGCAAAAACATTCTTCAACCGGTGGGAGACCTCACGTGCCATCGCCTTGGCGTGGCGTTCCTCAGCCCTAGCTTCATGGATGTCGGTTACATCCCACTGGCTGCCGAAGAAGTATTTGAGCTTGCCATCGGTGTCGTAGATTGGGCCGAGGTGGAGCGCATTCCAGAACGTCGAGCCGTCCTTGCGGTAATTTAAAATTTCGAACACCGCCACGTCCTCGTCGCGGATGGCGTCGCGCATCTTGGCAACCTGGCGTGGATCGCTCTTCGGGCCTTGGAGGAAGCGGCAGTTGCGGCCGAGTATCTCCTTCGAGGTGTAGCCGGTAAGCTCCTCGAAAGCGGCGTTGCAAAAGATAATCGGGTCGTCGTCCTGGTTCGGATCGGTCAGGCAGATTGCCATGCGCGTCTGCGCCATAGCCTGCTCGAACAGCAGGCCCGACGCGCCTTCAAAGGGCTCGTAGGGCTTTGCTGTCCTTTGCGGTAGCGAGGACGCTTGGTGCGCGTCGGTTGGCGGATCGCCATTCTTAGGTGAAGTCATTGCACATCGTCTTGCGCTCTTGGGCGAGCGCGCGGGCGCCGCATGAACATACCGGTGCGACAACGCGATTCAATTTCGCCCGTTCCCATGGGCGACCGCGCTCGGGCTACGACCGCTTTCCACCCTAACTGCGGACGTTTGAGACTATCGCTGCTGCGCCTGTAAGCTGACCGTCAGCTTCTTTCGCCCACTGGCCAAAAGTCGTCAGGCAGCAAACGACCCCATGGCTGCCATCCGAGCACGAGTAGGTTCGGCACCGCCCTTCCAAAGATTCGCTCAACGTGGAGCAAGCACTCAAACCCGTGGTCATCACCTCGCCATTTTCAGAGCGTCACCTGCAAGTTCATGCAGAGGCCCTTGTTCGTGTCGTAGCGAGCCCGGTGAGCGGGATGGGCAATTTGACGTTGAGGTCAATCCGCGGATGATGGCGATCCTGAAACCACCGATGGCCGAAGCAACCGAGCCGCTGCCAACCCGCCTAACAAATTGTCTACAAAGCTGCCAACAACATCGGCGTAGATCAGCATATCATTCAAGCACGCCAATTGCGAGGACCCGTCGTAGCGCAGCTCGCCGAGCCAACGATCCCCTTGTCAGCTAGGTGCACCTGGCCTGCCGGTTTTGGCGTCAATCAGCAGGAAGGAACCAACCTTTGAGGCGGGTCGCCGCAAGCTCTGCTTCGGTTCTTTCGACGAGCAATAGGTTTAATCTCTATCGATGCGGGCCCGAATTGGCATCGTGGAGGAGCAGCATGCGCACGAGCTTCGCGACAGGGCGCGGAACGCCGATCCGCCCGTCAAGCCAGAGGCTTACAGTCGAGCGATCCACGCCAATCGCGCCAGCCAGCGCCGACTGCGTCTGGTAGCCGAGTGCGTCCATAGCTAAGCGCAATTCGTCGGGCAGCATCGATGCGAGCAATGGGTCCATTTTCAGCGTGCTGACGCAGGTCGAAAGCTTCGCAGGTGCGGAATTTTCCGCGCCCGAAGGCTGTTGGTGTGAACTTTTCACAAAACCATTGCAGCTCGCAGCATCCATAAATCCCCCTCTTTTCAAATCCTTGCAAAGCGAAACCGACCGTCGCCTCTCCGGATTGACGATTGTCCGAAATTTGTGCGATGCACCATAAATATCAAGACTAAGTCCCATCAAGCAATACTGAGGTGCATCGCTGCTGTTTCTGAAATCTTGTTTCCGAAAGGGGGAGCAATGAAGCTGATTGTCGCAATCATAAAACCGTTCAAACTTGACGAGGTGGTCGACGCCCTCTCCGGAATTGGCGTTCAGGGCCTCACGGTGTCGGAAGTCAGCGGTTTCGGCCGACAAAAGGGCCACACCGAGGTCTATCGCGGAGCCGAATACACGACGAGCTTTGTTCCCAAGATCCGCATCGAGACTGTCGTGGCCGATGAAGTTGCGCCAAACGCGATCGAAGCCATCGCTTCCGTCGCGAAGACCGAAGCGATCGGCGACGGCAAGATCTTCACGCTTGATGTCTTGTCCGCGCTGCGAATCCGCACCGGCGAAACTGACGAAACCGCGCTTTGAGGGAGCCAGGCATGACCAGAATATCTGTAAGGTCGATCGTCGCAGTAAGCACTGCCGCATTTGTCGCAACGCCCGCTTTCGCCCTTCAGGCACCAGTCAAAACGGCTGAGCTCGCGGCGAACATCGCCAAGGGCGATACCGCATTCATGATCTTGGCCACTGTGCTTGTGATGGCGATGATCGTGCCCGGCCTCGCCCTGTTTTATGGCGGCCTTGCACGCACCAAGAACATGGCCTCGGTCCTCACGCAGGTCATGGGGGTAGCCGCGCTGACGATGATCATCTGGGTCACCTACGGCTATTCGATGGTTTTCGGCGATACGCATAACGCCTTCATCGCCGATTTCGGAAAGGCTTTCTTGCGGGGAGTTACCCCCGATTCAGGTGCTGCGACCTTCACCGAGGGGGTGGAGATCCCCGAGTATATCTTCATCGCTTTCCAGATGACCTTCGCCGCGATCACTGCCGCGCTGGTTGTTGGCGGCACCATGGAAAGGGCCAAGTTTGCGACCATGATAGTGTTCACCGCAATCTGGCTGACGATCGTCTATTTTCCAATCGCGCATATGGTATGGGCGACCGGCGGCCTAATCTACGAATGGGGTGCTCTTGACTTTGCGGGCGGCACCGTTGTGCACATCAACGCGGGCGTTTCCGCTTTGATTGGCTGCCTGATTCTCGGCAAGCGCATCGGTTATCCTAAAGAGCCCATGCCCCCGCACTCACTGACCATGACGCTGATCGGCACCGGGCTCCTGTGGGTGGGCTGGTTCGGCTTTAATGGTGGTTCGGAACTCGAAGCGGACGGCGTCGCCTCGCTCGCGGTGCTCAACACCTTCGTCGCCACCGCGGCGGGCGTGCTGTTCTGGATGCTAGGCGAGGCGCTATCGGGCCGCAAGGGGTCGCTGCTGGGCGCCTGTTCGGGAGCTATCGCCGGCCTCGTTGCCGTCACGCCTGCGGCGGGTAATAGCGGGCCGTTCGGCGCGATCATCCTCGGCGGTGTCGCCGCACTGGTGTGCTTCTGGTTCGTGACCATGCTCAAGCCAAAGCTTGGACTGGACGACACGGCCGACGTCTTCGGCATCCATGGCGTTGGCGGAATCGTGGGTTCGCTCGGCACGGCCTTCACCATGCTGCCTACGCTGGGGGGACCCGGTAATGCGGAATACGATGCGGGCAACCAGTTCGTGATCCAGACAATGGCCGTGGGCGTCGCGATTGTCTGGGCGGGCGTGGGTGCCGCAATCGCCTTTCTCATCGCCAAGCGGGTGACCGGCGGGCGCGTCTCCGAACAGATCGAGCGCGATGGCCTCGACCTCGGCGAGCATGGGGAACGCGCCTACAATTACTGATCACACGAAAAAACCGGCAGGGCCGCGATCCCGGCGACAAAGATCCAGGACGCGGACTCTCCAGGATGAGTGGGGGGGGGGGAACAATTCAATAGGGGGAATGATAATGCGTTTTTCTCGAGTTGCCCAGGCGGCTTTGCTCGCCACGACGACGATCACGATGGCCGGCTCAGCGCTGGCCCAGGATATTCTTGATCCGCGGACCACCGACGCGGATTCGCCGGGAGCCGCCGAGTCAGGCCCGGTATCAATCAGCGCTAACGTTAGCCTCGTCAGCGATTATCGCTTCCGCGGGGTCTCCTTTTCCGCAGAGGATCCGGCGATCCAGGGCGGAGTGGATTTCAGCCACAAGAGCGGCTTTTATCTCGGTACCTGGGCCTCCTCGGTCGAGGACAGCGCGCTTTACGGCAACACCGAGATTGACATCTATGCGGGCTGGTCAGGCGATGTCGCGCCCGAATTTAGCATCGATGCGGGCCTCCTCTACTATTTTTATCCCAACGGCGACGACCTTGCGGGCGACAGCGGCTATTTCGAACCCTACGCCTCGCTCACTAAAGCGCTTGGGCCGGTCGAAGCCACTGTCGGAGCGGCGTACGCTTTCGAACAGGGCTCCGCGCTTCCGAGCGACAACATCTACGTCTACGGTGATCTAAGTGCAGGCATTTCGGAAACGCCGCTCACCCTATCGGCGCATTTGGGCCATTCAGAAGGCAGCCTCGACTATGGCTCGGGCGGCTACCTCGATTGGTCGCTAAGCGCTAGTTACTCTCTTGACATCCTGACCCTTGGGATTGCCTATGTGGATACGGACCTGCCCGATATTGCCGGTCAGAACTCGACCATCCTGTTCAGCATTGGCGCCGCCTTCTGAGCAATCGCCTTTGGTCGTCAGTTCTGACCGATGCGCGGCTCGTCGTCCTGCACCGGCGGTGGTCCATCTTCCTGGTCCCATCGCCGAAAACCGCCTGTCCGCCATCGGCGCAAAATCTGTCTTGCGGCAACCGCTTCGAACGGCAGAAAGCCACCCAAACTCGGACCTTAAGGGTGCTCGCTGGTGACCCAGCCGAAGGGCCTCTCCGCTTGACCCAGTGGATTTCCCTGCTGAAAGACTGGTGCCGCTTACAGGACTCGAACCTGTGACCCCATCATTACGAACTTGAACGTTTTCATGGCTTTCAGAAGGCTTCCGAACGCGTTCCTGGGGAACGAGCTTTCAGGAGAGCCCTCAATCGAACGCTGCTTAGCGCATCTTCAAAACGCTGAATCGGCGAAAGAAAGCTGAAGGACCGGAGACGCTGACGCTCGCGGCTCTGGTGTCGCTCGACAGAAATCTGCGGAAATCGCTTCTGACCCGATCATCAAGTATGATGCGTCGGGAAGCTCAGACCTTGGCACGGCTCCTAGCTATCCAGAGGGGGACCTTCTCAGACACTTCGGTGAGGGTTGCCAACAGGCGGTTCAGCTCAGAGGTCACAGAGGGCTCTGGATCATATCGCGTGAGGAGATACTCACGGGTCTTCGAGAGCGTTTCCAGATGCAGCACTGTGCGCTTACGCAATTGAAGCCCCTCCCCGAGTGCCAACGCAGTTCTTGAGCCTAGGTCATGGTGCAGGCCTCTGACCCTCCCGGCCGGCTGACCTGCGGCGAGAAGAAGCGCGTTGAGGTACAACTCGACGGCGTGAATGGCGACCATGCGGAAAGGCGCACGAGACAGCGGTTGGCGCCGTCTGCCGCACTCGACTAGCTTTTCAGCTGCCTGCCGGTACTCCCGTGCGAGCTCAAGGACTTGCTCAGCCGTTGCCCTCTCGCCGGGGTAGAACTTCTGACCCTCGACCGTCATGCTGGAGGATTACGCTCGAGTGGCCGAACACTTCGCTAACGGCCGCTAAGCCGCGTGGGGCGGTCCTTTCGCAAAACGACCCCAAAGCTGCCAAAGGGCGAGAAGGGATCGAGGCGGTGCACCACCGCTCGAGAAGAACTTTCGGGTCGTCATGCGAAGGTGTAGTCGAAAGTGGTACTTTAGGCCATTCGGAAGGCCGAGAGGTGTCAAAAAATGAGTCCTGCTGTTCCTAACCGGCTTCCGGGGAACGTCCTTCGAATCTCGGTCGACACTGTTGACCCAGTCCCGGCCAAAGCCCTTCTGGCTTGGGCTGGCAACATAGTTAGCTTTCTCGAAAGCCTGGACGAGTTTCCTGGTGACGCGACAGTGTCGGTCCGCCACGTTGGAAGTGGCTCTTCCGTCGCCGAACTCGTCTTTTTGGGAATTGGAGCCATGGGCGCCTCACTCAGCGCAATCTCGGCTGTTGGTCTGTTGGCGATTGCCTACCAAAAGTCGCTCGAGGATGGCCACCCTCAGACCGCCTCTCCCCTTGTTTCTATAGTCAATGTCTATGGGGGCTCGACAGTCACTGTCAGCCACGGCGACGAGGAACCGCTCGTCGTTTATTTGGAAAATGTCCCTGGCTACGAGGAAATTGACTGGGAAAACAGCGCTGGTCTGCCGGGCGTTCAGGTTCAAAAGCTTCGTGCTCTCGAGAATGCCGAAGCTTTGCAACGACCCGACCGGCCCGCCCTCCTTGTCGGCTCTTTCCTCAGAAAGCTTGATGGCACTCTGATTTTCGAGAATCGGATAACGGGCGATCAACTTCTGGCAGTCACGCTAGATGATGACGCGGATGCAGTGGTTCCTCTCGGCGACCTGATCGTTGTTCGAGGCAGTATCGGCTCGAACGACATTCTCTCGGTGGAAACCATCGAATATATTGAACCGATTCCCACCGCCTAAAGGGTCGCTTACGCCGCGCTCTGAGGTCGATCTTGGGCTGCGAGCCGAACACGTCCGACGGAAAGCGAACAAAAGGGAGGACGTTTTCCACTCATTTCCGGAGTTAGGGGCCCGACGCTCGATCTGCTGAGAGCTGAAGTTCAGAAACCGCCTTAGCCTTAGAAGAAGAAGCTCGATGGGTTTTAAGTGGGTATAGCGTGGGTCAGCGTCGGAATCCGGCTCAAAACGCCCCAAACACTACCCAAGCTACCTTCCAAGCCGAAAGGCCGTTGAGCATAAGACTCTGGATTTGCCTGCTGAAAGTCTGGTGCCGCTTACAGGACTCGAACCTGTGACCCCATCATTACGAATGGTAGAGAGCGATGCGGAAAAAGCTATAAGTATCAATCAAATCGTGACTACGGCGGCTAGTAGCCTCTGCCCCACCCAATCATGACCCAAATCGATGAAAGTCCGGAATTTCGGCGTTTCCTACTGAATAAGCGTTAGCTCAACCTCTCTCGGTAATCTGACCCGGTCTCGGCCCGGCGAAGGTCGGCTTTGCGCCCCTAAGCTGTCATCCCGGGAACTGTTTCTTCGTCCCGATAGCGGTCGTTTGACGGCGAAGATCGTTCTGACCTGCTCGCCTGCTCGCCTGCTCGCCTGCTCCCGCGTCGCGAACGCGGTGCGCAATTGCGGATGTCGAGTCGGCCAGGAAAGATCGGCTCTCCGCAGTCAGGACAGAACATGGCTGTTCCTTCTCATCGAAGTTCTCTCACATGACCGTCGCGCTGATGATTGCGATCGCTATTCCGAAGAACGCAACGGCTACGGGCACGATCAGTACCTGGCCGTAGACTTCGCTGCGGGTCAGGGGGCCGAACGCGGTCTGGAGGATGGCTCCGGTGCGCTGCAACGGACTGTCGGGTTGGGCCGGACCCTGGCGCAGGAGGGCCCGCGCAGTTCCGAAGAACATCGCGACATAGAACGCAGAGATCGCAATCGCGAACGTCGCACTTGCTCCGCCGGTCGCACCGAGCAGGGCGAGCAAAAAGACCACGTAGGAACCGATCATCGTAATCCAGACGGCGGAGGGAAGCTCGAATAGCCGCGATTCCGGCGCAAGCACTCGCACGTTGTCGTTTGCTTCGGTTTCGACGACGAGCGACGGACCCGGCGTACCGGTGCGAATGTCCCGAACCGGGTCAAGCTGCGAGCGGAGAAGTGCTTCAGGCATGAGGTAGGTCCTTTCCTGCGCGCCCGGCGGCCAATCCGTCGCGGCGCATTGCGATTGCTGTCAAAAGGCTGTCGGCGATCATCCGGGCGCGTCCCCCGACGAGTTGGGTCGCCTCGCGGTCACCCTCTGCCTCGCGGAGCGTTTCGTAGAAGAGTTCAAGCCAACGAGCGAAGTGTTGCAGTTCGAGGCCCGGGATCGCGAGGTGCTTGAGCATCGGGTTGCCCGAGAACTCGCCGCTGTTGTGCAGGACCGAACGCCAGAAGGTCTTCATGCGCGCCAGGTGCGGAGGCCAGTCGGCAATCCGCTCGGCGAAGATCGGACCGAGCAGGTCGTCCTCGCGGATCTTTCCGTAGAAATTCTCCACCAGATCATCGATGAATTCGGCATCCACTCCGATGGATTCAGCAGCTTCGCGCTTCTCGGCACGCTTGAGCGCTGCAATCTCGCGGGTGTCGGGTCGCTCCTCTTCCGGAAGCGCAGATTGCATGGTCATGCCCCGTCCCCTTCAGGGCGTTCGTCGGCTTGTAGTGGACCGGTCGGCTCCCGCAGGAACCGGACGTGGAAGCGCACCTCGCCAACGGGTTCGACACGGTGCAGGATCGTGGGCTCGACGATACCCGCGTCACCGCCAGCCACGAGAGTCTGTCCGCGATCCGCCCGGCGGGGGTCGGTCACCAGGTAGCGGAGCTGTCCGCTCTCGATTTCGATCAGGCCCCAGACTCCTTCTTTCGTCGAGTGATCGCTCAGCAACCCTGCGGGAACGGTCGTTTCGGTGAAAGTCGCGGTTTGTTTGTAGTCCTCTAGGCCGGGGGGAAGCGCGGGTTTCATGTCATGCTGCCTTCTGTTGTCCGAGCAAGGCCGAAATCGCGTCGCTGAGCTCGTCCCCGAGCAGGGGCTTCTCGATGATGTGCGCCCCAAGCGCTCCTGCACGCGTTCGAAACAGCGGGTTCGGATTCGTCACGAGGATGATGGCCAGGGCTGCGCATCCTCTTTCCCGAAGCTCCGCAAGGAAGCGGAGACCGTCGTCCTGATAGCTCTGGTCGATGACCAGAAGACCCTCTGCCGGGATTCCGCTGCTCGCTCGGTCGCCTTCGATAGTCGTCAACCCTTCGGTGGCGAGCGAGAACTGCAGGGAGGAAAGGACCGGTGCATCGTCGATGAACAATCCGATCACGTTCGAGCGGTCCATGTCCGTTCCTCCTTGCTCGCGGCCCTCGATCAGGCCGCCTTCTTCCAGTTGGGTTCGAGAGCGACGTGCGGCGGGCATTCGGCCACCTGGGCCACCGGCAGGCCGGCGAGTTCGTTGGCGAAGCCGTGGTTCACATCGCGGTGGTGTGCCTCATCGGCCCGGACCACGAGGACGACGTCGCGTAGGGTCGCGTCGTCGGGCAGCCCCCAGTAGCGCTTGGCAATCTCTGGTGCCGGTACGTTCTCGCTGCGTCCCTCGTCGATTTCGGAGAGGTAATGGGTGTAGCTGATCACCGCCTCTTCCTCGAAGTAGCCGACGACCCGGTGCGCGGTCTTGCTGCTGACCAGGTAGAGCCCGAAGAAAAACAGGTAAAACACCCACTGGACGCCGATGATGACCGCTCGCTCGAACAGCGTAGGCTTGGAAATCTCGATGAAGGTCATCAGGTGCATGCGCTCATTCTCGGCTTCGTCCATGAGCGTCTTGATCCAGCCCTTGTCGTCGCACATGCGGCGCAGGCAGGCGAGGTGGTTGATCGTCGCCCCGACCATTCCGGGTACGGCAGCTACCGTCTCGAGCACGACGGCGCGGTGGCCGTAGCGCTCGGCAAAGAAGGTATCGGCGCACCAGCGAAGCGCCTTGGTGAAACCGAATGCGATCCGGTCCGACATCCCGCGAGGGTTGTGGTGAACGCCCAGATCGATGAAGGGTGCAGTCATTAAAACTTCTCCGCTTGGCGGCACGTTGAACTGAAAGCGCCGCTGCTGGAGTTGATCTAGGCCTTTGAACAGGAACGCGAAATTTGGATGATAACCCTACGGAGGGCGCCCTAAGGGCCTTACCGGAGGCTCCCCCCGCAAACTTCATGAGCCGGTTCCTGCCGCGCCTGTCGTTTGCGGCCGCTCTGTTGCTGGCACTCGTCGCGATCGGCGCCGGCGCGGGGATCCGGCTGCTCTTTGCCGAAGAACTGGCGCAGCGCGCGACGTTCATCTTCTTCGTCCCGGGCGTGGTCGTAGCCAGTGCCATGTCGGGCCTGCGCGCAGGCGCCGTTGCTGCCGTCGCCGGAGCGGCCGCGGGCTTGTGGTGCGACGCCCTCGCGGGACCGATTACCGAGGGCAGCTACATCGCGGCGGTCGCGTTCGTGGTCATCGGCGTTTCGGTCGCTTTCGGGGGCGAGTGGTTCCAGCGAGCAAGGGTTGAAACCGAAGCATCGGCATCGATCCTGGCGCGCCGGGAAGCGCACTTGCAGTCGATCCTCGACACGGTGCCCGATGCCATGGTCGTGATCGACGAGGCCGGAGCGATCAGCGAGTTCAGCCCGACTGCCGAGCGCATGTTCGGCTGGAAGGCGTCCGAAGTGGCTGGCCGCAATGTCGCCTTGCTGATGCCCGAGCCCTATCGCAGCGCGCACGACGGCTATCTCGCGCGATACTATCGCACCGGCGAGAAGAGGATCATCGGCAAGGGCAGGATTGTGGTGGGATCACGGCGGGACGGTTCCACTTTCCCGATCGAACTCGCCGTCGGGGAAATGGCTGCGGACGGACAGCGCTTTTTCACCGGGTTCATCCGCGACCTGACCGAGCGGCAGCAGGCCGAGGCGAGGCTGCAGGAACTGCAGACCGAGCTGGTCCATATCTCGCGTCTGACCGCGCTGGGTGAGATGGCCTCTGCGCTCGCACACGAAATCAACCAGCCGCTGTCGGCGATTGCGAACTACCTGAAGGGCACGCGCATCCTCCTGGGGCGCGACGAGGTCCCGCACGAGCGCGTGGCCGAGGCAGTGGAAAGGGCCGCGACCGAAGCCTTGCGCGCCGGAGAGATCATCCGCCGGTTGCGGGATTTCGTGGCGCGGGGCGAGACAGAGCGGACCATCGAAAGCCTGCCCAAGCTGGTCGAAGAGGCGAGCGCACTCGCCCTGGTCGGCGCAAAGGAGCACGGCATTCGGGTGCAATACGCATTCAATCCGGCAGTCGATCTTGTCCTCGCCGACAAGGTGCAGATCCAGCAGGCGGTTCTTAATCTCGTGCGCAACGCGGTCGATTCGCTTGCGGAATCGGAAGTGGGTGAGCGCCACCTGACAATCGGGATAGAGGCGGCGGACGAGGGAATGGCGCTTGTCCGGATAAGCGACACTGGGCCGGGCATCGAGCCCGACGTGGCCGAGAAACTGTTCCAGCCCTTCATCACGACCAAGCGAACCGGCATGGGCGTGGGCCTCTCCATTTCGCGCACGATCGTCGAAGCGCACGGCGGCAGGATATGGGGAAAGCGAGCGCCGGATGGCGGCGCCGAATTCGGCTTTACTCTGCAGGCAGTCGCAGATGAGGAACTCTACGATGGAGAATGAGGCGGTGAAGGACGCGATCGTTTACGTGATCGATGATGACGAGGGCGCACGTCAGTCGCTGGAGTTCCTGATCGACGTCGCCGGGATACGGGTGCGCTCGTTTTCGTCTGCGGACGCCTTCCTGCAATCCGCACCGCCGCTCGCTCGGGCCTGCATCGTCACGGACGTTCGGATGCCCGGCATGAGCGGGATCGATCTCGCCACCAGGATGTCGGAGAGGGATGGCGGGGCTCCCGTTATCGTCATCACCGGCCATGCCGACGTTCCGCTGGCGATTCAGGCGATGAAGGCCGGTGCCGCCGATTTCATCGAAAAGCCCTTCGACGACGAAACGATCCTATCCGCTATCCGCACGGCGCTGGCGCGAAGCGGAGAAGAGGAGGAGGTGCAATCGCGGCGGCGCGAAGTTCTTTCCCGGATCGAGACCCTGTCCGGCCGAGAACGCGAAGTCGTCGACGGCCTTGTCGAAGGCAAGGCCAACAAGGTCATAGCGATCGACCTCGACATCAGTCCACGGACGGTCGAGGTCTACCGGGCGAACGCGATGATGAAGATGCAGGCAAGGACGCTCTCCGACCTGGTAAGGATGATGACGATCGCGACGATCGTCTGATTAGGGCTGAGGCCGAATTACAAGAGTCGGCTTCAGCTGAATGCTGATCAGAAGCTGACAGTCTGTAACCGGCCCAATTTCCGCCGTTCGCACCCTCGCCCGGGTCCACCAACAAGGTGGCCGGGCGAATTCATTAAGCAGGTTCAGCGGAATCGTCAGATAGATCGACGGTGGCCGTACGGCACGTTCCACGACGGAACTCGATCGTCGAGCATCGCCGCAAGCATCTGCAAGATAGCTTCCGCTGGCCCGTCGAGGGGCGCGATCTGCATCTGTATTTCGAAGCGGTGTTTGTAGAGCATCTGCCCGGCGTGGTGTCGCTGACCGGTGCCCCTCGGGCTTCGGTAGGCCGCGAGGCGTGGTCCGATGCCGCCCTTGGCCGCATGGCCGAGGAACATCGTTTCCCCCCGCATGCGGGCACGGATGAGGCCGGTTTTCTTGGAAAGCCCGACGAGGCGGGCGCTATGCCAGTCTGGAATCGTAACCCAGGGGATGGATCGTTCGATATTGCGCACGTGTGGTGACTCCAAAAAAAAATACGAAAACGAAAAGAACCCCACGAACCAGCTTGAAACTGGCCCGTGGGGTGAGATCAGAAGGTACTGCCGTTCATCTTGGCCGCGCCGGCCTCAACCGCCGCCATCAACGTAGAGTTGGCGAGATGGCTATAGCGTTGGCTGGAGGCGACGTTCTTGTGCCCAAGGACCTTGCCAACGGCGAATAAGTCAACGCCGGCGTTGACCATGAAGCTGGCCGCAGAATGTCTTAGACTGTGGGGCGTTATATCGGGCAACCCCGCCAACCTGCGGGCTGTGTCAAAGGGGTGCTTCAGGTCGGTGTACGGCTTCTTCGTGGCCGGGTTTGGAATCAGCCAGGGGCAGTTATCGAAGCGCGGCAGCCGGTCGATGACATCGAGAGCAGCTTTGGAAAGGGGCACGTATCGGCCGCTGCCGTTCTTGGTCATAGGCAGGAACAGCGATTGGCTCGACCGATCGACGTGCTCCCAGCGCGCATCCAGAAGCTCCCGCTTCCTCAATCCCGTTAGCAAAAAGAGCGAGATCAAGTTCGCTAGCTGAGGGTTCATTGACTGCTCTGCTGCGGAGATCAGCCGGGCGGCCTCGGCGGGTGTGAGGTAACGATCACGAGCGTTGTTGAAACGCTCTCGCGGGATGCCCTGCACCGGATTGGTCGCAATCAGTCCCCGCTTGACCGCCAGCTGGAACGACCGCCCCAGAGTGACTTTCAGCTTCTCCGTCGTTGCAGCCGCGAGCCCGGACCTGCGTTTCTCCGCGAGCCACTTAGCGATCTCCTGTGTCGAGATTGCATCGGCTCGCTCGCGGCCGAAGCGAGGTAACAGGTGTACGCGGATTACCCTCTCGACGTTTTCCGGACGCCGGAGATGCAGTTGTGCGTATTCGAGATGCATGGCGGCAAGATCGGCGTAGGTAGGGACCGACTTCTTCTCGGCCTTTTGAGCGGCTGGATCGCCACCCATGATGACCTCGGCACGCCACTTCTTGGCGATCTTTTGGGCCTCGGCGAAGGTGATGTCACCGTAAGGCGCTATGCGCCGCTGTTTCAGTTTACCGTAGGCGTCCTGATACCTGAATTCGTAACTGCGATACCCGGATGCGTGGCAGGCCAGCGTAAAGCCAGTTGTCGACAGGTCGTAGAAATCAGTGCGCTTCTTGCCCGGCGCGCATTGGGCGGTCAGGCAGAAGACGTGGTCGAGTTTAACTCTGGGCATTTCGTAACTCCTTTGTTTGTACACGATGATTGCCGAACCAGGATCGCCGCCGCGGCGCGGCCGGGCTCCCGGGAAGGAGAGGGTGGCCGAGCGGCCGTAGGCAGGCGGAAATAGGGAACTCGGCAGCACGGAGCGCTGAGGGGAGGGTCCGGGGCCCACTGGCAGCGGCGATCGGAGCCCCTAGCCTTCGCCCTCGCCATCGAGTGGGGGTGAAAGTGGAAAAGGGGTTTCGTCCGCGACCTGCACCACCCGCCAGGCGTTGCGCTCGCCGCTTTCGCCCTTTTCCAAGCGGAGCCCGCCGACCTGTTTTCCCTGGTTCTTGCTGAGGTACCAGCCGAGCTTGCCGTTGTTGATGCGATCGCGTTCCATCACCGGCAGATCGCAGAGTGCATCGTCGAGCTCGCGGTTCGGCGCCTCTACGGCGGTCTGAACCAGCTTGCGAACCGTGATCGACCGCTCGCCGTGCATCTGGTGCCAAGCGCGCAGGAAATCCTCTAGCAGCTCTGCGTGAGGATCGTGGCGCATCTGATCAATCAGGCCGGCAGCGGGGTCGGACAGACCGAGCCACACTAGTGCGTGCCGGCAGTAGTCGCTCCAGAGGCCACCGTAGCTCGCCACGGGAGGCAAGTCGCCTTTCGGCGAGCCAGCCGCCTGCCACGCCTCGACCACCAGCAGTACATCGGCGACGAACGCTTCGCGATTGGCTTCAATCGCCGCGATCGGGTCGCCTTCATACTCAAGTGTCGCCGGCGAGGCCGAGCGGGCGTCTAGCTTGATCACCAGCACGCGCCGCAGCAGATCACCGACCGGCCCGGTATTGTTGCCCGAGCCGAGCACTAGCGTGCACGTGTTAACGGTGGCCATCTTGCTCGCACCGAGAACGCGATCGGTGGTCGACTCCGAGGTGAGCATCCGGTTGATCGGGCCGTAAGGCTTCCAGTCCCCATCCATATCGTCGAACAGGATTACCGCGGGCGAAGTCAGCAACGAAGCAAGCACCGACTTCGTCGCTTCTTCAGCGGATTGCGGGTAGCTCATCATCAGCCCGTGACCGGGCCCAGCGTATTTGGAGATTACCCCGCACAGGAGCGATTTGCCGGTCCCTGAGCTCGGTGCCCTTACGTGGAAGGCGGGGGCGAGGCCCAGCGTCGGTCGCAATACGGCTGTGAAAATTGCGCTGACCGCAGCAGCTTCATCGGCGGGCGTGGCGAAGTGGAATTCCCGCAGCAGGTTGCGAGTCCGGTCCATCGCCAACTGCGCGTTCGTTTCCGTGGGCTGCGCGCGCGTGTACTTAGCGGCGTCGAACACGCCGTAGACTTGCGACACCGGGTCATAGCCTGGCGTGGCCACGAGCTGGCGATCGCTCGGCCTGAAGAATGGCTGGCGAGCTAGACCCTTCAGCGGAAGCAGCCGCTGGCGACGCCTCGATCGGCAAAGCATGGCGATGTGCCGCGGCGAGGGGTCGCAGGTCACCCACCGCTCCTTGTTACTGTCGCGCTTTTCCCAGTCGCACGCCGCGGAAAGCGCCATCGTCAACTCGGCTTCGTCCATGTCCTGGGTGCCAACGTGCCAGCCGTTCGACTGCACCCTGACGATCACGCCCGATGCGCTGTAGTACTGTCCATCCGCCGCCAGCACCTCCTCCGCCGCTTCGGTGATCGCGTGGAGTTCGCCCGCGACCAGCCGTATCCGCGGCTTGTTGCGAGCTTCGGCTGGTGACATTTCGAGCCGCTTCAGCAGGTCGCCCATGTGATAGCGCTCGCCGTGCGAGTGTTGGCAGCGAAAGCCGCCGACTGGATATTGCAGGGACGGTTCGAAGTAGGCAGCTCCGGTGTCGAGGCCACCGGTATGCTCGGCGACCCACGGGCATGTGATGTCGTGTAAGCCCACCTTCAGCTGGGTTTTGTAAAGCCCCGCGTCCTTGAGCGCGGTCACGACCGGATTCTCTAGGCACCGCGGCGTGTAGACTTCCGGGTTGATGGCCGGCGCTGATCGAGCGGGTCGCGCGACCACGCCTTGGCGTGGAACAGCCGTCGCCTTCGCGACCACACCGCCAGGCACGAGCGCTTCCGTCAGGTCGTCCAGAGTGTAGGTGATCTTGGGGTTCCAGGAGCGCAGCTGGCACTGGAAGGGATTGCCATCCTTACGGTACTGCGGCTTGCCGTTGATGCCTCGGGGCAGGCGCACCCAGCGTACGACGCCCTTCGCTCCAGGATCTCCTAGACCGGCTTCGGTCACTAGATTCTGTGCCGCCTTCACGCGGTCGAAATCGCGTTCGGGTGGCGACAGTACATACCCGATCTGAAAATTGCCCGGGCTGGTTTCGATCTCATAAGTGGGAGTGACATCGGGGATAATCGCCCGATCGATCTTTCCGCCGACGTCGTCCAACACCAGTACATGATATGCAGCGGCTTGATCTTCGCGCCCGGACAATTCCCCGGTCGCCGTGGCCAGAATGCTCGCACAGTTAAAGTAGGTGTTTAGGTTGGGTTTGCAGACCGAAGACACCTCAGCTCCGTCGCGAGGGGACCAGCCACCCTCGTTAGGGTTGCCGGACTTGCCCAGTACAATCGCGTGCGCCCCCTCCGGGACTTCGGCGACCACGGCGCTGAGAAATTCGGCGTCGGTGACCGCGCTAAGGTCAGTCGCCCCGACGGACTTAGCTTCACCAGCTCCGGAAGGCTGGACTGGCTGGGAAGACCCAGGCGCTTCGATCGCTCTAGGTCTTAGCTTCATGCTGCCGATGGGGGTCTTAGTGTTTGGCTCGCCACCGGCGGAGCCATCGTTCGTAATGTCTGACATCGAAGATACTCACTTCGAGTCTGCCCGAGGCGCCTTGTGAGACGACCTTCCAGCAGACCGCTAGAAAGCTTCGGCACCTCGCCGTTATCGTCGAAGGAGTAGTGTCGCCTGTCGCGCCGTCATCCGCCGAAGCAGCTAACGAAGGATCGACGGAGGCGCCCTGTCGCATTCGCGCATAGCGAGCAACAAGCTAGGCCCAGGGGTGTAGGAGAAGTCTCGTCCCGGCCACTTGGCTGCGATGAGGCATCGCACTCGGGACTCCGGATATAGAGCATGTTTTCTGATTGTAAACGGGAGTTAGTCGTTCGCGGTGGCCTCGATATGGTTCGTTCAAAAGAGGTAAAAGGGGCGCCCGTGTCAACGCGACCGGCGCCTTTCGAAGCGGCCCCCTTTCACCCTTTTCGCCTCCTGGGTGCCGAACCGCTGCAATTCCTGCGGCTATGCGTGTTCGTGCATCCGGCACAGTTCCGCGAGCCCGGATCGATCGCCCCCGGCATCGGGCACCAGCAGGAAATAGGCAAAGTCGGTGCCTGTGGTTGTCAGCAGTTCGAACCAGCCGGGGTGATGTTCCAGCCAATCCCACCACGGGATTAACTCGCCAACTGCATTGCCCAGGGGTCCTTCTTTCGGATCGAAACCCAAAATGCCCTCTAGGTCCTTGGCGTCGTCATTGGGGTCGATCAGGACGATGCAGGTCAGTTGATCCCACAGGTCGGAAGCGCGGGCGTCCGAGACTATGCGTCCGATAAGGTTGCGGCAGGTGTCGCCGAGCGGCGTGGCCAAGGCGGCTTCGAGCGTGGCGTCGTCATAGATGGTCAACATGTCACTTCCCTTTCGTTGGGCACAAAAAAGGGGCCTCTCGGGCCCCGTGCTGCGATTGTTAGTCGTTGGTGAAAGTCAGGTGCGTGTCAGGATTATCCAACCGAACCCGTCGTCCGACACGATATGCACCTCCTCGACGAATCCGGGGTGCTCAGTGCGATATTCGTAGCAATCAGGATCGAGGCCGAGGCTTCGCACTGACTCTCCGGGTCCGCGCACGGCGATCGCGGCGATGTCCTCAAACTCGTATTCGGCCAGCCGCTCAAGGTGCGGCGCGATGATGGGCTCGGTCTCCCGGCCGAGCGGTGTTGCCAGGAAAGCATCAAGCTCCCCCGCGGTGCGCAATACGATCATGATGGTATGCTCCTGAAATGCGAAAGGGCCCGTCGATCGCTCGACGGGCCCTCGTGGGACTGGTGGTGGTAGATGTTAGAAAGTCGCGGCCACCTCTACGTCAGGTCTGCCGGCGATCCTTAGGGGCACCTCGAAATACGTCTCGACGTTATCGATTGCCCTGCTTCGTGCTGCCTCCACGAAAGCTTTACCCTGCGCCTGTGCGGTGACCGCCCGACGCGCCTTCGTGTAGTTTCGCTTCAGCAGCTCATCGACTTGAGACTGGCTGTAGGTAAGCAAGCCACCGTTGATCGTGGTTGCCTGCTCGGGCTGGAAAGCGATGTCCCCGATGATGACCGGCGGCACCTTCACCCGAACTAACTTAGCTTTCTCGTCGTAAGTGACATGGGCGAGGCTTAGCTTGCCGAGGTCGACGTAGTAGTTGACCACTGCAGGCACGATTAACTCCTGCCGACCCTTGAAAATCCAAGCTTTCGTCCGAGTGTCTTTTACCCGAGCGGTGCCCTTGAAGGCGAACACCAGCATCTTGTTCTCGTTGCGCAGGCTTTCGACCGTTGCGGAAAGAACCTTGTTGGTGTCGGTTTGCAGAAAGCCCGTCTGTTCGACGTTTTCGTCGAGCTGTTCCTTAGGCGCGACCCAATAGCCGAGTCCGAAGGCCGCTATTGGGAGGGCGACAAGGGCGACCCGTTCTCCGCTCACTTGAGGCTAAACAGGATGGGAGCCTCGACGTTCGGCTCCATCGGCCATGTGACGGCTGCAGCAACCGCGCTGTCGAAGGATGCTTTGAGTTGCCATGTGTCTCTATCGAAAGAAGCCTTCTCGACCTTCCACACCGACGTCTCTGTCGCCGTAACCTTAGGGTTCAGATCGCCCGTGCCGTGGCTGTCGCTTTTCAGAGCGCCTTCCAAAGCGGTCGCCTCGGTGTCCTTCGCAAGAGTTACCTCCTCCCCGTTGATGAGTTCCACCTTGGGGAAATCCCACCTGTCGATTGGCTCTTTGCCAATGTTTTTGATTGTGTACCGAACGACTACGAAGACCTCGCCGGATCCAGCTTTGGGGCCTATCCCTACAGGGCCGATCTGACTGCGCTCCTCCACCTTAGTGATCGCAAATTCCAATCCACCCGCGGACGCAGTTTCACCTAGTTTGTAAATCTTATCTGGCGCAGCGGCTGTTTCCGTGGGGGCGATTGTGTCGTCGGCTGAATCGCATCCGGTCAGCAAAATTGCGGACGCAAGGATTGCGGTGTGTAGGTTTCGCATAGTTTTCTCCATGTGTGAGGGAACCGAGCGGCGGTGCGCCGCGCGGCTGGAACAGACCTGAGCTTGATCTTGCTGTGCTCCCTCACGCCTGGGAGCTGCTCGGCCCTTGCCGCCCCTATGTACCTCTCGGGAGCGGCGGCCGAAGCCGGATGTTGGAAACCTACTCATCATAGGCGCATGAGCCTTTACCGTTTCCGGCTGGACATGCGCGCATGCCACCCGGTCTTCAGCGTGTGCTGTTGACCGAGCGATGAGAGGGGTTTCCGCGCCCCGCCTTCCGGCTTTCACGGAAGGCAGAGCGGTGTGGCGTGAGTTCTGTTGGACCGCAAGCAAACTCAGGTTATCCTATATAAGATACTGTTTTTGCTGTGTTTTTGTGAGTCGCTTAGTGCAGGCTCTGCCCGCCAGGTGACTTGTCTAGAAGCTTGTGGATGCGTTCGATGATCGCCTGGAACGTGCGCACGCCCGCCAAGTCACCCTGCTCCAGTAGTTCGTCGCACCGCATGGCCGCGATAACCGGAGCGTCCTCTTGGTGTCGATTGACGTAGGCGTTCGCGCAAGCCCAGAGTTCCCAGTCGCTAATCACCCTAGCGAACGATCGCCCGCCGATACCCGGCCGCTTGCGCCTCTGCTTCGCTGCAGAACATCGCCTCTGCCCGGGTCTGGTTGTAGTACGGCATTCCGGGGAGGTGGTAGATCCAGTCCCCGCGCCTGCTGTGGTTGCCCTTGATCGTGCAGCCCTGCGATTGGCTGGTTGAGGCCCGGGGTTGCTGTAGCAGCCGCGCGGGAGCCTGCGCAGCGGCCGCTCGCTCTTCACTCTGTCGGCGGAAATCCGCCGGCAACTCGAAGGTGGAATCCCAAATACCCACGCGCGCAGTTTTGGCACGCACCTCGTCGGCCACGTAGTCCGGCGCGTACGCTCGGAAGGCCGTCGCCCAGCCCTGAGCGACCATCGTCCGGTTGAGTTCAATGCCTCCTGCCAAGCAAACAGACACTGCACGTCCGTAGATGTCTCTCCCCCGCGCCCTGCAGCTGACCGTCTGACCCTCCACTAGCGAACGCAGCTTTCCCGCCGCCGCCTCACCGCATGGCCACGCCTGGCCGTCCCGCGAGCACTTCTGCTTCCCCTCCGGCGCGTCGATGCCGAACAGGCGGACCTCGACCCCGATGACCGTGAGGCTGTCGCCGTCGATCGCGTCGGCCGTGCCGGTGAACGACGACTGCGCGCTGAGCGGAAGTGCGCAGAGAGCAGCCCCGCCGATCACTAGGAGAGCGGCAGATCGGATGTGTTTTGCGGTAGGCACGTTGGTCTCCCTCAGGCGGCCATTATGCACATCAGTCAGCGGATTGCACTCTCGGGCTGGCGCGTCCGCTGCCCTCGCAGCAACGGATGTGCGCTTTCAGAAGCCGGCGCTATATTAGGGCCGATGCTGACCCTGCCTGACCAGCCCAGAGCCATGCGGGACCCCGCCGTGCGGGAGGCGAGGCTTGCAGCACTTAATGAACCGCACATCGCGCCCCTTACTGACCTGGTGCATGCCTTCCGCGCGAGGGACGACAGTGAGTACCCGTTCTTTGACCCGGCAGACGGCGGCGTGGGCGCCTCGATCCTGTTCCTGCTGGAGAAGCCGGGGCCCATGACGGTGCCTAAGGGAAAGGGTCTGTGGCAGGGTTCAGGGTTCATCAGCCGGGACAACGATGAACCCACCGCGGAGGCGTCTTTCCGGTTCTACCGGGAGGCCGGCGTGGACCGGCGGCAGTCCGTGGTCTGGAACGTGATCCCCGGCTGGAACGGCACCATCAGGGTCACCCCGGCGGAGCTGCGGGCGGGCGTCGAGGACCTTGCATCAGTCCTAGGCCTGCTGCCGCAGCTGCAGACGATCGTGCTGGTGGGTAGGAGGGCGGCGCCGGGCGAGCCCCCGATCCGCGGCCTCGGAGACTACGCGGTGTTCCACTCGGCCCATCCTTCGGGGCAGGTCCGAGCCGGCAATCCTCGCCTGTGGGCCGAGATACCGCTCATCTGGAAGGCTGCCTGGGAGGCAACGCTCACTAGCATTAAACACGCAAAGATTCTGACCTGTCCACGCGCAGATCAACCCGCCTAGGATAATGAACGCTCCCAGTATGGGCCAAAAAGATCCAAAACGCTAAGGCGCTCTTATTGCCCAACCGTCTGTTAATGGATATGCCGTTCTTTCGATCGCAATCGAGCAAGAGGTTTCACATGGCAGACCGAAAGACAGTTTTCGTGGCTTTTGCGATCGAGGACCAGAGCATTCGCGATATGATCAAGGGCCAATCTCTCAACACGAGCACGCCTTTCGAATACATCGATATGTCGGTAACGGAAGCTTACAGCGAGGAATGGAAGAAGAAGGTTCGCACCCGGATCCTTCGTTCGCACGGTGTTCTCGCGATCATTAGCAAAAACTCGCTAACTTCAACCGGACAAAAGTGGGAGATTGCGTGCGCTAAGGAGGAAGGCATCCCTGTGCGCGGAATATGGGCGTACAAAGAAGACCGCACAGACGTAGCCGGCGTCAACACTATGGTGTGGACTTGGGAAAACCTGGCTAACTGGATCGATGGGCTTTGAGATGCGCAAGGCTCTCGTTGTCGGAATCGACCACTACACAAAAGTGTCGCCCCTCTACGGTTGCGTGAACGACTCTTTCGCAGTCAAGGCAATGCTGGACCGTCACGCAGATGGGTCAGTTAATTTTGCGGTTAAGCACCTCACGAGCACCGGGCCGCAGGACGGAGTTGCTCGGACCCCTTTCCGCAGCGCAATTGAAGAGCTCTTCGCTGGCGACGGCGAGGTCTCGCTTCTTTATTTTGCGGGACATGGTCACATCGAAGCTACAGGAGGATACCTCTGCTCTTCTGACGTTGAATCGGGTAACGACGGAGTAGCGCTCGCTGAAATAATGATAATGGCTAATCAGTCTGGCGTGCATAACCGGGTAATAATTCTGGACAGCTGTCACAGCGGGGTGGCGGGTGGCTCCGCTCTTCAACAGAATGTAGCTGAGATCAATGATGGAGTGACAATCCTTACGGCGTCTACAGCAGAGCAGTACGCGACTGAGGAAAATGGGCAGGGTGTTTTCACTACTCTACTTGTCGATGCGCTCGGTGGGGCGGCAGCCAATCTTGTAGGCGAAGTAACGCCAGGAGGCGTTTACGCTCACGTGGATCAGTCACTTGGGCCTTGGGCTCAACGACCGGTATTCAAAACCAACGTTAAGCGATTCGTTTCGTTAAGAAAGGTCCAGCCCCCCTTAGAACTCACCGAGTTGCGGAGAATATCGGAGTTCTTCCCCGCCCCTGGATTTGCCTTAGAACTAGACCCGAGTTACGAACCGGAGCGGCATGACACTTGGGAAAAGGACCCGCAAGGTATCCCGCCGCCCAACCCTGATCGGAACGCAGAGTTTGCGATCTTGCAGAAATACAATCGGGTAGGTCTGCTCGTGCCTGAAGATGCCCCTCATATGTGGCATGCGGCTATGCATTCGAAGAGTGTACGCCTCACCGCCCTCGGTGAGCACTATCGCCGGTTAGCTGCTAAGGACCTTATTTAGTGTCTTTAAAAGATCGAACGCAGCTTGAGGCTGCCCTGCATAGCGCTCTCGAGGAACTGTCAGCGGTCGAACATGAGCGTTGGAGCCACTGGCAGCGATATCTCCACAGCAAAGGCGTCAAAACAGCGGACGGGGACCTTATCCTCCCGGCCAATCTCGTGGCGCGCTGGGAGCGCCAGTTCGCAACCCCCTACGCCGATTTGACTGATGAAGAGAAAGAGAGCGACCGTGAGCAGGTGAGAAAGTTCCTTCAAAGCGTTGTGGAGGCGCTCGCGAGCTAGCCTCTTCAGCGCAATGTTGGTCACGGTAGAGCGAAGCAAGGGGCAAAGGCTGTCTTGCCCACCGTCCGCAAGGAAGCATCGTCGAAATGTTGCTACACCGAGCTCTCTTTTGGGTTTTTCTTGTCGCCGCCCCCGCTATCAGTGCGGTTAGCGAGAGAGAGTGGACAGCAGTTACGATCGACGAAGACCTTAATCGACATCTTATCGATATGTCTTCGGTAAGGTCAGTGTCCGGAGGCACGAAGTCAGCATGGCTTCGATACGAGTACAAAAGTCCGCCATCTCATCTGCCTAAGCTCAAGGCAGTTGAAGCGTATGAGAATTTTGACTGTGAAGGGGGGCGTCGCCAACTCGTTCTAGTCTATGCGTTCCTGAGAGAGGGTGATCGGGTCGTCGAAGACAAAGTGCGGCCTTGGCGTGATGTTACGCCAGGATCTTCGTCAGCAATGGAGTTCGAGCTTGTATGCTCCGTGGGCTCGACGCCGCCCCAATGACAGTTCAACAAGGCTTCAAGCAAAAATAGACGGCTACCCAATCTTTCACGTGCGAGGTTCGCCGAGTTGCCCGACAGCCAACCTTAAGCCCCCTAAACCTCAGGACGAGTTCGGTTGCCTAGCTTGAGTGGACAGAGACGGGTCAACCTCCGACTCCGGCCCAGAATGCCCCAAACAGGACCCAAGCAGCGTTCCCAGCCGAACGGCCGTTTCACTTAACCCACTGGATTTCCCTGTTGAAAGACTGGTGCCGCTTACAGGACTCGAACCTGTGACCCCATCATTACGAAAGCGAGGATCGACCGGCGGCAATCCGAATGCTTTCATACACTTAGGGTCGGCTGAGCCGACTGTTCTGTACCCGACCCAGGCCTGTCCCATACTGCGCGATAACCACCCTACGCAAACTTCCTATCGAAAGAACTTTGGTAGGAAGAATTTCCGGAATTCGACCCGCTCTGAACCCGTCAGGACAGCTGTGCGGGTCCGCTTCCAGGAGAGATTGCTAGGGGCCTGAATGACCGAGATTGGGTGGAAAGCGGGCGTTGAGGAATACACCGCCAAGCACCGATCAATCGTAAAGGTGGCACCACTGGCCTCGACAGGGCACCGGGCGCATTAGAAGTGAGGCATGTTGGGGCAGGTCCGCACACTACCACTGACGGGACGATGCCGACCCGTACGAGACAGCATCCTTTTAGTGCTTTGGTAGATCTTGTGTGCTTAGACCCGCATGTCGCCGGATGCCTGATAGGGCGTTGCAGGCATCAAAGTGGGATTGATCGACATGCGGTTTATCATGAGTCTGTTGCTTCCTTGCGCGGCCGCCCCCCTCCATGCCCAATCACCAGCGCCGCCAGCCACCATCGACGGCCAGGTGGACATCGGGCGGCGGGGTGCATTGGGGCAAATTGCGGTGGGCCTCGGTGGTCAAAGCGCCGCTCAAGCTCCATCAGGTTTAACCCCGTCTGAAACAGCAATGGTAGATTTGGCGACCTGGGGCTTCCTCGCCCAACTGGACGGCAAAGGAGAAATCTTCCCGAACGGCTGGCGATATGCTCGAATGGCTGCCGACGGTCGTTTTCTCGCGATCGCTACAAGTTCTACGCGTGGATCAGATCTTCATGTGATCACTGCTGGTCCAAACGGCTTAGCGATGGTTCGCAAGGATCTCGCTAACGGAAAACTCAGGTACCACCGGGGTGTCTGGCAAGGCTCTGCGATCATGTGGACAGAGATAGACACTGGTCTGCCTCCAAAGGTCCTATGGACGGGCGGCGCTGACGGCTCTCTGGAGTTGGCCCTATTCGATGGCGCTGACGGGCGTCAGTTTGGCGGCGCCAGTTGGGCTTTTAAGCCACTCGTTCTCGATTATAACGCCCTCGCACCATTCCTCCGCGAGGCAGAAATTCTATACATTGGATCTGCACAGTCGGTTTCAAAGGCCGAAGGGCAACTGGCTGAAGCCAACGCATACTCCGCCAAGCGCCAAGCCGAAGATGATCGAATCATCGCACGGAACGCCGCGATGGGCGGTGTCGTGCAGGCAATCAGGAGCGTCGGCGCGGTGGTAGGCGAAGTCACTTACGCAGCAGCGGAGAAGGAGGGCCAGCGACTTCGGGCAACACTTGCCCGACAGGCTGCCGGGCAGCTAGGACCTACTTCGCATCACAACGCCTCAGGAAGTGAGCTCAGCTCCTCCAGTAGCACTTCGCCTAATCATGACGCAAAGTCGGTCTCGAACGAGCCGGCAATCCAGTTGTCCGCTGACGATTCTTTGAACTCGGAAGCAGCGAAAGAGGTTGGAACTTATAGCCTGTTTCGATGGTGTAAATCGTCGGATGAGCAAAAGAATGTGCACTACTATTCTGCAGTATTTCCAGCCGACATTCGATATCGAGATCAGACAGAGGTAAAATTTCGGTCTTACATGAAGTCTTTCTTCAAGCAGCAGCATGTTGATAACGCTAGATGTGGTGATGGCGGAACTCTCGAAGAGGCCCAGAAACACAAGTCGCAAGAAGAGGCTCGCTCAATAAAAATGGGCCGTCAAGTTTATCAGACTTACTGGAAAGAGTAGGCTGTGGCGGGGTTTCGTGAGATCCAACATTGCACTAACCTACGGGGGGCATCGTTTCAAATGACATGCGCGCGAATGTCGTTGCAATACGTCTGGTTTCTAGTTGGAGGCAGAATGTCCGCAAAGGGGTCGACAGCGGATTGTCTGGTCTTAGGCGACTGTACGCGAATCCGGCCAGCACCCCAGCTTTCCAGGATGCGCGCGCAGCTGCAGGGTTTCGACCGCGGCGAAAAAAATTTGGTCGAGAGAATCGCCCCCACATAGCTCGGCGGCCATATGGGGGCGATACAGGTTACTGCTTCGATTGCTCCTCATCCGGCGCGTAGTAGGTGCCATCGCCTAGCCGACCCCAGTACGGCCAGTCAGGCTCATGTTGCACTCCGGCCTTCAATCGGATTCCCGCGTGCTTCCTGTCGAAGCCAAGTCTGACAAGCACGCCGACGATATCTGTGCCCGTCGTGAGTCCACCGGCGATGCCGGCATTAATCAGCAAGTCGACCTGACTATGTTTATCGGCACCAGATTTCCGCAGATGCGCTTGCAGTGAGAGCAAGCGGCCGAAAAGACTGTTGAACTCGGCGCCGCTCAGGGTGGTAGTTGACTTCATTTCCGCCTCTCAAAGCTGGAGGTTGTGGGCGCCGGCTTCCACGGCGGCGGCGAGTGACTTGTCGGAGACGAAGGCATACCGAGCAGTAGACTCCGGGCGAAGATGCCCAGCCACCTTGCCGGCCACATGCAGGCTGACCCCGTTGTTGATCATCGCACCAATCCCCGCATGACGGAGATCGTGGAAATGGAGATCCGGCAGGCCCGCGGCCCGGCATGCGGTCTTCCAGGCGCGCTTGATGTTATCGTAAGGCTTGCCGGTCGCGGGATTTGCAAGGAGCCATGGCTCGCCACTTCGAGGCAGCTTGTGGATCACCGCCATCGCCGCACTGCTCAAAGGAACGCGCCGAGGGTGCCCGTTCTTCGTGAGCGGTATGAGCCATTCGGACCGAACGAAGTCGATGTGCTTCCATTCGGCCTTCAGAAGCTCGCTCTTCCTGGCCGCGGTTGCGAGAGCTAGCTGCACGATCGGCTTGAGCAGGCCATTTGCAGACTGCTCGCAAGCCTCCAGCAAGCGCTCCACCTCAGTCGGTGACAGGAGACAGGTCCGCTTATTGTCGTACTTCGGCCTCACAACGGAGGAGACTGGATTGCGATCGGCTCCGGGCAGATTCCATGCCTGCGCCAATCGATAGCTGCGATGCATCACTAGGCGCAGACGATCGACGGATGCGGGGGCCAACCGCTGACGCAGCTCGGCAAGGTAGTTCTCGATTGCGGGTGTCGTGACTTGGTCGATGCGAAGCTTGCCGAACCGAGGAACGAGATAGCGCCGATGCGCCAGCTCGACGCAGCCATGAGAGCGCAGATGCCCCTTCGCATGCTCTACATGCATACGTGCAAGTTCGCTGAACGTGATGACAGCCTTGCGGTTCGCTTTCTCCTGTGCGGGATCGTGGCCGAGCACGATCTTCGAGCGCAATTCCTTTGCGGTCCGCTTGGCAAGGTCGAAGGGTATATCCGCATACCCGCCGATCTTAATCTGAGCCGCCTTGCCGTCGGGCGTCGTGTAATACACCCAAAATGTTTTGCCATTTGGCCGCACCTCCAGGCCGAACCCGGTCTGTTCAGTGCAGCGGTAAACTTCCTTTCGTTTGTGCGGAGCACAAGTCACCTCTCGGCAGAAAGCCGAAGTCAGTTTCAATTTAGCCATGATGGTGTTTCCTAATTTATGTGAGTTGGGGCGCGCTGCCTCACGCCCCGCGAGAGAGCGAAAGACAGCCGCCAATGGGGGAGCCACACGGCGGGCCGCCTCGGCGCTCTCGGCTTGCGAGAAACGGCGAGGACGACCCGCAGCGGTGCTCAGCCCGCCGTGGGTGAGCTGACGGTCTGAGCTGGCCCGCGCAGCTCGATCGGCGGGGAACTAGAAACCTGGGATGCTAGATCGCTGGCGTCCGACTCAGGCTGTTCATCCGTGGCGCCTGTCTCCGGATGGAGGAAAAACACATGCGCACCACGCGCCTTCCGCTCGAAATCCCACAATGCCCCTTCCGAACTCGGGCCGGTTCGGGCTTCCAACAGGGCGAGGACGACCGCTCGGCTCGCCTTTGTAGCCATGGTGACGAGAGAGACGATCTCCATCTTCTTCGTCCTTCCCGCACTGATGGCGGCGCGGATCGCTTCGATTATCGCCTGCTCGCTCGTCTGCCGGATGTCGTCGGCGTTTTCGCCATACTCCGGATCGACCTGCTTCACGGTAGCAAGCCGCTGAGCGTACGATAATCCATCGACGGTGCTGTAAGCGTAAAACGCCTCGAGCGCCGTCCCTCCACGGTTCTTGATGCATTCAAAGCGCACCACGCGTTCATTCGGCTGCTGGCCGGTAGCGGCGACATCGAGAAGGTATGCACTATCGAAATCCTCCACGATGTCCGACGTACCAGCGTGCACCAATTTCTGGTTGGCCCCACGATTCTTGTTCGTATGCGCCAGCGCGATCAGCGAGCCGCCCGCCATTGCGAATTCGCGAGCCTGAAGCCCGAATTCCCGGGCCTCCTTCTTGTTCATCAGGTCCAGGACCTTCTTCAGCGTATCGAGGATGATGAGCGTGCCATGGGCGGTCCCAGTCTGGACCATCTCCCGCATCGCCGGAATGAGGCTGCTGGGCTTGAAGCCTCTCTGCCCGGTGGCGAGACCATGGATGCCGAAGTCGTCGAGGACCTTCATCTTCTCAGCCACCCCCATTAGGCTGTCGTCGACATTGGCGTAGAACACGGAACCTGCCGCGATGCGCTTATGCATCACGGCCTCGATCGCCAGATGCAGGACGATCAAGGTCTTCCCCGTATTTGGCGGCGCGTACCAAACCCCGATTTCGCCACACAGCGAAACGGTGCCCAGAAGGGGGAGCAGCTTGACGGCCGCTCGAATGTATCGCCGTTGTTCGACATGCTGGGCATGACAGCGGTCAGGGGACTGCCGAACTTCGCTGCGATTTGCGAGCGTCGGCAGATGTCCACGGGCGAGCGCCTCGCCCCAGCTACTTGGCGCTCCTCGTCTATTGAGGTCGACAACCGAAGAGGACGAGGAGTTCTGACCATTGCCGATTTGGAGTACAATCTGACGTGGTTGTACGTCCCCAATCAAAATCGAGCCGAGCTCGATCCCACCACCCTCCTGGATGTCCTACGTCTTACGACTAATCGGCACGGCGTGAGGCTGCCGAGCTTTGAGCAGTTCGTTGCCCTAGCCGAAGGCCTCAACAGGGCCGGAAGCGATCTGCTGAGTCCCTCATCTACTTTCTTGCTTGGCGATAAGCCGGGGCGCCACGAACACCTGATCGTGCAAATTGATGCTGGGAGGCAAGAGCTCGCAGAGCTGAAGTTAATAGAGAAGCGCAGAAGGATTTCGGACACACCAATTCTGCTGAACTGCTATGTCGCGAATTCCGCGCGCCTTCAGGGCATAGACAATCGGGTGCTGGTGGATCAGTTATATATAATCGAAGACGAGGCAGCGTTAATCTGAGTCGCGCCCGCACAGGACTCAGAGCGACTGGTTTCGCCCACTGGCGCTGCCCATCACCGACGTGATACCGAGAGGAGACAGGCGGCTTCGGCGGCGCTGGACCCAAAAGCGGACCGTCTGCAAACGACCGGGGCTGTTGAAAAATGCGCCGCTGGTGGCTGGGTCCGGTTGGGGGTGGAATGACACCCCAACACGTAGCGATCCCGTCTCGTTTGGGATCGAATAGCGGGAAACAGATATCTTTCCCAAAACCCGTCAACGCCTCAAAATTGAGAAAACCTATCGCGAGGCGATCACGTTCAGCAAAGCGTCGGCAGCTTTCGTGCGGTAGCGCTCCTTGTGTCGTAATCCGAAGAAGGGGCGAGGCTCGAACGCGATCGGGGCGACGTGCAGCGTGCCTGCCGCGATGGCTGGTTCGACCACCAGCGCCGACAGAACGGCGACGCCAGCCCCCGCCTCGACAGCCGTGCGGACGCTCTCGTTGGAGGGCATCGTCAGTGCCACGTCGAGCATAGCTGGCTCGACGCCCAGGCGACGCAGGTGACTGTCGAAGGTCGAGCGCGTGCCGGACCCTAGTTCGCGAAGCACCCAGCGCGCCTGACGCAACCAGGCAGCATCGATCGGCGCATCCCCGAACGGCTTGGCACCCACCAGCAGCAAGCGATCTTCCCCGATCGGCCAGTGCGCCAGTGCCGGATCGTCGATCTGCCCTTCGATAATGCCCAGATCCGCCGCGCCGTCATGGACGCGGGCAGCCGCCTGTTCACTGTTGCCGATCGCCAGATCGATCTCGATCGCGGGATGGCGCGCGTGGAAGGTCGCGAGGAAAGGGGGCAGCCAATAGGCGGCGATCGTCTGGCTGGCGACGACCCGGAGCGTGCCACGCGCCAGACCGCCGAGGTCGCGCAGCACCGTCTCGGCTGCTTCCGCCCGCGCCAGAACCCCACGCGCTTCTGCCAGGAACAGTCGCCCGGCCTCGGTTAGCACGATCCCACGCCCGACCCGGTGGAACAGCTTGATTCCGTGCCGCTCTTCCAGCGCGGCAATGGCCGCAGAAGCCGCCGACTGGGTGACGTTCAGCGCGCGGGCAGCCGCGGTCACATGCTCGCGTTCGGCCACGGCGATGAAGATGCGAAGCTGATCCAGCGTCATATTGGTCTTGTATCTCAATCGATCAGGTATGACGATCGGAATGACAATATAGATGCGTTGGAACGATCGGTGGCCGCGGCATAGATGATGCGGCGGAAGGAACATCGCCGTGACCACCGTTGCCCAACCCAACACTGCTGCAGCAATCGGCCGGTCTGACCGATTGCTCGCCCTCCTGCCGGGGATCGGCCTGTGCCTGGCGGTGACTGGCGCCGCCTATGCGCTGGAAGCCGGCGAGCGCGCCTTGGCAGGAAAGGCATGGCTGGAGACGCTGGTGCTCGCCATTTTGATCGGCACCGCGATCCGCAGCCTTTGGACGCCCGCCGACAGATGGCACGACGGCATCGCGTTCAGCGCCAAATATCTGTTGGAAGTCGCGGTCGTCCTGCTCGGAGCTTCCGTCAGTGCCGCCACCATCCTGGCTGCCGGCGTGCCGCTTCTCGTCGGGATCGCCGGCGTGGTGGCCAGTGCGATCCTGCTGAGCTTCGGCATCGGTCGTTTGCTGGGCCTGCCAACGCGCATGGCGCTGCTGGTCGCGTGCGGCAACTCGATCTGCGGCAATTCGGCCATCGCCGCCGTCGCGCCAGTGATCGGGGCCGATAGCGATGACGTCGCCGCCTCCATCGCCTTCACCGCCGTGCTGGGTGTCATCGTCGTGCTGGGCCTGCCGCTGCTCGGGATCGCGCTCGGCATGAGTGGTATCGCCTTCGGGGCGCTGGCCGGACTGACCGTGTACGCGGTGCCGCAGGTGATCGCGGCCGCCTCGCCGCTGGGGGCTGCGGCCGTGCAGATGGGGACGCTGGTCAAGCTCGTCCGTGTGCTGATGCTGGGGCCGGTCTGCCTCGTCCTGTCGCTGATCGCGCCGCGCCTTGCCCCGCAGGAACCGCAATCGGGAGAGTTTGTGGCTGGCTCCGAACGGCCGCGGACGTTCAACCTAACCCATCTGGTCCCGTGGTTCATCGTCGGCTTTCTCGTGATGGTCGCCTGCCGGTCGTTCGGGCTGGTGCCGACCGCTGCGATCATCCCGATCGGTCGCATCGCCACCTTGCTGACCGTTGTGTCGATGGCGGCGTTGGGGCTGGGCGTGGACGTTCGCACCGTCGCAAAGGCAGGCGGCAAGGTGACGACTGCCGTGGTGCTGTCGCTGCTCGGTCTGGGCGCGATCAGCATGACCCTGCTGGCGCTGTTGCACATCGCCTGACGGCCGATCGTGGCCGAAGCGGAACAAATACCATGGGTTTATGTTGAGCCGGATGCGCGGATCCGCCGTGTCCGACCGAATGGAGTTGCCGATATCGTGAGAATCCCGCTCAAGACAGCGCTCGCAGCTGCCGCTCTGGTCAGCGGCACGGCGCTGGCCCAGACCAGCGACTTCGCCACCGTGATGGCCGGTGCGATGCAGCGCATGCATCGGGCGATGGCGGTCCCGTCGACCGGCGACCCCGACCGCGACTTCGCCGCGATGATGATCCCGCACCATCAGGGCGCCATTGACATGGCCGAGGCGGAACTCCGCTTCGGCAAGGACGAACGACTACGCCGTCTGGCACAGGGCATCATCGTCGAGCAGCGGCAGGAGATCGCCGTGATGCAGGCCATCCTGAACGAAAAAGGCGGCGTTCCCGCCGCCCCCCAGTCCCACCACTCGGAAGGAACCCATCGGTGAAGCAGCTGATCCTCGCAGCCCTTGCCGGCACTGTGCTGGCCCCCGTCGCGGTCACCGCGCAGCAGGTGCCTAACGCCCAGCCCGACATGCCCGTGTCGCCCCGCGACCGATTCTACACCTCGGACCAGTTTTCCAACACCGTGTCGGTCATCGATCCATCAGCCAACCGGCTGCTCGGCGTCATCAAGCTGGGCGATCCGACGCCGATGAACCTCAGCCCGCTGTATCGCGGGCAGTTGCTGGTCCACGGCATGGGCTTCTCGCCCGACCGGCGGACGCTCGCCGTCGTGTCGATCGGATCGAACGCAGTCAGCTTCATCGATACCGCCACCAACAGTGTCCGCCACACGACCTATGTCGGCCGCAGCCCGCACGAGGCCTTCTTCCGCCCCGACGGGCGGGAGGTCTGGATCAGCGTGCGCGGCGAGGATTATATCGCCGTCCTCGATGGCACGACCTACAAGGAGACGGGCCGCATTCCCGTCCCGAACGGTCCCGGCATGACGATCTTCTCGCCGGACGGGAAGTATGGCTATGTCTGCTCCAGCTTCTCGCCCGAAACCGTGGTGATCGACACCACGTCGAAGCAGATCGTCGGCCGGGTGAAGCAGGAAAGCCCGTTCTGCCCCGACATCGCCGCAACGCCCGATGGCAAGCAGGTGTGGCTGACGCTGAAGGACATCGGCAAGGTCATGGTCTTCGACGCGAGGCCCCCGTTCGCGGTGCTGAAGAGCTTCGCGACGGGCGCGATCACCAACCACGTCAATATAGCGAAGACGCCGCGTGGGCAGTTCGCCTATGTGACGGTCGGCACCGAGAATGTCGTGAAGGTGTTCCGCACCGACGATTTCACCCAGGTCGCGACGATCCCCGTCGGAGCGCTGCCGCATGGACTGTGGCCCTCGGGCGACGGCAGCCGCATCTATGTCGGCCTGGAGAATGCCGATGCGGTGGCCGCGATCGACACCGCGACGAACAGGGTCATCGCGACCATCCCGATCGGGCAAGGCCCGCAAGGGGTCGCGTATGTCCCCGGCGCGGTGCCGTCAGGCGACGGCCTAGCCGGTCTTCAACCGCTGGCCAAGGCAGGCGAGAAGGTTCAGCTGATCCTTTCTGGCACCGGACGAAGCCAGGTGACGTTGTTCGATCAGGGGCAGGTACAGATCCTGCAGGCCGCCGTCGCAGGCCTGCCGCCGAAGATGCCGTTCGTGTTGGGGCTGTCTTCCAATCCCGATGGCAACGGCCCGGTCGAACCGCTGGCCAAGTTCATGACCAACCCCGCCGGCGGTGCGATCGTCAACGCGGTCGGACCGCTGCGGCAGATCGTCACGCAGGCTGCCCCGACAGGGTCGCGCCGCTATCTGGTGATCGCTTCGGGTCAGCCGGACGCTGTAGGCAATGTCGTGCAACGGCAGGTCAAACAGTAACAGATCTCCTTTCTGGAACGAGCATCAGAGACGCCCCCCGGTGCTCGTTCCAACTGCCGTTCCCGAAAACGAACCTTCAACGGGACGACCGTCACCGACGCAAAAATCCGCTGTATCCCCGCCGGGGCTTTCCCAAAATATGTTCCCGAAATATGAGTCCCGAAATTCGCTGTCTGAGATGGGATAACGGGACTCATGCTGGTTGGTTATGCGCGCGTCTCGACCTCCGACCAGGACCTGACGCTACAAACCGATGCGCTGACCAAGGCTGGCTGTGAAAAGCTGTTCACCGACAAGGTGAGCGGCGCGAAGCTGAACCGTCCCGGTCTGACCGAAGCTCTCAATTTCGTGCGGGCCGGTGACACGCTGGTGATATGGAAGCTCGATCGCCTTGGCCGTTCGATCGGGGGCCTGATCGAACTGGCGGCGGACTTGTCCGCTCGCAAGATTGATTTCCGATCGCTGACGGACGGGTTCGACACGGCTACCCCATCCGGGCGGCTGCTGTTCCATATCCTCGCTTCCGTCGCGGAGATGGAGCGCGAACTTATAAAGGAACGGACGATTGCCGATTTGGCAGCGGCACGGGCCAAGGGCGGCACGGGCGGGGGCCGCAAATCCGTCATGACGCCCGACATGCTCGATACCGCCCGTAAGCTTCTCAAGGCCGGCGACAAACCAGCGAAGGTCGCAAAGTTGCTACAGGTCGGCCGTTCCACCTTTTATCGCCACTTCCCTGCGGCCGAGCGCGAACCTGGCTAACCGGCGTCAGAAGATTGTCGCGTAGTAGGATTGCTCAAACCGGCCCCGGCTGATCCGGGCCATGTGATCGATCCGTTCCGGCACCGGGGGCGAGCGGCGGGTCCGGGCCGGTCGTGCGTCGGGGCGGGCCAGCAGTACGAGATTGGCAATGGCCGCGCCCAACAGAAACTCTTCCTCGGCACCGCGCAGGCCGCGAAGGTGCAGGCGGGTCAGCCCCCGCTTCCCCTTGGCATCGGCAAACACACGCTCGACGCCCCGGCGCAGCCGCATCGACCGCTTGAATAGCGGCGTTTGCATCTCGCCGCGCACCAGTTCGCGCACGTCCTCATGCTCGCTGTGCGTGACAGACCTCATGCTGCCTGAGGTACATCTCCGTTTGAGGTGACAGGCGCGGCAGTCGGAGAGACTGGCGCTGTATCGGAGAAAGCCCGCCCGACGATCGGCACCACGAAAGGGCAGTATCTTGCCAGCAGGACAGACATAGCGGTCCTGCTCCCGCTCATAGCGGAAGGCTTCGCGGGGGAATTTGCCCTTGGTCTGCTCGGATCGTTCCAGCACCGGGATATGCGGGATGGTGCCGCGATCGGAGACGAACGCCAGGAACGCGGCGCTGCCATAGGCGGTGTCAGCCGCGACACGCTTTGGTCGGTAGCCGAACCGATCGTCGGCCCGTGCCAGCATGGTCCGCCCCGCATCGACTTCCGCCGCGAAGCGGGCGGGACTGGCCTCCACGTCAATCGCCACCCCTCCCGGCGTGTCAATCAGTACATTGAAGGCATAGCCGAACCGGCCCCGCGCCGTGCGCGCCGACCACGCCGACGCGGGATCGGTGCGTGACACCTCGGCCGGCTTGCCACGCGGTACGCCATGTTCCTGCGGTGGAGCATTGGCCTGATCCGCCAGCCATTCACAAACCGGGCGGGGAAGCCTGAGCGCGGCCATGTCGGCGTCCCGCATCTTGCGCTGCCAGCTTGCATCGGCCGCGACGAATGATGCGTCGATTGCGGCATCCTTGTGGGCGATCAGCCCCGCGTCGGCGCAGCGCCGAACAGTTTGCTCGAACAGTATGCGGAAGATGCCAGCATCGCGAAAGCGGCCATGCCGGTTCTTGCTGAACGTCGAGTGGTGCGGCACCCGCGCGTCGAGCGGCAATCGGCAGAACCAGCGATAAGCGAGGTTGAAGCGGACTTCCTCGCACAGACGGCGTTCAGACGTGACGCCATAGAGGCGAGCGATCAGCGCCATGCGGATCAGCAGTTCGGGCGCGATCGAGGGACGCCCACGGCGACTATAGTGCGGGGCGAGCGCATCGCGCAGCTCACCAAGGTCGACCAGCCCGTCTATCCTGCGTAGGATGTGATCGGCGGGGATCATCGCTCCCAGCGCCCGCCAACTTGCGCCCTTGCCGCCTCGCTGTTGCTCACCCATCATGGCCGCTGCTCCCGATGTGTCGAAGCAGGGAACCCGTTAGGTACGCGATCGGATCACCCCGCCTTTTTCAACAGCCCCGACCCCATTGCAGACATTGCCCGCCATCGGTGAAGCTGCGGAGCCGCGTCACTCACATTCGTCAAAGTGCTCGCGTTCTCTGCGCAACTCGATGATCGCCCCGGTCGCGAACAAGACCACACTTCCGAGAAGCAACCATCCTCCAAAGAAACTCGGTTCGATGGAAATGATGCCGACAGCCATCGCGAGGGGAATAGCCGCTGCGACTGACGCGGTTATGAGCCATTCGCGGCAGAGCCACCATGCAGCCAATCCCCAAAGGACTGCCGTAATCAACCAGTCGAATGCGACCGCCACCCAGACGAGATTTAGTCCAGCACGTTGCTGGGGGCCCAGACCCTGCAACCAACCGTCAATCATGGGGAGACCTGACGCGTGGATTGCGGAGGTCATCAATAGCACCACTGTTCCAGTGACGATGAAGGCCCGACCTCTCACCGTAGCCTGCCGATCACGTGCTTCCCGATCACCGCGCCCTCCCTCGACGAAGTCTATCCGTCAAATGAACCTGACCCGCCGCCAACGTTAGCAACACTTCGCTGGAGTGCCGTTTGCCCTTGCCTCTTGGATTGGCGGACACGGAACGTCGCCGTAGGAGCAGAAGACGCAGCAATCCCCAGCCAGTGGGCGTAGCTTCTCTGAGCAGTGCGGGCAGTCGTAGAAGAACCGGCAAGCGTTGGTCGGCATCGTTTCAGTCGATGCCTCTCGGCATTTAGGACAGGTGAGCGTGGATTTGAGTTCGGTCATTTGTCCCGTTCAAACCCCCTGAGATCGTGGCCCTCCGCGCCGCTCTTGGGTGCTGTCAAATCCCAGATCGCGACCGCGATCATTAGCACAAGCCCCGGGTAGAGCAGCCATTCAGTTGCCATGCCATAAGTTGCCATGAGCAGTGCTGCTGCCAGCACGGCTAAGGGGCCAACGATGCCGAGAACAAATCGGAGTAGGCCCCGGCGGCGGCTCCCGCCGAGAAAGTTCGCGGCTAAGCCGATGAGCGCGAATAGCGGCAGTATGTAGCGGATCGAGACGCCTTCAAACTGGCTCAGGAAGCCCAATCCGAGAGCAGAAGCGAGACTGGCGAGGGCGGGGAAACACGCTGCGCAACTCATCGCCGCGATAATCGCACCTATGGTGCTCGTACTGCCCGCGACGCGTGTGCCTTGGATTGTCATGGAGACGGACGGTTCCTGTTTGATGGTCGAGAGGGCGCTCAGCTATCGCACATTGTGTGAGGGCGTGTCCCTGATCGAAATCCGCTCCGACGTAAAGCCAGTGGGACTTCTGCTTTCCACCCAGTTTCAGACATTCAGAGCGCTTACTCGCTCCCCCAAAAGCTGACGGTGAAAGGTCACAAACGTAGGAAGAGCGGCTGGGCCTGACTCAAGTGGGTATACGATGGGTACAGCTCATTTTCCTACCCAAAGTGCCCCAAACACGACCCAAGCGGCGTTCCCAACCGGAAGGCCACTGCGCTTAAGCCACTGGATTTGCCTGCTGAAAGGCTGGTGCCGCTTACAGGACTCGAACCTGTGACCCCATCATTACGAAATCCTGTGGCGGGTGGCAGAATAACGTTTACTTTTAATCACATGACGCAGCGGAATCGCTCTTAATCTGTGCCGACCCAAGCCTTACCCAAATTCGCCAGAGACGCGGGGCATATCTTGACCTCTCGAAGATGCGTTAGCTCATTGATTCCCCTTACTTCCACCCCAGCCATGCCCGAATGGCTCGTTGGCACGGCTGCGAGCAGAGCAAGTCTCAGTCCCAAGCCATCTTCTCGATCCGTGCATTGAGCAGATCGTTCGGGAAAGCACGGATCAGCAAGGATTCGATGTTGCCAATCATCTCATCCGCCACGCGATAGGCCGAGACGTAGGCAGCCAGCTCATGGAGCCTAACGTTGGCACTGCGAATCTGCCGTGTAACCTCGTCGGATGTGCGGAAGTCTTTCCTGTTTTGAAGGTGGTTTACGCGGAGAATATTCTGAACGCCTCGGTCCCGGTTGTAGGCATTGTTAAGCTCCGTCCAGAGCGTCTGATTGCGAGCCTTGCCCGCATACAGGGCGCGCCCCCGACTGTCATAGAAGAGGTAAACGCCATGATGCGCATCTAGCTCGTCACGAAGGCCTCTGAGATAAGGAAGCTCCGAGCCACTTTCGTCTTTCACCGAGAAAATTCGGAATAGGCCGTTCGCGCCATAGGACGCTCGCTTTAGCTCGAAGAACTCGACAATCGGTTGCAGCGCACATGCAAGCGCGCGCCGCTCAGAGGCTCGCTCCATCGAGAGCATCAGCCGCGTGATCTGCGCAGTCTTAAGTTCACCGCGCCTTTTCCAGTTAGCGAGGCCGGCAACGCTGATGCCGAGCCGCTTAACAAGGGCACGATCCGTTACGGCTTCGCCATCCTTGGCGGCTATCACGCTTCGAATCTGTTCGATTAACTCCGCACCGGTCACAGCCGTGCCCCCCCCCTATTTGTGTCAATCAGCCGAACGTCTTTGGCGGCTCGTGTAGAGCGATCATCGGGCGCTTCAAAGCGGCGGCAACCTTCGCCGCTTCACGATCAGAACCCGTGACCAGCACCTCGAGCTTGAGCACGTCGCGATTAGTGTAAATGTACCAACCCGCTGTGTGATTGCGACCGCTCCAGCTCGACCGGCGGAAATCCGAAAGCCGCTTGCGCAGGCCACCGTTCGCACATTCTGTAGCCTGACCTAAGACCATCACCTGGCCATCACGAACAGCCCGGAACAGGCCGACGCTGTGGTTCAATTCCGGGTGCAGAATGCGAAATCCACCGTTTACCCTCACCCATTCCGTGTCCCATTGCTGAAGTGTCTTTCCGCCGATCAGCTTCGGCTTACCCGCCTTAGGCATGCAAGCTCTCCGTCCCAACCAACATATGGTGAAACCGGGGTGAAACCGCGTCAAGCGCAAGCGGGGCCCTGCCAAACAAAAAAAAGAATAGAAGCAAAGAGATGCCCGGACCTCACGAGGAGGTCCGGGCGGGATGGCTGTGCACTACCCTGAAGCGACAGCTGCAAGATTGAGGTTTGCTGCGCCCGCTTCAACAGCGGTACGAAGTCGATCGTTAGCTAGGTGGGCGTATCGTGCGGAACTCGCCTGGTCGGCATGGCCGAGGATTTTGCCCACTGCATAGAGGTCGATGCCCGCACCCACCATCGCTGACGCTGCGGCGTGCCGCAAATCATGCAACCGAAGGCCCGGCAGGTGGGCTTCGTCACGCGCGGTCATCCAGGCATGCTTGATATCGGTAAACGGCCGCTGCGTGTGCGGATTTGGCAACAGCCACTTCGAAGTGCGTTCCAGCCGCTCGATTATCTCGCAGGCCGGTTTTGATAGCGGAACGTGACGCGACTTGCCCGTCTTGGAGTCCGGTATGAACCAGCTCCGCCGTTCCAGGTCCACGTGTTGCCATTGAGCCTGTAACAGCTCATTTTTCCGGGCGCCGGTGTACAGGAGGAGGGCCACTATCGGAGCGAGCAGGCTATTGTCAGAGCGACCAGCCGCGGCAAGCAAGCGCTGAGCCTCGGCAGGAGAGAGGTAACGCTCGCGAGCGTTGTTGAACTTCGGGCGCGGGATTGACCGGACTGGGTTGCCCTTCAGCCCTGCCACACCCCACTTCAGTCCAAGCTCGAAGGACCGATTGAAGACGATCCTGATCTTTTCCACGGTCGCCGGGGCCAAGCCCGATGAGCGCTTTTCAGCCAGCCATTTTGCGACGTCTTGGGTCGTGATCTCGTCGAGGCGAAGCTTGCCCCAGCGAGGGAGGATGTGGACGCGGAGCACAGCGTCGGTGTTCCCTGGCCGCTTCTGGTAGGTCTTAGCATAGTCGAGATGCTGAGACGCTAGTTCCGCATAGCTTGGCGTTGCCTTGCGCTCGTCCTTTGCCGCAGCGGGGTCGCCCCCGAGAACGACGATCGAGCGTAACCTGCGGGCTTCCTTGCGAGCCTGATCAAACGTCAGATCCGCGAACCCGCCGATTTTGTGTTGTCGCTGTCGGCCGTGGCCGTCGAAATACCGCAAATAATAAGTGCGGCCACCGTTGGGCCTGATCTCGATGACGAAGCCTTGAATAGCCGTATCCCACAGCGTCTCCTTGCTCTTGTCGGCGGGACACGTCGCGGTCAGGCATGTCGTGGCATCTAACTTAACCTTGGGCATTTGAGTTTCCTTTCTGGAAGTGCGTTGATTGGCGAACCGTGGAGCGCCGCGGCGTCGTGGGCGGGGTCCAGGTCCGGGGGGTGGGCCGAGCGGCCCGTGGGCAAGGGCGGCGGGCAGATTTGAAAGGCGCGGAAGGGCGACCCTGCGGTGGCTCCGCCGCGCCGTCCAAAGAGATGTCTGTTGGGAATGATTGGTGCTGCGGATGACCGGGGAGCACAGAGGTTCATCGCTGGTGGCGATCTTGGACAAAGTTCGGATTAGCGCTGCGCGGCCCAAGCACTTTGAAGATCAACTAGGGAACGCTTGCAATTCAAAGGGAAAGCAAGGTGGCCCCGGTGGGGGCAGGGGTGGCGAAAGCCGAAACCGGGCAGCGAGGGTCCGGGATAGCAATCTCGGGGTTCGCAGCCGCGCTTGCCGCCCCCGCCCTCACCTAACCCGTCAGTGGATCTAGTCGAAGGGGTCGGGCTTGTCGGGACCGGCATCGACGCGAAGGCCGGGGCTGGCGTCATCCTCTGGCAGCAACGGCACACGCCATTTGTCGCGCCCGTTGATCCGGCGAGGGTCGCCGATGACTTCACGTAAGAGGCCGCCGCATTCGCGCATCTGCGGATTGGAGGGCCGATCGAAGCCAGCCAGCAGCAGCAATTCGGTAGGGGTAAGCGCGGGGGTAGTCTCAGTGTTGGTCCCGTCCAGGTCGATCAGCGCAAGCACACGGTCGCGCACTACGCTGCCGCTGCGATGCGCCTCGTTCTGCGCTTCTAGCTGGCGTTCTTCATCGGCATTGAGCCACCAAGGCTCCCCGTTTCGGAAATCCACCGCAAGCTGTGCGACCAATTGTTGCATCGGGATGTCGTGGTCGTAGTCGACGGACACAACCGGAATTGTCCACCAACGGGAGTTGCCGGTATGGTCGACGAGGAAGTCTGAGCTGTTGACCGTGGCGTAGAAAACGGTGCGCCGAGGGTAAGGCGATTCAATGCGGGCGTATGGGCGGCGCACCTTATCGCTGTCGGCAGTGAGAAACCCCTTCAGTCGCGAAACATCGCGTTTGAAGCTGCTCTCCAGCTCGCCGATTTCGACGATGAAGTGTGTGACGGCGGCGAGGAGGCTGTCCTTGTTGCCGCCGTCCAGGTGATGGTCGGTCTTGATGACAGAGTCGCGCAAGGCAGCATCGGAGATGAGGCGCTTGCCCCACGTCGTCTTGCCGATGCCTTGCGGGCCTTGCAGAGTCAGCACGCCGCGGCACTTGAAGCCGCTCGTCGAAAGGGCGGCCGCGACTGCACTCAGCAGCCACTTCCGCATCAGCGTTCGTTTCAGATCTTCGGGGTAGCCCTCGCGGGTCTGAAGTGTGTTGTAGAAGTCCTCCAGTCGGTCGATTCCATCCCAAGGCGCACTGTCAATCCAATCGGCCACTGGGTTGTAGGCATTGGCGTCGCCGATCGCCTCGACGTACGCCGGCAGATGTTCGGTTCGCATCGAGTTGAGCGAGGCCAAGCTAAGGATGTGGGTAAGGGAAACGTTGTCCGCGTTGTCGACGGTGTGCGACATGCCGGGAATGGATAGTTCAAGCTTCTTCTTGATGACGTTGTAGCGCGCGGTGATGCCCTGACGATCGAGCATGTATGCAACGTTATCGATAGTGGCTGGCACCCCCTTGGATGCAGTGTGCGGAAACAGCTTCGCGTCTAAGCGCCGAGGCTTCCAGACATCGGTAGAATTCCTGCGTGATGGTGGCTTGATGTTGCTGCTCAACGCTCCCTTAGGGCTCGCTCGCGGCAAGGTGGATGACGGCGAACCGGCCGGAGCCGGCTCGCCTGATTTGGTATCGTCGTTCATTGAAGTCCGTTCATTTCCTAGCCCAGTATTGGGCTAAGTGAACGGGATTGGTCTTGGCGCTGGAATGCGCGCGTTAGCTGCCGTCTGCGGACGGTCTATGGGCTGCAAGGAAACGGGCAAGCGCAGCGCCCGTGTTATCGGGAACGAGCACGAAGTAGGCAAACCCTTCGTTGCCAGCGGTAATGAGCATCTCGTAATGATCGCTGTGGCGCTCGAGCCGCGACCAATAGGGCTCGAATGTCGTGCCAGGCTCGTGGAGCGGTCCGGTCAAGGGGTCGAAGCCGAGCGTCTCGCGCAATTCGGCCCCATCGTCGCCAGTTTCAATGACCAGCACACAAGTCAGGGACCACAGATCGCAAGCCTTGGCATCGTGAACGACCCGCATCAGCGTGTCGCGGATCGCGCTGGCAGGAACGGCCTTCAGCGCCACTTCGAGCGTCGCGTCGTCGTACATGGTCAACATTTCGGACTCCAAAAAAAATGCGCCCGAGGCGGGATGCCTGGACGCTTGCGGTTGTCGGTGGTGTTGGTGATTAGATGCGTGTCAGCACGATCCAGCCCCAGCCGTCCTGGCCGATGACGTACACGCGCTCGGTCCAACCGGGATGCTCCTCCCGGTACTCGTAAGCTTCGGGGTCGAGGCCGAGGTCTGCGGGTGTCTCTCCGGCGTCTGTCACCGCGATTGCGGCGATGTCCCCGAACTCGTACTCGGCCAGGCGCTCAAGGTGCGGCGCGATGATAGGCTCGGTCTCGTGGCCCAGCGGTGTCGCGAGGAAAGCGTCAAGCTCCCCCGCGGTGCGCACGATTATCATGATGTGGTTTCTCCATACGAAGAAGGGCCCCGCGGATTGCTCCGGGGGCCCTCGGTGTTGATCGGTAGGTCGTAGCTAGAAGGTCGCGACGACCTTCACGTCGGGTTGCCCCGCGATGCGCAGGGGTATCTCAAAATAGTTTTGGATGTTCTTCCTGGCCTGCGCCTTCGCTGCATCGACCATGCCTTTTCCTTGGGCTTGCTTGGTGAACGCCCTTCTCGCGTTCGAGTAGTTGAGTTTGCGCAGAGCCTCCACCTGCTCCTCACTGTAGGTGAGAATGCCGCCGTTGATCGTCTGCGCGTTCTCTGGATGGAACGCGATGTCTCCCATTTTCAGCCTTGGGAGCTTCACGTGAACGATCTTCTGCTTCTCGTCGAACTCGACCTGATTGAGGGTCAGGTCGAAGAGGTCCAGATGGTAAGTCACTACGGCCGGAACGATGAGCGTTTGCCGTCCGCTGAAGATCCACCACCTCGATCGGTCGACCTTTACAGTAGCGATGCCTTTGTACGACCAGACGACGAGCTGGTTTTCCAAGCGCAGGCTGTCGACCGTCGCAGCAAGCACCTTCTTGGTGTCGGTTTGCAAGAAGCCGGTGTGCTCGACCTCGTTGTCGAAAAGCTCTCGCGGCGCGATGTAATATCCCGCGCCGAGCGCGATCGAGTGAGTGGCGATGATGAGGGGCATCTGTAGACGCATCGGGATTCCCTTCGAACAAAGAAAAGCCCCCGGAGATCATCCGAGGGCTTGGTGCGGCGGCAGATTTTGCCGCTCCTTATAAGATGGCTCCATTTGCGCGCCGACTTAATGCACACTTTCTCCGGCAGCTGACCGTTGCAACAGCTTGTGGATGCGCTCGATGATCGCCTGGAACGTGCGCACGCCCGCGATGTCACCTTCCTCCAGTAGTTCGTCGCACCGCATGGCCGCGATCGCCGGAGCGTCCTCTTGGTGTCGGTTGACGTAGGCGTTCGCGCACGCCCAGAGTTCCCAGTCGCTAATCACCCTAGCGAACAATCGCTCGTCGATACCCAGCAGCTTGGGCTTCAGCTTCACTGCAGAACATCGCTTCGGCCCTTGTCTGATTGTAGTACGGCATTCCGGGCAGGTGGTAGATCCAGTCCCCGCGCCTGCTGTGGTTGCCTTTGATCGTGCAGCCCTGGGATTGGTTGGTAGAGGCTCGAGGTTGATGCATCAGCCGCACCGGAGCCTGCGCAGCGGCCGCTCGCTCTTCGTTCTGACGGCGGAAATCGGCTGGCAGTTCGAACGTGGAATCCCAAATACCCACGCGTCCGGCCTTGGCTCGCACTTCGTCCGCAACGTAGTCTTGGGCATACGCCCGGAAGGCCGTCGCCCATCCCTGCGCAACCATCGTCCTGTTGAGCTCGATGCCTCCTGCGGAGCAGACCGATACCGCTCGTCCGTACGTGTCTCGTCCGCGAGCTCTGCAGCTGACGTTCTGTCCCTCCACTAGTGAACGCAACTTGCCCGCTGCGGCCTCACCACATGGCCAAGCCTGACCGTCTCGCGAGCATTTCTGCTTGCCCTCGGGAGCGTCGATGCCGAACAGGCGAACCTCAATCCCGCCCACTGTCAGGCTGTCTCCATCGAGCGCGTCGGCTGGACCAGTGAACGACGTCTGCGCTTGCAGTGGCGATGCAAGCAAAACAAGCGCCAGTATGCCAGCGGGAACGCGCATGTCAGTACTGCTCCGCGCGCTTACCCCAGGTCAAAAGACCTAGCCTTTTATTCACAGCCAACTCCGTCGTTATCCCTATCCAGATGAGACGCGTATCCAGGATCCCCCCGGCGCACGGGGGCTGCCCCCGCCGAGCGAGCCGCTGCGCAGTTGGCGTAATAGGTGAGTCCACCGAAGGCACGCTGAGGCTTTGGCGCAGGTGCACTTTGTCTTCCAGCGCCATGACAATGACGCCCACCATTTTTGCGATCGTTATGACACCCGTCAGCAGCCAAGCCACCTGGATGCGCCATGAGCGGTGAATACAGAAAAAGTAGCGGTAGGCTTGCGAGCAGCTTTTTCATGGAATCCCTCTAACATACGAGAGATGTACCTGAATTATCTACAAAGTCCTAGCAGCAGGGCTAAATTCCCACGAATGCAAGCACGGTCCTCAGCATATGATAGCCCATAGGGATCACTAGAATGAAGAAAAGGAACGCTGCTTCGAGTTCCACTGGCGAGGGATTCCGCATTCGTCGATCTAGGTGCCGGTTTAGCATGTAGGAAAGAGTTTTCTCCTTACGGCAGCACTCCCCAAGTAATCTGACAATCTTCCTCGGGCGCATTTCGATGCCACCGAATTCACTTGCAGACGGCACAACCTCAAAGTTATCATGCTCTTGTCACCCTCGAAGGGGTCGACAAGAGGGGGCAATCAATGAAATTCGTTCTGCGTCTAATTGCGCTCGTTTTCGCGTGCGCATCGTTGTTGGGGACTCAGGCTGCGTCCGCGCAGGAAAAATCCGCCACTAAGGAAGGGTTCGAGCTGCCCGCTCAAAGCGGCAAGAAGATTCTGGTTTTCAGGCCAGCGATCAGCGTTGGAGCTCAGTCAACAGGCGGCCTCTTCGAACCGAACGCGGAATGGACTGAGCAGGCGAAGACGAATATCCGTGCCTCACTTGACAAGCTCCAACTCCAGTTGGGTAATGCCGTCGTAACAGCACCTGAAGCTTATGGTGATGACGCTCGCGCCGTTGAAGAGCATATGGCGCTCTTCGCAGCCGTTTCGCAGGCTGTGATCGAGTATCAGTTTTTTGTCGGCAACCGCTTGCCCACGAAGAAGCGCGACAACAAAAACGACGTGTTCGAGTGGTCTCTCGGTCCAGGTGTTGCGTCCCTACCGGGCGCTTCTCAGGCAGACTACGGCCTTTTTCTATATAACAAGGACCAGTACGGCTCCACGGGCCGCAAAGTGCTCCAACTCGTCGCAGCAATGGGTGGTGTTGGCGTGAAATCTGGTGAGCACATTGGTTACGCGGGATTGGTCGATCTTAAGACTGGTGACCTCCTCTGGCTGAATGCGGACGGCGCTATGGGCGGCGACGTGCGCGAACCTGAAGGCTCGGAAAAGAGGGTCCGACAGTTGCTTGAGGACTTCCCTGGAAGCACGATCAAGGACGACCAGCGATGATTGCAAAGCCAATCGTACTCGGATTGGGTTTAGCCGCGCTTGCACTTGGTTCGCCCACGCTGGCAGCACCCGCACCACTGCCGGCGCCGTACAAAGGTGTCTATCAGCCGCAAGGCGTCGATGAGATTGGAATGTGGCGTGAGGATGATGAGAGCGAACGCCGGCTTGCCGCCTCACCTCTAGTCCTCCGAGATGAGAAACTGACTTCGTACGTCAAGGGCGTTCTTTGCGAGGCTGTTGGAAACGACCGGTGCAACGCTGCGCGGGTTTATATCCTCCGCGAGCCCAGCTTCAATGCCACCATGTCGCCCAACGGGACGATGCGAGTTTACACGGGCCTGCTATTGCGCGTGCGAAGTGAGGCCGAATTAGCAGCCGTACTCGGTCATGAATTTGGCCACTTCGAGCACCGTCATGGAGTGAACGGGTTCAAGTCCGCACGAGGGGCAACCGACGTCTTGGCTTGGGCCCAAGTGTTGGCGAGCATGTCGTCTAGCTACGATGTTCGACGTTCGTATCAGAACCTGGAACTGTCTGTTTATGGCAGCTTCTTCCGCTACAAGCGCGATCAGGAGCGTGAGGCGGATCTCACTGGGCTTGGCTATCTCAACGCGAGCCAATTGCAGCCGCAGGCTGCGTCCGCCGTATGGAAAAACCTTATGGGCGAAGCTGAAGCGTCAGCGCGCGTCAGAGGCCTGAAGAAGCCTAACTTCAATGCCATTGCGTTTACGGCCTCGCATCCGCCCGATGGCGAAAGGGCAACTTACCTTTCCGAATTGGCTCTGCCAGAAGGGGCAAGTCGCGGCGATGGGGCAGATCGATATCGCGCTGCGCTCAAGCCTTGGCTTCCTCAGTTTCTCGAAGAGCAAATCAAGCTGAATGATTTTGGCGGAAGTGATTACCTAATCGAACGGCTGGCCGAAGATGGTTGGACGCCTGAGTTGTGGTTCGCGCGCGGCGAGCTCTTCCGCACACGAGGCAATCAGCGGGACCTGGCTAACGCTGCTGACTTTTACACCAAGGCGATCGAGGCGAATTCTAACCTGGCACCCGCTTATCGTGGCCTGGGTCTTTCTCTTCTGAAACTTGGAAGAACGGCCGATGGGCAGAAAGCGCTCCGCACCTACCTTCAACTCAGTCCGGCCGCTTCGGACGCTGGAATGATTAAACTTATGGTCCCGGGGGGAACCGCACAGTGAACAGACAAATCGCAATCTCTCTAGCAGCCGTGCTGGCGCTATCTGCTTCTGAAGTATCCTACGCGCATTCACTCAAGAAGCAGGGTGAAGCGGTCCAGGTTGCAGACTCCAACATGACGGTCACGCCGTCACGCGATTGGAACCGCCTGAGTGGTAAGGTCGGTAAGCAGACTGAGTCTTGGACCTTGGACGGGGAACAGCTCAATGACGTCACCTTCTTTGGCGGAATTGAGCCTGGCAAGCCGCTCGTAAAGGAGCGCAGCAAGAAGCACGATCCTCTGCCTAAGTTCACTGAAACCACGCTCTTGGTTGAGGTGCCTGAGCTGTTGGAGGGCACATACCGCACCTACAAGGAACTGGCAGCCTTCACGCTAGGCGCGTCCGCGCCAGCAAAGTTTCTCGGCCGCGACGGAGTAAGGTTCGCCTACGAATTCACGGATCGGGATGGTCTCACGCGCAAAGGCGAAGCGTATGCTGTCATCGTTGACAAGCGCTTGTACATGACGGCGTTCGATGCGCCGAGACTCTATTATTACGATCGGGCTATCGCCGAGTTTAGAGCGCTGACGGATTCTGCGCGGCTGTGAATAGTGCTGAATTGAGTTTCCAGGCGAAACTTAGAGGATGAAGCGAGCTTATGTTTCGATCGACACGCGGTCCCTAGCTCAAACCTCCGACGCGGAGGTGCTTGGGCAGTTGGCGGCGGGTCTCCCCTTCTCGCTCGAGCCGACACAGCGGGCGGCTTGGGAGTTTCAAATCGAGCACCTCCGGCGCCTCGCCGAAGACCTGCCGCCTGCACATTTCTTTCTGGAGTTTCTCATCCCGAGGATGGGGAGACGAGCAGACCTTATTATCATCCTGGCAGGCCTCGTTTTCGTCATCGAATATAAAGTGGGCGCACGGAGTTCTGATAGGTCTAGCCTCGATCAAGTTTATGGCTACGGTCTGGACCTGAAACACTTTCACGAGACCAGCCACGGCGCGACCATCGTCCCAATCCTCGTGGCTACTCATGCCGATGCGACCGAGCAAAACGAACTGAGATGGGATGAGGACAGCCTCGCTCGCCCATTAAGAGTGAACGCCGATGGCCTAGCGCCAGCGATCAATTTTACCTGCCGTGTTTGGGGCGGGGAGGACCTCGATCCCCATGAGTGGGCCGCGGGTCGGTATCGCCCCACGCCAACGATCGTCGAGGCTGCTCAAGCCCTCTATCGCGGGCACGACGTCGAGGAGATTTCCCGTTCGGAGGCCGGGGCAGAAAACCTCACGCACACCGCCGATTACGTCGCGCAAGCCATCGAAGAGGCAAAACGCTCGCGGCAGAAGATCATCTGCTTCATCACCGGCGTTCCAGGCTCGGGAAAGACGCTTGCCGGCCTAAACCTTGCCACGGCACGGCAGCGTGCTCACAGCGATGAGCATGCGGTCTTCTTGTCGGGCAACGGACCTCTGGTCGAAGTGCTGCGAGAAGCGCTCGCCATAGATGCAGTTTCCTTGGCGCGAGGGGCTGGTCGTCAGACTTCCAAGGTGCAAGAAGACCGTCGAGCCGCGGCCTTCATCCAGAACATTCATCACTTTCGCGATGACGCTCTAACCTCGGACGCGGCGCCCGTAGAAAGGGTGGCGATCTTCGATGAGGCACAGCGGGCGTGGGACGTCCCTCAGACTTCAAAATTTATGCAGCAGAAGAAGGGCCAACTTGGCTTTTCTATGTCCGAACCGGAGTTCCTGCTTAGCGTGATGGATCGTCACGACGGCTGGTGCGCAATCGTGTGTCTCGTCGGTGGTGGCCAGGAGATCAACACAGGCGAAGCGGGCATCAGTGAATGGCTCAGAGCTTTAGACCGTTCGTTTCCTCACTGGCTCGCGTACGTTCCTCCAACCCTCGACCGCCAGCTCGTCTTAAGGAACGAAGTTCAGGCGCCAGCTCTGCACCTCGCCACCTCTCTCCGGTCCTTCCGTGCCGAACGACTATCAGATTTCGTGGGAGCAGTGATCGAGGGGAATGCCGAGGCGGCCAGGGAGTTGAGCGAGACCCTCACCAACTTTCCTTTGATGCTCACGCGCGACATCGAAAAGGCTCGCGCCTGGCTGCGAAGCAAAGCCCGCGGCAACGAGCGCATTGGCCTGCTAGCTTCCTCTAACGCCGCTCGGTTGAAGCCGCATGGCATCTTCACGAAGGCCAAGATCGAACCGGCAAAATGGTTTCTTGCACCCTCGGATGACGTACGATCATCCGATGCCCTGGAAGATGCCGCGACCGAGTTTGACGTGCAGGGCCTGGAGCTCGACTGGACTTGTGTTTGCTGGGACGCAAATTTCCGCCGAAACGACCACGGTTGGGAAAGTTTCCAATTTCGCGGCACTCAGTGGCAGGCGGTCGCTGACATTGAGCGTCGAAGATACATTGCTAACTCTTACCGCGTTCTGCTCACCCGTGCACGCCAAGGCATGGTGGTGTTTGTGCCAGAAGGGTCGAAGACGGACGGGACTAGGCGCTCGGAATTCTACGATCCTATCTTCGACTTTTTGAGGCGCTGCGGGTTCTCAGAACTCTGAGCCGAAGTTTTGCAGGTCCGCATAGCGCCATCATAGCGGTCGTTCCTACCTTGCTAGCGAGTACCTAAAAGCTGCTGCTCATTTTGTCAGGGCAGAGGTAGCGATGATGCCAGATTTTCGGATGTTCAAGGATATAGGATCGAGACCCATTGAAAGTCACTCATCCCGGCCAGGGTATTTGCGAGGCCAGCTTTTGTCGAAAAAAACTATCAATGCTTCACCCAACCTTCCTTAACGCTATTTTGATTGGTACACCGTACGAAATACACGTTGAATCAAACAGTAGAGTCAGAGTTGGATAGCGTCCACAATCCCGATCGCTTTATGGGCGATCTTCGCCAAATCCTCTCGCAAGGGCGCAAGCGCATTGGAGTCCTAGTCGGAGCCGGCGCGCCGCTATCGGTGCGGGTCGATGTCGCCGGCAATCTCGATCCGGCCGGCCAAGCCCTTATCCCAGGCGTCGATGCACTTACCAACATGGCAATCGCTAAGCTCTCAGGCGACCAGGCGACAGCCGCGGCGGCAATCCGCGCGGAGCTGCCGAAGGGCGGCAACATTGAATCCATCCTATCCCAAGTGCGCTTGCTCCAAACCGCCTTGGGTACGACCCCGAAAAACGGATTAGATGGCCCTGGCTATGGCGAGCTCGGCAAGGTCATCTGCCAAGAGATCGGCGAGATCGTCGGTGCCGACCTTCCGAGCGGTCGCACACCCTACCATGAGCTCGTGGCTTGGATCAGCGGGACGCAACGCGCTCATGCTGTCGAAGTCTTCACGACAAACTACGACCTTCTGTTGGAACAGGCGTTCGAGCTCGCCAAGGCGCCTTACTTTGACGGGTTCACTGGCGGCCACGCTCCTTTCTTCGACCCGGTCACTGTAGCGGGAAACGACTTGCCGCCCCGGTGGTCGCGGGTGTGGAAGCTGCACGGCTCGCTCGGTTGGAAGAGCGAGAACGGTGTCGTGGTCCGCAGCGGCAGCCGTGATTGCACCGAACTCGTCTATCCCGATCATCTGAAATATGACCTAACCCAGAAGCAGCCCTACGCCGCTCTATTCGAGCGTTTAAAGAGGTTCCTGCTGATGCCGGACACCGTGCTGCTAACCACCGGCTTCTCTTTCCGGGATGCGCACATCTGCGCAGTGCTCGGCGAAGCATTAGCGATGAACGCCAATGCGTCGGTGGTCGCGTTCCAGTATCAGAAGATGGAGGACGAGGAGCCAGCGCGGAAGCTCGCTTTCGAGCATCCAAACCTTTCGGTCTACGCCAGCGACGCAGCCGTGATCGGCGGGGTGCTCGGCGCCTGGCGTCCCGGCGACCCGCCGAAAAACTGGAGCGAGATTCGCGCCAGTTTCTGGGGCGATCGCGGGGGCGCGCCCGCGTTTCTTCTTGGCGATTTCGCTAGCTTTTGCCGCTTCTGCGCCCTGTCACATTCTCCCGACCTTGTCCGGCCGGCTGAGGCCGAGCCGGTTGACCCGGCGGCTGATCCCACGCTGACCGCCCCGTGACTGCAACCGATCCGACTTACCTCGGCCGGATCAGCACGGTCTCGGGTTCGAGCATCACGGTGAAGCTGGCGGAGTCGCTTGCCTCCGGCCTGGCGATGATCGACGGCCATACTTACCGGGTTGGGCAGGTCGGCAGCTTCGTCCGCATTCCCCTCGGCTATCAGGATCTCTACGGAGTGGTCGCGGAGATCGGCGCTAACGCCTCGCCAACCGTGGCGGCGCTCGCAGAGGTCGACACCGGGCGCTGGATGCGCGTCGAACTGGCCGGTGAAGCGATCGGGGAGCGTTTCGAGCGCGGACTAAGCCAGCACCCAAACGTTGAGGACGCGGTTCATCTCGTCACTCAGAAAGACCTGCGTCGCATTTACGGGGATCTCGATGAGGACCAAGTCGCTATCGGCACCCTGTCGAGCGCGGAGAACATCGTCGTGCGACTGTCGCTGGACGCGCTTGTCACCCGCCACAGCGCGATCGTCGGCTCTACCGGTTCTGGCAAGTCCACTACGGTCGCGAGCTTGTTGCGCTCGGTCGTGGGCGCGCCCGAACATGCGGAGACCAGCGGCGCGAGGTTGCTCTTACTTGACGTTCACGGCGAGTATTCAGCCGCGCTCGGCGATCTGGCGCGAACGTTCAGCGCCACACCACAGCCTGGCGAAGAGCCCTTGTACGTGCCTTATTGGGCGCTGGAGGCCGGCGAACTGCTGGATTTCGTTGCCGGCGGATTGAACGATAACCAGTTGATCGCCTTCACCGACAAGATGCAGGAGTTGAAAGCGGCGCGCCTAGAAGCGGCGCCTTTGGCCGGCCTCGACCCGCAATCGCTAACGGTCAACAGCCCGGTGCCGTTCTCACTGAAACAGCTCTGGTACGATTTGATCGATTTCGAGACGGCCACCTTTACTGGTCAGCAACGGGATCAGCCGGCTTTGGAAGCTCCCGGCAATCCCGCTACCCTAACCTCGCCGCGTTACACCCCGCACGCAATGGGTGCGGCCGGGCCCTTTCTGAATCAAGCCGCTAAGGGTATTCGGCGCCAGCTCAACCTACTGCGCTCGCGTCTGCTCGACCGCCGATACGACTTCATCCTTCACCCCGGCCCGTGGGAACCCGACTTGGGTGGAATGGTCGAGCAGGACTTGGACACGCTGCTCGCTGGTTGGCTTGGCAACGACCGACCCATCACCATCCTCGACCTCTCCGGCGTCCCAAGCGCGGTCCTTGTCCGGTTGATTGGCTCGATTCTGCGGATAATTTACGAGGCGCTCTACTGGAGCCGGGAGAAGACTGAAGGCGGCGTGTTGCGCCCCTTGCTAGTCGTGATGGAAGAAGCCCATCGCTATGTGGGTCCCGACAGCGGCAACGTCGCCGCCGACGTCGTGAAGCGTATCGCCAAAGAGGGCCGCAAATACGGCGTGGGAGCAATGCTGGTGTCCCAGCGCCCGTCCGAAATCGACGAAACGGTCCTGTCGCAGTGCGGCACGCTTATTGCGCTTCGGCTATCCAACCCCGCGGACCGCGGGCGCGTGAAAGGCGCCCTTCCCGACAATCTCGCGGGTTTGATGGACCTGCTCCCAGTCTTGCGGACAGGCGAAACGATCATCTCCGGCGAGGCCGCGCGCTTGCCAGTGCGCTGCCGCATCACTCTACCGCCGCTGGACCGCCTACCGCGGAGCTCCAACCCGGCGGTGAGTGCCGCCTGGAGAAGCCGGCGGGTCGCGGAAGGCTATGATCGGATGGTGGCGTCGTGGCGAGCCCAACGCACGACCGCCGTCGTACAGGACCTCGACATCGAGCGAACGCCTGTTAACGAAGACGAACAGTAAGGACAGACGATGATCCGAGACCCGGTCGCCTCCACCAATATCGCCTCAATCGGTTACGATGCACCCAGCGAAACTCTTGAGGTCGAGTTCACCAACAATTCGGTCTATCAATACTACAACGTCCCGGCGCACCTTTATGATCAACTGATGATGGCAGGCTCAAAGGGGCAGTTCCTCAATGCCTATATCAAGAACGGCTACCCATATTCGCGAGTGGGCTAAGGAATGAGATTTCATTCTGCTCCCTGGGGCAGGCTGTCTATCTCGGATTCCCATTAGCAGTCAGGCCGTTTCTGGCCCAGTGACAGCCGTCAAACTTCTGCGCGTGAAGGTACGTTAACCGCAGCTTGTCGGACGGAGGTGATCTGCACAGAGCACCGCAGGCCTTGAAGCTCAACGAGCGCGTACCTTTGGGGCTGTCGACTCTCTGTTGAAGTGGGCCGAGCGTGGGCAAGGCCTATTTTCCTACCCAAAGCGCCCCAAACAGGACCCAAACGGCGCTCCCAGCCGAAAGACCGTACCGCTTAACTCTCTCAATTTGCCTGGGGAAGGACTGGTGCCGCTTACAGGACTCGAACCTGTGACCCCATCATTACGAATGTCGTGGCCCTCCGCTCGGCTGACTAACCGCGCCGCCGGTGATTTCCGAGGATAAACTTCCCGGCGTTCCATTGATGTTCACGGAGCTTCCCGCTAGGGTGATTGCTAGAAACGAGGCTAGCAATCACAATGCCTACTGCCCGGATAAACAAAAGCACTGTGGACGCCGTGAGGGTCGGTTCGAAGGACGTGTTTCTCTGGGACGAGAAAATCCCGGGGTTCGGACTCAAGGTCACGCCAGCGGGGTCTCGAGTTTATCTCTACCAGTACCGCCTGCACGGTGGCCGCGGGGCCAAGGTCCGACGCTATACAATTGGGAAGCATGGCGCCTTGACGCCAGACCAGGCGCGCGGCGAAGCCAACAGACTTTCCATGCTCGTGGCGCAGGGGGTCGATCCGCAGTCGGACAAGATCGAGCGCAAGCGCCAGACCATCGACTTGGCATTTCCAACATACCTTGATGCTTTCGCGAAGGACTGCCTCGCTCCGAACTGGAAGGGCTCGGCGGGTGGAGTGGAGGCGATGCTTCGGCGCTACGCGCTGCCCGCCCTGCGCTCGAAGGCGCTTCCGGAGATTACCCGCGTCGACGTGGCGGCGATAATGCGTCCGGTGAAGGCCCGGCCTGCCCTCGCGAGCAAGCTGTTTGCCGTGCTGCGCTACCTGTTCCGCCACGCGGTCAGCGAAGGTGATTTAGCACGTTCGCCGATGGATGGGATGAAGTCCCCTTCCGCCCCGGCTGCGCGCGACCGCGTTCTTGAGGATTGGGAACTTGCCCTCATTTGGAACGGCTCCGCTGCGGTGGCCGATCCCTTCGGGTCTATGGTGCGGCTACTGATGCTGACTGGGCAGCGCCGCGAAGAGGTAGCGGGCTTACCTTGGTCCGAATTGCGCCAGACGGATGCGATGTGGAAGCTGCCAGCCGATCGTGCGAAAAACGGCCAGCCGGTCGATACCCCCCTGTCAACTGCTGCGGTCCTACTGCTGACCGCGCTGGCCAAGGGCGGCAATTGGCCGCGCCGAGGCTGGGTGATCTCCACAACCGGTAAGGTGCCGTTCTCGGGCTATTCCAAGGCAAAGAAGCGCCTCGACGCCGAGATCGCCAAGCTCAACACAGGTGAAGTGCTAGAGCGCTGGACGTTGCACGATCTGCGCCGGACGCTCGCGACCGGTATGCAGCGCCTAGGTGTGCGGTTTGAAGTCACCGAAGCGATACTGAACCACGTTTCTGGTTCGCGCTCGGGCGTGGCGGGTGTTTATCAGCGCCACGATTGGGGGCCGGAGAAAGCCCGCGCCCTGCAATCTTGGTCCGATCACATTGAGGGGCTGCTCACGGCCTCAGACAAGTCAAACGTGGTTCAGTTCGCGGAAGCGCGGGCGTGAACGGGTGGCGCGGCTAGGATAGCTCCCGAACGGCGGCTCCGCACCGCCTGCCGCGCCATCGTCATCCATGCGGGCGCCTGCGGAGCCGAACTTGTCGAATGAATGGGTAAGTTGTGGAGAGCTTTATCGCTATCTCCGGGATTCTGGGAGCAACAATCCAAAGGGCCTGCTCCAACTGGAGGGGGTAACCGGCAATATTGTCGGTCGAGCGGGTAAAGCTGTTCTGACCCTGAGGAGGTTCTCAGGGTCGCAGGTCGTGAGATACAACGATTGGCCGATGCCAATCTGCGTCTGGGACGGGCCGATACGTGTTGGCCGTACCGCCCGATACGATACCCTTCACCACTTCGAGCCACTCTTAAGTACGATTGAGGCTAAGGGATACGGCGCGGAAGAGCTTGGCCTGGCGGGCCTGCACGACGTCGACGAGCTTCTAAACGGCCTCACAATAACCGTGTCTCTTGCCCGCATTGAGATTGATGCCCGGGACGCTGCGGACCTCGGGTATTCGCCGCCTTCCGCTGCTCCTGCTGCCGCCGATTTGGCGGCTCCTTTCCTTCCGGCGAATGCCCAACGAGCGAGCCCTCACAAGAAAGGCCGTCCACCAGCCGAGGATACCATCTTGGCAAAAGCAGATGAAATGCACGCCTCTGGGATGAATGGCCGGGAAATTGCTAAGCTGATGAGGCTCGAAACGGGGTTCGAGAACGTCGGCAATAATCTCGTCCGGGACCTCATCGAAGGCCGCTACCCTAGGGTTGGCCGCGCGGGATCGAAAAAAGAGCGCGCCGAATAGCGCGCCAATAGGGCGCATGCGCTCATCGCGGCGCTATTTCGCCGGTGAAAGTGTCTTCCTGCCCGCTGCTCCCCGCAGCGCAACGGAGGCGCATAATGAAGCAACTGCACACGGAAGAGCAGGAGGCGGCTCGAATCGGGCTGGCCCCTAAAACGCTGGCTAACCAACGCTGCCGCGGTGACGGACCGCCTTTTTTGAAGGTCGGTCGTCTTGTTCGCTATGATCCGGCACTGACTGACGCCTGGCTTTCCGCGCGCATCCGTCACTCGACGTCGGAAGTCGCGTGAGCGCCCGTGGAAATCAGGAACGGCTCCAGCCTCAACCGTAAGAGGCTCGGGGACGGTCGCCCGACACTGTCGATTGACCATCCCCGCACTAAGAACAGCTTGGCGGCGCTCGATCTCAGCAACTGCAACGTAGGCGAAGTGCGCCGATTTAGCAATTGGTTGCACCGTGAGACCGAAGCCTTCGAGCGCGAACGCCCCCGCTATGAGCGCGGTCGTATCTCTAAGTACGACGCCGCCCGCATCCTCGGGAGCGAGCTTGCGAAGCTCCACACGCGCGGGGGTTGCGAATGACCTTCCCCGAACGCCGTGCGCTGGCTTTGGCGCTGCTGACCAAGGGCGAAGGACTCACGCGAAAGGCGGGGCAATTCCTCGGCCAAATCGCGGTCGATCCCTTCGACCTCACCGACAAACAACAGGACTGGCTTCTCGCTCTGAGCGAGCGCGCCGGTCTCTCGCAAATGATGGAGGCCGACAATGGCTGACCACCAATATCCCAATGCGCCGGGCTTCCATCCGGGCTCCCCTGAAACATCGCGCGAAGCTGCCGCGAGCGTCGCCCCTGCCGCGGCCAACCGCTCCAACCTGGCACTGCGCTTCGTCCGCGAACGTGCCCCCGTTGGCGCGACGAGCGATGAAGTCGCCAGCCGGTACGAGTGGGAGCGCTATTCCAGCCGCCCGCGCCTAGCCGAATTGCACAAGCGCGGCTTGATCGTGGACAGCGGGCGCCGTCGCGAGGGTGCGAGCGGTCGCAAGCAGGTGGTGTGGGTCGTGCCCGAGTATGGGCCTGCGCCGACCGATGGGGTGCAGCTCGACCTTCTGGCTATGGCGTAAGGCCGCCCGGATGGCTCATGCCCCCGATCCTCAACGGATTGCCGCCGTCCTCGGCGGGGTGCTGCGCGGAGATACCGTGCACTGCCCTACCGAGGGCCATTCCAACAAAGATCGGGGGACCACGGTAAAGGTTGATGCGAACGCCCCTGATGGGGTGCTGGTCCACACCTTCAATGGTGGCGACGCGCTCGCCGTGAAGGATCGGCTGCGCGAGGCCGGGATAATCTCGCCCCTCGGAGCCGATCGGCCCCAAGCGCCACTCAGATGGCGGGAGACAGGGGTTTATGTTTATGACGATGGCAACGGCGAGCCAGTATTTCGGACGCGGCGGCTTGAGGCGCCGGGGAATAACAAGCGCTTCGTAGCTGAGCGGTTCGAAAGTGGGTCGTGGGTGGCCGGTTTAGATGGCGTCACCCGCCTGCCCTACCGTTTCACGGAACTGGTGGACGCGGCTCACAAAGCCCGTGCGGCTGGTGAGCCCGAGCCACCGATCTTCTTCGTCGAGGGGGAGCGGAAAGCGGACAAGCTGGCGTCGTGGGGTTTCCTCGCCACCGCCGTTGCCTTCGGCGCGAACGGATGGCGCGAAGAATACGGGGAGGCGTTCGGTGAGGGTACTCGCCTTGTCATTCTGCCCGACAACGATGCGCCCGGGCTCGCGTTCGCGGAGAGGGTGAAAACCGAGGTCGAGGCGTACGGCGGCAGCGCTATCATCCTCGAGCTTCCCGGGCTGCCGCCGAAGGGCGATATTATCGATTGGACCGGCACTGCAGAAGATCTGCGCGCTCTTGCCGACAAGGCGCTGGCCGGTGGCGCCCTGCCCATGCCGTCACTGGATCTCGATGCGCTCTCCAAGGTCCGGCCCATCGCCAAGGTGTTCGCGGTCGAGCGGCTGGCGCCGTTGGCGGAAGTCACGCTGTTCACGGGTGCGGGAAGCGCGGGCAAGTCTCTGCTCGGCCAGCAGCTTGCGACCTGTGCCGCGGCCGGGTTGACTTGCCTGGGGCTCACAACCCTCGAGTGCCCCGCGATCTACCTCACCTGCGAGGATGACGAGGCGCAGCTTCATTGGCGCCAGGAGCGTATCTGTGAGGCGCTCGGGGTGCGGATGGATGCCTTGCCTGGGAAACTGCACCTGATTAGCCTGAGGGGCGCTCTGGACAACGAATTGGGGCTATTCGCGGCTGACGGCACCTTGACCCCCGCACCCGCCTTCGATCGGCTGCAACGGATGCTCAAGGCGACTGGCGCCAAGATCGTGGCGCTCGACAACGTGGCCCACCTATTCGCTGGCAACGAGAACAGCCGAGGCGACGTGACCCGCTTCGTCAACTTGCTGAACCGGCTCGCCGGAGAGACGGGTGCGGCGGTGTTCTTGATCGGGCATCCCAACAAGTCGGGGGCGGATTACTCGGGCTCGACGGCCTGGCTCAACGCGGTGCGCTCGCAAATCGTCCTTACGCACGATCTTGAAACGGATGTGCGGACGCTCACGGTTGGCAAGGCCAACTATGCCGAAAAGGGTGAAGCGCTGCGCTTCCTGTGGGTGGATGGAGCCTTCGTTCGCGAGGATTCGCTGCCCCCCGAACGGGCCAAGGAACTGGCTGCCACGATCAAAGCGACTGCTGACAATGACCTGTTCCTAACCTGCCTCCGGGAGCGGGTGAAGCAGCAGCGCGCCGTGTCGGAACGCCGCGGGCCAACGTACGCGCCCACCGAGTTTGCCAAGATGGTCGAAAGCAAGAGCATCGGGAAGGACCGGCTGGAAGCAGCGATGGATCGCCTGTTCCGTATCAACGCAATCGAGCGCGCGCTGCTTTGGAATGGCCCCGATCGCAAGCCAGTCTTTGGCCTGCGGGAAACTATTGAAGGGGCGGGCTAAGTGCTTGATATTGTTGCGGGCAACGGTGCGGGTAACACTTGCGAGGAACGCGGGAGACTACCAGCCAACCCATTGAAAGCACTGCGGGTGACTGAGGGTAACACACACACTGTACTACGTACGCGCTGGCGCGCCCCATTAGGGGCCCTGCGCTTGCGTCTTGGAGTATTGATCTGATGGCCAAGCGCAAGGCGTCCTCGGCTGATAATACAGCCACAAAACAGCCGGACTCGCGGCCCGCAGCGTTCATCGTATCGGGCGAAGGTACGGACGACGAGATCGCCGAACGGTGCGCTACGCACCTGCCGGGATGGGCCAACCTGCCGAAGCAGTCGAAGCAGGAGGTCGTCCAGCTTATGCGGCGCTTCTGGGAGCGTGCCAATCCACCGAGCTACGTGTTGGCCGATGGAGAGAAGGGCAAGACGATCGGACCGGGCAACACGGGGCCCGAGCAAGTGACCCTGACCATGCTCCGCCTGACCGACGCAATGGCGAGCGGGAAGCAGGAGTATCTTGACCAGCGGCTAGGCGACCTCGCCAACTATCACGGCAAAGCCGATCGCCACGGGTTGACTGCTTCGCGGCTCAATTCCGACCTGGCCTTCATCACAGGCGGAGGGGCCAAGGACACGGTGCAAAGCACGCTGCTAGTTCAGATGGCGGCGACCCATGACGCCGCGATGCGTGCCCTCGCGAACATCGGGCAGTCGGATATGGTCGATCACGCCCAACTGTTCGGCAATCTCTCGACTAAGCTGTTGGGACTCTACACCCGGCAGGCGGAGGTCTTGGCCAAGCTCCAACGCGAGGGCACTCAGACCATCAAACATGTGCACATCGACAACCGCGGCGGCCAGGCGGTCGTCACCGCGACCGTGCAGACAGGGGGGATGAATGGAAAAGGCGAGCAACAACCCTATGCACTCGGCCCCGCGCTGCTTGGCTCGGACCCGTTCGGGGACGGAGTGCCAATCTCCAGCGATCAAGGGGAGGAATCGCTGTCGGATGCACGGGGGGCAGTCCCCCGGCGCGCCCAAGGGAAATAACAACGCTCTCAAGCATGGGCGCTACTCGGCTGACACCCTGCTGCTCGCCGCGGAATTGCGCTCAATCTTGCGGCGGGGACTAGCGGCGCTCGATTAGCCTCCTCGGCATGAAGCGTGGCGGTTCCGTGCATATGAGACCTCTACGGTGCGCCTGCTTACGGTCGTGCACTGCGCCAAGGGCCCAATCGGCGTGAGACGGCTAACTGATCTGGGGCAACATAAGCTGCCATTCCGCTAACGACCCCATTGCGGACATTTGCCAAGCTTCGGCTATAGAGGGTCATGGCTAATCCCGTTCAGGCTGTAAGGAAGTTGCTCGACCGTTGGTCGACTCAGCAAGAGTCCGCGCTGGGGCAGATGACCGGGCGAAAGACGGCACGGCATCGTATTGCTGGATTTTTGAAATCAGAGCGCGTCGAGGCGAAGTTCTTTCTCCTCGCGCTTGCGCCCTTCGTGCCTGTCATGGTCTCGGACCAGATTGGCTGGTCTCGCGGCGCACTATGGCACACGTGGTGGTGGCTCAGCGTGATTTGGGCGCTAGCCATCATAGGGATGTGCTTTGCTTCTTACTGGCGAGCCTTCCGCAGGTCACTTCGTCGAAAGTCGTAAAGTCAGCTTTCGACCCCATTGCGGACGTCCGCGCACAGGGTAGGATGACACTGATGCGCGGGCTAAACAGTTATCCTAAGTGGGTGTCTATACTAATCGGCGTGGCGTGTCTTGTCGCTGGGGTTCTGGCTAACGCCTCCGGTTACACGGCTGTTGGCGTCAGCCTGCTAGTCTTCGGGGTCGGCATGGTAATCCCTCGGCGCGGCGACCGGCCAACGAATGGGAAGAACGACAGCTAACCACCCTCAAATCAGACGTTAAGCTGCGCTTTGCGAAAGCCCGAAAGCGGCCAAGCCTCAGTCTACAACACCCAAAGTTTGCAGCTACACCTGGAAGGCCCTCATCCCGCTAAATGCCAATGGAACGCCTTTCACGTTCCGCCCGGTCGAACCCGATCATCCGGACAACGTGGCGTTCGTCTCCGGCGCGCACCCGGCTGGAAAGTTCCCGGTATTGGTCGACGGCGAGACGACGGTGATCGAAGCGACTGCGATCGTCGAATATCTTGCCGTGCACCACCCCGGCAGCGCGCCACTGATACCTGACGATCCGCCGGAAGCGGTGACGGCGCGAATGCTGGACCGTGTTTTCGACAACTACGTGATGGCAAACATGAACCGCGTGGTGTGGGCCCATATCGCCGATGGCGCAAATCCCGATCTTTCGGAAATCGATGGCGGTAAGGCCGGATTGCAGCGCGCCTATGCGTGGCTGGAGGGGTGGCTCGCGCATAATCGCCTGGCGCCACATGTCAGCCTGGTGTCCTGTGCGGCCGCGCCTGCGTTGTTCTATGCCGACTGGGTCGCGCCCATCGGCAGCGATTTCCCACGCCTCGCCGCCCTGCGCGCCGAACTGCTTGCCCTGCCCGCGGTCGCGCGCTGCGTCGAGGATGCCCGGCCCTATCGCGGGCTCTTTCCGCCAGGCGCCCCGGACCGCGACTGAGCCGCAACAGGAGGATACGATGGCCGAATACACGTTATACACCAACCCGATGAGCCGCGGGCAGATCGCCCGATGGGCGCTCCACGAGGCAGGGGCCGACTACGAACAGGTCCTGGTCGACTGGCAGGAGAAGCCCGAAGCTCTTCTCGAAGCAAATCCGATGCGCAAGGTCCCCACATTGGTCCACCATCATGGCGGGCACGATCACGTGGTGACCGAAGCGGCGGCGATCTGCCACTACCTTGCCGAAATGTCCGCGCAGCAACTGCTCGCCCAGGATCACGAGAAGGCGGATTATTTCCGCTGGCTGCTGTTCGCCGCCGGTCCGATGGAACAGGCGATAGTCTCGAAGAGCATGGGCTGGACCGTTCCGCCCGACCGCGAGGGGATGGTGGGGTTCGGCAGCTTCGACCGCACGATCGATGCGATCGAAGGCTGGCTGACAGGGCACGACTACGTCTGCGGAGAGCGCTTCACGATGGCCGACGTCTACGTCGGCAGCCAGGTCGATTGGGGGCTGCAGTTCGGCACACTGCCCCACCGCCCCGCGTTCGGCGCCTATGCCGAGCGGCTAAGAGCGCGGGACGCCTACAAGGCAGCCAAGGACATCGACGGCAAGCTCATCGCCGAGGCGCAGGCGAAGGCCAGCGGTTAGGCGAGCGCCGTGCTTCGACGAAGCAGTTGATACGCCTCGACCACGCGGACCAGCCTCGCCTCATGCCGCCGGTCGCCGCCGTTCCGGTCAGGGTGATAGCGCCGAACGAGGTCGCTGTATCGGCGGCGCAGCGCGCGCAGGTCGACGTCCGGGCTGAGATCGAGGGCGGTCAGCGCGTCGCGTTCCTCTGGCGAGAAGCGGCTCACCGCGGCACGCCTCTCCATCCGCCCGGCCGCCCGCCTGCGGATGTCGGAAGCGCGGGCGCCGATCGCATCCAGCGGATCGTCGAAATCGGCCCACCTCGGCGCACCGCCGACCCCGGCGTCCGCCCGAAACGCACGCGCGGTGCTGGAGTTGCTCCAGCCCGCAGACGGATGCTGAGCGGCCAGGATTTCATCCGCGCTCATCCCTTCGAACCAGTCATACCCGGCGTTGAATTCCCGCACGTGGTCGAGGCAGAACCAGCGACTGTCGCCCGGCCCGTCGAACCCGGCGGAGCGGCTTCCCGGCGCGCGAAATTCGCCGGCCTCGGTGCAGCCGGGGGCCTCGCACTGGCAGCCCGTCCCTTCATGCCGGCCATGAAATCGCGTCGCGCGCATCGCGGCCAAGTGGGCATGGACAAGCCGCCCCGCAAGCCCCAGAACCTGGCCATGAGCGGAACGTTGCAATCGGAAATCGAAAGGCTGCTGCACGCGGCATTTGCGCCTATACGCCTCGTCGTCAGCAACGACAGCGCCAATCATCGCGGCCACGCGGGCGATGACGGCAGCGGGGAATCCCACTTTTCGGTGACGATCGAAAGCGCGGCGTTCGCGGGCCAGACCCGGCTCCAGCGGCAGCGCATGGTCTACGCGGCGCTCGGCGATATTCCGGGCGGCCGGGTCCATGCCATGGCCGTGCGGGCCACTGCGCCCGGAGAAGCAGCATGATCGAACAGATCATCCGGCCTGTCACACATGATCTTGGCCAGTTCGAAGTGCGCCGCGCCATACCGAGCCGCGAGCGGACCATGGTGGGACCGTTCATCTTCGTTGACGAATTTGGCCCCGCCGATCTGGACATCGGCGCAGGCATGGATGTGCGCCCGCATCCGCACATCAACCTCGCGACGGTGACCTGGCTCTTCGAAGGCGCGATCGACCACCGCGACAGCCTTGGAACCTTCGCCACTATTCGGCCCGGACAGGTCAACCTGATGACGGCGGGGCGCGGGATCGTCCACTCCGAGCGCAGCCCGCAAGCGGAGCGTGAGGCCGGCACGCGAATGTACGGCATGCAAACGTGGCTCGCGCTGCCTGACGGCATGGAGGAGATCGACCCCGCGTTCGAAGCGCAGACCACGCTGCCGCTGGTCGAGGATGGCCGCGCCAGGGCGACCGTGATCATGGGCACGCTGTGGGGTGAGACGGCACAGACCACCACGCATGCGACAACGGTCTATGCCGAAATCGTGCTTGCGCCCGGCGGCGCCCTGCCCGTCGATGCGCAAGCGGCCGAACGCGCCGTGATGCTGGTGGGGGGCGAGGCACAGATCGATGGCCAGCCGCTCGAACTCTACGCCCTGACCGTGCTGGTGCCCGGCGCGACGATGGCGTTGACGTCGCAGCGCGGCGGGCGCGTCATGCTGCTGGGCGGCGAGGCTTTCGCCACCGAGCGGCATGTATGGTGGAATTTCGTCAGCTCCAGCCGCGACCGTATCCATCAGGCGCGCGACGACTGGCAGGCCGGCCGCTTCCCGCTGGTGCCGGGCGACAGCGAGGAATTCATCCCCATCCCCGACCACCCCAAGACGGTGAGCTATCCATGAGCAACGCAGGACAAGTCGCCTGGATCACCGGCGCATCGAGCGGCATTGGCGCCGCACTCGCTCGACAATGGGCCGCGCGCGGCGGGAACACGGTCTTGTCCGGCCGGAACGAAGCGCGTCTTGCAGAGGTTGTCCGAAGCCTCGGCACCGAAAGCCTGGTCCTGCCGTTCGACGTCCGCGACGAAGCCGCCCTCGCCGAAGCGACTGCCCAGGCGCTGGACTGGAAGGGGGCCGTCGATCTCGCCGTGGCCAACGCCGGCATCTCCCAGCGCTCCGCCGCGGTTGAAACCGACATGCGCGTCTATCGCGAGATCATAGACATCGACCTCGTCGCCCAGATCGCTTTTGCCCAAGGCCTGATCGGACCGATGGTTAAGCGCGGGCATGGCGGACTGGCTTTCGTTTCCTCGATCGCGGGGAAGATCGGCTCGCCCATGCGCACCGCCTACAGCGCGGCGAAGTTCGGTCTCGCCGGCTATGCGGACGCCCTGCGCGCGGAACTTTCGCAGAGCGGCGTCGCCGTTCACACGATCTACCCCGGATCGATCCGCACCGATGTCAGCCGCAACGCGCTGACGGCAAACGGATCGACACGGGGCAGGAGCGACCAGTGGATCGACGAAGGCATCGATCCCGACGATGCGGCTGCCCGGATGCTCGACGCGATCGCCGGCGGGCAGCGCGAGATCATTGTTGCCGAGGGGAACGAGCTTGCCCTGGGCGAAGCGCGGCGGACGCCCGACGCACTGCTCGATCAGGTCGCCGCGATGGTCGCCGGCGGATACATGGATCGTCTGAAGAACGGGTGACAGTCAATGAAGCGCATCACGTTGCCGAGCGGTATCGAGCTCGATGTCGTCGACAAGGGCCCACGCGATGCCCCGGCCCTCGTCTTCCTGCACGGTTTTCCCGAAAGCAACCGGACCTGGCGCCACCAGATCGCGCACTTCTCGGACCGTTTCCGCTGCATCGCCCCCGACCAGCGCGGGTACCGCGGCAGCTCCAAGCCGCCCGAGGTATCCGACTACACGCCTGATAAGCTGATCGGCGACGTGTTCCAGCTGGCGGATGCGATGGGAATCGATCGCTTCACGATCATCGGTCACGACTGGGGCGGCGCGATCGCCTGGGGCACCGCGATCGCCGGCCAGATGAACGGGCGAGTCACCCGCGCGATCATCGCCAATGCGCCCCATCCGGCGATCTTCCAGCGATTGCTTTACACCAACAGGCGCCAGCGGGAGTCGAGCCAGTACATGCGCGGTTTCCGTGATCCCGCGAACGATGCCCTGGTGCGCGAACACGGGCTTGCGGGCATCCTGCTGCAGGAGATCAAGTGGGACAGCGCCGGCGCGATGGAGCCTGCCGAACGCACTGCGCTGATGAAGGACTGGCAGGACCGCGATTCTGCCTTCGCGATGCTCAACTGGTATCGTGCCAGCCCGGTGGACGTCCCCCCGCTCGACGCGCCTTACGAAGTACCGGCTGGCTGGACGCCCCCCGCGCTGCCCGACCTTGCAATCCCGACACTGGTGATCTGGGGCATGGACGACCTCGCCCTGCCGCCGGAGAACCTCGAAGGTTTGGACGCGATCATCGAAGATCTCACCGTGGTCGAGGTGCCTGGAAGCGGGCATTTCGTGCCATGGGAAGCGCCGGACGCGGTCAACACGGCGATCGCGCAGTTCCTCGAACGAACAGGATAAGCGCGCGGCTTTTTTTTCACCCAGTACCAGATGCGTGGGAAATATGCGCAAGGGGCGATGGAGCGGGTGAAGGGAATCGAACCCTCGTCGTAAGCTTGGGAAGCTTCTGCTCTACCATTGAGCTACACCCGCCAGTTACGCGCGCCTTAGCAAACGGCGTGCCGGGGTCAATCGATCCCTACGTGGGAAAGGTCGGCTGGGCGGCCGCATGGAAGTTCTTGGGTTGCCGCCCCCTGCCGTTGGCGACACACAGCGCAGCCCAACAACGCCGCGGACGATCGATGACCCTGACACACCTTCAGCGACTGGAAGCCGAAAGCATCCACATCATGCGCGAGGTCGTCGCGGAGGCGGAGCGGCCCGTCATGCTCTATTCGATCGGCAAGGACAGCGCGGTGATGCTGCATCTGGCGAAGAAGGCATTCTTCCCCGCACCGCCGCCGTTCCCCCTGCTCCATGTCGATACGACGTGGAAGTTTCGCGCGATGTACGACCTGCGGGAAAAGGCCGCGCGCGATGCGGGAATGGAACTGCTGGTGCACCGGAACCCGGATGCGGAAGCACGGGGGATCAATCCGTTCGACCACGGCCCGCTCCACACCGACCTGTGGAAGACCGAAGGACTGAAGCAGGCGCTGGACAAGTACGGTTTCGATGCCGCCTTCGGCGGGGCCCGGCGCGACGAGGAGAAGAGCCGCGCCAAGGAGCGCATCTTCTCGTTCCGCACCGCCAGCCACGGTTGGGATCCGAAGAACCAGCGGCCCGAACTGTGGAACCTCTACAATGCCCGCAAGAAAAAGGGCGAAAGCATCCGCGTCTTCCCGCTGTCGAACTGGACGGAGCTCGACATCTGGCAATACATCATGGCCGAAGGCATCGAGATCGTGCCGCTTTATCTCAGCGCCCCGCGCCCCACGGTGGAGCGCGACGGGATGCTCCTGATGGTGGACGACGAACGCTTCCCCCTCGAACCGGGTGAGACGCCGGTCACGCGCTCCATCCGATTTCGCACCCTGGGCTGCTATCCCCTGACAGGCGCGGTGGAGAGCGATGCGGCGACCCTGCCCGATGTGGTCCGGGAAATGCTGCTCACGACGACTTCCGAACGCCAGGGCCGGGCGATCGACCGTGATGCCGGCGATGCTTCGATGGAGAAGAAGAAGCAGGAGGGATATTTCTGATGAGCCACCCTCTCTACGAAGCCGACGCGCTGATCGCCGAGGATATCGAGGCTTACCTCGACACGCACCGCAACAAGTCCATGTTGCGCTTCATAACCTGCGGCAGCGTGGATGACGGCAAGTCGACGCTGATCGGACGGCTTCTCTACGACAGCAAGATGATCTTCGAAGACCAGCTCGCCGCGCTGGAAAGCGACAGCCGGCGGGTGGGAACGCAAGGCCAGGAGATCGACTTCGCGCTGCTGGTCGACGGTCTTGCCGCGGAGCGCGAGCAGGGGATCACGATCGACGTCGCCTATCGCTTCTTCGCGACGGAGAAACGCAAGTTCATCGTAGCCGATTGCCCGGGCCACGAACAGTACACCCGCAACATGGTGACCGGCGCGAGCACTGCCGACGTCGCCGTGATCCTGGTCGACGCGCGCAAGGGCGTCCTGGTGCAGACCCGGCGGCACAGCTATCTTGCGCACCTGGTCGGCATCCGAAGCGTCGTGCTGGCGGTGAACAAGATGGACCTGGTCGGTTACGACCAACAGGTGTTCGACACCATCGTGGCCGAATATGCCGAGTTCGCGCGCGCAATCGGAATCGAGAACGTCACGACGATCCCGATCAGCGGTTTCCGCGGCGACAATATCACCGAGCGCAGCGACAACACGCCGTGGTATTCGGGCCCCAGTCTCATTGCCCATCTGGAATCGGTGGAAGTCGCCACGGCGCGCACGGCCGAGGGGCCACTGCGGATGCCGGTGCAGTGGGTGAACCGCCCCGACCTCGATTTCCGCGGCTTTGCCGGGCTCATAGCAGGCGGCAGCGTTCGTGCGGGCGACGCGGTTCGTGTGCTGCCTTCGGGCAAGACGAGCACGGTCGCCCGCATCGTCACACTCGACGGCGACCTCGAGGAAGCGGCGGCGGGCCAGTCTGTCACGCTGACGCTGACGGACGAAATCGACTGTTCGCGCGGCGACGTGATCGTTGCCGCCGACGCGCCGCCGCAAGTCGCCGACCAGTTCGAGGCAGGAGTCGTCTGGCTCGATGACGAGCCCATGATCGTCGGACGCGCCTACTGGATGAAGATCGGCACCCAGACCGTGTCCGCCACGGTCCAGCACCCCAAATACGAGGTGAACGTCAACACGCTGGAACACCTGGCCGCAAAGACGCTGGACCTCAACGCCATTGGCGTGGCGGAGATCGCGACCGACCGGCCCATCGTGTTCGAACCTTATGCGGAGAACCGCACGCTCGGCGGCTTTATCCTCATCGACAAGCTGACGAACCGCACGGTCGCGGCCGGGATGCTTCACTTCAGCCTGCGGAGGGCGCAGAACGTCCACTGGCAGCCCACCGACGTGACCCGGGAAGCGCACGCCGCGCTGAAGAACCAGACGCCGCGCGTGCTCTGGTTCACGGGCCTGTCCGGCTCGGGCAAGTCCACCATCGCGAACGCGGTGGAAAAGCAGCTTGCGGTCATGAACCGCCACACGTTCCTGCTGGATGGTGACAATGTCCGCCATGGCCTCAACCGCGACCTGGGTTTCACGGAAGCCGATCGGATCGAGAACATCCGCCGCGTGGGCGAGGTCGCCAAGCTGATGGCGGATGCCGGCCTCATCGTGCTTACCGCGTTCATCAGCCCGTTTCGGGCGGAGCGCGAAATGGTACGCGCGATGCTTCCCGAAGGCGAATTCGTGGAGATCTTCGTCGATACCCCGCTGGCAGTGGCCGAGGCGCGCGACGTGAAGGGGCTCTACAAGAAGGCCCGCAGCGGCGAGCTCAAGAACTTCACCGGCATCGACAGCCCCTACGAGCCACCAGAATCGCCCGACATCGTGGTCAACACGGTAGAAATGAGCGCCGAGGAGGCGGCTGAGGCAATCATCCGTCGGTTGCTCCCGCTCAAATGAGCATGTCCGACGCAGAGCTCGCCGCACACCTGGCGCAGGATGCCGGGCGCATCCTCCTGGAAGTGCGTGACAGCGGGCATTACCACGGCAAGGACTTGGGCCGCGCGGGCGATACGGAGGCGAACGCCGTGCTCGTCGCCGCAGTGCGCGCGTTGCGCCCGGAGGATGGCTTGCTTTCCGAAGAGGAAAAGGACAACCCGGCCCGCCTCGGCAAGCAGCGCGTCTGGATCGTCGATCCGGTTGATGGCACCCGGGAATATGGCGAAGGGCGCACCGACTGGGCAGTCCACGTCGCGCTGGCGGTGGACGGCGTGCCCAGCGTGGGCGCGGTGGCACTCCCCGGCCTTGATCTCGTGCTCCGAAGCGACAGTCCCGCCCCTGTCCCGCCCCCGCCCGAAAGGCTGCGCATGGTCGTCAGCCGCACGCGTCCCGCGCGCGAAGCGCTGGCGGTGGCTGAGGCGCTCGATGCCGAACTGGTGCCCATGGGGAGCGCCGGCGCCAAGGCGATGGCCGTGGTCCGCGGCGAGGCGGATATCTACCTCCATTCCGGCGGACAGTACGAATGGGACAGCTGCGCCCCAGTGGCGGTGGCGATCGCTCATGGACTCCACTGCAGCCGCATCGACGGGAGCCCGCTTGTCTACAACCGGGCCGATACGTTTATGCCCGACCTGCTGATCTGTCGCCAAGAACACGCCGGGCGCGTGCTGCAGGAGATCGCAGCCTTGGGCTGAAGCCCGCCCTGCTCTTCGCGCGCGGTTGTAATTGACACCGTCTGTCGCCATTGCCGCCGGCAAAGGAGACTCCCCATGCGCGACATCGATCACTTCATGGTTGGCGGCCCGGGCGCCCCGGCAAGCCGTTTCAAGGACGTGATGAACCCGTCGACCGGCGAAGTGCAGGCGCGCGTGCCGCTGGGCGATGCCACTCTGCTCGACCGTGCGGTCGAGGCGGCCAAAGCGGTGCAACCCGGCTGGGCCGCGACCAACCCGCAGCGGCGCGCGCGGGTCATGTTCGCCTACAAACAGCTGGTCGAGGCCAACCGCGAGGAGCTGGCGCATCTGCTTTCTAGCGAGCACGGCAAGGTCATCGACGATGCGCTGGGCGACGTGCAGCGCGGGCTCGAGGTGATCGAATACGCCTGCGGAATTCCCCAGGTGCAGAAGGGCGAATACACGATCGGCGCCGGCCCCGGCATCGACGTCTATTCGATGCGCCAGCCTCTCGGCATCGGCGCTGGGATCACTCCGTTCAACTTCCCGGCAATGATCCCGATGTGGATGTTCGGCATGGCGATTGCATGCGGCAACGCCTTCATCCTCAAGCCCAGCGAGCGCGACCCCAGTGTTCCGGTGCGCCTTGCCGAACTGTTCCTGGAGGCCGGCGCGCCCGAGGGGTTGCTGCAGGTGGTCCACGGCGACAAGGAGATGGTCGACGCGATCCTCGACCATCCGGATATCGCCGCGGTCAGCTTCGTCGGCTCCTCCGACATCGCGCACTATGTCTACAACCGCGGGGTCGCGGCGGGCAAGCGCGTGCAGGCAATGGGCGGGGCCAAGAACCACGGCATCGTCATGCCCGATGCGGATCTCGACCAGGTGGTGAACGATCTCGCCGGCGCGGCTTTCGGGTCCGCTGGCGAGCGGTGCATGGCCTTGCCGGTTGTGGTCCCGGTGGGCGAGGACACCGCGGAGCGGCTCAAGGCCAAGCTCATCCCGGCGATCGAGGCGCTGCGCATCGGCGTCTCGACCGACCGCGAGGCGCATTACGGCCCGGTGGTCACCGCCGAGCACAAGGCGCGGGTCGAGCAGTGGATCGACACCGCCGAGAAGGAAGGCGGCGAGATCGTCGTCGACGGGCGGGGCTTCACCTTGCAGGGCCATGAAAACGGCTACTTCGTGGGCCCGACGCTGATCGACCACGTCACGCCCGACATGGAAAGCTACAAGGAGGAGATCTTCGGCCCCGTTCTCCAGATCGTCCGTGCCAAGGACTTCGAGGAGGCGGTCGCGCTGCCCTCAAAGCACCAGTACGGCAACGGCGTCGCGATCTTCACCCGCAACGGGCACGCCGCGCGCGAGTTCGCCAGCCGCGTCAACGTGGGCATGGTCGGGATCAACGTGCCGATCCCGGTGCCGGTCGCTTACCACTCGTTCGGCGGGTGGAAGCGCAGCGCGTTCGGCGACACCAACCAGTACGGCACGGAAGGGATGAAGTTCTGGACCAAGGTCAAGACCGTCACCCAGCGCTGGCCCGACGGCGGCAGCGACGGCTCGAACGCGTTCAACATCCCGACCTTCGGCTGAACGGGCGGGCGCCGGGAGCGGTGTGGGAACTCGCACGTTGGACAGGCGGAACCAGGAGAATACCCATGCGAAACGTCCTGTTTTTTGCCGTCCTGCCGCTCGCGTTGGCGGCTTGCGAGCGGAACGTGGACCCGTCCGATAACCCGGCGACGGTCGATGCCGAAGGAACAACCCCGCCTGCCGCGACCCCGTCCGCACCCGCCCCGGCGCCGGGCGGAAACGAGACGATCGGCATCCCGGAAGGCGGCATCCCCGTGGCCTTGCAGGGCAACTGGGGCATGACGCCGGCCGACTGCACGAGCACCCGCGGCGAGGCCAAGGGACTGCTCGGCATTTCGGCCACCACGCTCACTTTCTACGAGTCGTTGGGTCGTCTGGGTACCATCAAGGAGCGCAAAGAGAATTCTCTTCGTGCCGATTTTGCGTTCTCAGGAGAAGGGATGAACTGGACGCGCGACGTCGCGCTCTCGGTATCAGGCGATACGCTCACCCGCCTCGACCGCGGCGGGGAGGAGCCGGGCGGGCCGTTCACCTACACGCGCTGCGCAAGTTGACGGCGCGTCTTCGCCCTGCCTTGAACCTTCGGCCCCATCCGCTAACGGGTGCCGCATGACCGGACAGTTCCAGCTTACCGAAGACCAGCTCGCCATCCAGGACATGGCGCGCAAATTCACCGCCGACCGCATCACCCCGTTCGCCGCGCAGTGGGACGAGGATCATCACTTCCCGCGCGACGTGGTCCAGGCCGCGGGCGAGCTCGGCTTCGGGGCAATCTATGTCAGCGAGGAATCGGGCGGCATCGCGCTGGGGCGGCTGGAGGCGGCGCTGATCATGGAAGCGATGGCGTACGGCTGCCCGGCGACGAGCGCCTATGTCTCGATCCACAACATGGCGAGCTGGATGATCGACCGGTTCGGCTCTGCCGAGGTCAAGGCGCGCTTCCTGCCGAAACTCGTCAGCATGGAGCACATCGCGAGTTACGCGCTGACCGAGCCGGGATCGGGTTCGGACGCGGCCGCGCTCAAGACCACCGCGCGGCTCGACGGGGACCACTACGTCCTCAACGGCACCAAGCAGTTCATCTCCGGCAGCGGGTTCAACGACATCTACGTCGTGATGGTCCGCACGAGCGAGGATCGCGCAAAAGGCATCACGTGCCTGGTGGTCGAAAAGGGCACTCCCGGCCTCAGCCACGGCGCGCCGGAGAAGAAGCTCGGCTGGAACGCCAGCCCCACGGCGCAGCTCATCTTCGAAGACTGCCGCGTGCCGGTCGCCAACCGCGTCGGCGGCGAAGGCGAAGGGTTCCGCTTCGCCATGGCGGGGCTCGACGGCGGACGGCTGAATATCGGCGCCTGTTCGCTCGGCGGGGCGCAGCGCTGCCTCGACGAGGCGGTCAACTACACCAAGGAGCGCCAGCAGTTCGGCCAGCCGATCGCGGACTTCCAGAACACCCAGTTCATGCTGGCCGACATGGCCACCGACCTGGAGGCGGCGCGTGCCCTGCTCTACCTCGCCGCCGCGAAGGTAACCGACGGCGCGCCCGACAAGACGCGGTTTTCCGCCATGGCCAAGCGCCTCGCGACCGACAGCGGCAGCAGGATCGTCAACGACGCGCTGCAATTGTTCGGCGGCTACGGCTATCTCAAGGACTATCCGATCGAACGCTTCTGGCGCGACCTGCGCGTGCATTCGATCCTCGAAGGGACGAACCAGGTGATGCGCATGATCGTCGGCCGGGATATGTTGCGGCAATGACCTCCGACGTCCTCATCCGCAGCGACGGCCGCGTCGGGCACATCTCCCTGAATCGCCCCAAGGCGCTCCACGCGCTGACGCTCGACATGTGCCATGCGATGAGCGCGGCGCTGACCGATTGGTCGGCGGACGACGCAGTGGAGGCCGTGATCCTCGACCACGCGGAGGGCCGCGGGTTCTGCGCGGGCGGCGACATCGCCTTCCTGCGCAATTCAGCGCTGAACGACGGCGGTGTATCGGGCCGCGCGTTCTTCCACGACGAATACCAGCTCAACCACCAGATGTTCGAATACGCCAAGCCGATCGTCGCGTTCATGGACGGGGTGACGATGGGCGGCGGCGTGGGGATCAGCCAGCCGGCTGACTTCCGCGTGGCGACCGAACACACGCGCTTCGCCATGCCGGAAACCGGCATCGGCCTGTTTCCCGATGTGGGCGGCGGCTGGTATCTTTCGCGCCTGCCCGGCCGGCTCGGCCAGTTCCTCGCGCTGACCGGGGCACGCCTGGACGGTGCGGAGTGCCTGTGGGCGGGCCTCGCCACGCATTACCTGCCGGCTGAGAAGCTGGCCGAAGCCAAGGCGCGCATCGCGGACCATCCGGACCGGATCGCCGGCATCCTTTCGGAATTGTCGGTCACCCCGCCTGCCGCGCGGATCGAGGAAAATGTCGGGAACATCGCCCACCATTTCAGGTCGGACAGGCTGGAAGACATCGTGGCCAGCCTCGAAGGGGATGACGGCGACTGGGCCGTGAAGGAACTGGCCACGCTCCGTTCCAAGAGCCCGCAGACCTGCAAGGTCGCCCTGCGCCAATTGGCCGAAGCCGCCCTGCTCACCGATTTTGCCGACGAGATGCGGATGGAATACCGCATCGCATCGCGCGTACTCACCCGCCCGGATTTCGCCGAAGGGGTGCGCGCGGTGATCGTCGACAAGACCGGCGATCCGAAGTGGGACCCCGCCACTCCCGAAGGCGTGAGCGATGCGCTGATCGACAGCATCTTCGCGCCGCTGCCCGAACAGGAAGAATGGAAGCCCCTTTGAGCTACGAAACGATCACCGTCGAACAGCGCCCAGAACCGCATGGGGCGGTGACGCTCATCACGCTCAACCGCCCGCAGGCGCTGAACGCCCTCAATTCGCAGGTCCTCGAAGACCTGATCGCAGCCTTTGGCGCTTACGAAGCGGACCCGGGACAGCTCTGCGCGGTGCTGACCGGCGCGGGCGACAAGGCATTCGCGGCGGGCGCCGACATCAAGGAGATGGCCGACAAGCCGGCGGCCGATTTCTACCTCGACGATTTCTTCGCCCGCTGGACCAGCCACCTGGTCAAGGCGGTGCGCAAGCCGTGGATCGCGGCGGTGAACGGCTTCGCGCTGGGCGGCGGGTGCGAGCTTGCGATGATGGCGGACTTCATCATCGCGTCCGAAAAGGCGAAATTCGGCCAGCCCGAAATCAAGCTCGGCGTCGCGCCCGGGATGGGCGGCAGCCAGCGCCTGACCCGCGCGGTGGGCAAGGCCAAGGCGATGGAAATGTGCCTGACGGGCCGGATGATGGACGCCGCCGAAGCTGAGCGCAGCGGACTCGTCGCCCGCGTTGTCTCGCACGAGAGCCTTCTGGACGAAGCGCTCAGGACAGCCGCCGCGATCGCCGCGATGCCGCCGATGGCGGCGATCGCCAACAAGGAAATGGTCAACGCCGCGTTCGAGACCACGCTCGACCAGGGCCTGATCGTCGAGCGCCGCATCTTCCAGATCCTCGCCGCCAGCGAGGACAAGGCCGAAGGCATGGCCGCCTTCATCGAGAAGCGCGAAGGCCAGTGGAAGGGGCGCTAGCCACAAGCCCTCTCCCCTTCCAGGGGAAAGGAAGGAGCGCCGCCGGCGCCGAAGGAGAGGGGAACGGCGGTGACTGTGCGTGCTACGCCCGTCCCCTCGCCCAACCCTCTCCCCTGGAGGCGCAGATGGGCGCAGCCAACGGGAGCGGGCTTTGACGGAGAGTAATATGAAGATCGCCTTCATCGGCCTCGGCAACATGGGCGGCGGGATGGCCGCGAACCTCGTCAAGGCGGGGCACGAGGTGCGCGCGTTCGACCTCAGCCAGGACGCCCTCGACCGCGCTGGAGAACACGGCTGCACGACCGCCGCTTCGGTGGCCGAAGCGGTGACGGATGCTGATGCGGTGGTGTCGATGCTCCCCAACGGACAGATCGTGCTCAGCGCCTACACCGGCGAGGTGTTTGGCGCGGCGTCGGGGGGCGCGATCCTGCTCGATTGTTCCACGATCGATGTCGCCACGGCGCGCGAAGTGGCCGAACAGGCGCGGCAGCATGGTTACGAGATGGTCGACGCCCCGGTTTCGGGCGGCATCGCGGCGGCGAACGGCGGCACGCTGACCTTCATGGTCGGCGGCAGCGACGAAGCGTTCGCCCGCGCCGAGCCGATCCTCCAGGCGATGGGCAAGGCGGTGATCCATGCCGGTGCCTCCGGTAACGGACAGGCGGCCAAGATCTGCAATAACATGCTGCTGGGCATTCACATGATCGGCACGTGCGAGGCGTTCGCCATGGCGCAGAAGCTCGGCCTCGACCCGCAGACATTCTATGACATTTCCAGCGTCAGCAGCGGCCAGTGCTGGTCGATGACGAGCTATTGCCCGGTCCCCGGCGTCGGCCCGCAATCGCCGGCCGATAACGGCTACCAGGGCGGGTTCGCCGCCGCGCTGATGCTGAAGGACTTGCGCCTGGCGATCGAGGCTGCGGAAACCGCCGACGCGCCGGTGCCGATGGGCCAGCGCGCGCGGGCGCTTTACGAAGACTTCGTGGGCGCCGGCAACGGCGGACAGGATTTCAGCGGGATCATTCGGACGCTGTAGGCGGGCTCGTGCCGGCGGCCTCCGGCTCGGCGCGCGCCGCCTTTCGCTCCGTAAACCACATCACCAGCAGCGCGCTTTCGAACAGCAGGACGAGCGGGATCGCCAGCATGAGCTGGCTGATCACGTCGGGCGGCGTCACGACCGCGGCGATCACGAACGCGACCACAATGGCGTAGCGCCGCGCGCCCACCAGTTGCGCCCGGCTGACGATGCCGGCGGTGTTGAGCAGCAGCAGCAGCACGGGCAACAGGAAGCTCAGCCCGAAAGCCAGAATGAACTGCATCACCAGGCTGAGGTAGTCCTCCGAATTGGGCAGCGCGTCGATCTGCACGCCGCCCTGGGTGCCTTCGAATCCCAGGAAGAACTCGAACGCCGTGGGCATGACGACGTAATAGGCAAGCGCCCCGCCCATCACGAACAGCACCGGCGTCGCCAACAGGAACGGTAGAAAGGCGCGCTTCTCGTTGGCGTAGAGGCCAGGGGCGACGAAGGCCCACAGCTGGTTGGCGATCACCGGGAAGCTGACGAAGAAGGCGGCGAACAGCGCGACCTTCAGCTCGACGAAGAACTGGCCGTAGAGCTTGGTGTAGATGAGACGGCTCTGCCCGGCATCCAGCAGCGGCTGGACCAGGAATGCCAGGATATCCTGCGCGAAGTAGAAACACACCCCGAACGCGACCCCGAGCGCGAGGAACGCGCGGAGCAGCCGCGCCCGCAGCTCGATCAGGTGGTCGAGCAGCGGCGCCTGGCTGTCATCGATGTCGCGCAGCTTGAACATGGGTCAGCGCAGCGGAAGCTGGGGTTCGTCATTGGCGGAAGCGGGCGGCGGGGGCGGCCCAATGCCCGCATCAGGTGCGCCGCGCGCCTCTGCCCCGGCGGCAGAGGACGGGAGCGGCCGCATCTCGTGATCGGACAGGTCCACTTGCGGATGCTCCGCCATGATACGGGCGTTCTGTTCGGCCCACTTCTTCTCCATCTCCTCCATCTCCGCCTCGCGGATCATCGCCTCGATGCCGGAGCGGAAGTGGTTGGAGGTGCGCCGGACCTTGCCGATCCACCGGCCCGCGGTGCGCAGGGCGCGGGGCAGGTCCTTGGGCCCGATGACCACGACCGCGACGATCACGATCATCAGGAGTTCCGAGGCACCGATATCTAACATGGTCTGGTTCGCCCCGTCAGCGGGCGTGGATCAGGAAACGGCCGTCAGGCGCGATCGCGCGGTTCGGCTGCGGCGGCTTCCGGCACGGTTTCGCCCGCAGGCTTGGCATCGTGATGCGGCCGTTCGAGGCGCTGTGTCGGCGCGGGCGTGCCGGGCTTTGCGGCGGCGGCGTCATCTTCGTTCATCCCGGCCTTGAAGCTTTTGATGCCCTTGCCGAAGTCGCCCATGATTTCCGCCACGCGCCCGCGCCCGAACAGGACGAGGACGATGAGCAGCACGATCAGCCAGTGCCAGATGGAAAACGAACCCATGGGTAATCTCCTTGCCCCGCAATCTAGGCGATGCAGGCCGGCTTTGCCAGCCTAACCGCCGCTGCGCGCGGGGGTTACGCGCCGGACTCCGCCGGATCGGCCGATTCGCCCGGGTCCGGCATGGCCAGCGCCTCGAACGCCTCGTCCACGGGATCGAGCAGGCCGGCAGCGCGCAGATCGTCGATCCCCGGCAAGTCGCGCCGGGATGCGAGGCCGAAATGCTGCAGGAATTCGGGCGTGGTGGCATAGATCGCCGGGCGCCCCGGCGTCTCGCGCCGCCCCGCGATGCGCACCCAGCCGGCCTCCATCAGCACGTCGAGCGTGCCGCCCGAGGTCTGCACGCCGCGAATCGCCTCGATCTCCGCGCGGCTCACGGGTTCGTGATAGGCGACGATCGCGAGCACTTCGGTCGCCGCGCGGCTGAGCCGGCGCACCGCCTCCTTCTCGCGCCGCAGGATGTGGGCAAGGTCGGGCGCGGTCTGGAAATGCCAGCGCCCGCCGCGCTCCACCAGGTGCACCCCGCGCGGCTGGTAATGCGCGGCGAGGGCCGTCAATGCCGCGCGCACCGCGCCCGCGGGCGCGTCACGCAGGTGGCTCGCCAGCGCATCCACCGTCATCGGCTGGTCCGCCGCGAACAGCGCCGCTTCGACCGCACGTTCGATCTCGGTCGGCGCGGTCATGCGGGGACGCGGCGCAGCAGCAGCGGCCCGAACGCGTCGTCCTGCGCCAGTTCCGCCCTGCCCCGCCGGGCAAGCTCCAGCGCAGCGACGAAGCTGCTGGCGAGCGCGGACTTGCGCAGCCTCGGCTCCGCGTGCGGGGGCAGGAACTGCCGCAGTTCCAGCCAGTCGAGCGTGACGCCGAGCATGGCGGACACGCGGTCCAGCGCGGATTCCAGCGTCATCACCGGCCGGTCCCGCACCATGTGCACCACCGGCGCGGTGCGGGCCTTCACCTGGCCATAGGCCTGGACCAGCGCGAACCAGTCGCATTGCCAGTCGGTCTTGCGGTCGGTCCTCAGGCCTTCGGGCGCGCCGCGGGCGAAGACATCGCGGCCGAGCCGGTCCCGCGCCATCAGCCGCGCCGCAGCCTCGCGCATGGCGCCAAGGCGGGCAAGCCGCAGCTGCAGCCGCAGCGCCAGGTCTTCGGGGCTCGGGTCTTCCTGCTCGTCACGCGGCAGCAGCAGCGCGGACTTGAGGTAGGCGAGCCAGGCCGCCATCACCAGGTAATCGGCCGCCAGCTCCAGCCGCAGCGCTTCGGCCTGTTCGATGTAGGCGATGTACTGATCCACCAGCGCGAGGATGGAGATCGCCTTCAGGTCCACCTTCTGCCGCCGCGCCAGGTCGAGCAGCAGGTCGAGCGGCCCTTCCCACCCGTCGAGATCGAGATAGAGCGCCGCCTCGTCGTTCGGAGCGGAAGCGGGACCCGTCCACTCTCCCTCCGTGTTCTCCAGATCGAGGTCGAGGACGAGCGCGCCGTCGTTCATGCAGGCGTCCCGGCCAGAGCCAGCAGGGTATCGCGCTGGGCGAGCAGTTCCGCCTTGTCGCCCTGCGGCGGCCCGCCCGTCCCCTCAAGCGCGCGGTGGAGGCGCGCTGCGCCCTCGGCAGTCAGGGCTGGAAGGCGGCGGGCGATCTCCACCATGTCGTCCATCTTCGCCCAGCAATTGAGGGCGAGGTCGCATCCGGCGGCAATGGCGCGCTCGGCCCGCTCGGGCACGCTGCCCGACAGCGCTTCCATGTCGAGATCGTCGGTCAGCAGCAGGCCGGTGAACCCGATCCGGCCACGGATCACGTCGCGGATGACGACGGCGGACTGCGTGGCGGGATTGTCGGCGTCCCAGGCGGTGAACACCAGGTGTCCGGTCATCCCGATGGGCGCATCCTTCAGCGCACGGAAGGGCGCGAGATCGACCTCGAGCTCCGCCTCGCTGGCGGTGACGGTCGGCAGTTCCTTGTGCGTGTCGCACAGCGAGCGGCCGTGGCCGGGCATATGCTTGACGCAGCCCGCGACCCCGGCGTTGGCGAACCCTTCCAGGATCGCCCGCCCCAGCGCGGCGACCCGCAGCGGTTCGCTGCCCAGGGCGCGGTCGCCGATCACGTCGTGCGCCCCCGGCTGGCGCACGTCCAGCGGCGGGTGGCAATCGACGGTGATGCCGGCCTCCGCCAGCTCGATCCCAAGCGCCTGCGCGTTCATCCGCGCCGCCGCGATCGCGGATGACGGGGCGACTTCATACAAGGCATCGAACGCCGCGCCGGCGGGAAATGCCGTCCAGTGCGGTGGACGCATCCGGGCGACGCGGCCGCCTTCCTGGTCGATGCACAGGAACAGCCGGTCGCGCCCGTGGATCGAGCGCAGATCGTCGGTCAGGGCGCGGACCTGGTCCGGGTTGTCGATGTTGCGGCCGAACAGGATATAGCCGGCAGGATCGCACTCGCGGAAAAACGCCCGTTCTTGATCGGTGAGGGCCAGGCCTGACAGGCCGAAGATAGCAGGCGTCATGGATCGCAGATTCGCAGGAAGCGGGCCCCGCTGCAAGCCGGCGGGGGCGCCAATCCCCTGTGGTCGTCGCTCAGCGTTTCACCTGGCAGGCGACGCCATCGCCCTTGAGCGCGTTGCAAAGCTGCGTCGCCGCGGTAGCGTTGCCGGCAATCGCCTGAAGGCGATAGACCGTGCCGATGTCGGCCTGCCCCTGGACCACCCGGTGGCTCACGCCGGCCAGCTTGTCCGTCTGGCTCTGGAGACTGCGCCAACCGGCCTCCGCCAGTTCCCGGCTGCCATAAGCGCCCACCTGGACCGGAACGCCGGCCGGCGCCGGGGTCGCCTCGGCGGCCGCCGACGGTTGCGCAGCGGGCGCATCGGCGGTGCGCGGCGCATCGATGCTGGGCCGGGGCGCGGCATCCGCGATGCGGCTTTCGGTGTCCTGCCCTTCGCCAACCGCGGGGGCGAGGTTGCCGGTGCCTTCGAACGTCTTGCCGCCCGGATCGGCGGGCCGCACCTTGTACGGGCCGGCGGGCGCCGCGATCGTGCTGCCGTCGGCAACGATGGCAGTATCCGCGCCGCGGCTGCCGAACCACCAGATGCCGGCGGCAAACGCGATCAGGGCGAGCAGGGCGAGCAGCGCGAAGCCGACGATGCGGCCGGTATCGACCCCGCCGTCGATCTCGTCCTCTTCCCCCGATTCCAGCCACGGCAACCGTTCATCGGGGTCGGCCAGCGTCAGTTGATCGTTGCCAAGGTATTCGTCGCCCGTGATCGATTGGCCGGCCATGATCACATCTCCTCCACTGCCTCGACGCCCAGTATCGCCAGGCCGTTGCGGATAACCTGCACGATCTGGCTGGCGAGGAAAAGCCTCGCCGCGGTCAGCGTCGGGTCGCCTGCAACGATGATGCGCTTGTCCGGGCTGTCGTTGCCCGCGTTCCAGAATGCGTGGAAGGCGGCGGCAAGATCATAAAGGAAGAACGCGATGCGGTGGGGTTCGCGCGCCACGGCGGCGGCTTCCACGATGCGGGGGAACTGCGCGGCCAGGCGGATCAGCGCGATCTCGTCCCCGCCAAGGCGGTCGAGCGCCGCCGGATCGGGCGCGATCCCTTCCGCCGCCGCCTTGCGCAGCGTGGAGTGGATGCGAGCGCTGGCGTACTGGACGTAGAACACCGGATTGTCCTTCGACGCCTCCACCACCTTGGCGAAATCGAACTCCATCTGCGCTTCAGGTTTGCGGGTCAGCATGGTGAAGCGGACCACGTCCTTGCCCACTTCCTCCGCCACTTCGGACAGCGTCACGAACGTGCCGGACCGTTTCGACATCTTCACCGGCTCGCCGTTGCGAAGTAGCTGGACCATCTGCACCAGCTTCACGTCGAACGGGATCGCCCGGCCTTCGCCTTCGGCTAGGGCGGACACGGCGGCCTTGATGCGCTTCACCGTCCCGGCATGGTCGGCGCCCCAGATGTCGATCAGCTCGTCAGCAGCCGCAGCCTTCTGCATGTGATAGGCAAGGTCGGCGCCGAAATAGGTCCAATTGCCGTCGCTCTTGCGGATCGGGCGGTCCTGGTCATCGCCAAACCGGGTGGCGCGGAACAGCGGAAGCTCGACCGGCTCCCAGTCGTCGGGCGTCTTGCCCTTGGGCGCCTCCAGCACGCCATCGTAGACGAGATCGTGCGCACGCATCCATGCCTCGGCCTCGGCCGGCTTGCCCGCGGCCTGGAGCTCCGCTTCCGAGGCGAACACGTCGTGCCGGATACCCAGCAGGGCGAGGTCGGCGCGGATCATGTCCATCATCGCGGCGACCGCGATGCGCTTGAATTCGGGGAGCCACTCGGCTTCCGGCGCGGCGGCGAAGCGATCCCCGAACCGCTCCGCCAGCTGCTCGCCCACGGGAACGAGATAGTCGCCGGGGTAGAGACCTTCGGGCACCGCGCCGACTTGTTCGCCGAGCGCTTCGCGATACCGCACGTGGGCCGACCGGGCGAGCACGTCCACCTGCGCGCCGGCATCGTTGACATAATATTCGCGGATCACCGGGTGGCCGACGAATTCCAGCAGGTTCGCCAGGGCATCGCCCACCACCGCCCCGCGGCAATGGCCCATGTGCATCGGACCGGTAGGGTTGGCGGAGACGTATTCGACGTTCACCCGCCGCCCCGCGCCGGTCGCGGACCGGCCATAGTCGGCGCCGACCGCGGCGATCGTTTCCAGTTCACGCAGCCATTCGCTGTCGGCGAGGCGCAGGTTGATGAACCCCGGCCCGGCGATCTCCGCGCCGGTGATCGCAGGGTCGCGCGCCAGGTGCGCAACGATCTTTTCCGCAAGGCTGCGGGGGTTGGTCGCCGCCGCCTTGGCCAGCGCCATCGCGGCATTAGTGGCAAGATCGCCGTGCGACGGGTCGCGCGGCGGCTCCACCGTCACGGCCGCCTCCGATGCGCCGGGGGGCAGCGCGCCTTCCAGCTCGAGGGCGCGGAGCACGGCTCCGATGCGGGCCGCGAAGGCCGCGTGCAGGGTCTGGGGTTCCGACATGGCGCGCGGGTTAACCGATCAGCGCGAAAGCGCAAGATCGCCCGCAGCCGTGCACCGGCCGGCGGCAGCCACCCTCAGCGCGTGGCGTTGTAGGCCAGTTGTTCTTCGCTGAGCTGGAAACCGACGAGCAGTTCGAAGGTCGCCCGCGCCACGGCCGCCTTCACCGCCGGTTCCGAAAGCGGATCGATCGCCGCGTCCTCGTCGCCCGCCTTGCGCCGGCGCGTGATCTGTTCGCGGATTTCCTGCGGCAGGGTCGCCTCCGCCCGGTCGACGAAGGCGCCGGCCTGCGCGCGCGCCTGGGCACGTTCCTGGCCATCGGCGAACGCGATGGTCACCTGCCCCACGCGCTTGGTCACCACCGAAGTGCCGCCGCGCAGCACCACCGAGTAATACGGCAGCGTGACCGTGCGGGCCCCGCGCGCATCGGTGCGGCGCGCCAGCACGTCGAACGTGGCGTTGGTGTAGATGCGCGGCGACCCGTCGTCGCACGTCGAGCGGAGGTTGGTGATCGATGCCGTCACGTCGATATTGGCGGCGGACGTATCGCCGGGCACGCGGAACGTGGTGATGTCGCCCGTGTAGTCAGGGACGCCCACCGCGGGGCACGCGGTGCGCACGGCGGTGATGCCGATGCCCTGATCGACCACCAGTTCGCCATCGGTCTTGCAGCCGGCAAGCGCGGCCCCCATCAACAACGGGATGGCAAGGCGAAGGCGGTTGGTCATGGCAGGGTATGTCCCGTTTCTGTTGCAGGCCGTCGCCCTAGCGGCGCGCGCGGCGAAGCGCTAGAGGCCGATCCATGAACGCCCCCTTGCAAGCCCCGCCCTCCGCCAGCCCTGGGAGCGCCGCCGGGCGGTTGCCGCTGCTGCTGCTCTTGGCCGCGCCGCGCGGCTTCTGCGCCGGGGTGGACCGCGCGATCGAGATCGTGGAGCGCGCGATCGAGAAGTTCGGCGCGCCCGTCTATGTCCGGCACGAGATCGTCCACAACCGCTACGTGGTCGATGCGCTGAAGGCGCAGGGCGCGATCTTCGTGGAGGAACTGGACGAGGTGCCCGACGGCGCGCCGGTCGTGTTCAGCGCGCACGGCGTGCCCAAGGCGATTCCTGTCGAGGCGACCCGGCGCGAGATGACCTGGGTGGATGCCACCTGCCCGCTGGTCAGCAAGGTCCACCGCCAGGCGGAACGCCAGATCGAGGCGGGGCGGCACATCGTCTTCATCGGCCACCGCGGGCACCCCGAAGTGATCGGGACCATGGGACAGGTGCCGAACGGAACGATGACCCTGGTGGAAACGCTGGCCGACGTCGCCGAACTCGGCTTCGCGCCCGGCACGCCGCTGTCCTTCCTGACCCAGACCACTCTGTCCGTGGACGACACGCGCGAGATCGTCGCCGCGCTCCAGAACAAATACCCCGGAATCGTGGGGCCCAAGGCGGAAGATATCTGCTACGCGACATCCAACCGGCAGGCCGCGGTCAAGGTGATCGCGCCCGGGAGCGACCTGGTGCTGGTAATCGGCGCGCCCAATTCGTCCAATTCGCTCCGGCTGGTGGAAGTGGCGGAGCGGCTGGGCACGGACGCCCGTCTGATCGAGCGGGCGAGCGACATCGACCCGGCCTGGCTGGAAGGCGTGGGCACGGTGGGCGTTACCGCCGGCGCCTCCGCCCCCGAAACGCTGGTGCGCGAAGTCGTCGCGCGGCTTTCCGAATGGCGCGACGTGGAGGAGCACCAGATCGTCTCCGCCGAAGAGAATATGATCTTCAAGCTGCCGCGCCAGCTTGCGGACTAGTGGCGGTCTACACGCCCCTCGCTGCCGAGGACCTCGCCGCCCTGATCGATGCCTACGACGTCGGCGCGCTGGTGTCGGCCAAGGGGATCGCCGAAGGTGTCTCCAATTCCAACTGGCTGGTCGAAACCGCCGGTGCGGACGGGGCGGGTGCGCGCTTTATCCTGACGATGTACGAACGGCGCATCGACCTCGGCGAACTGCCGTTCTTCCTCGGCCTGCTAGATTACCTGTCCGCGCGTGGATGCCCGGTTCCGCGCACAATCCACGATCGCGACGGGAACGCCTCCCGCGACCTCGCCGGCAAGACGGTCGCGCTGATCGAGTTCCTGCCGGGCATCTCGGTCGATCGGCCCACGGCCGCGCAGGCGCGTTCCGTCGGGGCGGCGCTGGCCGGGGTGCACCTGGCCGCGCGCGATTTTCCCCTTTCGCGCGCCAACGCGCTCGGCATCGCGGCCAGCCACGCTGCGCTCGCGCGGTGCGGCGCGGCCTCGCTTGAGGGGATTGCCGCGGGGCTGTCCGAAGCGATTACCCGCGCCGCGGCCCTGCGCGACCGCTGGCCCGAAACGCTGCCGCGTTCCGTCTGCCACACGGACCTGTTTCCCGACAACGTCCTGATGCGCGGCGAACGGGTCGCGGGCATGATCGACTTCTACTTCGCCTGCAACGAGGCGATGGCGTACGACCTTGCCGTGACGCACGCCGCCTGGAGCTTCGCCAGGGACGGGTCCGCGTTTCACGCCGATGTCGGCCGCGCGCTGGTGGAAGGATACGAATCGGTGCGTCCGCTGACCGCGCCGGAGCGCCGCGCCCTGCCCCTGCTGGCCGAAGGGGCCTGCCTGCGCTTCGTCGCCAGCCGCGCGGAAGACTGGCTGGAAGGGCCGCCCGGCGCGCTTGTCGAACGGAAGGACCCGATGGCCTTCATGCGGCGCTTGCATTTTTACGCCGGGGCGGGCGAAGACCCCTTCCACGCATGAAGAGCATCGACATTTTCACCGACGGGGCCTGCAAGGGCAACCCCGGCCCCGGCGGCTGGGCTGCCCTGCTGCGCATGGGGCGGCACGAAAAGGAACTGTCGGGCGGAGACGCTTCGACCACGAACAACCGGATGGAGCTGACCGCGGCGATCCGCGCCTTGGAGGCGCTGATCGAACCGTGCGACATCAAGCTGCATTCCGACAGCAAGTACGTGCTCGACGGGATCACCAAGTGGGTTCACGGCTGGCAGCGGAGCGGCTGGAAGAACGCCAGCAAGCAGCCGGTGCGCAATGCCGACCTGTGGCATGAGCTGATCGCGGCGGCCAAGCCGCACAAGATCGAATGGGTCTGGGTCAAGGGCCACAGCGGCCATGCGGAAAACGAACGGGTCGATGCCCTCGCCTGCGCCGCGGCGGAAGCGGCCCGCCCGGGCTAGAAACGCGCCGGGTCGTAACGCGCCGGGTCGATCCGTTCGGTCATCGCGTCTTTCGGCAATCCGAGCAGCAGTTGCGCCCCCAGGCGCGCCGCGGCGGGCGCCGTCTGGATGCCGAACCCCCCTTGCCCGGCAAACCAGAACAGGCCCTCCACGCGCGGATCGAACCCGTAGACCGGCAGGCGATCGGGGGCGAAGCTGCGCAGCCCTGCCCACTTTCGCTCGACCGCGCTGACCCGCCAGTCGACAACCTGCTCGAACCGGTCGATCGCCTCGGCCACCGCGAGCTCCTCCGGGGCGGCGTCGCACGCCGCGCTCGGCGTCTCGTCGTGCGGGCTCAACCACAGGCGGCCGCTTTCGGGCTTGAAATAGAACTGCCCATCGATGTCGAGGACGAGAGGCAGGTCGGCCGGCGGCGGAGGGTCGGTGCGGAGCTGGACCACGGTGCGGCGCAGGGGCTGGATGCCAAGCGCCCGCGCCCCTGCGATCGCGGCCAGCGCGTCCGCCCAGGCGCCGGCCGCGTTGACCAGCGTGGCGGCCTGGAAAGATCGCCCGTCCGCCGTCCCCACCGTCCATCGCCCCCCGGCCCGCCGGGCTGTGACCACGCGCGCGCGCGTATGCAGGGCGACCCCGGCGCGCCGTGCGGCCGAGAGGTAGTGCTGATGAACCCCTGCCACGTCGATATCCGCGCAGGCAGGTTCCCACACTGCGCCCGTCACGATCGGCCGGACACCGGGGATTCGCCGCTCGATCCCCGTGCGGTCCAGCCGTTCGATATGGACACCGCTGTGCGCGAAGCGCGCCATGAATGCGTCGAGCGCCGGTTCGTCCCCGGCCCGGCCGACATAGAGCGCGCCGCGATTGCTGAGGAATCCGCGCTCGCGAAGCCAGGGGCCGGAGGCGAGCGTCAGCGGCACCACGTCCGGCCCGCCGTAGCATTCCTCCCAGAACGCCGCGGACCGGCCGGTGGCGTGGTAGCCGGGGCGGTCCTCCGCTTCCAGCAGGACCACCCGGCCTGCACCGTGCGCGCCCAGTTCCGCGGCGAGGCTGGCCCCGGCCATGCCAGCGCCGACGATGGCGATATCGAACGACTCGCTCATCGCGGTGGGGCCCTGGAATCGAGGAAGGAATCGATTTCCGCGAGCGCGCGGTCGCGCACCGCATCCACCTCGCGCAAGATCTCGTGATGCGATTCGGGGCCGAAAGTGACCAGGCGGCAATCGGGCAGGCGCGCGGCCGCCGCCGCAATCGCGCGGTAAGCGACCAGCTTGTCGTTCTGCGCCGCCAGGATCAGCACCGGCATCTTTACCCGTTCTAGCACGCCGGGCGCCATCAAGCGGCGCATGGAGGCATAGGCCTGCACCACCCAGCCCCAGCTTCCCGGACCCATCACCAATTCCGGCCGCTCGGCGCGCCACCACAGTTCGTCGGCATAGCGCGCGGCGTCATGCGTCAGCAGGTGCGCGCGCGAAACGGGGGGCTCGCCCGGCTTCTCGCTCCACTTCCAGGCCGGGCGGCGGAGGTCGCCGAACGATCCCGCCAGGCGCGCGGCGGCATGCATGGCTGCGGGCGGAAGCGGTCCGTGAAGGCCCAGCATCGGGGCGACCAGGATCACCGCGTCAGGGGCAAGGCGGCCGTCCGCCACGGCCCGCAACGCAATATGTCCGCCCATCGAATGGCCGGCCAGGATATGCGGAGCCGGCGTGTTGGCCGCCCAGTCGGCCCACAAGGCGGCAAGATCGCCCACCCAATCCCCGAAATCCGCGATGTGGCCGGTGATCGCATCGGCCCCCAGGCGCCCGGACCCGGCCTGGCCGCGCCAGTCGGCGGCGGTCACGCGCCAGCCGCGCCCGGTCCAGTCCGCCAGGGTTTCAAGGTATTTCTCGTATCCGTCCCCCCGCCCGGCCATGAACAGGATGGACCCGCGCGGCGCATCCGCGGATGCCGGATGCCAGTCGATCCGCCGGATCGCATGGCCATCGGCGGCAGTCCAGGTAGCTTCCCGTGCGTGGTCAGGTATCGAACGGCGGCGCGCTGCACGCTCGGCATCGGTGCCAGTATCGCTAATCGCACGCCTCCAGTCGTGGTTACTATTTGGTAAGCAGTGGGCTTTAGCACCCGGTCCCAGGGACTTTGGGGGCTTACACAATGCTGGGCGGATATCTGCACTACGGGCTGCTCGTGGCCCTTGCAATCGCGCTGCTGGTCGCCGCGTTTACCGACTTGCGCCGCCGTCAGATCGACAACTCGCTCAATGCCGGGATCGCCCTTGCCGCCCCCCTGTTCTGGTGGGCCAGCGGCAAGTCGCTGTGGCCGGACGTCGCCTGGCAACTGGCCGTCGCGGCCGGCGCCTTCGCCGTTTTCGCCGCGATGTTCGCCATGAAATGGATGGGCGGCGGCGACGTGAAGCTGCTGACGGCGCTGGCGTTGTGGATCGATCCCGAATGGTTCCTGCGGCTGCTGGTCGTCATGGCGCTCGTCGGCGGGCTGCTGACCATCGTGATGGGCGCCTGGCACGTCGCCCGGCGGCAGCGCGAGCGGCTGGCAATCCCGTACGGCGTGGCGATCGCAATCGCCGGTCTGTGGGTGATCGGCGCCCATTACATCCCGGTCGCGCAAGGGGCGCTGGTCGGATGAACCCGATTTTAACCGTTCGCCGCATATTCACGGCAACCATACCCGCCCGTGGGATCGGGCGCGGGGAACAAGGGGGCTTTTGAGCCATGGACAGGAAGAAGCTGCTGCTGCTGGTCGGCGCTCTGGCGATCGCCATCGTAACCGCGATGATGGCGCGGAGCATGTTTGCCGGGGCCTCCGCCCCGCAGGCCGAGGCGGCACCCGCGCCCAAGGGGCCGAAGGTTCTCGTCGCCCAGCGCGTGCTGCCGACCGGCACCATCATCACCGCCGATGCGATCGGTTTCCAGCCCTGGCCGCAAGAGCTGGTGAAGGACGCCTATTTCATCGAAGGTTCGTCCGACGTTTCGAAGCTGCTCGGCACCGTGGTCCGCTTCCCCGTCACCGCGGGTGAGCCGGTCACGCAGGGCTCGCTCGTCGCGCCGGGGGATCGAGGCTTCCTGGCCGCGGCGCTCGGCCCCGGCATGCGCGCCGTTACCGTGCCCGTGTCGGCCAACACCGGCGTCGGCGGCTTCGTCTTTCCGGGCGACCGGGTCGACCTGGTGCTGACGCAGACGGTCAAGGGCGGTGATGAGAACAGCGCCCTGCGCGCATCGGAAACCATCCTGCGCAACCTGCGCGTGCTGGCGACCGACCAGTCGACCACGCAGGAAACGGTCGAGGGCAAGACCGTGGTCAAGGGCTTCCGCACGGTCACCATCGAAGTGACCCCCAAGATCGCGGAGAAAGTGGCCGTGGCACAGACCATCGGCACGCTCAGCCTCTCCCTGCGCTCGATCGCCGACAGCCAGACGGAACTGGAGCGCGCGATCGCCCAGGGCGACGTGAAGATTCCCGACGGCGCCTCGCCGCAGCAGGAAGCCAAGATCCTGCGCGACGCGATGAACCGGCCGAGCGAAGGCGCGACGACCTACCAGACAGGTGGCGACGTATCCCGCTTCCAGCGCCGCACGGTCGGCGTGTCGGCCCCGGCGGCTGCCGCAGCGCCCGTCGCCGTGATGCCCGGATACGTCCGCCCGGTCGCCCCGCGCTCAACCGTTACGGTCACCCGGGGCAAGAACGCCTCCACCGTGGCCATCACGCCCGGCGGACAAGTGCTCGATGTCCAGGCGGGCGCGGTTGCCAGCGGCGGCCAGGTGGTCGCCGGCACCGTCGGCATGATGCCGTGAAGGTACCCACCATGCACACCGTTCGATCCATTCGCGAACGCAGCTTTCATTCGAGGGGCAATCCCATGAAGCGCCACTTTTCCGCAACGCTGCTGATGGCGGGCATCGCCGCGGCGCCGCTCGCCGGGCTTCCCGCCCTGCCGGCGAACGCCCAGGAAACCATCGCACCCAGCAGGGATATCAACCTGTCGATCGGTCGCGGCGAGTTGATCGCCGTCCCCGGCGCCATGGCCGACGTCTTCGTCGCCAACGACGCCGTGGCCGACGTCCAGGTCAAGTCCGAACGCCAGCTCTACCTGTTCGGCAAGTCCGGCGGCGTGACCACGGTCTATGCCAGCAACCGGGCCGGGGCGATCATCTGGTCCGCCAACGTGCGGGTCGGTTCCAACATCGACAGCGTGGACCAGATGCTGGCCCTCGCGATGCCCGAAGCGAAGGTCAACGTGGCCACCATGGGCACCAACACCTTCCTGCTGACCGGCACCGTCGCGGCGCCGGAGGATGCGGCCGAGGCTGAACGCCTGGTCCAGGCCTTCGTGGGCGACGAAGCCAATGTCATCACCCGGCTGAAGACGGCGACCCCGCTCCAGGTCAATCTGCAAGTAAAGTTCGCCGAGGTCAGCCGATCGCTTGTCCGCGAGATCGGCGCCAACCTCACCAGCATCGACGGCACCGGCGGCTTCCAGTTCGGTGTCGGCCGCGGCCGCGCCGGCTTTGCGCCCAATTTCCGGCCCGGCACGGTGACCGGGATCGGCAGCGCGACGAAATCCTACATCCCGGATCCCAACAACCCGGGCCAGTTCATCGAAGTCGCCGCGACGGCCGTGAACCCGCTGGCCGGGGCCACTTCACTTGCCGGTGTCGGCAAGCTGTTCGGCGTCGACATCCTCGGCGCTCTGGACCTGGCTGAACGGGTCGGCCTGGTGACGACGCTGTCGCAGCCCAACCTGACCGCCCTTTCGGGCGAGACGGCGGACTTCCTGGCGGGCGGCGAATTCCCGATCCCGATCAGCCAGGGGCTCGGCTCCACCTCGATCGAGTACCGGAAATACGGTGTCAGCCTGGCCTATACCCCCACGGTGCTGGCCAACGGCCGCATCTCCATGCGCGTCCGTCCGGAAGTATCGGAGCTTTCCGCACAGGGCGCGGTCACGCTCAACGGCTTCCAGATCCCGGCGCTGACCATCCGGCGCGCCGAAACGACCATCGAGCTCGGCAGCGGCCAGAGCTTCATGATCGCCGGCCTGATGAGCAACAACGCGCAGAACACGATCGACAAGGCCCCGGGCCTGGGCGACGTGCCGATCCTGGGCAACCTGTTCCGCTCCACCAGCTTCCGCAAGGGCGAAACCGAACTGGTCATCATCGTCACGCCGTACCTGGTGAACCCGGTCAACGACGGCGACATCCGCCTGCCGACCGACGGGTTCAGCGCCCCGCGCGAGGCCGCCCGGCTGTTCGGGATGCAGGAAACCGACGGCGTCAGCGGGGCGAGCCGTCCCGGGCCCACCGCGGTCGAAGGCACCGTTCCGGCGGCCCCCGCGGTCACCCCGGTTTCCCCGCAGGCGATCCTGCAGGCGCAACCGGCAAGGCCCGACGCGAAGAAGCGCCGCAAGGACCGCCGCGCCAGCAACGACACGGCCGCAGCCGCCCCTGGCTTCAGTTTCTGACGAAAGGTGAGAGTGATGACCATCAAACGCACATTTGCGGGCACCCTCGCCCTCGGCGTCGGACTGGCACTGTCGGGTTGCAATTCGCCGGCCTCGGTCGCCAACCGCAGCCTCGATAGCGTCAACCAGCCGGTTGTTGCCCGGACCAGCTATACGCTGGACCTGAACACCGGGTATGACGGCCTGCCCTTCAGCGAACAGCAGCGCCTAGCCGGCTGGTTCGATACGATGAACCTGCGTTATGGCGACCGCATCGCGGTCGAGGATCCGCAGTCCAGTGGCGTGACGCGCGACGCGGTGGCCGCGATCGCCGCGCGCCACGGCCTGCTGCTGTCCGACGGCGCACCGATCACCCCGGGCCAGGTCCAGCCAGGGACGGCCCGCGTGGTGATCACGCGGCTGACGGCGTCGGTCCCGGGATGCCCGGACTGGTCCAAGAAATACGACCGGAACTACGCCAACGCCACGTCGCCAGGCTACGGCTGCGCGGTCAACAGCAACATCGCCGCAATGGTCGCCAATCCGGAAGACCTCCTGCGCGGCCAGGCGAGCAATGGCGAGACCGTCATCATGAGCTCGACCAAGGCGATCGATACCTTCCGCAAGAAACCAAACACCGGCGCGGGCGAGCTGAAGTCGCCCGGCACGGGCGGGGAGAACTAAGCCATGAATGCTCCTTGGAAACCGTCGGGCAACCGCGATCCGTTCGCCGCCTTCATCTGCGACGAGACCGCGCTCGATACCCTGCGCCCGGTCGTCATCGAGATGGGATGGAAGCCTGAAAAGTGCGCCAAGGGCGGACTGCGCAACGCGGTCCAGTCCCTGTCGGTGGCGGCGAGCCCCAACATCCTGATGGTCGACCTGTCGGAAAGCGGCGATCCGCTGAACGACATCAACGCCCTGGCCGAGGTGTGCGAGCCCGGCACGGTGGTGATCGCGATCGGCCAGGTGAACGACGTGCGCCTCTATCGCGACCTGCTCGCCAGCGGCATTCACGATTACCTGCTGAAGCCGCTGTCGGCCAGCCAGCTGCGCGACGCCCTGACCCACGCCCAGGCGGTCTTCACGGCGCCCAAGGCCAACGATCCCGACGCGGTGAAGCGCCACATCTCCACCGCGGTGGTGGGCACGCGCGGCGGTGTCGGGGCATCTACGCTGGCGACATCGCTGGCCTGGCTGTTCTCCGCCGACCACAAGCTGCCGACCGCCCTGCTGGACCTCGACGTCCACTTCGGGACCGGCGCGCTGGCGCTCGACCTCGAACCGGGCCGCGGCCTGACCGATGCGATCGACAACCCCAGCCGGATCGACGGCCTGTTCATCGAACGCGCGATGATCCGTGCGAACGACAACCTGGCGATCCTGTCAGCAGAGGCGCCGATCAACGCGCCCCTGATGACCGACGGCAGCGCGTTCGTGCAGCTGGAGGAAGAGTTCCGTCACGCGTTCGAAATGACGGTGATCGACCTGCCGCGGAACATGCTGATCAATTTCCCGCACCTGCTGGCCGACGTGAACGTCGTCGTCCTGGCGGCGGAAATGACGCTTGCCAGCGCGCGTGACACCATCCGCATCCTGAGCTGGCTGAAGGCCAATGCCGGGCACGCCCAGCCGATCGTGGTCGCCAACAAGGTCCAGGCCGGGGTCGCGGAAATCAGCAAGGCCGATTTCGAAGCCTCGATCGAACGCCAGATCGACTTCATGGTGCCCTATGATCTCAAGGCTGCTGCCACCGCGGCGAAGCTCGGCCAGACATTTGTCGACGCCAGCCGCTCCAGCAAGTCGAGCGCTGCGATCCGCCAGATCGCGGAGCGGGTGATCGGCACAAGCGACGAAGAAGCCATCGATGGCGCAGCGACCAAGAAGTCGCTGCTCGGCAGCTTCGACTTCAAGTCCTTGCTGGCCAAGAAGGAAAAGGTCTCCGCCCGCGCGGATGCCTGACCGAAGCGCCGCGGCCGCCCCCCGGTGGCCGCGGCGTGACGCGAAACGAGAAGTGGGGCGGATCGAATGAGCATTTTCCAGATGCTGCTGTTTGCGTTCGGGCTGATGGGCGTCCTCGCCCTCGGCTATTCCGCGCTATCGGGGCCTTCCTCTTCCAAGGAAGGCATGCGGCGGCTCCAGGCCGTGCGCTACCGGCACTCCGAAAGCACCGACACCAAGGTCGAATCGCAGCTCAAGAAGGCGATCGCCGCGCGCAAGCCGATGGCCTTCAAGGTCGCCGGCTCGGGCTCGCGCCTCGATGCGCTGGCGGTGCGGCTTGATCGCACGGGTAAGGGCTGGACGCTCACGCACTACTTGTACGGGTCCGTCGGCATCGCGCTGGTGATCACGGTGATCATCTTTCTGCGGACCGGAGCGCCGCTGCTTTCGCTCATGATCGGCATGTTCGCCGGCGCGGGCCTTCCCCACTTCATCGTCAACTATTTCATCAAGCGCCGCACCGCGCAGTTCAACGCCAAGTTCCCCGACGCCATCGAGCTGCTCGTTCGCGGCCTGCGTTCGGGCCTGCCGGTCACTGAAACGCTCGGCGTGGTCGCGCAGGAAGTTCCGGGGCCCGTGGGGGTGGAATTCAAGGCGATCACCGACCGCATCAAGGTCGGGCGCACGATGGAAGACGCGTTGAACGTGACCGGCGATCGGCTCGGCATCCCCGAATTCAACTTCTTCTGCATCACCCTTGCCATCCAGCGCGAAACCGGCGGCAACCTGGCAGAAACGCTTTCGAACCTGGCCGACGTGCTGCGCAAGCGGGCGCAGATGAAGCTGAAGATCCGCGCGATGAGTTCGGAATCGAAGGCTTCGGCCTACATCGTGGGATCGCTTCCCTTCATCGTGTTCTTCATGATCTGGTGGATCAACCCGAGCTATCTCGAAGGGTTCTTCAGCGACGACCGTCTGATCGTGGCGGGTCTGGTCGGCGCGGTGTGGATGGCGATCGGCGCGTTCATCATGGCCAAGATGGTCAATTTCGAAATCTAGAGAGGCCAGCGATGATCAGCAACGCACCCGGACCAACGCTTCTCGGCTTCGATGTCATTGTGGTGGGCACCATGCTCGCCGCGGTGGCCGCGTTCGCGATGGTGCTCGCCATCTATGCCGCCGTGACCGTGAAGGATCCGATGGCCAAGCGCGTCAAGGCGCTGAACGCCCGGCGCGACGAGCTCAAGGCCGGCATCGTCAAGGCCAACGCGCGCAAGCGCACCAGCCTCGTCCGCCGCACCGAGTCCACCGACAAGGTCAAGGAAACGCTCGCCAGCATGAAAGTGCTGCAGCAGAGCCAGGTCGAAGTCATCCAGCAGAAGCTCGCCTGGGCCGGTTACCGCAACAAGGAACTGGCGGTCTATGTCATCGGCCTGCGGATGGTCGCGCCGATCGTGCTGGGCGTCCTTGCGTTTCTCCTCATCTACGCGGCAAACATGTTCCCCGACTGGGGCAGCATGAAGCGCCTGATGGCGCTCACCGCGGCGGTCGGCCTGGGCTACAAGGGCCCTGAAATTTTCCTCAAGAACAAGGCCGGCAAGCGGACCGACGCGATCCGCAAGGGCCTGCCCGACGCGCTCGACCTCCTGGTCATCTGCGCCGAAGCCGGCCTGACCGTGGACGCCGCGTTCAACCGGGTGGCCAAGGAACTCGGCCGGGCATATCCCGAGCTTGGCGACGAATTCGCCCTCACGGCGATCGAGTTGTCCTTCCTCAGCGAACGGAAGATGGCGTTCGATAACCTCGCCTACCGCGTGAACCTGGAAGCGGTGAAGGGCGTCGTCACCACGATGGTCCAGACCGAACGCTACGGCACCCCGCTGGCGTCGGCGCTGCGCGTGCTGTCGGCCGAATTCCGCAACGAGCGGATGATGCGGGCGGAAGAAAAGGCTGCGCGGCTTCCTGCGATCATGACCGTGCCGCTGATCCTGTTCATCCTTCCCACGCTGTTCATCGTCATCCTGGGCCCGGCAGCCTGCTCCATCGGCGACGCGTTCGCAGCGCAGGGGTAGGCGCCTTCGCGGGCGCCGATCTGCCGGCAGAAACCGTCAGTCGGCCGCCCCGCCGGCCGCGATTGCCGCGCCGGCATCGGGATCGAGGTCGCCGACCGCGTCCCGCGTGCGGGCAAGGAGAATGCGGAACTGTTCGCGCTCGGCAGCGGAGAAGCCGTCGAAAAGCTGGGCTTCCATTTCCAGCGCCAGCGGCATGATCCGGCCGTGCATGGCCCGCCCTTCCTCGGTCAATTCGAGGTGGTGGGAACGGCCGTCCCTGGCGTTCGCGGTGCGCGAGGCGAGGCCGCGGTCTTCCAGCCCCCTGCACGCCCGGTTTACCGCGACTTTGTCCATGAGCGTGGCCCCGGCAAGATCGCGCTGGGTCCGCGCGCCGGAATCGCCCAGCACCGCCATCACCCGCCATTCGGCGATGCGCAGCCCGAAGCGGGTGCGATAGACTTCCGCGATCCGCGTGCTGACCGCGTTCGACGTCACCGACAGTTGGTAGGGGAGGAAATCCGCCAGGCGGCTTTGGGGCGTGTCCGGGTCCATCGAAGCGGTTTCTAGGGTAACCGCCCGCCTTGGCAAGACGATACCATTTCCCTTCAACGATAGTGCGGTTCATCCCACCAGGGATAGAAATCCGGCATGTCCGCCGTGACTGTGTCCGGATAATCGGGCGCGCGCTTTTCCAGGAAGCTGGCGACACCTTCGCGCGCGTCCGCGCTGCGGCTGAGGCGGTAGATCGCCCGGCTATCGACCCGGTGGGCCATCATCGGATGCTCCGCCGCGGACAGCCGCCAGAGCATCGCCCGCGTCATCGCGACCGAGACCGCCGAAGTATTTGCGGCGATCTCCTCCGCCAGGGCCATGGCCGATCCCAGCAATTCGGCCTGCGGGTGGATGGAGCGGACGAGGCCCCGCGACAGTGCCTCCTGCGCATCGAACAGGCGCCCGGTCATGCACCATTCGAGCGCGGTCTGCATGCCGACAAGCCGGGGCAGGAACCAGCTCGATGCGGCTTCGGGCGTGATCCCCCTCCGGGCGAAGACGAAGCCGAACCGCGCGTTGTCGGCCGCCAGCCGCATGTCCATGGGAAGCTGCATCGTTGCGCCCACGCCCACCGCCACGCCGTTGCAGGCGGAAATCAGCGGCTTGGTGGCATTGAACAGCCGCAGCGTCAGCCGCCCGCCCCCGTCCCGCACCCGTTCGTCCGACAGGTCGTCCACCGTATCGGGATCGGAGAAAACATGCCCCCCACCCTCCGGCGTCAGGTCCGCTCCGGCGCAGAATGCGCGGTCACCCGCACCGGTGAACACGACGGCGCGCACCCGGTCGTCGGCGTCCGCCTCGTCCATCGCGGCGATGATTTCGGCCATCATCGTGCGGGTGAAGGCGTTCATCTTGTCCGGACGGTTGAGCGTGATCAGCGCCACCCGCCCTTCGACGGCATACCCGATCTGGTCACGACTGCTCATCCGCGCATCTCCCCGGACAACGAAAATCCGGCGCCCCTGCCCTGCCGAGAGCGGAGGGCAAAAGGGCGCCGGCGTTCAACATCGCGCCAGTCTAGCGTGACCCGGGCGCATCAGGGAAGCGGCTTAGCGCGGCGCCATGCGGATGGCCCCGTCGAGCCGCACGTCCTCGCCGTTGAAATAGCCGCATTCGATCATGGTCATGGCCAGCATCGCGTATTCTTCGGCATTGCCGAGGCGCTTGGGGAACGGGACAGAGGCGGCCAGGGCGTCCTTCACCGCCTGCGGAGCGGCGTTCATCAGCGGGGTGTTGAAGATGCCCGGCAGGATGGTGTTCACGCGGATGCCTTCGCTCATCAGGTCGCGCGCGATGGGGAGCGTCATGCCGACGACGCCGCCCTTCGATGCCGAATAGGCCGCCTGGCCGATCTGGCCGTCTTCCGCCGCCACGCTGGCGGTATTCACGATCGCGCCCCGCTCGCCGTCTTCCATTGGATCGAGGGTCAGCATCCCGGCGGCCGACTTGGCGATGCAGCGGAACGTGCCGACCAGGTTGATCTGGATAATCCAGTTGAAGGCATCGAGCGGGAAGTGCTTGATGCTGCCGTCGGTCTTGCTGCGGCTGGCGGTCTTGATCGCGTTGCCGGTGCCGGCGCAGTTCACCAGGATGCGTTCCTGGCCGTGGGCGGCGCGGGCCTTCTCGAACCCGGCGTCGACCGAGCCATCGTCGGTCACGTTGACCTCGCAGAACACACCGCCGATTTCCTTGGCGATCGCCTCGCCCTTTTCCGCCTGGAGGTCGAAAATGGCGACTTTGGCGCCCCGGGCGGCAAGCGCCCGTGCGGTGGCCGCGCCGAGGCCCGATGCGCCCCCGGTGACGACGGCTGCGGTGTTGGAATCGACTTTCATTTCATTCTCCCGAACTGGATGGACATTGCCCCGCGGCCTGCCGAAAGCATGACATGGCCGGGGGCGGAACTGGATTGTTTCAGACGGCTTCGACGATCGTCACGTTGGCGACCCCGCCCCCTTCGCACATTGTCTGGAGACCGTATCTGCCGCCGCGTGCGTGCAGCGCGTTGATCAAGGTCGCCATCAGCTTCGTGCCGCTGGCGCCCAGCGGGTGGCCGAGTGCGATGGCCCCGCCGTTGACGTTCAGCCGGTCCGGATCGGCATCGGTGTGCTTCAGCCAAGCCATCGGCACGCTCGCGAATGCTTCGTTCACTTCGTAAAGATCGATGTCGCCGATCTTCAGCCCGGCGCGGGCCAGCGCCTTGTCGGTGGCGAACAGCGGTTCTTCCAGCATGATCACCGGGTCGCCCGCGGTCACCGTCAGCGTATGGATACGGGCCCGGGGGGTGAGGCCGAGTTCCTTCAGCGCGGTTTCCGACACGATCAGCGCCGCGCTCGAACCGTCGCAAATCTGGCTGGATGTTGCGGCGGACAGCCGCCCCCCGTCCTGCAGCAGCTTGACCCCGGCGATGCCTTCGAGCGTCGCGTCGAAGCGGATGCCTTCGTCTACCGTATGCTGCGCCTCACCCTCCGGCGTGTCGATGGTGACGGGCACGATCTCGCGCGCGAAGGCGCCGCTTTCGGTCGCCCGGATCGCTTTTCGGTGGCTGTCGAACGCGAACCGGTCGAGATCGTCCTTCGAAAAACCGTGCTTCTGCGCAATCATTTCGGCGCCGCTGAACTGCGACCACATCACGCCCGGGAACTTCTCCTCCAGCCCCGGCGATTTGTAGTGACCCATGCCTTCCTTCATGTGGAAGGTGGCGTTGGTGCCCATCGGCACCCGTGTCATGCTCTCGACACCGGCGGCGATCACCGCATCCTGCGTTCCGCTCATCACCGCCTGGGCGGCGAACTGGATCGCCTGCTGGCTCGACCCGCATTGCCGGTCGATCGTCACCGCAGGCGTGGATTGCGGCAAGGTTCGGCTGGCAAGCACCGCGTTGCGCCCGACCTGCATCGCCTGTTCGCCCGCCTGGGTGACGCAGCCCATGACGACGTCGTCGATCCGCGCCGGATCGATGCCCGTGCGTTCCACCAGCGCGTCGAGCGAGGCCGCGGCGAGGTCAACCGGGTGGACCCCGGCGAGCCTGCCCCCGCGGCGGCCCCCCGCCGTGCGAACGGCATCGACGATATAGGCTGTCGGCATCCTGCAATCTCCGTAGCGATTTGCCACCGGCCTATGGAAACCTGGCCGCAGGTCAAGCCTGCGCGGCATCGCTTGCCAGGACAATCCCCAATCGCCAAAGATGCTCTGCCACCCTTTCGGCGAGGCCATGAAGAAGCTTTTCGAATTGAACCCGTCGATCGACAGGGCGGCGTGCGCAGCACGCTTTGCCGAGCGCTCTCGGGTGCAGGTGCGCGACGTGCTCACCGACGAAACCGCACGCGAAGTGGCCGATATCCTGCGCCGCGGGACGGCATGGGGCCTTGCGACGCGCGCCGGGGACGGTGCCGACAGCCCGCCGCTGGCCATTCGCGCCGCGGAGATGCGCACCCAGGCGGGGGCGGAGCGCGCCAATGCCGCCGCAATGGCCGCGCACCAGGCGTCGGCGCGCGGCGACTATGCGTTCCGCTTCGCGCATTACCCGATGGTCGACGCCCTGCAGCAGGGATGGGATTCCGACGGCCCGCACGAGCTGCTGCTGGAATACCTCAACGCGCCTGAATTCCTCGATCTTGTCCGCGCCGTTACCGGGATCGGCGAGCTTGTGAAGGCGGACGGGCAGGCAACGCTCTACGCACCGAACCATTACCTGGGACGCCATGTCGACAGCCACGTGGCCGAAGGCTGGCGGATCGCATATGTCCTGAACTTCGCGCAGGACGATTGGCACCCGGACTGGGGCGGCTACCTGCTGTTCCTCGACGAGGATGGCGATGTCGTCGAAGGCTTCCGGCCCCGGTTCAACGCGCTCAACCTGTTCGCGGTGCCGCAGCCGCACCTCGTTTCATACGTGCCGCCGTTCGCGCCGGCCGGACGGCTCGCGATCACCGGCTGGCTGCGCGACCGGTGAGCAGCCTGGTCCGCGAGCGTGCTGCGAACGCGGCTGCCGCCGGAGACTATTCCGCCGCTTTTCGCCTCCTCCATGGCGCTGCCGAAGCACAGCCTGGCGACGCGGCATTGTGGAACAGCGCCGGGAACGCCGCCATGCGTGCCGGCCTGCCGGAGGACGCCGCCCGGTGCTTCGAACGCGCCGCACAAGCCGATCCGCGATCTCTGGAGTTCGCCGTCAATCGCGCAATCGCGCTCGGGAAGCTGGGCCGCGACCGGGCGGCGATCGACGTGCTCTCGTCGCATGAAGGCGCCGGTCGCCGCGACCCGCGGTATTGCTCGGTCCGTGCGGCGCGGGCACGCGCGGTGGGCGACCTGGACCAGGCGGCGCAGTGGTACGACAGGGCGCTCGCCAGCGCACCGGCACACGCCCGCGCACGCCATGGCCGTGCACGCGTGGCTCTCGAGCGATCCGAGCCCGATGCCGCCGCCCGCTTCGACCGCGCGATCGAAAGCGCCCCGGGGGATGCGGACGCATGGCTCGGCAAGGCGCAGGCCCTCGATGCCGCGGGCCGGTTCGCGGAGGCGGCGGCGCTGGTCGATGCCCTTCTCCGCCAGGCGCCGCACTGGGCGGACGCATTGCGCCTGCGCGCCTCGATCGCGCTCGCGGTGGGCGATGCCGACGTGACCGGCGCTTATCGCTGGGCGGAATTGAGCGCGCCGGGGGAGCCGGCCATCGCACTTGCCCACTGCCACGCCCTTGCCGGGCTCGATCGTCAGGGCGAGGCGGCAGACATTGCCGCCGCCGCGCGGCGGCGCTTTCCCGCCATGGCGGTTTTCGCGGTGCTCGAGGCGCGCTTTGCGCACGAGGCGGGCGATACGGCACGGGCAGGGGCGATCTGGGACAGTCTGTCGCCGGTGGATCACGACAGCCTGCTGCTCCACGCACGCCATCTGATCCGGACGGGCGATTACGCGCGGGCCGCGCAGGCCGTCGACCAGGCGCTGGCGGGCCAGCCGTGGAGCGTATCGGCCTGGGCGCTGCGCGGCTTGCTGTGGCGGCTTGCGGGCGACCCCCGAGCGGAGTGGCTTCATGCGCAGCCCGGCCTCGTCGCAACGGTACCATTGCCCGGCGGCGGCGATCTTCTTGGCGAACTGGCGCCCGCTCTCGATGCGCTGCACGATCAGGCGGCGTTTCCGCTCAACCAGTCGCTGCGCGGCGGCACCCAGACCCGCGGCAGTCTGCTCGGACGCCACGAACCGTTGTTCGCGCGGCTGCGACAGGCGATCGTCGAAGCGCTTGAGCAATACCGCGCCGCCCTCCCGGCGGAAGACCTGGAACACCCCCTGCTTCGCCACCGCAGCCGGGCTTGGCAACTGGCAGGGTCGTGGTCCGTGCGCCTTCGCGGGGGCAGCGGCGATCGGCACATCTCCCACATTCACCCGGAAGGCATCGTCTCCTCGGCGCTTTACGTCGATCTTCCAACGGAGATTGGGGACCAGGCGCAGGACGGCTGGCTGGAAATCGGCCGCCCGCCCGGCGATCTCGGCATCGACCTGCCGCCAATCGCGGCCATCCGCCCACAGGTCGGCATGCTAGCGCTGTTCCCCAGCACGCTGTTCCACGGCACGCGGCCCTTCGGCCGGGGCACCCGGATGACGGTCGCGTTCGATGTCGCCCCCGCGACCGGCGGCGCCGCATGACGGAGGGGCCCCGGGCGAACGCCTGGCAAGCGTTCTGGCGCGATCGGCCCGCCGGCGGCCGAAACCCGGGCTGCCTGCCGCATGACGGCGGCGCACTCGCAACCTTGCAGCGCACCGCGTGGCACGGCTTCGCCGCGGCGCTGCCCGCGAACGCACGAACGCTCGATATCGGCACCGGCGACGGACGGGTGATGCACTGGATGCGCGAAGTGCGCGGAGACCTCGATTGCCAGGGCATCGACCTGTCGCCGACCCTGCCCCCCGCCCCGCCCGGCACCGTGTCGACAGGCGGCATCGCGATGGAGCACCTGCCATTTCCGGCGGCGCATTTCGATGCCGTCACCAGCCAGTTCGCGCTTGAATACGGCGATCTGCCGGTCGCGTTCGCGCAAGTCGCCCGCGTGCTCCGCCCCGGCGGATCGGTCGGCATGCTTACGCACCGGGCGGACGGCCCGCTGCTGCAGCACAACCTCGCTCGCAAAGGCGCGATTGCCTGGGCGATCGAGGCGAAGGCCTTGCCCGAGGCGGCGCGGCTGAGCCTGCGTGCGCTGCCCCCGCACGCCGGCGCGATACCATCGGCGTTCGGTGATGCGGTGGCCGAGGCGGAAGCCTCGTTCGGAAAGCAGTCGCCTGCGTTCGAGATTGCCGAAGCGATCAGGCAGGCGCTCGCCCGGACCGCCAGTGATGGGGCGGACGCCGCGCGCGGAATGATCGATAGAATCGAAGCGCTCGCCATCGGCGAAAGCGGCCGGATCGCGGCGCTGGAACAGGCGTGCCGCGCCATCGCGGACGAAGACGCCTTGCGCGAGACGCTGAGACGGGTGGGGCTGGAGCAGGTCGCGGCCCGGCCGCTGTCCGTCGCGCCTGGTGACGGATCGTTCGCGGATTTCCGCCACCTCGTCAGCCGTCGCGGGTAAACCATCCCGGGCACGCACGTCCCGGCGCCCGCTTGCGATCAATAGAAAAAGGGCGGCGTCCTTTCGAACGCCGCCCCAATTCTCAAACGCTGAAGTCGATCAGAACTTCAGGCTGGCCGAGACGAAGTAGTCGCGGCCGAGCACGTCGTACACACCCGGGTAGGTGTTCGCCTGCTCCTGGTTGTCGCCGATCACCTGCGGCTTCTTGTCGAAGATGTTGTTCACACCCATCGACAGGCTGAGCTGTTCCGTGATGTCGAAGCCAAGGGCGAGGTCGAAGACGTTGTATGCCTTCAGCTCCTCGACGACGTAGTCCGTCGAGTCATCGTCGTCACGCACCTTGCCCAGGTGACGCCAGCGGATGCTGGTGGTCAGCGGACCGTCGATCCAGCTCAGGCGGCTGCTCCACTTCCACTTCGGCTGCGGGTTGCCGCAGACGAGCTGGCCGAAGCGACCGGCGCATTCGTCGAACGCATCCAGATCCTGCACCGCGTAGAACTTGAAGGTGTCGGTGTAGGTGCCGAGGAAGAAGAAGTTCAGCTTCGACGATTCATCGAACAGACCCATGTTCAGCGGCAGGCTGTAATCGACCTGGAAGTCGACACCCGCCGTTTCGACCTTCGCCACGTTGGCGTTGCCGATGAGGGGCAGGAAGCCGCTGTCGCCGATCTGGCCGTTGGCCGGGTTACGACCCGTCGCAAAGGCCTGGCAGTAGGCGCTGTTGATGTCCTGAATGACGTTGTAGCACAGGTTCAGCGCGCCGTTCAGACCACCACCCAGGGTCGAGATGTAGTTCTCGACCTTGATGTTGAAGTAGTCGACCGCGATGTTGAGGCGCGGGATGAACGACGGACGGAAGACCACACCGGCGGTGTAGGTGTCGGAGGTTTCTTCCTCGAGGTCCGGGTTGCCGCCGAACAGACCCTGGATCTGGGTTGCAGGCTGCAGGCCCGCGGTGCCCACGAGACCGGCGGGAACGCCCGTCTGGATGCAGAGGTCACGCACGGTGGCGTCGGTCGCCGCCGAAGCGAGCGCGCACGGATCGGTCGCCCCCGGGAAGCCGTTCGACTGGCCGCCGAACAGTTCGCCCACGTTGGGTGCGCGCACCGCACGCTGGTACTGGCCACGGAAGGTGAGGTCCGCGAACGGAGCCCATTCGGCGCCGCCAGCATAGGTCCAGGTGCCACCTACCGCTTCGAGCGAGTAGTCGGAGTAACGGGCCGCGCCGTTGAGCTCCAGGCGGTGGAAGAACGGACGATCGGCGATCAGCGGAACGCGAACTTCGCCGAACACTTCCTTCACGCTGTAGCTGCCCGCGGTCGGATCGCCGGCGTTGAAGCCGACCACGTCACCCGACGACAGCGCCGTGTCCGGGATGAACTCTGCGCCGACCTTGCGGTATTCGGCGCCGATCGCGAGACCGATGGCATCGCCGCCCCAGCCGAAGCTGCCGAGCGTGCCCGAAAGCGAGGCCGAAGCGACCTGCAGCGTCGAGACTTCGCCGTTCTGGGCGAGGATCGAGATGCCATCGACGTCTGCCTGGCTGAGCGTGCCGGCGCCGAACACGTTGATGTCGCCGTTCTCGACAGCCCGGCGGTAAGCCGACTGCGAGATGTTGCCGGACTGGATCTGCGCGTTCCGGGTACGGGCGTAGCTGTAGTACGCTTCGTAGTTCCAGTTCGCGAAGGCCGGGCCGCGGACACCGGCGAGGACGCGGAATGCGTTACGCTCGTCGAGCGCGTTGCGGGCGCCGGTTTCGAGGATGCGGCGGCTGATGCCGAGCTGCACGATACCGGGGTCCTGGGCGTTGAGGCCACCGGCCTGCGGGCCGAACAGCGGGGCAAGGCCGGCTGCGGCGCGCGCCGCGTTGATCGCCGTTTCGTTGGCGTCGATCTGCTGCAGGGCAGCGAAATCAGCGGCCGAGAGATACGGCTGCACCGCGGCGAGGTTCACGTTGAACGTGCCGCCGACCGGGGTCGCGGCCAGTTCGTTGGCCACGCGGTTGTTGACGAAGGTCGCTTCGACAAACGCGGTGACCGCGTCGGAGATCTCGTAGTGACCGTAGCCGCCGATCGTGTAGCGCTCCTGCGGAACCTGCAGGTAGTTCGCCGGGGCGTAGTTGTAGTAGTCGCCGGGAACGTCGAAGACATCCGACACGCCGGGCGAGCCGAAGTTGGCGCCGAACGCGGTGGCGTAGTTGCCGACGCCGCGAACCAGCGTGGGGGCCTGCAGCGGACCGGTGCCATCGGGATCGACCCCGACGACCGCGGTCGGGGCGACCGAGACACGGCCCTGCGGGGTCGTCGGCGAACCACCGGGCGAAAGCACGTCGCCATCGTCGCCCAGCGCGAAGCGCGAGAAATCGCGGGCGCCCTGGAACACGGCCTTGCGGTTGTAGTATTCGGCGAAGGCGGTCACGTTACCGCGGCCGTCAGACGTGTTGGCGCCGACAGCGAGGTAGCCCTGGTAGCGCGCACCGTCACCGCGATCGGTGATCGAGTACTGGCCGCCGGCTTCCACGCCGCTGAGGTCCTGCTTCAGGCGGAAGTTGACGACGCCCGAAAGCGCGTCCGAACCGTACACGGCCGAAGCACCGCCGGTCACCACGTCGACGCTGTCGAGCAGGAACTGCGGGATCGTGTTGAGGTCGACGACCTGCGAGGTGTCGTACGAAACCCAGCGGCGGCCGTTGACCAGCACCAGGGTGCGGGCCGCGCCGATGCCGCGCAGGTTCAGGGTGGCGACGCCGCCGCCCGGGTTGTTCGAGAACGAGGTCGCGCCCGGCACGACCTGCGGCAGGGTGTTGATCACCTGCTCCACGTTCACGGCGCCGGAGAGCTTGAACTCTTCGTCCTGGACCGTGGCGAGCGGGCTGGTCGAGGTCAGGTCGCGGCGCTGAATGCGCGAGCCGGTGACGACGATCGCTTCACCGCCGGTACCGGCGTCCGCATCGATGTCGGTGCCGACCGGGTTTTCCTGCGGCTGGCTGTCGGACTGGGCGTGCGCCGGGGTCGCGATCACGAGCGAAGCCATGATCGTGCCGGCGAGCAGCGCAGCCTTGTTGTAACGGTTGGACATTCAATTCCCCTCATGTCTTGGCGACGTGTCCTGGCGCCAATGGAAAATGCGTCATCGGGACTTCCCCCGACTGTCGGCGCCCTTAGGCCAGCGCCGCTTAGCTCCGCAACGCACTACGCATGGGGCGCGCGCACTATGAGCAGAACTGTGGCAAAGCGGTGACAGTTGGAAACATGTCCGTTTCTGTGCCAATTGAGCCGCGAACGCGCCCATCCCCGCCCTTTTTCCAGAGGTCAGCCAGATGACGAGACTGCCCCTTGCCGCCGCGCCCGTGATGGCGATGGCGTTGCTTGCATCCTCTGCGTCCGCGCAAGACGCCGGCGCTTCGACCGATCACCTCGCCGCGCTTCGTGCCTGCCAGGGCCAGCAGGACCCTGCCGCGCGCCTCGCCTGCTACGACGCCGCGGTGCCGGTCGTCGTCGCGGCGACCGACAAGGGCGAGCTGCGCATCGTGGACCAGGCGGAGATCAAGCGCACCCGGCGCGGCCTGTTCGGGTTCGCCCTGCCGGACCTCGGCATTTTCGGCGGCGACGACGATGCGCCCGACATGGAAATGCTGGAGACGACCATCACCGGCGTGCGCTACACGCAGAGCGATACCTTCCTGTTCAAGACGAAGGAAGGTGCGACCTGGCAGGTCGCGAACGCGCCCGCCCGCCTTGCCGAGGCAAAGGCCGGCGACACCGTGGTGCTGAAGAAGGCCTCGCTCGGCAGCTACTTCATCCGCATCAACGGGCAGATCGGCGTGAAGGGCAAGCGCGTCAGCTGATCGGTCGCCGCACCGGACGTTTCCCTGTCTTGTCAACGCGGTAGCGCTGAGTCCGCACGCGAGGCGCCAATATGTGGCCAGAGTGTCACACTGGCGGGCGATTGCGCTACAATTCTGTGAAAGCGGTTGCCCGCCCGCGGCCGTTAGCTTCAATTGCCCCGGTCTGGCAGTAGCCGGTCGTGCGATTCATCGCGCCCGGGGCTGACAACGTCACGTACTATCACGGCCAATCCGGCCAACGGTTCAAGGGGACTACAACCGTGAAATTCCTATCCAAGGCCGCATTGCGCGGTTCAACCTCGGTTTGCGCCGCCGTACTGGCCGCAGGCTTCTTCGCCGCTCCGGCATTTGCGCAGGACTCGGCCGCGGCCAGCCCGCCCGACTGCCCGGACCAGAACTCGGACGGCATCTGCGATCCGGAGAGCACGATCTCCAGCGCTGACGGCAGCGACACGGCCGGCGCGATCGTCGTCACCGGCTCGCGCATCCGCCGCGACGAATACTCCACCGTCGAGCCGATCACCGTCGTGACCGCCGACGAGATCACCCAGGCCGGCTTCAACAGCGCGACCGATGCTTTGCAGAGCACCGAAGTGACCGCCGGCGCGGGCCAGATCAACAACTACTACAGCGGCTTCGTCGTCGACGGCGGCACCGGCGCCAACACGCTCGGCCTGCGCGGCCTCGGCCCGGCCCGTACGCTGATCCTGCTGAACGGTCGCCGCCTGGCGCCCGCCGGTACTCGCGGCGCGGTTCTCTCGGCTGACCTCAACGTCCTGCCGACCGCCATCATCGAGCGCATCGAGATCCTGAAGGCCGGCGCCTCGTCGATTTACGGTTCGGACGCGATCGCAGGCGTCGTCAACATCATCACCGACCAGAAGCTGCGGGGCCTCAGCCTCCAGGCGCAAGTCAACGTGCCGGAAGTGGGCGCGGGTATCGACCGCCGCATCGCCGCCACCTTCGGTGTGGACGCCGGCCGGTTCAACCTCATCGGCTCGCTCGAATATCGCAAGCGCGACGGCCTCCGCCTGAACGACGTCGATTTCACGTCGTGCCCGATCCCGGGTTACCTCGATGGCGAGGGCAGCGAATTCGGTTCGGCCGACCCGTACCCGATCGGTGACCCCCGCAACTGCTTCACGCTCGACAACGGCGGCGTGACGATCAACACCCTCGGCGTGCCGACGCGCGACGGTATCGGCCGTACGTCGGGTCTCCCCGGCCGGTTCAACCGCTTCGTTCCCGTCGCGGGCAATGCCGGCGGTGCGACCCCCGGCTTCCTCGGCGTCGGCACCTACGATCGCGATTCGTTCGACCCGGCGAGCCAGCAGGAATTCCTGATCAGCCCGGTCAAGACCTACACCGGCTTCCTGTCGGCCACGTACGACCTGCAGGCGCTCGGCAATGCCGAGATCTACGGCGAAGTGCTTGCCACCCGTCGTAAGTCGTCGGCTCCGCTGTATCGCCAGCTTTCGCTCGACTATCTGCGCGGCAGCCCGCTGCTTCCGGCGATCTTCCGCAACGGCGCGTTCCTCGCTCCGAACGAAACCTCGAGCGGCCAGATCATCGCCGCGCGTGCGTTTGTCGGCTTCGGCCTGACCGACTCGAGCCAGAAGGTCGATTACGTTCGGGCCGGCGGCGGCATCCGGGGCGACTTCGCGTTCCCCGGCTGGCGCTACGACGTCTACGTCGGCAAGTCGTGGACCGACGGCGAGAACAACATCCAGTCGTTCCTGACCGATCGCCTCGCGACTTCGCTGAACGTCGTCCAGAACGCGAACGGGACCTTCAGCTGTGCGGCCGCCGCGTCGATCGCCAGCTGCGTTCCGGCGCCGGTCCTCAACGCTGACACGATCGGCGGACGTCTGCCGCAGGCGTTCAAGGACTACATCCTTGCCGACACGCAGAGCACCAACCAGTTCCGCGAAACCACGGCAATCGCCTCGGTCGACGGCCCGCTGTTCACGCTGCCCGGTGGCGAAGCCCAGCTCGCGCTGGGTCTCGAGTACCGCAAGCAGAAGATCAACGACACGCCGGACATCAACGCGATCAACGGCAACCTGTACGGTCTCACGACCTCGCAGCCGACCCGCGGCACCGACAGCGTCAAGGAAGCGTTCGCCGAACTCTACCTGCCGCTTCTGGGCGATCGTCCGTTCTTCCAGAACCTGAGCCTTAACGCTTCGGGTCGCTACACCGACTACGATTCGTACGGCAGCGACTTCACGTACAAGGTCGCGGGCGAATGGGAACTGTTCCGTGGCTTCGGCTTCCGCGCCAGCTACGGCACCTCGTACCGCGCACCGGCGCTGGCCGAGCAGTTCCTGGGTGCGACCAGCGGGTTCCTGGGCGCGGGTACCGACCCGTGCGACGCGGACAACTTCCCGCGGGCGAACGGCAACCCGAACCCGGGTGCCTACTCGCCCAACCAGCAGATTCGTGCCGCTAACTGCGCCGCGATCGGCCTGGATGTCGCCACGTTCCAGCAGAACAGCAGCATCACCACCTTCAGCCTCGGCGGCGCATCGTTCGGTCTCGAAGCCGAAACGTCGCGCAACTGGTCGGTCGGTGTCGTGGCGCAGCCGCCGCTGCCTTCGTCGATCGGTAGCCTGAGCCTGGCGCTCGACTACTTCGACATCAAGGTGGACAACGGTGTGTCGCAGCTGGGTGCGGGTAACATCCTCAGCCGCTGCTACGGTGACACCGCGTTCGATCCGAACGAAGGGTTCTGCCGCCTGCAGACGCGTGATGCGAACAACCGCCTCACCGTCAACAACGGCTACGTGAACCTGTCGACGGACATCGTGAAGGGCTACGAGTTCAACGGCCGCTTCGCGACGGACCTGCTGTTCGACAACCGCCTGACGCTGAATGCCAGCGTCACGCACTACACCGAACAGTCGAGCCGCCTGTTCCCGGACGAGTTCCTGACCGACGCCAACGGCACCTACGTGACGCCGGACTGGACGGGTAGCTTCGACGCGACCTACAAGGTCGGCCGGGCGCTGCTCCGCTACGGTCTGTCCTGGATCGACGGAAGCTCGGGCACGTACGACTACTTCGCGTACGACGAGACGACCGGGACGGTGGACGAGGCCTTGGCCCAGCTCTATCGCGACAACTACCTGCTCGAGGTGCCGGATTACTTCCTGCACAGCGCGTCGGTTCAGTTCGACGTGAACGACAAGTTCGAGTTCACCTTCGGTGTCCGCAACATGTTCGACAAGAAGCCGCCGCGGATTTCCGCCGCGGTGACCACGATCGGCAATGCGCCGCTCTCGTCGAACTTCGATTATGCGGGTCGTACGTTCTTCGCGAACGCGACGGTCGGGTTCTGAGACCCACATCGCAGACCCAAAAAGAAAGGGCCCCGGGAAACCGGGGCCCTTTTTTGTTTCGCGATCGGAAAGGTATCAGGCGACCGCCATCGTCAGCTCGCCGTCGCCCTCGTCCACCTGCACCGTGCTGCCGTCGGGCACTTCGCCGGAGAGGATCATCTCCGCCAGCGGGTCCTGCACGTAGCGCTGCACCGCGCGCTTCAGCGGCCGTGCGCCATAGACCGGGTCGTAGCCCACCCGCCCCAACCAGCGACGCGCCGCATCGGTTAGGTCGAGCGCGATCTTGCGATCCTTGAGCAGCTTCTGCACCCGGCCGACCTGGATATCGACGATGGGGGCCATGTGCTCCTGCGCCAGGCGGTGGAACAGGATGATCTCGTCGAGCCGGTTCAGGAACTCCGGGCGGAAGTGCGCGCGCACCACGTCCATCACCTGCGGCTCCACGCTCTCGACGTCCTGCCCGTCCTCCAGCTGCGCCAGGTACTGGCTGCCGAGATTTGAGGTGAGGATGATCAGCGTGTTCGAGAAATCGACCACGCGGCCCTGCCCGTCGGTCAGCCGCCCGTCGTCGAGCACCTGCAGCAGGATATTGAACACGTCTGCGTGTGCCTTCTCGACCTCGTCGAACAGCACGACCTGGTACGGCCGCCGCCGCACCGCTTCGGTAAGCACGCCGCCTTCGTCGTAGCCGACGTAACCCGGGGGCGCACCGATCAGCCGGCTGACCGCGTGCTTTTCCATGAACTCGCTCATGTCGATGCGCACCATCGCGGCATCGTCATCGAACAGGAATCCGGCGAGTGCCTTCGTAAGCTCGGTCTTGCCGACGCCGGTGGGGCCGAGGAACAGGAAGCTGCCGAGCGGCCGCCCCGGGTCCTGCAGCCCGGCACGGGCGCGGCGGACCGCCTTGCTCACCGCTTCCACCGCCTTGGCCTGCCCGATCACCCGGGCGCCCAGCGCGCTTTCCATGTTGAGCAGCTTGTCGCGCTCGCCTTCGAGCATCTTGTCGACGGGCACGCCGGTCCAGCGGCTGACCACGCTGGCGATGTCGTCGGCAGTCACTTCCTCGCGCAGGAGGGCGTTTTCCGCCTGTCCCTGCGCAGCGGCCAGTTGCTTTTCCAGTTCCGGAATGCGGCCGTAGGACAGCTCTCCCGCCCTGGCGAGATCGCCTTCGCGCTGCGCCTGTTCCAGTTCGATCCGCGCGGCGTCGAGCGCTTCCTTGATCTTGCCTTCCGCGGCGATCTTGTCGCGCTCGTTCTGCCACCGGGTGGTAAGCTCGCTGGACTGTTGCTCCAGATTGCCAAGCTCTTCGCGCAGGGCGGCGAGCCGGTCCTTGGATGCCTGGTCCGTCTCGCGGCCGAGGGCCATTTCCTCGATCTTGAGCTGGATGATCCGCCGGTCGAGGTTCTCGATCTCTTCGGGCTTGCTCTCCACCTCCATGCGGATCCGGCTGGCCGCCTCGTCCATCAGGTCGATCGCCTTGTCGGGCAGGAAGCGGTCGGCGATATATCGATGGCTGAGCGTGGCGGCGGCGACGATCGCCGCGTCGGTGATACGCACCCCGTGATGCAGCTCGTAGCGGTCCTTTAGGCCGCGCAGGATCGATATCGTGTCCTCCACGGTGGGTTCGCCGACGAAGACCGGCTGGAAACGGCGCTGGAGGGCCGCGTCCTTCTCGACGTATTTCTGGTATTCGTCGAGCGTCGTCGCCCCGATGCAGTGGAGTTCGCCACGGGCTAGCGCCGGCTTCAGGAGGTTGCCGGCGTCCATCGATCCTTCCGATGCGCCGGCGCCGATCAGCGTGTGCATTTCATCGATGAACAGGATGATGTCGCCTTCCGCGCCCTTCACCTCGTCCAGCACGGCCTTGAGCCGCTCTTCGAACTCGCCGCGGTACTTCGCGCCCGCGATGAGGCTGCCCATGTCGAGCGCCATCAACTTGCGATCCTTCAGGCTGTCAGGCACGTCGCCGTTGGCGATGCGCAGCGCCAGCCCTTCGGCGATCGCCGTCTTGCCGACGCCGGGTTCGCCGATCAGCACCGGGTTGTTCTTCGTGCGCCGGGCGAGGATCTGGACGGTGCGGCGGATTTCTTCGTCCCGGCCGATCACCGGATCGAGCTTGCCGCTCTTGGCGACTTCGGTGAGATCGCGCGCATATTTGCTCAGCGCGTCGTAGCTCTCCTCCGCGCTGGCGCTGTGCGCATGGCGGCCGCCGCGCAAGTCGGTGATCGCCGTTTCAAGGGACTGCGCGGTGAGCCCGGCCGCTTTCAGCGCCTGGCCCGTCGCGGTGGTGCTGGCGAGCACGAGGGCGAGCAATATGCGCTCCACGGTGACATAGCTGTCGCCGCTCTTGCTGGCGAGCTGTTCCGCCTGGTCGAGGACCCGGACAGCATCGTTGTCGAGGCCGGGCGTCTGCTGCGCGCCGCCGCCGCTGACAGCAGCGATCTTGGCCAGCGCGGCGTCGATCCCCTGCACCGCGACCGCCGGATTACCGCCGGCGCGCGTGATGAGGCCGGCCGCCATGCCTTCGCTGTCCTCCAGTAGGGCCTTGGCGAGATGTTCAGGCGTGATCCGCTGGTGGTTCATGCGGATGGCGACGGTCTGGGCGCTCTGGATGAAGCCCTTGGCGCGGTCGGTAAATTTTTCGAGATTCATGATAGCCCCTCGTGATTGCCAGCAAGAGATAGCGTTGCGGAAATGCAACACAAGGGTATCACGGGGGGAAATCCGCAAAGGGCACCATCGGGGCGACAAAACGCCGGGTCACTGGCACGGTGACGCGGCCTAGACGCCGGACCATCCCGCGCTAAAGCCGCCCCATGGCGAACGTCACCCCGGATGGCAGCACGCTGCAGTTCCTCCACCGGCTCGACGCCGTACAGGGCGACCAGTTGTTTGTCGAAACAACGCGCGATGACCTGGGCCGGGCAACGTTTCTCGATGGGCGCGAGCGGTTCTGGGGCGGGGAGACGGTACGGCAACTGACCCTTGGCGAACGCGCCGAGACCGGGACCCGGCGCTTCATATTTCATGTCGGCTTTTGCGGATCGACCCTGCTCGCGAGGTTGTTGGGCCGTTCGACAATGTCCCTTGTCCTGAAAGAGCCGCAGGCGCTGACAGACCTCGCCAGCCAGCGCGCCGCAATCGTCGCGGGCCAGGCGGTGACCGGAATGGACGCGTTGCTCGATCACGCGCTCTCCTGCCTTTCCCGCGCAGGAACCGATGATGCACCGGTCGTCATCAAGCCAAGCAACTGGGCGAATATCGCCCTGCGCGAGATTTGCACACCCGGGCGCGAGGTTCGCGGGGTGTTCGTCTCGATGGAGCGGCGGGCGTTTGTCGCTGCGGTGTTTCGCGGGGGACGGGACCGGATCGCTTTCTGCGCCCGGCTCTGCGCCCAGATCTCCGCAACCGATGCCCGGTGGCAGCGCGCGCTGGGCAAGGCATTGGCGGCAAGCGGCGATCCTCTCGACCAGTCGGCGCACATCGCGGCTCTCCTCCACGCAATGCAGGAACGGCTGTTCACGGAGGCAATGGGGCGCGTCGAGGGTATGAGGATGGACTTCGCCGACATCGTCGCGCGCCCCGCCGACACCGCCGATCGCGCGGCGGCCCATCTCGGGCTCGACCGGCTGCCCGCGCCTGCCGCAGAAGCGGACGATCTGTTGCGCCAGCATGCCAAGGACAGCAGCCGCGCGTTTTCGGCGGCGGAGCGGCTGTCCGCGGACGCGGAGATCGAGCGGCTGCACGGCATGCGTTTCGATGCGGCGCTGGACTGGTTGGACACGCATCAGCCGATATAGGCGCACCGCAAGCGCCGAAATCTTTTTGCGTTTCGTTTCAGGCCTTTCGATATCACGATTGCAACCGGTCGACGCCCCGCTATGGCAAGGACGGGAGAGCGGACATGCGCAAGTGGGGCATCCGGACAGGATTGGCGGTTCTGGCGCTTGCCGCAATTGCCGCGATCGGGCTGATGACATGGGAACCGTTCGCGGCCAGCCCTGCCCCGGCCCCGCCCGCCCGTGCCTACAGCGCAGAGATCGTGCGCGACGAATGGGGCGTGCCGCATATCTACGGCCGCACCGACGCCGACGTCGCTTACGGGGTGGCGCAGGCCCACGCGGAGGATGACTTCTTCACCCTGCAGGATGTCATCGCGATGACCCGCGGCCGCTATGGCGCGATCCGGGGCGAGGAAGGCGCGATGTTCGATTACGTGCTCGCCCTGCTGGACGCGCGCGGCACGGTCGATCGTCACTACGACAGGTTGGCGCCGCGCACCCGCGCCCTGCTCGATGGGTACGCCACCGGGCTCAACGATTACGCCGCGGCCCATCCGGGCGAGGTGAAACTTGGCAACTTGTTCCCGGTAAACGGGCGCGACGTCGCGGCAGGATTCGCCCTGCGCAGCCCGTTCTTCTTCGGCCTCAACAACACGATCGCGCCGCTTGCCGGGGGCGAGACGCTGCTGCCCGACCCGGGCCCCACGCTTCGCGGGCCCCTGCCCGACCGGGAGGCGGCGGAGCACGCCGGATCCAACGCCTTCGCCATCGCGCCCGCCCGATCAGGCGACGGCGTGACGCGCCTCGTCTCCAACAGCCACCAGCCGCTCGAAGGCGGGGTGGCGTGGTACGAACTGGTCGTCGAAAGCGGGGAAGGCTGGCACTTTGCCGGCGCAACCTTCCCCGGCAGCCCGTTCCCGTTCCTCGGCCACAACCGCGATCTTGGCTGGACCAACACGGTGAACCAGCCGGACATGGTGGACGTGTACAAACTGGTGCTGGACGACAGCGGCACGCGCTATCGCATGGATGGCAAGTGGTTGCCGCTCCAGCGCCGCACCGTGCGCCTGCCGGTGCGGTTCGGCCCGTTCGTAGTGCCGGTCCCGCGTGAGGTTCTGCGCACCGTCCACGGTCCAGCCATACGCAACGAGAGCGGCGTGTACGCCTTTCGCTATGGCGGGATGGACACGATCGACCAGCTCGACGCCTACTACGCGCTCAACAAGGCGAAGACCTTTGCCGAATGGCAGGGCATCCTCGCCCGCCAGGCAATTCCCGGGACGAACTTCATCTACGCCGACAAGAGCGGGACGATCGCCTACTGGTACAACGCGGCGATCCCGCAACGGCATCGCGGGCCGGACTGGCGCGGCGTGCTGCCGGGCGACCGCAGCGACCTCATCTGGCAGTCGCTGGTGCCGTATGACAGCCTGCCGCACTACGTGAATCCTGCATCGGGCTATCTGTTCAATGCCAACAACACGCCCTTCGTGGCGGCGGGGCCAGGAAGCGACCTTTCGCCCGAAAGCGTGGCGCCGGAAATGGGTGTCGAACTCAAGATGACCAACCGGGCCTATCGCGCCGCCAGGCTGCTGGCGGAAACGCCCCGCATCAGCCGGGCGGAGCTAGAGCGGATCAAGTACGATACCGGCTGGGAACGCACCGGGTATGTCAAGCAGGTGCTCGACGGCATCGCCGCGCTCGACACGCGCGGGGATGCCAGGCTGGGCCAGGCGCAACGGATCATGGCCGGCTGGGACATGACGAGCGACGGCGCGGGGCGGGCCGATGCGCTGGCGCTGCTGGTCATGCGCACGGCGATGAGCGACGCCTACAACGGGCGACCGCTGAAGCCCGTGCGCACAATGCTGGCAGACGCCGCCGCGCACCTGACCAGGCATTTCGGCCGGCTCGACCCCCCGATGCAGAGCGTGCTGCGCCTGCGCCAGGGGCCGGGTCCGCACGCGATAGACCTGCCGCTCGACGGTGGCAGCGACACCTTGCGTGCGTCCACCCTGTGGGATGTCGACAGCGACGGTCGCCTGGCGGTGAAGCATGGCGACAGCTTCCTGATGTTCGTCGAATGGGCGCCGGGCAAGCCGGTCGCCAGCCAGTCGATCCAGCCCTTCGGCGCCGCGACCACCCGGCCCGGCAGCGTCCACTACACCGATCAGGCCGCGCTGTTCGTGCAGCACAAGCTGAAACCGGTCCATTTCACGCGCGCTGATGCGCTGGCGAATGCGGTTAGTCGAAAAGTGGTGACGCACCGCCCGCACGCGCCATAATCCTGCCGTCAAACCGTTCGCTTCAACCGGGGGCCTTCCTTCATGTCGTTCCGCTTCGCATCCGCCAGCCTGCTGGCCCTTTCCCTCACCGCCTGCGCCACGGTGCCTGCCGAAACGCCCTTGGCACCCGTCGCCCCCGCAGCCGAAGCCGCGCCGGCGGATGTCGCCACCCTGCTTGATGCAGTGGCCATTCCGTACGAGAAATTCACGCTCGACAACGGTCTGACCGTGCTCGTCCACACCGACCGCAAGGCGCCGGTGGTCGGCGTCACGACGTATTACCGCGTGGGGTCCAAGCACGAACCGCGCGGGCGCACCGGCTTTGCCCACCTGTTCGAACACATCATGTTCACCGGCAGCGAGAACGTGGAGAACTTCGACATTCCGCTGGAGGCCGCAGGTTCAACCGGCACCAACGGTTCGACCAGCCCTGACCGGACGAACTACGTCGAAACGGTGCCCACCGGCGCGCTCGACCTGGCGCTGATGATGGAAAGCGACCGCATGGGCCACCTGCTGGGCGCGGTGAACCAGGACAAGCTCGACAAGCAGCGCGGTGTCGTCAAGAACGAGAAGAACCAGGGCGATAACCAGCCCTACGGGCTCGTCCGCTATCTCATCAACGATGGACTGCTGCCCGTCGGCCACCCCTATCGCCATTCCACCATCGGCTCGATGGCCGATCTCGACGCGGCGTCGATCGCGGACGTGCGGGAATGGTTCCGCAACAACTACGGCCCCAACAACGTGGTGCTGGCGCTGACCGGCGATATCGACGTCGAAACCGCGCGTGCCAAGGTCACCCGCTGGTTTGGAGACATTCCCCGCGGGCCCGAAGTGACCCCCGCCGTCGCCGCGCCGGTCAACCTGGCCGCGCCCGTCAGCCGCGATGTCGCCGACCAGGTCCCGCAGACCCGCGTCTATCGCCTGTGGACCGGCCCCGGCATGAAGGACGCCGACGGCACGGCGCTCCAGGTCGGCATGCACGTGCTGGGCGGCCTCGCTTCATCGCGCCTCGACACGGCGCTGGTGCGCGAGGAGCAGCTGGCGGTGAACGTCGCGGCGTATTACGACCAGGAAGAACAGCTCGGCACCGCGGCGGTGAGCATGGATATCCGCCCCGGCGTGGACCGCGCGGTGGCTGAGGCCCGGCTGGACGCGCTGATTGCGGACTACATCGCCAGCGGACCCACCGAGGACGAACTGCGCCGCGCCGCCACGCAGATCGTCAGCGGCCAGATCGACGGGCTGGAACAGGTGGGCGACTTCGGCGGCAAGGGCATGACCCTGGCCGAAGGGGAGCTCTACACCGGCGATCCGGAATTCTACATCAAGCAGCTCCGCTCGCTCGCCTCGGTCCGGCCGGGTGAGGTCAAGGGCGCGATGCAGCGCTGGCTTAGCCGTCCGGTGTACAAGCTTGCCATCGTGCCCGGCCCGCGGACCGAGAAAGGCGCGCTGCTGGGCGGCTGGGGCGACGAAGGCACCGTGCCCGCGCCTGCGCCGGACGCGAAGAAGCCCGCGCCGCCGATCGTTCAGGGCCCACCCCGCGCCATGCCGGAAGTCGGCCCGGTCAAGCCGCTGACCTTCCCCACGGTCGAGCATGCCAGGCTGTCCAACGGCATTCCTGTCACCCTTGCACGCCGCACCGCGATTCCGAAGGTGAGCATGGCGGTTGAGTTCGACGCCGGCATCGCCGCCGACGGGGCCGCCCGCGCCGGCACACAGAGCCTGATGATGGACCTGCTGGACGAAGCGACGACCACCCGCACCGCCCAGCAGATCGCCGAGGAAGAGGAGCGGCTGGGCGCGGACATCGGCACCGGCACCGACCGCGACGCCAGCGTGGTGCGGATGACCGCGCTGACGGCCAATCTCACCCCCTCACTGGCCCTCATGGCCGACGTGATCCGCAACCCCGCCTTCGCTGAAGGCGATGTGACGCGGGTCAAGAACCAGCGGCTCGCGGGTATCCAGCAGGCGCTCGCGTCGCCCCAGGCGCTGGCGGGCCGCGCGCTCGACCCGATCCTCTATGGCGCGGCGCACCCGTATGGCTCCGTCGGCGCGCTGGGCAAGCCCGAGGTGGTCCAGGCGCTGACCCCCGCCGCGCTGCGCACGGAACATGGCAACTGGATCCGCCCCGATGCCGCGCGCATCACCGTGGTGGGCGACGTCACCATGGCCGATCTGCTCCCCCGGCTGGAGGCGGCGCTGGGCAACTGGACCGCGCCCGCCGGCACCGCGCAACCCAAGAACCTTGCCGCACCCGTGCCCGCCCCCACCCCGCGGATCGTCGTCATAGACAGGCCCAATTCGCCCAGTTCCGTCCTCCTGTTCGGCCGGGTGCTGCCGATCACGGGGGCCCAGCAGGGGCTGGAATCGCTCGATCTGGCCAACGAGGTGATCGGCAACGGTTTCCTCTCGCGCCTCAACATGGACCTGCGGGAAACGAAGGGCTGGACCTACGGCATTCGCAGCGGCATCGCCTCCAGCGCGGGGCCGCGCAGCGCGGTGGTCCAGACGATGGTCCAGGCCGACCGCACCGGGGATTCGATCCGCGCGGTGATCGACCAGATGAAGGCCTTTCCCGCAACGCGCGGGGTGGAGCCGGCGGAGCTGCAGCGCGTCACCGAAGGCAACATCGCCAACCTGCCGACCCGCTACCAGACCAACGCCGCCGTGCTGGGCGCGCTGATCAGCAACCAGCGCTTCGGCCGGCCCGACGATTACCAGGCACGCCTGCCCGAAATCTATCGCGCCATCGATGCCGATGCGATCGATGCGGCCGCACGCGAATACCTGCAACCGGACCGCATGGTCGTGATTGTGGTGGGCGACCGCAAGGTGATCGACAGCCAGCTGGCAGGGATCGGCCTGCCGATCGAATACCGTTCGGCCAGCGAGTTCTGACCACGCGCCCAATTGAACCCAGGCCCGTATTGACACCGGTGTCAGCGGGCCCGATTGAATGTTCCATCATTTCCGAAGGAGAGACGATATGAGCGTTGCCGGCAGCTACGATTGCGTGACCAAGACCCCGATGGGCGATCAGAAGAGCGTGTTCACCATCACCGACAACGGCGACGGCACGTTCAGCGGCAAGAACGCCGGCGCGATGGGATCGATGGAGGTCGAAAACGGCAAGATCGATGGCAACACCCTGACCTGGACGATGAACATGACCGTCCCCATGCCGATGAAGCTGGAAGGCAACGCCACCGTCGATGGCGACACCCTGACCGGTTCGGTCAACGCCGGCGCATTCGGCGCGATGGCGATGACGGGCACCCGCCAGTCCTGATATCCTGATGGCGGTATCACCGGAGAGGGCGTCGGAGCGATCTGGCGCCCTTTTCGTTTGCGCGAAATCGATCACGCATGGCCGCCCGTTGCGCGCGACATGCGCCGCTGTCCTCACCCCGCGGGGTGGTAGAAGTCCCAGATCTTCTGCGCCACGCCTTCGCTGATGCCGGGGGTGCGCTTCAGGTCCTCGAGCGCCGCGGCGCGGACTTTGCCGGCGGTGCCGAAGGCCAGCAACAACGCGCGTTTGCGCCCCGGGCCGATGCCGGGAATCTCGTCGAGCGGGCTGGCAGTGATGGCGCGGCTCCGCTTGGCGCGATGGGCGCCGATGGCGAACCGGTGGACCTCGTCGCGCAGGGTCTGGAGGTAGAACAGGAGCGGCGAATTGGTCGGCAGGGTCTTTTGCCGCCCGTCGGGGAAGTGAAACACCTCGCGCCCCTCGCGCCCGTGGTGCGGCCCCTTGGCGATGCCGATCACCGCGACATCCTCGATCCCCAGTTCCTCCAGCGCGTCGCGGACGGAGGACATCTGGCCCTTGCCCCCGTCAATCAGGACCAGGTCCGGCCAGGTGTCGCTGTCGCGGTCCGGGTTCTCCTCCAGCGCGCGGGCGAAGCGGCGGCCGATCACCTCGCGCATCATGGCGAAGTCGTCGTTGGTCTGCGCGCTCCTGATGTTGAACTTGCGGTACTGGCCCTTGCGATACCCTTCGGGCCCGGCGACGATCATCGCGCCCACCGCCTTGGTGCCCTGGATGTGGCTGTTGTCGTAGACCTCGATCCGGTCGGGCGGTTCGGGCAGCTCCAGGAATTCGGCGAGTTCGCGCATGATGCGCGCCTTCGTGCCGCTTTCGGCCAGGCGGCGCTCCAGCGCTTCCACCGCGTTGCGCTGTGCCTGGGCGAGCAGGCGGCGGCGGTCGCCGCGCTGGGGCACGCTGATCTCAACCCGGTGGCCCGCCGCCTCGCACAGTGCCTCCGCCAGAAGCGCGCCTTCTGCCAGCTCGCGGTCCAGCAGGATCGTGCGCGGCGGCGGCACCTCTTCGTAGAACTGGGCGAGCACGCTGGCGAGTACGTCGTCCTCGCTCTCGCCTTCGGTATGACTGGGGAAGAACGCGCGGTGCCCCCAGTTCTGCCCGCCCCGGACGAAGAACGCCTGGATGCCCATCTGTCCGCCCTTGGCCGCGAGCGCGAACACGTCCGCATCGCCCACCCCGGCGGCGTTGATCGCCTGGCTGCCCTGGATCGCGGTGGCGGCGCGCAGCCGGTCGCGCAGCATGGCCGCCCGTTCAAAGTCCAGCGCGGCGGCCGCCTCGGCCATCTGCGCCTCGATCTTCTTCTGTACGGCGGCTGACTTGCCGGAAAGGAACTCCTTCGCCTCGGCCACCAGCTCCCCGTATCCGGCCGCGTCGATACGGCCCACGCAAGGCGCGCTGCACCGCTTGATCTGGTAAAGCAGGCACGGCCGGTCACGCCGGGCGAAAAAGCTGTCCGTGCAGCTCCTGAGCAGGAACAGCTTCTGCAGCGCGTTGATGGTCACGTTGACCGCCCCGGCGCTCGCGAACGGGCCGTAGTAATTCCCCTTCGCCCGCCGCGCGCCGCGGTGCTTGCTGATGCGGGGAAAGGCGTGCTCGGCCCTCAGCAGGATGAAGGGGAAGCTTTTGTCGTCGCGCAGCAGCACGTTGTAGGGCGGGCGGAAGCGCTTGATGAGCTGCGCTTCCAGCAGCAGCGCCTCGGCTTCCGAATTGGTGACGACGATTTCCATGCCGCGCGTCTGGCTGACCATGCGGCGCAGGCGGTTGGAGAGCGCCTTCACCTGCGTGTAGTTCGCCACCCGCGCCTTCAGGCTGCGCGCCTTGCCGACGTAGAGCACATCGCCCCGCGCGTCGAGCATCCGATACACGCCGGGCCGCGGCTTCAGCGTGCGGACGGTTTCGCGGATCGCCGCGCACCCGGCCTCCAGGTCCGGCTGCGCGCCGGCGCCCTTCACGGTGTATGTCGCGCGATCCTCGTGAAAGCGCTCGGCCCCTTGCGGGCTAGTCGGGGTTCCGGCGGGCGTGCGCGACATGGCATTGCAGCTAGGAGTCGCGCGCAGGAAAGTGAAGGCCTAGGGGCGCGCGCATGGAATACGATGCGATCATCCTGGGCGGCGGCGCGGCGGGCCTGATGTGCGCCGCCCGCGCCGGCCAGCGCGGCCGCCGGGTGCTCGTGCTGGAGAAGGCGGCCGAGCCGGGGCGCAAGATCCTGATTTCCGGCGGGGGGCGGTGCAACTTCACCAACCTCGGGACCGCGCCTGATCGCTACCTCTCGGCCAATCCGCACTTCGCGAAGTCCGCGCTCGCCCGCTACACGCCACGCGATTTCCTGGACCTGGTGGAGGCGCACGGGATCGCGTGGCACGAAAAGACGCTCGGCCAGCTGTTCTGCGACGGGTCGGCGCGGCAGATCGTGGCGATGCTGCTGGCCGAATGCGCGAAGGGCGCGGTGGAGGTTCGCTGCGGCGCGGACGTGACCGAGGTCGGTCACACCGACGGACTGTTCCAGGTGGGCGCCGACAGTGCGCCGTCGCTGGTCATCGCCACCGGCGGGCCGTCGATCCCCAGGATGGGCGCGACCGGGTTCGCCTACGACTTGGCCCGGCGGTTCGGATTGAAGGTCGTGGAACCGCGCCCCGCCCTGGTCCCCCTGACACTGGGCGGGGACGATGTCCTGTTCCGCGAGCTTTCCGGCGTCTCAGCCGAGGTGATCGCCAGCGCGGGTAAGGCGAGCTTTCGCGAGGCGGCGCTGTTCACCCACCGCGGGCTGTCCGGCCCGGCGATCCTGCAGGTATCGTCCTACTGGCGGCCGGGCGACCCCGTGCGCATCGATTTCCTGCCCGACCGCGCGACGGGCTGGCTGATCGAAGCCAAGCGGCAGAGCCCCCGCGCTGGCCTGCGCGCCATGCTGCGCGAGGCGCTGCCCGAGCGATTGGCGGCGACGCTTGCCGAACGCCTCGGATGCGAAGGCGATATCGGCAACCTGCCGGACGCGGCCCTGCGCACGGCGGAGGCGCGGCTGGCCGGATGGACTTTCGTGCCAAACGGCAGCGAAGGCTACGCCAAGGCGGAAGTCACCCTGGGCGGCATCGCCACCGCGGAGCTATCGTCCCGCACGATGGAGGCGCGCCGGGTCCCCGGACTCTACGCCATCGGCGAGGCGGTGGACGTGACCGGGTGGCTGGGCGGCTACAACTTCCAGTGGGCCTGGGCGAGCGGGGTGGCGGCGGGGGACGCACTCTGAGCGCCCGCCCCCGCGCGTCAGAACATCTTGCGGAACTCGATTTCCACGAACCGGCCGGTCGGATCGACCAGCGCGGGCTGGTACCGCAGCGGCACGGTCCCGGTGGAATCGGTCACGCGTTGCTGCGCATCGAACAGGTTGTTGACGCGCAGGCCCAGCCGGGTGCCTTTCCAGAACCCCGGGTCGCCGCCGCCGGTCAGCCATTCCTGTTGTTCCAGGTTGGCGAACAGGCGCAGGTTGAAGGTGGCGAGATCGCCGAAGCGCAAGTCGCTCGATCCCGGAAGCCCGCTGCCCCGTACCGTGCTGCCGGACAGGTAATTGGCCGAAAGCCGCGCGCCGAGCCCGTCCTTGAACAGCCCGCCTTCCAGTTCGACCTTGTGACGCGACACGCCGCTGCTGCCCAGCGCATCGCCGTCCAGCAGGTCGAGCGACGGCCCGCCGGGCGCGATCAGCGCCGTGTTGCCGAGTTCGACCGTGTGGTAGAGCGAGAGGTTCCAGCGGCCCTGTCCGTCGCCGCCGCCGCGCCCGCCGAAACCGCCTCCGGCACGCGCGTTGCCGCCGGCGCGTTCTCCGCCACCGCGCGCTGAAGCGCCCTCTTGCGCCGGCGCACCCCCGCCTTGGCCGTCAGCGGCTGGCCGCCCGCCGCGCTGGGCGGCCTGTGCGGGATCGACGGCGCAGAGCCGCGTCCTGAGCTCTGCCAGGCGTGCCCGATCGATCTGGCCGTCAGGGCCGCGCAGGCGATCCGCCACTTCGGGCGGCAGGGCGGCGATATCGGGCTCCTTGCCCTCGACCCCGCAGGCGAGCGCCGTGCGAAGGGCGGCAAAGCGCGCCGGATCGAACGTGCGCGAACCCGTGGCGGCACCATCGGCCGAGCAAAACCGCTGCTTCATCGCCGCGACGCGGGCCGGATCGATCTGCCCGTCAGGCCCTTTCAGACGTTCGAGCATCCGTTCGGGCACGCCGGTGAGGTCCGGCACCTGGCCATCGGGGACGGCGCAGAACCGGGTCCGCAATTCAGCAAAGCGCGCCGGGTCCATCTGCATCCGGCCTTGGCCGCCTGCGGCCTCGGCAGGCGCCGCCGCGTCGCCGGTCGCGGGCCGAGCGGGTGCAGGCGCCGGCGTAGGCGTGGGCGCGGCCGCCGCCATCATCGCCCGGAAACCGCCGCGGCCGCCCTGGCTGCTGCCTTCGGGCGAAGGCTGCCCGACCCGTCCGAACACATTGAAGCCATAGCGGATGCGTGAGGACGACCGCTCCGCGAAGGTCACCGGACGCTGGTCGATGGCGAGCAGCGTCCCGTCGGCGGCGCGCGTCACCCGATCCGGGAACGCAGCCTCGATCGCCGGGGTCAGCAGCGGGAAGCTTTCGGTCGTGTTCTTCGAATTGTTGCTGAAATACTCGACCAGGATATTGGCGCGGTCGAACAGGTCGAGATCGTACGTCGCCGACAGCTTGAAATCGCGCTGCTCCTCCGCGACCAGCGCGGGATTGCCGCCGCTTGTCACGTTGGCAAGCACCGTGCGCCCGGTGGTGAAATCGTAGACCGGCACGTTCACGTCCACGATCTGCGGTCCGCCAAGCTGGCTGAGACCCGGCGCGGCCTCCCGCGCGATGTAGCTCGCCTGCAGGGCGAGCCGTTCGGTCGGCTTCCAGGTGGTGCCCACGTTCCAGTCGGTGAGGGTGCCGAAATCCGACAGCGCGTTGATGCCCGCGCCGAGGTTCAGCGAGATGTCGCCGACCGCGTCCAGGAATCCTTCGCGGGTGCTGGTCACGGGCACCCTGACATTCACCCCGGCATTGAGATCGCCGCGCGTCAGCCGCGTGGTTCCGGCGACGCCCCGGGTGTCCTGGCTCTCGATGCGGGTCCAGTCGTAGCCGGCATCCAGGGTCACGCCCAGTTCCCCAGCCGGCAACAGCAGCGGATTGCCCGACAGCGTGTTCTTCTGCGTGGCCGACCATACGCGGCTGAGCGCCCGGTCCGTTCCCGCCGCGGCCAGCGCTGGCAGGGGCCCGTCGACGGGCAGTGTCCCCGCCGCTGCGGCCGCCACCAGCGCGTCGGTATCGCGCCGCCGGTCTACCCGGCTGTCGGTATCCGTGCGGCTGGCATCCAGGGTCGATGACAGGCGCCAGTCGCCGAGCTGCGTGTTGTAGGCGCTGCCAAGTGAATACGTGTCGGTCGCCGTGCGCCGGGTGATCGGGTCGGCATCGATCGTCCGCAGCGCCTGCGCGCCCGTCGGCGATGTCAGCACCACGGTGTCCAGCCCCGACAGCGAATCGCGCACGGTGCGGCTGACTTCGCCGTTGATGGTGAACTGCCCGCCCGATCCCATCTCGCCGATACCGGTGGTCATGGTGCCGTTGGCCGAAATCGTCTCGCTGCGGGCGACCAGCGTGCGGAAATCCGCCGGATCGGGATCGCCGGCCACGGTCGGATCGCTGCCGATCGCCTGCACCACGTCGCGCTCGCCTTCCGTCAGGCGGCCGGTGCGGTTGTATTCGATCGTGCCGTTGATGCGGCGCGGGCCGCTGATCGTGAGAATGCCGAGCTCCGCCTCCGCCGTGGTGTAGCCGCCGCGCGAGGGCATGCCGGCGTCGACCTCGATCTCCCGGGACGCGAAGGTATCCTTCAGGATGAAGTTGATCACGCGGGCGTCGGCCGGGAAGCCGAATTGCAGCGCGACTTCTTCCGGCAGCACTTCCACCTTGCGAATCGCCTCGGGCGGGAAGCGGCTGAATTCGCGGAAGCCGGACACCCGCTGGCCGTTGACCAGGAACACCGGGCGGCCGCCGCGCCCGCGGCCCGATCCGGTTTGCGGGGCGAGCTGCGCCACGAGGTCCGCGATGGACGTCGCGCCATAGGCGGCGACTTCGGCTTCGTTCAGCTCCAGGATCGGCGGACTGTCGGTCTCCACCTGACCTGGCACGCGGGTGGCGGTGACGACGATCTCGCCGGCATCCTCCGCCTCGTCCGGCACGGCCGGATCGGCCTGCGCCGTAGCCGGCGTGTCCTGCGCATGGACGGGAGTGGCGAGCGCGAGGGCCAGCAGCGAAACGGGGTAAAGCGGGCGCAAGTTCGTTCGATCCTTCAATTGTTCGATGGGCGCACGGTCGATCCGCATATGACGATCGACGCGATTGGCCATTGCTTCAGGCTTGAGGCCAAACCATCCCGCGGCGCAACCCGCGGTCGGGTAACCTTTTGTCGCGCATTTCTTTCCGGCTGTTCAGGTTGGGTCGCCAGCGGGCGCTTCCCTTTTGTACTCCGCGCGTCTATGGGGCGCCACCGATCGACCAACCCCACACAAGGTACCGACCAACCGCATGGCCAAAGAAGAACTCCTCGAGATGCGCGGGCGCGTGGTCGAACTGCTGCCCAACGCGATGTTCCGGGTGGAGCTCGAAAACGGCCATGAAATCCTCGGCCACACCGCCGGCAAGATGCGCAAGAACCGCATTCGCGTGCTGACGGGGGACGAGGTGCTGGTGGAACTGACGCCTTACGACCTGACCAAGGGGCGCATCACGTATCGCTTCATGCCTGGGCGCGGCGGCCCGGGCCCGCAATAAGCCGGCCGGGCAACGGTGCCCGCCTTACCTCCCGATACCGTGCCCGCGCTCGTCCTGGCATCGGCCAGCCCGCGCCGGCGCGAGCTTATCGCGCGGCTCGGCATCGTGCCCGCGCGCGTGACCGCAGCCGACATCGACGAGACCGCACTGAAGGGCGAGCTTCCCCGCGATTACGCCATGCGCATGGCGCGCGAAAAGGCGGCGGCCGCGGCCGATCCGCCGGCTTTCGTGCTGGCGGGCGACACCGTCGTGGCGGTGGGACGGCGCATTCTGCCCAAGGCGGAGGACGAGGAAACCGCGCGCCGCTGCCTCGCGCTGATATCCGGACGCCGGCACAGGGTGCTGTCCGCAATCGCCCTGCGCGCGCCCGACGGCACGGTGCGCGAGCGGTTGAGCGAAACGCAAGTGCGCTTCAAACGCCTGTCGGAGGAGGAAATCGCCGCATATGTCGCGGGCGGTGAATGGCACGGCAAGGCGGGGGGATATGCCATCCAGGGCGCCGCCGAAGGGCTGATTGCATGGATCGCGGGCAGCCATTCGGGCGTGGTCGGCCTGCCGCTGCACGAAACGCGTGCGCTGCTGAAAGCCGCCGGCTTCGCCATCCCGTGAACCGGCCCGCATGACCTGGCTGGTCGAACAGGGCATCGGGGAAGAACGCGCCCTGCGTTACGAAAACGGGCAGGCCGTCGCCGCGCGCCTGCGGTGGCCGGGCGCGCTGGAGGCAGGCATGGTCGCCGAGGCCGTGCTTACCGAACGGATCGGAGGCACGCCGCGCGGCCGCGCCCGGTTCGCTGACGGGGAGGAAGCGCTCGTCGATCGCCTGCCGAAGGACGCGAGCGAGGGCGCCGCGATTCGCCTCGAAGTGACGCGCGCCGCCGTTGCCGAACGCGGGCGCGGCAAACCGGCGCAGGCCCGGCCAAGCGACGCACCCACTTGCCCGGCGCCGGGGCTCCCCCAAGCGCTGGAGAGCGCCGCCGTGGTGCGCCGCTTTCCCGATCGCGCCTGGGACGATATCTGGTCTGACGCATGGGAGGCCGCCGTCGCATTTCCCGGCGGCACGCTCCACCTCGCGCCGACCGCCGCGATGACGCTGATCGATGTGGACGGCGCCCTCCCCGCGCGCGCGCTGGCTCTCGCCGCGGTGGAACCGGCAGCGCAGGCCATGCGGCGCTTCGATCTCGGCGGATCGATCGGCATCGATTTCCCCACCTTGCAGGCGAAGGCGGATCGCCAGGCGGTCGATGCCGCACTCAGCGAAGCGCTGGCGGGATGGCCGCACGAGAGTACGGCGATGAACGGCTTCGGCTTCGTGCAGATCGTCGCGCGCAGCACCGGGCCTTCGCTGCTTCACCGGCTGGCGTTCGACCGCACGGGCGCGGCGGCGCGCCACCTGCTGCGGCGGGCGGAGATGCTGGACGGGGCCGGGGCCATCCTCCTGACGGCGGCGCCGCCGGTAATCGCGGCGATCCGCCCCGAATGGCTGTCGGAGCTGGAGCGCCGGACGGGCCGCGCCGTGCGCTCGCTGGCCGATCCGGCGCTTGCGATCGGCGGCGGCCACGCCCAGATCGTGCCTCGATGACCACGCCTGCTGCCCGCCCCTGCCCGATCTGCCGCCAGCCGCGCAGTGCGGAGCACGCACCCTTCTGTTCGACCCGCTGCAAGGACCGCGATCTGGTCCGCTGGTTTTCGGATAGCTATTCCGTTCCGGGCCGTCCGGCCGATCCGGACGAACTCGACCGCGCAGGCGGCTGAGCGCACGCCCTCCTGCCGATACGCCGCTTTGGCCCCTTGCCAAGCGCCGCGCCCTTGGCCATAGGGCCGCCTCGCCAACCGCGGGCCGCCACTGCCGCCCGCGTGCGTTGCCTGCCCCGGTAGCTCAGTTGGTAGAGCATGCGATTGAAAATCGCAGTGTCGGTGGTTCGAATCCGCCCCGGGGCACCACCTCATCGACGGCTTGCTGCGGCCCGCCCGAGATAGAAGGCACTACCGCCCCCGCACCCTCACAGCCCCGCGACCAGGCCCAGGGCGGCCGCCACTGCCAGCGTGAACAGGATCCCGCGCTTCAGGACAAAGATCATCGTGAACGCGGCCACCGCGATGAGCCCGGCGGCAAGGTCGAAGCTGGCCCAGTCGGGGACCTGCAGATGTACCGGACCATAGTCCGCGAGCCGGAAACGTCCGAACAGCACGTGGAGCGCGAACCACAGCGCGAGGTTGGCGATGACCCCCACCACGCACGCGGTCACCCCGGCGAGCGCGCCCTTCATGGCCGGCGCGCGCTGCAGGCGCATCATCCACGGCGCCAGCGCGAAGATCCACATGAAGCAGGGGGCAAACGTGACCCACGTCGTGAGCACCGCCCCTAACACGCCAGCCACGACGGGGCTGAAGGGATCGGGCGCGCGAAAAGCGCCCATGTAGCCGACGAACTGGGTCACCAGGATCAAGGGACCGGGCGTGGTCTCCGCCAGACCCAGCCCGTCCGCCATCTCGCCGGCGCCGAGCCAGCCGTAACCGCTGACGGCTTCCTGTGCCATGTAGGCAAGAACTGCGTACGCGCCGCCGAACGTCACCACGGCCAGCTTCGAGAAGAACACGCCGATCTGCCAGAGGACGTGATCCGGCCCCAGGGCGAGCCGGATCGTCACCAGGGGCGCGGCCCAGATCGCTGACCAGGCGACCAGTGCGACAAGCGTCGCGCGCCAGGGTCGATTCCCGCTCGGCGTCGCCTGATCGGTGGGCTTGAAGGCCAGCCAACCGGGGCGCCGCGCGCCGGCGGCCGCGCCGATCGCCAGGGCCGCAAGCACGACCACGGGAAACGGTGCCGCGAACAGGAACAAGGCCAGGAACGCGGCGATGGCCAGGGCGATCTGGAACGGGGTGTGGAGCGCGCGGCTGGCGATCCGGATCAGCGCCTGGGCAACGATCGCCAGCACCGCCGCCTTGATGCCCAGGAAGATCGCCTGGAACCATTCCATGCCGGTCGCGAAGCCGTAGAGTATGGACAGCGCGAGCATGACCAGCGCGCCCGGCAGGACGAACAGCCCGCCGGCCACGAGCCCGCCCTTCCAGCCGTGCAGCTTCCAGCCGATCCAGGTGGCAAGTTGTTGCGCCTCCGGCCCCGGCAGCAGGTTGCACAGGTTGAGCGCCTGGAGGAACTGCTCCTCGTCGACCCAGCCGCGTTCGTCGACCATCTCGCGGTGCATCAGGGCGATCTGGCCGGCCGGGCCGCCGAAGCTGACCAGACCGATTTTCGCCGCCGTGCGGGAAAATTCGGCAAAGGGCGGTGGGACGACATGGTCAGATGGCACGGCGCGCATTCCTCCACGCCCGTCGATGCGGGCGGCGAAGGCAACACTTGGGCGAAGCGCCTGATCGGGAGGTTGCTGGGTCCCGCGCGGAGAATTCTAGTGCTGTCTTCCACCCACGGCAAGCCGCGACCGCTTTCCGAGAGAAAGTGGGCGGGCGCGATTGGCCTTCCCGCCAAGCCCCCCCGATCTCCCCGCGCCGGTCGTCAGAAAGACACTTGCACCGACAGTCCGGCCGACGCCGCGATGGGCGGCGATCCGGCGATCGGTGCAGGAGAACGCTACCAGTTGCCCCGCGCCGCCGCGCGGTTCAGCACGCCACGACGTTGACGGCGAGGCCGCCCAGCGAGGTCTCCTTGTACTTGTCGCTCATATCCGCGCCCGTGCGCCGCATGGTCTCGATCACCTGGTCGAGGCTGACGAGGTGCGTCCCGTCGCCGAGCAGGGACAGCCGCGCCGCCTCGATCGCCTTGATGGCGCCCACGGCATTACGCTCGATGCAAGGGACCTGGACCAGGCCGCCCACCGGGTCGCAGGTCAGCCCCAGGTTGTGCTCCATGCCGATTTCGGCCGCATTTTCCACTTGCGCGGGGGTTCCGCCCAAGGCGGCTGCGAGCCCGCCCGCGGCCATCGAGCAGGCGACGCCGATTTCGCCCTGGCATCCGACTTCCGCGCCGGAGATCGACGCGTTTTCCTTGAACAGCGATCCGATCGCAGCGGCGGTCAGCAGGAAGATGTCGGCGCCGTGCTCGCTCGCGCCGGGGACGAACCGTTCGTAGTAACGCAGCACGGCCGGTATGATCCCGGCGGCGCCGTTGGTTGGCGCAGTCACCACTTTGCCGCCGGCGGCGTTTTCCTCGTTCACGGCCAGCGCCCACAGGTTGACCCAGTCGATGACCGACAGGGGATCGCTCAGGGCGCGTTCCTGCCGTTCCAGGAGCCTGGTGTGAATCGCGTTGGCCCGGCGTTTCACCCGAAGGCCGCCCGGCAGTTCGCCGTGAAGCCGAATGCCGCGATCGATGCAGTCAGACATGACATCGCGGATTTCGCGGAGCCGCGCGCGCACTTCGGCTTCGGGCCGTTCGGTGCATTCGTTGGCCAGGGCAAGCTCTGCAATGCTGCGGCCATGTTCGGCGCACAGCGACAGCAAATGCGCGCCGGAATGAAACGGATAGGGAATGTCGCCGAGCAGTCCCGCTGGCGGCGCGTTCCCCGCGATCGCCGCCTCGTCCACGATGGCGCCTCCGCCGACCGAGTAGCAGACATGACTGGCGATTTCCGCGTCAGCCCGGTCGAAGGCGGTGAAGCGCATGCCGTTGGAGTGGAAGGGCAAGCGTTCCCGCTGGTGGAACCGCAGGTCGCGTTCCTCGTCGAACGCCACGTCGTGCGATCCGCCGAGCGCGATCGATCCGGAGACGCGAATGGTATCGACGATGGTGGCGGCCGCGTCCGGATCGCACGTCGCCGGGCGCTCTCCGCTCAGGCCCAGCAGGATCGCCCGGTCGGTCGCGTGGCCCTTGCCCGTCAGGGCGAGGGAGCCGTACAGGTCGCATTGCACGCGGGCGGTGTGCGGGAGGTCGCCCGCGACCCGGAGCCGCTCCACGAAATCGGCGGCGGCGGCCATCGGGCCCATCGTGTGGGACGACGAAGGCCCCACGCCCACCTTGAACAGTTCGAACACGCTGGCCGTCATCAGAAGTCTCCCGAGGGCATAACTGCCCGCTCGAGCCCCTTCTGTCTTGGTGCCTGAGATCGTTATCCCGTCGGCGGATGCGCGAAGGCACCTCTCTCCAGAATTTTGCCGTGCCGGAAGGTCCCTTGTGCCTGAGAGTTTCCGGGGCGGTTGCTCCTTCGGCGCCGGCCCTGGCCGATCTCTCCCATCCGACCCGGCGGCATTTGGATGAGGGACGCGGCGCCGTCAACCGCGCAGGCATGCCGCGATCGCTATCCAGGAACCTGGGCGAGGATCTCCACCAGTTCCTCGGGCCGCAGTTCGGCGGCGAGCTGATCGAACGTGCATTGCGATGGCGCCTTGTCGGGCCGCCACCGGCGGAACGTCGTGCCGTGGCGGAAGCGATCGCCGGTCACCTGGTCGTATGCGACTTCCGCAACCAGGCGCGGCTCCAGCGGCGTCCACGCGGTGCTCTTGCCGGGTTTCGTCCACCGGCTCGCCCCGCCCGGCGCCTTGCCGGTGAACGCGGACGCACCCTCGAGCGGGGCGAGACGGTCGAACATCTCCATGCGCGCGGCGGCCGCGAAAGACGATGAATAGCCGACCTGGTGCAGCAGCCCCGCTTCGTCGTAGAGGCCGAGCAGGAGGGAGGCGATCCCGCACCCCGTCTTGTCGGTGCGGAAGCCGCCCACCACGCAGTCGGCGGTGCGCTGGACCTTGTGCTTGAACATCGCCCGTTCGCCTGGCCGGTAGGGTTCGTCGCGGCGCTTCGCGATGACCCCGTCGAGCGCGCCGCCAGTCTGCGCCAGCCATGCGCGGGCCGTTTCCACCCGGTCTGTCGCCGGGGAGAGGAAGATCGATTCCGGCAGCGCGCCGGCGAATTGTTCAAGCGCGGCGCGCCGTTCAGCGAGCGGCGCATCGCGGTGCACGCGCCCCCGCACCTGCAGGCAATCGAACAGGATGAACTGCGCCGGCGTCTGCCGGGCCAGCTTCGCGATGCGCGAAGCCGCCGGGTGAAGACGCGCCTGGAGCGCCGCGAAGGACAGCACGCCTTCCACCGGCACGACCAGCTCGCCATCGACGACGAACCGACTCTCGGGCAGGTCGCGCAGCGCGGCGGCCACTTCGGGAAAATACCGCTCCAGCGGCTTGCCCGATCTGGACATCAGCGCGACGTCCCCCTTGTCGCGGAAGGCGAGGCAACGAAACCCGTCCCACTTGGGCTCGTACTGCCAGCCTTCCCCTTCGGGCAGGTGATCGACAAGCCGCGCCTCCATCGGCGGCGTCGACCGTTCGATCTCCAGTCCGGCAGAGGGCCTGCTGCTTGCGTGCATGTCTTTCGAACGCGCCAGCGCAGCGGGCTTTCCCGCCCCCGCGGCGCAATTGCGTTCGCGCGCGGTTTTCCCTAAGGGCCCTGACAAAGCCCCGGCCGCGCGCGTCACCAGCCGACCCGCCCCCGGGGCACACGTATTTTCACCGCTGCCGAAAGGGAAGCGCCCGATGTCATCCCGCCGCCGCCAGGTCTATGAAGGCAAGGCCAAGATCCTGTACGAAGGGCCCGAACCGGGCACGCTGATCCAGTATTTCAAGGACGATGCGACCGCCTTCAACGCCCAGAAGAAGGGCACGATCAACGGCAAGGGCGTCATCAACAACCGCATCAGCGAGTATGTGTTCACGCGCCTGGCGCACATCGGCATCCCGACGCATTTCATCCGCCGGCTGAACATGCGCGAACAGCTCGTGCGGCAGGTAGAGATCATCCCGATCGAGGTGATCGTGCGCAACGTCGCCGCCGGATCGCTCAGCAAGCGGCTGGGGATCGAGGAAGGGGAGCCGCTGCCTCACACCCTGATCGAATACTGCTACAAGGACGATGCGCTGGGCGACCCGTTCATTTCCGAAGAGGAAATCGCCTGCTTCAACTGGGCGAGCCACGAGGAGATGCAGGACATTTCCAGCATGGCGATCCGGATCAACGATTTCATGTGCGGCATGTTTGCCGCGATCGGCATCCGCCTGGTGGACTTCAAGCTGGAATTCGGCCGCATCTGGGACGGAGATTACGCGCGCACGATCCTGGCCGACGAGATCAGCCCCGACGGCTGCCGCCTGTGGGATATGACCACCGGCGAGAAGTTGGACAAGGACCGCTTCCGGCGCGACCTTGGCGGGGAGGAGGCGGCCTACCAGGAAGTCGCCCGGCGGCTGGGCCTGCTGCAGGACGATAACGGCACCCCGGGCGAGGTGTTCGACCTTTCCGCCCATCGCGGCCGCCTGCGCACTGGCAAGCCGAAGAAATAACGCCTTTTTGCCGGACTGGCTCTTGCGCCGGGCGAATTTCCCGCCATCCTGATCGGCAGGAGACGGGGGGCCGCATGACATTGTTGAAGACCACGTTGCTGGCGGGGTGCGCGCTGGCGACCTGCGCCATGACGAGCCTGGCCATGGCGCAGGAAACCACGGGCGGCGCGGCCGTCACGCGCGGCGCGGTGCCGGCATGGGTGCAGCCTTCGGAACCCCTGCCGGTTCCGCCCGACGCATCCGGCCTGGCGTTCGTTCGCCAGCAGGACACCCAGGTTCACCTCGAGGCGAAGGGACAGCACAGCTACGTCGGCCACCGGATCAAGCTGCTCAATCCCCAGGCGCTCCAGATCGGCAACCTGGCGATCGCGTGGAACCCCGAAGCGGGCGCCCCCATCCTCCACGCGCTGAAGGTCCATCGCGGGACCGAGACGATCGATCTTGCGAACAGCGCCCGGTTCGAAGTGCTGCGGCGGGAGGACCAGCTAGAACAGTCGATGCTCAGCGGCACGCTCACCGCAATCTACAAGGTGCCCGACCTGCGCGTGGGCGACGAACTGGAACTGGCCTATTCCGTGCCCTCCAGCGATCCGACCTTGAAGGATGCCAGCGCCGGCGCACTGATGCTGGCGGGCACCACAATGCCGGGCCGCTATCGCCTGGCGGTGAGCTGGGACCAGGGGCAGGAGCCGAAGCTGCGCGCGACCGACGATTTCAGTGCGCCGGCGCGGCGGTCGGCCAACAGCATGACCGTGCTGGTGGACAATCCGCCGATGATCGCCCCGCCGGCCGACGCGCCGCCGCGCTACGGCTGGCAGCGTGTCATCGAATATTCGGATTTTCCTTCGTGGGAATCGGTCTCAAAGCGCTTCGCGCCGCTGTTCGCGGATGCATCGCGCCTGTCCGCCGGATCGCCGCTGAAGGCAGAGGCCGCCCGCATCGCGGCGGCCCATCCCGATGCCCGGGGCCGCGCGCAGGCCGCGCTGGAACTGGTGCAGGAACAGGTGCGCTACATCTACGTCGGGCTCGACGGGGGAAACTACCGCCCGGCCAGTGCGGAGGAGACGTGGGAGCGCCGCTACGGCGACTGCAAGGGGAAGACCGCGCTCCTGATGGCGCTGCTTTCGGAACTGGGCGTGCCGGCAAGGGCCGTGCTGGTCAACGCCAGCGCGGGTGACGACGGGCTGGAAACGCGCCTGCCTTCCCCGGGCCTGTTCGATCACGTGCTGGTCCACGCGCAGATCGGCGGGAAGACTTATTGGCTGGACGGCACGATGCCCGGCGTGATCGAGATGCGCGAAGCCCCGGCCCTGCCGGTGCGCTGGTCCCTGCCGCTGACCATGGATGGCAGCGCGCTGGTCAAGGTGGCGCAGACGCCCGCCGCGCTGCCGGACGAGATGGGCATCTACGACATCGATGCCCGCGCCGGCTTCGACAAGCCGGCCCGGATGACGGAGACGATGGTCAAGCGCGGGGCGGAGGGAATCGCGCAGTACCTGCAGCTTTCGGCGCTCACGTCCGACCAGATGACGCAGGCCTTCCGCAACGCGGCGGCAGGGCGCGGGCAATGGGAGACCATCGACGCCGTCACCTATCGGTTCGATCGGCCGACCCAGGCCAGCGTGCTGACCATCACCGGCCTGGGCAAGCTGGACTGGGAGGACGAAGGCGACGGCGCGTATCAGCTCGTCCTGCCCGGCGGAGGTTTCAGCCCGCCGTCCCGGCGCGCGCGCCCCGCGGGCGAAGACGCCGGGGTGCCGTACTACACCGCGCCCGCGTTCAGTTGCTACGCCACCACGGTACGCCTGCCGGACGAAACGAAGCTGGCGAACTGGGGCTTCAATTCCGTCTTCGACACGATGATGTTCGGGCGCCTCTACTACCGGATGATGGAACGGCGCGACGATCGCACGATCCGGCTGGTGCGCGGATCGCGCGTGGAGCGGCCGGAGACGGACGCGGCGACGGCGGCGCGCGACAACGGCCGGATCGAACGGTTCGATAATTCCAAGGCGGTGATCAGCTACGATCCCGGCGAAGTGGCCGAACCGTGGGGTAACCTTCACCCGGTGCCCGCCACATTCGAAACGGACTGGACCACCGCCAGCGCCTCGTGCCTGCCGAGGGACGTCGGAATCCAGCCCTGACCTGACGTCCGCCCGCGCGCGAGCGCGTTCCCTTTCGCGCGTTGTTGCCAGGTTCATGCGAGCCGGGCAAAACCCACCGCGTGACCCGCATCGCCCTGCTGCGCCCCGCGCATCTGCCGCCCGCCTTCTTGTCCCTCGCCCTCCTGCTGGCCGTTCCCGCAGCCGCGCAGGACGCCGTCCCGGCCCCAGCCCCGCCCGCTGCCGAATGGCCCTTTGCACAAAGCGACGTGCCGGTGGAGGCGGGATACACCTTCGGCACTTTGCCCAACGGCATGCGCTATGTCCTGCGCGCCAACGACAATCCGCAAGGAACCGTGCTGGTGCGGCTGCGGATCGGCTCGGGTTCGCTGGAGGAGCGCGAGGACGAGCGCGGCCTTGCCCATTTCCTCGAACACATGGCCTTCAACGGATCGAAGAACGTGCCCGAGGGCGAGATGGTCCGCCTGCTGGAGCGCGAGGGCCTGGCATTCGGCGCCGACACCAACGCCTCCACCGGGTTCGAGACGACGACCTACAAGCTGGACCTTCCGCGCAGCGACCCGGCGCTGGTGGACAAGGCGCTGATGATCATGCGCGAAACCGCCAGCGAACTCACGATCGCGCCCGATGCCGTCGCGCGGGAGCGGGGCGTGATCCTGGCCGAAAAGCGCGACCGGACGAACTACGCCCTAAAGGAAGTCGAGGACGAATGGGCCTTCATCGCGCCGGGCGCGCGCTATCCCCGGCGGATGCCCATCGGGGCGGAGGAAACGCTGCGCGATGCCGACGCCGCGCGCCTGCGTGCATTCTACGAACGCGCCTACGTTCCGGGCAACGCCGTGCTGACCGTGGTGGGCACGATCGACGTGCCTGCGGTTGCAGGGGCGATCGAGACGCGCTTCGCCGACTGGCGCGCCGCGCCGCCGCCGCCTGTGCCGCAAGCCGGACCGCTCGACCTGTCGCGGGCCGGGGAGACGGACATCTACATCGACCCGGCGCTCTCCGAACGGGTGACGGTCACGCGCCTGACGCCGTGGCGCGACGAGCCCGACACGGTCGCGCAGCGCCGCACCAACCTGCTCCGGTCGATCGGCTACCGCGCGGTCAACCGCCGTTTCGAGACCATGGCCCGCGCGGCTGACGCGCCGTTCCGCGGGGCCGGCTTCGGCACGGGCGCGATCTTCGAGATCGGCCGCGCGACCAACCTCGTTGTCGACGGCTTCGACGGCAAGTGGCAGCAGGCGCTGGAAGCCATGGCGCGCGAATGGCGCCGGGCGATGACTTTCGGCTTCTCGGACGCGGAGATCGCGGAACAGGTCGCCCGAACACGCGCCGGGCAGGAGAACGCGGCACGCGCCGCCGATACCCGCAGCAACGCCGCGCACGTCGCCGCGATCGACCGGATGCTGAACGATGGCCTCGTCCCGTCCAGCCCCCAATCCGCGCTGGACCGGTTCGAGGAATTCGCGCCGTCGATCACTCCAGAAACGGTGCTGGCCGCACTGCGCGCCGACGCCGCATCGCTCGAAAATCCGCTGATCCGGTTCGAAGGGCGCACCGCTCCCATTGGCGGGGCACCAGCGCTCCGCGCGGCATGGGACGCGGTCATGGCCGAACCCCTGGCCGCGTCCGCGCGCACGTCCGCCGCCGCCTTCGCCTATGACGATTTCGGCACGCCGGGCATGGTGACGCGCGACAGCGTGGAACCGCGCACCGGCATCCGCCGGGTGCAGTTCGCCAACGGGGTGCGCCTCAACCTGAAGCGCACGGCGCTGGAGGCGAACCGCGTACGCTATCGCCTCAATCTTGATGGCGGATCGCTCCTCGCGACGGCCAGCGATCCGCTGGCGACCGCGATGACCGCGACTCTCCCGGCTGGCGGGCTCGGCAAGCATTCGCAGGACGAGCTCGACAGTCTGCTCGCCGGTCGCACCGTGAGCCTCAACCTGGCGGCCGGGGGCGACACGTTCGTCAGCGGCGGGGCGACGACGCCGGCCGATCTCGACCTGCAACTCAGCCTGCTGGCCGCGGCGCTGACCGATCCCGGCTACCGGCGCGAAGGGGAAGTTCGCTATCGCCGCGAGATCGCCAACTGGTTCCTGCGCAAGGACGCGACGCCCGCCGGCGCGCTCGGCTCCCAGCTTGGCCGCATCCTGTCGGATGGGGACCCGCGCTTTACCGTGCAGCCGCCCGCTGCTTACCAGGCGCTGTCGTTCGAGAAGCTCCGCGCCGTCATCGGCGACCGCCTGGAGAACGGCGCGATCGAGCTGGCGCTGGTGGGCGACGTGGACGAGGACGCCGCGATCGCGCTTGTCGGACGGACCCTCGGCGCACTGCCGCCGCGCGAGGCCGATTTCCTGCCGCGGGAGGATGCGCGCCGCCGCACGTTCACCGCGTCGCGCGCGCCGCACCTGGTTCTTCACACCGGCGAAGCGGACCAGGCGCTGCTGCAATGGACCTGGCCCACCACCGACGACAGCGACCCGGCGATGGTACAGCGGCTGGAACTGCTCGAACGGATCGTGCGGATCGAACTGACGGAGGAACTGCGCGAAAGGCTCGGCAAGGCCTATTCCCCAAGCGCGGCGAGCGCGCCCTCGTCCGTCTGGCGCGATTACGGCACGTTCACCGTGGCCGCATCGGTCGCTGTGGCCGAAGTGCCCGCCGCCCGCGCGGCCCTGCGCGATGTGACATCGCAGCTGGTGCGCGCGCCGGTGGCGCCGGACGTGCTCGAACGCGCGCGTCGCCCCCTCATCGAAAGCTACGACAACGCGCTGAAGTCCAACGGGGGGTGGATGGCCCTCGCCGCGCAGGCGCAGAGCGAGCCCGAACGCATCGACCGCTTCCTGGGCGCCAGGGCGATCGTCGAAGGGCTGACGGCGATCGACGTGCAGGCCGCCGCCGCGCGCTGGCTGTCCCCCGAAGGTGCGGTCGAGGTCCTCGCCGTCCCGGCCACGGTGGAAAGCGCGGGGTAAAGCTTGTCGCGGCGCGCGGCTTTCGCCATAGGCTGCGCGCGACCCGCCAGCCGCGCTGGCCCCGTTGCAAAAGAGCCGCCGCCTCATGAAAGTCCGCGTTCACGTCAGCCTGAAGCCCGGAGTGCTCGACCCTCAGGGCCGCGCCGTCCATCACGCGCTGGAAGGCCTGGGCTTCACGGGGGTGGACGATGTCCGCGTCGGCCGCCTGGTGGAACTCGACGTGGCCGACGACACCACCGATGCCGCGCTGGACGAGATGTGCCGCAAGCTGCTCGCCAACATGGTCATCGAAAACTACCGCATCGAGAAGCTGTGATGGCGTTCCGCGGCGCGGTCATCACCTTCCCCGGGTCCAACTGCGACCGCGACATGGCGGTGGCACTGGAAAACGTGTCGGGCGTGCCGGCGCTGCGCGTGTGGCACGGCGAGGCCGACCTGCCCGAAGCACTGGATTTCATCGCGCTGCCCGGCGGATTTTCCTACGGCGACTACTTGCGCTGCGGCGCCATCGCCAGCCGCAGCCCGGTGATGCGCAGCGTGATCGCCGCGGCGGACCGCGGGGTCCCGGTGCTGGGCGTGTGCAACGGCTTCCAGGTCCTTACCGAAGCCGGCCTGCTGCCCGGCGCGCTGATGCGCAATGCGGAACTGCACTTCACGTGCCGCACCGTCCCCCTCACAGTAGAGAACACGCAGTCGCTGTTCACATCGGGGTACGATGCGGGCAGCACGATCATGCTGCCGGTGGCGCACCATGACGGCAACTACTTCGCCGACGATGCGACGCTCGATCGACTGGAAGGCGACGGGCGCGTGGCGTTCCGGTACTGCGGGGCGGTCAACGGATCGCAGCGCGGCATCGCCGGTATCCTCAACGACGCGGGCAACGTGCTGGGCATGATGCCGCACCCCGAACGCGCGGTGGAGCCGGAACTGGGCGGCACCGACGGGCGGATCCTGTTCGAAAGCGCGATCCGGGGCCTCGTCACCGCCTGATCCCGGCGCGGGCGGCGGTCAGGCGCGCAGGCGTTCCTCCACGTCGGCGCGGCGGCGGCGGAACAGCTTCAGCGCGTCGTCCGCCTGCATCGGCCGGCCGAAGTAGTAGCCCTGGATCTTCGTGCAGCCGAGCTTGCGGATCAGCTCCGCTTCCTCGGCGCTTTCCACGCCTTCGGCCGTAGTCGTCATCTCCAGGCTGTCGGCCATGGCCACCACCGCGCGGATGATCGCCAGGCTCTCCGCGCTGTTCTGCGCCGCGCCCTGCACGAACGAGCGATCCACCTTGATGGTCGAGAAGCTGATCTTGCGCAGGTAGCCGAGCGAGGAATAGCCGATGCCGAAATCGTCGAGCGCGACCGTGCAGCCGAGCGCCATGACCTGTTCCAGCGAAGCCCGCGCCACGCTGGGATCGCGCAGGAAGATGCTCTCCGTCACCTCCAGCTCCAGGCGGCGGGCGTCGAGCCCGCTGGCGGTGAGCGCGCGCACCACGGCGGACGCGAAGTCGGGTTCGAAAAGCTGTTCGGGCGATACGTTCACGGCCACGCGGACGTGTTCCGGCCAGCGCGTCGCCTCGCGGCAGGCCTGTTCCAGCACCCATGTGCCGATCGGCACGATCAGGCGGGTGTCTTCGGCGATCGGCACGAACTTGCCCGGGCTGACCGGTCCATGGTGCGCGCTGTTCCAGCGCACCAGCGCTTCGAAGCTGACGACGGCTTCGGTGCGCGAATCGACGACGGGCTGATAGACCAGCTCGATCTCGCTCTTCTCGAGCGCCTGGCGCAGGGCGAATTCGAGCTGGCGGCGTTCTTCCGCGTTGGCGTGGAGCGAAGGTTCGTAGCTCCGGTGTTCGTTGCCTCCGTCATCCTTCGCGCGGTAGAGGGCAAGGTCGGCGTTGCGCATCAGCTCTTCCACGGTGTTGCCGTCGCGCGGGCCGATGGCCGAGCCGACCGAGGCACCGACATAGAGCGTGTGGTGATCCACCTCGTACGGCTGCGAAAGGCGCGCGATCACGCTGCGGGCCACGCGTTCCAGGCTGCCGCGGTCCGATGCGTCGCGGATCACGATGGCGAATTCGTCACCGCCCAGCCGGCCGCACAGCTCGCTTTCACCCATCAACGCCTTGAGCCGCGCCGACACCTGCGCCAGCAGCTTGTCGCCGACGAGGTGCCCCAGCGAATCGTTAACCGACTTGAACCGGTCGAGGTCGATCATCAGGAACGCGCAGCGGGTGCGCCACTGTTCGGCATAGCGCAGCGCATCGCCCAGCGCTTCGGTCAGCATCAGGCGGTTCGGCAGGGCGGTCAGGGTGTCGTAACGGGCGAGGTAGGCGATCTTCTCGCTCGATTCGCGCTGCTCCGTCACGTCGGAGCCCACCCCGCGAATCCCGGCATATGCGCCGCTGTTGTCAAGAATCGGGGTGCCGGAAAGCTCCCACCAGCGATGCTCGCGCCCGATCGATACCTTGACCAGCAGGTTGGAAAAGCTCTCCCGCCGCTTCAGCCGGTCGGCGAGATCGTGCAGCGACGGGGGGAACTGGCCGGTCTCCCACGCTTCGCCGGATATCAGCTCGAGAAAGGGCATGCCCTCCACTTCCTCGATCGGCTTCCCCAGCGCGAAGGCAAAGCGGGGCGATGCGCCGCGAATCCTGCGGTTGAGGTCGATCTGCCACAGCCAGTCCGCCTCGTTCTCCTCGAACTCGCGGAGCAGCAGGGAGACGACCTCGCTCTGTTCGGCGACGCCCGCCTGGGCGAGCGAGGCGGTGATGTGAATGTGCGCCACCGAGGTGACGCCGTACGCGACGGCCACCAGCAGCACGACCATCGACATTGCCGCCCCGAACTGGCCGAACCAGGCGAACGTGGCGATCGCCGCCAGTCCGGTGATCCCGCCGAACACCGCGGTCGCCATCGGCGCCGCGCCCAGCGCGAGGGTGGAGCCGAGGATCAGTACCGCCAGGACCAGACCGGTCGAGGCGCGCTCCGCATCGCCGCCGAACACGGCGAACCCGGCCACCGGGACGCACCAGGCCAGCGCCACCGCGCCGGTCGTGCGCGCGCGCCGCAGCACCTGTTCGCGGCCCACGCGGATCTGCCCGTCGGTCGAGAATTCCTTGTCCGAGCGAAGCGCCAGCACCAGCGTGCCCATCAGCACCGCGGCGAACAGGCCGATGATCCAGGCCGGCGCGACCCCGGCATAGAGCCACATGACGAGAAGCGCACACGCGGCATGGACCACCATGCGGACCCGCGAAGTCGCCACGATCTGGGCATATTGCAGCGCGCGCAGCCGGCCCCAGTCCATGCCGGCCGGGTCCGCCAGACCTAGGATCGCCAGGATCGGCATGTCCACAGGCTTGGAGGATTTGGCGGTCGGCTCGGTCACGAACCGGCCGATAGCCCGACAAAGGTTATGCGGCGGTAAACCTCGACATCGAAATGAAAATTCGGGACCCTGGCAACAACCGCAAATTAACCAAACGGGCGGGCGTCCGGCGATCCCCCGCGGGCGCTATTCGACGGTGACGGACTTGGCCAGATTGCGCGGCTGGTCGACATCGGTGCCCTTGGCGATGGCCACGTGATAGGCCAGCAACTGGACCGGCACGGCATAGACGAGCGGCGCGATCAGCGGGTGAACCTTGGGCATCTGGATCGTCGCCAGGCAGCCTTCGCCGGCTTCGGCCAGTCCTTCTTCGTCGCTGATCAGGACGATCTTGCCGCCCCGCGCGCGCACTTCCTGCATGTTGGAGACGGTCTTTTCGAACAAGGGCCCGCTGGGCGCCAGGACGATTACCGGCACCGCCTCGTCGATCAGCGCGATGGGGCCGTGCTTCATCTCGCCCGAGGCATAACCTTCGGCGTGGATGTAGCTGATTTCCTTCAGCTTCAGCGCGCCTTCCAGCGCCAGCGGATAATCCGGTCCGCGCCCGAGATAGAGCACGTCGCGCGCCGGCGCGATGAGGTGCGCCATCGCGGCGATATCGTCGTTATGGTCGAGCGCGGCGTTGAGCGCGGCGGGCGCTTCCAGCAGGTGGCGCACGATGTCCTGCTCTTCCGCGCGGTCGAGCCGGCCCTTGCGCGCGGCAAGATGCGCGGCGAGCGCGGCAAGCACAGCCAGCTGGCAGGTGAACGCCTTGGTGCTGGCGACGCCGATCTCCGGGCCGGCATGGGTCGGCAGCAGCAGATCCGCTTCGCGCGCCATGGAGCTGGTCGGAACGTTGACGACCACCGCGATGGTCTGCCCGGCCTGCTTGCAATATCGCAGGGCCGCCAGGGTATCGGCGGTTTCCCCGCTCTGCGAGATGAACAGCGCCAGGCCGCCATCTTCCAGCACCGGCTCCCGGTAACGGAACTCGGATGCGAAATCGATGTCCACCGGAACCCGCGCGAAAGTCTCGAACCAGTACTTGGCGACCATGCCGGCATAATATGACGTGCCGCAGGCGACGATCGTCACCCGGCGGATCTGCGAGAGGTCGAAATCGATCTGCGGCAGGGCCACCACGTTGTCGACCTGGCGGATGTAGCTGCGCAGCGTCTGCGCCACGACCGTGGGCTGCTCGAAGATCTCCTTCTGCATGAAGTGGCGGTAGTTGCCTTTCTCCACCGCCGCGGCCGAAGCGCCGGACGTGGTGACCGCGCGTTCAGCGGGCGCGTTGTCGGCATCGAAGATCTGCGCGCCCCCGCGCGTGATGACGGCCCAGTCCCCTTCTTCGAGATAGGCGATCTGCTGCGTCAGCGGGGCGAGCGCCAGCGCGTCGGAGCCGAGGTAGGTCTCGCCCTCGCCCTCGGTACCGGGCGCCCCGTAACCGATCACCAGGGGCGAGCCCAGCCGCGCGCCGATCAGCATGTCGGGATGGCTGCGGAATGCGATGGCGAGCGCGAAGGCGCCGCGCAAGCGCGGGAGGACCGCCTGCACCGCCTCTTCGGGCGAGGCGCCGTTCTCCACTTCGCGGCTGATGAGGTGGGCGACGACCTCGCTGTCGGTCTCGCTTTCCAGCGTGCGGCCTTCGGCCAGCAGCTCTTCGCGCAAGGGGCGGAAATTCTCGATGATGCCGTTATGGACCAGCGCGACGTGGTCGGTCGCGTGGGGATGCGCGTTGTGCGCGGTGGGCGCGCCGTGAGTCGCCCAGCGTGTGTGCGCGATGCCGATCGTGCCGGGCGCGGGATTGGCCGCGAGTTCGCGCACGAGGTTGGCGAGCTTGCCTTCGGCGCGGCGCCGCACCAGCGCGCCATCGTGGATCGTGCACACGCCCGCGCTGTCGTAGCCGCGATATTCCATCCGGCGGAGCCCGTCGACCAGCCGGTCCGCCACGTCCTGCTTGCCGACGATGCCGATGATTCCACACATGCGCTTGCTCAGTCCTTGAGGGTGTAGGGAATGCGGATGCCCGGCATTTCGGCCGGGAAATCCGTGATGTTGCGGGTCACCAGGATGCGCCCGGTGCTTTGGGCCGACGCCAGCACGATCGCGTCGATCGCCTTTATCCGGCGCCGCTGCGATCGCAAGACCGAAGCCTGCCGGGCGATGTCCTCGTTAAGCTCGATAACGCGGAAGTGTTCAAGATAGCTTTCCGCCCGGCCGGCATCGTCGGGCATGGCCAGCGCCATGACCTCCAGCCAGGTGAGCCGGCTGATGTAGCGGTTGGCGTAGCGCAGCAGTTCGCCGTGTGCGCCCGCCACGCCGCGCAGCGCATCGACGACGATGTCCGTATCGAACACCGCCGCGGTCACTGTGCATCCTCGTCGCGGGGCGCCGACCGGTCCTGCCAGATGCCGAAGAACCGTTCGATCCCGGCGCTTGCCGTGCGGTCGCGGTAGGTGTGCACCGCCTCGCGCAGCAGGGCCGCGCGGGACACGTTCTGCCCCGCCGCGGCGTGATCCAGCCAGCGGATATCGTCGTCGGGCAGGTCGACCAGGATGCGCGCCATGATATTGCGATATCATATCTGTATATCAGATGCAAATGGCGGCTTGCGTTTCGCAAACGTGGTTAGCGTTTCCTTAGGGCGCGGCGGCTAGGCCGGGGGCGCAATGACGATCGGGACCGACATCGGCCGCCAGCGGCGCAGACTGAGCGGTGACGGCGCGCTCGAGGTTGCGCTCACCGCTGCCTTCGCGGTGTTCACGCTGGTCGTCTCGGCGGCATACGGGCTGCCGTTCGCCCTTCCCGGCGCCGAGAGCGCATCGGCGGTAGGGCTGCACTATCTCTATCCGCTGATCGGTGTCGCCATCTGGGCGCTGCTGGTGGCGTTCCACGGCAAGCAGCCGCTGGGCGCGACATTCCTCCTGGCGCTGCCGTGCTACGGCCTGATCCTGATCTGCCATTTCAACCTGAAGCTGTGGATCGTCCACCTGAACCCGGCCCTGTGGGACTCGGCGTACTGGCGCATCGACCAGACGCTGCTGCCGCTAGTGGAAGGCGCGAAGGCGATGCGGCTGGCGCTGGCTCCGGTCATCCCGCTCGGCAGCAATTTCTACATGTTCGGCTTCATCGCCATGTTCTACCTCGCGTTCGCGTGGCACGCGCTGCAATCACGGGCGATCTTCCGCGAGCTGATCGTATCGGCGATGCTGCTGCAGATCTTGGGCTCGCTCGCCTACCTCGTGGCGCCGGCGCTGGGCCCGTTCCTGTACGAACCGGGCGTGGAGCCGCCGGTCTCGGGCGCGCAGGCCTATATGCTGGAGGCCTGGCACGCCAACCGCGACGGCGGGGCTGCGTGGCTGCGGGATCACGGCAGCGGCTCCCTGACGGTGGGGCTGGCGGCGATGCCTTCGCTCCACGCCGGCGGGTCGTTCCTGTTCGTGATCTTCGCCTGGCGCCACGCCCGCCCGCTGCTGGCGGTGATGCTGCCGCTGTTCGCCTATATCCTGGTGGCCGCGGTGGCGACGCGCTGGCATTACGTGGTGGACCTTCCCGTCGGCATCGCCCTTGCATGGTGCGCGGCGGCCCTGGCGCGGCGGCTGCTCCGCGCCGAAACGGCCCGCGCCGGCGCCGTGGCGGAGCAGCCCAGCCCCATCCCCGTGCCCCCGGGCCTCCCCGCCCCAGCGGAGTGATGCTGCGGTGAGCCCCGTTCGCCCCGCCACGCGCCGGGTTAGCAAAAAAATAAGGTTTCCATTCTATTCACCCTGTTTCGGAAGGCGGCGTTCGCCACGCGGCTGGCACGCCGCGCATGGGCGCAGGCAGATGGCTTGGGGATCGGACAGATGAGCGCATTCGGACGGAGGAACGGGCCCGGAGGGATGGCTCCTGGTGCGCGCCCGTCGTTCGGGGTGGCCCGCCCGATGAAGGGCGGCGGCGCAGCCGCGAACCCGGCCGCGCCCGTGCCCGGGGGCGAACAGTTCCCGCCTCTGCCGGGCGAAGCCGACAGCTTCCGCCCGGTGGATGCCAAGGACGATGCAATGAGCCGGCTGGCCGACCGGGCCAACGCCGTGCACGATACCGGCAGCCAGGTCGGCGGGTTCGAGGCATCGGTTCACAAGATCAAGGAACAGGTCCTCCCCCGCCTGCTCGAACGCGTCGATCCCGAAGCGGCAGCGACGCTGACGAAGGACGAGCTGTCCGAAGAATTCCGCCCGATCATCCTCGAGGTGCTCGCCGAGCTCAAGGTCACCCTCAACCGGCGCGAGCAGTTCGCGCTGGAGAAAGTGCTGATCGACGAGCTGCTCGGCTTCGGGCCGCTCGAGGAACTGCTCAACGACCCCGACGTCAGCGACATCATGGTCAACGGGCCGGACCAGACCTACATCGAAAAGAAGGGCAAGCTGGTCATCGCGCCGATCCGTTTCCGCGACGAACAGCACTTGTTCCAGATCGCGCAGCGCATCGTGAACCAGGTGGGCCGCCGGGTTGACCAGACCACGCCGCTGGCCGACGCCCGCCTCAAGGACGGCAGCCGCGTCAACGTCATCGTCCCGCCGCTCTCCTTGCGCGGCACCGCGATCTCGATCCGCAAGTTCTCCGAAAAGCCGATCACCGTCGACATGCTGCGCGATTTCGGTTCGATGTCGGACAAGATGGCGACTGCGCTGAAAATCGCCGGCGCGTGCCGGATGAACATCGTCATTTCGGGCGGCACCGGTTCGGGCAAGACGACCATGCTCAACGCCCTGTCGAAAATGATCGATCCCGGCGAACGCGTGCTGACGATCGAGGACGCGGCCGAGCTTCGCCTGCAGCAGCCCCACTGGCTGCCGCTGGAAACGCGCCCGCCGAACCTGGAAGGCCAGGGCGCGATCACCATCGGCGATCTCGTCAAGAACGCGCTGCGCATGCGTCCTGACCGCATCATCCTGGGCGAAATCCGCGGCGCGGAATGCTTCGACCTGCTGGCGGCGATGAACACCGGCCACGACGGTTCGATGTGCACGCTGCACGCCAACAGCCCGCGCGAATGCCTGGGCCGCATGGAAAACATGATCCTGATGGGGGACATCAAGATCCCCAAGGAAGCCATCAGCCGCCAGATCGCCGAATCGGTCGACCTGATCGTCCAGGTCAAGCGCCTGCGCGACGGTTCGCGCCGCACGACCAACGTGACCGAGGTGATCGGCATGGAAGGCGACGTGATCGTGACGCAGGAACTGTTCAAGTTCGAGTATCTCGACGAGAGCGAGGACGGCAAGATCCTGGGCGAATTCCGTTCCAGCGGCCTCAGGCCCTATACCCTGGAAAAGGCGCGGCAGTTCGGCTTTGACCAGGCTTATCTCGAAGCCTGCCTCTAGCCCCGGACAAGCCCCACCGCGCCGAGCCCGACGAGGGTGAGGCCGATGACCATGAGCACCAGGAACAGGCCGGTCCACGGCATCCAGCCCACCCGGTCGATCCGGGCCCGGCGGACACGGCGGCTTTCGGCATAGCGGGCCAGGGTGGCCAGCAGCAGCACCGCCAGACCGGCTGCGACCGCCACGTGGGCATCGCTTGCGAACAGCACGGTTTCGGGCATCTTCATGGCGCGCAATATGGGATGCGTTGCGCCGCCGGCCAGCCCCCTTATGGGTCGCCGAATGACCGCCCCCGCCGCCAACCAGCGCCCGCTGTTCGCCCTGCTGATCCGGCTGGGCGCGGCCTTCGTGCTGTCGGTCATGCTGGTGTTCGTGAAGCTGGTCACCGAATCGGGCGTTTCGCTGACGGAAACCCTGTTCTGGCGCCAGCTCCCCACGGTGCCGCTTTTGCTGGCCTGGTTCGCCTCTCAGAAACGGCTTTCCGTCCTGGGCAGCCGCCGGATGAAATCGCACGCGGGCCGCGCGATGACCGGGCTTGCCGGAATGTTCCTCAATTTCGGCGCGGTGACGCTGCTGCCGCTGGCGGAGGCGACCACGTTCAACTTCACGTCCGCCATCTGGGCAGTGGTCCTTTCCGCGCTGATCCTGCACGAGAAAGTCGGCCCGTGGCGCTGGGGCGCCGTGCTGCTGGGATTTGCCGGAGTGCTGGTGATCGCCCGGCCCGGTTCGGGCGAATTGCCGGCCCTGGGCGCGGCGGTGGCGCTGGGCGCCGCGTTCATGATCGCGCTCATATCGATCCAGATTCGCGACCTGGCACAGACCGAACATCCGCTGACGATCGTGTTCTGGTTCGCGGCCTTCAGCATCGTGCCGCTGGGTATCGCCATGCCCTTCGTGATGACGGCGCATACGCCGTATCAATGGATGCTGCTGGGCGGCCTCGCCCTGTTCGGCCTGCTGGGCCAGTTCCTGCTCACCGCGGCGCTGCGCTACGGCGCTGTGGCGAGCGTGATCGTGATGGATTATTCCTCGCTCGTCTGGGCGACCCTGTTCGGCTGGCTGGTTTACGGACTGCTGCCCGGCGCCAGCATGTGGCTGGGCGCGCCCCTGATCGTGGGCGCCGGGCTGATGATCGCGTGGCGCGAACACCGCCTGTCCCTGCAGAAGGCGCGCGCCATGGTGGGCGAATAGGGAACCGCGCCCGGCAATGGCCGTTATGCGATTCAACCATCAGGTTCAGCCGCATTTGAAAAGGGAACAACCCATGGCCAAGAAACTGCTCCTCGCCCTCGGCGTCGCCGCCATTTCGCTGACCGCCACCGCCTGCAACACCGTCAAGGGTGTGGGCCGTGACATCGAATCCGTCGGTGAAGCCGGCGACCAGGCGATCTGAGCTTTACGCTCCGCGCTTTACGATCCCCGGTCCTTCGGGCCCGGCGTGGTCGCAGGATACGCCCGTCGGTTCAGCCGGCGGGCGTTTTCCGTTTGCGGGACCAGCCACCGGGCCCGCGCGCACGCCGTTCGCGAAGGGCGAGCCATAGCAGCAGGCCGATTGGCCCGGCGATGAATGTCAGCAGCAGCACCGGGGCCTGCAACAGGCGCGAAACCTGCTTGGCATCGGCATCGCGGGCGATCCACAGGCCGGCGAACAGGTCGAACGCCAGGTAATGGGTCCACCCGATCGCGACCCCGGCGTCGCTGGCGAAAATTCCCCGAACGCCGTCTATCGTCGTGAAATCGCTCCCCGCGCCCCCGGTCGTCGCGAGCACCCAGGCAAGGGCGGCCGAATATGCCAGGCACAGCAGGCCGACGCCCGCGTAGAGCACGGCCGCGAGCGGCAGGGGGCGGCGCGGGGCGATGATCAGCAGGGCCCACATCGCGATCGCGATCAGGCTGGCTGCCGTAAAGAGAGCCTGCGCCATCCGCCGCTGCGCCGTCAGCTTCCGCCCTGCTCGCTCAGCGTCGGCGTGCCGCCCGGCGTCGCGGGGCCGTGCCAAGCCAGCACCGGCTTGCGCGCGGCCAGCGTTTCGTCCAGTCGGTGGCGCGGCGCGAAATAGGGCGCTCCCTTCAGGCTCTCGTCCCCCGACCGCGCCCGTTCCGCCAGGCTGCGCAGGGCGCGGATCAGTTCGTCGAGGCCCGCCTTGCTTTCGGTTTCCGTGGGTTCGATCAGCATCGCGCCGTGGACCACCAGCGGGAAATACATCGTCATGGGGTGGAACCCTTCGTCGATCATGCCCTTGGCCAGGTCCAGCGTGGTGAGCCCGCCCGCGAAGCCTTTGTCGCTGAACAGCGCTTCGTGCATGCACGGCCCGCTGTCGCCGAACGGCGCGTCCAGCACGTCGTCCAGGCTGCGCAGGACGTAGTTGGCGTTGAGCACCGCATCGCCCGATGCCTGCCGCAATCCGTCGGCCCCGTGGCTGAGGATATAAGTCAGCGCGCGAGTGAACATGCCCATCTGGCCGTGAAACGCGCTCATCCGGCCAAAGCTCTGCAGCGGCTTGCCGAAATGTTCGCGGGCGAATTCGTCGGCGTGTTCCTCTTCCACCAGGTGGACGACGCCGTCCTTCGTGCGCGCGGTGTAGGGCAGCGGACCGAACGGGCTCAGCGCCTCGCTCAGCACCACCGGGCCCGAACCCGGCCCGCCGCCGCCGTGCGGGGTGGAGAACGTCTTGTGCAGGTTGATGTGCATCGCATCGATGCCAAGATCGCCCGGGCGCACCCGGCCCACGATCGCGTTGAAGTTCGCCCCGTCGCAATAGACGTATCCGCCCGCCGCGTGGACCGCGTCCGAAATCGCCTTCATGTCGCGTTCGAACAGGCCGCAGGTGTTGGGGTTGGTGATCATCACGCCGGCGACATCGGGGCCCAGTCGCGCCGTCAACGCTTCGAGATCGACTCGCCCTTCGGATGTTGCGGGGATGTTTTCCACCCGGTAGCCGGCGAAGGCGGCCGTGGCGGGGTTCGTCCCGTGGGCGCTTTCGGGCACCAGGATCACCGCGCGCGGATCGCCGCGCGCCTCCAGCGCGGCGCGTATGCACAGGATGCCGCACAGCTCGCCGTGCGCGCCGGCCTTGGGCGTCATCGCCACGCCGTGCATCCCGGTCAGCGCGATCAGCCAGTGCGCCAGTTCGTTGATGACCTCCAGCGCGCCGCGCACGGTGTCGACCGGCTGCAGCGGATGGATATCTGCAAAACCCGGCATCCGCGCCACTTTCTCGTTGAGGCGCGGGTTGTGCTTCATCGTGCAGGAACCGAGCGGGAAGAGCCCGAGATCGATCGCGTAGTTCTGCCGGCTGAGCCGGGTGTAGTGGCGGATCGTTTCGGGTTCCGACAGGCCGGGCAGGCCGATCGGCTCGCTGCGGCCCAGCCCGCCGAGGCGGTCCGCCCCCGCTTGCGGCTCCGGCAAGTCGACCCCGGTCGTCTCGTTCGTGCCGATTTCGAAGATCAGCGCCTCTTCGAGCATCAGGCCCCTGTTACCGGTCGCCGTTTCGCGCGAATAAGAATTCTCTTTGACACCTTCGTGCATCGCCGGCCGCCAGCCGCTCTGGTTGGGGGCGGTCATCGCAACACCTCCTCGATCGCCGCGGCAAGTGTTTCGATATCATCCTCGCTCGCGGTCTCGGTCACGGCGACGATCAGCCCGGAGGCGAGCTGGTCTTCATCGGGATAGAGCCGGCCGAGCGAGACCCCGGCCAGCACCTTGCGCTCCGCCAGGTCGCGCACGATTGCCCGCGCATCTCCCGGAAGAGTCACGGTAAATTCGTTGAAGAACACGTCGTTGACCACGGCAACGCCCGGGATTCGCGCCAGCCGGTCCGCGGCCAGGCAGGCGAGCCGGTGGTTCTCCGCCGCCAGCGCGCGCAGGCCTTTTTCCCCGAGCAGCGTCATGTGGACCGAGAACGCCAGCGCGCAGAGGCCGCTGTTGGTGCAGATGTTGCTGGTCGCCTTTTCCCGGCGGATATGCTGCTCGCGCGTCGAAAGGGTGAGGACGAACCCGCGCTTGCCGGCGGCATCCACCGTCTCGCCGCAGAGCCTGCCCGGCATCTGGCGCACGTGCTTGGGATCGCGCACCGCGAAGAGGCCGAGGTAGGGCCCGCCGAACTGGAGGCCGACACCGATCGCCTGCCCTTCGCCCACGACGATGTCCGCGCCCATCTCGCCGGGCGATTTCAGCGCACCCAGCGCCACCGGTTCGGTATTGACCGCGATCAGCAGCGCGCCCTTCGCGTGTGCCGCCTCGGCGATCGGGGCCAGATCGTACACCCGGCCCAGGATGTCGGGATACTGCACCACCACGCAGCTCGGCGCGTTCGCCTCGATCTCGGCGATCAGCGCGTCGATCCCGGCATCGGCCGAGAGCGTCGGTGCCCGGTCCGCCACGCTGTCGCCGGTGAACTTCGCCATCGTGCGGATGGTGGAGACGTAATGCGGGTGCAGGCCTTCGTGCAGGATCGCCAGGTTCCGCTTGGTGATGCGCGATGCCATCACAATCGCTTCCCAGCACGCGGTCGAACCATCGTACATCGAGGCGTTCGCCACCGCGCAGCCATAGAGCCGGGCGACCTGGCTCTGGAACTCGAACAGCATCTGCAGCGTGCCCTGCGCGATTTCCGGCTGGTAGGGCGTGTAGGCGGTCAGGAACTCGCCGCGCTGGATGATGTGGTCGACGCTCGCCGGCACATGATGGCGGTAGGCCCCCGCCCCCAGGAAGAACGCCGCGTCCCCCGCCGCCAGGTTCTTGTCGGACAGACGCCGCATGTGCCGCTCCACCGCCATCTCGCTGGCATGGCCGGGCAGATCGGCGATCGGTTCGCGCAGGTAGTGGACAGCGGCGACATCGGCGAAGAGTGCATCGACGTCGGGCGCGCCGATCTTCGCCAGCATTTCGCCGCGATCGGCATCGGTGAGGGGCAGGTAACGCATGGTGAACCTTCTGTGCGTGCCGCGAGGCGGCAGCGAATTCGGGATGCGGGGTGCGGGCTTACCCCGCCCGCGGGATGGTTACAGCGTGTCGCAGAATGCCTTGTACGCCGCTTCGTCCATCAACCCGTCGAGTTCGGCCGCATCTGCGATGGTCAGCTTGAAGAACCAGCCGTCGCTTTCGGGTGCGGTGTTGACCAGCGCGGGATCGTCTTCCAGCGCAGGGTTGCCTTCGGTTACCGTGCCGGTGACGGGGGAGTACACGTCGCTCGCCGCCTTCACGCTTTCCACCACGGCCGCATCCCCGCCCTTCGTGACTTCTGTGCCTTCGCCCGGCACTTCGACGAACACGATATCGCCGAGTTGGCCTTGCGCATAATCGGTGATGCCGACGGTAGCGGCGTTGCCGTCGACGTCGATCCATTCGTGGTCTTCGGTGAAATAGCGGGTCATTTGGCTGCTCCCTTGCGGTGATAGCGGTGGGGGATGAACGGCATCTCGGAGACGGTCAGCGGCACGCGCTTGCCCCGCACCTCCGCCTCCAGCGGCGTCCCGGGCGCGGAATACTGCGTGTCGACATGGCCCATCGCGATCGGCGCGCCGACGCTGGGCGCAAAACCGCCGGAGGTGACCCGGCCGACCTGCGCCTCGCCCGAAAAGATCGCCGCGCCCTCACGCACGGGAAGGCGGCCCTCGACGCTGAACCCGACAAGCCGGCTTGCCGGACCTTCGGCAAGCGCGCCAAGGATGCGGTCCGCGCCGTGGAATCCGCCTTCCGCGCGCCGCCGCTTGGAGATTGCAAATGCGACACCTCCGGCGACCGGGTCGACGGTATCGTCGATGTCGTGGCCATAGAGCGGCAGGCCGGCTTCCATCCGCAGCGAATCCCGCGCGCCGAGCCCGACGGGGCGAACCCGATCGTCAGCGAGCAATGCGTCGGCCACCTCTGCCAGGCGATCGGCTGGGAACGACAGTTCGAAACCGTCCTCTCCCGTGTAGCCGCCCCGCCCGATCCCGAGTGGTGCGCCGCGCCATTCGCGGCTGGTCCCCTGCATGAACGACAGTTCGTCCGCCGCGCCGGGTACGATCCCGTCCAGAACTGCGGCCGCGTCCGGACCTTGCAGCGCCAGCAGGCCGCGATCGTCGAGATGGGTCAGCGTGATCTCGTCCGGCAGATGTTCGCGAAGGAACGCGATATCGTCCCACTTGGTGGCGCCGTTCACGACGACGTAGTACCGCGGCGTGGCGCCCTCGCCCTCGGTCACGTTCGTCACCATCAGGTCGTCGAGCACGCCGCCGTCTTCGGCGAGCAGCAGGGAATAGCGGATGCGACCCGGCCTGAGCGCCGAAATGTCGCCGGGCATCACTGCCTCCAGCGCCTCGGCGGCCCCTGCGCCTTCGACCATCAACTGGCCCATGTGGCTGACGTCGAACAGGCCGGCGTGCGCGCGCGTCCAGAGATGCTCCGCCATGATCCCGCCTTCGGGGCCGGCGTACTGGATCGGCATCTCGTACCCTGCGAAAGGCACCATGCGCGCACCGCGCTCCCGGTGCCACGCATCGAGCGGCAGTGGTTGGATTTCGACCGGTTCGTCCGCTTCGCTCAAGACGCCATTCCCCGACAGCGCGGCCGACGGCCGGTGAAGCCATCTTCAAACCGCTGCCCCCTCTGTCGGGAAACCTGAGAGTTTCACCGGGCCGCCCCAGCGAGACTGGGCCCGGATTACACCGTCGGTGGCGCTGCCGCGAAGGCAACGCGCTTTCCAGAGTGTCGATAGCGCGCACGGTCCCTTGGCCTGAGAGTTTCCGGGGCGGTTGCTCCTTCGGCGCCGGGCGGCTGCGTTCGCCCGGGCTCTCCCATGCGCGCCTGCCGGGGAATCGCTTTCCCGGCCGACAGCGGCGCGATGCGGCATGCGCGGGGGCCGGTCAATGCCCATCTGCGGTTGGCCGCGACAAGCGGTGCCTGCCGTGCGCGGCTCCAGCCGCTCCGGCGGCTCAATCGAGGTTGGGACGAAGCCAGCGGGCCGCGGTTTCGACGTCGACGCCGCGCCGCTGGGCGTAGTCTTCCACCTGGTCGCGGCCGATCCGCGCGACGCCGAAATACTGGCTTTCCGGGTGGCCGAAATAGAACCCGCTTACGGCTGCCGTGGGGAACATGGCGAAGTTTTCCGTCAACTCGACGCCCGTGTTTCTTTCAGCATCGAGCAGTTCGAACAGGATGGGCTTCAGGCTGTGGTCGGGGCACGCGGGGTAGCCCGGCGCGGGGCGAATCCCGCGGTATTCTTCCTTGATCAGGGCCTGTCCGGTGAGCTGCTCGTTCGGCGAATAGGCCCACAGGTCGGTGCGCACGTGCTGATGCAGGCGTTCGGCAAATGCTTCGGCCAGACGGTCCGCCAGGGCCTTCAGCAGAATATCGGAGTAATCGTCCTTGTCGGCCCGGAAGCGCGCCGAGTGCGGCTCGATCCCATGAATGCCGACCGTGAACCCGCCGATCCAGTCACCGGACGGATCGATGAAGTCGGCCAGGCACATGTTGGCGCGGTCGCGGCTTTTCTTCACCTGCTGGCGCAGGAAGGGGAGCACGACGTGGCGCTCCTCCTCAACGAGATGGATCGTGACGTCGTCGCCGTCACGGGCGCAGGGCCACAGGCCGGCGACGCCCTTCGCGGTGAACCATTTCTCTGCCACGATCCGGTCGAGCATGGCGTCGGCATCCGCCTTCAGGCTGCGCGCGGTGTCGCCGACGACGTCGTCCTGCAGGATCGCGGGATAATTGCCGTGCAATTCCCACGCACGAAAGAACGGCGTCCAGTCGATAAACTCGCGCAAGTCGGCAAGATCCCACTCGGGGAAAGCGTGAACCCCCGGGTGCAGCGGGACGGCGGGCTTGTCGGCATAGGCGGGATCGTAGAAGTTGGCCCGCGCCTCCTCCAGCGACAGCAGCACGCTCTGCGCCTTGCCTTCGCGCGCCTGCCGCACCTTGGCATATTCGCCCGCGGTTTCTTCTACGAACGCGTCGCGCTGGGTATCGCTCAGCAGCCGGCTCGCGACCCCGACCGCACGGCTTGCGTCGAGGACGTGGACCACAGGCCCATCGTACTTCGCGTCGATCCGCAGGGCGGTGTGCACCTTGCTGGTCGTCGCCCCACCGATCAGCAGGGGCATCGTCATGCCGGCGCGCGCCATCTCTTCGGCCACCGTCACCATCTCGTCGAGCGAAGGGGTGATGAGGCCCGACAGGCCGATCATGTCCGCCTGGTTGTCGTTTGCGGTCTCAAGGATCTTCGCCCAGGGAACCATGACGCCGAGATCGATCACTTCGTAGCCGTTGCACTGCAGGACCACGCCGACGATGTTCTTGCCGATATCGTGCACGTCGCCCTTCACCGTCGCCATGACGATGCGGCCCTTGGACGTATCGGCGAGCCCGCGTTCTTCCTTTTCGGCTTCGATGAACGGGATGAGGTGCGCCACCGCCTTCTTCATGACGCGGGCGGACTTCACCACCTGGGGCAGGAACATCTTGCCGCTGCCGAACAGGTCCCCGACCACGTTCATGCCGTCCATCAACGGACCTTCGATGACTTCGATCGGCCGGTCGAATGCCTGGCGCGCTTCCTCCGTATCCTCGACGATGAAGCCATCGATGCCCTTGACCAGGGCATGCTCTATCCGGCGCGTGACCTCCCACCCGCGCCATTCCGCCGCGGCCTTGTCGTCTTCCTTCGACCGGCCCTTGTAGCTTTCGGCGAGCGCGATCAGGCGCTCGGTGGCTGTCTCGAACCCACTGCCCTCCGGAGGGGTGCGCATCAGGATCACGTCTTCGCACGCATCGCGCAGGACGGGGTCGATCTGGTCGTAGATATCGAGCTGGCCGGCGTTCACGATCGCCATGTCGAGCCCGGCGGGGATTGCGTGGTAGAGGAACACCGAGTGCATCGCCCGGCGCACGGTCTCGTTTCCGCGAAAGCTGAAGCTAAGGTTCGAAAGACCCCCCGAATAGTGCGCGTGGGGGCACAGCGTGCGGAGTTCGGCGACAGCCTCGATGAAGTCGAGCGCGTAGCGGTCGTGTTCCTCGATCCCGGTCGCGACGGCGAACACGTTGGGATCGAAGATGATGTCTTCTGGCGGGAAGCCGATGCCGGTGAGAAGGTCGTAGGCGCGCTTACAGATCGCGACCTTGCGCTCCTTCGTGTCCGCCTGGCCCGTCTCGTCGAACGCCATGACCACCGCGGCCGCGCCATAGTCCATGCACTTGCGGGCCTGATCGAGGAACGCCGCCTCGCCTTCCTTCATGCTGATGGAATTGACGATGGGCTTGCCGCTGACGCACTTGAGGCCAGCCTCGATCACCTCCCACTTGGAGCTGTCGATCATCACCGGCACGCGGGCGATATCGGGTTCCGCCGCGATCAGCTTGAGGAATGTCGTCATGGCATGGACCGCGTCGAGCAGCCCTTCGTCCATGTTGACATCGATCACCTGCGCGCCGTTTTCGACCTGCTGGCGCGCGACCTCGACCGCAGCGGCGTAATCATCCGCCATGACAAGCTTCTTGAACGCCGCCGATCCGGTGACATTCGTGCGCTCGCCGACGTTGACAAACTGGGAGCCGGCGGGGCGGGCTGGAGTATCGGTACGCAAGGTGGGTATCCCAGAAAGAGTAAAGATCGCGCGCTTCAGGCGACACAGCCGACCGGTCAGGCGGCCATCGTGAACGGCTCCAGCCCGGCGAGGCGCGTGGCCACGGGCGGCGTCGGCAGTTGGCGGGGCGCCAGCCCCTTTACCGCCTCGGCGATGGCCCTGATGTGGGCGGGGCCTGATCCGCAGCATCCGCCCAGCACGTTGACCTGGCCATGGTCGGCCCACTCGCGGACGAAGCCGGCGGTCTCGCCCGGCTGTTCGTCATATTCGCCAAGGTCGTTGGGCAGTCCGGCGTTGGGATAGACCATGATCGGCGCGTCGGCGATCTCGGCCAGGGTCTTGACGTGGGGGCGGAGCTGGGTCGCGCCGAACGAGCAGTTGAGCCCGATCGTCAGCGGCCTGGCGTGGCGGACCGCGTACCAGAACGCTTCCACCGTATGGCCCGACAGATTGCGCCCCGAAAGGTCCGTCAGCGTCATCGACAGCATGATCGGAACGTGTCGAAGAGAATTCTCTTCGAGCTGTTTTACGGCCATTATCCCGGCTTTCGCGTTCAATGTATCGAAGACGGTCTCGATGAGGATGAAATCCGCCCCGCCTTCGACCAGCGCCTCGGCCTGTTCGCGATAGACGTCGACCAGCGTATCCCAGTCGATCTCGCGATAACCGGGATCTTCGACATCGGGCGAAAGCGACAGCGTCTTGTTGGTCGGGCCGACCGATCCCGCGACGAAGCGGGGGCGGCCGTCCCTTGCCTCGAACTCGTCGGCCACCTTGCGCGCCAGGCGGGCGCTCGCGATGTTGATATCGCGGACCAGATGTTCGGCGGCATAATCGGCCTGGCTGATCCGGTTGGCCGAGAACGTGTTGACCGAGGCGATGTCCGCCCCCGCCTCGAAGTAGGCGCGGTGAATGCTCTCGGGCACCTCCGGCCTGGTCAGTGCCAGGATGTCGTGATTGCCCTTCTGGTCCTTGGCGAGGTTGAGCGATCCGGCATAGTCCGCCTCGCTGAGGCCGAATCCCTGGATCTCGGTACCGAAACCGCCGTCGTTGATGAGGATGCGCTTGGCGCACTCGGCCAGGAACTGCTCACGCTTGGTCATGCGGTATCTCCCACCGGGCGGCGGCCGAGAAGATGGCAGATGGCATAGCTCAGCTCAGCGCGGTTGAGGGTGTAGAAGTGGAACTTGCGGACGTCGCCTGCATAGAGCCGGCGGCAGAGTTCGGCCGCGACGGTCGCGGCGACCAGCTGGCGCGCGGCGGGCCGTGCATCGAGCCCGTCGAACAATGTCTCCATCCACGCCGGGATCGCCGTGCCGCACAGGCCGCTCATCTTCTGGACGCTGGCGAAGCTCATGACTGGCATGACCCCGGGAACGATCTCGCGCGAAATGCCCGCGGCGGCCGCCCGGTCGCGGAAACGGAAGAAGCAATCAGGTTCGAAGAAGAACTGGGTGATCGCCCGGGTGGCGCCGGCATCGAACTTGCGCTTCAGGTTGTCGAGGTCCGCGCGCTCGTCGGCGGAGTCGGGGTGCTTTTCGGGATAAGCGGCGACGGAAATCTCGAACGGGGCGATGCGCAGCAATCCCGCGATCAATTCGGCCGCATTGGCATAGCCATCCGGATGCGGCCGGTAGCAGCCCCCGGGATCGGACGCATCGCCGCGCAGGGCGACGATGTGGCGCACGCCGCTGTCCCAATAGGCGCGTGCGACGGCGTCCACTTCCTCGCGGCTGGCATCCACGCACGTGAGGTGCGCGGCCGCCGGAATGGCCGTTTCCCGCACGATCCGCTGGACGGCGGCATGGGTACGCTCACGGGTCGAGCCGCCGGCGCCGTAGGTAACGGAAACGAAATCGGGGCGGAGCGGCTCCAGCGTACGGACGCTGTCCCACAGCGTCTCCGCCATTTTCTCGGTCTTCGGCGGGAAGAATTCGAAGCTGATCCCGATGTCGCCGGGCAATGATGCATAGAGCGGCTGGGCGTGGGCGATCTCGGCGTTCATGGCAACGCCGCCTTGCGCGCTGCCGGTGCAACCGATGCCCCCTTGCCGATGCGCGGCACATCGGGCGCGATACGCCGCGCGGTCCACACCTTTACCGCCAGTTCCCCGCCGTCCACCGTCGTTCCCCCATCAGCCGCAAACCCGTGACGGGTCAGCATGGCATTCATCTGTTCGTCCCCGAAACCGAGGCGCGCGTGCGCGTGCGTCCGGCGCAGTTCCTCGTTCGCGTGGGCCGCAAGATCGACGATCGCGATCCGCCCGCCGGGGCGACACACCCGGGCCGCTTCGGCCAGCGCATAGTCGGGCTCGGTCGCGTAGTGGAGCACCTGGTGGAACACCACGGTATCGAAGCTGTCCGAAGCGAACGGCAGCGCGGCAAAGTCGCCCTGAACCAGCTCGACCCGGCCGACCGGCAAGCCCTGCAACCGCGCCCGCGCCAGGCGCAGCATCTCCGGGCTGCGGTCCAGCCCGGTAATCCGGCCGGCGCCCGGCTCCAGCAGCTCGGCGATACGGCCCGTGCCGGTGCCGATGTCCAGCACTTCGCCCAGGGAATCCGTTTCCAGGGTAGCGAGAAGCGCCTGTTCGACGGCTTCGGCCGGGGCGAGCAGATCGCGCAAGCGATCCCATTCACCGGCGTGACGTGCGAAATAGTCCGCCGCGCTCTTTTCACGGGAAGCGCGGATGGCGGCGAGGAGATTGCGGTCCTGCGCGCAGATGCGGGCGAATGCTTCGTCCTCCAGCTCCGCGGCGGCGAGCAGGCGTTCGACGGCGCGCGCAGTCTGTTCGCCGGCGCCGTCAGCCTGCCGCAGGAACACCCAGCTCCCCTCGCGGCGGCGTTCGGCCAGGCCGGCATCGCACAGAATGGCGACGTGGCGGGAAACGCGCGGCTGGCTTTGCCCCAGCACATGCGCCAGTTCGCCAACTGCCAGCTCCATCGCGCCGATCAGGCGCATGATGCGTAGCCGCGTCAGATCGCCCAGGGCGCGCAAAGTGGTCTCGATCCCCATTGGCATATAAAGATATCGTTATATGCGAAAGTCAAGCAGGAAGCGCCTCAGGCGCAGCAAGATCGCCTTTGCGCGGGCCAACCGCTCGGCTAGCGCCCCCGCGTGGAACTCGACGATATTCTCATCCGCTATTTCGGCACGGCCTACATTGAAACGCTGACCGCGGCTGCCGAGCACGCGGGGGTGGAGCGCATGCAGGTTGACCTGGGCCTGGAACGCGATCCCGGCAAGCGCTTCGCCATCTGGTCGCTGCTGTACCAGTTCGGCGCCGCGCCCGATCTCGACGCGGTGTTCGCTTCCGCCACCGAGCGGGAGGCCGCCCGCAATTTCATGGACCTGATGGCCGCCGGCGAGGCCGACAGCGGGGACGGCGCATGACGTGGTTCCCCGGCTTCGACGTCGACCGGTTCCTGCGCGAATCCTGGCAGCAAGCGCCGCTGCTGATCCCCAACCCCTGGCCGCGCTGGGAAAACCCGCTGGAGCCCGACGAACTGGCAGGCCTCGCGTGCGAGGAGGATGTGGAATCACGCCTCGTCATCCGGACCGGCGATGGCTGGGCGCTGGAGCACGGGCCTTTCGCGGCCGACCGCTTCGGCGATCTCGGCCGCGAGGCGTGGACCCTGCTGGTCCAGTCGGTGGATCATTTCGTACCCGCGGTCGCCGACCTGCTGCGGCCGTTCCGGTTCGTCCCCAACTGGCGCGTTGACGACGTGATGGTCAGCTATGCCACCGACGGTGGCGGTGTCGGGCCGCATTACGACCAGTATGACGTGTTCCTGGTGCAGGGCCTCGGCAGGCGGCGGTGGCAGGTTGGCGCGCGCTGCGACGGCGGGACGGCGCTCTTGCCGCACGACGACTTGCGCCTGCTGGCGCAGTTCGAGCCGACGCACGAGTGGACGCTCGAGCCCGGCGACATTCTCTATGTCCCGCCCGGCTATGCGCACGACGGCATTGCGGTGGGCGACGATTGCATGACTTATTCGGTCGGCTTCCGCGCGCCGTCCCGCGCCGATCTGATCGCGGACTGGAGCGACCACGCGCTGGAAACGCTGACCGAGGATGACCGCTATACCGACGGTCCGCTGGATCCGAACGCCAACCCCGGCGAGATCGCGCCCGGTGCGCTCGACCGATTGCATGACATGGTGGCCCGCGCGTTGCTGGACCGTGCGGGTTTCGCTCGCTGGTTCGGCGCCTACAGCACATCGCCCAAGCTCCATGCCGCGGAATGGGAACCGGAGGCGCCGCTGTCGCCCCGGGATGTCCGCGCGATGATCGAACGCGCCATTGCGCTGGTCCGCAATCCGGCAAGCCGCTTCGCCTTCGTCCGCCGCGACGGGGGCGAAATCGACCTGTTCGTGGACGGGCGCGCCTATCCGTGCGCCGGACCTGCGGCGGCGTTCGCGGAAATGCTCTGCGCCAGCGAGCAGACCGTGGTTCCGGCGGCGCTGCGGGCCTGCGACGAGATCGTTGACCTGCTGGCCCATCTTGCCAACAGCGGCAGCGTGGCGTTCGACGCGGGGGACTGACGCGCCGGGCTCAGTCCCTCGGCAAGGCCGCCGGGACCGCACGCCACGCGCCGGGCGCAAGGCCATCGACGGACCACGGCCCGATCGCCCAGCGCACCAGCCGCAACGTGGGATGGCCGACCGCGGCCGTCATGCGCCGGACCTGGCGATTGCGCCCTTCCCGGATCGACAGCCGCAGCCAGGTATCGGGCACCGTCATGCGCACCCGGATAGGCGGATCGCGCGGCCATAGGCCGGGGGGATCGATCCGTTGGGCCTCCGCCGGCGCGGTCATTCCGTCCTTGAGCCGCACGCCCCGGCGCAGCGCATCGAGGGCAGCCTGATCCGGCTCCCCCTCCACCTGGACAAGGTAGGTCTTGGCGAGGCGGAAGCGGGGATCGGCGATGCGCGCCTGCATGCGCCCGTCGTCGGTCAGGACCAGCAGCCCCTCGCTGTCGAAATCGAGCCGCCCGGCGGGGTAGACGTTCGGCAGGTCGATGAAAGGGGACAGCGTCGGGCGCGGGCTGGGCGCGCGTGCATCCGTGAACTGCGAGAGCACGCCGTAGGGCTTGTTGAAGAGGATCAGGCGGGTCATGCCGCCGGCCCCGTTATCACCCGGGGGCGCGGAATGCGTTTGCCCTTCGTGCGGCTGGTCAGGTGATAGCGGCCGCATCGGTCGCAGCGGTAATGGCGCAGGGCGATCGCGGCGCCATGCGCGGCCGCGCGGGCTTCGGCTTCGCTGGCGAAGCGCGCCTTGCGGCGGCAGATGCTAAGCCGGGTGCGCATTGGCCGTCACGCGACCTGCCGCTCCAGCCGCTCGCTCGCCTCCATCCAGGCGCTTTCGGCGTCCTCCAGTTCCCGCGCGAATCCGGCCCGCCGCCGCACGAGTTCCCCCGTGTTGACGCCGGCGTGTTTCGCGGATGCCGCGCCGGGATTGGCCAGAGCGTCGTCGATCGACGCGATTTCGGACTGGAGGCGGGCAATGCGCTTTTCCGCCTCGGTCACGCAGCTGCGCGCCTGGCGCGCCGCCTCGCGATCCCGCGCCGTCGACTGGCGATCCTTCTTCGGCTTCGGCGCCTTGCCTTCCCTGGGCTGGTTCCGCCCGAGCACCAGGTCGATGTAATCCTCGATACTGCCGGGATATTCCACCGCCGTGCCGTTATCGACCAGGACCAGCCGGTCCGCGGTCAGCTCCACCATGTGGCGATCGTGGCTGATCAGGATGACGGCGCCTTCGAAATCGTTGAGCGCCTGGACCAGCGCCTCGCGCGCGTCGACGTCGAGGTGGTTTGTCGGTTCGTCCAGGATCAGCAGGTGCGGCGCGTTGCGGGTGATGAGGGCCAGCGCCAGCCGCGCCCGCTCCCCGCCGGAAAGCTTGCCGACCATGGTCGTCGCGCGCGGGCCGGAGAAGCCGAAGCGCCCCAACTGGGCCCGCACCGCGCCCGGCGTCGATCCTTCCATCGCGCGGGTCATGTGCGCCAGCGGGGTGTCGTCGGTGGCGAGTTCTTCCACCTGATACTGCGTGAAATACCCCACCCGCATCTTGCCCGACGCCTGCATCGCGCCCTCCATCGGGGCGAGCTGCGCGGCGAGCAGCCGGGCAAGCGTGGTCTTGCCATTGCCATTTCGGCCGAGGAGCGCGATCCGGTCGTCGGGATCGAGCCGCAGGTTCAGCCGCTGCAGGATCGGCACGTCGCCGTAACCGACCGCCGCCAGGTCGAGCGTGATCAGCGGGGGGCGCAATTCGTCGGGATCGGGAAAGTCGAAGCTGAGGCTGGGATCCTCCATCACCGCCGCGATGGGCTGCATCTTCGCCAGCATCTTGGCGCGCGACTGGGCCTGCCTGGCGGTCGAGGCCCGCGCGCTGTTGCGGGCGACATAGTCCTGCAGGCGGGCGCGCTGCGCATCCTGCGCCGCCTTCGCCGCGGCCAGCTGCGCCGCCCGCTCCGCCCGCTGCCGTTCGAACGCGTCGTATCCGCCGGAATAGAGCGTCAGCTTGCCGTCCTGCAGGTGCAGGATGGTGTCCACGACGTTGTTGAGCAGATCCCGTTCGTGGCTGATCACGATCAGCGTTCCGGGATAGCCCTTGAGGAAATTCTCCAGCCACAGCGTCGATTCGAGGTCGAGGTGGTTGGACGGTTCGTCGAGCAGCAGCACGTCGGGAGCGGAGAACAGCAGCGCGCCGAGCGCCACGCGCATCTTCCACCCGCCGGAAAAGCTGTCGAGCGGCTGCGCCTGCATCGCCTCGTCGAACCCCAGGCCGGTGAGGATGATCGCCGCGCGCGACGGCGCGCTGTAGGCGTCGATCGCCAGCAGCCGGTCGTGAATGTCGCCCAGCCGGTCGGGATCGGTGCAGTGCTCCGCCTCCGCCAGCAGCGCGGTGCGCTCGGTGTCGGCGGCCAGCACGGCGTCGAACGGTGTGGCCGTCCCGCTCGGCGCTTCCTGCGCGATGTAGCCGAGCCGGGCGCGGCGCGGCATTTCGATCGCGCCGTCGTCCGGATCGAGCTGGCCGATGAGCACTTTCATCAGCGTGGACTTGCCCGCCCCGTTGCGCCCGATCAGGCCGACGCGCGCTCCGGGCGGCACCGCGGCCGACACGCCGTCAAGGATCGTCCGGCCGCCCAGCCGCACCGTGATATTGTTGATGGTGATCATTTCGGGCGCGCCCTTAGCAGCGGATCGGAGCTTTCCCAACCTTGCCGCGTTGCCCCGCCCGGGCGACGGCTGCCCCCCGGCATGACGCTGAAGTGTTCCGCGCGGTCCGCGGGGCATGACGGGGCTGCGTTTTACCGCTAAGGGCCCCCGGACCCAGCAAAAAGTCCGCGCGCACCCTTGTCCAGCTTCCTCCCCGCCATCGACCGCTACATCCTGCGGCTGACGATCGTGCCGATGATCGGCGTGTTCGCGCTGGCGGCATCGCTGCTTGTGCTCGACAAGATGCTGCGCCTGCTCGATTTCGTGGCCGTCCAGGGCGGACCCATCGGTGTAGTGTTCAAGATGCTGGCCACGATGATGCCGGAATACGCCAGCCTGGCGATTCCGCTCGGGCTGCTCCTCGGCACGCTGTTCGCCTTCCGCAAGCTCGCCACTACGAGCGAGCTTGACGTGATGCGCGCGGTGGGCCTCGGCTACACGCGCCTGCTGCGGGTGCCCTATGCCATCGCCATGGTCCTGATCGCGATCAACGTGGCGCTGGTGTTCTATATCCAGCCGATCAGCCGCTACTGGTACGAACGGCTGGACTACGAGCTCCGCTCCGGCGCGCTGGGCGCGTCGATCAAGGTGGGGGAGTTCACGACGCTGAAGGACCGGATGGCGCTGCGCATCGAACGCAGCGAGGATGACGGGCGGCGCCTGGTCGGCATTTTCGCGCGGGTCGCCAACGAACGCGACCAGGTGCTGTCGATCTCCGCCCGCGAAGGCGCTTTCCTCGCCACCCGCGACAGCCCGGATACGATCATCCTGCGCCTGACCGACGGGGTCATCGTGCAGGACATGGGCGGGGATTCCACGCCGCGCGTGCTCAGTTTCACGCGCCACGACCTGCCGATCGACCTGCCGGCGATCGCCCAGTTCCGCGCGCGGGGCGATGCGGAACGCGAATATATCCTGCCCGAACTGCTGCGCATCGGCTGGGGCGAGCGGCAGACCACCGACGCCCAGCGCGAAGGCAGCCAGGCGAGCTTCAATTTCCGCTTGGTGGAGGTGGTGATGATGCTGCTGATGCCGCTGCTCGCGGTGGCGCTGGCCATTCCGCCAAAGCGATCGACCAGCGCGCTTGGCGTCTTTGTCGCCATCGTGATGGTCGTCGCCTATCACAAGATCAACCAGTACGCCGAAGATGTCGCAACCCTGGGCCGAATAGACCCCACGATCGCGCTGTGGACGCCGTTCGCGCTGTTCGCGGCGCTGATCCTCTGGATGTACTGGCGGGTCGCATACGTGCCCGGCGGGCAAGCGATCGGCGCGCTCGAGACGGGGTTCGCGAAAGTCGGCAAGACGTTCCGCAGGTTGTTGCAGCGGCGCGGCCGGCGCACCGCCGCACCGGTAGCGGCCGCGGCGGAATAGAGGGCCCGATGCAGTTCGACTTTTTCCCGTCGCGCCGGCTGACGATCTACCTTGCGAAGATGTTCATCGTCCGCATCCTGGCGGTGCTCGTGATGCTGGTGCTCGTCCTGCTGATGCTGGACCTGCTTTCCACCACCGGCAAGATCCTGGAGGCGGAAGGCAATGGCCAGGCGGAGATCTGGACGTATGCCATCTTGCGCGCGCCGCAGCTCGTGGCGCGGTTCCTGCCCTATTCGGTGTTGCTGGCGACGATCATCACGCTCGTGACGCTCAACCAGAACAGCGAAGTCGTGGCGATGAAGGCGGCCGGCATGTCGGCGCACCAGGTGCTGGCCCCGCTGCTGCTGACCGCGCTGGTGGTGAGCGTGGGCAGCTTCGTGTTCAACGAACGCGTCGTCACGCGCGCCACCGCCACGCTGAAAGCATGGGATGCCAACGATTTCCGCGCGGTGCCGGCCGATTCGGGGGTGCGGTCGAACCTTTACCTGACCGACGGCGACAATATCCTGACGGCGGCCAGCGTCGCCGGCAGCGGCGACCAGATGGTCCTGAGCGGCGTCACGTGGTACCGCCGCGCGCCGAGCGGCGCGATCGCGGAACAGATCCGCGCGCCGCGGGCGACCTGGGCCGAACCGGGATGGCGGATGGAGAACGCAGAGCGCTTCGACGTTTCGGCCGCGCGGGCGGGCACCGCCGAAACGGTCACCGTCGCGGCCGGCGTCAGCCCGGAACAGATCGCGCTGGGCGGGGTCGATGCCGATGGCCTTTCGTTCTGGGAACTGCGCCGGTCGATCGCGGAATACGATGCCGCCGGCCGCCGCACCGCGGAACTGAAAGCCAAGTGGTGGCACAAGCTGTCCGGGCCGCTATCGGCCGTGCTGATGCCCCTGCTGGGCGCGGTGGCCGCGTTCGGCCTTGCGCGATCGGGCCAGGTCTTCGTGCGCGCGGTGATCGGCATGGCGCTGGGCTTTGCCTATTTCGTGGTCGACAACGCGGCGCTGGCGATGGGAAATTTCGGCGGATACCCGCCCTTCCTGGCGGCCTGGGCGCCGTTCCTGCTGTTCGCCCTTATCGGAGAGACCGTGCTGATCCGCACCGAAGAGTGAATTGCGGCGGAACTTTGGCAATGCTATCGGGTTGTGGGGATTAGCCCACTCTTGGAGTTTCCTAGCATGAAGAAATTTGCCCTTCCCGCCTTGGCCGCTGCTCTCGCGCTTTCGGCTTGCGCCGACAGCACTCCGGAAGACACCACGGCGACCGACACCACCGTGACCGAGCCCATGCCGGTCGACACCGCAATGGCGACCGACCCGATGGCCACCGACACCGCGATGGCGACCGATCCGGCTGCAACCGCCACCGATCCGGCCGTGACCGCGACCGCCACTGCTACTGCCACCACGACGCCGACCACCGAAGCGACGCCGCAGTAATCAGTCGTCACGCACCCCGCGCTTCCGGCGCGGGTGGCGAACTAGGGGGCTGTCTCGAGAGAGGCAGCCCTCTTTGCATGCGCGGCAGGGGGCGTCGCCTCACCCTGCCCCGCTGCCCGAATTCCATCGCGCCGCCGCATCGTGCTGCCCGCGATCCGCCCGACCAGCGGCAAGAGGCCGCGATGATGCGCCCGGCCATATGTCGCCTGCGCCCCTTCATGTGCCGAAATGCGGCGATGGGCCTCCGCCAGCGCGTGATAGGGAAGCGAGGGCAGCAAGTGGTGCAGCGCGTGGTAACGCAGGCCCACCGGCGCCCACAGCGCCGCGATGAACCCGGGGGGCGGCACGTTGACGGTGTCGAGATACTGCGCCGTCACGCTCATCGGTTCCCCTTCGTTTTCCCAGAGATGCGCCACCAGGGTGCGCAGTTGGTTGAGCACGGCGACGGCAGAGAAAACCGCCAGAGCCACGGCGATCGGCCGCCAGCCGACGATCATGATGCTGGCGATCAGCATCATGGCCCACAGCGCGGCGCCGGTTTCCAGCAGGATGAAGCGCTTGCGGTCCTTTGGATCGGCCGGGCGCCGCCGGAATTCCGGGTTGATCGCCAGGGTCGAGAACCGTTCCCAGTTCATCCGCCGCACCGCCGGAAACAGCAGGCCGAGCGGCGCCAGGATGCCGTACCGTATAACCAGCGCCGGCGGTGCCAGCAGCGCAATCAGCAGGAACACGGGGAGGCTCCACGGCTTCATCAGCGCGAGCGGCAGGTATTCCGGATCGTCCCGCGTGCCATAGCGCTTGCGGGAATGGTGGATGGTATGGCCGTCCTCGTACATGAAGGACGGGGTCAGCATCGGGATGCCGACCAGGAGATTCCACGTCGTGCGGAAGCCCGGCAGCGCATCGCGGTGGAGGTGCGTCAGTTCGTGGATGAACAGCAGGGCGCGGTACAGCGCCAGCGTGGCCACGACACCCAGCACGATGCTCAGCCAGGTGGCCGGCGCAAGGATCGCTCCTGCCAGCGCGCCGTATCCGAGGGCCGCGGAACCCAGCATGTCGGCCCAGTAGATGCGCGGGTTGGCCGTCGCGATATCGCGGGTCAGCTCCGCCGCGGCCCGCAGCAGGGCGCGGTCATCCTCGTTCCGCGCGCCGGAATAGGCCGCCGCGGGCGCGGGCTTGGCGGCTGGGAGTGGCGAGGTCGTCGTGGTCATTTATGCTTTTCCGAACGCGGAGCGCGTCCTATCCGCGCGGAGCCTAGCGGCTTCGCGCATGACGCGAAATGAACAAGAGGCGCGAACGCTCGATGCGAAAGATAGAGGTCACCCCGGTAACGAACAAGCGCGAGAGGGCGCAATTCGTCGATCTCAGTTATCGGCTGAATGCGAACGATCCCAACTGGGTGGCCCCCTTGCGGTCGGAAGCGCTGGAACTGGTGACCCCGGGCCGCAATCCGTTCTTCGAACACGCCGACGTCGCTCATTTCATCGCAAGGGAGGACGGTCGACCGGTGGGGCGCATCTCCGCGCATATCGACCGGCTCGCCCTCGCCCAGCCGCCCGAACAGGGCATGGGGCCCGGCACCGGTAACTGGGGACTGCTGGAGGCGGCGGACGAGGATGTCGCCCACGCCCTCATCCATCACGCCGAGGATTGGCTGCGCGCGCACGGCATGAACCGGGTGCTCGCCCCGCTCGGCATGTCCGTGTGGGAAGAACCCGGACAACTCGTACGCGGGCACGATCATCCCCCCACCGTGATGATGGGACACCAGCCGCGCAGCCACGCCGACTGGATCGAAAGCGCTGGCGGCTATGCCCCGGCCAAGTCGCTGCTGACGTACGAAATCGATATCACGAAGGAATTCCCGCCGCTGATCCAGCGGATCGTGGCCGCGGGGGAAAAGAACCCGCGCATCCGCATCCGCAAGGTGAACAAGGCCCGGTTCGATGACGAAGCGAAGCTGATCCTCGATATCCTGAACGATGCCTGGTCGGACAACTGGGGTTTCGTCCCCTTCACCGAGAGCGAGATCGCCTACGCCGGAAAGAAATTCCGGCCGATCGTGTTCGAAGACCTGATCATGGTGGCCGAATACGATGGCGAGCCGGTCGCGTTCATGATGACCCTGCCCGATCTCAACGAAGTGCTGGCGCCGCTGAAGGGCCGCTTGTTCCCGATGGGTTGGCTGCGCGTGCTGCGCTGGATGCGGCGCCCCCGCGTGCGGACGATGCGGGTGCCGTTGATGGGCGTCGTGAAACGGCTCCAGTCGTCGCGCATGGCCAGCCAGCTTGCCTTCATGATGATCGAGACGATCCGCCGCAACGCGATCGCCAACTACGGCGCCAGTCGGGGGGAGATCGGCTGGATTCTCGACGACAACCAAGGGATGGTGGCCATCGCCGACGCGATCGAGAGCCGGATCAACCGCGAATACGTTATCTACGAAAAATCGCTCGTGCCCAGCGGCGCGTAAGCCGCTCGCCACGGATCGGCGCAAACTGGCGTCGTGGCGGGAACGGGCCCCGCACGTCGCCGTTCGCGGGATACCGGTCGGACATGTCGGCCGGGCAGGAGTCAGGAACCAGGATGGCCAAGCAGCCGGTAAGAACGCGCGGCGAGAAGATCGCACTCGGCTCGATCCTCCTGGTCGAGGACGACCCCCTGATTGCAATGGCGATCGAACAGGCGCTGCTCGATGGCGGCGCGTCGTCGGTGACGCTGTGCCGCACCACCGAAGAGGCGCTGGCGGCCCTGCGCGATGCAAAACCGGACGGGCTCGTGCTCGACGTCCACCTGGCCGACCGCGACGACGGATGGGCCCTCGCCGAGCTCGTCAACTCGGTCGGCCCGAAGCCGCCCCGGATCGTCTTTTCGACCGGTGCCCCGCAGGACATTCCGCCGGAAATCGCGGAACTCGGGCCTGTCCTTCAGAAACCCTACGACCCGGCCGCCCTCATCGCCGCGCTGAGCGAACCGCCCAAGGCGGGCCTGCTTGGCCGGATCAAAAGCGCCCTCACCTGAGTCCGGTCAGCTTGAGCGAGCCGGGGCCCAGGCTCGGCCGCGCGAAGCATAAAAAAAGGCCTCCGCTCTGTTCGAGAGCGGAGGCCCTTCGGGATCGTATCACCAGCCGCTTGGACGGGAGGGGGGGTCTCGGCGGTGACACAGCTAAAATGATCGATCACGATCGGTGTTCCCGTCCGTGCGAAAATTTTTCGGTTTGTCGCTGACCCGGCGTCGAAGCACTGTAAAATAACGGTTTTATATGCGCGCGATGTGCGGGAGGGGCGCGACCGCCGATGTGCGCCGCTGCCGCCCGCCGATGACGGTGAAATCAACGCGGGGTTGCGGAACCTTCGCCAACGGACCACGTTAATCGCGCGAGAATCACGGGAAGGGAATGCATGTCGCTCGGGGATCAAGTTGCTGCCAATCTGCCATATCTTCGCCGCTATGCGCGCGCGCTCACCGGGTCGCAGCAGACGGGCGACGCGTTTGTGCGCGCCACGCTCGAGGCCGCGCTCGCTGACGAGGATCTGAAGGCCTCGCTGTCGGGTGGCCGCGTGCCGCTGTACAAGGCGTTCAACAAGGTCTGGTCCAGCGCCTACATGGAAATCGGGCGCGACGAGAGCGAGGGGAGCGGGCACGAAACGGTCGCCCAGGATCGCCTCAGCGCGATTACCCCGCTCGACCGGCAGGCGCTCCTGCTGACGACGCTGGAGGATTTCTCCATCCCCGAAGCAGCCGAAATCATGGAGATCGATCCGGCCGACATCGAAACGATGGTGCAGCAGGCGATCGCCGAGATTGACCGTGAATCCGCCACTACTGTGCTCATCATCGAAGACGAGCCGCTGATCTCGATGCAGCTGGAAGACCTCGTGCGTTCGCTGGGTCACGAAATCTGCGGCACGGCAGCCACCCGCACCCAGGCGCAGGAAGTGGTGGCCGAGTGCACGCCGGGCCTGGTGCTGGCCGATATCCAGCTCGCCGACGGATCTTCGGGCCTCGACGCAGTGGACGATATTCTCGCGATCGACAGCGTGCCGGTGATCTTCATCACCGCCTATCCCGAACGGCTGCTGACCGGGGACCGCCCGGAACCGACGTACCTCGTGACCAAGCCGTTCCAGGAAGCGACCGTCCGCGCGGCGATCAGCCAGGCGCTGTTCTTCGGATCGAGCCGCCCGCTCGGCTGACCGGCAAGAGGTTCATGGCAACGAAAAGGGGCCTTCGCGGGCCCCTTTTTTGTGCGCGGTCCGGCCGTGCACGATCCGGCCGTGCACAATCCGGCTCTCGGACCCCGCGGCGTTACCGGGCCGCCGCAAGCGCCCGGCGGCGAGCCCGCAGCTCAAACTCGCTCCGCGGCCGCACCGGCACGTGAAGGGTGCACGTTACCCCTTCGGGCCGGAATTCCAGCTCAACCGGGTTGCGCAGCTCGTGCGCGACGATCTTTTCGATCAGATCGGTGCCAAAGCCGCGCGATCGATCCTGCGGGACCGGCGGCCCGCCGCTTTCGACCCACCGCACGCTGGCCAGATCGTCCCGGTCGAGCGCCCAGGTGATGCGGACCTTGCCCCCCGCGGTGGACAGGGCGCCGTACTTCGCGGCGTTCGTCGCGAGCTCATGAATGGCCAGGCCCAGCGACAAGGCATCGTTGGGCGCCAGGTCCACGGACGGGCCGGCCAGTTCCAGCGCGCCTTCCGCCCGCGCATAGGGCGCAAGCTCCGCCTCGACCACCGCGCGGATCGGCGTGGTGCCCCATTCCGATTGCGTCAGCAGGTCGTGCGTGGCGGACAGCGCGCGGATGCGGCCGTCAAGTCCTTCGGCGAATTCGTCGAGGTTGGTCGCCCGCCGCCGTGTCAGGCTGACGATGGACAGGACATTGGCGAGGGTGTTCTTGACGCGGTGGTTCAGCTCGCGCGTCAGCGTGTCACGGATCGAGTTCTGTTCGGCCAGCCATTCGAGCGACTTCTGGTCCTCGATCGCCTGCTGCGTCAGCAACCGCGCCACGATCATCAGCAGGCTGGCGACCAGCAAGCCGAACAACAGCGTCAGCAGCGACAGGATCGACAGGTTCGATCCCCGCTTGGACTGGACTTCGAGCACCATTGGCCGGTTGGCGATGACGATGCGTTCGACCAGCGTGCGCCCCGGCCTGTCCGTCGCCCCGATCGCTGCGATCAGGTTGCTGCCCGACACGTTCCCGTCAAACAGGCGAATTCCCATGTCGTTGCGGGTCTCCTGCTGCAGGGCGGTCGACAGGAACGCGTTGGCGTTGAACGGGCTGTAGATGAACCCCTTCAGCCGGCGCGCGTTATCGCCGTGCATATAAACCGGCATGTAGATCAGGAACCCGGGGGAATTGAGGTCGGCCTCCTGCACCAGGACCACCTTGCCGCTGGCGGTGGGGCGCATCATCCGCTCGGCCTCGTCCATCGCGGCGCGGCGGACGGGTTCCGAATACATGTCGAACCCCAATGCCCGGCGATTGCGCATCGTATCGGGCAGCAGGTAGGTGATCGGGGTCATTTCCATGCCCGGCCGGCTGGGCGCGGGGCGCACCGACGGAAAACCGGGGATCTGTTCCCGTATCCGGCTCTCGTAAGCGGGAATCTCGTCGGCGGTGATCATCTCGGCCCAGCCGATCCCTTCCGCCCCGCGATAATCGGAATCAAGCCGCAGTTCGCTCACGAAGCGGCGGAACAGGGCCTCGGGAACCGCATCGACCGTGCCGAACAGGGCCGCGCCCGCCCGCAGATAGGCCGCCGAGGTATTGCCGCGCCGTTCGATCGCCGACGCGATGGACTTGGCCGTTTCGACAAGACGGGCCTCTTCGCGCCGCCGTTCGCCCCGCTCGATCGCGAAGACGCTGAGGGCGGTGACCGCCGCGATCAAAAGGAAAATCGCCAATGGAGCCGCGCGCGGGTACGTAACCAGGAAGCGTCTGGTGCTCCGCGGGCGGATCATGTTTTTACTCAAGAATTGCCCCGCATCTGCCGTCAGCCACCCTCCCAGACTCGATGGCCAAGGTTTCAAAGGGAACAAAGAAAGTGCGTCTTCGTTCCCTGCGGGTGAATCTGCTATTATGTGGGCGTTTTGGGCGCGCCTGCCATTCTCGGCAACGACACCATTTTTATGTTGGGCATCAATTTGAACAAGCAATCGGATAACCAGTCGCCGGCTGTTGGGGGCATTGGCGGTGTGAAAATGAAAAAATCCAAACCTGCCGGTAAGCCGGGCTGGGCCAACGGCTTGCGCCAGATTTACGATTCCGTCGTGGACGAACCGCTGCCCGACAGTTTCACGGACCTGCTGGCGAAGCTGGACCGCGGAAACTGATGTCCGACGGCAATCGGACGCCTTCCGAAAAGGCGGATTTCAAACGCGATCTCACCGCCGTGGTGCCGCACCTTCGCGCGTTCGCGCGCGGCCTGTGCGGGCGCCCCGACATGGCGGACGACCTGGTGCAGGAAACGCTGCTCAAGGCCTGGGCCGCGCAGGAACGGTTCGAACCCGGCACCAGCATGCGCGCCTGGACATTCGTGATCCTGCGCAACGCCTACCTCACCGACATGCGCCGCAATCGCTTCCGCGGCGATTACGATGAATCGGTGGCCGAACGCATTCTCACCGCGCCAGCGGGGCAGGAAGAACCCATCCACCTCAGCGATATGCGCCGCGCACTGCTGACCTTGCCGCCCGAACGGCGCGAGGCCCTGCTCCTGGTGGGCGCGGGGGGCTTTTCCTATGAGGAGGCGGCCGAAATCTGCGGCTGCGCCGTCGGCACGATCAAGAGCCGGGTGGGCCGCGCACGCGCCGCCCTTACCTCGATGCTCGATCAGGGCGACATCCCGCAGCGTTCGATCGAAGACGTCGGCGCGCACCGTGCACTGCTGGAAGAACTGGACCTGGTGGCGGCGGGCAACGGGGTCAGCGAACCCACGCGTTGAAGGCTTGATCGGGCCGGGCCGGCGGTCCACGTTGCGGGTCACCCGAACCCGTCGTCCGAACCGATCATCTGTGGGGGGCAAAGTTCATAATGAACGAGGGACCAGGCAGCGCGCCAGCGGGTGAGCCGGCGGTGCGGAAGGCGCGCATCACGCGCATGACGTTCGCCGCGCAGGAATTGCGCCTCATCTCCGCGCTGGTCGTTATCCTGGGGCTGGGGCTGTTTCTTGCGCTGCCATTCGTGCTGTCCATCGGATCGGTGGTCTTCCTGCCGCTTGTCACCGCCCTGATCCTCACGATTGTCCTGTCCCCGCTGGCGGACAAGCTGGCCGGGTGGGGCCTGCCCAACGTGCTGGCTTCGCTGGTGGCCTTGCTGGCGCTTTTCGCGATCCTCGTCCTGGCGGGCCTGCTGATCCTGCAGCCGGCGATCGTGCTGTTCGATACCCTGCCGGCCGTGATCGACCAGATCGGCCAGCGCTTCGCCGAATTGCGCAACCAGTTCGCCTGGCTGGCGGCGGCGAACGACCGCCTGGCCGAGCTGACCGGCCGTTCGGGCAACGAAGTGGTCGTCGCAACACCGTCCTTCCTCGAAGAATTCGCCTACGCCACGCCGAGCGTGGTGCTGGAAGTGCTGCTGACGTTCCTGATGACGTTCTTCATGGTGGAGGCGCGCGTGCGCCTGCGTCGCCGCCTGCTTCTCGAACGGACCGATTTCGGCGCCAGCATCAAGGCCGCCCGCGTGATACGCGATGTGCAGGACCGGGTGGCGGCCTACATCCTGACCGTGACGTGGATCAACGCGCTGGTCGGCCTGGTCGTCGGCCTGGCCGCCTGGGCATTCGGTATGGACGCGCCGGTGATGTGGGGCGGGCTCGCCGCGATCCTGAATTTCCTGCCCTACATCGGCCCGCTTGCGATGACCGCGATCCTGGCGCTGTACGGCGTCGGCACGGCGGAAACGGCACTGGTCGGCATCATCCCCGCAGCGGCCTACCTTGGCCTGCACACGGTGGAATCGAACGTTTTCACGCCGTCCATCCTGGGCGCGCGGTTCACCATGAACCCGGTGATGATCCTGCTGGCGTTGAGCTATTTTTCCTGGATCTGGGGCGTGTTCGGCGCGCTCTTGTCCGTGCCGATCCTGCTGACGCTGACCGCGTTCTTCGACCATGTCGGGCGCCCGAACCTGATCGGCTTCGTTTTCGGCGAGCCGCTGTTCCCACTGTCGCCTGCGGGCGAAGCGGACGATCCGGCCCCGGCGGAACAGCAGACGGCCCGCCCCGCCTGAACGGAGCGGGCCCGCAAATGCCCCGTGGGGTTCAGTTCAGGCGGGATATTTCCATGTGGTTCCGCGGGCGAGGTTTTCCGCGGCGAAGGCCCAGTTGAGTTTCTGATCCACCACCGCGTCCAGGTAACGCGGGCGCAGGTTCTGGTGGTCGAGATAATAGGCGTGTTCCCACAGGTCGATCACGAGCAGCGGGTTGGCGTCCTTGTCCGCAAAGGTGTCGCCATCGTGCGTCTCGCCGATCTCAAGCTTGCCGCCCCGCTCGAGCAGCCAGACCCAGCCGTTCGAGAAGTGACCGACGCCGCGTTCCTTGAGCTGCTTGGCAAGTTCCTCGACCGATCCGAACGAATCGTCGATCATGCGCTTCAGTTCGTCCGACGGGGTGCCCGCGCTCTCGCCCAGCGAATGCCAGTAGAACCCGTGGTTCCAGCTCTGCGCCGAATTGTTGAACAGGCCCTGGTTGGTGCCGCGCGCGGTGGCGATCACCGTTTCGAGGTCGGCGTCGGCAAGTTCCGTGCCTTCGATCGCGGCGTTGGTCTTGTCGATGTAGGCCTTGTGGTGCTTGCCGTGATGGAAGCTCAGGGTTTCGGCGCTGATCGCAGGTTCCAGCGCCGTATCGGCATAGGGCAGCGGCGTGACTTGAAAGGCCATGGTTTTCTCCCGTGGTCGGATGATGAAGACGTACGTCGGGTTCGATACACCAATGCACGCCGGACGCTAGGGTTGCAGCGCGGCGCCGGATTCCGCTTCCACTTTGCGATCGACCGCCGCCGCCAGCGCGGTGTCCAGCGTGACGTTGCCGATGGTCCGCATCAGGTCGGGCATCATTTCGACCGCGACCAGCAGCGCCAGGGGACCGATCGGCACGCCCATGGCCAGCGCGATCGGGCCCACCGAGACGACGAAGCTGATCGTGCCGGGCAAGCTGACGGAACCGATCGCGATAATGACGGCGACCGCAACCCCGGCGGCCAGCGCCGCAGGGGTCAGCTCTACCCCGGCAAGGTGCGCGACGTAGATCGCCACCGCCAGGTTCATCGCCGGGCTGGTCGCGCGGAAGATCGCCACCGCCAGCGGCAGGACGAATTCGGCCGTCTCCTCCCGCAGCTTCAGCCGCCGGGCGGCGTCAAGCATGGCGGGGAGGCTCGCAAGCGAGCTTTGCGTGGACAGGGCAACGGCTTGCGCCGGCACCAGCGCGCGGAAGAAACGGTGCGGAGCGATCCCGCCGACGAGCCATGCGAGCATATATCCCGCGATCAGGACCACCGTGCCGGCGGCGACGACGATGAGGATATAATGCGCCAGAGTGGCGAAGGCTGCACCCCCGCTCGCCGCGCCTACGCCCACCGCCAGCGCGAACACCCCAATGGGCGCGACCCACAGGACGGCGCCGATGATCAGCAGCATCGTGTTGGCAAGCGCGCGGAACACGGCCAGCAGCAGGTCCCGCTGCGCCGCCGGCAACCGCACGAGCGCCAAAGCGAACGCCGCGAAGAACAGCGTCAGCGGCAACATGGCGGTCTCCGCCGCAGCAGCGATGATATTGGGCGCGATCAGCGATTCGACGAATGCGGCGAGGCCCGGCACGTCCTGCGCCGCGCCCCCGGCGGACAGAACCCCCGCCGCCGCCGACGGGGGCGGGAACATGTCGAGCAGGAACGGGATGAAGGTCACGCTCGTCACGCCGGAGAACAGCAGGACGGCAAACACCCAGCCCAGCATTCGCCGCGCAACTGCACCGGCCATCGCCGCCTGCGATATCTGCGCGATTCCCAGGACCAGGAGGGCCGCAACCAGCGGCACGATGGTGACCTGCAGCGCGCGCAGCCACAAGGTGCCCACCGGGGCCGCGATCGCCAGCACGCCTTCGCTTGCGCCGCTACGGGCGACCAGCAATCCGCAGACCAGGCCCGCCACCAGGCCCAGGAGCGTCCACCCCGCCGGAATCCTGACTGTCACCAGTTGCCGTTCGGCGCGCGTTTCGACCGTGTTGTCCATCGGCGCGGACGATAGCGCCTTCGCCGCGCCGCACCAGAGGCATGATCGTGCCATAACCGGGTGACTTTGCAGCACCTTGGCGGCAAAGCGGGCGGAACAGGCAGCAAAGGGTTGGACGCTTTCGCAATGGCACGCAAATTCTTCGGTACGGACGGCATCCGCGGCCGCACCAACGCCGGCCATATGACCGCCGCGGTCGCGATGAAGGTCGGCCAGGCCGCCGGGCGCCATTTCCTGCGCGGCGATCACCGCCACCGCGTGGTCATCGGCAAGGATACGCGGCTGTCGGGCTACATGCTGGAAAACGCGCTCGTCGCCGGGTTCACCAGCGTGGGCATGGATGTGGTCATGACCGGCCCCCTGCCCACCCCGGCCATCGCGCTGCTGACGCGCGAGCTGCGCGCCGACGTTGGCGTGATGATCAGCGCCAGCCATAACCCGTTCGAAGACAACGGCATCAAGCTGTTCGGCCCCGACGGTTTCAAGCTGTCGGACGAGGACGAGCTGGCGATCGAGGCGCTGCTGGATGCCGAACCGCTGCTTGCCGACGCACCCGCAGTGGGCCGTGCGCGCCGGATAGAGGATTCGCGCGGCCGCTACATCCACGCGGTCAAGCAGTCGATCGGCGCGGAGGTGCGGTTCGATAGCTTGCGGGTCGTGGTCGATTGCGCGAACGGCGCGGCGTACCAGGTCGCCCCTTCGGCGATCTGGGAACTGGGCGCGCACGTGATCCCCCTGGGCGTCAGCCCCAACGGCACGAACATCAACCGCGACGTGGGCTCCACCTCGCTCGACGCGATCAAGGCCAGGGTCGTGGCCGAAGGGGCGGACATCGGCATCGCTCTCGACGGGGACGCCGATCGCCTGATCGTGGTCGACGAAAAGGGCGAGACGGTCGACGGCGACCAGATCATGGCGCTGATCGCATTGCAGATGATGCAGGCCGGAACCCTGAAGGGCGCGGGCATCGTCGCCACGGTAATGTCGAACCTGGGGTTGGAACGGTTCCTGGGCGCCCATTCGCTGACGCTGGAACGCACGAAAGTGGGGGACCGCCACGTCCTCGAACGGATGCGCACCGGCGGCTTCAACCTGGGCGGGGAACAGTCCGGTCACATGATCCTGCTCGATCACGGCACCACCGGCGATGGCACCGTCGCAGCGCTCGGCGTGCTGGCTGCGCTGGTCCGCGCGAACCGGCCCGCCAGCGAGCTGCTGCACATGTTCGAACCGGTCCCCCAGCTTCTCGAGAACGTGCGGTATTCCGGCGGCCGTCCGCTGGACGATGCCCGCGTGAAGGCCGCAATCGCCGATGCGGAGGCGGAGCTTGCCGGCCGCGGCCGCCTGGTCATCCGCGCATCGGGCACGGAGCCGCTTATCCGGGTGATGGCGGAAGGCGACGATGCCGCGCAGGTCCGGCGCGTGGTCCAGGGAATCTGCGAGACGGTAAAGCAGGCCGCCTGATGCTGGAGATGCGCCCCGATTGCGAACGCTGCGGAACGGACCTTCCGGCCGATGCGCCCGGTGCCTTCATCTGCAGCTTCGAGTGTACGTTCTGCGCCGAATGCACTGATGCGCTGGACGATCGGTGCCCCAATTGCGGCGGCGAGCTGATGGACCGGCCGACCCGCGCCGCCAGCCTCCTGGGTAAATTCCCCGCGTCTGCCGAGCGGAAGTATCGCGGATGACCCCCGCCCACGTCCCGCGGGTCCTGTCCATCGCCGGGTCCGACAGTTCGGGCGGGGCGGGAATCCAGGCCGATATCAAGACGGTGACGATGTTGGGCGGCTACGCCATGACCGCGATCACCGCGATCACCGCGCAGAATACCTGCGGCGTCCAGGCCGTTCAGGCGCTTGGCGCGGACTTCGTCGGCGCGCAGATCGAATCCTGCCTGTCGGATATCGGCGCCGATGCGGTGAAGATCGGCATGCTGGGCTCTCCGGAAATCGCCGCGGCGGTGTTGCAGCGGCTGGAAACCTTTGCCGGACCCGTGGTGTTCGATCCCGTCATGGTGGCAACCAGCGGCGGCGTGCTGGCAGACGATGCGACGATCGCCGCGTTCGCGCCCCTGATGAAGATCGCCACCCTCGTGACGCCGAACCTTCCGGAGCTCGCCGCGCTCACCGGCATGGCCGTGTCCTCTCACGAGGAGATCGCTGCTGCGGCCCTGTCTCTGGCCCGCGAACACGATTGCGCGATCCTGGCCAAGGGCGGCCATGCGGAAGGGGACCGGGTGCTCGATACGCTCATCCTGGCCGATGGCGACTTCGCGAGCTTCGGGGACGCGCGCATCGACACGCGCCACACCCATGGGACCGGCTGCACCTTGTCGAGCGCGATCGCCACCATGCTGGCCCACGGGCAGCCGCTGCCGCACGCGGTGCGGCTGGGCCGGCGCTTCGTGCGTGCGGCGATCGAAGCCGCGCCGGGCCTTGGCGCGGCCAACGGCCCGCTGGGCCACCAGGCCGTGCGGAGCGGGCGCTAGTCCTGGATGTCGTAGAAGCCGGCGATGTGGCCCCAGGCCTCCTCCGCCGTCTCGCACCAGCGGAACAGGTTGAGGTCGTCCCGCGAGATCACGCCTTCTTCCGCGAACGCGTCCCAATCGATCACCCGGGTCCAGAAATCCTTGCCGAACAGCAGGATGGGCATGGGCTTCATCTTGCCCGTCTGGATCAGGGTCAGAAGCTCGAAGAATTCGTCGAACGTGCCGAACCCGCCGGGGAACACGGCCACCGCCTTGGCCCGCAGCAGGAAGTGCATCTTGCGCAGGGCGAAGTAGTGGAACTGGAAGCTGAGATAGGGCGTGACGTACTGGTTAGGCGCCTGTTCGTGCGGCAGCACGATGTTGAGCCCGATCGATTCCGCACCCGCCTCGCTCGCGCCGCGGTTGGCCGCTTCCATGATGGACGGCCCGCCGCCTGACGTGATGACGAACTGGCGCTTCCCATCCTGCACGATCGCCCGTTCGCTGACCATGCGGGCCAGGCGGTAGGCTTCGTCGTAATACTTCGCCTTCGCCGCAAGGCGTTCCGCGACCACGCGGTTTTCATCGGTGGCGTTCTTCAGCAGCGCGTCGACATGGTCAGGGGATGGAATGCGGGCGGATCCGTACATTACCAGCGTGGACCCGACCCCCGCTTCGTCGAGCAGCATTTCCGGCTTCAGCAGTTCGAGCTGGAACCGCACCGGGCGCAATTCCTCCCGCAGCAGAAAATCGGTGTCCCGAAATGCCAGGCGATAGGCGGGATGGCGTGTTTGCGGGGTGTCGGGCGTGGCCTTGTCGGAAAAGGCGACTTCCTGGTCGGCGCCGTAAAACTTGCGACCGGTAAGGTCGCGTTCTTCTCTTTCAGTCATTCCCGCCGCCCTACCCGCTGGCAGGTCAACCCGCAACGGCCAAGCCGCCCGGCCCGGTCACCGCGATGGCGGCATCCGGTCGTCGCTCTCCGCGCTGTCGCGATACAGCGCGGCGCGGCCAAGAAGCATGAACGTGACCGGCGTGGTCAACGTCACGAACACGACTATCAGGACTTCATGCACCGACGGGCGTGCGCGCAGCACCGAGAAGCAGACGATGGATGCCGCGGCAATAAGGACCACGCCCATGCTGCTGCCAATCGTCGGCGGGTGGACCCGGTCATAGAAGCTGCGCATGCGTACCAGCCCGATCGATCCGATCAGCGCTGCAATCGCACCGCCCAGAAGCAGGATGCCCGTAACAAGGGCCGCCCATTGCGGAAGATCGGGTGCCTGGATCATTCGATCACTTCCCCCCTCATCAGGAATTTCGCGCAGGCCACGGTCCCCACGAACCCCAGGAGGGAAACGATCAGGGCCGATTCGAAATAGAGCGTGCGCCCGGTCTGTATGCCGAACGTGATGAGCAGGAGCATCGCGTTCACGTAGAGGGTGTCGAGGCCGAGAATGCGATCCTGCGCCCGCGGGCCCACCGCGACACGCCAGGCCGCACAGCACATCGCGATCCCGAGAAGGACCTGCGCCAGCGTGATCGTCCAGGCGAGGGCGGTGACGGTCATGGTTCGAATATTCGCTGCAGCAGCGTTTCGTAGCGCTGCTTGATCAGGCGGCACCATTCCGCCTCGTCGACCAGATCGAGCACGTGCACCAGCAGTTCGCTGCGCGCGCGGTTGTATTCGACCCACATCGTGCCCGGCGTCGCGGTGAGGATGAGGGCAAGGACGGTCAGCCCGAAGGGGTCCCGCAGATCGAGCGGCAGGCGCACGAAGCCCGACACGCGCTGCCCCTGAGGATAGAGGGCGATCCGCATCACCGCGAAGTTGGAGCGGATGACATCGACCAGGACCATGCCGAGCAGCCGGACCATGGCCCCGAAATCGCGCGGTTTCGATCGGGTGGGGGCAAGGCGCACGGTGGACTGGACGACCATGAACGCGACGAGCGCGCCGAGCAGCACTTGTCCCAACGAGAACGACTGCGTCAGCAGGAGCCACATGACGAACAGGCCCGCGCCGAGCAGCGGATAGGGCATCAGCCGTGTCATGTTGACGCCCGATCCTTGTCCGGAAGCACCTTGAGCACGGCCTGGATGTAGCCTTCCCGATCGTAGAGGGAAATCGCGGTCCGTTCCATGTACCGCATCACCGGCCCGGCAAAGATCGTGAGGCCGAGGCAGACGCCGAGCAAAATCCCGACCGGCGCCGCTTCGCTGACGCGCAGCGGCGGCTTGTTGACATCGGGCGTCCACAGCAAGTCGATCCCCGCGCGCGTGGTGGAGATCAGGATTGCCAGGCCCGAGACGATGAGCAGACCGATCAGCCACCACGATGTCGCGGCGATGTTCTCCGACAAGTCCAGCAGGCCGTCGATCATCGCGAACTTGGCAAGGAAACCGGACAATGGCGGCAAGCCCGCCATGAGGAGCACGCTGAACACGAAACCGCCGCCGAGCACCGCGATCGTCGCCGGGATCCGCGTCCCGATCTCGCTTTCTTCCTGCTCGAGCACGCGGACTTCGGTTTCCTCGTCATCGAAGACGGGCTCCCCGTCGATCAGGTCCACCGTGCGCGCATCGGCGCGTTCGACCAGTTCCATCAACAGATAGAACGCGGCGAGCGCCAGCGTCGAGCTGACCAGGTAATAGAGCGCGCCGCCAAGCACCTGGCCGCGCCCCGCCCCGATCACGCCCAGCAGCGATCCCGACGATATGAGTACCGAATAGCCGGCGACACCCGCCAGGCTGCGTGCCGCAAGCACGCCGATCGTGCCGAACGCGAGTGTCGCTATCCCGCCGATCAGCAGCCATTCCTCCCCGAAATTGATCGCCCATCCGCCTTCCTCCCCGAACAAAAGCAGGTAAATCCGCAAGACGGCGTAGATCCCCACCTTGCTGAGGATCGCGAACAATGCGGCTGCGGGCGGGGATGCAGCGGCATAGGTCCGGGGCAGCCAGAAGCTGAGCGGCCACATCCCGGCCTTGATCAGGAACGCTATTCCAAGGATCGCCATGCCGCTTTGCAGAAGGGCGATATCGCGCGCCGGGACGGTCGCGATGCGATAGGCGAGATCGGCCATGTTGAGCGTGCCCGTCACGCCGTAGATCATCGCGGTTCCGATGAGGAAAAGCAGCGAGGCAAGCACGTTCACCGAAACGTAGTGCAGGCCCGCCTTGACCCGTTTCTCCCCCGAACCGTGCAGCAACAGGCCGTACGATGCCGCCAGCAGCACCTCGAAGAACACGAACAGGTTGAAGATGTCGCCGGTCAGGAACGCGCCGTTGAGCCCCATGAGCTGCAACAGGAACAGCGCGTGGAAGCGCGGCCCGACCCGTTCCCATCGCGCGGTGGCGTAGATCATCGCGGCGAGCGCGAGGGTCGCGGCAAGGATCAGCATCAGCGCGGACAGCCAGTCCGAAACCAGCACGATGCCGAACGGCGCGGGCCAGTCGCCGATCAGATAGGCGCGCGTGGCGGGCGCGCCCTCCAGTCCCACGGCAACGATCCGCAGGAGGAGGATGATATCGATCACCAGCACGGCCAGGATCGTGGCGATGCTGACGACATTCTTTGCCGTGCGCTGGCGCTCGCTGGTCAGCAGCATGATCGCGCTGGTCAGCAAGGGCAGGAGGATCGGCATGACGATCAGGTGGTCGAGCGGCGTACTGTTCACTCGCCCTCCTCCTCGCCGTCGACATGGTCCGTTCCGGTCAGCCCGCGCGAAGCCAGCAGCACCACCAGCAGCAGCGCGGTCATCGCGAAGGATATGACGATCGCGGTCAGCACGAGGGCCTGAGGCAGGGGATCGTCGTACAAGGCAGGGTTCGCCGCCCCCTTGCCCACGATCGGCGGGGCATCGACCCGCAGCCGACCCACCGCGTAGATGAACAGGTTCACCGCGTAGGACATCAGCGAAAGCCCGATGATCACCTGGAAGGTGCGCGGACGCAGGATCAGCCAGACGCCCGAGGCGGTGAGCACTCCGATGGCCAGCGCCAGGACCAGTTCCATCTGCAGCGGCGCCGTCATTCGTGGCCCTCCTTCACCGCCTGGCGCGACATGCGGTCGGCCTTGCGTTGCGGCGCCCGGACGGACTGGTGCGCCAGCGCCGTGAGGATGAGCGCGGTGGTCCCGACCACCAGGATGAATATGCCGACGTCGAACAACAGGGCGCTGGCCAGCGGGACCTGGCCGATGAGAGGCACATCGAGGTAGCTGAAATACGATGTCAGGAACGGGTACCCGAACACCATCGCGCCGGCACCGGTCGTGACGGCGACAAGCAGGCCGATCCCGATCCATGCCAGCGGCCGCACCGCGAGGCGTGCCTCCACCCGGCGCGTGCCCATCGCCATGTACTGAAGGATCAGCGCGATCGCGACCGTGATCCCGCCCGCGAATCCGCCGCCGGGCAAGTCGTGGCCGCGAAGGAGCAGGTAGAACGCGAAGACCATGATCACCGGGAACAGCCATTCCATGATGACCCGGGGCACGAACAGCGAATCGGTCAGGGTTTCGCCGACACTGCGATCGGCATCGCGTTCATCGTTTTCAGCCTGAACCTGCTGCTGCTGCGGCGCGACGATGCTCTCGCGTGCCGGACGGAACCGCCGCAGGAGGGAAAAGATCGTCAACGCGACGATGGCCAGCACGGAAATCTCGCCCAGCGTGTCGAAGGCGCGGAAATCCACCAGGGTGACGTTGACGACGTTGCGCCCGCCCCCTTCGGCATAGCTGTTCTCGATGAAATAGCGCGAGACGGTTTCCGCCATGGGGCGGGTCATGATGGCGTAGGACAGCAGAGCTACGCCGATCCCGGCGCCGATCGCGATCGACAGGTCCGTTCCGCGCCGCCGCGTGACGGACCACGGCGTTTTCCCGCCGGGCCACAGTTCCCGCTTGCGTTCGGGCAGCCAGCGCAGGCCGAGCAGGAGGAGCACGGTGGTGACGGTTTCCACCAGCAACTGGGTCAACGCGAGGTCCGGCGCCGATAGCCACACGAAGCTGATGCAGCTCACCAGGCCGGCCGCCGCCATCAGGACGAGCGCGGCGAAGCGACGATACTTTGCCTGCCATGCCGCCGCGATCGCGCAGCCCCCGCCCACCAGCCAGATCAGCCCAAAGCCGGGGTCGATCATCGTGCCGGGCAACGAACCAGGCGCGTAGCCATAGCGAACGAAAGGCAGCAGCGCCGCGAACCCCGCGATCAACACGATCAGCCGCAACTGCTGCTGCAGCCGCGACGTGGCGACATAGGCCAGCATCAGGCGCGACAGGCGGATGATGCTCGCCAGGCTCGCCTCGAAGGTTCGCTTGCCCCGCCAGCGCCCCATCAACGGCACGCCCGCGAATTCGTTCAGCGCCCCTCGATAGCGCAGATAACCGGCCGTCCCCACGACGAGCGCGACGAGGCTGAGCACCAGCGGCGCGTTCCAGCCGTGCCATACCGCCAGGCTGTAGTGCGGCATCTGCGGCCCCAGAACCGATCCGGCCGCAGACGCCAGGACCGGTCCCACCGTCATGGCCGGGAACATGCCGATGGCGACGCAGGCGAACACCAGCACCCCGATGGGCAAGAGCATCCAGAACGGCGCCTCGCGCGGGTCCTGCGGAAGATCGGTCGGCGGGGGGCCGAAGAACGCCTGGTGAATGAAGCGAACGGAATAGAGGACGCTGAACGACAGGCCGAGGGTCGCCAGGATCGGCATCAGGTAATCCGTCCAGGTGCCGGAATTCTGGCCGATCGCCTCGGCGAGGAACATCTCCTTCGACAGGAACCCGTTCAGCAGGGGAACCCCGGCCATCGCGGCGGCCGCCACCATCGCAAGGGTCGCCGTATAGGGCATGTAGCGGAAAAGCCCGCTCAGCCGCCGGACATCGCGGGTGCCCGCTTCATGATCGATGATCCCCGCCGCCATGAACAGCGATGCCTTGAAGGTGGCATGGTTGATCGTGTGAAAGATCGCCGCCACTGCGCCGAGCGGGCTGCCCAATCCCAACAGCAGGGTGATGAGCCCAAGGTGGCTGATCGTCGAGAAGGCGAGAAGGCCCTTCAGGTCCTGCTGGAAGATCGCGGCCCATGCCCCCACGACCAGCGTGACGATGCCGGTCGTGGTGACGATGACATACCAGGCGTCCGTCCCCGCCAGCACGGGCCACAGCCGGATGAGAACGAATATGCCCGCTTTCACCATCGTTGCCGAATGAAGATAGGCGGACACCGGCGTCGGCGCGGCCATCGCGTGGGGCAGCCAGAAATGGAACGGGAACTGCGCGCTTTTCGTGAACGCGCCCAGGAGGATCAGCAGCAGCGCCGGCAGGTACAGGGGATGCGCCTGGATGGCATCTGCCGATATCAGCACGACATCCAGCTCGTAGCTGCCGACGATCTTGCCGATGAGCAGCACGCCCAGCAGCAGGCACAGCCCGCCCGACGCGGTGATGATAAGCGCCATGCGCGCCCCGCTTCGCGCCGAAGCGTTATGGTACCAGTAACCGATCAGGAGGAACGAGAAGAGGCTCGTCAACTCCCAGAAGAGGGCGAGCTGGATGAGGTTGCCCGACAGGACGAGCCCCATCATCGATCCCATGAACCCCAGGAGATACGCGAAGAAACGCGGCACCGGGTCCTCGCTCGCCATGTAGTACCGGGCGTAGACGACCACGAGGAACCCGATCGCGGCGACCATCAGCGCGAACAGCCACGACAGACCGTCGAGCCGCAGGGAAAGATTGAACCCGACCGACGGCAGCCAGACCAGGGTTGTCCGGCTTCCGCCGGGCATCGCTGACATGTCGAACAAAAGGATCAGCAGGGTGGCCGTGGCAAGGGTAACGACACCCGCCAGCGCGCCAGCGAGATCGCGTGACCGCGAATCCAGGAACGCAAGTGCAAAGCTGCCGGCGAAAGGCAGCAGGACCGCAAGCCAGAGCATGACGGGATTATGCAGAATCAAACAGCTCGCCGATCAATGTTGAAACCAGGTCGGAAGGCCATTCCGCCATGTAACTCCGCTTCTCGCCGCCTCCCCGGAGCCTGCGCTAGATAGAGCGCCAGCCCGCGAAACGGGCCAAAGCGCTTCAGAAGCTGAGTTAACACGGCGCGTCATCGTGGCAACCCCTGCCCGGGCGATCGGACACGGTTTCCTGCGCGAGACGGCGGTGCGCCCGCGTGCTGGAAAATCGGCGGAAATCGGATGCGCGGCGGCACCGCAACCACCCGGCTGGACCGGCGATCGTTACAATCAGGGAAGAGCTGGATGCCCCGTGAGGATTCGAACCTCAATTGACGGAGTCAGAGTCCGTAGTCTTACCATTAGACGACGGGGCATCGGCGGCAGGGCCAGGGGCCTGCCTGCGAGGGGGCGCACTTAGTTTCGCTTGAGAGCAAGGTCAAGGCTGCCGCTTGCGGCGGAGCGCGGGCCCGGCTAGCATCGTTGGCAGGTCCCCGCCGGGCACATTATCGGTCGCGCGGGAGGATGAGAAAGACTTTGAAAATATGGCGGAAATGTCTCCGCCGGACACGATACGGAGGACTGGCGGCAAAAGGGGCAAATCGTCCGGCAAAGTAGCCGATTTCCGCTACAAGCGCCCCTCCCAGTCCGAAAAACGCGCGCAGGACAGCCGCGCATTGCCAAAATCGGCCGTCGCGCGCGGAGAATCGCCGCGTCGCCCACCGGCTCGCGACACGGTGGCGCAGCGCCAGGCCTATGCCGCGCTCGATCTCGGCACCAACAACTGTCGCCTGCTGATCGCGCGGCCTTCGGGCGAGAATTTCACCGTGATCGATGCCTTCAGCCGGGTGGTCCGGCTCGGCGAGGATCTCGCAGGAAGCGGGCGGCTGAGCGCTGCGGCGATGGAACGCGCCCTGTGCGCACTGCATGTCTGCGCCGAAAAGCTGCGGCGCCGGAATGTCCAGCTCGCCCGATCGGTGGCGACGGAGGCGTGCCGCCGCGCGGTGAACGGTCCCGAATTCATCGAGCGCGTCCGCAGCGAAACCGGCATCGCGCTCGACATCATCTCCGCCCAGGAAGAGGCGCGGCTCGCCGTGCTGGGGTGCCATGTCCTGCTCGAACAGGACCATGGACCGGCCGTCATCTTTGACATCGGAGGCGGCTCCACGGAACTGGTCCTGATCGAGCCGGGCGAGCGCGTGCCGCGCATCATCGACTGGGCCAGCGTCCCCTGGGGCGTAGTATCGCTCACCGACACGGTCGGCCGTGCCGAAGGCGACGACGCGGCGGCCCGCCTGGCGCGATACGCGCGGATGCGGTCGCTGGTCGCTGACAGCTTCGCCCCGTTCGCCGCCCGAATTTCCGATGCAGCGCACGCGGAAGGTATCCGCCTGCTCGGCACCAGCGGCACGGTGACGACGCTCGCCAGCCTGCACCTGGAACTGCAACAGTACGACCGCCGCGCGGTGGACGGACTGATCGTGCCCGCGTCGGCCATGCGCGCCATCAATGCGCGGCTTTCGGCAATGGCGCCCGGCGATCGGCGGAAACTGCCGTGCATCGGCGCCGACCGCGCCGACCTGGTCGTCGCCGGCTGCGCGATCCTCGATTCGATCCTCGATATCTGGCCGGCCGATCGTCTGGGCGTGGCGGATCGGGGCATTCGGGAAGGCATCCTGCGCAGCCTGATGGCCGGCACTCCCGCCCCCGCGAGGGCCGCCCGATGACCCGCGGAACAAGGGATGTGCACAAGCGGGTCAGGACGGCGCGCGGACGCACGGCGTCCTCCAACCGCTGGCTCGCGCGCCAGCTCAACGATCCCTACGTCCGCCAGGCGAAAGCCGAAGGCTATCGCAGCCGCGCGGCCTACAAGCTGATCGAGCTCGACGAGAAATTCGGCATCCTCAAGGGCGCACGGCGCGTGGTGGACCTTGGCGTTGCGCCCGGGGGGTGGAGCCAGGTGGTGCGCAAGCTGCGCCCCGGCGCGGCCGTCGTCGGGATAGACCTGTTGCCGACGGAGCCGCTCGAGGGCGTGACCCTGCTCCAGATGGATTTCATGGCCGATGAAGCGCCCGCGGCCCTGCGCGATGCGCTGGGCGGACCGGCGGACCTCGTACTCAGCGACATGGCCGCCAATACCGTGGGCCACAAGCAGACCGACCATCTGAGGACCATGGGCCTCGTGGAAACCGCGACCTGGTTCGCGATCGAGAACCTGGAGCCAGGCGGTGCGTTCGTGGCAAAGGTGCTGGCGGGCGGCACCGATGCCGCGCTGCTGTCACTGCTGAAAACGCACTTCAGGACCGTCAAGCACGCAAAACCCCCCGCGAGCCGCAAGGGCTCGAGCGAATGGTACGTCATCGCCCAGGGTTTCAAGGGGACGCCCGGGCCGCAAGAAGGCTAGCCGCGCCAGCCGCCCGGCGGCGCGCGTTTTACTGGACGCCGACAGTGCTCTTGGTCGGGCCGTCGTTCGCCGGGCTGGCAACGGCGCCCGCCGCTTCGGGGCCCGGCTTTTCGGCCGGTCCGGCGCCGGCGGTCGGATCGCCGGCCGCGGCATCTTCAGCAGCGCCGGCCGCGGGCGCTTCTGCCGCCGCCGCCGCCGGAGCGGGCAGTTCCGGCCCGCCGCCCTGCTGCTTCAGATAGAGCAGGATGTTGGCGCGGTCTTCGGCGTTCGACAGGCCGGCGAAGCTCATCTTGGTGCCCGGCGCGAACGCCTTCGGGCTCTTGAGCCAGGCGTCCATGTTCTCGAACGTCCAGTCCCCGCCATGGCCCGACAGCGCGCTGGAATAGGCGAATCCGGCGGCATGCTTGCCGATCGGCTTGCCCATGACGGCCCACAGGTTCGGCCCCTGCTTGGCCGCGCCGCCCTGATCGAAGGTATGGCAGGTGCCGCACCGGCCCTGTGCCGCCTTTTCACCCGCCGCTGCATCGGCGCTGGCGAGCAGTGTGCCGAGATCGGGGCCCGCCTCGCCCCCCGCACCCTCTTCGACCACGCCTTCGATGGGGAAGCCCATCGCTTCGGGCCGTTCCGGACGGTCGGCGTGGAAATACTTTGCGCTGACGCTGGAAAGGCCGAGCGCGACGACGCCCGAAAACAGGACCCAGCCAGCGGCAGTGTTGAAACGGTCGTCCATGCGTGCAGTAACCCGCGTGTTAGAAGTTGGTGGCGGCTTTGCGCCGCGCTCTAGTCAGCCCTTGCATTGCGCGCAAGGGGGCGCATGGCCGATGCCGCTTGCCGCGCTATCGATGGGAAGCTAGGCGCCGCGGCGATGAGCAGTTTCCCCGCACCGGCGCGCGCCATGGTCGACGCGATGCAGGCCGCGGCGGCTGACGATCCCGTTCGCGCCGTCGCATTCGCCGGCGCGCCCGGCGCCAACTCCCACCGCGCCGCGCTAGAGATGGTGCGGGATTGCCTGCCCCTGCCCTGCTTTTCGTTCGAGGACGCGATAGACGCCGTGAAGGCGGGCCGCGCGGGCGCCGCGGCCATCCCGATCGAGAACAGCCAGAACGGGCGGGTCGCGGACATCCATTTCCTCCTGCCGGAAAGCGGTCTCAAGATCGTTGCCGAACACTTCCTGCGCATCAACCACGCCCTGATGGCGCTGGGACCCGGACCGTTCGAGGCGGCGTACAGCCACCCGCAGGCGCTCGGCCAGTCGCGCCGGTTCCTGCGCGAACGGGGCATAGTCCCGCTCAGCTATGCGGACACGGCAGGCGCCGCGGCCCATGTCGCGGAGCGCGGAGCCCCCGATCTGGCAGCCATCGCGCCGCCGCTTGCCGCCGATCTTTACGGACTGCGGATCGTGGAGCACGATGTCGAGGACGCAGCCGACAACACCACGCGGTTCCTGCTGCTGGCGCGCGATCCGCTGCCGCCCGCCGCGATCGGCGAGCCTGCCGTGACGACGTTCGTCTTCGAAGTGAAGAACGTGCCGGCCGCGCTTTACAAGGCGTTGGGCGGCTTCGCCACGAACGGCGTCAACATGACGAAGCTGGAAAGCTACCAGTCGGGGGCGAGTTTTTCCGCCACCATGTTCTACGCCGACATTATCGGCGCGCCCGGCGACGCAGCGGTAGACAGGGCGCTCGAGGAACTGGCGTTCCATTGCAAGGAATTGCGTATGCTGGGCACCTACCCGCAGGAACGCGCGCGCGGTTAGTTGCGCGGCGGGCAGCGGCGTGCCACCACCCGCGCCGTGACGACGGGGGCGCGGCAGATCGGCGATGCGGGGCAGGCGTGGGAGGCCGTGCGCGCCGATCCTGCGATTCAGTTCGCCCCGGTCACCCAGCCCGCCACGCCCCCGCCGGAGCCGCCGGGCTGGCTGCAAAGCCTGTTCCGCTGGTTGACCGAGCTGCTGGAGCCCGTGGGCCGCGCCCTGGGCATGAACTGGCCGACATTTCGCTGGGTTCTGCTGGCAATCGCGATCGTCGCCGCGCTGGCGCTGGCATGGCGCATTGTCGGCCCGGCGATCGGCTGGCGGCCGCGCGCGGCCCCGGTCCCCGAATCCGAATGGGCGCCCGAAACCGGCGATGCGCTGGCCTTGCTGGAAGATGCCGACCGGCTGGCGGCGGAAGGCCGGTTCGACGAGGCGACGCACTTGCTTCTCCGCCGCAGCATCGGCCAGATCGCGGCGGCGCGCCCCGGCCTGGTGGAGCCCGCGACCACGGCGCGCGAACTGTCGGGCATGGCAGCCCTTCCCGACGGCGCCCGCAGCGCCTTCGCCACCATCGCCGAACGGGTCGAGCGCAGCCTGTTTGCCCTGCGCGCGCTGGGCCCCGACGATTGGCAGGCGGCCCGCGATGCCTACGCCCGGTTCGCGCTCGCCCGGCTCGCGAGCCCGGCCGCATGAGCGCGTTTTCACCGCGCGCGGTTATCGGCCTGGTCCTGGCGGGCGCGCTCAGCTTCATCCTGATGCTGTGGTTCATCGGCCAGGGCGACACCGGGCCGGGCCCGGACAACGGCGAAGGCCACGCGGCAAGCCACGGCCTGATCGGCTACGCCGGCATTGCCGCACTGCTCGAGACGCAAGGGCACGACGTGAGCATGTCCCGCAGCCAGGGACGGCTCGACGACGAGGTGCTCCTCGTCCTCACGCCGCCGCCCTTCGCCGATGCCGACGATGTGGCCGAGGTGATCCGCGATCGCCGCTACGCCGGACCGACGCTGCTGATCCTGCCCAAATGGTTCGCCGCGAAGCTGCCGGCGCGCGTTTCCGGGGCCCGCGAGGGGTGGGTCGCGATCCATGACGCGCAGACCCCGCGCTGGACTCAAGACCTGGCGGACGAACTCGAGATGCAGGCTTCCGTGGCCGAGCTTCCCAACGAACCGGCACCCGACTGGCGCGGCATGGGCGTAGCCGGCCGCCTGCCCGAACGGTTTCGCGTGCAAGGGCTGGACGGGGGGCCGTGGACCAGCCTGGTTCGCGATGCCATGGGCCGCGACCTGGTCGCCTATGCAGACGATGCCGGATGCTACCCCGTGCTCGATGCCGCATCCGGCCAGCAAGGGCGGCCGAATTGCGACGAGGCGAAATGGAACGTCACGGTCGTGTTCGAACCGGACTTGTTCAACAACTATGGGCTGGCGGACCGCGACCGCGCGGAACTCGCCGCCGCTGTCGTCGACCTCGCGCGGGAGGGGCAGGACCTGCCTGTGGTGTTCGACCTGACGATGAACGGGTTCGGCGCGGCGCGGAACCTTGTCACGCTGGCGTTCACGCCGCCTTTCCTTGCGGCGACCTTGTGCCTTCTCATCGCGCTGGCGATCGTGGCCTGGCGCGCCTTCGGCCGCTTCGGGCCGCCGATCGCGGAGGAACCCGCGATCGCGTTCGGCAAGACGCGGCTCGCAGCGGACAGTGGGGGCCTTGTCCGGCGCAGCGGGCGGTTGCACCTGCTCGGCCCGCCTTATGCGGCGATGATCGAACGCCGGCTTGCCGCTGCGCTGGGTGTCCACCGCGCCCGCGGCGCTGCCCTTGACGCGGCGATCGCCGCCCGCGCGGCCGATGCGCCAGCTTTCACCCGGCTCGCCAGCGACCTCGAAACCGCGCGCGGCCCGTCCGCCACCCTGCGCGCCGCGCACGCCCTCTATTCTCTCGAAAGGACCATAGCCCGATGACCATGCCGCTTGACGAGGTGGGCGCCCTGGCCGGGGCGATCCGCGGCGAGGTGGCCAGGGCCATCGTAGGCCAGGATGCGATGATCGACCATCTACTGGTGGCCCTGTTCGCCGAAGGGCACGTGTTGCTGGAGGGGCCGCCCGGCACCGCCAAGACGTTCCTGACGCAATGCTTCGCCGCGACGCTCGGCCTCGATTTCGGGCGGATCCAGTTTACCCCGGACCTGCTGCCGGGCGACATCCTCGGCTCCAACCTGTTCAACTTCCAGACGAGCGCGTTCACGCTCACCCGCGGGCCGATCTTCTGCGACCTCCTGCTCGCCGACGAGATCAACCGGACGCCGCCCAAGACCCAGGCCGCGCTGCTGGAAGCGATGCAGGAACGCCGGGTTACTTTGGACGGGGAAACGCACCCCCTGCCCGACCGCTTCATGGTAATCGCCACGCAGAACCCGATCGAGAGCCAGGGGGTCTATCCCCTGCCCGAGGCGCAGCTCGACCGCTTCCTGTTCAAGCTGCTGGTGCCCTATCCCAGCGCAGAGGAGGAAGCCGCCATCGTCGCTCGCTTTGGCCAGCGGCAAGGTCAGCCCCGCCCTGCGGAACTGGGGATCGGCGCGGTGGCCGATCATGCACGCCTGGCCCGCGCGGTCGCCGCGCTGGACCAGGTGACGGTGGCCGGCGAGATCGTCGACTACGTGGTGCGCCTGGTGCGCGCGACCCGCGAAGCAGCAGATTTGTCCAGCGGTGCGAGCCCGCGGGCCGCGGTGCAGCTCGCCAACGCCGCACGTGCGCGGGCCGCGCTGGAAGGCCGCGACTACGTGGTCCCTGACGATGTGAAAGCGCTCGCCGTCGCGGTCTTGCGGCACCGTCTGATCCTCAGCCCCGCTGCCGAGATCGAAGGACGCGAGATCGAGACTCTGATCGCCGATCTGGTCGAGCGGACCGAGGCGCCACGCTGAAAATGGCGGCGGTGCTGCCCACGGCGCGGACGGCAGTGCTGGCGGCGGCAGCCGCGCCCCTCGCGCTTGTCGTCGCGGCCGCCGCGCCCGGCGCATGGGTCGTCGCGCCCGCCGCCGGGGCCGCCCTGATCCTGCTGGTGATCGTGGACGCGCTGATGGCGGGCCGGCTCGCCGACTGGCAACTGTCGGCGCCTGCGGATTGCGAAGTGGGGGAACCGGCGCTGTTCGGCGTCAGTGCCGATTTCGCGCGCGGCACCCCCGGTATGGCCGATGCGGCGCTGGCGCTGGACCCCCGCCTCCATCCCGGCGGTAAGCTGGCGATTCCCCTGGTCCGTGATGCCGGGCGCTGGCACGGATCGGCCCGCCCCACCCCGGTGCGCCGGGGGGCGGGGGCGATCGAGCGCATCTGGCTGCGCTGGACCGGGCCGCTCGGCCTCGGCGCGCGGCAGGCGGTTCTCCCGGTCGACCGGGCCGTGCGGGTCCGTCCCGATCTCGCGCCGCTGCGTAGCCCCGCCCTCCAGCATATCCTGCGGGACGCGCAATTCGGCCTCATCGCGCGCCGGATTCGCGGGGACGGCACGCAGTTCGAGGCGCTTCGCGAATACGAACCGGGCATGGATCGCCGGCGCATCGACTGGAAGACCTCCGGCCGCCACCGGCGGCTGTTCGCGCGCGAGAACGAGGCGGAGCGCAACAACCAGATCGTCTTCGCACTCGATAGCGGCCTCGCCATGTGCGAACCGGTCGACGGTCTCGCCCGCATCGATCGCGCCGTGTCCGCTGCGTTGACGGCGGCATGGGTCGCGCTGAAGGGCGGCGACCGGGTCATGCTGTTCAGCTTCGCGCGCCGGCCCGAGATGACGAGCGGATTCGTGTCCGACACGCGCGGCTTCCAGCGCCTCCAGGCGGCCGCGGCGGAAATCGATTATCGTGCTGAGGAACCGAATTTCACGCTCGCGCTCGCCACCCTGTCGCAGAACCTGAAGCGCCGCAGCCTGATCGTGCTGTTTTCCGATTTCAACGATCCCGCCGGGGCGGAAATGATGATCGAGAGCCTGGGCCGGCTCGTGGAGCGGCACCTCGTGCTGTTCGTCACGTTCGAGGATACCGAACTGCTCACGCTCCAGGGGGCAGAGCCGGGCTCGCTCGACACGCTGGCAACGGCCGTCGCGGCCGACACGCTCGCCCGCCAGCGCGCGCTTGTGCTGGAGCGCCTGCGCCGCATGGGCATCGATGCGATCCAGGCGCCGTGGCAGTCGCTGGGTTATCGCGTGATCGACCGCTACCTCGAAAACAAGCGCGTCGGAGCCATCGGATGACGCAGGTGCAAGGGGCGATCGAGGCAGCCGCCCTGCGGTCCGACCGTTTCAGGCTGGCGCGCGAGGACGACTGGAAGCGGCTGGATTCCATCGTGAGCCGGCTGGAATCGGGCCGCCTGCGCAAGCTGAGCGACGACGACGTGCTGGCCCTGCCCGCGCTGTACCGCACCGCCGCCTCCAGCCTCGCCGTCGCGCGCGAAACGTCGCTCGATGCCGCGACCATCGCCTATCTCGAAGCGCTCGTTCGGCGGGCGTGGTTCCAGGTCTATGGCCCGCGGCAGGGCTTCGCGCGGTGGTTCGCGCAGTTCCTGGGCGGCGGGCTGAGCCGGGCGGTGCGATCGATCTGGCCCGATATCCTGATCGCCCTGGCGGTCATGGTGGCGGGCGCCATCGCCGGCTGGATGCTGGTGGCGCAGGACCAGGAATGGTACTGGTCGCTGGTCCCCAGCCAGTTCGCCGACACGCGCGTGCCGGGCGCCAGCCGGGATGTATTGCTTCAGGCGCTGGGCACCGAAGACAGCGCCGCCGGACTGTCGGGCTTTGCCGCGCACCTGTTCCAGAACAATGCAGGCGTATCCATCCTCGCCTTTGCGCTGGGTTTCGCTTTCGGCATCCCCACCCTGCTCCTTTTGCTGAAGGAAATGGCGACGCTCGGCGCGATGATGTGGCTGTTCGCGAGCCAGGGCCTGGCGTTCGAGTTTTCGGCCTGGCTGGCGGTGCACGGCACGACGGAGCTGTTCGCGATCCTGCTGGCGGGCGCGGCCGGCGTCCACGTGGGACGCGCCATGGCCTTTCCGGGAGAGCGCGCGGTCCTCTCCGCGGCGGCGGCGGCCGGTCGGCGCGCAGCGACGGTCATGGCTGGCGTCGTCCTCATGCTGATCTTCGCCGCCTTGCTGGAAGCGTTCCCGCGCCAGCTCGTATCCGGCGCGTGGGACCGGATGCTGATCGGGTCTGCCATGCTTGCGCTGTGGCTGGCCTACTTCTTCGCGTTTCGCCGAAACACGCAAGGCGCCCCGGCGTGACGAGCGCAATCCTTCCCATCGATCACAAGCGGCGGCGAACCGTCTTCACCGCGGAAGGGCTCGCCCTCACGTTCGTGCTCGCCAGCCGCGGCGCGCGGTTCGGGGCATTCGTGCTCGATTACATTTTCCTGATGGTCAGCGCGATCGCCGTCACCCTGCTGTTCGTCTGGCTCGCCGGCGGGGTTGGCGCGCTCGATGGGCCCGGCGGCTCGGGTGCGGGCGAATTCCTGATGATCGCCTGGACCCTGTTCTGGTTCATCTCGTGGAACGGCTATTTCATGGCGTTCGAAATGTCGCCGCGCGGCGCCACGCTCGGCAAGCGGATCGTCGGCATCAGGGTCGCGGCCCGGCCTGTTTCGGGAGAAGGTGCCGCACGTCTGACGGCCGAAGCAGTGATTTCTCGAAACTTGTTGCGCGATGTAGAATTCTTTTTGCCACTCGTTTTGCTGGTCGTCGCCCCGTCCGGAGAGGCCGGGTCGGCAGGAATGGCCGGCGCGGCGTGGTTCCTGGTCTTCGCGCTGTTTCCCTTCTTCAACCGCGACGCACTGCGCGCCGGCGATATCGTGGCAGGCACCTGGGTTGTGGAGGCGCCGAAAGTGAAGCTGGCGACCGCGCTTGCCCCGCACCCCCCCGCCGCCAGCCCCGATCTCGCAGCAGCGACATATCGTTTCAGCGACGCGGAGCTTGCAGTCTACGGCGAACACGAACTTCAGACGCTCGAACGCGTCCTGCGCGAGAATGGGCAGGAATCGATGATCGCCGTGCACGAGGCGATCTGCCGCAAGATCGGCTGGAATCCGGGGCGCGGAGACGAGCGCGCGTTCCTTGCGGCATACTACGTGCAGCTGCGCTCCCGGCTGGAGGGCGGCTTGCGTTTCGGCCGGCGCAAGGCGGACAAGTTCAGCCCCTGACCACACTGACGGCGTCGGCGACACGATCCTGAAACGCCACGGGTGAGGCAAGTTCGCGTACGGTCTGGCGCCTCACCGCCGGCGACGATAAGGCGCGGCGATGAACCTGCGTGCCGCCTCCCCTGCCGATCGCGATGCGCTTGTCGTGCTTGCACGGCAGGCCTTTGCCGATGCGTTCGGCCACATATACGACCCGCGCGACCTCGCGGCGTTTCTCGATACCTCGCGGTCGCCGGAACGGTGGGACGCACTTATCCACGATCCGCAGATCGCGGTGACTCTGGCCGAGGAGGCGGGCAGGTTGCTCGGCTACTCGGTGCTGTCGGCGAACGAGGGTTTTGCCGCACGCCCCGCCCCGCAGCCGCACCGACCGGCGACGCTCGGCCAACTCTATTGCGCCAGGGAAGCGACTGGCCGCGGGATCGGCGCGGCGCTGATGGAGCGGGCACTTGCGGACGCACGCGGCTACGGCGCGGATGCCGTGCAACTGTCGGTCTATGCGGAGAACTTCGGCGCGCAGCGGTTCTACCAGCGCTACGGCTTCGCGAAGGTCGCGGACATCGACTTCTGGGTGGGCAGCCACCGGGACGATGAATTCCTCTACGAGCTTCGCCTGCGCCTCCCCTAGCCGCACAGCGCCTGTCATTGCCCCTTCATCCTGCGCGGACTATATCGCGCCCATGTCCTCGGTACGCCCCTGGCGCGACATCGCGCGCCGCACCAGCCGCCAGATCATGGTCGGCAATGTCCCCGTAGGCGGCGATGCGCCGATCTCGGTCCAGACGATGACGAACACGCCGACCGAAGACGTGGGCGCGACGATCGACCAGATCCGCCGATGCGAGGATGCCGGCGCCGATATCATCCGCGTTTCCTGTCCTACCCCCGAATCCACTGCGCAGTTCGAGCGGATCACGCGCGCGGCCCGTGTGCCAATCGTCGCCGACATCCACTTCCACTACAAGCGTGCGCTGGAAGCGGCCGACAAGGGCGCCGCGTGCCTGCGCATCAACCCGGGCAATATCGGTTCTTCCGAACGGGTCGCCGAAGTTGTTCGTGCGGCCAAGGCCAACGGCTGCGCCATCCGCATCGGGGTCAACGCCGGCAGTCTGGAACGTGACCTGCTCGAAAAATACGGGGAGCCCTGCCCGGACGCGCTGGTCGAAAGCGCACTCGATCATATCAAGCTGCTGCAGGATCACGACTTCCACGAATTCAAGGTCGCGGTGAAGGCCAGCGACGTGTTTCTTGCGGTCGCGGCCTACATGCAGCTGGCCGAAACGGTCGACTGCCCCCTCCACCTCGGCATCACCGAAGCGGGCGGCTTGATCGGCGGAACGGTCAAGTCCGCGATCGGCATGGGCAACCTGCTGTGGGCCGGGATCGGCGACACGATCCGCGTCAGCCTGTCGGCGGAACCGGAACAGGAAGTAAAGGTCGGCTTCGAAATCCTGAAGGCGCTGGGCCTGCGAACCCGGGGCGTCCGCATCGTCAGCTGCCCTTCCTGTTCGCGCCAGGGGTTCGACGTCATCCGGACGGTAGAGGCGCTGGAGAGGCGGCTGGAACACATCAAGACGCCGATGAGCCTCTCGGTGCTCGGTTGCGTGGTGAACGGACCGGGGGAGGCGCGCGAGACCGACATTGGCCTCACGGGCGGGGGCGCGGGCAAGCACATGGTGTACCTGTCCGGCGTAACGGACCACCACGTGCAATCCGAAGATATGCTGGAACACATCGTGTCCCTGGTCGAGGCGAAGGCCGCCGAGATCGAGGCGGGCATGAGCGATGCCGGCCGGGCCGACACCATCGCCGTGGCAGCCGAATGAAGTTCAGCCTGCCTTTAGAAACGCGGCATTAGACCGGTCGGATGAACCGGCGCGATCTTCTCAAGGGAACGCTGGCCGCTGGCGCGGCAATCGCCGTGCCCGCGGCGGCGCAGGCACTTCCAGCAGTACCCATGTCGCTCAACCCGCGTGACCGGCGGCTGGTGGCCGTGGCGCAGGAACAGCTCGCCAGGAAAGGCGGCGGCCTGTGGGCGCGGGACGTGGTCGGTATCGCCGACTTCGGCTTGCGGTCAGATCAGCCGCGTTTTCACCTGGTCAACATGGAATCCGGACACGTCGACAGCTTTCGCTGCGCGCACGGCATGGGTTCGGACCCGGAACATGACGGGTGGCTCAAGTACTTTTCCAACGTTCACGAATCCTGGTGCACCAGCAGGGGCGCCTACATGACATTCGGGTGGTACACCGGCAAATACGGCACCTCGATCCGGCTGGAAGGGCGCGACCCGAGCAATTCAAACGCCCTGTCGCGGGCGATCGTCATGCACCGCGCAAGCTATGCGGAGCCGTCCCACCTTAGCCGCTTCGGCAAGCTCGGCCGGTCGAACGGCTGCTTCGCGTTCAGTGACGCGGATTTCAAGCTGATGCTCCTGCGCCTCGCGGGCGGCCGCTTGCTGTTTGCCGACAAGCTGGGGATCGGGCCCTATGCGGAAACGGTCAGCGAGCCGCGGCAGGACCTTCGCCTGCTGGTTCCGCAAGGTGCCCCGCAGCCGCCGCCGGCCCCGGGGTCCTTCTAGCCACCCTCAGATCGTCTGGAGGTCGTCGACGATCTCCACGGCTTCCTCGCTCGTGCGGCGCGCACGGTTTTCCTGGCGCGGCTTGTCGAAGCTGGCGAGGACCGGCGCGTCGCGTCCGTAGATGTCGCTGAACGTGCGCAGGTTGCCTTCGATATCGCGGCCCATCGTGAAATAGGTGATGTAAACCGGCATCGATTTCTGGATCGGCACGCGCGTGTACTTACCGCTGGTGCTGATCGCCACGGCTTCATCCGCCGCCGCCTTGCGCGTTTCGGGCGTGTTGGCGAGATTGCCGAGGATGGCGAGCGTGATCGCGAGTTCCTGCGCCCGCTCCGTGCGGATGCATCCGTGGCTCAGCGCGCGATTTTCGGCGTTGAACAGGTTGCGGCTCGGCGTGTCGTGCAGGAAGATCGCATGCGGATTGGGCATGTCGAGCTTCATGAGACCGAGCGAATTGTTTGCTCCGGGCTGCTGCACGACGGTGACAAAGCCAGACTTGGGATCGCGCGTCGCCTTGTACCCGGCGGCCTTCGCCCAGCCGGGGTTCCCCAGCACCTTCGCGCCCAGCCCTTCGCCCTTCACGATGGACTGCGGCACCGTCCAGGTGGGGTTGAAGATCACGCCTTCCACCGTTTCGGCCAATTGCGGCGTCGCGGTGCGCCCCGGTTTGCCGACGATCGTCTTGTAAGTGCTGATGATCTTGTCGTTGACCGTCAGGCGCAGCTGGTATTCCGGCACGTTGGTGATCAGGTACTGGGTACCCAGGTCCTTCGCCAGCCACCGCCAACGGTCCATGTTGGCCCGAATCAGCTTGCGCTTCGCGGCGTCCTGCGTGTTCGCGAGTTCGGCGCGGAGCGCGGCATAGTCCGGGTGTTCCGGATGGAGCGAGGCGAGCGTCTGCGCCACCGTGCGGCTGCTGAGCGCCTGTGCCATGACATCGGCCGTGCGGTATCGATCGGCATCCGGATCGACGACGAACCACTGGCGCCTGGCGTCCATCGGGGTACGCCCGTCGCGCAGGTCTTCCACCAGCCAGGCGAACGTGCGGCTGGCAACCTGGTCCAGCGCCTCGCCGTGGCCGCCTGCGATGGCCGCCTCAAGTTCGGCCGGCTTGTAATCGGCTGGATCGAGGCCTTCGGCACCGATGCCCCCGACCACTTGCAGCAGGGCGCGCGCGTCAGCGATCGACCAGCGCTGCACATCGGGCGTGATAGGCTGGACCGTCGGCGCAGGTTGTAGCGCGGGCGGGGTAGCCGCAGCCGGCACCGATTCAGGAGGGAGCAGATTCGCGGGCGCCTTGCCTTGCGCGAAAGCAGCGCCGGGAAGCGCCATCAGCGCCGCACCGACCAACCAGACGCGCTTGTTGCCCTTGATCACCTGAATACCCCTTGTTCCATCGCCGCGGCATATTGCGGCCAGATCCTGAATCGTGCGGCATGTTAGCGCCGAAACCCCGCCCCCTTCAACGCGAACGGCTGAAGCCTAGCTGAATCCGTCTTGACCGGTGGCCGGATTGTCACGAACCGCGGTGCCGATGGCCGGTCACCCGCAACACTCCGAACACGCCCTGCTGCCGGTGCTCGCCGCGGCGGCTGCCATCGCCCTGTTGAGCTGGATGGACGCTTTCATGAAGAGCGCCGCGCTGGCTGTTGGCGCGTACAGCGCCCTGCTGCTGCGCGCGCCCATTGGCTTCGCGCTGACGGCACCCGCCTGGCGCCTGACAGGAGGGAGGTGGCCGGCTCGTGCGACGCTCCGCCTCCATGTCGTGCGGGGCATCGTGATGGCGGCAATGGCATTCCTGTTCTTCTTTTCCCTGACTGTGCTGCCACTGGCCCAGGCCATCGCAATCAGCTTTATCGCCCCGCTGATCGCCCTGTTCCTGGCCAGCGTCCTGCTGGGCGAGAGGGTGCGGCGGCGGGCGATTGCCGGCGCGGTCCTGGGCCTGGGCGGAGTCGGCGTCATCCTGGCGGGCAAGATCTGGCGCGAGAGCATGGGCGACGGCGCCGCCATGGGTATTGCCGCGGTGCTCGCATCAGCACTCCTCTACGCGTGGAACCTGGTCCTGCAACGACAGCAGGCGCTCGTGGCCCGGCCGCTGGAAGTCGCCGTGTTCCAGAACGCGGTGACATTCCTGGCGCTCGCGGCCTTCGCGCCGTTTTTCCTCACGATCCCGCAGCCTGCGCAATGGAGCGACATCGCGATCAGCGCGGTCCTTTCCGTGAGCGGCGCCATTCTCTTCACCTGGGGCTACGCGCGGGCGGAGACGCAGCGGCTCGCCCCGCTCGAATACACAGGCTTCCTCTGGGCGGCGCTGTTCGGCTGGCTCTATTTCGGAGAAGCGGTGACGGGCGCAACCACCGCCGGCGCGGTGCTGATCGTGGCCGGATGCTGGTTGGCGACAAGCGACAAGCCTGCGCGCACGGAGCAAAGCGCGACCCTTTGAAAGGTCGCTGCTGCCCTTGACCTCGGCGCCCCTGTCGCGCAGGTGCGCCTGCGAAATATCGACATCCAGACGAAGGACAGGCCCCTCCCATGACTCAGGTCGGCAAGGACTCGCTCGGCACCCGCAGCACGTTGACCGTCGGCGGCAAGGAGTACGCCTATTACTCGCTCGCCAAGGCGGCCGAAAAGATCGGCGATGTAAGCAGGCTTCCTTTCAGCATGAAGGTGCTGCTGGAAAACCTTCTGCGCTTCGAAGACGTAGGCTTCACCGTATCGGTCGGCCACATCCAGGCCCTGGCCGACTGGCAGCGCAACCCGGCCACGGGCGGCGAAATCCAGTACCGCCCCGCGCGTGTCCTGATGCAGGATTTCACCGGCGTGCCCTGCGTCGTGGACCTTGCCGCCATGCGCGATGCCATCGCAAGGCTGGGCGGCGATACCAAGAAGATCAATCCGCTGGTGCCGGTTCACCTTGTCATCGACCACTCGGTCATGGTCGACGAGTTCGGCCACCCGAAGGCATTCGAAAAGAACGTCGAACTGGAATACGCCCGCAACGCGGAACGGTATGACTTCCTGAAGTGGGGCTCCAAGAGCCTCGACAACTTCAAGGCGGTGCCCCCGGGCACGGGCATCTGCCACCAGGTGAACCTGGAAAACATCGCCCAGTGCGTGTGGACCAGCCAGGATGCCGACGGCGCGATGGTCGCCTATCCCGACACCTGCGTCGGCACCGACAGCCATACGACGATGGTGAACGGCCTCGGGGTGCTCGGCTGGGGCGTCGGCGGGATCGAGGCCGAAGCGGCCATGCTCGGCCAACCGGTGTCGATGCTGATCCCCGAAGTGGTGGGTTTCCGCTTCACAGGCCGCTTGGCCGAAGGCGTCACCGCGACCGATCTCGTCCTCACCTGCACCCAGATGCTGCGCGAAAAGGGCGTGGTCGGCCGCTTCGTCGAATATTTCGGCGAAGGGCTTGCATCGCTCAGCCTGGCGGATCGCGCCACGCTGGCCAACATGGCGCCCGAGTACGGGGCGACGTGCGGCTTCTTCGGGATCGACGACAAGACGCTCGACTACCTGCGCCTCACCGGCCGTGCCGAAGAACAGATCGCGCTGGTCGAAGCCTACTCGAAGGAGCAGGGGTTGTGGATCGATCCCGCCGCCGCCGAGCCGATCTTCACCGACACGCTGGAACTCGACCTCGCCACCGTCGTGCCGAGCCTGGCCGGGCCGAAGCGTCCGCAGGACAAGGTGGCGCTTCCCGACGTGGACGACCTGTTCAATGAACAGCTCAAGTCCATCTACAGCAAGTCCAGCGCCAAGCGCTGCGCGGTCGAAGGCGCGGACCACGATGTCGGCGATGGCGACGTGGTCATCGCCGCGATCACGAGCTGCACCAATACCTCCAACCCCGACGTGCTGATCGCCGCCGGCCTCGTCGCGAAGAAGGCGAACGAGCGCGGCATGAAGCCCAAGCCCTGGGTCAAGACCAGCCTGGCACCGGGATCGCAGGTGGTGACCGACTACCTGATCAAGGCCGGCCTCCAGCAGCACCTCGACGCGATCGGTTTCGATCTCGTCGGATATGGTTGCACGACCTGCATCGGCAATTCCGGTCCGCTGGCCGATCCGATCTCGAACGCGATCAACCGCAACGACATCGTGGCCGCGAGCGTGCTGTCGGGCAATCGCAACTTCGAAGGCCGCGTGTCGCCCGACGTGCGCGCCAACTTCCTTGCCTCGCCGCCGCTGGTGGTCGCCTATGCGCTGAAAGGGACCGTGACCGAAGACATGGTTTCGACACCGATCGGGACCGGAAGCGACGGGGCGGACGTGTACCTGCGCGACTTGTGGCCGACCAATGACGAGATCGCGCAAATCCGTTCCGGATCGATCGACCGCGCCATGTTCGAAGCGCGCTACGCCGACGTATACAAGGGCGATGTGCACTGGCAGGCGATCGACGTCACCGGGTCCGATACCTACAGCTGGCGCGCAGGCAGCACCTACGTCGCCAACCCGCCCTATTTCGAAGACATGACCATGACGCCGGTTCCGGTGCTGGATATCGTGGACGCGATGCCGCTGGCCATCCTGGGCGACTCCGTCACCACCGATCACATCAGCCCCGCCGGATCGATCAAGGCGGACAGCCCGGCGGGCACTTACCTGCAGGAGCACCAGGTCGCCAGGCAGGACTTCAACTCCTACGGCAGCCGGCGCGGCAATCATGAAGTGATGATGCGCGGGACGTTCGCCAACATCCGCATCAAGAACGAAATGGTCCCCGGCGTCGAAGGCGGCATGACGCAGTATGCCGGGCAACCGATGCCGATCTACGATGCGGCCATGAAGCACAAGGCCGATGGCACGCCCTTGGTCGTGATCGCGGGCAAGGAATACGGCACCGGGTCCAGCCGCGACTGGGCGGCGAAAGGTACCAACCTTCTTGGCGTGCGCGCTGTGATCGTCGAGAGCTTCGAGCGGATTCACCGTTCCAATCTGGTGGGCATGGGTGTTCTGCCGCTGCAGTTCACCGGCAACGATACGCGGGCTACCCTGGGCCTGTCGGGCAACGATCGCTTCACGATTCGCGGCCTGGCAGAGATCAAGCCGCAGCAGGATGTCGTGGTCGAGGTGACGAAAGCCGATGGCACGCGGCTGGAATTCACCGCCAAGTGCCGGATCGATACGGCCAACGAGCTGGAATATTACAATAACGGCGGCATCCTGCACTACGTGCTGCGAAAACTGGCGGCCTGACGCCAGCGGCCGAGACCTGGCGGCAACGAAAAGGGGCGGCTCCCACGCGGGAGCCGCCCCTTCCTTTTTGGCGGTCCTGCTTCGAGGGCTCAGTCCGCCAAGTGGTCCCTCCGCCTGCGGCGCACCAGCACCGCTGCGGCGGCCGCGCCGAACAGGATCATCACGGGAGGGGCCGGAACGGGTGTCGCGCCAGACGTTCCGCCGGACGAAGAGCTGGTGCCACCGGACGTCGAGCTGGAGCTGGACGTCGAGCTGCTGGTCGATGAGCTTGATGATGACGAGCTGCTGCTGGATGTGGAGGAGCTCGTGCTGCTTGTGACGTTGCCCGAGGTGGATGTGCTGGTCGAGACATTGCCGGAGCTCGACGAGGAGACGTCGCCCGAAGTCGAAGTCGAGGTCGACGAATAATTGCCCGAGCTGGACGTGACATTGCCCGACGAAGTCGAGGTCGAGGTGGAACTCGTCACGTTGCCGCTGCTCGAGGACACGTTCCCCGACGTCGAACTGACGTTGCCGCTGCTAGACGTCGAAGTGCTCGTGATTCCTCCCGAAGACGTGGAGGTGGATGTCGATCCTCCTGTCGTGGAATTATCGATGTCGATCACGATTCCGCTCGAGCTGCCCGAGCTCGATCCGGTCGTCGTCGTGCTGACAACCACGCTCCCCCCGCCGGATCCACCGCCGAAGAAGCCCCCGAAGAAGCCGCCGCCGAAGCCACCGAATCCGCCGCCGCCGCCGATCAAGGTCGGCGCAGCGCTAGCGCCCCCGGTCACCGGAGGCGGCGGGGGGAGCGGGGCAAGGACCGGCACCGGTACGTTGGCATACGCGTAGGCGGGCGGGCACGGGTCGTTAGCGAGCGGGGCGACCGGCGCGGCATTCGGCGCGCCGATGGGCACCGTGGCGGGAACGCACTGGACTTCCTGCCGCATGACCTGCCGGGGCTGAGGCGCGCGCCGGGGGATGCGCCGCTGAGCAACCGGACGCTTCTTCACTGCGCGCTTCGGCTGTGCCTTGATCGATTTCACCTGCTTGACGGACGTCGCCTGCGTTTCGGCGACGTGGACCGCGCCGCCGGCAAGCAGGACGGTTCCCGCGGCCGTCGCGGAGAGTTTTGCCAGGGCCATCTTTACCGACATGCGTTCGACTTTCGCTTTGCTGCGGGATCGAGCAAACCCAGGCTAACGCCGGGTTCACGCCGCTGATCGGGAAGGAAACGCGACCGGACCGCATCCGGCAATGGCGTTAGGCACGAAAATCGGCCCGAATCGGGCATTTCTTGCACGCGGCGGAGCCCGCGGGGCGACTCTGTCCCGATGTGGAACCACTCCGCAGGGCGTGCTTACCGGTTAACGGAGCCTGTCGGCTATTTTCCCGGATCGAAGAGCCCGGCCTGCGAACCGGTAGGCGGCTGCATTTCAAGGTGATTCCATCCGGCATCGTTGAGACACCGGCCGCGCGCGGTGCGGGCGACGAGGCCGAGCTGGATGAGATAGGGCTCCACCACTTCCTCGATCGTGTCGCGTGGTTCGGCAAGGCCTGCCGCCAATGTTTCGACGCCCACCGGTCCGCCCTTGTAGGTGCCGGCGATCATGCGGAGGTAACGCCGGTCCATCGCATCGAGGCCGAGTCGGTCGATCTCAAGCCGGGTGAGCGCGGCATCGGCGATGGCCGCGGTCACGGTGCCTTCGCCCGCAACATGCGCGAAATCCCGCACCCGGCGCAGAAGGCGGCCGGCCACGCGCGGCGTACCGCGACTCCGCCGCGCGATCTGGCGCGCCCCGCCAGGATCGAGCGCGAGGCCCAGCAGGTGCGCCCCGCGCGTCACCACGCGCTCCAACTCCTCGACAGTATAGAAATTGAGGCGCACCAGAATGCCGAACCGGTCCCGCAATGGGGTCGTCAGCAGGCCCTGACGCGTGGTCGCGCCGATCAGGGTGAAAGGCGGCAGGTCGATCCGCACGCTGCGCGCCGAAGGTCCTTCCCCGATGATGAGGTCGAGCGCGCGATCCTCCATCGCCGGATAGAGCACTTCCTCTACCACCGGATTGAGCCGATGGATCTCGTCGATGAACAGCACGTCATTGGCTTCGAGGTTCGTCAGCAGCGCGGCAAGGTCGCCCGCCCTCGCGATCACGGGGCCGCTGGTTGCGCGAAAGCCGACGCCAAGCTCCTTCGCAACGATCTGGGCCAATGTCGTCTTGCCGAGACCCGGCGGGCCGAAGAACAGTACGTGATCCATCGCCTCGCCGCGGGCCCTGGCGGCATCGACGAACACGCGCAGGTTCTCCCGCGCCGCCTCCTGCCCGACGAACTCTCCGAGAGACTTCGGACGCAGCGCGGCGTCAGGATCGTCGGGCTGGCGCTGTGGGGTGAGGGTCGGGCTATCGGTCACGGCATCGGCACCTGGTCAGGAATGGATGCCGAAGAGAGCTCCAGGGCGACGGACGCGGGCCTGGCCTGTGTTCGCATCACCCCGCCGCCCTCTGCAGCGCGACCCGGATGAGATCGCTCTCGCCCGCTCCTTCGCCAAGTTCCTCGATCGCGCGCGCGACGGCGGCAGCCGCGATCGCGGGTTTGAAGCCGAGGTTCTGGAGCGCGCTCACCGCGTCGGCACTCGCACCGCCGCGGGGGAGCGACGCGGCCGCTCCAACCGCGCCCGGCAGGGGACCTGCCTTGTCCTTCAATTCGTTGACGATCCGGCTCGCAAGCTTTGGCCCCACGCCCTGTGCGCGCGCGACAGTGGCGGCGTCCTGCGCCGCGCACGCGCGCTGGAGGTCTTCGGTCGAAAGCGCCGAGAGTATCGCGAGCGCGACCTTGCTCCCCACGCCCTGCACCTGGGTGAGCAGGCGGAACCAGTCGCGCTCGCCCGCGGTGGCGAACCCCAGGAGACGCATGTCGTTCTCGCTCACCTGGAGGTCCGTGAACAGGGTGCATGCCTCGCCCCATTCGCCCACAGCGGCCAGGGTCTTCGACGAACAATGCACGAGGTAGCCCACCCCGGCGACGTCGATCACCGCCCAGTCGGTGCCGGTTTCGTCGAGAATGCCGCGCAGCTTCGCAATCATGCTTTGTTCCTGCCCGCTTCGCGGCCGTTTGGCCAGCGCTGCGTCGCGATCGTCCGCAGGCAACCGTGTACCACGGTGGAGATTGATGTTCACAACCACATGGCACACGCGGCGCGCGTAGGAAAACAATCGCGGGGCCAAGAACCCCGTGTCTCGACCACGCTCGACACGAACGGCCGTTGGATTATGAACCGCATCATGAGCTGGAACACTTTCGGCCGCGTGTTGCGCATGACCACCTGGGGCGAAAGCCATGGGCCGGCGCTGGGTGCCATAATCGATGGGTGCCCCCCGGGCCTGCTCCTGACGGAAGCCGACATCCAGCCGTTCCTCGATGCGCGGCGTCCGGGGCAAAACAAGTTCACGACCCAGCGGCAGGAACCGGACGCGGTCCGCGTGCTGTCAGGCACTTTCGAAGGACGCACGACCGGCACGCCGATCAGCCTGATGATCGAGAACGTCGACCAGCGATCGAAGGATTATGCGGAGGTCGCCAACGCCTACCGTCCCGGACACGCCGACTACGCCTACGACGCCAAGTACGGTTTTCGCGACTATCGTGGTGGGGGGCGCAGCTCTGCGCGGGAGACCGCCGCGCGGGTGGCGGCGGGCGCGGTTGCGCGGCTTGTTATCCCAGAGGTGCGTATCCATGCGTACGTGGTCGAGATCGGCGGTGACGCCATCGATCGCGAGCACTTCGATGCCGATGCGATCGACGCGAACCCGTTCTGGTGCCCCGACCGGGCGGCGGCCGGGCGCTGGGCGGCCGCGGTCGACGCGGCGCGGCGCGACGGATCGTCGCTAGGCGCGGTGGTGGAGTGCGTCGCCTACGGGGTGCCCGCCGGATGGGGCGCGCCGATCTATGGCAAGCTCGACGCCGATCTTGCCGCCGCGATGATGGGCATCAATGCGGTAAAGGCGGTGGAAATCGGGGACGGTTTCGCCGCGGCCCGCGTGACCGGGGAGCAGAATGCGGACCCGATGCAGCCAGGGCCGCAGGGCCCGGTATTCGGCGCCAATCATGCGGGCGGCATCGCGGGCGGCATCTCGACCGGGCAGCCGGTGGTTGTGCGTGTGGGCTTCAAGCCGACGAGTTCGATTCTCACACCGGTGGACACGATCGACCGGGAAGGAAACGCCGCCGAAATCCGCACCAGGGGGCGGCACGATCCATGCGTCGGCATTCGCGGTGCTCCCGTCGTGGCCGCGATGATGGCGCTGGTACTGGCCGATCAAAAGCTGCTGCACCGCGCGCAGTGCGGAGGGGCGGAAATAGCGCCTTGACGGCACACGCTCGCAGGCGCCCGCTGCTGTGGCTGGTGCTCGCCCTGCCCGCCCTTTGGATCGCCTGGCGCTGGTTGGCGACACCGGACGCATACGGCTTCGGACACGCCATAGGCGACAGCGGCGACTGGGCTGCCTGGCTGCTGCTGGCGACATTGGCGGTGACGCCGGTTCGGCTCGCCTTTCGCAAGTCATCGATCGCGGTCTGGGCGATACGCCGCCGGCGCGACCTGGGGGTGGCAAGCGCGCTATACGCGGCGGGCCATACCCTGATCTACCTTGTCGACAAGGGCGCCGCCGAACTCGTGCTGACAGAAGCGGCGGGCGCGGACATGCTCACCGGTTGGCTGGCCCTTGCACTGTTCATTCCGCTCGCAGCGACCTCTAATGACGTTTCGGTCCGGGCGTTGAAGCGCGGCTGGAAGCGTCTTCACCGCTTGGTCTATCCCGCCGCCATACTGGTCTTTGCGCACTGGGCGCTTGCCGCATTTGACCCGACGGTCGCCTACATCCACATCGCGATCCTGGCCCTTATCGAAGGAGCCAGGATCGCGCTGCAGTGGCGTCAGAGCGTGACGTAATTGCGGAAGCGGGCGACTTCGGTCGCGTCGACATACTTGCCGATCTCGCGGTCGAATTCGGCCATGTCTTCATACGGTCGATATTCCAGGAATTCGCCGATCATCCGGTCGGTCATGCCGGGGATGAGAGCGATATCCTCGCGGCTGGCCGTGTTGAGGTTGACGGGCACGAACACGCCGTTGAGCACTTGGCTCGCTTCTGCTTGCGAACCGGTTTCCAGCAGCTTCGCGTTGAGCGCGGCCGCGCCCGCGTAGGGCCGGCCGGCCACGACGGCGGCTGCGCGTTGCGGCGTCATCCCGGGCGCGGCGGCAAGCTGCTCCTCGGTCGCGGTGTTGGCATCGAGCACGGCCGCGCTTGCCGTCGCCGCCGCGGTCGCGGCGGCATCGCTGGATGCAGCGGCGGTGGCGCCCGTCGCCGCGTCGCTATGGGCGGCGGTATCGGCCTGCGAGCAGGCGGCCAGGGCGACGCTCGCCATCATGCCAGCAGTGAGCGTGACAATCTTGCGCATTCGGTAATCCTCATATCTATTGCGAAGAGTTTGCAGTAGCAGGCTTTCACCGGACCGGAACACATTTTCTGTTTTCCGATGCTCAACCATCGAAGAGTTATCGGAAATTCCGATGCCAGCAATCGCACAAATCGGCTTTTGTGCAGCGCAGCAGCACTTATGTGGTCACTGCAAGTTTCATCCCGATAGGAGAATCATTCATGGGTATCATCGGCAGCACCATCCAACCGTTCACCGCGACGGCGTTCCAGGCCGGCAAGGACTTCTTTGATGTCAGCGATGCCGACGTGGCAGGCAAGTGGGCGGTTTTCTTCTTCTATCCGGCGGACTTCACGTTCGTATGTCCGACCGAACTTGAAGATCTGGGCGAACACTATGCCATGCTCCAGAAGCTTGGCGTGGACGTCTATGCGGTCAGCACCGACACCCATTTCAGCCACAAGGCGTGGCACGACACCAGCGACAAGATCGGCAAGCTGCAGTTTCCGTTCCTGGGTGACCAGAACCACGTGCTGGCGCGCAACTTCGGCGTGCTTCGCGAAGGCCAGGGCCTCGCTGACCGCGGCACGTTCGTGGTCGATCCCGACGGTGTGATCCAGATCATGGAAATCACCTGCGAAGGCGTAGGCCGCAATGCGAACGAGCTGGTCCGCAAGATCCGCGCCGCGCAGTACGTCCGCAACAATCCCGGCCAGGTTTGCCCGGCCGCCTGGGAAGAAGGCAGCGACACCCTCGCGCCCAGCCTCGATCTCGTCGGCAAGCTCTGACGACACCCCATAGACGGGCCGCGGCGCATCCGCGCAGACAGCCTGTCAAAGCCCGAGCCCTCCTCGCTCGGGTCGCTGGAAGGCTCGGGGCTCCCCCTCGCCCCGGGCCTTTTTCCTCCAACCGTTCAAAGGACTTCCGCCATGCTCGAAGCCGCGATGCAGACCCAGCTCAAGACCTACCTCGCCAACCTGCGCGAGCCGATCGAGCTGATCGCCTCGGTGGGCGACGATGCGCGGAGCCAGCAGACGCGCGAGCTGCTTACCGGCATTGCCGCGCTGCATGACATGGTCAGCGCCAGCTTCGAAGGAACCGACGAACGGCGCCCGAGCTTCATCATTCGCCGCGCAAGCGATCCGGCGCGCTGGGTGCGCTTTGCCGGCTTGCCGATGGGGCACGAGTTCACCTCCCTCGTCCTGGCCCTGCTGTGGGCCGGTGGCCATCCGCCCAAGGTGGACGCTGAACAGCTCCAGCAGATCCGCGATCTGGAAGGCGACTTCGCTTTCGAGATGTATTTCTCCCTATCGTGCCACAATTGCCCCGACGTGGTGCAGGCCCTGACGCTGATGGCGTTCGAAAATCCGCGCATCACCGCCACCCTGATCGAAGGCGGTGCCTATCAGGACGAGGTCGAGGAACGCGGGGTCATGGCCGTCCCGGCGACCTTCCTTAACGGCGAACCGTTCTGGAACGGCAAGATGGACCTTGCCGAAATCCTTGCCCGGCTGGACAGCGGCGCAGGCGACAAGGCGGCGGAGAAGCTGAACGCAGCCGAACCGTTTGAAGTGCTGGTGATCGGCGGCGGCCCGGCCGGCGTCGCGGCGTCGATCTACACCGCGCGCAAGGGCTTCCGCACGGCCATCGCGGCCGAGCGCATGGGCGGCCAGCTCAACGACACACTGGGCATCGAGAATCTGCCCGGCACCGCCTATACCGAAGGACCGCGGCTCGCCGCCGACCTCAAGGCGCAGGTCGACAGCAACGGCATCGAGATCTTCAACCTCGCCCAGGCGGTACGCCTGGAACCAGCCGCGGAAGCCGGCGGCCTCGCCACCGTGCACTTCGCTGGTGGCGGTGCCCTCAAGGCGCGCAGCGTCATCCTCGCGACGGGCGCCCGCTGGCGCACGCTGGGCGTGCCCGGTGAAGCGGAATACCGTAACAAGGGGGTGGCCTATTGCCCGCACTGCGACGGTCCCCTGTTCAAGGGTAAGCGCGTGGCCGTGATCGGCGGCGGCAACTCCGGCGTTGAGGCAGCGATCGATCTTGCGGGCATCGTGAAGCACGTTACACTGGTCGAATACGACAACGTCTTGCGCGCCGACGCTGTCCTGCAGGACAAGCTGCGCTCCATGGCCAACGTCGAGATCGTGACCAGCGCCCAGACGACCGAGGTGCTCGGCGACAGCGACCGCGTCAACGGCATGGTCCTGCGCGACCGGGATAGCGGCGACGAACGTCGGATCGAACTGGAAGGCGTATTCGTCCAGATCGGCCTGGTCCCGAACACCGAATGGCTGGCCGAAAGCGGGCTGGAGCTTTCGCAGCATGGCGAGATCGTCAACGATATCGCCGGGCGCACGAACCTGCCGGGCGTGTTCGCAGCGGGCGATGCTACCACGGTTCCCTACAAGCAGATCGTGGTCGCCATGGGTAGCGGATCGAAGGCCGCGCTGGCGGCGTTCGATTACATCATCCGCACCGCGCCGGCCGACCAGATCGCGCAGGCCGCCTGACCTGCGGGACAGCCTGGTGATCATCGGTCCAATCTATCAATGAAGCGCAATCAATCGATTTGACCCGCTCGCGGGCGAGGCGCATCATCCTTGTCACATGGCGCAAAAAAGCGCCGGTGCTTTGTGACGAGGAGATGATGCCATGGATGCGAAGACCGGATCGATCGAGGGCGGCTGCCCCATGGGCCAAGGCAATGGTGGGGTCCGCAGCCTGCTGGGCCGGACGAACCGCGACTGGTGGCCCGAGATGCTCGCCACTGAAGTGCTCAATCCCAACGGGCCATCGAACCCGATGGGCGAGGATTTCGACTACGCGGAGGCGTTCAACGCGCTCGATTACCATGCGGTCAAGGCGGACCTGACAGCGCTCATGACCGACAGCCAGCCCTGGTGGCCGGCGGATTACGGCCATTACGGCCCCTTCTTCATCCGCATGGCCTGGCACGCGGCGGGCACCTACCGCACGGCGGACGGGCGTGGGGGCGCCAACAGCGGGCAGCAGCGCTTCGCCCCGCTCGATTCCTGGCCCGACAACGGCAATCTCGACAAGGCGCGGCGCCTGCTCTGGCCGATCAAGCAGAAGTATGGCCGGAATCTGTCCTGGGCCGATCTGTTCATCATGGCGGGCAACGTCGCCATCGAATCGATGGGGGGCCCGACATTCGGCTTCGGCGGCGGCCGGGCCGACGTGTTCGAGCCGGAGCGGGACATCTACTGGGGCAGCGAAGACAAGTGGGTCAACGAAGGCGTGCAGACCCGCATCGCGCCCGAACACGGCATGCACGAACTGGAAGGACCGCTGGCCTCGATCCAGATGGGCCTCATCTACGTCAATCCCGAGGGGCCGGGCGGCAATCCCGACCCGCTGCAATCGGCGCGCGACATAAAGGCGACGTTCGAACGCATGGCGATGAGCCACGAGGAAACCGTCGCGCTGACCGCCGGCGGGCACACCTTCGGCAAGGCGCATGGCAACGGCGACCCCGCCTTGCTCGGCGGTGCCCCGTCAGCGGCCGATCTCACGGCGCAAGGCTTCGGCTGGGTCAGCCAGCACGAGAGCGGCGTCGGCGAGCATACCGTGACGAGCGGACTCGAAGGGTCCTGGGTCAATACCCCCACCCAATGGAGCGAGAACTATTTCCGTCTGCTGCTGGATTACGAATACGAACTGGTTCGCAGCCCCGCTGGGGCACAGCAGTGGCAGCCGATCAATCAGCGCGAAGAGGACATGGCCCCCGCTGCATGGGACCCCGACAAGAAGGTCCCCACGATGATGACCACCGCCGACATGGCGCTGCGCGAGGACCCGGAACTGCGCGCCATTTCGGAACGCTTCCGCGCCGATCACGAGGCGTTCAAGGACGCGTGGGCGCGCGCGTGGTTCAAACTGACTCACCGCGACATGGGACCCAAGATCCGTTACCTCGGGCCCGAAGTGCCGGCCGAGGACTTGATTTGGCAGGACCCCATCCCTGCCGGCACGCGGCCGTCCGATGCCGACGTGGCAGCGTTAAAGGCGAAGATAAGGGACAGCGGCCTCACCGTCAGCCAGCTCGTGAAGACCGCCTGGGCTTCGGCGAGCACGTATCGCAAGTCCGACCACCGCGGCGGGGCCAATGGCGCGCGCGTGGCGCTCGCCCCGCAGAAGGACTGGGATGTCAACGAACCGGAGATGCTGGCCAAGGTGATCGGCACGCTGGGCGGGCTGCGCGGCGGAATGTCGCTGGCCGACGCTATCGTGCTGGGCGGCGTCGTGGGTCTTGAGATGGCGATGGAGGGCACCGGTTACAGCGTGGCCGTTCCGTTCACCGGAGGTCGCGGCGATGCGACCGCGGATCAGACCGACGCCGACAGCTTCGCGCCCATGGAGCCGGAAGCCGATGCCTTCCGCAACTACGTCGGCAAGAAGAAACTCGCCGTAAAGGTCGAAGAAATGATGCTCGACCGCGCTTCGCTGCTTGGCCTGTCGGTGCCCGAGATGGTGGTGCTGATCGGCGGCCTGCGCGTGCTGGGCGCCAATCATGGCGAACGCAGCCACGGGCACTTCACGAAGCGTTCCGGCAAGCTGACCAACGACTTCTTCGTCAACCTCTACGACATGACGAACGTGTGGGCTGTGGCGGAGGATTCCGACGGCGAGGAATATGTCGCCACGGACCGCAAGGAAGGCGGCGAGAAATGGCGGGCCACGCGCGCCGACCTCATCTTCGGTTCGAATTCCGAACTGCGCGCGGTGGGCGAGATCTATGCCGAGAATGGCCACCAGGTGAAGTTCCTGGAAGACTTCGTGAAGGCCTGGACCAAGGTCATGAACGCCGATCGCTTCGACCTCAGTTACGCCAAATACCACGCCTGACCGGGCCGATCGGATCGTACAGAGGCCCCTGGCACGAGATGCCGGGGCCCTTTTTGCGTGCAACGGGGCGGCGCAGATAGGTTGGTGCGCGGTCGATTCAGGCCGAAATCAGCGGCGACGCTTCAGCACCAGGTAGAATGCACCTTCCGCGCCGTGGCGACGGTGCGCCGGACGAATGGCGGCGATATCAGACCGGTGCGGACCGGCGGCGAGCCAGTCGAGCACCTTTGCCCGGATCGCGCCGCGGCGGCTGCCACGGTCGGCGGCATCGACCGGGCGCGGCTTGCCGGCGATCACAAGCACGACCCGGGCGCCCATCGCCTTGGCCTGCGACAGCCCCGCATCGAGCCGCGCGTGGGCCTGGTCGAGCGTGTGGCCGTGCAGGTCCAGCGTGAAGTCGGGCGTGATCGCGCCTGCGCGAAAGCGGCGATCCCAGTGCGAATCGAGCCCAGGCGAGGCAGACGGCGTCCGCTCGCCCGGTGAAGCTGGCAGGCGCGGGCTTTGCGGCGGGTGACGAGGGGGGAGCGAGGGCGGCGGCGTGGCCGCTTTCCCGACGGGCGTAGCGTCTTCGGACCCGTGCGGTGCGCCCTTCACGCTTCGCACCGGGTGCAGCGCCGTCACCGTCGCCGCCACGTGCGCCCAGGCCGCAGCCTCCTCCGCGGACAGGCCGCGCGGCGCCTTCATCGCTGGCGCAGGCGATCGAGCGTCCCCTTGGGCAGCAGCAGGAGCGCGCTCCCCCGCGCGGACATGCCCCCGGCGATCGTGCGGGCATCGTCGCCGGCACCCCAGAAGGTGTCGAAGCGGTTAGCCCCCTTGATCGCGCCCCCGGTATCCTGGGCGATCCACAGCCCGTTTGCTTCGGGCTGGTCCATTTCCAGCCAGACCGGTGCGCCCAGGGGGACGAACGCCGGATCGACGGCGACCGAGCTTTCCCGCCGGACCGGCACGTTGAGCGCGCCCAATGGACCGTCACCGGTCAGCTCGCGGAAGAAAATCCAGCTCTTGTTCTCGTTCATCACCGCGGCGCCGCCATCGGGCTGCGCGCGCAGGAACTGCATGATGCCCTGCATCGATGTGGCGTAGGGTGTGCCGGGACCGATCAGCCCCCGGTCGCGCAGCACTTTGCCGATGCCGAGATATTCGCGGCCGTTCTGCCCGGCGTATCCGATCCGCATGACCGAACCATCAGGCGCGACCAGGCGCCCTGATCCCTGAATCTGGAGGAAGAAGAATTCTACCGGATCGGCCACCCAGGCGATCTCCAGCCCACGATTGGCGAGCGCGCCGGAAACGATTTCCGACCTTTCGTAATAGGGCACGAACGCGCCGCTCGCATCGCGCCGCCCCAGTGGGGCACGGCCTGTACGCTCGGCCGCGGGCACGCTGTCGGGCCAGCCGCGCTCCAGTTCCGGGGGCAGGGAATAGACCGGCTGGCTGTAGCCGGGCAGAGGCAGGCGCGATCCGCGAATGTCGGGTTCGTAATATCCGGTCGCGAACGCGGTGCCGGGACCCACGCGCACGGTTTCGAAATAGCGATCGAAGAATGCGGTCGGTTCGGCCGTGCCCCAGCTCCGTGCGGCGGTGCACGCCGGTTCCCAGTGGGATCCGCTCGTCAGCCCGCTGGCATCTGCGCGCGAGAGGAGGCGCGGGCAGCTTTCCCGGAAGCTCGCGATCGCGGCTGCCGCATCGCCGCGCCCGACGGGAAGCGAGGAGATAGCCGGTCCGGCCGTCAGCCCGGCACTGATCGCGTTGGTGGGCGTGACCGGCGGAGGTATGACGACGGCTGGCGGCGGGGTCGGCGACGGCGGCAGCGGCACGGGGCCAGTCGCAGGGGGAGGTACCACTCGGCATCCGGCAAGGGCCAGCGGCACGATTGCGGCCATCGCCGCCACCTTCAAACGCATATGCCCCCTTCCCGGCATTCGATCCCGCGGACGCGCCGCTCAGGCTTCGTCCGTCTCGTCGAGAAGCCAGTGTGGATCGGCAGTGCGCACGTCGCGCTTGAACGTCCAAAGATCGCGCGCCTCGACCGCGTCGGTGAGCGATCCAGCAACGACAGCGCCATCCCGGTCGCGGGTGACGGCCGCGATGTCGGCGACAAACCGCACGGTGACGCGCGCGGTCTGGCCTGCCGCCAGTTCGGCGCTGTCGATCACGGCGTCTTCAATCCGGACGAGCCGGTTTTCCAGTGTCTCGCCAGCGGCTTCGCGCGCGTCGATCGCTGCTTCGAAACCGGCGTAAACGTCATCGTCGCACAGTTCCTTCAGCGTCTCGCGGTCGCCACGCCAGAACGCTTCCAGGATCATGCCGTATGCCGCCTTCGCACCCTCGAGGAACCCCGATACGTCGAACGTCTTGTCGGCGGCCGCGATCTCCCGCACGCCGCGCTCCACTGCCGGCAGCGCGCCTTCCAGGGCGGCGGGGCGGAAGGGCTGGGCGTTGCGCGGCGGCGGCAGCGCGCCCGGCTGATCAGCGCGTCCCGGCTGGTCGAACCGCGTGGGAACCGGCTCCTCCTCGTGCTCGGCACGGCGGCCCAGCACCGAATAGAGGCGCAGGCCCAGGAATGCCGCGATCATGGCGAGGATGACGATCTGAATAATCACGGTTTCGATCCGTTTTTCACATGGGGCGGCGACGTGCTCACCGGCCGCGCCCCGGTTTGAACCATGGTGCCCTAGATAGGGGCAAAACACAAACCCGCAACGCACGGGCGGGCCATTCGGGTGCGGCGTTGCGGCCGGCGGCGGGGGGTGCTAGGCGCGCGGCCATTATCCCCGCGCCAAGCCGCAGCTTCGCGCACAGCCTGCAGGAAACCCCGATACCATGGCCGACGAAGGCGACGTACTGACCAACCTCGATCTCGACAACACCGCCGCCGGCAACGGCGCCGACAACCAGCCGGTTGCCGGGATCATCAACCAATACGTCAAGGACCTGTCGGTCGAGAACCCGAACGCGCCGGCATGCTTCCAGTGGCAGAGCCAGCCGAACATCGATCTGCAGTTCAACATCGGCTCGCAGCGGGTGAACGAGGAACTGCACGAGGTTGAGCTGAAGGTGAAGGTCACAGCGACGTCCACCGAAGGGGAACTCTACCTTGTCGAGCTGGCCTATTGCGGCCTCATCGGCATGCGCAACATTCCCGAGGAACAGGGCCATGCGTTCCTGTTCGCCGAAGCGCCGCGCATCCTGTTCCCGTTCGCCCGCCGGGTGATCTCCGATGCCACCCGCGACCTCGGATTCCAGCCGCTGATGATCGATCCGATCGATTTCAACGGCCTGTACCTGCAGCAGATGCAGCGCCGCGCCGACGAGGAGGCCGCCGCCGCCGCCAACGGCGTCCCGCCGCCGGCCGGCCAGGCCTGAGAAGTCACGCTCTGTCCCGGGCAATGCGCGGGTGAGCAATCTCGTCCGCAGCGTCGGGACGATCGGCGCGCTGACCGCGGTCAGCCGCGTGTTCGGCTTCATGCGCGACATGCTGCTCAGCCGCGTGCTCGGCGCCGGGCTGGCGGCCGACGCGTGGCAACTCGCCTTCACGCTGCCCAACACCTTCCGCCGGTTGTTCGCCGAAGGGGCCTTCAGCGTCGCCTTCGTGCCGATGTATTCGCGCAAGCTGCACGCGGAGGACGGGGGAGAGGCGGCGGCGGACGCCTTTGCCGGCGACGTGCTGTCGGTGTTCGTCTGGGTGCTGCTCGGATTCTCCGCGCTGTGCATGATCGCGATGCCCGGCATCGTCTGGCTGCTCGCGCGCGAATACCAGGACGTGCCGGGCAAGTTCGAATTGTCAATCTGGCTCAGCCGGATGACATTTCCTTATCTCGGCCTCGTCAGCCTGGTGGCGATGCTGTCCGGCGTGCTCAATGCGCGGAGCCGCTTCGCCCCCGGCGCCTTCGCCCCGGTGTTCCTCAACATCGTGATGATCGGCGGGATCGTGGCGGGTTGGTATTTGCGCGGTGACGACGGCAGCGATGCGGTGGTCGCCTGGGCGCTCGCCATTTCGCTGTGCCTCGCCGGGATCGTGCAGCTCGGCTACATGAGCTGGGCCGCCCGGCGCGCCGGGGTGCGGCTGAAGGTCACGCGGCCGCGGTTTTCGCCCGAGGTCAAGCGACTCGGCATACTGATCCTGCCGGCCACGTTCGGCGCGGGGATCTACCAGATCAGCCAGTTGGTCGACACGTTCTTCGCCACCAGCCTGCCGCAGGGATCGCTCACCCTGCTGAAGCTTGCCGACCGGCTGAACCAGATGCCGCTGGGCATCTTCGGCATCGCGCTCGGCACGGCCATCCTGCCGATGCTGGCGCGCCACATCCAGAGCGGCGACGCGGCCGAAGCGCAGCGCCTGCAGGGCAACGCGGTAGAAGTCGGCACGCTGCTGACCCTGCCGGCCGCCGCGGCGCTGGCGATCTGCGCGCCGGCCTTCGTCACCGCGTTCTTCGTCGGCGGCAAGATGACCATGGCGGATGGGGCGATCATGGCCGACATAGTGGTTGCGCTCGTCTGCGGCCTGCCTGCCTATGTCCTGGTCAAGGTGTTCCAGCCGGCGTTCTTCAGCCGCGAGGACACCCGCACCCCGGTGTGGATCGCGGCGGCCGCGCTTTCCATCAACATCGCGCTAAATTTCTGGGTCGTGCCGCGATACGGCATCGTCGGCCTCGCCGCCGCGACGGCGTTCACCGCCACGCTCAACGTGTGCCTGCTGTACATCATGCTGCAGCGCCGCGGCTGGTTCCGCATGACCGCGCGGCTCGCCAGCCGGATCGCCCGGCAGGTTCTCGCGACCGCGGTGATGGGCGCTTTCCTGTGGTGGCTGATGCCGCGGATGGCGGAATGGTACGCGGGGAACGTCATCGAACGCGTTGCCTCGCTCGCGGCGCTGACGCTGGGCGGCCTGGCGATTTTCTTTGGCGCGGCTTTCGTGCTCGGCGCCCTCGACAAGGACCTCATCGGCCAGCTACGGCGCCGTCGTCCGGGCCGACCGGTCGATCTGGCGGAATAGAAATGCGCGTCGTCTCCGGCATCCAGCCCACTGGCAACCTTCATCTCGGCAACTACCTGGGCGCGATCCGCAACTGGGTGCGGATGCAGGACGAACTGGGCGACGATGGCCAGTGCCTGTTCTTCCTGGCCGACCTTCACGCCATCAGCCAGCCGCACGAGCCCGCACAGCTGCGCCGCGCCACGCTGGAAATGGCCGCGGCCCTGGTGGCCTGCGGGATCGATCCTGCCCGCTCCGTCCTGTTCAACCAGGCGCAAGTCCCCGCCCATGCGGAGCTGCAATGGCTGCTCAACGGCACCGCCCGCATGGGCTGGCTCAATCGCATGACGCAGTGGAAGGACAAGGCGGGCAAGAACCGCGAAGGCCAGTCGGTGGCGCTGTTCACCTATCCGGTGCTGCAGGCGGCCGACGTGCTGCTTTACCAGGCGACTCACGTCCCGGTGGGCGAGGACCAGAAGCAGCATCTCGAATTCGCGCGCGACGTCGCGCAGAAGTTCAACAACGACTTCGCGAGCGAAGGTGCTCCGGTCTTCACTTTGCCCGATCCGATCACCCCGCCCGATGCGGCGCGGATCATGTCCTTGCGCGACGGCGCCGCGAAGATGAGCAAGTCCGATCCCAGCGACATGAGCCGGATCAACCTGGTCGACGATCCCGATCTCGTCATGACGAAGGTCAAAAAGGCCCGGACCGACCCGGAACCGCTGCCGTCCGAAGCGGCGGGCCTAGCCGGCAGGCCGGAAGCTGCGAACCTCGTCGCGATCTATGCCGTCCTCACCGGAGAACCGGTAGATTCCGTGCTGGCGCAGATGGGCGGCAAGGGCTTCGGCGCGTTCAAGCCGCTGCTGGGCGAAGTGCTGGTGGAAACGCTGCGCCCCATATCCGCGCGCTTCCGCGCCTTGCTGGCCGACCGCGAGGAACTGGATGCGATTCTCGCCCGCGGCAGCGCCCGCGCGCGCGAAATCGCCCAGCCAACGCTCGACAGGACATACGCGGCGCTCGGCCTGGTGCGCTAACTTTTCTGAAGTACACCATTCAAACTCGGTTCACCGCACCTACTTTACACCCTGCCGCACAGATGACAGCCTGAGCCGGTCCGATACCGGGCCGACCGCGCTCGTCGCTTTCGATCAAGGGGTTCGCCAATGTCATTTCTGACCGATTGGGGTCGCAAGTTGAAGATGGTCGCAGTGCCGCTGGCACTGGGCGCCCTCGCAGCCTGCGCCACCCCGTTCAACGCCAATGTCCAGCGCTATCAGGCGCAGCTTCCCGCGCCGCAGGGCCAGACGTTCGCCGTGGTGGCCGAAGATCCCTCGCTCGCCGGCGGGCTGGAGTTTTCGCAGTACGCGGACTTCGTCGAAGCCAACATGACCCGGCTGGGTTACACCCAGGCCGCATCGCCGCAGTCAGCCGACCTGCTCGTCCGCTTCGATTACGGCGTCGACCGGGGGCGCGAACGCGTCCGCCGCACCGGCTTCCGCGATCCGTTCTATAGCCCGTGGTATGGCTACAGCCGTTTCGGCTACAGCCGCGGCTATTGGGGTCCGTCGTGGGGCGGCCGCGGTTACTGGGGCCGGCCGTGGAGCTACGGCTTCTATGATCCGTGGTTCGACAACGGCGTCGACGTTTACACCGTTTACAACAGCGAGATCGACCTGAAGATCGATTCGCGCGCCACCGGCCAGCGCCTCTTCGAAGGCAAGGCCCAGGCAGTGTCCACGTCCAACCGGTTGCAGTACCTCGTGCCCAACCTGGTCGAGGCGATGTTCACCGACTTCCCCGGCCGCAGTGGTGAGACGGTGCGCATCTCGATTGCGCCGGAAAACCAGCCGGTCCAGCGCAACCGGCGCTGATCGCGAAACCTTTGGGGGCAACCTCGAGCGGGGCGGGTCGCAGAGATGCGGCCCGCCCTTTCGCTTATGCCAGCGCTCCGCCGGTGAAATCGTCCCGCGTGATTTCGTAAACGACATGTCGCACCGGGCGGCCCTGGTAAGCGCCGTCTTCCACCCAGCCTTCGACCAGCCGGCCGCCGACCCTTTCGATCGCCTTGCGCGAACGGAGATTGCCTTCCCCGATGCGGAACAGGACGCGGGGAAAACGGGCAAGCGCATGGCCGATCATCAGCCGCTTGATCTCGCGATTCATCCCGGTTCCCCAGTGCGTGCGGGCAAGGAATGTCCAGCCGATCTCGATCTCGCGCGGGTCGAGCGGGCAGGGACGGAATTGCGAGCTCCCCGCGATGGCGCCGCTCGGGCGATGGACCGCCACCAGCGCACCGCCGGCCGCCAGCGCGTCTTCGAAGAACGTGCGGAATACGTCTTCCCGCCAGCGGTCGTGCACGGGGTGCTGTTCCCACAACAGCGGGTCGCGCGCGACCGCGTAGAGCGCGTCCCAGTCGTCCGCCTGCAGTGGCCGCAAATGGACGGCGCCGCCCTGGAGAATAGGCTGGCGGTTCACGCCCGCCCCGTCAGCGGGCGACGTCGGTCAGGGCGGCGATGAATCGCTCGATATTGTCGGCGGTGAGGCCGGCCACGTTGATGCGGCCCGACCCGGCCATGTAGATGGCATGATCGTCACGCAGCATCGCGATCTGCTCACGCGAGAGGGGCAGCATGGAGAACAGGCCGTTCTGCGCCGCGAGCGGGGTAAGGTCGATCGTTCCGGCGAGCCCCTGCTCGGCCAGCCGGTCCCGCACCTGGCGCATCCGCGCGCGCATCACGCCAAGTTCGTCCTGCCACTGGGCAGCGAGTTCGGCATCGTCCAGCACCAGCCGCACCGCCGCGGCGCCGTGGTCGGGCGGCATGGACCAGTTCGCCCGCGCCAGCGCGGCCGCGTTCGACAGGATCGCCGGCAGTTGGCCGCCGTCCCGCGCCATGACGTAGAACGCGCCGACCCGGTCGCGATAGAGGCCGAAGTTCTTGTCGCAACTGTACGCCACCAGCGCTTCCGGGACGGCCGCCAGCACGGTGCGCAGGCCGACCGCGTCTGCCTCCATGCCGTGACCCAGGCCCTGGTATGCGACGTCGATGATCGGCAGCACCGCGCCGTCCGCCAGCGCAGCGGCGATCGCGTCCCACTGTTCGGGCGTGTAGTCGATGCCGGTGGGGTTGTGGCAGCAGCCATGGAGCAGCACGGCCTCGCCCGGCCCGGCGCCGCGGATCGCCTGGAGCACGGCGTCCACGTTCGCGGTGCCATCGGCGCGCGCGTGTTCGAACGGGACGGGCTCCACCTCGAGGTCCGCCAGGATCTGCGCGTGGTTCGGCCAGCTCGGCGTGCCCATGTGCACGCGGGTGACGCCCGCCGCCTTGGCGAGCGCCGCAGCCAGGCGCACGGCACCCGTGCCGCCGGGCGTCTGCATGCCTTCGATCCGCCCGCCCATGGTGGGGTCCGTGCCGAAGATGTGCGGCATCAGGGCGTGGACGAACCCCATGTCGCCTTCGGGCCCGAGGTAGGATTTGGAAACCTGCGTCTCCACCAATCGCCGCTCGGCCGCCTTGATCGCGGCAAACACGGGCGTGTCGCCCTGCGCGGTGCGATAGACGCCCACGCCAAGATCGATCTTGTCGCTACGCGGATCGGCGGCGTGAAGCTTTATCAGCGCGAGCAGCGCATCGGGGGCGGCAGGGTCCAGGTTCTCGAGCATGAGGGCCACTTACCGCACGCACCAAGGGCCGCAACAGGATTTCCCGTCGCGGCCCCGGCAGGATTTCGGAACGAGCGGGGCGCCGTCAGAAAGGCAGCCAGCGCTGCTCCTTGGAAAACTTCATGTAACCGGCGTTGATCCCCAGCCGGAGGCCGGCCCCCACGCGGATCGGGATCAGCACGACATCGCCCTTGCGCATGTACGACGCGTTGAGGCCGCCGATGGCGTAGGCCGCGCCTTCGCCCGAAGGATAGCGCTCGAACAGCTCTTCGGTGTCGTAGAGATTGTAAACCAGCACGAACGTGTTGCCCGCGTTGGCGCCGGCGTCGAAGCCGATCGACGGCCCGGTCCAGTAGACCGGCTTCTGGCCTTCGACCTTGTGATAGAGCGTGCCCGATCCGTAACGCGCGCCCACGATGAACGCGCCGCTCGCCTCGCGCCCCACGATATAGCCGTTGGGTTCGCCCTGCTTCGCCAGCAGATCCTCGATCATGCGTGCAAGCCCTTCGGCACCCTTGCCGAAGACGCCCTCGGCTGCGCCGATCAGGTCGTCCTTCTTGTAGGTGTCGCCCTGCGCCGCTGCCACCGCGGGATCTCCCGCAGCCTGCGTCGCCGCGACCGATGGTTCCGGGCTCGTCACCACCGGATCGGCCCATTCGGCAGCCACTTCACCGGTCGCCGCGGTCGGCGCAGGTGCGGCATTGTATGCCGGCTGCTGCGCGGGTTGCGCCAGGTCGGCGTCGATACCCGCGTTGGGATCGACCGTTTCGATCTGCGCGAGAGCCGGTGAAGCCGCCAGCGCGGCGGCCCCGAGCGCAGCAATCCATCCGCGACGCACGAGGCGGTTGAGCATGACCATTGTTCCCTCCATCCCCAACGCCGGGAATTCCACCACCCAAGAGACGCCCGCCGCGCTGAAGCGGCAATGAATGCGCGCCGAATGGAATCCTGTTTGCGGTGAACCGAGTCTTTTCACGGCCGCCGTCGACCCCCTTGCCGCCCCCACACCCCGCCGCTATAGGCCCCGCTCGCCGCTGCGATCCGGAGACGTGGGTGAGTGGCTGAAACCAACGGTTTGCTAAACCGTCGTACTGGTAAATCCGGTACCGAGGGTTCGAATCCCTCCGTCTCCGCCACTTTCCTCTGAAACAATTGTGTTTTTACGAATAAGGACGCGTCGTTCCCATAACCGCTCCCCGATAAGCCGCTCGCTTTGTTGTGTTTGGATTGAGGCTGGCGCATTCTTGCCAGCAACGCGCGGAAGGGGGCTTCGATGTCATTTTTGAAACGGTTGTTTGGCGTGAAGCCGGACAGACGCAGCGCCAAACAAACTGGATTTTTCTGGCAGCGTGCCGAGCTACCGGCGCTGGCGGCCGGACGGGGTTTCAACCAGGACGTTGTTGGCGAGTCGTTCCACAAGGCGATATTGAAGCGCATTACAGGCGGCTCAACCCGTTTCGGTGTGACAGTTGATAAGACGGCTGAATTAGTGATCGGGGCTTTCGAAGGATCGCCTGCCCTTTTCGTTTTCATCGAGGGCCAGCGCGTCGGTTCTATTTCGCGGCTGGAATCTGGCGAGTTAATGGCCGAATTGTTAGCGGTTGCGCCGAACGGACATGCCACATCGAAAGCGAACGTGGGCGCAGGATATGAAGGCGCGGACTATTGCGTTCGCCTGAGCCTTGCTCGGCCACTCAGGGTTCGTAGCGCCTAACGAATCCTGCTCATTTCATTCCCTTGGCGCAGCGCACCGCCGCCACCGCGATGCGCGCCGGTCCCTAGCGCGCGCTCCATTTCTGCGTCGTCCGGTCTAACATAACGGCCCCTTCAAACGGCACACATAGAGCCTTGGCGTCCGCGACTGTCCCGCGCAGCCACGCCTCATAATCACGCTCTGCCAGCAAAACTGGCATCCGGTCATGGCATTCCGCCGCAGCTCCGCAGCTGTCAGTCATTACCATCGAATAGACTTCGCCCCATTCTTCGCTCGCGCGCCAGATACCAGCAGCGGCAAACACTTCGCGGTCGGGCAATCGCAACCAGGTTCGCGTCATTGCGCCTTTCGGCCCCTCCGCTTCCGCCCAGCCGGTCATGGGGATGAGACAGCGCCGCTCCTCAAAACTATAGCGCCACATGTAGCTGCCAAGCTTGTCGCTGCGCGCATTGTTTACCGGGCGAGGTTTCAGCAACTGCCCTTTCGCTCCCTTCATCGCCAGCGGGAAACCCCAAGTCATCCGCCGCAGGTCGCCTTGCGCCACAACCGCGCCCGGATAGCCGGGATAAACCTCTTCCCCCAAGTTCGCGCCTGTCATTGCATTCTGCACGCCGAACAGCCGCGCGACCTCCGCCGTGGCCTTGGTCATGCGATAGAGATTGCACATTGTTGCCTACTCTCTTCTCCGACTCGTTTGTTCTCGCCATGTTCCAGCGAATGGCCGATTACACCAGCCCCAAGCCCATCGATCCAATCTGGTATCAGCCGCATGCCTTTCTGCGAGTCCAATGCGGTTGCGGGCGAAACGAAACGTATGAGCTTAGCGAGTTTGCGGATTATCACCGCGTGGACCGGCGCACAAAGCTCTATCGGCTGATCGCCCGGCTGCGGTGCGAGACGTGCGGGGCGCGCCCAGAAGCGGAGGTTACACGCTGGCGAAACGGAAACCGGCGTTAATCCTCGTTCTTGGAAGCTGCATGGGTCTGGCTGCGCGCCTTAATTCAGCTCATGTCGCACCAGCCGCGCAATCTCTCTTAGGTATCGCGCCGCCGCCATGGTTTCGGCGGATCGCCCGCCATGCTTCCAGGCGTTGCGATTGCCTTTAGGTGCGCCGGGGTTCGTCCCGCCGTGCATTCGGCACCGCTTCCGCCCTTTCACCGCCGGGGATTGGCATTCCGCTCCCGAACGGGTCCGCGCCAAGCAACGCGGGGCCGATCCTAGGCGCGCCGTTTGTGGTTGCTTGGGATTGATCGTCGGCTTTTCCATTTTGCTTCCCCCCGTTATGGACATTCTCGGCAATGACGGCCTGCCCGCCCCGATTATCGACGTGGATATGCTTCACGATCTGTTCCCCGCCCCGGCGCATCCGGGCCAGCGTTTCCATTTGCCGCTGAGAGGTTCCCAGCAGTTTCGTCGCCAGGTTCCCGAAAGTCTGAGCGTGCGGCACCCATTCCGCCGATCCTAGTTGGCTCAGCGCGCGGATCGCCGCGTCATGGGTGCAATACATCTGCACCAGCAACAAAGCCTCCGCCTGATCCTGAGGCTTCATGTTCTCGATGAATGAAAGCGCCGCGTTATAGCGGCCCTCATTGTCAGCGCCGACTGAGCCGAGATAGCGCAGCAGTTCTTGGGCGCGCGCGTTTATCGGATCGATCGAGCTGGCAGCGAAGGTGTCATGCAGCTTGAGGCTGGCCAGTAGTTCGCTCTTGCCGTGCGGGGCGATGCTCCAGCCTCCGTCCGGTTTGCGCGTCATCTTAACCTTTGCAGGGTCTCCACGCTTGCGAAAGGCGCGGACGAGGCGAGTTAGTTCCTCTTGCTCAGTTTCGCTCAGATCATCCCAGCCGGGCACGTTGCGCGCCAGAGAGCGCATGGCTTTGTCCGGATCGTCCGTGCCCGGATCGGGAAGGTCGATCGTTTTGCTAGGCGTGTTTGCCTTGGATTTTGCAACCGGTTGCTTCCGTTTCGCCTTGTTCGTCGCGCCCATTTTCCCGCACCTCCAAAATCGATCCTCAGTCGCCTTCACCCGCACCACACCACCACCTCACCCCTATAAATAGGGGTGGTGGTGTGGGCAGGTTCTTCACGGATCAGCGCCCGCACCTTCCGCACTTTCCGCACCACACGTTGCAAGGTGCGGACGGCTGCCAATCTCGCTGGGGTCAACCGGCTTGCCGACGATCACAAAAGGCACGTCCCTGCCGTTGAGCGTCCGGTGCTCGACCGCGAGCGCGCCGTTCTTTCGCCACGTGCGCAGGATCGCCTTGATGCGCCCTCGATCGGTATCGGCGGACAGGCCCGCCACTCTGGCGACAAGATGGCCGACCCAGTCCTTGGCCTGCACGCTTTCGCGCCAGTCGCCCGTCGGCAGCCCCTGCTGGACCATGTAGAGGTGCCATGTAGTCAAGCCGTGGAACACGTCCGGCTTTTCCCAGAGCGTCGCCACGCCGACAAAATCGGACGGCTCCAGCCCATCACCATTGTCGAGGCTCTGGCTTTCGAGCTTGATCCACGTGGCAGCATCGGGCGGTGCGCGGTTGGCTTTGCCGGTGTCGATCCGCACCAGCGAGCGCCGTTCCTGAGGATTGACTATGCCCAGTTCCTCGGCTTCCTTGTCGCCCATGGGATTGATCGGAAGCACGACGCGGGCGGCATCGCGCAAGGCAACCGCGCCGCGCCCGTCCTCAGCCGTCACCTCGCGCCCGCCGAGCTTGCGCGTGTGGTGCACCAGGACGATCGCAGAGCCGGTTTCCTGAGCCAGCCGCTTCCACCGCTTCGTGATGGCGTCGATCGCCTCGTTCGAGCTTTCCCGCACCGCATGGCTCGACACGAACGGATCGACGATCACGGTTGCGATGCCGCGTTCGCGGATCGTCGCGGCGAGCTGGGCGAAGACTTCCTCCGCCAGCGTGAAGCCGTCCCGATCCTCGCTTGCCGTGCAGAGCGGCTGAACTAGGCCGCTGTCGAGGTGCAGCCGGTCCCCGCAATCGGCTGGCCCGATGCCATGATAGGCGCAGGCGGCGGACAGTTGACGGTTCAGTTCGTCGGGGCCGTCCTCAAGGTTGAAGATCCAAACCGCTTGCGGCCCGCGATGGATCGGCTTGCCCAAGAGAGGCTGCCCGCTGGCGAGACTTAGCGCGATCGTGTTGCCGATCGTGCTCTTGCCGGTGCCCCCCGGCGCGATGATCGCCGTCACCTCTCCTCGCAAGAGCCAGTGCCCCATGAGCCATTGCCGCCGTGGTAGCGAGGCAGGGTCCGGGAAGCGGAACGGAGTGGCGCGCAGGGCAGAGTGCCCGGCGATACGTGCCGCCGCTTCATCCGGCTGGAGTGCGGCAAGATCGAGGGGTTCGGGGTTCAACATTTCTCAACACCCCGCGCCGCTTCGACGCGCGCTGCCACGTGCTCGCGCGGAATGTCCGCAAAATCGGCTCCTGAGTCCCCTGAGCGGCCTTCGGCCCTTGTGGGCACCGCCACATAGCCGCCAACCGCCTGAGCGGCCTTCCTAGCCGCCTCCAGCCCCAAGTTGGTGGGCAGGTGGCAATCGTCGTCCGCTGCGATCACAATCTCGCGCGTCGGGAAGAGCTTCCGCATGGACCGCGCGACCGGCTCTAAATTGCGGGCCGACATCGCGGCGGCAACGCCGTAGCCGGTTGCGGAATGGATCGCCGCCACGGTGGCGAAGCCTTCCCCGATCACCAGCGGCCCTGCCGATGGCCTGCCGTCGCTCAGGTGGACGCCATGGGGCCAGAACAGCCCAGCCGTGCGAGCATCCTTGCCGAATAGCTTGAATCCATCGGGCCGGATGCGCTGAACGTTCCACAGGCGAAAGCCGGGATCGACCATCGGCACCAGCAACTCGCGCCCGGCCTGCCGCACTCCGAACGGCTCCAGTGCCTTGGCGACAAGATAGGGGTGCGCGGGATCGGCCCGGCTGGCGTTGCGCCATAGGTCCGCCGCTACGCGCGCCGCCGTTTCCTCGGCTGCCAGCCGCGCGCGCTTGCGGGCCAACTCAGATTGCCGGATCGATCGTCGCTCCGCCGCTGTCAGCTCGCGCGCGCCCGCGCGAGATTGTCCGAGAAACCCGTCCGCGCGCAGCATGGCCTTGACCGCCAGCGCATCGGCCTGTGTGCCGTTGTAGCAGGCGACAAGGCAACCATCCGGCGCAAGCGCGCTGGCCTTGATCGCAGTCCCCCGATCACGGCTGGAATGCCCCGGCGTCGGGATCAACGCGTTGCCCTTGCACACCTTGCCGCCGTAGTGCCGCGCTATCGCGTCAACGTCGATCACAGGGCGGCCCTCCCCTTGTCGGTCAGCCTGAGCACGGACGCGCTCTTGCCGCTGGGATTGCGCCGCCGCGCGCCGGTCGGTTCGACCAGGCCCATGGCCCGCAACTCGGAAAAGCGCGGCTGGAGCGATTCACGGGTCACACCGGAAGCCGCGACAGCCTCTAGCGGCGTGGCCTCCCCCAGCCGGGCAAGCGTCCGCATGGCGAGGCGGCGAAGGCGCGAGACACTGGGAGCGATCGAGCCGGCAGCAGCTTGGCTTGTGCCGTCCGCGCCCTTCGCGCCGGGTTCATCGGGAGAGCAGTCAGACATTGCCCACGCCTCCCTCTGCCAGCCGCGCCAGAAACCGCTCGCCAAGATGGAGCGCGATCAGCTCGGGGATTGCTTGCGGGGGTGAAGCGGGAGGGGTAAGGGGATCACGGAACCAGCCGCCACAGCTATTCCGCGATGCCCGCGCCTCACCCGCGCGGGTTTCGCTTATCTGGGGCACGGCTCATGCCTCCCCGGCGATCAACGCATGCAGGCTATCCGCCGGAATGACGGTGCGCCCGCCAATGCGGACGGCCCTCAGGCGATTTGCGGCTATGTGCGCGTAGAGCGTCGTCCGCCCCAGACTGGACGCCTTGCAGGCTTCCTTGATGGAATAGGCGATCTTGGGAGGATCGTTGGTGTCGGTCTGCATCGGTTTTCCTCGTTCGTGAGTGAACGAGGCCAACAAGCGTCAGCAGAATACCCGCAGCAAATTACCCATGTGCGGCAATGGATGCGCCTTTTTCATGCGCCTTTTTTAGGTCGCCCCCCCGGCTTCCAACGTCCCTTAATCAGTTCGCGCACGGCGGTGGTCGCCACGTTCTGAAAACCCGGTTCCAGCCGCATTTCCTTAGCGATCGTCCGCCCATCCATCCCGCGAGACTTCATTTCATCAGCCTTCGCCAAAATCTCATCGTCGCTCGGCGGACGCCCGGCCTTGACCGATGGCGCTCTAGTGCGGGCGGTGCTCTCGGGCGACTCCGAAGGCATGATGGCGTGAACGCCTTTCGCGCGGTGTGAAGGCGGCTCGGGGCAGTTAGTCACGCTGACCAGCGGTTCGCCGATACGCGCCGCCAGCGTGCTCCGTTTGAACCTGTCCCAATCTCCTTTCAAAATCCAAAGGGCAGTGCCTGCGAGTGGTTCGCGCCCGTTCGTAGGTTCGTAGATGCCGTTTTTTAGTGTCCTGAAATTCAGCTCGCGCAACGCATGGCGATCGATCGGATGGGCGCCATTGACGAGCATCGTGTAGAGTAGGAGCTTACCAGATTGCACCGCCTCTCGAACGTAGAACATGGCGACTTCCCGCGTCTGCCACTCGCGCAGTAGATCGCTGTCGGAGCTGTAAAACTTAAATTCGATGGCGGTTTCTGAATCACTCAGGTCCGGCCCGTTGCTTATGCCGTTAGCCAGATCAGCCACCGCATCGTTTAGGCGGATCGAGTTGGGAACAGCGATGCCATCGAGCCGCCTGAGCTGTCCTGCTCCGCCATGATATGGCGGTGCAACCAGTTGCAAATTCGGCGCAAACTTTGGCTCCCTAGTGCCGGGACTCTTAGCCACACCCGGCAGTCTTTCGGCGTCCACCTCGGTAGCGAAGCTCACCCAATCATCGCACTTCACGAACAGCGGGCGCTCCCATAGCCAAGGCCGATCGGCGTCCGCCTTGTACTCCTCCGACTGCGGGCAGAACACGCCTCCAGCGATAGATCGCTTGTCTATGGTCGCCAACGCCCCGACTGCCACCAGCCTTTCCGGCTCCCCATGCGGCGCAACCCAAATTGGCAAGTCTCCTGAGCGAATGGCGTAGGAGATGCGGCGGTCCATGTCCTCCAGATTGGCCTGCCGTCGCAACCAATCTGATCGCTGATCCTCCGGTATGGCTTGCGCTAGATCCACCATGCGAGGGGGCAATTCAGACGGGAAAGGCCACCGCTCCGAACGGTCGGCCAAATCGATCCAGCAGCGGGACAGCTCATAGGCATCGGAAACCGCTGGCCCGCGATGCTTGTCCCCGTAACGCTTGCCAGCAAGCGCGGCATCGCTGCCTTGGAGCGGCGCGGGCACCACAACGCCCCGTTCGTCATATTGCGTCAAATCCGCCTCCCAAGCGGCTCCCATGGTGAAGCGGGGAAGCGCGTGGGATGCGCGCTTGTCGGCAGGCCTGCCTATCCCCACCGCAGCTTCTAAGGCCTCAGGTTGCGGCCTGCCAGCCGCGCTCAGAAACCATCCGCATATTCGCCAGGATCGCCAAAAGCTGCCAGTCCGCAAACGACCCCTTTGCGGACATTATCTGAAGGTTATAGCATCGCACGTGTAGGAGCCACGCCATGTCTCTCATTGCCGCTCTGCTTTTGACTGCTGCCTCGGCTGCACCAGCGAACGAGTTTGCTTGGCCAGGGCCGGTTTCGGACCAACGCATTTTGTTTGCCGGAGCGCACCCCGACGACGAGTGGGGCGTGGCGCCGCTTCTCGCCGAAGCGTGCGTCGATGGAGGCGCCAAGTGCCATTTTGTAGTCGCGTCCGAAGCTCGCAGCTATGGATGCGTGCCCAGCATTGGTTTGCGCGACCCGGAAGAGTGCACCCGTATCCGTCGCGAGGAGATGCGCAAATCTGCAGACCTGTTCGGTGCGACGCTAGACTTCTTCGGCTGGGAGGACTTCTTCTACGGCTTCAATCAGTCGGGATTGAGCAGGACCATTGCAGATTGGAGTAGCGCGGTAGGTGGCCGTAGTTCCTTGGTGGCTCGCTGGGCGAAGGTGCTTCGTGAGAAGCGACCGACCGTAGTGTTCACGCTCGACCCTCGGCACGGTTCGACTTGTCATCCTGGGCACAGAGCTGCGGCAACGCTCTTGCTGGAGGCAGTGGAGCGCCTGCCACCTAAAGCACGTCCGCAGGTATGGCTCGAACAGACTGACAATATCGACAGCCGCAGCCCGGCTGTTGAAGCTGCCAACAAAGAGGTGGGTTACGTCGCTTGGCCAGATGCCGGTCACGTGGCCTGGTTTGATGCTGATCGTAAGCTCAAGAATGGTTCAACAGCATACGACTACGCTCTCGCTGTCAGACGGACCCACGCCAGCCAATTTCCAGAAGAGGCCTCAGGCAAGCTAAGACCGAGTGCAGAACCGACTTTGAGGCGCGTGCCGTTGCTTCGGTATACCGGCCCAATGACGGATGATTTCTGCACTTCCTTAGGCATCGATCTGCCAACCTTCGACATTCCCGGCAATAAGACGCGGCTGGGACTGGAATAGCGCTTTCGTCGTCGCTGACCTGCGCCTTCGGGCTAATGTCGGTTTCCCACCCAGTATCCGACGTTGACGACCGGCTTTGTCGAGCCTGAGAGCCGACTGTCGGCTTCGGAATCCTCCTGGTCAAAAACCTGCCTGTCGGCATACGACCCATTGCTGTCATCGTTTCTCGCGCTAGCTTAGCGCTATGCCTTGGCCGTTCGTGATAGACGTAAACAAGTTCTCGTCGGTCCCTCTCAAGGGGCAGTGATGCTGCGTTACGAGAGAGACAAGCGTGTACTGGCGATGGGCTACGCTGCCCTGGCCGGTGCGGTCGACGCCATCGGTTTTCTGAAGTCAGGCGGTTTGTTCGTATCTTTTATGACCGGCAACTCCACCCGGCTTGCGGTCGGGCTGGCCGAAACCGCACCCGTGGGCGCAGCGGCGGCCGCACTTATCGCTCTGTTCGTCACGGGCGTTATACTAAGTGTGGTCATCAGCGAGAGCGTGATCGCCCGTTACCGTAAGGTCACCGCCACACTTGTCGTTGCTACCGTCCTGATTGCCGCCGCAGCGGCCGACAGCTTCGGCTCTGACAGGTTGGCCATTGCCTGCCTGTGCATCGCGATGGGTGCTGCCAACGCCATATTCAGGCGCGACGGGGAAGTCAGCATTGGGGTCACCTACATGACCGGCACGCTTGTTAAGCTGGGGCATCGATTGGCTGATGCGTTGCGAGGTTCGCACGAAGCTTCGTGGTTGCCATACCTTCTGCTCTGGCTTTCCCTTGTGGCTGGAGGGATTACCGGCGCCCTCGGGTTCGTGTTGGCGGCTAATGCCAGTCTGTGGGGCACCGCAATCGCGTCCATGTCCCTTGTCATCGCCACTTGGTGGGTCACTAGAGAACGAGAGCCGCCTGGCATCAGTTGAGCAGCGTTGCTTTAGGAAGCTGTGTCCGCTTCCCACCCAATATCGGACGTTAGCTACTGGCTCCGCATCGCCTGAAACCAGACTGTCCGCTTTCCGCGCTTCGCTGTCGAAAAGCTGCCCGTCCGCTAACGACCCCGTTGCGGACATTCAGCCGACTCCAGATCATTGGCGAATTACGCCCGTCATCTGGCAGTCGGGTGATACCGCACCTGTGGGCTAACCCTGAACCAGAGGGCGGTGGCTAATTGAACCCCTCTGGAACCTCTCACTGGTCCACCCCTTTTGAGAGCATGTTATTCGACGGTTTCCATTCACTACTCCGGATAACCCTTGGGGCGATCACCGCTTACGCAGCATTGATCATCTTCCTGCGCATCTCTGGAAAGCGCTCGCTCGCAAAACTTAACGCCTTTGACTTCGTTATCACTGTCGCCTTGGGCTCCACCCTTGCAAGCTTCATACTCAGCAAGGATGTTTCATTTGCGGACGGGTTGTTGGCGTTAGCCATCTTGCTTGGGCTGCAATATGCCATCAGCCGTGCGTCCATCGCTTCTGATAAGTTTGGAAGACTTGTGCGCTCACAGCCCCGGCTCCTGTTGAAAGACGGGCTGTTCGACGAGGGCGCTTTGCAGGAGGAGCGCGTCACGCTCGCGGAGGGCATGGCGGCCATCCGCAAGCACGGGATCGGCAACCCCACAGACGTTGCGGCCGTGATACTAGAGACGGATGGCAGCCTGAGCGTAATTGCAGCTGTGCAATCTGATCAGCTGACCTCGTTGGAGGATGTAAAAGGCTTTGAACCGAGCGGAGGACGTCGGTGACTAGATATGGTGCTTGTCTATTATTCCACGCCCTGACCTTCGGGCGGCCCCAAGAACGGCATGCTTCATGAACGGCCGGCTGAGAGCCAGTATCTACATGTTGCGCTCAAGCTATTGGTTCATCCCATCCATGATGGCCATTATCGCCATCGGGCTCGGCGTGGTGATGATATGGGTCGATGCGCGGTTCAGTCACGGGTGGATCGAGGGACTTAGTTGGTATCAGCAGGTGCGGCCTGAAGGCGCACGCGAAATCCTGTCGACGATCGCCGGGTCGATGATAACCGTGGCTGGTGTGGTTTTCTCAATCACTATCGTCGCGCTGTCCTACGCTTCCAGCCAATACGGCCCGCGTGTTCTCACGAACTTCATGAGCGATCGAGGTAACACAATTACGCTGGGCACGTTTATCGCGACGTTTCTCTATTGTCTTGTAGTGCTCCGGACGATCCGGGGCGGCGACGATGCCTTCGTCCCTCAGTATGCCGTTTTCGTGGCCATGCTTCTCGCAGGCTGCTCGATTGGGGTGCTGATTTATTTCATCCATCATGTCCCTCAAAGCATCCACATCAACCACGTCGTAGCTCGCATCGGAGAGCAGCTCATCGCCGATACCTCGGAGCGGTTCCCCGCACGAATTGGTTTAAAGCCCGACGGCTCCCACGTGGGTCACGCGGTGCCGGCCACCCACACCGTGCAGGTTTTCAGCAACGAGGCGGGTTACATTCAAAGCATAGACGAGGACGGCATTCTTGGCCTCGCCACCCAAGCCGACGCACTCATCAAACTAGAGCTTGGCCCCGGAGACTTCACCTCGGCGGGACGCACGCTCGCCGAGGTGACCTATTGGAAGCGCTGGGACCAAGAGCGGTCTGATCAGTTACGCGCGTGTTTGACGGTCGGGAAAAAGCGCACGCCTGAGAACGATTTGCTGTTTCTGGTGAGCGAGCTTGTTGAGATTGCAGCTCGCGCATTGTCACCAGGAGTGAATGACCCGATGACCGCTGTGACCTGCCTCGACTGGCTCGGCGCAGGGGGCGCAGAACTTGCTGGTCGCGAAATGCCCGATGCTGTGCGGGTGGATGAGGCGGGGCGCCCTCGTGTAATCGTGCAGCCCAACAGCTTTTCAGAATTTCTGGCAGAGAGCTTTAGCAGGTTGCGAAGCTACGTAGCCGGTGACGTTATTGCGAGCCTGCATTTTCTGGACGTGATCGGCATCCTGTCGAAAGCTTGCCTGTGCCGTGAACAGATAGACGAGCTCAATGCAGAGTTGACGCTGCTGATTGAACAGGCCCAGGACCGCCTAAATGGCCCAGGGCTGCGCGCCGTCCAGGAGCGCGGGAAGTTGGTCGAAGCAACCCTTAAGCATCGTGCACAATCTGTCACTTTCGCTTAGACATCGAAGTTGTCTAGCAATCGGCCGGGTGGCCTCAGTTGAGGCACGCCAAGATTTCCCACGAGACGAGCTTCGGAACGGACCAGCGATAGCGGGCTGCGCTGATCCCTTCAGCTTTCGCAGCTTGTGGGTGAGACTGGCTTGGAGCTTACTTCAATGCGGGTTTGCTCAACGACACGCTTCCGGGATACCGACACACGATCCTTCATGGGATAAAGTCTGTCTATGAAGTCCGCCCTGATCTTAGCTGCATTTGTCTTCAGCCTCGTCAGTTATCCCTGTGGCGCGCAAAGCGGGCCTGTGGCGGGAGTGGACCCGTCCCCCATTGCGTCTTCCCCCGACGGCACGGCTACGATTTCGTCAACTGAGGCCGCAAACCAGGACAGCGACATCGCCTCGCGACTGCAGGGCATATACCGCGAGCTGGATGGTCTGGAGCCGATCCAAGTGGCGGTCGACTCAGGCGTTGTCGTGTTGTCCGGCTCGCTTGTTCAGTCGGGAGACATCGACCGAGCTCGGCAGATCGCGCTACGAGTCGACGGCGTCGTCGCGGTGCAGAACAATCTCAAGAAATCTGGAGACGTGTCGGAGACACTGTCTCCGGTTATGGCGCGGCTCAAGGAGCGCCTCGATCAGATAGTCAAATTTCTGCCCCTTTTAGCGATCGCGCTGATCATCATGGTGCTGTTCTGGCTCTTGGGAAGCGCGCTTGCACGCGCGCGGTCTTTCTGGAACCGGATATCACCCAACAGCTTCCTTGCCGACCTTTTGGCGACGACCGCGCGACTGCTGGTGATCGTGACGGGCCTTGTCATCGCACTGGACCTTCTGGGTGCGACGACCTTACTTGGCGCGATATTGGGGTCGGCAGGTGTCGTCGGTTTGGCCATCGGTTTCGCCGTAAAGGATACGGTCGACAACTACGTCAGCTCTATCATGCTATCGATCCGGCAGCCTTTCCGTGCCCATGATCATGTCGTGATCGGAGACCGGGAGGGGCTTGTGATCCGTCTAACCAGCCGGGCTACGATCCTGATGACGCTAGAGGGCAACCACCTCCGCATTCCCAACAGCACCGTCTTTATGTCCGAGATACTGAACTACACCCGCAATTCGGAAAGGCGGTTTGAATTCACGCTCGGGATTGATGCCGAAGATGATCCTGGTGAGGCTATGAGGGTAGGCATCGATCGCTTGAGTGAGTTACCATTCTTGCTGCGTGATCCTGCGCCGAGTGCGCGGCTGGATGAGGTTGGCGATAGCAATATAATACTAAAATTCCTCGGCTGGATCGATCAGACCGAAACTGATTGGTTCAAGGCCCGAAGTGCGGCAATCCGCGCGGTGAAGATGGCCCTGGAAGCGCAAGGCTTTGGGCTCCCCGAACCAACTTATCGTCTCCGCTTTGATCACGGCCACCCGCTAGAGATCGCACGAAGCGGCGCACCTGCTCTCCGTAAGAAATTCAAGGGCGAGGACAAAGCGACGATGGCCGTGGATCATCAAGACGTAGCTGCCGAAACTAATATCGAAAAGAAGGTCACTGAAGAGCGCGAAAGAAGCGTGGAGGAAGATATGCTAGATCGCAGGAGACCTATCGAATAACGCGAGGTCGAAAACAATGCTGTCATGTATCACCTCTGGAGAGGTTAACTCTCCGAATGCTCTTCGCGATTGCATTGTGCGCACGGCTCAATGGAATGGCCTCCGAGGTGAACAATTCGCCCTACTTGGGCTAGCGGTTTGTGGCACAACTCCGGGCGTTCAAAAAGGCTCGGACGATTGTCCGCTTTCCACCCAATTGCAGACGCTAGGCAACGTCCGCTTTCCTGATCGGCGTCACCTTTGCACCAGCCGCGCCATCGCTCGCGCAGTAGGCCGCCCAATCATCCATCAGCCGCCGTCGTTTGTCGAACAGGTCGCCGCGCCGATAAGCCCGCTCCACCTTGTTCTCGATCGTGTGAGCGAGCGCCATTTCCGCCACTTCATGGGCATACCCGGTGCATTCGGCTGCCCAATCGCGGAAGCCCGAACGGAAGCCGTGCACGGTCGCGCCAACCTTCATTCGGCGCATGAGCATTCCCATTGCCATGCCGGACAACTGGCCGCCCTTCGCGCCGGGAAACAGATAGTCGCTGCCGAGCGGCTGGAGGCGTTCGAGGATAGCAACAGCGCGCGGGGACAGCGGGACGCGATGCTCTTTCGCGGCCTTCATGCGGTCGGCTGGGATCGCCCAGATTGCCTTGTCCAAATCGACCTCTGCCCAAGTCGCGCCGATCACCTCGCCAGAGCGGGCAGCGGTGAGGATCGTAAATTCCAGCGCCAGCGCCGCCACGGCGTCTCGCTTGTGCAGCGCGCGCACGAATGCGGGTATTTCCTCATAGGGGAGCGCCTTGTGGTGCCCTCGCGACAGGCGGGTGCGAGCGGGCAGAATTTGCGCAAGGTGGCCGCGCCAGCGCGCCGGGTTCTCCCCATGGCGATAGCCGCGCGCCTTGGCGCTATCGAGCACGGTTTCAATCCGCCCGCGAATCCGGCTGGCAGTCTCGGCTTTCCCCTTCCAGATTGGCTCCAGGATCTTGAGCACGTGCGCCGTCTCGACCTCGGCAACCGGCAAATTACCGATCACGGGATAAACATAGGTGTCGAGCGTGTTGCGCCATTGCTGGCGATGCTTGGGATTGCGCCAGCTTTCCTCGTTCGCCGCGATGTAGGCCGCTGCCACGTCCCTGAACGTGGTTCCGGCCACCTTGGCAGCCTGAGCCGCCGCAAGCGCCTCAGCGGCCTCCCGATCGCGTTCCTCCAGCGGATCGACGCCTGCCTTAACCTTCAAGCGCAGCGCCGCCGCTTCGTCCCGAGCATCGGCAAGTGACATTCCGCCCTGCCCAGCCGCACCAAGGCCAACGTCGCGCGATTTGCCGTTGAGCATGAAGCGATAGACCCATGAGCGTGCCCCACTCGGTTTGACCAGCAAATGCAGCCCGGCCCCGTCCGCATGCCGTCCCGGCTTGGCGTTCTTCACCGCAAGAGGGGTTAGCGCGTTACTCAGCTTCCTTGGCATTTCGGCTCCCTGTCAGGGAATCGAACCTGCCAGCGCCCTGCCACATTGGCGGAATTAGCAGCCGTTCCCATAACCGTTCCCCGATAATAGCGGGGTTTTATGGGAACGCAACGGAACACATGCGGACGGTCAAAACGCCGAAATGGCGTAAAATCCTACGTGCTGCAGGGGTTTCTAGGACAAATCCGAATACATCCGGCAGGTAGTAAGGCGGACTCCGTCTCCGCCACTCGCCCCAGGGTAAACTCCTCAAGTTGTGAAATAATTCAGTAATTACCCTGCTGGGGTTCCCACCGCCGTTCCCACTGCACGATGTGGTTGTCGGCGATCAATGGTGAACGGGACAGGACAAGAGGGGCGGCGGAGGCAATGCAGAGATGCGCTCTTCCGCCTGATTAGGTCCGCACCCTAATGGATTAGGTCGGCCTAATCGCCTGCGGGCGACGTCGCGAGAGGCGGAACCGGGCAACTCCGCGGAATCTGGCATTTTGCCATGCCTTTGGCTGACCCAATCCAACCTAATTACCCTCCTCTCTCGCTCGCTCTTTCCGCAGGAGAAAAGCAAAGAAAGCGCCCGCGACTCTGCGCCAGAACGCACTGCCAAAACTGACAATTCATTCTGCGCTGTAGATGGCGTTCTAGCGCGGACCGGTCAGCCAAATCGGTATCACTCTTTTCCTAGCCGAGTGAGTGCAGATCACCGGCTTCATGGCCGAGCCGGTCTGCTCGTGGGAACTGCCGTGGGAACCAGCTTGGGCCGTGAGTTCGCGACCCAGAGAAAACTGCCATGAATCACGCCACGGAGGCGGATCGAACCTCAGCCGAACCATTTCTGTGAGAGCTCCTGAGAAGCAAGGGTGCTGAGAGCCAGGTCCCTCTCGGTGGATCTGCCCTTCTACACCCCCCCCACGGGGTACACGTGGCGCAGGGAGGGGGGGCGTCTTCCCTGAACGGTTCCATGCAGGTGATCTAAGGCTAGATATCCCAGGATGAGAGCACCCGACGACCCACCGCTCTGCCCAAACCAAAGCTGCACTTCCGCTTTGCGCCTTCATTCCGGACGTTAAGCGTCGCCGCAGAACAGCCCGGAAGCTGCCTTCTGCGTGAGCCGGTCAGCGACAAATTTCACCCTTAGTGGGTGCCCCGATGCTTAGCGCAGACGAGTGGTCACTTGGCCGCTCACGGGGCATCCTTAAATGGGAGCAGTCGTATTAACTCAATGATGCAGCCCTAGGCTCGCTATGACATCCGCCCAAGACACCAGCTTGAAGTTTTGCGCCGCTGGTGCGTTGACCCCGTCCTGCACTACCAGCAGCCCCGTTGGATAGTCCGGTCCGAAATCCCCGAGCACGAGGGCGATGCCATCGGTTTCCTCGGTGCTGCCGACCACGCCGCGGCCGACGCGGAAGCGGCCCGCCGGACGCAACGACGGCAATTCGTACAACACGTAAGCATTGTCACCCTGGCTGGAGGCGACCAGCCACCCGCCGTCGGCGCCGCTTTCCGCCAGTGCCAACCCTTCGACATCCGCGACCAGATGCCGGCCGTCGGCGGGCGCGACGAGCGTGGCCGTCTCGCTGCCACCCGGCCCGACCTCGAAGCGCCAGATGCCGACGTCTTCTTCGCCCACGTAAAGCAGCCCGCTGCGCTGATCGACCACGCAACCCTCCGGCTGGGTGGCGAGCTTGAGCGAGCGCACTGTCGTGCCGCTCACCGCGCCGCCGCTCACCTCCAGGCGAACCTGTTCGATCCGCCCGGTCTTGAGCACCGAAAAGGCGAACAACTCGTCGCCGAGCTGGGCGAGACACACCCCATAGGCTTCGCCGGCCCCGCCGCTCACCTCGCCCAGCGCCACCAGCTGCCCGCCAGTTGTGTCGAGGCGGTAGAGACGCAACCTGGCGCCGGCGAGGTCATTTCGGTCGCTGGCAGCGACCAGCACGGTGCCATCAGCCAAGGTCGTCAGGTCAACGTTGTTCAACCGGCCGGCAGGCTCAAACGAACGCACCTTTCCGTCGAGGCCATAGACGTACAAGCCGGCCTTCTTGTCGGTCGCGACAATCAGGCTGGCGGCGGGGTCGGCGGCGTTGCGCCAGATCGCGGGATCGTCCGCCGCATCGGCGGCGACCGTGCCGACCGGCGTGGTTTCCCCGCGGGCGGTAACGGTGACGGCCGGCAGCGAGTTCGGCACCGGCGCGGTGGTGGTGCAGCCCGCGGTCGCCGCGAGCAGCGCGAGAGTAAAAACCCGGCGCATCAGAAGGCGTACCTTGCGACGACCTGGAACACCGGTCCGGCGCGCTCACTCTCGAGCTCGTACTCGTCGAAGTCGCGGTCGATCTGGTCTGCGATGGTGGTGAACTTGTTGAACGTTTCAGCCTTCGCGCTGTCCAGTAGGTTCGATCCCACCGCGCGGATGGTGAAGCTGTCACCGATGCGCTTTTCGACGAACACCTCCAGGTCCGCGCCGTACGTGGTGCGCACTTCCTCGCCTACCAGACGGTCAACCGCCGCCCCCTGCTTGCGGTAGGTGGCGCCGAACGCCGCAGCCAGCGTACGCAGGTTCTGGATGAAGCCGAAGTTGTAGACGTATTTCGACTGGCCGTTGAACCGCCGCTCACCGAACTGGTCGGTGATGTTGCTATCCAGAAGCGACAGGTTGCCGAACACACCAGTGTCGCGCAGGCCGATGAAGCCAAGGTCGGACGACAGGTCGAATTCGATGCCGTACACCTCGCCGTTGCCCGCATTGCGCGGCTGGAGGACGAAGGTGCCAGCGCCTTCCGAGCCTTCCGCTCCGGTGTTGGCGATCTCGACCAGATCTTTCACGTCGCGGTAGAACAGGTTGACGCCAATTACACCAGTGCGGCCAATGCGGTGCTCGTACCCCAGGTCCGCGCCCCACGCAGTCTCGGGCCTGAGCAGCGGGTTGCCGAGCAGGTCGTTGTCGCCAAGCTCCGCCTCTAGCAGCGCGGGCGAGATATAGTCGAACCGTGGGCGGCGCATGGTCCGCGCGACCGAGCCGGTCACCCGGCCAGCGCCGACCTGGTACTTGAACGAGGCGGAGGGCAGCAGCGCATCGTAATCGGTGCGCGAACTGCCGAGCCCGGCGCCGACCGTCTGGTCGTCGATACGAACCTCGGTGTTTTCCCACCGCACGCCCGCTTCGAAGCGGAGCGGCCCGCTGTCGCCTTCGACCAGCGCGTAAACGTCGCGGCGATCTTCGTCGATCGTGTTGAGGCCGCCGGCGGCGGGCTGGAGCGCGGGGAAGTTGTCCGGCGCGAATTCGCCCGGATCGCGGCTGAACTGGTCGTAGCCGCTACGGTCCGCGGCGGTGAGGTTGAAGCGGCTGCGGATCGTCTGAATATTGGTCGCCCGATCCTTATTCTGCGCAAAGGCGCCGATCGCGAAGTCGACTCCGCTGCCGAGTCCGAACACGTGCTCCAGCTTGGCGAACACTTCGTCGTCGCGGGTCGTGCGGGTGGTCAGGTCGCCGGTGAAGCGCGGAGCGGAGCGGTCGAAATCGACCTCGTATTCGAATTCGTCCTGCGCATCGTCGAACCGGGCGAAGCCGACCCGCAGCTTGGTCTCGCCCAGCGCCCAGCGGTGGTCGAGCTCAGCGCCCAGAGACCAGCTTTCCTGGTCAATCGAATTGACGTTGGCGTTGTCGGTCAACAGATTGCCCGGGGTGCTGGTGCGCACCGGACCGGTGATCGCGGTCGGATCGTCATACTCGAAGGACCGTTCGCTCTCGGTACGGTCGGTCCGGACGTACGAGCCGGAAATCTCGAAATCGGTCGTTGCCCCCTCGATGCCCCAGGCGACGTTGCCCGAGTAATCGGTGCCGTTGCGGATGTCGGTCTGGTCTTCGCGGTTGTCGAATTCGTTCGTCGCAAAGTCGGGATCGTTCTCGGGCGAGTCGCCGAACCGCAGGCTGCTCTTCTTCTTGGGGTTATAGCGGCCTTGCACGTTGGCGCCGAGCAGCACTCGTCCAGGCCCCAGCGCGCCGCCATAATAGAAGCCGCTGCTCGGCTTGACCTTGCCGTCGTCGAACAACAGCGCGCCGCCCCGGACGTAGCCGCCATCGAGGGTGTAGCCATCACGCAGCACGATGTTGAGCGTGCCCGCGACCGCATCGCCCGAACGGCGAGCGGAGGACGACCTGACAATCTCCACCTGCTTGATCAGTTCGGCTGGAATGCGGTCGAGGAAGAACGAGCGATCCGCCTGGCCGCCGGGGACCTTCTCACCATTGATCAGGATCTGCGTGTATCCGGGATCCAGCCCGCGTAACCGCGCGCCGTCGCTTTCGATCACGTCCGACAGGAAAGTGACCGATGGCACGCGCTTCAGGGCATCGCCCGCGGTCAGCGGTTCGAACCGCTGGAAGTATTCCTCGTCATACACCAGCACCGGCTCGGCCGCCTCGCTGCGATTGCGGAAGCCGATATCAGCCTGGACGACGATCTCCTGGCTGGTCTTGATATCGCGGTCGGGCCTTTCGGCTACGCTGTCGGGGTTGTCGGCGGTCTGGGCGAAAGCGGGCGTGACGGCGAGCGCAAGCATGCTTGCGCCGCAAAACAAACGAATCATAAATTCTCGAGCCCCTCGGTCGGTGAACTGAGCCGGCCGCTAGGGTTGCAATGTTACGGGATCGCGGACTCTGCATGACAGACGCGTGACAGGCGCTTTCCGCCGGCTTCCACGCGGTCAGGCGCCCAGCGCGCCTTCCGGCGTTTCGCTGACCGCGACGACCGGTTTCAGGCCGATCCATTCGGCCAGCTGCTTCAGGTCGCCCTTGACTTGCTCCGACAACAGTTGCGCGCGCGACGGGTGAAGCCACAGGCGCAGCACGCGATCGCTGCGGATCAGCCGGCTGGTGATCAGCGACACCCGCGAGCCCGATCCCAGGCGCTTGCACAGGCGGAAGGCCATGCCCCAGGTGACCGCTTCGCGCAGCGCCCCGGCGTCAGCGAGCCGCGCCAACTCGGGCCGGTCGATCGGTTGCTTGCCACCAGCGGCGAGCAGCGTGGCGGCGATCCGCGCGCGGCCAGCCGCGTCAAGGCCGACCCAGCGCTTTTCCATCGCCCAGTCGTAAGCCTGCCGCGCCCGCAGGTTGGGCTCGATGTGACCCATCGCCAGCGCCAGCAGGATCGCGGCGAAGCGCAACCGCTCCGCGGCGGGGTCGTTGCCCGGCACCGCGTCGGCGGTCCACGCTGCAATGATCGCGGCCAGCGCCGGCGCGCCGCCGCGCGTCTCGGTGAAATGCGCCACCGCGGCGATCAGCGGGTCCTGCCGGCGTAGTTCGTGGTCGAGCCGCTGGAACAGCAACCCCTCGCGCAGGCCCCAAGAAGAAAATACCAGGCTGTCGCGCTGCAATTCTCCCAGCATCAGCCGCAGCAAGGCCGCCGCATCCGGCAGCGCGCCGGCGCGGGTGGCTGATATGCCCGGCAGCGCGGCCAGCCGCTCAGGGTCCATCCGCTCGACCCGGCCGGCGAGCGCTTCGGCCTCGGCGCGCGTCAGAACGAAACCATGCGGATCGCTTAGCGGGTATTTGCCATCGCGCATCGCCAGCACTGCCAGCGCGCGCCACGTACCGCCGACCATGTACATGGGTCCTGGATCGGCAGCCTCCCAGCCGACCCTACCGATCGCGGCGCTCACCTCCTTGTCGAACGATCGCGCTCCCCTGGCCCGCAAGGCGGGCAGCCGCAGCGTGCCGAACGGCAGGCTGACGCCATCGTGGCAGTCGCCATCGCCGATCGTCACCAGTTCCAAGCTGCCCCCGCCCAGGTCGGCCACGGTTCCGCGGGCACCGGGAAATGCGCCGATCACCCCGAAGGCGGAGGCGCGCGCTTCCTCGTCGCCCGCCAGGAGCCGGGGCGCCAAGCCGAGAGCGCGCACCTGAGCGAGGAACTCCTCGCCGTTGCTTGAATCGCGCACGGCGGCGGTCGCCACCGTCTGCACGTCAGCGATCGCGAAATCCTCGATGATGGTGGCATAGCGGGCGAGCGCGCGGAGCGCGCTGTCCATCGCCTTGTCGGCCATCTTGCCGGTGAGTGCCAGGTCCCGCCCTAGCTTGGCGCTGTCTCGTTCGTTGAACCACACCCGCGGAGCGCGCGTAGGGCCGGCGTAGATCACCAGCCGGACGGTGTTCGACCCGATGTCGATGACCGCGCGATCAGGTCCCGCGCCTTGCTCGAAACTCGCCGGCCGCCCGCGCGTCACACGGCGCCCCGGCGGAGCTTCAGCTTGGGCACGCGGCTATCAGCCAGCGCGCCGCCCCGGCCGGACAGCGAAGGGTTGGTCATGAAGTACTCATGTAAGTTGAAGCCATCGCCGCTTGCTTCCACCCGCTCATACGTGCCGTCGCTGCCGTCGAGCAGCCAGCTTTGCTCGGTATCGATCAGGTTGGCCAGCAACACTTGTTCCAGCACCTGGCTGTGCACGGTCGGGTTAAGGATCGGCACCAGCACCTCTACGCGGCGTTTGAGGTTCCGGCTCATCGCATCGGCGCTTGAAATGAACACTTGAGCATGCTCGCTGGGCAGCGTGTGGCCATTGCCGAACGCCCAGATTCGGCTGTGCTCCAAAAAGCGGCCGATGATCGATTTCACCGCAATGTTATCCGACAGGCCGTCCACCGACGGGCGCAGGCAGCAGATGCCGCGCACGACCAGCACCACCTTCACGCCAGCCTGCCCGGCGGCGTACAGTCGGTCGATGATCCCTCTTTCGGTCAGCGCATTGAGCTTTGCCCAGATCGCCGCCGGGCGCCCGGCGGCCGCATGCTCCGCCTCGCGATCGATCAGGCCGTAGAGCCGATCGCGCAAGGTCAGCGGGGAGATCGCCAGCAGCTCGGTTTCCTGCGGCTCGACATACCCGGTGACGAAGTTGAACACTTTGGCGGCGTCGCGACCGAGTGAAGGATCGGCAGTGAAGAAGCTGAGGTCGGTGTACACCCGCGCGGTCTGCGGATGGTAGTTGCCGGTACCGAAATGGCAGTATGTTCGGTACGCATTGTCTTCCCGCCGGACAACCATCGAGATCTTGGCGTGGGTCTTCCATTCGACGAAGCCGTAGATAACCTGAACGCCCGCTCGCTCCAGTTCGCTCGCCCACTTGAGGTTCTGCTCCTCGTCGAAGCGCGCCTTCAGCTCGACCACGGCGGTGACCGACTTTCCGGCTTCCGCGGCCGAGATCAGCGCGGCGACCACCGGCGACTGGTTCCCAGCGCGGTACAACGTCTGCTTGATCGATACGACGTGCGGATCGGCGGCCGCCTGCAAGAGGAAATCGACCACCACTTCGAAGCTTTCGTAGGGATGGTGGATGACGATGTCCTTTTCTCGGATTGCCGCGAAGCAATCACCGTCGTGCTCCAGGATCCGCTCGGGATATCGCGGCGCATAGGGCGCGAACTTGAGGTCGGGGCGGTCTTCGGCGACCACCTCGAGTAGCCCGTTGATGCCGATCAATCCGGCATTGCGGTTGATCGTTGGCTGGTCGACTGCGAGTTGGTCGATCAGCAGCTGCTCGGCGACAGGGTCGAAGCCCTGGTCGATTTCCAGCAGGACAACCCGCCCGCGACGTCGGCGCTGGATCGCGGAGCGGAAATATCGAACCAGGTCTTCGGCCTCTTCCTCAAGCTCGATATCGCTATCGCGCAACACGCGAAATGTGCCGTGTCCGTCTATCCGAAATCCTGGAAACAGCAGCGATGCATAGCGCGAGATCACCTGCTCGACCGCGATGTAGCTCGGACGCTCTCCTGGCACGCGCACGAGCCGCGGGATGGCGTTCGGGATCAACACCATCTCCACCAAGGTGCTGCCGTCGTCGATCCTGGTCAGCGTGAACAGGGTGCCGATGCCCTGGTTGGCGACGAACGGGAACGGGTGCGCCGGGTCGATCGCCTGCGGGGTGATAACCGGCACGAGATGATCGAGGAAGTACTGCCGCAGCCAGTCCTCGGCGGCCGGGTCGATGGCGTCCGCCATCGCCAGGTGGATGCCGCAGTCCGCCAGCAGCGGAACTAGATCCTGCAGGATCGCCTGCTGGCTCTGTTCCAGTTCGCGCACTTTGGCGTGTATCGCGGTCAGCTGCTGGCTGGGGGTCAAGCCGTCGATCGACAGCTTGGGCACTTGGCCGCGGACTTGCGCCGCCAAGCCCGCCACCCGGATCATCATGAACTCATCGAGATTGCTGCCGGAAATCGACAGGAAGCGGAGTCGCTCGAGCGGCGGATAGGCCGCGTTGCTGGCTTCCGCCAAAACACGTTCGTTGAATGACAGCCAGCTGATTTCGCGGTTGAAGTATCGCGTCCGCGCCTCACCGATGGAGGTGGGCTGGCTACCCGTGCTGTTCAAATTCATGACGCCCCAATGGCCCGGCCGGCTTACCGGAAGACGCGTGCGGGAATCAGATGTCAGTTTCGCGACAACGAGGTGGAAATCGCCGCTCAATGCGTCCCGGCGGGAGGCGCCGGCGGGTCCATCATCTTGGTCGCCTTGCGCCCGATCTGCCCCAGCGACCCTTTCCCCTCCAGCGTCTTTTCACCGAGATAAGCCGCCAGCGATGTGGCAGCGGACAACGCGAGGGTTCGCGCCTCGGGGTGCTCGAGCAAGCCGATTAACTTTCGCAAGTCCTTGCGTGTCCCCTTGGACAACTTGAACCCGAAAATCCGCTTGGGAATTGTCACCTTCTTGTCGGGCTTTGCCATGCTTGCACAAGGCGCCGCCAGCGTCGGCTTCGATGCCGCGTTCGCGCATAGCCCAATGGACGATGGCCTTGCTCGGATAGCGCGTTCCGTCGTGGACCAGCCAGTATCGGTTAGGCAGACGCGAACCTCGAGCGTACTCACGAAGTCTTGCGGCGAGCTGGCGGCATCGCAGGCTGCGATCGCTGCGAGAATGGCTTGGCGGTCGAGGCCGGACAAGCGGCCGCTCGGGCTGGCCTCGGCTTCGCAGAAGCGACGGTAGGTGGTCAGGGCCGATCGATAGGATGCCAGATTGTTGTAGAGATGCCCATCGATGGCGAGCGCTGTAAGGTTTGGCCGCCCCGCCGCTTCATCGGCGGTTGAATAAGCGAAGGTTTCGAGCAGCGACGCCATCCGGTTTTGCCGAAAGTGTTCGTCGAGGTCACCGTGGGCCTGATCGACTCGTCTGGCGTCCGACATCTTGGTGCCGATGCTACTCGGCGCGAGCTCCTGTGTCTCAAGCCACGTCCTGTATTCCTGATCTCTCACCCGCGCTGCTCCAGTATCCTCTGAGGCTTGCCATCGAACGTCATCGCGACAGATTCGGACGCAGGCAAAAGTTCAGTTCGTTGGTCAACGAGCTTGGCAGATCGGAGCTACAACTCATAGAGGCGGTCTTGGTCGGCGGGCGGGGAAAGGTCGCGGAACTAGGTTTCCGCCAGTCACGCTCCCACCGCCCAATATTCGATCAAAATAAACCTGGGGTATATTATGGGGTAAAATACAGGGTCGATTCAAGGTTCAACTCTTAAGTTCAATTGGTTAGCGCCTGAGGTCGAATCCCTCCGTCTCCGCCAGGACTGCTTTCGCAAGCATCCATATAGCGGCCAGCGACACCGTTACAGCCAATTCCGAGGTGTGGACGGCAAAGCCGAGACAGCCGCCGCGTTTGCCAACGGATCTGCGCTGAGCTCGATTGCGCGCGCCGTTGGCGACCGACCGATGCCCCGGCGCTTGCTTCTGGCCAGCTCTCAGGAGTCCTGTACGGAGTATTCGAAATCCGCAGTCCGCCAGCCTGACAATGGCGCGCCCGGCAGGACTCGAACCTGCTGCCTCAAGATTAGAAGTCTCGCGCTCTATCCAGATGAGCTACGGGCGCGCGCCGGGGCTGCGCATAGCGTGCTTTTCCCATCCGACAAATCGGGATAACCGGCACCGATGGCTGAAACGGTAACACGCATCGAAGGCGATGCCGCCGCGCCCCGGCAGTTCCGCTATTACGATCTTGTCATGGCGGCATTCGTCGCCATCCTGCTGCTATCGAACGTGATCGGCGCCGCCAAGCCAAGTTATGTCACCCTGCCCGGCGGCATGGAATGGTCGTTCGGCGCCGGGGTATTGTTCTTCCCCATCAGCTACATCATCGGCGATGTTCTGACCGAAGTGTATGGATATGCCCGCGCGCGCCGGGTGATCTGGACCGGGTTTGCCGCGCTCGCATTCATGGCCTTCATGGCCTGGGTTGTGGTCGCGCTGCCCCCGGCAGACGGGTGGCCCGGCCAGCCGGCTTACGAGTTCGTGTTCGGCAATTCATGGCGCATCGTCGCCGCGTCCATGGTGGCGTTCTGGGCGGGGGAGTTCGCCAACAGCTTCGTACTCGCCCGCATGAAGGTCCGCACCGGGGGCAAGCACTTGTGGGCGCGCACGATCGGATCGACCGTGGTCGGCCAGGGCCTCGACAGCCTGATATTCTATCCTCTGGCGTTCTACGGCATCGCCGGCTGGCCGCCCGAACAGCTGATGCAGGTCGTGCTGTCGCAATGGGCGATCAAGACCGCTTGGGAAGCGGCACTGACGCCGCTCACTTATCTGGTGATCGGCGCGCTCAAGCGGCGCGAAGGGGTGGAGGTGTTCGATACCGGCACCGATTTTTCGCCCTTCGGCCGGCGGGGCGCCTGACGCAAACGAAGGGCCGGACGTCGCCGCCCGGCCCTCCCGCTTCACGCCCGTCCGCAGCTTTTCAGAATTTCGTGCGCACGGTCACGCCGTAGGTGCGCGGTTCTTCCAGGAAAGCGATCCGCGAACGCTGGCCCGCACCGCCGCGCAGCGGGGTGTTCGCGGTGATGCCGCGGGTAATCTCGTTCGACAGGTTCACGCCCCACACCTCGAACGAGAACCGTTCATCCGAGGTGCTGATGCCCAGCCGCGCGTTCACCTTGAAATAATCCTCCTGGTAATCGAACGGCAGCAGCGCAAAGGGCGGCGCGGATTCGCTGGGCGTGGTGCTCGTCCGCCGCTTGCCGGAATAGGCCGCGTTGACGTTCGCCAGCAGCCCCCAGCCCGATGCGTTCGAGGGCCCGTGATACGTGATCCCGGCCACGCCGCTCCACTTCGGCGCGTTGGTCAGTGGCTGCCCGCACAGGGTTCGCACGGTTGCCAGCGCGCCGCCGGTGATCCCTTCATCGCAATCGCCCGGATAACGTGCGTCGACATAAGTAACCGATGCGTTGATGGTCATGTGCGGGTCGAACCGGGCGGCTAACTCCAGTTCCGCCCCGGTCGACTTGGCCGAAGCGACGTTGAACGTCTGGAACTGCACGCCGGTGAATTCCAGCACCTGGAAATCGGTCATGTCCATGTGGAACACGGCCAGGTTGGCGGTCGCTCGGTTGTTGAGCAGCGACGTCTTGATGCCGATTTCATAGGCATCAACCTTTTCGGAATCGAACCGCGGGTCGAGCCCGCCCGCCGCAGCCGCGGGATCGAGGTTGAACCCGCCTGACTTGAAGCCGTGCGCGAAGCTGGCGTAGGCGAGGAAGCCCGCGTTGTTGTTGTAGGCGAGCTGCGCCGTGTAGGTCAGCTCGTTGTCCTTGAACCGAAGGTCGAATTCGCGCGGCAGCGGCAGGAATGTCGACGCCGGAAGGTTGGCCTGGGTCGCGAAGGGGAAACAGCTCAACCCCAGCGCGCCTCCGGCAAGCGCCTGCGCCGTTGCCGCGGGCAGCCCCACGATCCCGGTGAGGTTCGTGATGATATTGCTGAACCCGCCCGCGATCGTTGCGCACGCCGGCGAACTGGCGGAAAGCTGGTCGAAGGCGCCATCCTTCGTCTCGTCGACATAGCGCGCGCCCAGCGTCACGCTGATGTTTTCCGTCACATCGAACACGTTGTGCGTGAACACCGAAAAGCTCTTGGCATCCTGCGTGAAGCGATTGACCGCAAAGCTGCCCGATGAATTCACGCCAACCACGTTCGGCAGCGCGAAGTTGGGCACCGGCCCCACGCCGGGAATCACGGTGACGCCGGTCGCCTGGGCCAGACGGGTCAGGGCGAACAGGGGATTGGGGCCGAACGGCCTGAACCCGTTGCCGAGCGCGTTGAACAGCTGGGTCGAGGCATAGGCCTGGTAATCCGGCCCCAGCGTCATCGACTGGATCTCGTCGATCTTCTCGTCGGAGTAATAGGCCCCGATCAGCCAGTCGAACCGGTCGTTGAATGCCGCGCCCTGCAGGCGCAGTTCGTGCGTCATCACCTTGTTGGTGCCGCCACTGTAAGGCGCATCGGGCGAAAAGCTGCTCGGCCCCACCTGGTACACGTCGAGACCCACGAAGTCGTCCTGCCCGGACTGCGCTTTGAACCGGCGGTAGGAACCGATGTAGGTGAGGTCCGCCGCGCCCAGTCCCAATTTCACCTCGCCCGAAACGCCCCATTGCTTCGTCGCGTTGTAGAACCCGTCGTCGCTGGAGATGCGGTCCTGCACCGAGCCGGGACCGAAATCGATGACGCCGCCATTCGGGGGCAGGCCGTAGGCGGCAAAGGCTCCGGCGTTGCGCAGCTCGGTTTCGCGAATGATCACCGCCGAACAGCAGTTTTCGTCCGATTCCGCGTAGTCGCCAATCAGCCGCACGCTGAGATCGGCGGTGGGTTCCCACAATGCCTGGCCGCGCAGAATGAACCGGTCGCGGTTGCCGCTTTCCGCCCCGCTGATCGAGCTGTTGATGATGCCGTCGCGCTTGCGATAGGCGCCCGACAGGCGAAGTCCGAGCTGCCCCTCGATAACCGGCGCACTGACACCCGCCTGCGCGCCGATGTAGTCGAGGTTGCCGTAACTGGCGTTGGCGAAGCCTTCGAATTCGTTGAGGTTGGGCCGCCGGGTCGTGATGTTGAGCGCGCCCGCCGATGTGTTGCGGCCGAACAGCGTGCCTTGCGGGCCGCGCAGGATCTCCAGCCGCTCCAGATCGAGCAGATCGCCCAGCGCGATGCCGGGGCGCGACTGATACACGCCGTCGATGAACACGCCGACCGAGCTTTCGAGGCCGGTGTTATTGCCCGTGGTGCCGACGCCGCGGATGCGGATGGAGGTTCCTTGCGTTTCAGTCTGGGAGGACTGGATGTTGAAACTGGGGGAGATCGATGACAGCGTCCTGATATCCATCACCCCCTGCCGCTCGAGTTCGGCGGGCTGGACAGCGGTGACCGCGATCGGAATATCCTGGACGTCTGCGGCACGCAGCGTGGCGGTGACGATGATCACGTCCCGTTCGTTGGCCTGGCCGGCAGTCGTGTCTTGAGCGTGAGCACAAGCTGGCACGATTGCGCACGCGCTCGCGAACAGGGCAGCCTTCCCCCTCATCAATCCTCTCCTCGATGAGCCGTCTAGAGCGCGGCTTCAATCCCGCTGAAGCTAATCCTATTTCTCGTCCGCTGGCAATAACGCCATACTTGCAGCGCGGATCGCCGATTTACGCAACAAAAATGCGCGAAGGAGATTTGTCCGCGGACTGCAACCGGCGCGCTCGCGCGGCCGCGGGGAATGCTCACTCCTCCCATCCCCATTGACATGGCAAATGGCCGCGGACATTGGGCGGGCAGACGGTGCCGGGGCGTTCGCGCTTCGGCTAAGAGGGAAGCCGGTCAGATGCCGGCGCTGTGCCCGCAACTGTAGGCCGGGAGCCCCGAACCACTCAATGTCACTGGCCAGGCAGCAGCCTTGCCGGGAAGACGGTTCGACGGCAGTGATCGGCAAGCCAGGAAACCTGCCGTCGCGTCGTTCGTCCGGGGCCGGGATCAGCCTATCGGGACAGGAAACGCGCGTTTCCGTCAGTAACGACAGCGTGCCGGTTTCCGGGGCAGCGGTGAACACCGCGGCCGGCCATTCTGTCGTCTGACCGCGCGGGCACCGGGCCCCTGTGCGGGATACCTGACTGGACGCCCTGATGCCCGCATTCCGTTACCTGCTCGCCGCCGCTCCGCTGCTTTCGTTCCCCTCGCTCGCCGTTGCCGAGACCGGACCGGTGGACGCCGGCACCATCATCGTGACAGCCACCCGAACGGAGCGCCCCGTGGAGAGCGTGGGCCAGTCGGTCACGATCGTCGACGAGGAAGAGATCGCCGCGCGCCAGGCAGTCTCTGCGATCGACATCCTGCGCACCGTGCCGGGGGTTCGCTTCAATCGCAACGGAGGGCTCGGCGCCGCGGCCGGACTGTCTATCCGCGGTGCCGAGAGCGACCATACCGTAGTCTTGATCGACGGGGTGAAGCTCAACGATCCCGCGGCGCCCGGCGCCGGGTTCGACTTTGGCCCCCTTCTGATGGGCAACATTGCCCGGGTGGAAGTCGTGCGGGGCGCGCAGTCGGTTCTTTACGGCAGCCAAGCGATCGGCGGCGTCGTCAACCTGATCACCCGCACGGCGACCGATCCATTCGCACTGGATGCACGCGCCGAGTACGGCAGCCGCGACACTGCGCACCTGGTGGGCAACGTGAGCGGTCGCGCCGGGGCGGCGAGCGGCAGCCTGGGCATCACATATCTTCGCACGGACGGCATATCGGCGTTCTCGAGCGAACGGGGCGGTGCGGAACGCGACGGGTTCGAAAGCATCGGGGGCAACGGGCGCTTGACGGTGGACGTCAGCGATACGGTCTCGCTGGATCTGCGCGGGTTCTACGCCGATGCGTCGATCGACCTCGACGGGTTTCCCCCGCCCCTCTACGCGTTTTCGGACACGGCCGACCGCTCGTTTCGAAAGGACCTCGTGGGATACGCAGGCGTCAATGCCGCGCTGCTCCAGGGGCGCTTCCGCAATCGCCTCGGCATTGCCTACACACGCGTCGACCGTCGCAACGTGGATCGATCGCTGGACACGGCCGTGGAAACGTTCGCATCGGAAGGGACCAACCGTCGCTTCGAATACCAGGGAGTGCTGGACCTGTCCCGCGCCACCCAGCTCGTCATGGGTGCGGAGCACGAGGAATCCCGCTACGCCAGTTCGAATTACGGCGGCCCGGACGACCGCGAGAGCGTGACCGTCCAGTCGCTTTACGGCCAACTCAGCCTGGCACCATTGCCGGGCCTGTCGCTGATCGGCGGCGTTCGACATGACGATCACCGGACCTTCGGCGGCGAGACCACCGTGGCCGGAAACGCCGCCTGGTCACCCAACGGCGGGGCGACGGTAATCCGGGCAAGCTATGGCGAAGGGTTCAAGGCGCCGTCGCTGTTCCAGTTGTTCAGCGATTACGGCAACACGGCGCTGCAGCCCGAACGTGCGCGCACCCGCGATGTGGGCATCACGCACGCGTTTCTGGATCGGCGGGCGCAAGTCGGCGTGACCTGGTTCAACCGCACCGCGACCAATCTCATCGCCTATGTCTCGTGCTTTGGCAGCACCGATGCGCTCTGCGCGGAGCGCCCGTTCGGCACGTACGACAACATCGCCCGCGCCAAGGCCGACGGCTGGGAATTCACTCTCGGCCTGGAGCCGGTGGACGGGTTCGACCTTGCACTCCAATATTCGGTGGTCGACGCCTTCGACCGTGTATCGGGCCGGCGCCTTGCACGCCGCGCGCGGGAGAGCGCCAGCCTGGTGGCCGACTGGCGCGCACCCAGCGGCCTGTCCCTGGGTATGACCGTCCTGATGACGGGCGACAGCTTCGAAGATGCGGCCAACACCGCGCCGCTCGACGGATACGTGGAGACGGACCTGCGCGCCGGCTTCGCGCTGACCCCCCAGATCGAGGTGTTCGGCCGGATCGATAACCTGTTCGACGCCCGGTACGAGACCGCCCTGCTCTACGGCCAGCCGGGTCGATCGGTCACCGCCGGGTTGCGGTACAGCATGTGATGGCGCGCGGGGGCAGTCTGGCAGCACTGGCCGCAGTCCTTGGGCTGGCCGGTTGCGTCCCGGCGGCCGCCCCCACGCGCGCGGCGCCGCTGCGGATCGTCAGCCTGGATTACTGCGCGGACCAGTTCGTGCTCCGTTTCGCGCCGCGCGCCCATATCGCGGGGCTGTCGCCCGACGCGGGCAAGCCATTTTCCTATATGCGGGCGGCGGCGCAGGGGGTCCCGACGATCCGCCCCCGCACGGACGACGTGCTTGCGCTGCGACCCGACGTGGTCGTGCGTTCCTACGGAGGCGGGCCCGGAATAGAGCGCGCGCTCGGGCAGGCCAGAGTGCGGGTGATCCAGCTGGGGTTTCCCGAAACCCTCGCCGATGTGCGGAGCGAGGTGGTCCGCGTCGGCGCGGCGCTCGGCGACCCGAAGGAAGCGGAGGTCGTGGCGAAGGCGATGGACCGCCGCCTCGCCTCCATTCCGCAACCATCGGGCGGGCGGCCGCGCGCGCTCTACATGACAGCGGGCGGGGTCACCGCCGGTCCCGGCACGCTCGTGCACGAACTGTTCGAAGCGGCGGGACTCGACAATTTCCAGGATCGGCCCGGATGGAACCCGATCCCGCTGGAACGCCTGGCCTACTCACGGCCCGATCTGATCGCGGCGGCCTCGTTCGCCGGCGCCGGTGGCAACATCGACAGCTGGAGCGCCGCCCGCCATCCCTTGGCGCTGGCCCCCCTGCGCGCAGGGCCGCAGGTCGGAATCGAAGGCGCGTGGACTTCGTGCGGCGGCTGGTTCCTGGTCGATGCGGTGGAAGCCCTCGCCCGTCACCGGGCCGCCATGGAGAGCACGGGCCGATGACGCGGATTTCCGTCATTCTGTCCGCGGTGCTGCTGCTCGCGATCGCAGGCTCCGTGGCTATTGGATCGGTGCCGCTACCCCTCGAACGCATGATGGCTGCGCTGGTGTTCTCGGGCCCTGTCGGGGACCAGCTTGTGGTGTGGCAGATCCGGCTGCCGCGCGCCCTGGCCGCCGCAGTCGTCGGCGGATCGCTCGGCATGTGCGGGGCGGCACTGCAGGGCCTGTTGCGCAATCCCCTGGCTGAGCCGGGAATCCTCGGCGTCTCGGCATCCTCTGCCCTGGCCGCGAGCGGCGTACTGGCGTTCGGCATCACGGCGGCGGGACCGCTGACCCTGCCCATCGCGGCCATCGCCGGTGCGCTGGCGGCGACATTCATCCTCACGATCCTGACCCGGCAGAACGGTTCGGCATTGACCCTGATCCTGGTCGGAGTGGGCATTTCGAGCTTCGCGGGGGCGCTGATGGCACTGGTCATGAACCTGGCGCCCAACCCGTTCACGCTTGCCGACATGGTCAACTGGATGCTGGGGTCGGTTGCGAACCGCAGCCTGACCGACCTTGCCTTCGCCGCGCCTTTCATCGCCGCCGGATGCGCTATGCTGTTGGCCGGCGGGCGTGGCCTTTCGGCGCTTGCCCTGGGGGAAGAGGCGGCGGCGGGCATGGGTCTCGACCTTGCGCGGCAACGCCTCGTGATAACGCTCGGCGCCGGGCTGGCGACTGGGGGCGCGGTGGCACTGGCGGGGAGCATCGGCTTCGTCGGGATCGTGGCGCCGCATCTTGTCCGCCCCCACGTACGCCACGATCCTGCGCGGGTGATGATCCCGGCCGCCCTCCTCGGCGCGCTGATGCTGGTGGCGGCCGACGTCGCGGTCCGCCTGATCCCGACCGATGCGGAGCTCAAACTGGGCGTGGTCGCCGCGCTGATTGGCGCGCCGGTCTTCGTGTGGATCGCATCGCGGCGGAGGTTGGCGTGACAGTGCTGGCGATGACCGATGTGGACTATTCCCGCCGCGGCACTCCGCTGGTGAAGGACGCCTGTCTGACGCTGCGACCGGGCGAGCTGACGGTGCTCGTGGGCCCGAATGGCGCCGGCAAGTCCACGCTGCTGCGCCTCGCGCTCGGCCTGCTAGCTCCCGACCGGGGAACCGTGACGATGCATGGCAGGCCGGTGGGGACGCTGCGCCCTGCCGAGCGCGCCCGACTGGTCGCCTACCTGCCGCAGACCCGCGACCTTGCATGGGCCCAGCCGGTGCGCGACGTGGTGGCGTTGGGTCGCTTCGCTTATGGCGCGGCGCCGGGCCTGCTGAGCCAGGCCGACGCTGCTGCGCTGGCGGAGGCCCTGGCGCAATGCGATCTCGATCATCTGGCGGATCGCCCAACCGATACCCTGTCGGGCGGCGAGCTGGGCCGGGTCCACCTTGCACGCGCCCTGGCTGCCCGGACGCCTCTCATCCTCGCGGACGAGCCTGTGACCGCGCTCGATCCGCGTTACCAGCATGCGGCCATGCGGATATTCCGGGCGGCAGCAGACGCCGGGCGCGGCGTGCTGGCGGTGGTGCACGACCTGTCGCTCGCCGCGCGTTATGCGAATCGTATCGTGTGGATGAAAGGCGGCGCGATCGTCGCGGACGGAGCCCCCGCGGAAACCGTCGACGCCGGACGCCTGCGCGCGGTCTTCGGGATCGAGGCGGAGGTCACCGCGTCCCGCGGTGGATGGCCGCTGGTGGAAGTGCTCGGGCCGGTGTGAGCCGGCGAGCGGCTCAGCTCTTCAGGAAAGCCGCCAGTTCCTCGCTCCCGCCGACCGCCTCGTCGTCGATGAGCACCAGCGGCGTTGTCGCGACGCCATGCTCGCTCTTGAACGCTTCCACTTCCTCGCGGCTGGAGAGGATGCGGTCGTCGACCGTGTAGCCGGCATCTTCCAGCATTTCCCGGGCGCGCACGCCGAAAGGGCACGTGTGATCCGGCAGGATCATGCGATAGAGGATGGCGGTCTTTTCGTCGGGCATGGATCTGCGCTCCGGCCAAGGGTTCTCTTCCCAAGCGCCGGAGCAGCCAGCCAGTTCCACGAGCGAGCCGCTCAGTCGCGGAATGAAGGATCGATCCGGTCGAGCTTCCGCAGGAGAGCAGGCCACGCGAGCATTTGCGCCAGCGCGCCCATGCCCCTCGGGTTGCTCTGCTCCTTGACTTTCTCCGGCGTTCCCTGCGGCGGGGTGTTGAGGTTCTCGCGCCCGGCCGCCAGCATGTGGACCTGCGCCTCGCACGCGCGTTCGAGGAAATAGAGGCGCAGGAAGCACGCCGCCACATTCTCCCCCACCGTCAGCGTGCCATGGTTGCGCAGGATCATCGCGTTGCGCGTGCCGAGATCGGCGACGAGCCGCTCGCGCTCCTCGAGATCTGTCGCGATGCCTTCGTAGTCGTGATAGGCCACGTCGTGCGCGGCGATCATCGCGGTCTGGGTGTGCGGCAACAGGCCCCACTCCATTGCCGAGACCGCCTGCCCGTGCGGCGTGTGGAGATGCATCACCGCCTGCGCGTCCTCCCGCGCCATATGGATCGCGGAATGGATCGTGAACCCCGCCGGATTGACCGGGTGCGTCGCCGGACCCACCGGCGCGCCATCGACGTCGATCTTGACCAGCGAGGATGCCGTGATCTCTTCGAACATCATGTCGTAGGGGTTGATCAGGAAATGGTGCTCCGGCCCCGGCACGCGGGCGGAAAGGTGCGTGAAGATGAGGTCATCCCAGCCGTAGAGCGCCACCAGGCGATACGCCGCCGCCAGGTCCACCCGCGCGGCCCATTCGGCTGGGGCCATGTCGTCATTGGAATGGGTCTTGCCGGCCGTCGCCATGATTGTCTCCTCGCGATATTCTTCGCGCCCAAGATAGCGCAGCGATGCGGCGTTGTCGCGGGGAGTGGCCAAGCACGGCGTTCCCGCCTAGGTGAAGCGCGCAAGGCAAAGGGTTCGAGACCAAGGCAGATGGCCCGCAAACATCCCAAACACGGACCGCGAGAGGACTTCGGCGCCGAAGAGGACGCGCCGCCTCCGCCAGAGTGCTGGCTGTGTGAGCGGCCGGGCGGGCGGACGATCGTCTGGCATCATCCTGTTCCGAAGAGCCGCGGCGGGCGCGATGTCGTGCCGATGCATCCTATCTGCCAGCAGACCCTGACGGCCACCTTCACGAATGCCGAGCTCCAGCGCTACGGCCTCGACGTGGAAGGATTGCGGGCCCACCCCACCGTGCGCAAGTTCATCGATTGGGTCGCGAAGAAGGACCCCGATTTCAACGCCGCGACGGCGAAGAAGCAGCGCTGATATCCGTGCGCGCCGACGCCTCCCGCCAAATGACCGATTCCCGTCCCGGCCCTCACCCCGTTTGCGTCGCGGCGCTGTACCATTTCACGCCGATGGAAGACTGCGCCCGGCTTCAGGCCGGATTGCGCCGCGCTTGCCGTGACAATGGCGTGCGCGGCACGCTGTTGCTGGCGCCAGAGGGCATCAACGGCACGATCGCCGGCCCCGATCAAGGCATCGCGAACGTCCTCGATCATATCCGCGCCCTGCCCGGTTGCGGCGGCCTCGACGTCAAGTATTCGCGCGCGGAAGCGATGCCGTTCCACCGCATGAAGGTGCGCATCAAGGCCGAGATCGTGACCATGGGACAGCCCGGGATCGATCCGGCGGCGAATGCGGGCACATACGTGTCGCCGCTCGAGTGGAACGCGCTGATCGACGATCCGGATACGATCGTGATCGACACCCGCAACGCCTACGAAGTGGCCATCGGTTCCTTCGCGGGCGCGGTCGATCCCGGGACGGAGACCTTCCGCGACTTTCCCGCCTGGTACGCCCGGGAACGCGAGGCTCTGCTCGGCGGCGGCATCCCGCGGAAGGTCGCCATGTTCTGCACGGGCGGCATCCGCTGCGAGAAGGCTTCGGCATGGCTGAAAACGCAAGGCCTCGATGACGTGTACCACCTCAAGGGCGGCGTCCTCGCATATCTCGAACAGGTTTCGCCGGCCGACAGCCGATGGAAAGGCGAATGCTTCGTGTTCGATCAGCGTGTGTCTGTGGGCCACGGGCTCACGCCGGGGACGCACGCGCTTTGCTTCGCCTGCCGCCGGCCGGTCGCGCCCGCGGACAGGGCATCGCCGCTTTACGAAGAAGGGGCGAGCTGCCCGGCTTGTCACGGCGAGCGAGACGAGGGCCAGCGCGCATCCTACCGCGAGCGGCACCGGCAAGAACGTCTCGCGGCCGCGCGCGGCGGCGCCCATGTCGGGGCGGTCCAGGATGAGGGATGAGGCGCGCGCGCCTGTCCTCTACAGCTTTCGCCGCTGCCCTTATGCCATGCGCGCGCGGCTGGCCCTCGTCATCAGCGGAATACGCTGCGAGCTGCGCGAGGTGTCATTGAAAGACAAGCCGGAATCCATGCTGGCCGCGTCGCCCAAGGGTACGGTGCCGGTGCTGATCGCCCCAGACGGGGCGGTGATCGAGGAAAGCCTCGACATCATGCACTGGGCGCTCGGCCGCCACGATCCCGAAGGATGGCTGGAACGCGACGATCCGGATCTGGTCGCGCGCAACGACACCGCGTTCAAGTTCGATCTCGACAGGTACAAGTACGCCAGCCGCCATGGGACAGACCCGCAGGTCCACCGGGCCAGCGGGCTCATGTTTCTGCGTGACCTCGAAGCACGGTTGTCCAGGACAAACTGGCTGTGCGGGGCCGCACGGGGCTTCGCCGATGCCGCCATCCTGCCGTTCGTCCGTCAGTTTGCGGCCGTCGAACCCGATTGGTTCAAGACGCAGGCCATGCCCCGTCTGTCATCGTGGCTGGCCGGTTTCCTTGCATCACCGCTCTACGCAGCGGTCATGACGAGGATCAGGCCGTGGCAACCGGGGGATGCGATCCTGGTCTTGGGCGCAGAGGAGGAGCGCTGACTACGAGGTTTGGGAACGCTTCGCCGTGGTGGTAGCCGAGCGGCGGCTCATTGGATTGGAAGGTGCGGACAGGCGCACCCTCGACACCCCCCTCAACGCCATCGTCATTCGAATTTCGGTCGAAGGGCTTAGCACCCGCGCTGTGGCGATCGCCGCCGAGCGGGGAGCTGCGCGCGTATATGAACGTGCCGAGGATATCGCTGATAGAGCGGTGCTCCAGGCGTGAGCACAGTCGCGGCGAGCGCCCAACCTGCCGGAGATGGTCAACGGTGAGACCATCTCCGCCGCGAAGGGCACCGGTTGTTCGCCGTGCTCATTAGCCACATCGACATGACCCCACGAACCGACGGCAAGCGCGTAACGGACCTGACGCTCCATCGCGATCTCGGCGATGTTCCGAACCTGGAGACCCAGAACGTACAAAGCCCGCCGCTCCGGAGAGCGGCGGGCTTTGTACGCTGGCGTTGGTTGCGGGGGTTGGATTTGAACCAACGACCTTCAGGTTATGAGCCTGACGAGCTACCGGACTGCTCCACCCCGCGGCACCGTGGAATGGCGTCGGCAAAGACGCCAAAAGGGCCAACCTTGCGGGTCGGCCCTTTGACTTGTGAATGGGTTATACCTGCACCCGCCGGCTTCAATGCCTGGCAACGACCTACTCTTCCAACGCTTGAGCGTTAGTACCATCGGCGCTGTCAGGTTTCACGGCCGAGTTCGAGATGGGATCGGGTGGGTCACTGACGCTATGGTCACCAAGCAATGAAGCTGGCGGATGCGGGATTTAATCGATGCACTTGCATGTGTTTAGATGAGCGTCTGGCTGGACGATCTTCCTTCAACAACAGGCAGGCCTGTCATTGATGGTGCAGATTCATCAAGCGCGAACAGAACTATTAGGACCGGTTAGCTACATGCATTACTGCACTTCCACACCCGGCCTATCAACGTCGTGGTCTACGACGGTTCGATGATTGCTTATCTTGAGGGAGGCTTCCCGCTTAGATGCTTTCAGCGGTTATCCCGTCCATACATAGCTACCCTGCTGCGCTTCTGGCGAAACGACAGGTACACCAGAGGTATGTTCACCCCGGTCCTCTCGTACTAGGGGCAACTCCTCTCAACAATCGACGCCCACGGCAGATAGGGACCAAACTGTCTCGCGACGTTCTGAACCCAGCTCACGTACCACTTTAATTGGCGAACAGCCAAACCCTTGGGACCTGCTCCAGCCCCAGGATGTGATGAGCCGACATCGAGGTGCCAAACGATTCCGTCGATATGAGCTCTTGGGAATCATCAGCCTGTTATCCCCGGCGTACCTTTTATCCGTTGAGCGATGGCCCTTCCACGAGGGACCACCGGATCACTATGACCGACTTTCGTCTCTGCTCGACTCGTCAGTCTCGCAGTCAGGCAGGCTTATGCCATTGCACTCTAGCAGACGGTTTCCAACCGTCCTGAGCCTACCATCGCGCGCCTCCGTTACTCTTTAGGAGGCGACCGCCCCAGTCAAACTACCCGCCACAGAGGGTCCCAACACCGGCTAACGGTGCGTGGTTAGACATCAGAAAACAACAGGGTGGTATTTCACCTATGGCTCCACGACAGCTGGCGCCGTCGCTTCAAAGCCTCCCACCTATGCTACACAGTTCTTTCCTAATGCCACTCTGAAGCTGCAGTAAAGGTGCACGGGGTCTTTCCGTCTAACCGCGGGTACTCCGCATCTTCACGGAGAATTCAATTTCGCTGAGCATATCCTGGAGACAGTGGGGAAGTCGTTACGCCATTCGTGCAGGTCGGAACTTACCCGACAAGGAATTTCGCTACCTTAGGACCGTTATAGTTACGGCCGCCGTTTACTCGGGCTTCAATTCGGAGCTTGCACTCCTCCTCTTAACCTTCGAGCACCGGGCAGGCGTCACACCCTATACGTCGTCTTGAAGCCGACTTAGCAGAGTGCTGTGTTTTTGCTAAACAGTCGCTACCCCCTGGCCTGTGCCCCCTCCAACTGCTTGCGCAGAAAGAGGGCCTCCTTCTTCCGAAGGTACGGAGGCAATTTGCCGAGTTCCTTCAGGATACTTCTCTCAAGCGCCTTGGTATACTCTACCTGACCACCTGTGTCGGTTTCGGGTACGGTCTATATGGAGAGGCTATTTCCTGGAACCACTTGGCTGCCCGACCAATCCAATAAGGTCGAACAACTTCCGCGATCCGTCACACATCTCCAGGCCCACGAATATTAACGTGGTTCCCATCGACTACCCCCTTCGGGCTCGTCTTAGGGGCCGGCTCACCCTGCGCCGATTAGCGTTGCGCAGGAACCCTTGGTCTTTCGGCGAAAGGGCATCTCACCCTTTTTGTCGCTACTCATGTCAGCATTCTCGCTTCCGATACGTCCACGGTCGGTTACCCTCCCGCTTCACTCGCTTACGGAACGCTCCGCTACCGCTC